>NZ_JAMXSF010000010.1 GCF_024124545.1 Pseudoalteromonas sp. XMcav2-N
CTTCAACAAGTTCAAGGTGGCTAAATAATGACATAATTAACAAGTAGATGGTGATAAAAGTGGGCGTTATTAGATCAGAAAAGCGGCGGGTGTTAAAGCCTTTTTACAAAGTGTGATCCCGCCGTGCTACACCGATAGCCTTGAAGTGTGTCAAAGCTGTTCCCTAGCAAAACATCATATAGGAATATACTCAATTACAATCAATGTAGAAAAACAAACCAAACATCTGACAAATCGACTAGTCTACTTGCCTGGCAACAAGGTTCAAGCAATCTAACACGACGCACAAATGTTGGTTAGCGCTGGCCCACGGAAAGCCAGCAGCATAAGTGGTGAAATTTAGCAGTTAAGGAGCATTCAAATCAGACCTTATCTCTGACTAAATAAAATCGATTAATGACGCTCATAATAAACAGGTAATACAGTCTCATCTACATCAATTAAAAGCACCTTCCTGGGAATCTTCAATAGGAAAAACTACCTCTTCCATTATATGCCTACATAAAACTGTTTTAACGCCCCCGATCAAGTCTTTCTTAAAGTTTGAATAGTCTGATATAACAGAATCAGGCCTCTTTTTATATAGAATTAACTGTATCAAACACTCAAGCGAATCTAAGTCCCTTGCTATGCAAGTATTAATATCTGGTAAGTCATCATCTTCGAAAAAATTCCTATTGAATTTTAACCAAGGCTTGTACACCGTTTCGTACGGATCAGCAAGCAACTCCGAACCTCCGCACGTTGTTGTAAGTGCTATTTTTAATACCGCGCCATGCTCTCTCTCATTCGACTCTTCAGTTCGTTCAAAATCAACAACATCTCCGGCATAATACTCTCCCAAATCATGATTTATCAACTGGATAATGATGTCACTTTTATCATAATTTAAGTACTTATTATCTGTGATTTTTCCACTTTTAATCAGTTTTTCCATTTGCTGATTAGAAGGCAAATAAATTTGTGCTAACCTAACGGCAAAGTCTGTATGAGATGAAACAGACTCTGCCCCCCTAATTCTTCGAACAATTTTATCGCTCAAAACCTCTTTATTCCATCCCGTCCTTGGAGTTTCTTTCAGTTTGTACATTTGAACCAGAGATTCTGAAAATGGAGGTAGACTACTATTGTAGTAGAATAAAAAAGCCTTCAAAACACTTCGATTAAAATCAAGTAGCCCATCAATTTTAAGAGCTATTTCAGCAAGCTCTTTTAACTTCCCATTATTGTCCGTTTGACTCAGCGTGCGCCTTTGCAGCCTGCCAAGTGCGAGAGAAAACAGAGTATAAACAACCAGGTTAAATAGAGATTCAGCATTCCCATCTTTGGCAATATAGATTTTTTGTTCTATTTGGCGCAAGGTGTTTTTAAAGCTCTGATTGGCGTCTTTAGCGACCATATCATTATCCTGGATATAGTCCCCATCACCATAATAGGACAAATGAAAACCCTTATTAACAGAGTCAAGCAACTTACTTGAAGCTATCAACTTTATATATTCTTCATCAGACTTTTGATTTAGATATATCAAACTGATATATATCGTTCTATGCAACACTAAGTCTTCATCTTTATAATCACCGAGAACCATTCTTTTTTCGATGTTTTTCAACTGGTTTTTAGCATTTAAAAGAAACTTCGTTGCCTTTTGCTTTAAGTCTACTTTGGTGACTCGACCCAGCAAATAGCACAAAAATGCCTGAAGCCGCTTACCTGAAAAGTCATAAATAGATATAATTGCATCAACAAACTCACTTTGATTTTCTCTGAGAATGATATTTTTGGCATGCTTATTTATTAAGTAAGGATATACATTCTCTAACTCCATATAACGAGAGCCACTTCTTATTCCGTTTAGGCTCTCTTTATACATCTTTTTTATTGCATCACAAATATGACTAGCACATAACCAACCCAGCATTTCAAAGCTCTGTGTGGCTATACGTTTAATGAGTAAATTATTCCTCCCTCTTGATTGACTGGGATCTTTTGTAACCAGAAAGCGATATGCAAAATTGGCAGCATTCTTCATATTTTCATCTGCCGAGTCAAAGTGCTCACCAAAGCGCTCAACATAATCTCTAAAGAAACACTCCAAAAAAAGCGAGCCATTATATTTATCAGAATTATTAAAGTCGTCAAAATCTGAAACCCCAGAATCTTGAACATACTTTATCAACAAGTTGAGCAGTCGAATATTATTTCTACTTTCGAAAAACCAACGAATCAACAGCTGGGCCGCGACAAATACATACTTCTCATTATTAATGTCTTGACAACATGAGAAATCAGTAAGTAAGTTTAACTCCAACTCATTAATCTTATCTATTGGAAGACCAACCTCAAATGGGTAATGCCTGGAAAATATACATTGAAAACCTACTCGATCATTGCAGTGAGATATACCTTTGTAACTTCTTTTGAAAATAATAACATTGCAGATAAAGTCGTTCGATATAAAGTCAAAAACAACTTCTGACAATTCTACTTTTTCATCCACACCGTCAAAGATATAAATAGCATCTTGGGATGTATTACCTAATAAATTTAGAGACCTTTCAAACCTTTCTTTTGTAGTTAATTTTAAAATTATATCCTTCTCGATACTCATTAGATCGATGAAATGAACTTGAGATTCACTACTATTTTTACAGTAGTGATATATATAAGAAGCAACGACTGACTTTCCAACACCGGGAAGACCAGAAAACTCAATTAAGGTCTTACTTGAACAATCATTGTTAATATCAACCAGATTGTGTCGAAGTTTTTTAAAATTTTCACACCCAAGAAGCCGCTTAGAAAGTTCAGCATTATTGTTACTCTCAAACACATTCTTTTCAAAAGTTTTGCCAACTAGCATACATTCTAAATTAGGCTCATCAATCTCATCTAAAAACTTCATCAGGTACTCTGAAGATACACCATATGGGTTAACACTGTTCTCCAAATGTAGATTACAGCTCAGAACCCCAATAACATTTTTCTTGTCTACACAAAAAATAGGGGAGCCACTATAACCAGGCAAAAACTCTTCATTCGATGTCAACTTCAGATAATTAATTTCATGTCCACCATCCTTACATATAACAACATTACTATTAACTCGCACAGTGGAAGAAACTTCTTTTTTTTCTATCTGATTACCATTAAATGAACACCACCCACACACTCTAGCCTCAGCTTCCCCATCAACCCGCGTATGTGCCAACGGAATCGCCCTAATCTTACAATTTGGTAAAAATAATACGGCAAGGTCAACGCCTTTTTCATGAAATGACGAAACCAAATCGCACGCAATACCATTAACAATGGGGGCTAACTGTGATTTTAGTATTTTCTCAACAGTGTGGTAGCACGTGGCGACGTAGCTTCCATTTTCAACCTCTTTTATAGAAAAACCTGTGCCTGTAATTGTTTTGTTCTCATCATGTACCATCACAACTGAGTCATTCATTTTCATGATCACAAGCCTTAAACGTCATTGATACTTTTACGTGTCCTTCCATTGCACTTTTCGCGACAATAAAATTCCCCTCTCCAGTTACTTTCATTCCAACTTCTACAATGGCTGACTCCATTGCTATATCTTTGTTCAACTCTTTGAATGTGTTCACTACGGGGATCATTACTGTCTCAAGAGCATTCTTCAGCTTATTCACTGTACCCACGGAATTGGATTGACTATTAATGTCGGAGAAACCAGATTCTTTTGTGTCCAATTCAAACTCAATTCCTTCATCAAACCTAAGTGTAGTCATTCATCTCTCTCCTTAGCATCGTGTTCAAATATTTGAAATATTTACCAGAAAAACATCTACCCAACACAATGAATGATTAAGTTATAAATCAAAACTTTGTTGGGGTGTAAAAACCAATGTATCACAATTAACAATCTGAAAACTTTTCTGGTTTAAAAATAGACAATTAAGTTCTTAAGTCAAGGGAATAAAAGTTTACAAAGTAGACGGATGATGTATCTCAAGTGGTGCTTTTGAAAAAGCCACTCTGTATAGAGTGTAAGCAAGCAGTAGTTGTATACTTACTGCCTGCAATCGGAAGTTCAATTGTAACTTAACCCTTCCATTTTCGCAGATTACCTGTTGTTGCAAACCCTTGGTATGCGCTGTGATTCATTGCGAATCAGTACTCAGATCCCGTCAAAGTTAAAACTTGATAAATGAGTTAATATAGAATCCACTAGCCCGGTTTCTGGAACCTGATTCAATTGAGAAGCTGCGCGCGAAAGTCGCCATGTAAGCTATGGAGAAACTTTTTGGTCGGTATAACACTGCGAGAGTCATGCCTCGGGTAATCCAAAATGCATTGACGCGAGCTACAGACGCGCTGTGGTAAATCTTGTACTCGCGCCATCGACAAAACTTTGAATATCGGTGCTATATTGTGAGTGCCTGACTTTCAGGCACTCACAAACATTATTGGTATTTGAACACCCATTTCGCGTTGTCATTGCTGGCCTTACCATGACGGTTCAGGTGCAGTTGCTGCGAACTGCTATCAAGCCAGACATATTGCTCCCAACGCGTGCTTTTGAGATTCCACACACCACCTTGATCGATCAGGTCAAACCCCGAGTCTTTTGCAGAATCCCAAAGCTTTACGTAGCCGCTTGAAGAGGCACTGTAACTTAGGAACAGACCTGCATTTTCTCTGGCGCGAAAATACACTTGCTGGTTTTTACCGGTCACACCAATGAATTCGACAGGCGTATTGCCACTGGCCTTAAGTCTGGCATGATTCTCCAGACCTGACTCGCTTGATACCGCCAGCCCTGTCTCTGCACTTTTCAGGATCATGGCCTGGCCCGCATCCGCAGGTAAGTCTGGGGCTTGCCAGCCTTCAGGGGCTGTTTTCCAGAAAGTTGATTTCCATTGCCAGTTGTAAGGTATATCCATCAGAGGATCGTTAAGGTCTTCATAGCCCTCTACGGCTTCAACATTATACAAGCACTGACGGCGCTCTTCATCCAACTGAGCGACACGCTCTAGCTGGCTGACGGTCCCAACATTCAGCTCTGCCATACACTGTTCAAGAGACTTCCCTTTGCCAGATTCCCCCGGTGCCAGTACATAAGTGTTATCGCGACGGCTTTCGTCATCATACCATTGACGCATGGCGGTTTCGTCAAATGATAACCAGGCATCAACCAGCATCTGAGCTTGCGTACGTGCATACGTTTCACGTTGTTCAACCGGCGTTGCCATAGTGCGGATAAATGCTGCCCACAGATCTTTACTGGCTTCCAGTGCCACCAGCGCTACGGGCTTCATATTGCTGGGCCTATAACCATCCCAGCTGCCATCTGTACGCGTGCCCGGGTACCAGATCACATCGCCACTTTCATAACTGATGGCGTCGCCGGTGGCATGGGTATGCTGCTCAGCTCCTTCGGAGCACAAATAGGCTTTTACTTGCCAGACTTTTTCATAGTTGTCTTCAGGCAGACGTACCGTATGCTCAGGGCTAAATGAGTCCTGAAACAAGTGCACAGCCCGACCAAACAGGAAGTAGTTATGATCCACCTCTACCGCGCTGGCATAGCCTCCCCCATCCCACACTTTAATCTGCTTGCTCTGCGCCATGGCAGCATTGACGAAATGGTCAATAAACCGGGCTTGTCCGCGCTTTGCGGCATCTACACCACCCGCTCCACCCACATCGTCATAGCGACGCATAAAGTGATCCTGCTGCAGGTCAGCAGGCTCCTGAGCGACGGCATTAAAACAGTTTGGACCTGTGGGATCGATACTGGCATTGGTGACATTAAAACCGGCAATATCCACCCAGCGCTCACCGACTATCGCCGCGAAGATTGCGTCATATTCTGAGTAATAAGTGTTGTCATTACGACGACTGGCAAGAATTTTTGCGACTTCAGTTTGCGCGATATTGAGCTCTGTTGATTTTGCTAAGCCTTTGTTCCAGCTCAGACGAGGGTCATTGGCATCTTCTACCTGAGTGTTTTGTGACAAAAGCTCAAGAGCTGAGGTTCGGGTTAACCATTCATGGCCAATGGGCATTACCCCGCTGCCGCCCAGCTGGGTAAATGCCGTGACTTGAGCGCTTGCGGCAATGGCAACAAAACAGGTAAGAGATTTTAACTTCATAATTACTCCTTAATTAATTTAGCCGCATCATTGTCACACAATTGAAATATGAAATCTTTAATAAAAACATAAAAAATTCATATAAAGCATAAAAATAAGAATAATTAGTGACCTAAAACTCCGTGTTCAGTATATAAATCCATCAAATAGCGGGAGAAGAAATGGCTTATTATTGAAAGCAGCAATGGTAAGTCACTCGGTCCACCCGTTAGTTGGGAGCCGGACCGATATTAGCGAGTGTCAGGAATATCACACTAAGTGGAGTCAGGAGGTCGGCAACTTTGTGCGTCTTACCAACCTCATGCAGATGGAATCGAGTAAAACCCCGAGGTATCAGCGTAAATCTGCCGGTGTAGGGTAATCCGGGTGTTCAACATTTTGATGAGACCACACGGCTGGGATTGCCGGTTCCCATCTATCTTTAATCAAGTTAACCAGGGTTGTCAGGTCATGCTCAGGTTTACCATAATAGTCCAGCCAACCTGAAGGCACATTTTCCGGCGCAGTCGCCTGAATCACATGTGCCATCCATTGCTTTCTGAGCTCAGCCCATTGTGCAGATTGCTTTTCACTTTCGGCGATGCCGGCAACAGGCCGCAACTCGATATAGATAGTGCGCCGTGGCCCTTCACTTCTTTTCGGTTCAGAACTATGCAGTATCATCATATCCTGCACCAAAATATCCCCCGCCTTCGCCGGTTGCTGCACGACGCCGGGAATGTTCCAGCCATACTGACTTGAAAGCTCATAGATATCTAAAATCTCATGTTGCGAGTCCGGAATATAACGCAGACAGCCATCATCCAAATCCGCATCATCCAGGTAAACGCCAACATTGAGATACGGATAATTTCTGGGATGTGGTGCACCGTGGTGCCAGGAAATATGTGGATGGGGATGCTGATATTTGTATACCAAATCAAGCTGCATAGGCACACAGCCCTCACCCACCATTTGCTCACAAATCGCCATCATAGTTGGGCTGGCAAGCAAATCTAAAACAAGCTCAGGGTCATCAAACAGCAGATCATTGTAACGAAATAGTTTCGGTTCGCCAGATTCAGTAGACAAATAGTACTGATTGCGTAATGCCCCTTTTGCCAAATCTTCCTTTGCCGACGCTTCCAATTTGACAGACAAATCTCTCAAGCGCTGCAACAAGTCTTGTGACAACGCCTGCTCAAAGCGAACAAACCCATTTTGTGCATAAAAGCTCAGCTTTTGTTTTTCTATTGATGCCATAACCTGACTCTTTCTTTGTCCTTTAACCAATAACTTAGCATTACTTATCATCACCAAAATAGCAATTACGCTTTATTACGCCTTTGTACTCGTGTTTTACGACCCTGGGCTATGATTGTTCTGGTTCAAGCGATAAATTAAGCGCACTTCGTACATGCAGACTCGTGGTATCGTAAAGCGGTATTTCCAGATTTTCATCGCCAATAAGCAGGGCTATTTCAGTACAACCCAAAATAACCGCTTCGGCACCGGCGGCTTTCAGTGCCGCGATGATTTTTAAGTACTCGTCCCGAGAGCTGTCGTATATTTTGCCCAGGCACAGTTCCTGATATATCACATCATGAACGCGCTGCTGATCGGCACTATCTGGCACACAGACTTCCAGAGCGTACTTGTCTTCCAGCCGCTGACGATAAAAAGTCTCCTGCATCGTAAAACGTGTACCGAGCAGCCCGACTTTCTTTATGTTATCTCGTACCAGCGCCTGGCCGGTTGCATCGGCAATATGTAACAAGGGGACGGAAATCGCCTGCTGAACCTGATCTGCTACTTTGTGCATAGTATTGGTGCATATCAACACGAAGTCAGCCCCCGCAGCTTCGACAGACTGTGCCGCCTGAGCCAGTAACTCAGCCGCACCGTGCCAGTCACCTTTGTGCTGCTGCGCTTCTATCTCTGCAAAATCAACGCTGACCAAAACAATTTTGGCCGAATGTAAGCCCCCCAGCTGTGCTTTTACCCCTTCATTAAGCAAAGTGTAGTAACTTAACGTTGACTCCCAACTCATACCGCCTATCAATCCGATTGTCTTCATTGTTGCTATCCCATTGTGTTTGTTCTGATATTGCCAGACTCTCACAAATGAACGGAGTAATGCAGCTTTTTTATATCAGCCGCAGCTCAGCCCGTGCCAGCGGTATTTTCTTCAGGCCTGTCTCACCGCTCGTCAATATATCAATTGTTTCAATGCTCTGGCTAAGTCCTGTCATCAATTCGTTATTGTACCCGTTTAGATTGTTTTGTATTCGCCCCAAAACTCAATCAGCCAGAATGTGCAAACTCTGGCGACAATCATTAAAAGGATTCGACAATGAAACCTAGTACAAAACCCCTGCTGGCTTTATCGGTGATATTCGCCCTTGCGGCCTGCGATGGTGATAATGGAAAAGACGGGCAGGCTGGAATTAACGGTGAAGATGGCATCAACGGCGTAAATGGCAATACCGGTGCGAAAGGATTGACCAGCCTGTTAAGTCAGGTATCCCTGCCCATGGGTGATCCCCAATGCTACTTTGGGGGCATAGCGTTGCACTCAGGTGTCGACATTAACAGTGATAACCAACTCAGTGGCGTGGAAGTCACCCAGACTAATTATGTGTGCCAACCATCTCCGCTTTCAGCACAAGGTTCTGCATTGCCTCATACCGCGCTACGCAGTGATCTGCAAAACGGCGATATTGCAGGCAGCACCTTCGAAATCCGAAATGGCGGTTATGGTTCGGATATGGTAGCCCACCCAACCAACAAAACGCAGTTTTATGCTTTGACTGACCGCGGACCCAATGCCACATATACCGGGGAATACGGTAAAGGTAAGAAGTTTCCGACCCCCGACTATACGCCCCGCATCGGCTTATTTGAGCTGCAAAGCAACGGTCGCGTAGTCAAGTTAAAAGAAATTTTACTCAAGCGCCCTGATGGCACACCAATTACCGGTCTGCCTAATAGTTCTGATCTCGGGGGCACAGGAGAAACCCCCTATACAGCAGAAGGAGCGCCCATTTTGGTTGATAACTCTCAGCCGTATCATGAGCAGGATAACCCGCTCAAACTAGACGATTATGGCCTGGACGGAGAAGGCCTGGTTGCCTTAAAAGATGGTAGTTTTTGGGTCAGTGATGAATATGGCCCACATATTGTCCACTTTGATGCCAACGGCGTTGAACTGGCAAGAATTAACGCATTCGCAGAAGATAACCGGGTTGCACTACACCTGCCAGCTGAATTTGCCAATAGACGTGCCAATCGAGGCATGGAAGGCCTGGCAATCACACCAGACGAAAAAACACTGGTAGGTATAATGCAGTCTACCCTGTATAACCCCTCCAAGACTGTCAAAGATTTAGATATCGTTCGTATTGTAACCGTCAACCTGGAAACCAAAGCAGTGGGACAATACCTGTACAAACAGGAAAAGAACCAGAATTCAAATTCTGGTATCGTTGCGCTATCTGACTCTGAGTTTCTGGTTATTGAGCGAGATGGCGCATTTTATGGCACCAACCCGGATGCCATGAAACGCATTTATAAAATCAACCTCAGTGACGCCACTAACCTGGAAGAAATCGCTTCATCGCCGTTGATAACGCAAGATAACGCGCTCGGTTTGGTTATTTCAGGCAAAACACTGGAAGAAGTGATCATGGAACAAGGCTGGGAAGCACTGAGTGACGCTGGGATTGTGCCTGTCACTAAATCTCTGGTACTCGATCTGATTGATCAGGTTGGTTATCCACACGACAAACTCGAAGGCATGTGGCTGATTGATAACACAAGGCTGGGTGTACTAAACGATGACGACTTTGCGACTTGGTCCACCGATGGTGTACTTGAGCAAAAATACCTGGATACAGGCAAAACACAAGTAGACAGTAATCGACTTTTTTTATTTGAAAACCTTACCCTGGTGACCAATTAACTTGCTACCGAATTTACACGGCTCCAATAACGTTAAAAGCCAGGATTTCCTGGCTTTTATTATTTAGTTTTTGAACAATCAGATGCTTGGATCGGGGCAGTTCATAAACTCATTTGAATAGCAGTTTCCATTAGTCGGGCAACCATAAAAGACCGCCGTATTACAATGCGGTTGCATAGTTGGTCCACATAAAGGTGCAAAATCGGTCGGATAACCGCCGGCTACTTTTGGTGTCATATTGTTTGGCAACGACTTGTCGTCAGCTGTCAAACCCTTGAGCTTCTTCTTGTTAAGTGTCAGTTTCATGGCTTATTTTCCTTATACTATATATTGAGTTTATGCGGGGATCCGGCAGTACTGATCTCCATACGCGGTATAGCAGTCACCATTGGTTGGGCAACCCTGCTGTATGTCGGTATTGCAGGCAGGGTCAATCGTTGGGTAACACAGGATCGGATGGTTGGTATACGTACCACCCGCAACCTCAGGTGTCATTTCACCAGGCAAAGCATTGCTGTCAGCTGTCAGGCCTTTGAGTTTTTTCTTGTTGAGAGTCAGTTTCATTACAATGTTCCTTATATTAAAACCCATTGTTAACACAATAAAAACAACTAATCAACAAAACAACCATACAACAACCCAGTATCTGGAGGCTACTGCGCTTTGAGCACCTTAATTAGGGTATCTATATCTGCACGGCTAACACCCAGGTGGGTCACCAGCCTCATCCCCTGATATCCTGGGGTAATTTGGATCCCCTGCTCGACCAGCTTTTTAGCAATCTTATGAATATCAATTTCACTGGCAACATCCACGTAGACCAGGTTGGTTTGCACCTGATAAGCCGAAGTATTGAATCCATCCACTTCATTAAGTCGCTCAGCCAGATAACGCGCATTTTGGTGATCTTCACATAAACGCTCGACGTTGTTTTCCAGTACGTACAAGCCTGCTGCAGCGAGTATACCTGCCTGGCGCATACCACCTCCCAACATTTTTCTCAGGCGTCTAGCCCTGTAAATCAGCGCCTTACTTCCCAATAGTAAAGAGCCAACTGGAGCGCCCAGGCCTTTTGACAGACAAATTGTCATAGAATCAAAATGCTGAGCGATTGCCCGAATGTCGACCTCTAATGCTACTGCCGCGTTATATACCCGGGCGCCGTCAAGATGTAGCTGCAGTTTGTGTAAATCACAAAAGGCACGTGCCTGTGCCAGATAATCCAGGCTGAGAACCTTACCGCCAATGGTATTTTCCAGGCTAAGCAGCTTGGTACGGGCAAAATGAAAGTCATCCGGTTTTATATACGTTGTCAGCTTTTTCAGGTCTAAACTGCCATCAGATTCGTTTTCAACAGGTTGCGGCTGCACCGATCCCAGTACCGCTGCACCACCCGCTTCATAGCGATAGTTATGCGCACTTTGCCCACACAAATACTCATCACCACGCTCACAATGCGCCAAAATGGCCAACAGGTTAGCCTGTGTGCCGGAACTCACAAACACCGCCGCTTCAAACCCGTGGCGCTGCGCTGCAAACTGCTCAAGCTGGTTTACCGTCGGGTCATCGCCATATACATCGTCCCCTACTTCTGCCTCCAGCATAGTTTGAAGCATGTTTTTACATGGTTTGGTCACGGTATCGGATCTGAAATCTATCATTGTCGTTTTTCCTGTTTGCAGCGATAAACTAAAGCGCCAGTAGAAAACATTTTTACCCTTTATACAAGTCAGAGGCTGTTACACAGATCGCTGTAACGCTTTTCTACCCGCCATGGCGGATTAAGGCGATTCTCACCAGCCCAGTATAATTTGATTTTATTACCTGATGGATCTGCCACAATGGCTTCGCGCCAGAGGTATGACTCTTCGGTGGGTGCCTGCAACAACGCAATGCCCCGCGATTCAATCAGTGCGACCCATTCATCCAGTGCCTGATGCTCAAAATAAATGGTGGTGTTATGAATGATTTCGTCTGCACTCAGGGACAAAGAGAAAGTCGCATCTCCCTGTGGACACGCAAAGCGTGCATAATGGGGCGTATCAACAATTTGTATAAAACCCAGCTTAAGATAAAACGTGACAGCATCATCCATATTGTTAACGCTCAATGTGACCTGATTTAAGTTCATATTTTTTATCCTTTTTTATTTTTCATACGCGGTATTGCGCTGAAAGTGCAGCAAAGATAAAACCTCAACTTAGATTTAGGTCAATGACTTTTTATAAACTAAGTGGCTCTTTTATTGATGACCGCGTATGGGGTCATTTCGGAGTTAGATTGGTCGCCAATACCAAAGCGTCCCCATGACGAAGTATGCGCTCATTCCGGTATTAGATTGGCTTCCAGTACCAATTCGTCCCCAGATCCTCACCTTCCCTCGTCATCCCGGCCAACGAGCCGGGAACCATTCGGTAGTCAATTAAAGTGCTACAGATAATAATGCTGACTGTCAGATAACGAGATACAGTACGCTTTTTACTGAGTAAAGATTGCCAAACCGAACCGCCGGTAAGTAGATCCCGCATCAAGTGCGGGATGACAGGGGGTTGTGCGGGATGACCGGGAGTTGTGCAGAATGACCGCGTATGAGCTCATTCCGGTATTAGATTGGCCTCCAATACCAATTCGTCCCCATGACGAAGTATGCGCTCATTCCGGTGTTAGATTGGCTTCCAGTACCAATTCGTCCCCAGCTCCTCACCTTCCCTCGTCATCCCGGCCAACGAGCCGGGAACCATTCGGTAGTCAATTAAAGTGCTACTGATAATAATGCTGACTGTCAGACAACGAGATACAGTACGCTTTTTACTGAGTAAAGATTGCCAAACCGAACCGCCGGTAAGTAGATCCCGCATCAAGTGCGGGATGACAGGGGTTTGTGCGGGATGACCGGAAATTGTGCAGAATGACCGGGAGTTGTGCGGAATAACAGGGAGTTGTGCGGGATGACCGCGTATGGGGTCATTCCGGTGTTAGATTGGCCTCCAGTACCAAAGCGTCCCCATGACGAAGTATGAGGTCATTTCGGTATTAGATTAGCCTCCAATACCAAAGAGTCCCCAGTTCCTCACCTTCCCTCGTCATCCCGGCCAACGAGCCGGGAACCATTCGTCAGTCAATTAAAGTGCTACAGATAATAACGCTGAGTGTCAGATAACGAGATACAGTACGCTTTTTACTGAGTAAAGATTGCCAAACCGAACCGCCGGTAAGTAGATCCCGCATCAAGTGCGGGATGACAGGGGGTTGTGCGGAATAACAGGGAGTTGTGCGGAATAACAGGGAGTTGTGCGGAATGACCGCGTATGGGGTCATTCCGGTGTTAGATTGGCCTACAGTACCAAGTACGGTAATCAAATGAACAACCTAAGCTCTTACCTGCGATTCAGTCAGGTGATGTTGTGCCGCCAGCCCTCGGTCTTCAAGGACCACATACAGACAGGGCAAAATAAACAACACCAGGAAAGACGAAGCCGCAATACCAAAGAGCAAACTCACCACCAGCGGCTGTAAGATTTGCGCCTGCAAGCTGGTTTCCAGTAGCAACGGTAGCATGCCTGCGACTGTGGTTGCGGTGGTGATAAATACCGCTCTGAACCTTTCTAGTGCGGCCTGCACCGCAGCCTGGTGGGCATCCAGCCCCTCCTTTTGATGTTCCTTAATATAGGTGACCAACAAAATGGAGTCATTCACCACAATGCCCGCCAGGGATACAAACCCCATCATGCTGGGAATGGTAAAATCGTAGCCCAGTAACACATGCCCCCAAAGTGCGCCAATCAGAGCCAGTGGTATAGCCAGCATGACCATCACAGGCTCCATATAACTTCTGAACTGAAAACTCAAAATGATAAACACACCGACCAGACCCATCAGGAACTTCTTACCGATAGATGAACCTGTACTGCCCCCTTCTTTCACCTCACCTTCATAGCTTACTGACAGAGACGGATACTTATCCAGCAGCTGGGCAACGACAGTTTTGTCGACCGCGGCAATTATCTCGCCGGTATTGGCAATCGCAGCATCAACATCACCAATGATGGTCACCGAACGTTGACCATCAACCCGATTAATCCGTGCATAGCCCCGGGCCGGGATAAGCTCTGCCACTGCCGATAACGGGATCTGCCTGCCATCGGCCAGTGTGATTGGGTAATTCTGTAGCTGCCACCAGGATGCCTTATCTTCTTTTCTTAGTCGTACGTCCAGTTCAATAGTTTCGTCTCCACGCTGAAACTCATCGGCCTTTTGACCGAAAAAAGCGGTTCTGAGCTGGTTGGCAATCGTTGCCCCATCAACACCCAAAGACATAGCCCCCGGCAACAGACGCACCAGCCACTCCTCCTTACCCGGGCGCAGATCATCCATCAGATTTTGCACACCATCATACTCGGCCAGCGCCTGCTGGATTTCAAACGAGGCACTCGATAACATGGCGAGATCATTGCCATACAAGCGGATCTCTATTGCCCGCCCGGCTGGGCCAACTGCTGGTTGCTTAAAGGCCAGCGCCAGCGCGCCCGGGATTTCACCGACTGCATCACGCCAGCGATCCTGAAGTACCAGCAGGCTGGTATTGCGCGTTTCAGCCGTGAGCAAATCGGCACGTACAGTGGCAACATGGGTCCCTTCTTCACCGGCATCCTGATTGTTGTTGTATTCAACTATCACATTTTGCACCAGCGCCTGCTGCTCAGGTTGCACTGGTGTAAGCTCCTGATTTAGTTTGTTAAGTTCATCTACTGCGTGGGCAACCAGCTGTTCAGTCTCGTATAACGGCGTGCCTTGCGGCATCAGCAGTCTCATTTCAAGAATATCGCCTTCCAGCTCGGGGAACGCTTTGAACTTTAAAAATCCCCCCGCCATTAAAGAAATACTGAGGAAGAACAGCGCCAGTACCCCACCAACTGCGGCATAACGGTAAGTCACCACACGTTCAACCCATTCAACCAGTACCTCTGTGCGAAAGCGTTCAAAGCGCTGATTAAACCGAGCTTTGAATCCAGACTCCGGCTCATCCTGTTTTTTATGCAGTGAATGCAACAGATGATTGGGCAAAATAAGGAAAGCCTCGACCAGACTCACCACCAGCACAGCCAGCAGCATTTGCGGAAACACCTTCATGATTTGACCAATATCACCGGCGATAAAGGCCAGCCCGACAAACACTGATGCCGTGGTTAAAAAAGACGACAGTACGCCAGGCGCTACTTGTTTTACGCCTTTAATCACCCCGTCATCAATGCTTTCACCTCGCTCAACATGGCTGGCAATACTCTCAGCAATCACTATCGCATCATCCATCAGAATACCTATGGCCATGAGCATGCCAACCATAGAGATCATATTGATACTCACGCCCAGCACAGTCATCAGCCAGAATGCCCCAAGAAAGGAAATAGGTAGCCCCATCGACACCCAAAAAGAATAACGCCAGGTGAAAAACAGCCACATTACCGCAAAGACAAGCAGAAAACCTTGCCAGGAGTTAGTCGTCAACATGGCCAGGCGATCAGAGACAATTTTTGCCTGATCAGAGGTCAATGCCATCTCAATACCTGCAGGCAGTAGCCGGCGTTCTGACTCAACAAATTTATACACTTGCTCGACCAGATCGAGCGCATCCTGTGCTTTGGTTTTCTTAATTTTCAGCAGTGCAGCAGGTTTACCATTAAACTCAACTTTCGCCTCATCCAGTTCAAACCGCTCCGTGATCTGACCAAGATCTTTCAATTTTAGCTGGCCGCCAGACTGAGTGCTGGCAATCACCAGCTCGCCCAACTCTTTGGCCGTCACCCCTTGCTGGTCAAAGCGAATTTGCAGAGTTTTTCCCTGAGTCTCTAAATTACCTGCCGGCAGTTTGATATTTTGCCGTTCAATATGGCTTACGACATCATTGATGGACAATCCATATTGACGCAGTAAAGCCAGCGACAACTCAACTCGTAACTGTCGATCTGAAAAACCATGAATTTCTACCAAAGAGATATCGGGTAATCGCTGCAACTTATGCTTAACTGACTCAGCATAATCTTTGAGTTCCGCAGAAGGTAAATCTGCACTGATGGCCAAAGTGATCAGGGACTCGGTACGGCCAAGTTCCTTAATGACCGGGCTTTCAGCCTTGTCCGGAAACGTGTCGATGGCATCTACCTCGGTTTTTACATCCGACATCAGTCGGGTGATATCACCACCTTCTTGCATCTCGACTATCATTTTGGCCATGCTTTCGCGCGCTTCACAGCTGATCTGCTCTATGTCGCTGAGCCCATCCATTGCTTCTTCCAGTGGCACACATAATGCCAGTTCCGATTCCTCCGGATTGGCCCCGGGATATGGCACACTGACCTGAATTTGACTGGGTGCAATTTCCGGAAAAGTTTCCCGCTTAAGCTGTGGCAGTGCGCTCAGCCCAAGTACAATAATGGCCAACATAAGCAAGTTGGCTGCCGTCGGGTGACGGGCAAAGTAGGCAATCATAACGTCTGCTCCTCGCTCACCTGATTTTGAGTGCGCAATGCACGACCCGGCACAGCGGGGATCACATCACTTACGACTATCACTTCACCTTCACGCACACCGCTTCTGATCACAGTTCGGCCATTGGATTCAAATGCCACTTCAACGTGACGGATCGTCAGTTTTCCGTCTTCGAGCAGATAAAGTCTGCGACCATGAAGTGCGTCGGAAGGCACCGACAACAGCGGCCTTGGCGCACCTTTTACTTTAACCTGCACATACATATCGCTGATCAAAGGTGGCCGTTTGCCAGGCTCAAAAGCTTTGTAATCAAACGCTACGTCGACAATCAAGGTGACCGTATTACCTTCAGGGTCAATACTCTCACCCACACTGGTTAACTTGCCCTGCCAGCTATACTGTTTATTACCAATATATAAACTGGCCTCAGCTTCGAGGTCCCAGGTTTGTACATCCGGAAACTCCCCTTTAATCAGTTGAGGAGACAGGTATTGTCCAAAATGCCGCATATCGCTGAGTGCAACCTGTACCGGTATCTCCATCAGGTCCGTTCGGTGCGCTGTGACCAGGCTTTCACGCTCGGCAACCACTTGCTGCATCTCAACGTTCACATTGGCTATTCGCGCGTCAAACGGTAAGGTGATGGTGGTTTTTGCCAGTTTGCGCTCGGCCTCACTCAGCCTGGCCTGTGCCAGTTTAACTTTAGCCTGTGCCACTGCCATATTATCGGGATGCTGGTCCACGGCGTTTTTCACATCCAGGACTTTTTGCTCTTGTGCCCAAACATTAGCCTGCTCGGCATCCACCGTAGAAGCAGACACAGAGCCCGAATTTAAAAGCCCCTGCTTACGTTTCAGCTCCTTTTGCAACACACTCAGGCGCTGCTCTTCCAGTCTCAGCGATAACGCCAGCTTTTCATCGTTAAGCTGAGTACGAGACAGCTCGGCTTCCGCGGAATTAAGGTCGGATCGAGCCTGAGCCAGCTTTAGCTCATAATCAATGGGGTCTATTTTCAGCAGTACGGTGCCAGCGCTAAGCGCTTTACCTTTTTCCAGCTTTGGATGTCGATAGATGACTCGACCACTGACTTCAGACAATGCCTGCCAACGCTCTTTTGGCCGCACCCTGCCAAACCCTGTCACATAAGGTTCGATCAGAGTACTTTTAACTTCAGCCGTCTCGACCAGTAACGCATCTACGCCATTGCGGTGTTTTTGTGGCGGCTTTTTCCCCGACGCCAGGGCCACTAAAATGACAATACCCAGCACAGGTAATACCAACAGCCAGCGTCTTTGTTGCCAGTTAATCTTCATGCTTTTCTCGCTCTTTAAAACAGCCATACTTGAACATATTGGCATTGTGGGTTGCCATTTTTGACAGCTGCTCATCGTTAAATTCAATGCCCATAGCTTTGGCCATGCCTTCACGCATATACCAGGGGAAAATCAACAACCCCATCAGGTTCAAAATGAGTAACCTGTCGTCCAGTTCATCTTTGATCAGCCCTTGCTGCTTAAACTGGGCAAGCATGCCGAAGAAAAACGGCTTGCGGGTATTTTGTAGTTTGTCTATCAGATAGTCGCGGCAGATCCCCTGTTCAAGCACAATTTCCTTAAACATTAAAATAGGAAATGACGGCGACTGTTTGATCACGTCATAAAAGATGTGAAAGATATCTTCCAGGTCAAATGGCTTGTCATCACCAATTGCTTGCTCAATGCCAGTAATAACCTCACCTGTTACCTCCATAAACATAGCCTTGTAAAGACCTTCTTTGTTTTCAAAGTAGTAGCGGATCAACGCTGCATCTACACCGGCTTCCTGTGCCAGCATGCGCGTAGTAACCTGTGAATAGGGTGCCGTGGTAAAGCAACGTCTGGCAGCCAGCACCAGGCGGGCTCTGCCATCTTCATCGTTTTTGTCGGGACGACCTCGGGTTTTCATAATGCTCCTGTATGTCTCTGCTCGCTCCGTACCAGTCAATCGCCAGTCGAATGAGCAGAACGTTAATTCAACACCTGATGAATAAAGTAATTCTAGGGCACTGATAATTTTTGACCACAGAAACAATTCTCCAATTCGCGGTGGTTTGATGAATAGCAACGCTGAGGTTGCCTGCTTGGCGCTTCCTGCTCGGTGATTCGATCCTGAACTTCTCCACGGCTTCCGATACGCTCGTCCTCCAGCTCACCTCTATTCTTCGTCCTGCTAACCTCAATTTTTCATCCAGATCACCTCGTCATCCCGGCCAGCGAGCCGGGAACCATTCGCCAGTCAATTCAAGTCCTACAGATAATGACGCTGAGTGTCAGATAACGAGATGCAGTGCGCTTTTTACTGAGTAAAGATTGCCAAACCGAGCCGCCGGTAAGTAGATCCCGCATCAAGTGCGGGATGACAGGGAGTTGTGCGGGATGACCGCGTATAGGGTCATTTCGGTGTTAGATTGACCTCCAGTACCAAAGAGTCCCCATGACGAAGTATGAGTTCATTCCGGTGTTAGATTGGCCTCCAGTACCAAAGCGTCCCCAGCTCCTCACCTACCCTCGTCATCCCGGCCAGCGAGGCGGGAACCATTCGGCAATCAATTCAAGTCCTACAGATAATAACGCTGAGTGTCAGATAACGAGATGCAGTGCGCTTTTTACTGAGTAAAGATTGCCAAACCGAGCCGCCGGTAAGTAGATCCCGCATCAAGTGCGGGATGACAGGGAGTTGTGCGGGATGACAGGGAGTTGTGCGGGATGACCGCGTATAGGGTCATTTCGGTGTTAGATTGACCTCCAGTACCAAAGCGTCCCCATGACGAAGTATGAGTTCATTCCGGTGTTAGATTGGCCTCCAGTACCAAAGCGTCCCCAGCTCCTCACCTACCCTCGTCATCCCGGCCAGCGAGCCGGGAACCATTCGGCAGTCAATTCAAGTCCTACAGATAATAACGCTGAGTGTCAGAAAACGAGATGCAGCGCGCTTTTTACTGAGTAAAGATTGCCAAACCGAGCCACCGGTAAGTAGATCCCGCATCAAGTGCGGGATGACAGGGAGTTGTGCGGGATGGCGGTGTTTGGGGCTATGACAGTGTTAGTTTGATTACTTGTGCTTATGAGCAACCGATACTAGAGCTCGCGCTTACCGGTCAAAAAAGAAACATTTTGCTAACGTAAAACACGTTAAGCGCGGCCTTTTAGTGCTGGGTAGTAAGTTTCCCGTTAAAAAAGTTACAACTAATGAACACATTAATATTCAATTAGGCTATGATTTAACACTATAACAACATGGTTGCATAACAATCTCTGCAAAAAAACGAACTAAAGGACATAGCAACCAGGTACATAACCCGTTGAATAACAATACTTGAAGGAGCCAAGATATGTTCGAACAATTTAAGTCATGGGCCACGTCGGCGCACAAATCAGGCACAGACATGTTTACTTCCAGCCTGGTAACACTAAGCGATGTACAGATTAAAACCGTTTTTAATCAAGGGGTTCACGATATTGCAAAGTACTCCCGCAACGGCCGCTCGGTCTATATCAAGCATGTTTATCTAAACAGGCTAAACGACACGGTAAAGCCAAACATCAGTGCCAGCGATATCGACTTTTTCCGCTCATTAGACCAAATATTTCAATATTGTTATGTGCTGGTCTATGTTAAATGCCCCCGTTCAAACAAGTATGATACCGCGTTCTTTTTGGATGATTACGAGGCTATCAAAGGGATCAGTAAAAGCGAGGCCATGCAACGTCAGACAGATTTAACCTCCATTGCCCGAATCATACGAAGTGAGCTGCTTTAAACTGCCTCACTTTGCAGTGTTGAGATTTGCCCATTAAGCTTGATTAATTGCTTTGCGTTGGTTGCCAGTTTCTTGGTAATTCCCCCTACAATTACGCACCAAAACAATATCCAATATACAAACTAATTCACCTCAAGCTTACATTGCGCTAAAATACGCAACGACGCTGTTCCTGAGTGCTTTCTCGTACACCTTTGAACATTTTCCGGCCTAAATGTATAAAAAGTAGAAAACCAAAACGTTTACAGAGTGAATAATAGCCGTACAAACCTAAAAGCTGAGAAGTGATGAATGTTTTCATCAATTGCAGGACGCATGGTATTAAACATTGCAGCAACGTTACAATAAAGTAAAATATAATCAATATACCTCTTACAGGAAATAATATGAAGAACAGTCCAGGGAAGAGAAAACGGCAAATTGACAAGTTTAAAGTACAAATGCAGCGATCTATCCGGCAAATGCGCATTGAGGTGGGCTTGAGTCAGAGGGAATTAGCTGCCAAAATGTCCTCAAAAGTTGACCAATCCACTGTGAGTAACTGGGAAAGTGGAAAAACAGAAATGACCAGTGCCCAATTACTGGACTTATTTCTGATCTTTGGTAAAGATATGGTGGCGATGTACTTCGGCTTCTTGAATAACGCAGAAAAAGAGTCAGACACCAAAAAAGAACAAGAAGAGAAGGAGTCTTAGGATGGATTTTGGTACTTTTATTACGTATGCCCCACTTCCGATAATCATATTTGCTTTGTTAGCTACGTGGAAATATGAGTGCTCGCGTTACTTTCTCTTCCTGTTATTAATAGTAGAGCTAATTGACGAAGCGCTGTATAAGACCAGCTTAACATGGACTACACACCACTACTTGTATTGCATGATTTTAGATGTCATGTTTGTGGCTCCCATTCTATATCGAAAAGCAACATCTAACTGGCTGTATAATAAGACAGGTTTGGACTTTTTTAGAAGGGTCTATGAGTCTCATCACTATTCCTTGCAGGAAATTGGTTTACTGTTGATCTTTAGTCTCAACTTCGTGATTAACTTCATTGTTTATATAGAGATATGGCTCTATAAGCTTTATGTAATCGACAACCCTTACATTAAGCTTATATTCAGAAACCCCATTCAAATTGGTTTACATTTGTTTGGTATATGTGCACTACTTACTTACGTTGTAAAAACACCTCTACGGGAGAAACACTATCATGATTAGAATACCAACAGACTTATTAAGAAAAATTCATGCAGGTTTGGGCGGCGGTGGTGGTGGCGGTGGTCCTGGCCTTCCAGACCGTACCGCTGTTTACATACCACCTGTTCCAAAGAATAAATGCGGCTAGCCTCTAAATAGTCTCACGTTTGCTAACTTTTTCATTAGCTACACATATTGAAAAACGCCTTTAAGGATAGATATTATCATGGCTAAAGTTCCAAGAAATTCACTTGTAAAAGTTTATGATGGCGGCGGCACCGGTGGTCCAGATCTACCGGATAGGACGGCTGTTTATACGCCACCCGTTTGCAAAAAGAAGCCTGGATAGCAACTGGCTCTTTTCTAGAAGCACCGTTGGAATAGTAATACACAAGTGGCTAGCATCACATTAAAGTAATAGTTGCTTTCCTTGCTGTAATTCCTACAGCGCGTTTTCTATTACATATCTATATCCTCATCTTTTAGAGCTCTTAGCTTTATCGGTTATAATTTTTCTAAATAGCTAAAATTATTGACTATGAGCTCTATTCGTTGATGAATATATTCATCACATGATTCCTAGCCATAAGACTTCATCCTTCCGCTATAGTTAGCCCCATTAATATATTCATTAAAAGTAGCTAACCCATTCTTATTTATTGATACATAGTATCTGTTGTGTAAAATTCTTCTCCACATAAAACTTGCGGATATAAGAATGACAACAACAACAGGGAAGCGCAAAAAGGAAATTGATAAGTTCAAGCTGCAGTTACAACGCTCTATTCGACAGATGCGCCAGGAGATGGGGCTCAGTCAGCGAGAGCTCGCCGCCAAAATGACCTCAAAAGTAGACCAATCCACCGTCAGTAACTGGGAAAGCGGTAAAACCGAAATGACCAGTGCACAGCTACTCGACCTGTTTCTAATTTTTGGTAAGGACATGGTCAGTATGTATTTTGGCTTTGTTACGAGTAGTGAAGCTAAAGACTCCGATGAAGAGCAAGACGAGGAGGATAAATAGAATGGACATCAGCATATATGACTTCGTCTATTATCTAACATTTATTGCGATGATAATTGCACTTGTTTCGACCTGG
Source organism: Pseudoalteromonas sp. XMcav2-N (assembly GCF_024124545.1). Lineage (GTDB taxonomy): Bacteria > Pseudomonadota > Gammaproteobacteria > Enterobacterales > Alteromonadaceae > Pseudoalteromonas. Next base: position 22,651 of record NZ_JAMXSF010000010.1, read on the forward strand.
AAATATGAGTGCTCTCGCTACTTTTTACTATTTCTTTTTGGTCTTGAGGCAATCGATGATGCCATACTCCCTATAACCTTGACCTGGACAACACACTTTTACCTTTATTGCATCGTGTTCGATTTGATATTTTGTATTCCTATCATTTACAGAAAACATATCGCGTACTGGATATATCAAAAAACACACTGGGATTTTTTCCGCCGAGTCTATAACAATCACCACCTCGCACTGCAGGAAATAGGACTTCTGATGTTGTTCGGGGTTGACATAGCAATTAACTTCATTGTTTATATCGAAGTTTGGTTATATAAATGGAAGTTTCTGGATCAGCTCTTCATAAAGAACAACATCCGATTAAACGTTGTACTGTTTATAAACTTTTTCACGCTCTGTGCACTCGTCACCTACGCTGCTAAAGCAAGAGCCAGAGAAGAGTTCTATCGTACGAATAAGGCACCGGAATCGTCGACAATATAAAGATAACTAGCCGTCATCCCGGCCAACGAGCCGGGAACCATCCTACATCCAGCTGGAATGCCACATATAGCTGTATGGATTTTCAGATATCGCTCAAAATTTCTAAACCGCGTCGCCTGTACGTAGATCCCGCATCAAGTGCAGTATGACAAGGAGTCGTGCAGTATGACAAGGAGTGGTGCAGTATGACAAGGAGTCGTGCAGTATGACGAGGATTGGTGCAGGATGACGGAGTGTAGAGTTAACGCAGAGTCATTTTATCGCCTGTGCCAGCGTTCCCCCAGCTCCTCACCTGCTCTCGTCATCCCGGCCAACGAGCCGGGAACCATCAACAACCTTTAGAGCTGCCAGCCCAACAACCGCCTAAAATCGATGTGCTGTTAGCCTTTGTCTTGCCAATTGTGCGTAACTGTTCTCAAACTGCCCTGCTCCGGTCTCAAAAATGGACTGGATCTGGTTGTATTCAAGCAGATCACAGGGGTTATCCTGCTCCAGCCGCATATAATGCTTTAACTGGGAACGTCCGCGTTGCGAGCTCATAAGGTAATAGATAAATGCCCAGCTACTTTTGTACATTCGCCTTTGTGCTTTACCTCTCCAGGAACCGGCCGCCTCAAACAAGCTATTGGGATGCACCAAAGTACCTACCAGATAATCGTTACGCACCCAGGTTTTATTGGGTTTTAACTTGCTCAGGTTCATAGACGTTTCTATGTACTCAAAATATTCTGCTACTCCCTCGTTAAACCAACGTGGCGAATTACCCAGCACAGCCTGATTAATCGCGTGAACCGCTTCATGGACAGCGGTACGCATGGCCTGTGCTTCGTTACGATATTCCACTACAGCGATATTGTGCTTAGACACGTAAATACCCTGATTGCCGTGCGGGCTGGCATCTAATACTTCAAGCATTTTAATATAGGCGCTGCGATTATTAGCAACGACTATGCGCAGCTTGACTTTACGCATCGCTTGCAGGCCAATCATCCCGGCATAGGTACGAAATACAGCATTCAGCTTTGCCTCAAGGCGATTACGAAAGCCGGTACTCTGCGCGCCCGGATCCAGTTCCAGCTCAAAATAGTCCAACACCTGATTTGCTTTAAACCGATATTGCATCGCGCCCTGCTCTGGCGGCCGGTCGCTAAAGTGCGTGATCCCTCTGTCGTCCTGCCAGGTGTATATACCGTCGGCGTTTTGCATTTTCACTTTACCCAGTGAAGCACTATCGCACTGGTACAGAGCCGGTGTGCCACATGAAGAATGCTCCGAATGTTCAGCTTCTTGATCGTTGGCGTTATATCGTGTAGTAGTTTGGGTGCTGTATTGGGGCTGACTTGCCTCATAAACGGTTTTATTTTGTATAGCAGGCTCAGTAAAGATGTTCACACCCAGCAGATCGGCGATAAGTACACGATTCATATACAGCGCAAACATTACGAATACCAGCAACAGCAGGTTCGATATCCAGTCTTTCATTTATTAAAGCGCCTCCTTGGCGACTGAAGTAGATCTGTAGAAGATGATACACTATGCGTAATCGATACAAATAATTACTCTATTGGGTTAGCGCTATTTTGCAATTGATAGAAGCATAGTTGTTAATCTAAAGAGTTTATAGTCCCCGCACTTACCTGCCTTTTGCCACACTATTCCAGTGTTCCCTTATTTGCTGATATCGACCAGTCTGTACCAGCTTTTTAAGACTGACATTAAACTCATCTCTTAACTGAGGGTCAGCAAATGCAACATAAAACCACAGCGGATTGCTCTCAAAAGGTAATAGCACTTTGCCCCATTGCCTATTAATGACGACAGAAGGCGATTGATTAAGCTCAGACAGGTGCCAGTGCAGTAGCGTGTCGTCAATCAAAATCACATCACACTTGCCGTTCAGCCAGTCAATAACCTGATCGCGCTGCTTTGAAAATTCCAGATAATCTTCTTTACCGGCCACTATTTCATTCAGTTTGAGGTGCTCAGACGCATTTTGCCATGCGCAAATGCTGTGGCTGGCCAAATCTTGCATCGAGTTCAGGGTAAAGTCCGGGTTGCGACTGTGTATTGCATAATTACTGTAAGAGATAAAAGGAATGGAATAATGCAATCCGGGTTGAGCGCGAGACATTTCAACAGCTACGTCAATATCCCCGCGCTCGACCAGACGTTTCATCCGTTTGATTGATACAAACAATGTTTTGTATTGCCACCCCAGAGGCTCGGCTGCCTGTTTAAATAACTCAACACTGATCCCGGAGCCACTTCGCTCATCCACATAAGGCGGGCGGCTAAGACCAAAAGCCACCGTAAGCTCTTTTGCAAATGCATCATGACAAACGAGTAACAGGTTTGAAGTGATAAGTAATTTAATCAATAACTTAAAACCGTCAACCATATTAAAAAGGTGCCTTTTTAGAACTTATTCCAAGCTTGAGTTTAGCATAGAATTACCCAACACTCCGCCAGCACCCGCTGTTTGGGTTTCCTGTTCGCCTGCCATAAACTGCGCAATAAGCCAATTTCTGAATGCCTGAACCTTTGGCCATTCAAAATGAGCAGCAGGCGCGACCAGATAGTACTTGTAACGACACGGCCACGAAAAGTGCGGATAAACATCAAGCTGGCCTAAAGATACAGCCAGTTCTAACAAGCTTTTACGTAGCATGGCTGCCCCCTGTCCGGCAACGGCAGCCTGTAGCACCAGAGCAGCGTTATCTATGCCCATTTGGCTGGGTTTCGGCTCACGATTTCCCAAATCATGATTCAGTGCCGTCCAGGCCTGCTGTGCGTCAGGGCAGATATCCTGAATAAACGGCAATGACGCCAGCTGCGCTTTTAAAGATTTATCAGGGTCGATCAACCCGGGTTTATACACCAACAGTACCGTGTCTTCAGCGATTAATTCGCTTTTTAACCCCGGATATTCGCCCAGCCCAAACCGAATACCAATATCGGCATCGCCATTTCGAAAGTCGGCCTGAGCATCGCTGGGGTCTATACGCAGCTGCAGGTGCGGATTCACCTGATTGAACAATGGCATTTTGGGTAATAGCCAGCAAGTTGCAAATGACGACAATACTGACAAGTTGAGTACATTAGGCTGAGGCTCAGCCTGAAGCGCCTCTATCCCCTGCTCTATTTGGGAAAATGCCTGCGTAAGATGTGGCAGCAATGCCATCCCTTCACGGGTAAGCGTGACTTTTCTGACCTGACGGTCAAATAGTTCGCACCCCAAAGCCGATTCCAATGCCCTGATCTGCTGGCTTATCGCCGCCTGAGTCACAAACAACACCTCTGCCGCGAGCTTAAAGCTCCCCAGCTGCGCGGCAACATGAAAGTACCATAACCCTTTAAATGGCGGCATTTTGTACGCCATCACGCACCTCATAATTAAGTTTTTCTTAACTATAGAAAACAATTACTCGTTTGTCAGCTCAGTGTCGCAGGGTAATACTTGCAGCTGTAAAACACACAACAGGAGCAAAACAATGAGAACCTATTTACTATTAACGCTAGCATTATTGGGCTTATTGGTAAGCAACGCCGTATATGCCCGGTCAACCGTTATGGCAGACAAAGTCTACACCAGCGAAGGATACCCATACAAAAACTTAATTATGAAAGCCGAACGTGTAGAGCTGATCTACAGCGAAGAAGGCAGCACAACCAACTGCCGTGTCAAGGTGCATTCCAACAACCAAGTGTTGGAAAGCAAAAACGTCAACGTATCCCAACAGGACTTTAGCAGCGCCCCGATCACCCACTGTCTGGCACGTAAAACAGCAAAAGCGTTTCTCGGTCAGCTTTAGGTTGGACTAGGCCGACACGCAGATTTACAGAAGACTGAAAAGTCACACCACTCCGCCCCCCACTCGTCATCTAACCTAATCTCCTTTCGCCATCCCGGCCAACGAGCCGGGAACCATCCAACGGAGTGAAGAGTTAATGCGAGGTCGTATACTCACCTGTGTCAAAGGTGCCCCAATTCCACAACTCCTCTCGTCATCCCGGCCAACGAGCCGGGAACCATTCAACGGAGTGAAGAGTTAATATGGTGTCGTTTACTCACCAGTGACAAAACTCCCCGGTTCCACACCTCTTCACGTCATCCCGGCCAATGAGCCGGGAACCATTCAAAGTACAACTCGAACCGCACAGATATTCAGATATGGCGCTAACTTTGCCAAACCGAGTCGCCGGTAAGTAGATCCCGCATCAAGTGCGGGATGACGGAGTGTGAGGTCACTTTATTGACGGAATGTGGGCACTTCAATAACGGCAATGAATTAATTTCTACCTTTAAAACAATCACTTATTATCATAGCAAGCTCCAATCCTTAGGTCATCTAAACATAGGTCAAAGCGAAGAATACAAATCTCGCCAATCCAGATTCCTTTTTTCTATTAGCTCAATTTTCCAACGTCGTCGCCAACGTTTAAGCTGCTTTTCTCGTTTAATTGCACTTTGGATGCTTTGGCTCACTTCATAATAAACAAGGTTTAGTACTTCATACCTAGCGGTAAAACACGATAAATCAATTTTACTCTTGTGCTGCCATACTCGTTGCTTCAGGTTAGTCGTGACACCTGTATATAAAGTGCCACAGGGAGCCGAAGCCATGATGTATACATATGCTTGCATCAGGATATCCTTTCCTTCTTTTCGTATAAAAATTTTAGCCTACAATCTCATCCTCTGTTTCGTATTGTCATAAAAACTAACTCAGTCATCTCGGCCAACGAGCCGACTCGAGCCACACAGATATTCAGATATGGCGCTAACTTTGCCAAACCGAGTCGCCGGCAAGTAGATCCCGCATCAAGTGCGGGATGACGTAGTGTGGTGTCAATACGGTCGTTTGATCACTTGTGTCAAAGGTGCCCCAATTCCACAATTCCTCTCGTCATCCCGGCCAACGAGCCGGGAACCATCCAACGGAGTGAAGAGTTAATATAGTGTCGTGTACTCACCAGAGACAAAGATCCCCAATTCCACAATTCCTCTCGTCATCCCGGCCAGCGAGCCGGGAACCATCCAACGGAGTGAAGAGTTAATATGGTGTCGTGTACTCACCAGTGACAAAGAATCCCAGGTTCCACACCTCTTCTCGTCATCCCGGCCAACGAGCCGGGAACCATTCAAAGTACAACTCGAACCGCACAGATATTCAGATATGGCTCAAGATTGCCAACCACATTGTCGGTAGGTAGATCCCGCATCAAGTGCGGGATGACGGAGTGTGGTGACAATACAGTCGTTTGATCACCAGAGACAAAGATCCCCAATTCCACAACTCCTCTCGTCATCCCGGCCAACGAGCCGGGAACCATCCAACGGAGTGAAGAGTTAATATGGTGTCGTGTACTCACCAGTGACAAAGAATCCCCGGTTCCACACCTCTTCTCGTCATCCCGGCCAACGAGCCGGGAACCATCCAACGGAGTGAAGAGTTAATATGGTGTCGTGTACTCACCAGTGACAAAGAATCCCCAATTCCACAACTCTTCTCGTCATCCCGGTCAACGAGCCGGGAACCATTCAAAGTACAACTCGAACCGCACAGATATTCAGATATGGCTCAAGATTGCCAACCACATTGTCGGTAGGTAGATCCCGCATCAGTGCGGGATGACGGAGTGTGGTGTAAATACGGTCGTTTGATCACCAGAGACAAAGATCCCCAATTCCTCTCGTCATCCCGGCCAGCGAGCCGGGAACCATCCAACGGAGTGAAGAGTTAATATGGTGTCGTGTACTCACCAGTGACAAAGAATCCCCGGTTCCACACCTCCTCTCGTCATCCCGGCCAACGAGCCGGGAACCATCCAACGGAGTGAAGAGTTAATATGGTGTCGTGTACTCACCAGAGACAAAGATCCCCAATTCCACACCTCTTCTCGTCATCCCGGCCAACGAGCCGGGAACCATTCAACGGAGTGAAGAGTTAATATGGTGTCGCTTACTCACCAGTGACAAAACTCCCCAATTCCACACCTCCTCTCGTCATCCCGGCCAACGAGCCGGGAACCATTCAAAGTACAACTCGAGCCGCACAGATTTTCAGATATGGCTCTAACTTTGCCAAACCGAGTCGCCGGCAAGTAGATCCCGCATCAAGTGCGGGATGACGGAGTGTGGTGTAAATACGGTCGTTTGATCACCAGTGCCAAAGAACAACCCCCGGTTCCACACAGCCTGATAGCCGCTTCCCTATCAAATCCGGAAAAAGAGATATTTAAAAAACAATCGCTGGCTATATTCGAAGGGCTGAACAGCCCAGCACTTGGATTTGGTGAAAAACATGCCGGCCAATACCTGTCGGAGTTTACTGAACATGCTCTCTGTTCAGTCTACTTCTGCCTGAGCCAGAACAAGCTACCCTCTACACTCAACCAGGCTTTTTTACCGCCCGCTTCGAGGTAGTAATCGACTTCCTCTTCACTGCCAGGAGAATAGGTATCCAGATAAGGTTTTGCTTTTTTCTGCCCCGTAGCAACCATCTGAAAATGGCTGTTATAGTCTTTCAGTGCTCTTTTGGCCTCACGGCTATGTGCAGAGTCACCTTCGGTAGCATACAGCATCAGCGCATGAGCGGCCTGAGTAAAGGTAGAGCATTCACTGAACTGGCCAAGATAGTCTCTAAGCTGTGCCCAGTCTTTCATCACAATCAGGCAATTGAGTAATAAATAGCGATTTCCCTGGTTATCATTTGGGTTGAGTTGCAATAAATCCTGAAGCTCTTTTGCTGCCTTATCTGCATGCCCGTAAGACAAATTTAAATGCGCCCGCTTAGCCCGTAACATCATATAGGGCCGGGTTTCGTGCATTTTCCAGAATACCCCCATGTTTTCGGTCACGAAATCCGGGGTGATCATATTGGCCTCAAACTTTTCAACCAGACCATCAAACTCTGTAATCGCAGCCTCATCGTCACGGTCCAATACTTCTGCCAGCATCTCATTGAATACTTCGTTGGCCTGCTCCAGCATTTCCTCATCGGTAATGCCATATTCGCCCAGTACTTCGACCATATCGTCGGCAAAGCGCATCGCATAAGCGGTGTTTGCAACATAGGTTGGGATCATTCGACGCTGCTTGATTAGCACTTTTTCAAAGTCGCTCTCGCCATCATCAAACTCTTTTTTGGCCTTATCATAACTGGTGAAGCCCCGCAGTACCTCTTTGAGCCATTGTAACTGCTGGCGCTGTTCCGCATTAATATGCTCCATATTAATCCAGGTCAGCGAGCGCAGCATACCCATGCAATAAAGTGGCAGAGGCTTTCCCGCCTGCAAACTTTCTTTCGGATCGGACTTAGACAATACACAGGACTTGGGTAAGGCGTTTTCGTCTCGCATCATTTTGCGCATACAAATAGCCTGAAAGTCCATAACGGCTTCCAAAGGTTTCGTATTGTCGAGCTCATAGTGACCAAATAAGTGCTCTAGCCATTCACTTGGCAAAGGAGGTTGCAAAGCAACACCCAGCCCCATTAAATATCCTTCAATGTAAAGAATATCTGGTTGGAGCTCACTATTTGCCGAGAGGGCTTTAACAGCCTTTTTAATCAACTGAATAGACATAGAAATTTGTTTTTGCATAAGTTTAGAGTGTTATACCGCCCAGCAGCGCGAAGGTAAAGGCATTAACCATTAAATAACAGCTGTTATACAAAAAAAGCGTCTATTCGGTCATTAAGTATGCACTTATGCAGCAATAAAGATGGCTAGCCTTGTATAACCTTGTGAACATTAAAAACAGAAAAAAGAGCAATGCCACACAGGGAGCCTGACATTGCTAAAAAGGCCATCTGAATACAGATGGTTCACATGAGACAGGAATTAACACACACCTGTTTTCAACATGGTGTACATTGAGCTGACCAGGCCACCCGCAATTAGCTTAGTCGCGGGTTCACCCAGCTCAGAGTCATCCAGTTTTTTGATGACTTTTTTATTCAATTTAATCTGCATCCTTAACCTCCAAAAAATCGATATAACACCTGAGCTCACAAATTGTACTGACAAGGCGGTTATAAACACCGACTTGCGCTTATTACCTCTGAGTTCAACTCACTTCAAACACATTAAACAACGCTGTCATTCAAGCAACAAACTTAATGTACCCTAGCAATAACGCTGGGATGTTGCGGGTGTATAACAAGGTCCGTTATAGCTATTAGAACCACCACCAGTGCCGCCCGCAAATTTATATGTAAGCGACTTATTAAGTGCCACATTGTCTAGATTTTTAATGACCTTTTTGTGCAGGTTCAGCGTCATTTTTTTGGTGTTCATTGTTTGTCCTTAGTTATCGTGATGAATAAATTCATGGTTGATGAAATGACATACACAGTGTTTGGCTCAATTTGCATCCTGCTCGCTATACACGCTATGGTTTCACAAAGCTGATGCCACCTCAATTACATGAGGTTACAATATAACCACATTACAGGTACATGAAAAAGCCTGCCGATATTAGATTTTGGTCTTATATCAACCGGGGACAGGACCAGGCACAAAAATCAGAAAATGAAACCAAACTCAAAACAAGTAGTAAAACTGAGGATAACAAGAGGCCTAAAAAAGGCCGCAAACACGGCCCAATATCCACTTAAAAAGTGTGACTAAAATTCAGCTGGCGGGCAATGCCACCAACTGCGCAGCTATTAGTAGTTAACACAAGTCACTGTATCAAGCAGTGCATAACACTGATTCTTTGAGCCGCTATCTTTTTGCACCCACTTAGTGCCACCAGCATAACGTGCAAAAGTAGACTCATCTTCACCACACTTAGTGGTAAAACGCACTGCATCGTCAAAACCATTTACATGGCAGTAGCCATATGCATTGTAGGCACTCGCCCATACATCCAGCTTTACAGAACTATTTGCATAGACGCCTACGTTATCCAGTACTACCTCTGCTGCCACAGAAGAAAACGCACACGTACTCAATGCCGCAGCAATAATCAGCTTTTTCATTTCTTAATCCTTTTACTTATTTTTAGAGTTTAGTAAGCGGGTAATTTGCTACCCAAGCTGATGGTAAAGTGAGCAGATTTAATTTTTGCTGCATAAATATGAATAAAGAGTTACCCACTTTAAAAATGGCCGCTATCCTCGCTACTAATTTAAGCGAGCTTTGCTATGATGTTAAAACACATAGGAGCAACCCATGACACACAAAGGCCACTGGCTCACCAGCAAACAAACACAAAAGCATTTAAAGGTCAGCGGCTGCGAACTAATGCATCGCCGCGAACGTGGTGAACTTAAATTCGAAAAGCGTGGCAGGGCTTACTATTACTATTTTGAACATGTCGACCTCTCTCAGCTTTCCTGAATACAAGGCACAAATCAAAGCGCTTAAAACTGGCAAGGTATTGCCCAGCGCCATTTACCTCCACAAGAGTGCGTTAGAATCAGCCCTACCTGCCCCATTAAAAAATTTGGTGTTTGAGGCGATTGAATTCCTTCAGTTAGATCAGCCCTGGAATGTGCTCAAGCTCTTTAAACGAGACTTTAAGTTCACCTTGTTACATTATCCAGACTTTGAGCGCTACGCTTATCCGGCACTATGTGCCAGCACAACGGTAGATGTCATAGCACAATCCGTAAAATGCACCGACTATACCAAGTCTGCAAACCCACCTATTTTGCACCGTAAGGAAACCTTTGTGCTTCCATCGCACCCTGATGTTGACACATTCAAAGCCATCACTATGGAAGGTGAAGCCATTGGCCTGTATGAAAACACCAAAACTATTGGCTTTAAGCAGCAATGGGAAAAACTCATAAAGCGAAAAGGCTATAAGCTGGACGAGCAAGGAAGACTTCAAGCAATTCAAGAGCCAAAAGAATGTGCAGAGCAAGCGTCCAAAACCCCTACAAATGGCATTCAGCGCCACCTAACCGCAATTAACCGAGATCGCTTATCAGCTCCTTTCCAAAAACTAGCCAAATTTGGCTATTTAACTGGCGATCACAGCATCTTAGATTTCGGCAGCGGCCTTGGTGATGATGCAGCTGAGCTCGAAGCACATGGCCTAAACATTAACGCCTGGGACCCGGTTCACCGGCCAAATGGCAACAAAGTACAAAGCGATATTGTAAACTTGGGCTTTGTTTTAAATGTGATTGAAGACTACCCTGAGCGGGTAGATACCCTGCGCCAAGCCTTTGAGCATTGTAACAAACTCCTTGTTGTGTCTGTGATGCTGACCAATTCCTCGGTGCTTGAACAGTTCAAGCCTTTTAAGGATGGTGTGATCACCAAACGCAATACCTTTCAAAAGTACTACAGCCAAGCGCAGATCCGCGAGTTTATAGAAGACACTTTGCGCGTAAAAACAACGCCCTTTGGCCAAGGGATCATCGCGGTATTCAAATGCCCGGAGCTTGAAGAACAACATCATGCGGAGCTACAATTTCAAAGCCATAACTGGCAGCATATTACCCAGCGCCCGGCCCTAAAGAGCTTACCCACCGCAGCAAAGCAATCTCTGTTTGAAAAACACCAGCCGTTATTCGAAGAGTTTTGGCAGCACTGCCTACACTATGGCCGCATACCAGCGAACGAAGAGTTTGAACAAAGCGAAGCACTGCGCGCACTTATAGGCAGTCACAACAAAGCCTTTGCACTATTGCAATCTCAGTACGACCAACAAGATATGGCGCTTGCCAAAGACAAACGCAAGCAAGATGTCCTTGTGTACATTGCACTGAGCTTGTTTGGTAAACGCCAGGCCAAAAGCCACTTACCGACTCAATTAATGCGAGACATTAAAAGCCATTTCGAGAGTTTTAACCAGGCAATTGACGCAGCCAAAGCACTACTCTTTTCAGTATCTGACACACACCAAATAGGACAAGCCTGTCATGATGCCTATACAGAGCTGCAATTAGGCGAACTCATTGATAGCCATAGTTATATTTTGCCACGAAGCCGCTTAAACCAACTGCCCGCCATCTTGCGCGTGTATGTTGGCTGCGCCGCCCTGCTGTACGGCGATTTAGACGACATAGACCTCATTAAAATCCACATGCGCTCGGGCAAAGTCACCCTACTTAAGTACGACGACTACAGCAAAAAACTCCCGCTACTCACAGAGCGCATTAAAGTAAAACTACTAGAGCAAGATATAGACTACTTTAACTACGGCACCGACTATCCGCTGCAACCTTTGTACAACAAAATTGACTTTATGACACCAGGCACCAAAGAGCACAAAGCCCAACAACGCTTTGATAAAAAACTAGCAGATATGCTCAAAGGCGTACCAAAAGCAGAATGGCCCAACTGGGACATTCTGCAAAAAGTGTTTGAGTATTGGGGGGTTGAATTAAAAACTGGCAAATTTTATATGAGATCAAGCTCAACATCATAAATCGGGATGTTGTTTTTGGTAACACCGATTTCTCTGTCAATCATTATCTCAGCCAGTGTTTGTCCATCAATTAATACAATAGGTACGCAACCTCTTTTAAACGCAATTTCTTGCGCTTCTTGGGTGAATTCACTCGTAGTAATGAAAATACCCTGCTGATATTCTCCTTGAATATCGCCACGAAACTGAGAGATATCAGGTCGTGATACCTTGTTTCCCCGTTTGTACCTTTTACACTGTGCAGCGACATGCAGCTGTGAAATACCCACCTCAAGATACCCGTGCACATCGATGCCACCATCACGTCCACGCTGTGTGACAACCATATCTTCAAACCCATAGCGGGTAAGAAAACGCTGGCAAAATGATTCAAAATCATCAGGCTCGAGGCTATATAAACGTTCAAGAATTTGATTTATGGTATTTTGGCGCAAGTTTTTAGCTAATTGCTGAACGAGTAAGAGGTTGTCCACTGGACTTTCAGAAATTAGATTATCAAGACTAGGTTTCATCCGGTACTCTAAAAGCGAGTAAAACCCATTGTCATCCTTTGAAAAAACTTTATCTTTTGCAGCAGCTGACCAGTTGGTTTCTTCGCAATGACGCTCAATCTGCACCCTGAGCACTGACAAAGGATCTTTAGCACCGAATTGATACAAAGAACGCTCGAGGATTTTTCCATAAATTTGCTTCAGGTTTGCTGGTCTGTCAATAAGCTGCAACGCAATTTTTGCAGCTTCTACAATTGTGGGCTTAGTCATATTCTGACTTGTTCAATCCTTTCTATAATTTCTTGAATCGGAAGCGACTCCGTCATACATCCCCATGATATCCTGATCGCCCCATCAATGCGACTCTTGTTTAAGCCCATTGCAGTCAACACATGTGACGGCGTATAGCTACTTGATGTACAAGCAGATCCGTTGGAGACAGCAGCAACTCCTTTCAGCATCACCATGGCAGCCTCCGAACTAACGTTTGGTACAGAGAAGTTGAGTACAAAAGGCGAAGTGTGCTCACCATTGTACTCAGTACCGAGTTTATCAAGTTCAGCTTTGAGTTGGCTTTTCAGCTGTTGCGCTTGTAGTTGCCACTGCTCTGCATTTTTGATTGCAATTTCACACGCTAAACCAAATCCAGCTATCAAAGGCACAGGCAAAGTCCCTGGGCGGAGCCCTTTCTCTTGCCCACCGCCATACTGTATTGGCTTTAGTGGGGGTTTTAAAAAACCTCTCTTGCGCGCTATTAATGCACCAACACCTTTTGGAGCATAAACTTTGTGCCCACTTGCACTGATCAAATCGATGCGTTCGTGGTTCAAGTCATCACTCAACTTGCCGAAACTTTGCGCTGCATCAACATGAAAGTAAGCTTCATGCTCGCTTAGTACTTCACTAAGCGCTTTAATAGGCTGAATACAACCGGTTTCATTGTTTACATGCATGATGGATACAAGAACTGTATCTGCTCTCAATAGTGATTTGAGTTCATCTGGGTCAACTTGACCACTTTCACCAACCTTCAAATAGCTGACCTCAAAACCACAATTAACTAGATACTCAACAGGCTCAAGCACTGCTTTATGCTCAATCCGTGTAGTAATAATATGTTTTTTGTTGTGCTCTTCCGCAAACTCTCTTAACCCCAAAATTGCGATATTATTACTCTCAGTTGCACCGCTTGTGAATATAACTTCAGACTTGTCGGCAGCTACCACCTCTGCAACTTGTTTACGAGCTGCTTCTACAGCTTGTTTAGCTTTTACACCAAATTCGTGAGTTCGGCTACCAGCATTGCCATACTCTTCTACCATCAGCTTGTAGACCAAATCAGCCACTTCTTTTAAAACTGGGGATGTTGCACTGAAGTCAAGGTAAGTAGACAAGTTGGCTCCTTTTAGATTTTAAGCGAGACTTTACATCAAATTTGATTTATCATGGTCAATTATTTTTGTACGTACGTACAATAAATTTAAACGTACGAACTTTAGAATTGTGTTATGAATCAGATTATATCTGGAATTTCGTTTCCAGCAATACGCGGTACACAAGCAGAGAAAGAGTATTTCGCTGTCATGTGCCCGCTAAAAAGGCTAAAGCGAATATTTACATTCGATGAAACAGAGCTTCTCCCAGAAGACAGAGCGCAAAGAAGCCTTAATCCTAACAGAATCCCACAGATCAGTAACTACATACATGAAAATAGAAGTAGTTACACTTTTTCTTCATTGACAGCCTGTATCTCGGGGAAATGCACCTTTCTTCCCACGGAACATAGCGGTCCAGGAAAGAACATAGGAACATTATTAGTCGATGAAGACGCAGAGTTTTACATCACTGATGGTCAACATCGAACAGCGGCGATTAAAGATGCGCTAGAAAGAGATCCTTCTTTGGGGAATGAACATATTTCTGTAGTTTTTTATATAGGGAAAACACTTGAGCAAAGACAAAAGATTTTCCGAGACCTCAACTTTTTTCCTGTTAAGACCGGTAGAGGTTACGGTGTTCTTTTTGGTAATTCACCTGAGGAAGTGCTAACGAATGAAGTCGCAAAACAGTGCCGTTTTTTTAACGGTATTATCAGTTTTGAAGAAGGTAACTTAGGACCTCGTTCCTCCAAGCTTTTTAAGCATAGCTCCCTTCACGCAGCCAACCTTGAGCTATGTCCTAATGTAAACGAAGAAAACCTTAAGCAATGCATTAACGAAGCAGTTCAATACTGGGACTGTGTTGCGGAAAACTTAAATACTTGGTACTTGGCAAAAAACCACGAGTTACCAGCAAAAGACCGAAAAGAGTATGTAAACTTCTCCGCTATTGTTCTCAAATGCCTTGGCATCATAGGGAATCAGCTACTTGAACAAAAAAGCTATAAACGAGTTATTAAGAAGCTAAAGCAAATTGATTGGCGACGAACAAATAAACAGAACTGGGAAGGACGTTGCATTAATCAAGGTCGTATGATGCATAACAATGCTGCAGCACTGCTCACTGTTGCCACGATCAAAAACCATCTTGAGTTGCCGCTAACTCCGAAAGAAAAAGCGGAAGAAACTAAATTCAAAGGGGCAAACAATGACTGATAATGTAGTACAGTCACAGTCTGCTTTTGCTGGCGGGCTTAAACAGGCCATTAGGCAAAGTATTGACCATATTAAAATGCTTTACATGAGCGACAGTATTCCATGGGTACTTGGTTACAGTGGTGGTAAAGACTCAACAGCTATTTTGCAATTAGTTTGGTATGCCCTGCAAGAGCTAAAAGACGAAAGCAAAGCAAACAAAAAAGTACATGTAATTAGCACAGATACTCTAGTTGAAAACCCAATTGTTGCTTTGTGGGTTGAGAAATCACTCGATAGAATGAAAACGTCTGCCGATGAACAACAATTACCAATCGTGCCACACCGCTTAACGCCAGAAATCAAAGATCGATTTTGGGTTAACTTGATTGGTAAAGGCTACCCCGCCCCACGTATGAAGTTTCGTTGGTGTACTGACCGTTTAAAAATATCGCCATCAAACACTTTTATTCAAAACCTTGCTAACAAGAGTGGAGAAGCCATTTTAGTACTAGGTACACGTAAGGCAGAAAGTACAGCGCGTGCCGCTGTGATGGAAAAATACGAAAACTCAGCCACCAATACCCGTAAAGCGCTTGGCTTGACCGAAAACGGTTCGTTAGACCGAGTTTGGGTATACACACCTATTTCAACATGGAGTAACGACGATGTTTGGGTTTACTTAAACAGCATTAAAAACCCATGGAACTTTCCAAATCACGACTTAATGGGTATGTACCAAGGTGCGACAGAAGGCGGTGAATGCCCGCTTGTAGTAGACAAGTCAACGCAAAGTTGTGGCGATAGCCGTTTTGGTTGCTACGTATGCACTATGGTAACCGAAGATAAATCAATGAATGCCATGATCTCAAACGACGAAGAAAAAGAATGGATGTACCCGCTTGTTTCACTTCGTAACGAGCTTGAGATCAATGATAGTAATAAAGACAAAAAGCTCGTAAAGCTGCGCAAAGATCGTGACAACCGTGATTTTAGGCGCATGAATGGCACACTCACCGTGCATGTATCCAAACACGGTGCAGACGTAGTACATGGACCTTACATTCAATCATTCCGTGAACACATGCTTAAAAAAGTACTGGAAGCACAAGTTGCCGTGCAACACATGGGTCCAGCGGAAGTCAAAAACTTAGAGCTACTACCAATTGAAGAGTTAGAAGCCATTCGTAAAATTTGGCTTGAAGATAAACACGAAATTGAAGACAACTTGCCAAAAATATATGAGCAAGTAATTAAAAAGCCATATCCAGGTAAACGCCGTGCGCACCACCCTATTTTAAACAATGACACCTTAAGTAAATTAAAAACTTATTGTGAGCAACATGGCGATAAAGAAGGCTTACTGTATCAGCAAATTCGCGCCACCATGAGCGTTGCAAATAAATACCGCAACCAACTTCGAAGAGCAAAACTGAGCGATGAACTCAATGATGTGCTCGACAAAGGTGCATTCAACAACATGTTTGAAGCAAAAGAATTTGCCCTAGAGCGCGAACGTCATCGTTTACACATTAAGCTAACAAACGATCAAAGCCTCACACCAAAAGAACAAGAAGAAATTAAAGACAAGATCCAAATGATCACCAAGTGTATTAAACAAAAAGGTTATAGCTCCCTCCCACCAGTTGACGTAGTGGAGGTAGATTAATGTTATTGCAGTCTCTTACATTACATAACTTTGGTATTTACAAAGGCACTCACACGGTTGATTTATCTGTTTCAAACTATAAACCCGTTATACTTTTTGGCGGCTTAAATGGTGGTGGTAAAACCACGTTTTTAGATGCGTTACAGCTCGTTCTTTACGGCAAACATGCCAAATGCTCTAACCGAGGAAATCTAGCCTATGGTACATACCTAGCCAATACACTGAACCGTTACGTCGCTAAATCTGAGCAAGTATCATTAGAGCTGACATTCAGCCACACCACAGACACAGAGGCACAAAAATTTACTGTTCGCCGCGAGTGGAAAGTAGCAAAGCAGGTTGAAAACTCAAAAGACAAAGTTACAGTAAGCTGCAATGGCGAACACGACCAATATATCAGCGAACACTGGGATGAATTTGTAAACGAATTTATTCCTATGTCACTTTCTGATTTATTCTTTTTCGATGGTGAAAAAATAGAAAACCTCGCCCACCCAGAGCGCAGTAATGAGCTAATCAAAACAGGCATAGAAAGCCTACTAGGGTTAGATTTGCTCAGTCAATTACACCTAGATTTGAATAACATTGAGCGCAAACGCAAAGCAGAAAATCTAGATACCGGCGTAATTGAAAAGGTCGAAACTTGTGAAGCTGAGATAGAAACCAATAACAGTATTATTGAAGAGTTAAGCGTTGAGCTAGCCAAGCTACAAAACCAGCAAGGTAAGACCAATATTGATATTAACAAAGCAAGGCAAAAAGTGCGTGATTCAGGCGCACACCTGATTGAAGAGCGCGATCAAATCAGCTTTGAACTCGGTGCCATTGCACAAAAGTTAAAAGACAATCAACAACAACGCGTCAAGCTTGATTCCGGCATTGGTCCGCTTGGTTTAATTAGGCCGCTACTTAAACAAACACAAAGACAAGCGGAATTAGAAGAACAAGCAAGCGAAGCCTGCGCGCTTAATAAGGCCATTGAAAGCTACGAATCTACTTTACTAAAATCGCTTGAAGGACAAACTTTGCCAGATGCTACGCGCACTGCTCTTGAAAACTCAATGGCAAGCATGGCTACTGAACGCCAAGCCCTTGCCAATGTTGAAAGCTATGTGGGCTTACCTGGTAATTTGTTTAATGGGCTTGAAGAAAAGCTTGAGGTTGACCAACTAGAGCGCGAGGCTCTTATCAAAGAGCGTGAACTACTGCTTGAGAAAAAGGCTCTGTTCGAGAAAAAGGAAGAATCAATCCCAGATTACGAAACCGTAAAACACGTACTGAGCGAACTGGCACAATTTGAAGCTGAGTTTAAAAACGCGCAAACACTGATTAAAGCCAAATCAGCTGAACTTGAACAAGTGCAAGCAAAACACGCCGTGCTAAACCAGCGTTACACCAACCTTCTTACACAACAAAGTAAAGACACCTTTGAGCAAAAACGTTCACTCCAAGTGGTTGACCATATTGATAAGTTAAAGAAGACCATGCAAGGTTTTGCTAAAAGCTTAATAAAAGAAAATATCGAACTACTACAAGACAAAATTACTGAAAAATTTATTGCCCTTACTCGTAAAGATCAGTTAATCAGTGGCGTACATATCTGCCCTACAAGCTTTTCACTTACGCTTCTTGCACAAACCGGTGAAGAACTCTCCCCCAGCCGGCTTTCAGCAGGTGAACGCCAGCTCCTTGCGATTGCTATTTTATGGGGGCTTTCAGAAGCGTCGGGTAAGGAATTACCAACCGTTATCGACACTCCACTTGGGCGATTAGACGGCAAACATCGTACCCGCTTAATTGAAGGCTACTTCCCGTTTGCAGCAAACCAAGTGCTGCTACTTTCTACCGATGAAGAAATCATGGGTGATTACTACAGTAAGCTCAAACCTGCCATCAGCCGCGAATACCACATTAGCTATAATGAGCAGGCAACGACTTCGACTATTTCAGAAGGGTATTTTTAATGTTACACACTATCGACACCATCAAACTTTCTGAAAAACAAAAGCAACAGCTCATTCGTCTAAAAAGCAAAACAGGTATCGAAAATTGGAATGTACTGTGCCGTTGGGCACTGTGCATGTCACTAGCGGAAAAGTCAGCACCACCATTTGAAGAAATCCCGAGTGACAGCAATGTTGAGATGACGTGGAAAGTATTTGCTGGCGAATATGCCGATGTGTATTTAGCAGTGCTCAGAGAAGCTTATCAAAAACAAAGTGCACACCTTTCTCCTGTGCACTTCACTGACTTTGCTAGGTTACACCTAAATCGAGGTATAAGTTACCTAGACATGAAATGGGTCTTGTAGTTCGCTTCTCTTTACGTAACGCCCTGCCCTTGAGTCATGCTTTTTACATACAACTTTCATGCTCACGGGCGTTATAGCTTTGGAGCTCCCCAGGTTAGAGCAAACTGTAAGCTCGGAATTTTCAATTGAATTACCGCACCCTGGAACTTCGCATTTACGCTTAAGCCCCAGGGTTCGAATTACCCAATAGTAGAAACTATTAGGAAAAAGTTGATTGCGGCCCGTTACTTTTGTGCCTGTGCTGTAACCTGTAATATGATTGCTTTTGACTTTATTAGCCCATCCACATATCAATCGGTAATTATCAATTTCATCTACACCACCTAGTGAGAATGGATGCAAGTGATCTACTTCTATTGACAAATCTCTGCTTTTCGTTCCTATAGGCCGGTATTTGTCGATATATACAGGTAAGTCAAAATTTACTTTATCTTCTTGTTTCGCAGTAAAGTTATATATTGCTTCATCTGTAAATTTCACTCCTGTTAACCAGCACCTAGGTTCTGGGCCGTAAATAGCAAGTAAGTCTTCTTTCATATTCTTTGAAATGGATTTACGCCGTTTTGAATCCGAAATTAAAAACTTAATTCTTTCTTCAACCATCTCGCTGACCAGCCGAGCTATAGATAACTTATCATCTGAATCTTTTTGACCACCAACAAGAATATCCACGCTTTCCTTGACACTTTCGTAAATTTTGAAGAAGTTAATATCTTCCTCAAAGAAACGGCTATCAACAAATTGGTCAACTATCCATTTAAACCACTCTCTAGAGATATCCCCTTGCAATATATCCACTCGAGGACCGATGAGATAATCAGGCGTTTTCAGTGCAGATAGTTCCTTTTGAATACTCATGTCCCAGTTGTTATTTGGCTGGCATATTGAGCCTTTCAATTGCTTCTCAACAATTAGATTCATGACTTTCTCGGATTTCTAAATGTTCTAGCTTGAGGTAATTGATCTGGACTTTCCCGATACTCTGCCCAGTTTTCGGACCATCTCGCACGTATACCAGGGCTATCCTTCTTAATTCCTGACAGCTCCCACTCTTGATCAAAATACTGCCTATTTACGTCTTCCAACCAATCATCGACTAATTCCGGTATGTCTTCTGCATTGTTAATAGTGACTTTTTTTGTTACCAAATACTTAAAAAAGTCTGAGGCCAAAATAGTTAGTGATATTTTATTAAATATATTTGATTTTCTTGGATTTCCCCAAAAATTATTCCTGCTGGGGTTTGTATCTTGTGCAAACTCTTGTTTTATTTTCACCCAAAACTGTATGAACACTTCTTGCCATGGCCCTTGAAGGGCACTCCACTCTTTGTAAGCATCCAGCAAACCATTGCTCTCAATCAGGTCACTCGACTCTAGAAACTTTTCCTTCCAACGTTTAGCATAATCATTCTTTGCATGAAATAATTTTCCTCCCTTCAACTCTCTAAAAATCTGAATTAAAGATCCCATAACATTCCACTGAAGAAGATCTTTTTGATCACTCGAAGTCCCTCTTTCAACAAGTCCGCAGAATGGACTTTGAGGATTCCTCGCAGCCCAAGTAATTGCTCGAGCATCTTCAAGCGCGATCCCAGAGTCAAGGAGTCTATCATTTACGTCCTCCATTTCAGAAGTGGTCAGTGTAGTCGATATGATTGTTCCCAATAAAGACTTTCCTATCGGTGTCGCCTTTTGGTTTATGACTACAAATTGAAAGACTTGTTCTTTTGGCTCATCCTCCATTAGCAAAGAAACAGGGAGCTCCCTGGAATATTTTTGCTTCAGCTGATTAAACACTTGATCTGCTTCTATACCACTTTCAAGTAGCTGTATGCCTTCATGCTTATTCTCATTTGCTTTTTCTTCTGCTGCTATCACAGCTCCTTTTAATCTATGTTGGCCGTCGACTAAAGTTACTGGCAATAGAAAGGACATTAACGACGCTCTATCGAAACCAAGAAATTTGTCACCTTCAATGTTTTCACTGCCCAGCTCTTTTATAAGCTCATGTCTTATTGCGACGTCTTCAAGAAAGTCGTTCAAATGGCTTTCTTCATAAATTGCAGCTTCAATATCCTCTTCAGCTTCCAACTCTAACTCATCACCGGGTTCATTATCACTCTCCAAACCGATTTGAGACTTTAATTCCAAGTATTTTGGAGAGGACTTGTTAACATCAAAGCCACCAACCCTTGACTCGAGAGAACTTCTTAAAAGGGCAAATAACGTCTCCCAGCTAGAACTATAGAAGTCAGGGAACTCAATTATTACCTGTCCGGTATTTCCTTCTCGTACATTTGGAATAAAATCAACACTACAACCTTCCAACTTTCTAAGGCTACATATTAAATTATTTTGAACCACATTATCTTTATTCTTATAGAAGTTGCTAAGCTGTCTCAATCGAGAAGGGCTTTCTGACCTCTGAAACCCTGTTGTTTCGGCCGCTCCAGGATCGAGGGTTTTCTTTTGAGGAATACCAGCCCACTTTTCTATATCAACGGCCTTGGCCCCAAATAAAATTAAAGGTTTACTTTCTTTTGTTTGTACGACCTTAATAGCATCGTACTCAAATTTAACTTTATTCAAACTATTCCCCCAATAACTAGTTATTTCATAAGTAAAATATAATACACCATATAAATGGATGAAAGTCGAATCACTCCAAGCTATAAGGAATATTGAGTGCGTTTGAGTAGTATGTAAAACTATTCACCACTCACCCTTTCCAACAAAGCATTGAGCCAGCGTTCGTGTTCGCGGCCGGGGCGTTGGTCGCCGGTTTGCCAGGTTTTGCAGGCTTTAAGGCCGGTGTTTTGTGCAAGCAAAGTGTTCAGGCTTTGCTCTGTGAGATCGGTGAATGCTCGGCCGTCCGCAGTGCGTTCGCCGTCGCCGTATTTAAATGAGATATAAATGATGCCATTTGGTTTGAGTGCGTTTTGCAGGCGCTGAAATACGTCTGGCAGCTGTGCCATTGGCACGTGCAGCAGGCTGGCGCAGCACCAGATTGCATCAAAGGTGTTGGTTGCTCTGAGTTCATCAAAGCTGAAGCAACCGACAGGTTGTTCCAGGTGGAAGCTGGCGATGTTAGCAAGCTCTGCGCAGGCGTCGAAGGCATCGACCCGGTAGCCTCGGTTTTTAAACGCCAGTGCGTCGCGGCCAGAACCGCAGCCTGCATCGAGGATTTTACCACCTTTGGGTATGGCCGGTAAAAACTCGTCATACAGAGGCTGCATGTTCACTGCAAAGGTTGCCTCGGCAAAGCTGACGGCATTGCGGCTGTAGTATTCTAATGTGGAGTCTGACATCACTCACCCGTTTGCTCTGTGGTGTAGCTGGTAAGGAGGTGATGCATGGGACAGGTTTGGTGCCAGAGTGTTCTATGGCTCCTTGCTGCTAATCGGCGGTTACAACTTCCTTTGCGCGACACTTTAAAACTGTTCTTGTTGTGTGCCTGCCCTTCTTTTGACGGTTACGAATTAAATGGCTATAAGTTAGACCGTAATCAGGTGGACCATCATTTGGTGCAGACGCATGGATAATTTACAACACTTTTTTCTGGTTGAGTAGCTTTTTGTCCGCTGTTGTTAGCGATTTTAAAACAATTGCTCAACTTTTGATTACATATTGGTTTAGATGCCTGAGTTGTTTGAGGATTGGCGTACGGTATGGGCATTTGGCTGATGTGAATAGCGCAGGCTTACGGTGGTGCCGGTTAGTAGATCCCGGCTCGTTGGCCGGGATGACCGTGTGAGCATTTGGCTGATATGAATGTCGCAGGCTTACGGAGCTGTCTGTTAGTAGATCCCGGCTCGTTGGCCGGGATGACCGTGTGGGCATTTGGCTGATATGAATGTCGCAGGCTTACGGAGTCGATTGTTAGTAGATCCCAGCTCGTTGGCCGGGATGACCCCGTGTGGGCGTACTGGCTGATATGAATGTCGCAGGCTTACGGAGCCGTTTGTTAGTAGATCCCAGCTCGTTGGCCGGGATGACCGTGTGGGCATTTGGCTGATATGAATGTCGCAGGCTTACGGAGCCGTTTGTAAGCAGATCCCGGCTCGCTGGCCGGGATGACTGTGTGGGCGTTTGGCTGATATGAATAGCGAAGGCTTACGGTGGTGCCGGTTAGTAGATCCCGGCTCGTTGGCCGGGATGACCGTGTGGACGTTATGGCTGATATGAATGTCGCAGGCTTACGGAGCTGTCTGTTAGTAGATCCCAGCTCGTTGGCCGGGATGACCGTGTGGGCGTTTGGCTGATATGAATAGCGCAGGCTTACGGTGGTGCCGGTTAGTAGATCCCGGCTCGTTGGCCGGGATGACCGTGTGGGCATTTGGCTGATATGAATGTCGCAGGCTTACGGAGTCGATTGTTAGTAGATCCCAGCTCGTTGGCCGGGATGACCGTGTGAGCATTTGGCTGATATGAATGTCGCAGGCTTACGGAGCCGTTTGTAAGCAGATCCCGGCTCGTTGGCCGGGATGACCGTGTGGGCATTTGGCTGATATGAATGTCGCAGGCTTACGGAGCCGATTGTTAGTAGATCCCAGCTCGTTAGCCGGGATGACCGTGTGAGCATTTGGCTGATATGAATGTCGCAGGCTTACGGAGCCGTTTGTTAGCAGATCTTGGCTCGTTGGCCGGGATGACCGTGTGGGAGTACTGGCTGAGATAAATATCGCAAGCTTACGGAGCCGTTTGTTAGTAGATACCGGCTCGTTGGCCGGGATGACGGACTGGGGCTTTTGAGGCAGTTCTATACTAGGATAGTCGCTCTGCGTTTGGTGGCTGCTTGTGCCCTCTATGGTATGAGTGAACTTATCTTTGCACAACACATGGTTTCTGAAAAATGTGTACTCCCCAAATGGGGGTAATACGAAGTACCTGTTTTGGTATTTTGGGCGTTTACAATCATTAGATAAAGTGTAAAAGTGACCCTCGGTGACATAACAAAACGGAAACCATTATGAAACTTACTCTAAAAACAAAAAAAATGAAGAATCTGTCGGCAAATCACGCTATGCAGGCAAGGCTAACACCGCTGGTACAAGGAGGAGTGATTGTAGACGTTGGAGGTCATAGCAAGCCATGTGCAACAGGGTCAAATGTAGTGACTTGTGAAAACAACTGATCGAACCTACCACTCAGACTGATCAGGATTTGTACCAAGAAAAAACATACCAGGCACGTTCTCCGTGCCTTGTATGTTTTTGTCACTGTGATTCAGGCTCACACTGCTTTGCATAGTGTTGAGGCGAAATATTAAACTCTGCTTTAAAGCAACTACTGAAATAAGCAGGGGATGAAAACCCAACCTGATAAGCAACATCAGCCACCAAACCGCCCGCTTGCAACTGGATGCGTGCTTGCTCTAAGCGATATTGCCTGAGCAAAGCATTTGGCGATAGCCCTGTCAGATTTCGGGTTTTGCGTTGCAACTGCCGCACACTCAAAAACACGTGACTGGCCATGCACTCAGTATCAAACTTGGGATCCTGATAGTTTTGCGCAATCACTTGTTGAATTTTATCAATAAAGGGGAGCCGCTTTGTCGTGCTGAGCACATCAGCCTGCGGGGGGCTGTGTAGGATCTGATCAGCGAGTAGCCGCGCCAGTTTCTTGCGCCCTTTAATCAAGTTTTCCACTCTATGCCTTAGTACATCAAGATCGCAGGGTTTACCCATGTAATCATCGGCTTCTGCCTCAAACCCCAAAATACGACTGTCGTCGTCCTCTTTTGCTGTCAGTAATATCACGGGGATATGGCTCGTTG
Source organism: Pseudoalteromonas sp. XMcav2-N (assembly GCF_024124545.1). Classification (GTDB taxonomy): domain Bacteria; phylum Pseudomonadota; class Gammaproteobacteria; order Enterobacterales; family Alteromonadaceae; genus Pseudoalteromonas. The sequence goes on from NZ_JAMXSF010000010.1 coordinate 47,345, forward strand.
TATCATCCTGCTTGAGTTCTCGCAGCATTTCCAGTCCCGACATTTTTGGCATCATCACATCGCTGATAATAAGGTCGGGTAACTCGGATTTTGCTTGTGACAGGCCTTGCTCTCCATCACAGGCAACTGAGCAATCAAACCATTCAGACAAAGTCTGCTGAAGCATCATTCTTAGCTGGGGGTTATCCTCTACAATTAACACTGGGGCGTTGGGCCCGGGTTTGTCAGTCATCTGGGACTTAGCCTTTGCTTTTGCTATGGCTTCTGTGTGTACTCTGCTACCTATATCTTGCGCTGACGCTTCACAGTAAAGCGGGATTGTCAGGGTAAACCGACATCCCTCTCCGGGCTCGCTGCTCAGCACTATTTCTCCTCCACAGTCGCTGATGAGCTGATGCACCACAGACAGGCCAATCCCCTGCCCGCCTATTTCACTGTGCTCTCCACGCACATACCGTTTAAACACGTGTGCCTGTAAAGATTTACAAATACCGGGCCCGGAGTTACTAAACATCAATTGCAGAAAGCCACCACGCTGATTCGCTTCCACAATAATCTCGCCTTTTACAGGAGTATATTTCACGGCGTTAGACAAAAGGTTTGTGATTATCTGTTCAAAGTCCGCCTCATTAAGCAACACTTCCTGTGCATCCAGAGTATGAGTTACTTCATAACGGATCTGTTTTTCACTGGCGAGCAGCTCAAACGCATGAGCCTGTTTTAGTAATACCTCTTTGGCAGTAAAGTGATGATTCTCAAAAGGAGAGACATCGTCTTTTCTGGCATAGCGGATCAGGTTGTCGATGAGCTTTTCCAGCCTCAAAGCCTGTGAATACGCTGTATGCCATTTGCTGTTACCGTCATTATTTGCTTGCTTCAACATACTTTTAATTGGCAGCATGATCACTGCCAGAGGCGTTCTCAGTTCATGAGATACATTACCAAAAAACACGTTTTTACTTTCCATTAAACTAGCTATTTGAGCACGCTTTTGCTCTATTTCTTCGGTGCGCGACAGCACGAGTTCTTCCAGATGCAGATTGCGTCGCTTTAGCTGATGTGTTCTGGCGAATAGAATTAGCCCAATCAACACAACAGCGCCAAAAACATAAAGTGTGAAAGCCCAGCCGGTTAAATACCAGGGGGTTGCAACCTCAAACTCAAAGCGCGATTCAGTCCAGTCACTCGAAATCGCCCGACTTCTAATCACAAACTCGTATCTGCCCGACGGCAAGTTGGTGTAAGTAGCGCTACGCTGCGTTTGCTCTGCCTCCGTCCAGTTCGTATCAAAACCCAGCAACCGATACTGATAATAGACATCGACATTCCGATCCCGCTTAATATTAACGAACTCAAACTTAAAGTTCCTCTGCGCACTATTAAACCATCTGCCGGGCATAATCGCGTTCACCGAATGCTGGGGATCCTGGTACACAGCATAGCGCTCCCCTTGCACATAGACTCTGCTTATATGTACTCCATATGGCTCCTTGGCTTGTACTTTTGATAAGGCAGCAATCCCGCTTATTCCACCTAGGTACAAAACTCCAGAGCTCGATTCATCTACACTGTCATAAGTTTTTGCACCAATATTCATGTGCTTAACTGGCATTGAAAATACCACTTGCATGGTATCTGGCGAGAGTTTATACAGATTAGTCATATCAGACACCCAGATATGCCCTGTACTAACCCGATATACAAAGCCAAATGCGACGTTGGGATAAACGCCATTGACATCAAACTGCTGTGATTGTTTGGTTTTCAAGTCATGAAGTAACAATCCATAAGAGGTTGCCGCCCAGAATCGTCCTTTTGGATCGATGTCAGCGTCATAAACAACCAGTTCATTACTGCTTTTCGATATCTGGAATTGCACCCTTTCCGGTTCGCCCTGGCCCAAAATGTATGTCTCAAAACCACACGCCAAGACAGTATCGTTACTGCCTTTTTTCAGGTTTTTAAAATTCCCGGGTAAAAAGGATACCCGCCGGCCAGTTTGTGGATCATATTCTATAACTCCCTGATAGGTCAGTAACCATAAATGACCGTTATTCGATTGCTCCATGTCTCTGATCGTAAGTTCAATACCTGCGTTTGAGGGTGGCACATTGACCCTGGTTGCAGAGGATGCCCCCTTATCAAGCCGATATAGGGCTGATGATGCACCAAACCACAGTGTCCCATCTCGCCCGGCATAAACAGTGTAAAAATCGCGCTCCGGCTGAGCCGGGTCCAAATATACGGGCTCTGGCTCTGCATGGCCTTTATACTGCACGTATACTCGGTTCAGGCTTACAAACCAGAGGTTATCGTTTTCATCAAACTGCAAGCCGTCAATATTAGGCTTTTGGGTCACGACAGAAATTGTGTTAGCTGAACCACTGGCATGCTCAGGCTGTATAAGCTCTACCTCAAATATGGAGTGGCTGCATGCGAGCCAGACCGTTCCCTGATCGTCAAATACACTACGTATCAGAAATATTTGCTGCGAACGGGCGTTGGTATGGTACCTGCTGACTCGACTTACTCTGTCATTGGAATCTAATACAAGGAGCTCAGAGGCAGTTCCCACATAAACTGCTTGGCCGCCTGAATGCACAGAAGTAACCGCATGATGATCAATATCACTTAAATGGATCAGCAAAGGTTGCCCTGAATCAAGCTGTTCGAGCCTGAAAAAACCTTGCTCAGACACCACATATAAGGTGTCTTCAGGTCCGGTCGTTACAATTCGGGTATCGGCAAGGGTACTGTTTTGCCACAGTTTGATAAAAGTGCCGGTGGGTTTTTCAAACCAAAATACTTCGCCAAGTTTAGAGATAAACAAAGGGGCATCTTTATATAAGGTGACACTAAAACGAAGATTATGTTTGACCCCTGAGCTGTCAAGGTCATATAACTGATAGATATCCTCATCGGCAGAAAAATAGACTAACTGACCATCATCGCCCACAAGCCAAAACATATCCTGACTATCCTGATATAAGGCAGCTGGCCTGAAGGCGTCATTCTCCATGGTACGGACAGATAAAATGCTGTTCTTAAAAAGATTTGTGTCCTGTGGAGCCTGTTGACGAAGCGAGTCCATATAGGACGTAAAACTGTCCTGCTGGTCATTATGCAAATACAAACCATGGTCTGTCAGCAACCACCTTCGTCCCTGAGCGTCTTCAACGACTTCTCTTGCTAACGGGTGCGGATAAAATATGGACTGATACCCATCAAACCTCAATACACCAGACGTACCACTGATCCACAAATAACCCTGACTGTCTTGTGAAACAGAGTTAATAATGGTGACCATATCGAGTTTGTCGATGGATTGAAGATGCAGCCTGAGCTCGGCTACCTCGCGCGCCTGTACATGACACTGAATGATAAAGAATAAGATAATTGCCAAGGTCCATTTTAGCATTATTGCCCTTACGTCCTTACTGTAAAATGCGTAGTTACTTTCTATAACCTTTAACAGGTACAGTCAACCTAAATGTTAAAAAATTGACAATACTTTCAGTATTTTTAATCCTTCCACTTTCAATTTGCACAACAATCAACCAGGTCGCATAGTGAGAGTTAAAACCAAGCTCGAAGCAACATTATGATTTATATGCTAATAATTTTACATGTCGCTTTTTCAGTATCAGGTGTCGCTTTTTTTATAACGGATAAACCACAAAACTCTCTAATTTAACGATGCAGACCCAAAAACGAATCTGTAAGACAACAAAAAGCACACAGGAGTTTATATGGACTACTCAGGTAACAGGATCGAGCATCCAGACGCATTTGCACTTTATCCGGAAACAGCCATTACAAGCGCATTAAGCAGATTCTCAGAACCACTGGGCATGGACCGGTTTCTTATCGTAGGTGTGAATGGTACAGAGCCGACTTTCAGATACCTTTCAACCTGCTCAGAGCAGTTTTTGCACACTTATTTTACTGAGGGTCACTGCTTCTCTGACGAATTAATGCAGTACTGCCAGCATACACTGGCTCCCAGATACTGGTGCACCGACGACTATCATCGCGCAACTCTGGGCCCGCAAAGTCTGGGCAACCTCCTGCAACAAGAAAGTATTAACGGCGGTATTGTCATACCTGTTCATTACAGCAGTGCCATTGTGTTTGTGAATTACTTTTCAAACCAGAGCGCAGAAAAGATAAAGTTCCTTTATAAACAACATGGCACACTATTGAGTGATATCACCCTCACCCTGGTACCGAGAATAATCAACGAGTGCCCGGACTATTTGTTTATGCGCCCATCACTGACGCCAAAAAGCAGCGAGTGTTTACTGTATATGGCAAAGGGCATGACAAACCCGGAAATATCTGAGCTGATGCAGGTCTCAAAGGATAGAGTCAAAGAACTCGTAAGCCAGATCCTCATTCAACTCGGCGCAGCAAACAGAACAGAAGCAGTATTAAAAGCAAAACAAAGCCTGCTTATCCCCTAACGAGGCCAGCCCAGAGTGAGCGCTCAGGGAATGGCTTCTCACTGATGGTTTATTTACCTGAATACTGATTACAAAGCCGCACGAATGTCAGGAAACAGCGCCTTCGTGTTTCGTATATAGGCTACTCGTTACATGCCTTACACACCACTCCCTGAACAGGGAGGCAGCAAAAATTGCCAATAGTCATTGGCCTACAACCCCACACATAGGTAGTGGATTGAATTAGAAAAACCTCGTTATAACAAGGACAACCTGTGAAAATGGAGCGTATAAAATGAATTACAAATTTCTCATAATCTCTGGTGCATTACTTGTGGCAAGCACACGTGTACATGCTGCGACCCCAGTTTATAGTGACGTAGATGGCTCCGGGCGCATTCACATGCAAGTATGGAAATACACACTGGATAGTAACAACAGCAATCACACTACCAGGCTCACGATTCCACATGACTGGGTAGTCGTAGGTGGTGGTGTTGACTTAAAGGTTAATAATTCAGCGCTGATTGCGGCCTCATATCCAGATATAGAAACACAGCAATCATGGATTGTATCTACGCTAGCTGATAAAAGCTCAGCGGATCATGCGCTAACAGCTTATGCTATTGGTATTAAGATAGAGGGTATCTCTCGCAGCGATATGGGCAAACACAGCATTGTTAAATCCTGGTGCAAAAATGAGGTGCAAAATGACAGTGCAGACGTGGCCTCATCTGCCACTATTCCCGACAATGGCTACCTTATGATAAGCGGAGGTGCAAAGGCTACCCAAAATGCCGAGCGTGGAAGTGCTCCTGTGTATGCTTCCGCACCTGGAAGGTGGGATCAGTGGATCGCGGCCAGTAAGAAAGCGAGCGATATCAACAGCCCTGCGCTTACCAGCTGTGTTGTCGGTATTCGAAAGGATCTTGCAAGCGCACAGTTAGGCCACAATCTGGGGTATGTTGATACCATTCACCGAGTGAGTGCGGTCAATAAGTTAAGTAGTTCCAGAATCGAATCTGAAGTATTTATGGAGAATGATTATATTCTAACCGGGGTTGGCGCAAAGTTAAGTGCCAATAGGAACAAAGAGTCAGAGCCAAAGGTTCTGCTATATAGCATCATGCCCAAAAAATTTGGTGACAGCTCCAAAGTCGTCGCCAAGGCAAAAGAGTATTTGTACCCTGCGGGTGCGTTTCTGAAAACCTATGCTATTGGGGTCAGGCTGATTAAGCAATAGAAACGCAACATCTCAGAATGAGACATGCCTTTTTGAGTTGCTAAGAAAAGGCACCTCCAGTGTGCCTTAATACAAGTACTCTCATTACAGTCGTTTCTCTCTGACCACCTTTTCAGGCTACCCTGATCAGAGACTGTCGCTAATTACATATTTCATCCGTCAATACAGACTGATAACAAACATCAGTACCCAGCCATCTGATAATTAACGCGTGGAGTGGGCCACATTGGAATAACCCGGAGCCACCTCACTAAGATAGTTACCAAACAACAAAAGCCCGAATAATAAGCAGACAGTAATTCCCTTAGACCGTCCCGAAAGGTTACCCAATAAATAAGAATAAAATATGGATGCGTGAAATCCTTATGCCAGGCCCAGGCTAAGGCCGTACTCACCGGGTAAAATTACATCACAAACAGCCACAACCAACTTGCACTTTACTTTGGAGCAGATTCAGAGATCCCTGATAATGGCACATTAAATTCTTTCAATTTACACCAGCAACATTGTGTGCAAAAAATAACCACGACTATCAACATGTAAAAAAGGAAATATATATGAAATTACATCTAAGCAAAAAGAACCTCAAAAACTTATGTGACAAAAAGACCGTGGCCGAAGAGCAGACGCCGATGATTGCAGGTGGCGCCAGTGCTATCCCTCCCACCAGAGTACAGCAAGGTTGTCCCTATTTCTCTTATTATCCATTGAATACGTGTAACCCGCGTTAAAGCAATTACAGCCAGGGTGCTCTGAGCGCCCTGATGTTTCTGTGTATTCCGGATGGCAACCCCCGGCAAGAAACCTCTCTGCGAATAAAATAAAAAGCCAGTTCAAACCTCATAAAAAACACAATAAATTTACAACCCCCTTTAAATGTGACATAAATACAAATGGCACACTGCCAAACCTATCATAAGGAGATTAAAATGAAGTTAAGTTTAAATAAAAAGAAATTCAAAAACTTATCTAGCAGTAAAAGCGTCGGTTTAGAACAAACACCTCAAGTTGCCGGTGGTGGTGATATCGCATTCCCGCCAACAAAAGTAAACAAAGGTTGCCCGTGGCACACTTATGTTCAGGTATACACCTGTAACATGCCACTTTAAACACAGGCATCAGCGAAGGCACATCTTGTGTGCCTTTTGACAAGTTTAACTCCCACTCTATTGCACAACCCCTAGATCTAACTTTGGCTTTTTCCGTGTAGCAGACCATCATGTTTTAGTTGACCTGGATAGCCTCGACCTGATTCTACCTCTCTGGACTAACTCATATACTTAACATCAGCTTAAACAAGCCAAAATAATATACAATATATTGTTGACAAAAATACTTGATGGGGTTAATTTTTAATCACCACTTATCAAGGACTCGTAATATGAAACTAAAACTACAGAAAACTAAGATAAAGAACCTTTCTTCAACGCAATCAGTGGATCACAAGGCTACTCCCATGATCGCAGGTGGCGGCCCCCGCCCTACCACAGATATTGAAACTCGCTTTGACAGAGGCTGCCCATTTTTTACTGACTGGTATGCAAATACCTGTGGGATGGGATGGACTTGTCGGGGTGTAAACTAGTTAATCATTACTTTCTTTATAATCTAAGCGTCGTCCAGGCGCTTTTTATGTTGTAAAGCCCCTTTACAACCACTTTGCCACGCACATTTTTATTTGAAAAAATACGCTTTAACTTCCCGATAAATACGCAGCTTTATTACGGCGTAAATAAACTCACTAATTCGCCATGCGCAACCTATCCCTGTCTCTGGTGTGATATATCAATCTGGCAGAAGTAAAAACGCGGGCTGGAGCTGAACTGTCGTTCAGTATGCAGAAGTAAAGAACAAATGAGTAGAAGTGACCAATGTTGTAGCAGACCCCAAAACTAAAAACGCCTCGTCAAACTGACAAGGCGCTTTACGCATCAAGGCACAGTTATAACTGCGCCAGACTATTGATTATTAACGAGGTACGTCGTTACAACCGTCACCCAGACCACAAGAGTACTGCCAGTCAAAAGAGTGACGATCGCAGCCTTCAAGGTAACGTGTAGGTGTATTATCAATGATACCGCCACCAGCAACTGCTGGGGTTGCATTCATTTGCAGCTTAGAGCTTTGTGATAAGTTTTTCATTTTTGATTTTTTTAATGTCAATTTCATTTTCTTAATTTCCTTTTATTGACGAGCTTGTCAGTAAGCTCAGAAACAAAGTAACGTAACCCTCATTGCCCGTCAACATCAAAACACTCTAATTTAATGTAACAAAATTTTATAAACATTTGTTTTTTAATCAATATTGTTCATTTAGTTGATGGAGAATCACTCAACTTCGTTGTTGCCCCAATGCATTGTGATAATGCTCTGTGTACAGATTAAACTCTGACACTGATGTTATTTATGCATTGGCTCACCCGATTTTGCCGAGCTCATATGGTGCGAACTCATCGGCTCCCCGGGCTTAATGATACTTTTTGTGTGTTCGCTCTGGGGCAATGATGTCTCCCCAGCCGTCACTAATGTCGACGTATCTTGTCCCAACGTCGGGGCTGGCCCACTTAGGCTGCTTTCGGTATTAAGGATCAAGGGTAAACCATCTTTTCCGCTGCCAATAACCACAACTTTACTGTTGTTTGACTTCGCCAATTCAATCGTGGCTTCAATGCCTCGCCACCTCAGGTAAGTTTCAGAAATACCACCAGCAACCGTTTCCTGAAAGTCTGCGATCCCCTGCGCTTCGGTTTTCTTTCTCAGCGCTTCTTTCTTCGCAACTTCCAGACGCATCGCATATTCTTCGTTCAGATAGCTTTGGTTAACTTTAGAGATGATGGCTTCATGCACTTTATCCGGCACATCCACTCGTTTTATCAGCATATCGTCCAGGTTGACTAAAGTATGGCCGTCTTTGAGTTTTCCGCTCTGTTCTAAAATGGTTTCTTCCTGAAGATGCAGTTCGTGTAATACTTCCTGAAGTAGCTCTTTTTGTACTTGGATCCGCTGATGACTGTACACTTGCTCAGCACGATAACGTGAAACTATCATACGTACTGCTGATGCCACTTCAGGCAAGACCATTTCTTCAAGATATTTTGGCCCCACAAGTTGATGCAGATAGGGAACATGGTTGATAACAGGCCGATACCTCACGGTGACATTTAATGTGATCCTCAACCCTTCATTGGTTATCGCATCAATGTTCTCGTGTGCGGTCTGAAATCGCCCGTTATAGATAATCAACTTGTCCCAGGGCATGACGAGCACGGTACCTTCACTAAAGTGCTGATCAAGATAAGTACCTCCACCGAAGCGTTTCCACAATACAGCAACCTCACCCGAATCTACCCTAACAAAAATGAAAGGCACTAGTGCCACAATTAAGAACAAGCAGATCAGTAAAGTCAGGCCGGCTCTGAAACGCCAGGATAATATACGTTTACGCCAGCTGGGTTTGTAGCGCCTGAGGCCTCGCATTACCAGGCTGGCGATCAGGATCAGCAGGCAAATACCCGCCAGTGCCATCAACATCAAATCGGGCGGTAAGATTATATTCATGACGGCACTCCATCAGTGTTTACTTCATGATGTTCCATTAGTTGTCCTTCTACCATCTTCAAATGTACGTCCGCCAGATGGAAATAGGCGTCGTCATGCGTAATTGCTATTACCGTATTGCCCCGAGCCTTTAATCTGGGCAGCACTTGTTCGTAGAATTTCTTTCTGAATATCGGGTCCTGATCCGCCGCCCACTCATCAAAAATATAGATGGGCCGGTTTTCCAATATGGTGCTCAGTAACGCCAGGCGTTTTCTTTGCCCGGAAGAAAGCTCTATGGTACTAAACTCACCGTCCACAACACTGACCTTGGTGTTCATTTCTAAAAAGGCCAGCCACTCGTCAATTTCCTCCTGAGAGGTTGCGCGAATACCATATAGTTGTTTGAACAGGTGAAAATCCGCAAACACCGATGTGAATATGCTGCGGAAACTTGCTCGTTCAGCGTCGCTGATTGCCTGTCCATCAAGGAATATCTGCCCGGCCTGAAGTTCATATAAACCGGTCAGCATACGAATAAATGTGGTTTTACCGCTACCGTTTCCGCCAGTAATAAAGGTGATTTGACCCTTCTTCACCGTCAAATCAACAGGCCCAACAAAGAAGGGTCTGTCACCAGGCTTGCGGTTGTGCTGATAATAAGCGCCTTCCAGGCGCAGTTCATCGAAACTGTCAATTTGGGTTACCTGATGATTGCGTCGTGCTACGGATTCAGCCTGCTCCTGCTTGAGGTCGGCCTCGAGCGCCAGTACGTTTTGTGCCGCCTCCGTTGCTGTGGTGAAGATTGGAATACCGCCCACAATACTGGTGATCGGGCCGATTAAAAACAGCGATGCGGTGGTGACTTTTATCACCACTTCCGGATACACATCGGATAACACGGGAACAAAGAACACCATCGCACCGGTCGCGGCAAAAAAAGTAATTTGTGATAGCACAAAGTCGGTAGCAAATAAGGTTTTGGTGACGGTTTGAGCGCGTCGGGCTTTGCCCGAGGACATAGCAAACTCATGCTCCAGATCTTCTGCTCTTGGTGTGCTCAGTTTTACTTCCTTAAAACCGTCAAGCAGGTCTGACAGGCGCTGAATAAGCTGGTTTTCACTCTGAAACGCTTGTTGCATGTTGCGCTGGATCTCATCAGATCTGAAACGGTGAATAAAACCGCCCATGGTAATCAGTACGCCAAGTACCAGGAATGCTGCAACTGAATGATAAGCAATATATAAAGATGTAAAAAACACCAAGCTTATTGACTGGCCGATGATCACAAACAGCTGCGCAGAGTGAGAAATGGTCTGCAATTCTTTACTCAGGGTGTTAAAAATACGTTCTTTACCAATTTTCTCCAGAGTTGATAGCTCGGTATGCCTTACAGATTCAAATAGCTCGACCCGCAACTTGTCGATGGCTTTTTCTACCATTTTTGCAGCTTTGGTCATAACTCTTTGTTGCGTCAAACCGTAGATCAAGACTGTCAGCGTGAACAGGATCAGGTAGTAAAAGATAAAGTTTTCTTTGTGGATATCAGAAATATTTTCTGCCACGTTGTTGATGAGAGCAAGCACCAGTGCATTCGCCAGGCCAGAGATACAACCGAGTAATACAAAGGTCCTTTTCTTAATTTTAATGTTTCGACTTATTAAATCGTATAATACCATTTTTATTGTCTTTTCATTGTGTTACCAATGGCCTGAAAGTCCGCCATTGGTCAGAATACTGAGCGCTACGACGCAGCAAAAACTGCAATCCTTGTTATCTTATCTTGAGGATCTGCTTCCTCTGTTTTTTAGCTTGCCTGTTTTTCAATCACAATCAAGCAATGACTGCTGGCAATGCGATCGTTTTCTACTATTCTTCCTCTACTTCTTTCGGTTCTGCCAGGCGTGATTGCGCCAGTAGCAGCACTAACAAACTGACTAAAGGCGTAAAGAACAGGCCAATTAAAAAGAATCCCACCGGACCTGCAAACGTGTTACGTCCCCAGTAGCCCGAAAGTACACACAACACCAGATACAAAGTAACTAACATTTTTCGCTCCTATGAACTGCTTTACAGTTCGATTTAACAAACGAAAATAAACCAACAGTAAACTGCTGGTTTATTTAAGATTTAGCGTCTCAACTACACTGCAGCTTGATTCTCTTGAGTGCTGTTGCCTTTATCTTTACGATACTTTGCTGCAATTTCAGAGATATCTCCCTTAATACTTGCCAGATTCAGATCTAGCAAAGTACCGCCATTTTCAAAGTGTCGAATAAATGTGGAGCCGACTGCATTTGTAGAAGCAGCAGATACCACAGGCATAAATGCGATTGCGCTAAGCGTGCCAATGATTGGTACTGACTTTAAGAAACTACTCAGTCCAGCACCGCCCAAAGATTGTGGGAATGAGCCGCCAATCACCGCACTAACCGTTCCGCGGATTTTATTGTCGCTGTATGACTGGCCGTAAACCTTGGCGATCTCACTGATCATCTTGATTTGCACCCCAGTTAACGCCACCAAATCAATCGCAGGTACTGGAATAAGACCGGTACCGAAAGACCATTTGGTGTACTTATCGACAATAATGCGCGCTACGGCTTCGCGATTCTCAGCTTCAACACTGACTGTATCCTGCTTTGCAGCAGCTTCAGCAGCAGTTGTTGCCTTGTCATCCTTCGCTGTTTTTGTCGCTGTCATGTTTTTTCCTCTATGATTGGAATTGTACCAACGTCGTTTAAAACTCAGTTGGCATAAACAGTTGTTAAACCCACCAAGTCAGGTAAAGCCTAGACCCTAACTTGCCCTTTTTCACTTTCCATGTCCTAAAACACAGCAAGTAAATGCTTAAAAATACAGTGGATAAGCCGTTACAATGCCTAAACTCACCGCGAGTATATTTTTTATTTCTACCAGGCTCGTTGCTGCTAAATGACGCAATGCCCAAACACACCAGCATCAGAGCCCGTCATCCTGATTTTGGGCACACGCCTATACTCCAACCCCGTCATCCCGGCCAACGAGCCGGGAACCATAAATTCTTCACTCGTACCGCCATCTACCCAACAACCGTGTTGTCTGTGAGTAGATCCCGCATCAAGTGCGGGATGACAACGCAGTTGTTGTTTACACTCCAAACCCCGTCATCCCGGCCAACGAGCCGGGAACCATAAATTCTTCACTCGTACCGCTAACTACCCAACAACCGTGTTGTCTGTGAGTAGATCCCGCATCAAGTGCGGGATGACAACGCAGTTGTTGCTAATAGCCCTAAATCCGTCATCCCGGCCAACGAGCCGGGAACCATAAATTCTTCACTCGTACCGCCATCTACCCAACAACCGTGTTGTTTGTCGGTAGATCCCACATCAAGTGCGGGATGACAACGGAGCTGTTGCTAATAGCCCTAAATCCGTCATCCCGGCCAACGAGCCGGGAACCATAAATTCTTCACTGGTACCGCTAACTACCCAACAACCGTGTTGTCTGTGAGTAGATCCCGCATCAAGTGCGGGATGACAACGCAGTTGTTGTTTACACTCCAAACCCCGTCATCCCGGCCAACGAGCCGGGAACCATTCATTCTTGACTGGTACCGCTAACTACCCAACAACCGTGTTGTCTGTGAGTAGATCCCGCATCAAGTGCGGGATGACAACGCAGTTGTTGTTTACACTCCAACCCCATCATCCCGGCCAACGAGCCGGGAACCACAAATTCTTCACTCGTACCGCTAACTACCCAACAACCGTGTTGTCTGTGAGTAGATCCCGCATCAAGTGCGGGATGACAACGCAGTTGTTGTCGGATAGCAGTATGTCCCTACAAACCAGCATCAGAGCCCGTCATCCTGATTTTGGGCACACGCCTATACTCCAACCCCGTCATCCCGGCCAACGAGCCGGGAACCACAAATTCTTCACTCGTACCGCTAACTACCCAACAACCGTGTTGTCTGTGAGTAGATCCCGCATCAAGTGCGGGATGACAACGCAGTTGTTGTTTACACTCCAAACCCCGTCATCCCGGCCAACGAGCCGGGGACCACAAATTCTTCACTCGTACCGCTAACTATCCAACAACCGTGTTGTCTGTGTGTAGCTCCCGCATCAAGTGCGGGATGACAACGCAGTTGTTGAAGGGTGACAAAGGTGTTGTTACGGGCTGGCTGGTTTGCCACCCCAGCCTTGAACCGATAAACACCTGTGTTGCCCGCACTTTTACGCTTCATCCAATACTGTCTGACATGCCTCGGTGCGGTGCTTGTCGCTATAGAAAATAATGTTGCGAATTTCTTCTGCGATACAGTCCGACTCAGTGCCGGTTTTCACATAGTTGCTGAACACCATCACGTTCTGATCCCGCTCCAGCAGGCGATTAAAGCTGGTCACCCATGAGTAAGGGTAACTGCCCGAATATTGTAAAAATTTCTCGTACTTTCTGAGGTTTGTTTCGCTGGGGTCATCGGGACAGTCTGCGACTTTGCCGTACTGATTGGGGTCGATATAGGTGACAAACCAACCATATCCGTAGTATTCACACGAGCTTGAGCTGCCAGTATTTGAATAAGGCGCGAATGCTGCCAACTTCTGCGCTTCATTAAGGATTTTGTTGGTATATAAACCCTGATCCCACTTGTGCATATCTTCAACGGTGGAGTACATATCACCGGCCGAGTACAGCACCAAAGGGTTACTGTATGGATTAACCAGGATATCCTGATAGGGTGCCGGGCCACCGGTTGCTGGCGGACGGCCGTTGGCCAGTGGCAGGTATTGGTTGTCTTTGTAGATATAACCTGTTGTCATATCAGAATAAATGCCAATGGCACTAAACGAGCCACTGTCACTCATATCCAGCGGATCCAGGATCTGTTCTTTTAGGATGTTGCTGAACCAGAAACTGCGGTCGATATCCCCTTGTGTACCCGCTGCTAGCTGCTCAATGATGTTGCCAACCAGATAGTAGTTACAGTTACTGTATTCGTATTTGCTTCCCTGGGTAAAAGAAGGCTGGCCCCCTTGCTCATCACATGTACAAAAGCGGTTACCAAACCCTTCCGGACCATTCAGGTTGAGCGTTTCGTCATACAAGTAAGGACGCCAGCCCCAGTTGTTATACACTTCTTCGTTGTCACTGTAGTTAGGGATCCCCGACGACATCGCCAGCAAATTATGCAAGGTTACGTCTGCGCACTGGTTTTTAGGATACCAAGGCAGATAGTCACCAACAGTTTCGACTCTGAGGTCCTTACCCTCTAACATGCGCATCAGGATAGCAGCAGCAAATGCTTTGGTATTTGAACCAATGCGGTACTTAGACTTAACCGTGTTGTCCACGTTGTATTGCATGTTTTGCGGGCCACAGTGGTACTCATAAACCACTTTGTCTACGGAAGTAATATAGATAGTCCCGAAAAACACCATAGCGTCGCAATACTGTTTAACGGATACATCGATCATTTCCAGTTGCGATGCCGTGATAGTTGTGTCTTTTGCCGAACTTTTGTTTTGCAGACACGATGCCAGGATCAGGCTGATCAAACACATCACCATGATCTTGAGTCTTGAAGGGTATAACCAGTTCATTGTATGGATTCCTCAATTTTGACCACTTTGTTTGCCAACCACATCACCACTAACAAACCCCAATTGGCGCTCATTAACGCGCCGCTTTTGCCATTCCCACCAGTACCTTGCGAGTACCTGTATAAGCCTGACGGCCATGTGTGAATAGCATGTTGTCTAGCAGCAAAATGTCGTTGCGCTGCCAGGGGTAAGAAAAAGTGAGCGTACGGTAGACATCATTGATGACATCAATGTCTTCTCTGGCAATCTCACTACCGTCACCGTAATAGGCGTTGCGCGGCAAGTAATCGCTTCCGATGCTGTCGGGCATTTCATTGTCTACTGCAGAGCAATGGAATAAATGCGCCTGGTTAAACCAAACCTTTTCGCCGGTTTGCGGATGTGTCATAACCGCAGGTCTGAACTGTCTGGTCTGTAACCTGCCATCGTCAAACCACTCGCACTGAATGTCGTTTTTCCAGCAATACGCCTCTACTTCATCCCGATCACTGGTCTGAAACACTTCCTGCCAGGGCAAATCTATGTCACCGTAATTGCGTACATACATAATGCCGCGCTCTTCAAACCGCGCTTTGAGGTCATCAGGCAGTCGCTTGTATACTTCCCGACTATCTGCAAGCGGGGTATCGCCCCCCGTTTTAGCAGGAACAACGCAAAAAAAGCCCATCCGCATTGGCCAGCAATTGGAGTAGGCATTTTCATTGTGTTGCAGGATCACCTGGTCGGCGTGATATTCCGTGGTGGTATAGATGTTGTTGCGAAGTGCGGTACGAGGCGAAGAGCGATAAATATATTGACTGAGCGGTTCACCAAAAATCGTTTCCAAAATGGTGCTGAACTGGTTGGTGCTAACAATGTTGAGGCCACGCAACAGCGCAAACCCATCGCGGTCAACCCAGGCATTAATTTCCTTAACATTCGCCTTAACCCAGGCAAGACCACTTTGCTTTTGTCCTGAGAGATCATGGATCCGTTGATCTGTATCGGCGGAATTTAAATCCATGTCTGGTGATAGTAACTGATCCATTTTATTCCCATCCTTTAAGTAAGGTAACAAGTAAAATTTACATCGTAATTTTGACATTAATTGTTTACTTTTTAAGCTTAACCAACATCAAATTAAACATTTAAAAAACATATTCATAAACAATAGACTACAAAATATAATCACTCTCTATTATTTTCACGACCGCTCCGACGTCTTTGTGGCCCAAAATTGAAAGGTGTCCCCCTGCAACTTCAAATGCGCGTACATGGCCATAAAGTGCCCGCCAGCCCATATCAGACGTTAAAGTTCGCCCTTCAAACTCTTGAGTCTGTGTGGCTTTGACCACCCTGACCGGACAGCTAAGCTGTTCAGGCAAGTACACATCAGCCATCAGCTGAGCACAAAATACCGTTTGTAAACGCTGCAACTGGGCCGGCGAAAAGTGATACCCCGACTGAGCCATGGACTGAGCTAAGGCTTTGCCCTGCGCCTCGGCCGACATTGCCAACAGCGCTTCCAGCTGAGCGTCATCAAACTGCAGTGCAAAGAATGCGTTCATATTGTCGAGCATCAGGCGATTTGCCTGTTGCTCCGTAACTGGTACTACGCTTTGCACAGGTCTGGGCGTGTCTAAAATCGTGATGGAAGCAACAGACACTCCCTGCGAGTCCGAAACGAATTCATCGCTGTGTTCCAGGTGCCGGGCCATTGCCAGCGCAATAAAACTACCAAATGAATGACCAATCAGGTTGACCTGACCAAGACCGGCTTGTGTCAGCGCAGACACATAATGCAAAGCTGTGGTTTCAACCGATCCGACCGCATCCGGGTCATGTGCTATCAGATCTGGCTGTAAACCATACACCGGGATCCGTTTATCAAGCCCCTGTACCAATGCCTGAAAGGCCATCAGCAGTCCGCCAGCTCCGGCTATCAACACCACAGGGGTGACGCCATTGCTGCCTGTTTGCAGGCACAGCAGGCTCTGAGGAGACAGATGCTGGTCCTGGTGGGCATGCTGAAACTCAGTTAACGCCTTGGCAAGGTCACCTACACACGGGTGTTGCAGCAACAAAGCTATCGGTACTTCCACCTTAAGCGTATCGCACAGCTCAGTATGCAATCGCATCATCAGCAGTGAATGACCTCCCAGCTCAAAAAAGTCGTCACTTAAGCCCACCTGAGGGCACTGAAGCAACTCAGCAAGGTAGTCACACAGGTGGCGTTCAAGTGGTGTTGCCGGGGCAATATAGTGCTCAGGCCTGTCCAGTGTCAGCGTCTGAGCCTCACGAACCAGCGCTTTTCTGTCCAGTTTGCCATTATTGTTGTGTGGTAGCTGGGCACGAGGCACCACCCATTGAGGCACCATATATTTGGGAAGCTGCTCAGCCAAAGTTGCTTTGAGCAAAGTGACATCCGCATCATGTGATTCGATAAAAGCAACCAGCTGATCACCCGCCGCTTTATCACTTTTAACTACGACAGCACACGCTTTTACCTCTTGGTGTTCAAGCAATGCCCGTTCAATTTCGCCCAGTTCAATACGATATCCTCTGATTTTTACCTGCTCATCCAGACGCCCCAAAAAGTGCAACGCCCCACCCTCAAGCCGAACTTTGTCGCCGGTTTTGTAGCAGCGGGCTTGCGTATTCGGGTTAAACACAAAGGCTTTGTCTGTTTTCGTTTTGTCACCCAGATAACCAAGCGCCAGAGCGGCTCCGCCCACATACAGCTCCCCAGCAACATAGTCCGGCACAGATCTGAGTTCCTTATCGAGAATGTGCACTGTCAGTCCAGTCAGAGGCTGACCTATCGGAATTGAATCTCCCTGGTACCGGGTGACATCCATAAGAGTGGCTGAAATGGTGGTTTCCGTCGGGCCATAAGCGTTAATAATTCGGATGGCAGAACCGTAGTGACGCTGCCAGGCACGTAACGCCGTACTTTGCATTTGTTCACCACCTACGGTGATAATCCGCATAGCCGAACCTAAGTCCACAGGGCTCATCGCCAGCTGATGCCAGTAGGCCGTTGGCAGACTCATTAAACTCAGCTTACTTTGCCGGGATAATTCGGCCAGAGCCTGACTGTTAAGCAACTGCTCCTGCTCTGCCATAACCAGCGTTGCGCCGCTGAGTAAAGTACAAAAGACCTCTTCGGCAAACACATCAAAGCTACAACTTGCAAATTGCAGATAATTATCCTCAGGCGTAATCGCATAATTGCTTTGCAGGCAAGACACGTAATTCAATACGCTGCGATGCGCAACCTGCACGCCTTTTGGCTCACCTGTGGTGCCAGAAGTGTAGATAACATAGCAAGCAGACTCGCCGTGACAATCCGCTTCCACAAACTCGTTTGACTGCGCTGAGATAGCAGCATGACTTGCAGTCAGGTCAACGACCGGACAAGCTAGTGCGTCGTCTATCCAGGCAGACTCGGCGCTGATCAGCACAGCAGCTTGCGCATTAGTCAGCATGTAGTGGCGCCTTTTTTCGGGCAATGCCGGGGCAATCGGCAGATAAGAGGCACCGAGTTTAAGGGCGGCCAGAATGGCAATGATAAGTTGCGGGCCAGAGTCCAGGCAAAC
Source organism: Pseudoalteromonas sp. XMcav2-N (assembly GCF_024124545.1). Classification (GTDB taxonomy): domain Bacteria; phylum Pseudomonadota; class Gammaproteobacteria; order Enterobacterales; family Alteromonadaceae; genus Pseudoalteromonas. The sequence continues at coordinate 65,736 of NZ_JAMXSF010000010.1, forward strand.
CGCAATGACCGCTTGGCCTGCGCCCAGCGAATGGTGCGACGACAAGTAATTCGCCAGCTGACAGGCGGCTTCATCCAGTTCACCATAGCTCAGCACAATCTCAGTGTGATTACTCTGCTGAATGTAACGAATGGCAGGGTTCGTCTCATATTTGGCCCTGTTCTGCGCAAATGCCTGCTGTAACGTCTGATACTGATCCATCCGCGGTTGCGCACCAGGCAATTCGAAATGGGGGATCTGAGCTGCCTGGTCAGGCCGCACCAGAGGCAATTGAGTCAGCGTCATATCGGGCTGCGCCATAAAGGCATCCAGCAAATCCGTGATCAGGTTCAGACTCTGACTGGCCTGTGTGTTTGTCAGTATTGCTTCGCTATAACTGAGCGTCAGCGACAGCTGATCCGTTACACCCACTACAAATGTGATGGGATAATGCGTCTGATCCTGCTCCGAGCAGACCTTTACCCTGAATGGTGCGCTTTCTTCTGCCAGTGGATCGTTGGGATAATTTTCAAAGACATAAAGTGCATCAAACAGGTCGCTGCTATTATCAATGCCACTCCACTGGTGGATCTGCGCCAGAGGTGTATGGGCAAACCGTGTCAGCTGAGCCTGGTGCGCTTTAATCTGCAGCAGGTAATCTTTTACTGACATCTGCCCCACTGTAGTAATTAGAACAGGTTGCGTATTAATATACAGCCCAACCCGCTGCGCTACATTTGGCAAAGCGTCCGGGCGACCTGAAATGGTCTGACCGAATAACACGTAGTCACTCTGACAACAGGTGCGCAACCAGTAAGCCCAGGCCCCCTGGATCACCTGATTGAGTGTCAGTCCCAGATGCTTCGCAAACTGGTTCAATCGCTGAGTGAACTCAGTACTGAGCGTCTGGGTCAGCTCACTCACGCCAGGATCTTTGTCTGCGCTCAGCGTCAGGTGTTCTGTCACTAATGTTGGTGTGTCAATATGGCCCAGTTGGCTATGCCAGAATGCCTTTTCTGCCTGTGTATCACGGGTCTCAAGATAAGCCACATAGTCACGAAATGGATCTGCGACCAGCGCTAATCCCCGGTTTTCAATCCTGGCACGGTACAACTCAACCAGACCATCAAACAGTACGGGCAAGGACCAGCCATCCATAATCATGTGATGGTAAGTCCAGATAAACCCATGGCAATGCTCACCATATGGTACAAGCCTCAGCAGCATACAAGGCGCACGGTTTAACTCGATTGGCCTGGCGAACTCCTGCTCAGCAAGCTGCGCCAGACGAACGGTGACCGTTTCGTCATAATGCTGAGGTTCATCGATTTGCAGGGGAAGCTTGCACTGCTCAAAAACTAGCTGCACTGGTTGCTCTGAGGTGACAAAAAATGCTGTACGCAGGATAGAGTGTTTCGCCATCAGCTGAGCCCAGGCGTAATCAAAGGCTTCCGTATCCAGTGCACCTTCCAATAACATCACTGACTGCTCGCGATAAACTGGGATTTCTGTACTTTGAGCATGGAACCACATCCCCTGTTGCAACGGCGTCATGGGGTAGATATCGGCTACGGGCTGACCTGCCTTGTCGAGCAGTTGCTGCAGTTGCAGGCAGTCAAGATCCGGTAACAGCGCAAAATCGCTGGGGGTCGGGCAGCTTTCGGTTTGCGCCTGGCAATGTGCCAGCACAGTTTCAATGGCCTGTTCAAAGTGCGCACTTAACCGCAGTGCATCCTGCTCTGTGTAGTAACCCGATGCACATTCCAGTGTGACCGACAAACGGCCATCCGTCACCGCTGCCGTAATTTGCAAAGCAGCAAACCCATCATCCAGTTCGTTACGCATGGCACCCGGGGGTTCGCTGGCATCACCGAGCAAGCCCCTTTGCTGTAGCACAGTATCGAGCTGGCCCAGATAATTAAAAAAGACCTGAGTGCGCGTATCGATTGTCAGTGATGTCCTCACTTGCGGGTCGGGGTGAGAATAGCGCAGCGCCCCAAACTCACAGCCGTGTTCCGTGGCCCAGGCCAGCTGCTCTTTCACTGCACAAATTGTCTGAGTCAGGGCACTGTCAGAAGCCCCGCTTTGACTGTGTAAACGCAGCGGAAACAGCGCGGTTAACCAACCAATGGTGCGGCTGGCATCGTGTGCACCGCTGAGTTTTGCCCGGCCATGGCTCTCAAGCAAAACAACCTGCTCCGCCTGCTGGTAATTAGCTAAACCGGACCACTGCCAGGCACTGAGTAGTAACGTCTGTATATTACTTTTGTATGCCCGGTTTGCCTCATTTAACAGCTGCCGGGTGTGCGCTTCACTCAACTGAAATTTCGTGTGGCTCACACTTGTGCTTGCACGGTCAGACAAGCTGGCACCCAAAGCTTGCTGACACCTGACCGTCGCACAAGTCCCCTGCCACCGTTCAAGATGCTTACCCTCACAAGCGCGTTCCTGAAGGTAAAAGGCAATCGCATCGAGCGAGGCACTGGCGGGCGGTAATGTCACAGCCTGTCCGGCTTGTGCCATAGTGCAGGCTTGCTCCAGATCCGTCAGTAAAATACGCCAGGATACGCCGTCTACCAATAAATGATGAGCAATTATCAGTAGTCGATCCGTCTGCTCTGAACCGGGAGTCGCGGCATGACATAGTCGCAGTAAAGGTGAGCCATCAAAAGAAAAACTTGCCTGCGCGGAGTTACTTAGCTCTGCAAGTGCGTCGCGCCACTGCACGCCGGCTCCACTCAGGTTGTGATACTGGCATATATCTGTGCTGCTCAGCTGATCAGTAATATAGAGCTCATCTTTGTTCCTGACCGACAGTCTGAGTGCATCATGACATGCGACAAGGCTCTGAACAGCTTCGCACAGATGCGTAAAAGACACTGATTTGTCGATGCTCAGCATTACAGCCTGATTCCAGCGCTCCGGTTCAGCAAAAGCTTGTTCAAAGAACCACTGCTGTATGGGCTGAGGTCTCAGCTTGCCTGCAAAATGTTGCTGCTCGTGATCAGCCGCAGATGATTCAGAGAGCGCATTGGTTGTTGTAAAGTTTGCCGCCAGTGCTGCCGCAGAGCTATGAGCAAAAATATCAGCCACAGAGACAGGTATGTCTATCGCTCTGGCCCGACTGGCAAGCTGAATGGCTAAAATAGAGTCTCCACCGCTGGCAAAAAAATCATCCTCGGGTTGCAGATCAGGCTGGTTTAACAGCTCCCGCATCAGGATTAAAATACGGTTGTGCTGTGCGTGCGTGTTACTTTTAGCGCCCGGCTCTTTCGGGTGCTCCGCTGCCACTTCCTGTGCCTGCTGTGCCAGTACCTGTAGCGCCCGGTGGTCTAATTTGCCATGAGCGGTCAGAGGCAGTGCCTCCAACATCAAAAAGCGTGCTGGCACCATGTACTCAGGCAGAATCGGACGCAGCAGTCCTCGCAGTTGTGCCGCTAAATTGTGTCCCGTATGCGTTAACTCTGGTACAACAAAGGCCGTCAGTTGTTTATTACCAGACTGCGCTTCGGTTATCTGCACCGTACATTCAGAAACACCGTCTTGTGCACGCAGTTGGTGATCAATTTCAGCCAGTTCAATGCGATAACCGCGTATCTTAACCTGGGCATCATTGCGGCCAATATACGCAATACGGCCACTGCTTAGTCGCCGTACCAGATCGCCACTACGATAAACACGCACTGACGTGCCACTATCCAGCTCCAGTTCAGTGAATTTTTCCTTACTTAACTCAGGTCTATTGAGGTAACCCAGCGCCAACCCCAGACCGGCAATCAGCAACTCACCGACCATGCCGTCCGCAACACTGTGACCCTGCTCATCGACAATATAAACATCGCAGTTGTCCACTGGTAAACCAATATCCGGAAGTGCCTCTGTACCGCAGACAACCGGACCCGATGTCGCCACTACAGAGGCTTCGGTTGGACCATAATTGTTGATCAGCTTGAAAGGAAATGACCCGTTAACCGGGTTGAGCCTGTCACCACCCACCAGCAGATACTTAAGTGATGCCGGCGCAAAACGGGGGTCTGCCAGCATCACTTCTGCGATGGGAGTAGCCAGGAAACAGTGACTTACCGACTCTTGGGTCAAAAATGCCGAGAGTAACTGCGGATCCGTAAGCTCGGCGTTGGCAACAAATACCAGCTGTGCACCAGCGCTCAGATAAGGCCAGATCTCCCAGGTTGCCGCGTCAAAGGCAATATTCGCCGTCTGGCTGCCCACGCTATCAGCATCCAGTGTAAATACTCGCTGATGCCAGGCACACAGGTTAGTCAAACCCCGATGAGGGATCATCACCCCTTTAGGTTGCCCTGTTGTACCTGAAGTATAGATCACATAGGCGAGTTGTTCGGCATTGAGCTCGGGTAACGGAGCCGTCGCGAAAGACGCCAATTGCACATCCAGTTCAGGGCTGTCCAGCATAATGATTTGACATTGTGTGTGTTGTTCAAACTGACTGGCAAAGCGCTGCTGTGTGAGTAGCCACTGACTGTTGCTATCCGCAATAATATGCGCGATGCGCGCCTTGGGATAATGAGCCGACACAGGCACATACGCACCACCGGCTTTAAGCACCGCCAGCATTGCTACGACCAGGTCGCAACCGGCGTCACAGCTAACTAAAACGGTTTGCTGTGGCTTAAGCCCCTGTCCAATCAGGTATTTGGCTAAACGGCTGGTACGCTCGTTCAGTTCACCGTATGTCAGTCTTTCACTCTGTTGAGGGTCTTTAAGTGCTATTTTGTCTGGGTTTTGAGCCCCCAGCTGAGCAAGGCGGTCAACCACAGTCTGTGGCTTTGATACTGGATGAGATTGTCCTTTGATTGCGTCATACCGCCGCTTTGTCAGAGGCAAGTCTGCGATGCAATGATCTGTATTGCTGGCAAGTGCATTCAGTAGCACCTGTAGTGACTGGCTCATACGTTCAATACTGACGGCGTCAAACAAAGCTGTGTTATAACACCAGGACAAGCGGATCCCATCCGCGGTCTGTGCAGCGCTCAGCTCAATATCGAACTTGGCAGCTACTGAGACCGCTTGCTCAGCCTGCACTTCTATATCAGCAAGACGTAAGTCGGTATCCAGCTGCGGGTTTAATGCAAAACTAAGCTGAAAGACGCCCTGGTGACTGAGGGAGCGCTCCAGGTTAAGCGCATCCAAAATCTGCTCAAACGGCATCGCCTGATGTGCCTGAATATCAACCATAACGGCTTTTTGTTGTGCAAGCAGCTCGGTAAATGTGAGCTGCGGCGTAAACCGTGTACGTATCGGCAAGGTATTGATAAAAAAACCGACCAAAGGTTGCAACTGGCTGTGTTCACGGCCCGAGAAAGGCGCGCCTATCACCACATCCGTGGTGTGGCTGTATTTGCCAACAAAAACAGCAAAGGCAGTCTGTAACAAGGTAAACAAGGTGACGTCATGGCGGCGGCACTGCACCTGAATTTGCTCACACACCGCGCTATCAAGGTGCGTTATATGTGTGTCCCCCTGGGCGACAGACATTCTGGTTCTGGCTCTGTCCAGTGGCAGTTGATGCAGCGGCGGCGCGTCTGCCAGATGAGCAAGCCAGAACCTTCTATGGGCCTCTAAAGCACTTGTGTTCAGAGTGTTGCGCTGCCACTGCGCATAATCGGCATAGTTTATAGGCAATGGGTGCGCAAGCAATTCAGGTAATGGCTGGCCACACGCAAAATGCTGGTAAAAAGCCGCCAGTTCTTCACTCAGGATAGCAAGAGAGTGGGCATCCGCAGCAATGTGATGCAGATTCACCCGTAGTCGATACTGAGTATCAGCAACCGCCATCAGGGTCAGTCTGATCATTAACCCCTGACTCAAATCGAACGGCTGCATGGCATCGTCGCGCTGCGCTCTGAGCCAGCTTTGCTGTTGTGCATGTGGTGCCAAAGTGCGTGCGTCAATGAAAGTCAGAGGCACTTCAAAATCTGGCACAACCTGTTGCTGCGGACCGAGCGTATCGTCCTGAATAATTTTGCTGCGTAACACCTCATGACGCTGGATGATAGCGTGCCAGGCTTGTCTGAACGCCGCCAGGTTTAACGAGCCGCTCAGCGTGAATGTACCGGGCATATGATACTGAGCCGAACCGGGTGTCATCTGCTCAACGGTCCAGAGTCTCGCCTGAGCGAACGACAGCGGCACTGGCAACCCGGATTGCGTGCGCGATATGTCAACGGACAAACTCGTTGCGGTATCGGCCACAGACACGGCTTTAGCCAGCTCACCCACTCTTGGGCTCTGAAACACCTCTTTTAGCTCGACTGACAAGCCATAGCGTTCCCGTAGCTGACTCACCAATTGGGTGGCCAGTAATGAGTGACCGCCCAGGCGGAAAAAGTGGTCATTCAGGCCAACTTTGTCAACGCCAAGCAACGCAGTAAAACACTGAGCAATAGCGCGTTCAACGTCACTATCCGGTGCCTGATAAACCGCTTCTTGCTGCAAAATATCCAATGCCAGCAACGCTTTTTTATCTATTTTTCCATTACTGGTCAGCGGCAAAGCCTCTACCACAACGACGTTGGTTGGCAACATAAACTCAGGCAAAGCACTGCGCAGATATTGTTGTACCTGTGAAATTGGATCAGTGAGCTCAATCCCGTTACGGGCAACCACAAAGGCGCTGATCCTGGCTCCCTGTGGGTCGTTGCGATTAAGTAATACGCACACCGCCTGCAAATCAGGGTGCTTACGTAGCTGGTTTTCAATTTCCCCCAGCTCAATGCGATAACCACGCACTTTCACTTGATCATCGGCACGACTGATGTAAGTTAGCTCACCGTCAGGTAAAAAGCGCACCAGATCACCCGATTTATAAAGCTTTTTGCCGCTGGTGTTTGCAAAAGGATCTGCAATAAAGCGCTGGGCATTGAGCTCCTCTCTTTGCCAGTAGCCACGACACACCCCTTCACCACCCACATACAGCTCACCCACGGCGCCCATCGGTAACAACTGCTGATGCTTATCAAGCACATAACAAGACATGGTAGGAATGGCATGACCAATATTACTCACTCCCAGCGCCAGATCCGCATCGGTGAGTCGTTTAAAGGTCACGTGAACTGTGGTTTCGGTAATGCCATACATATTAATAAGCTGGCAGGCATCAAACCGTTTGGCCCAGGGTTTGAGTTTGCCCGGTTGCAATGCTTCTCCACCGAAAATAACGTAGCGTACCTGGCATAGTGCCTGCTCGGTTTCCTCCAAGCCGCACATCGCAGACTGAAGCGCGTAAAAGGCACCCGGCGTCTGGTTCAGCACAGTGACCTTTTCACTCAACAGGCAGGATGCAAAAGCCTGGGTGTCCTGACTCATTGCCTTACTGATCACCACCAGCTTCGCGCCAAACAGCAAGGCGCCGTACATTTCCCAGACAGAAAAATCGAAGCAAAAGGAGTGAAACAGGGTCCACACATCCCGCTCGTTAAAATCAAACAATGCCGGTTCAACATGCAATAGCCGGACAACATGTCGGTGCTCTATCTGAACTCCCTTTGGCCGGCCTGTGGTGCCTGAGGTATAGATCATATAGGCGAGGTGGTCCGGCTGAATATCCAGCTCGAGATTGTCGGCAATGGCAATACCGGCGTAAATAGCCTCATCATCAATGTTGATCATCGACTGAGCACACCCGGCAAAACGAGCCTCAGTGACGCTGTCGCAGATCAACCAGCGACTGTCCACATCACCTATAATGTAGTCAATCCGATCTTTGGGGTAATCCGGGTCGATGGGCACGTACGCTGCACCCGCTTTTAAAATCGCCAGTAAGGTCACGACCATATTGACTGAGCGTGTCACAATGACGGGCAGCATGGTCTGGGGTTCTATTTTGCTGGCAACCAGCACTCTGGCAAGCCGGTTAACGCGATTATTTAATGCCTGATAGCTTAATCTTTCGTATTCATCGACCACGGCAATACGCTGGCCAAACCGTTGTACCTGCTCCTCGAACAAACTAACCAGTGTCTGAGTGTTGTCCCACTGTGTCTGTGTATATTGGGCGTATTCCAGTATGGACTGCGTTTGGGTCCTGTTCAGTAACGGAATACGGCCAATCTGTGTTTGCGGGGCTTTAACTAACTGCTCCAGCAATACTTCAAAACTCTCTGACCAGTGCTGAATCGTTTTTGCAAGATATAAGTCACTGTCATACTTCCAGTTTAAAGTCAGTGCTTTGGTATTTTCATCCAATACGGCATTGAGTTCCAGGTCACATTTAATGTCAATCTCATCGCCATCCGCGCGGGATTGTTCCACCACAGTCAATCCGGGTAGTTGCAGCGCGTGTGCCGCATTACTTTGATCCAGTGTGAATAAGATCTGCACCAAAGGATGGTGGCTCATATCACGGGGACAATTTAGCGCTTCGACCACCTTATCAAAGGGTACCTCACGGTGCTCAAACGCAGCCAGGATCTGCTCTTTTTGTTGCTGTAACCAGGCATTAAAGGACAATGATTCTGTTATGTTTGCCGGGATCACCACAGTGTTGACAAACAAACCTATCAGAGGCGCCAGATCGGGATGATCACGTCCCAAAACCGGCGTCCCCACAACCACCTGCTCATTTTGAGTTAACCGACCCACAAACAGCATAAAGCTGCTCAGTAACCACATAAAAGGCGTAACGGATTGTTGTGCACTGTGGGTTTGAATGCGGGCTGTCAGAGCAGAACTCAGCGCCTGACGATAGACCCGCCCACGCTGGGTTTGTACAGCGGGGCGCACAAAGTCACCGGGCAAAGACTGGATGGGATCCAGGTCAGCCAGTGCCTGCTGCCAGAACGCCAGCTTATCGCTAAGGTGGGCCGACGTCAGGGTCTTTTGCTGCCAGGTCGCAAAATCCCCGTACTGCACCTTTAACGGGGCCAATTGTGGCGCTGAGTCTGCTTCTAAAGCTGCACGGTAAAGGGCGGCCAATTCCCTGACCAGCACCTGCATGGACGCACCATCTGATATAATATGGTGCATATTAAACGCCAGATAATGGGTTTGCTGATCAGATATCACCACCGCACGGATCAGTAAATCCTGCTTTAAATCAAATGGCAGGGACAAAAACTCATTGAGTTTCGCACGAACTTTCTGCGCTTTATCATGTGGCGGCCATTGACTGGCATCGCACCACTGAAATGGCGTTTCAAACTGCTCTTGTACTATGACAGACACACCTTGCTGACCACTTTCAGTGGCAACAAAGTGGCTGCGCAAAGACTCATGACGGATGATTAACGCTTCAATACTGGCTTTGAGTGCGGCAATATCCAGTTGTCCGGTAAGGACAAATTCAGCAGGCATGTAGTACTGACTACTGCCCTGTAACTGTTCAATAAACCACAACCCTTGCTGTGCATAGCTTGCGGGTAGTGGCACGGAGCGGTCTGCTTTTGGAATGGCCGAGTATTCAGCCTGCTCCAACGAGGTGCCACGCTGCTGCTGAAAATAGGCAATGATCTCAGCCTTGTGGGCGACAATCCGTTGCTTCAGCACAGCGGGAAATTCCCCTTTTTGCTTAAATGCCAGAGCACCGTTTTTCTCATACAAGGTGATCCCTGCACGTAATGCATCCGCTATCAACTGCTCAATTACTCTCACCTGTTCCGTCATTACAAAAACATCTCTTCTGAAGTATCGTTTTCGTTATCGTCCTGTGCCTGTTGGGCCATCGCCTGATGGATCTCAATCCACTGCGCGAGTGCCGCAACGGTAGGCCGCTCAAATAGAATTCTGACCGACATGCTTACGCCAAGTTGTGCCTCAATCAAACCAATACACTGTGTAGCCAGCAGCGAATGGCCTCCCAGACTGAAGAAGTTGTCTTCAATACCGAGCGTTTCCACATTGAGTACAGAGGCCAGAATCTCGACCAGCGTTAACTCCATGTCATTTCTTGGCGCAACAACATTATTGGCTGATGATGCACATTGCGCACCTAAGGCATGCAGCGCACGAACATCCACTTTGCCATTCGCAGTTAAAGGCAGGGTTTCTGTCAGTACATAGCGATACGGCAACATATAGGCGGGCAAAGACTGACTCAGGTGTGCAGACCACTCTGAGGCCAGTGCAGGCTCGGCAAGCGTTGGCATTTCAGTGCGTTCAGCCAGATCCGATAGCAAATAGGCTTCGAGGTTGTCACCCGCTTCATTGAGCAACACCACAGCCTGTTCAATACCGGGCAGTTGCTGTAACTGGTGAGCAATTTCTTCTGGCTCTATTCGATAGCCTCTCAGTTTTATCTGGCTATCCGCGCGGTGGCAAAACACCAGCGCCCCAGGGGTACCATCGTCATTTATAGACCAACGCACCAGATCACCACTGCGATAAAAACGCTGCTCACTCTGCTTTGCACCAAATGGCAGCCACACAAATTTCTCATCACTGAGCTCGGTTCTGTTTAAATACCCCTGAGCCAGGTTGTTGCCGCCGATATAGAGCTCACCGGTTACACCGGCAGGGACAGGCTGCATCTGCTCATCCAGTACCAATAAGTGTGTATTCGCTATTGGTTGACCAATTGGGACCTGACTATGGGGCTGTGCGTTAAGCGCGGCTATTTGCCGCTTGTCACAGCGGAAGGTACTCGTACCCACAGTGGCTTCGGTGGGACCGTATTCGTTGATCCACTCAACATTGGGTAAACGTTCGCTAAGCTGAGCCACAAGCGAAACCGGTAACGCCTCGCCACCCACGACCACCTGATGCGCCCCGTTAAAACTCCGCTCTTCTGCAAGCGCGCACTGTTTCAGTACCGAAACGACCCCCTGCAGATGTGCTGGTGTCAGCTTAAACACCCCGGCAATCTCCTGGCACAATCGGTTTGCCAGCTCTTTGAGCATACGCTCGTCATCTGCCAGCATATCGATGCACACTCCTTGCAACAAGGCTGGCCAGATGGCCGTGACAGTGGCATCAAACGCCAACGGCGTGCTCACTACACTGAAACTTATCGTGTCGTTGAAGTAGTCATGGCGAGCATGATCCAGGTAAAGCGCCAGATTGGCATGGGTGATGGCGACACCTTTGGGCTGACCTGTCGTGCCTGAAGTGTAAATCACATAGGCCAGATCTGAATGTTCACTGCGTGGGAACTGTTCACGCGTTTGCTTTGGCAACCAGCTATTCGGCTGGTCTATTTCCAACACCGACAAAGGGGGTTGGGTAGCTGCATCTATAATCGGTTTAAGCTGTGTCATCAACTTACTATGAGTGAGCAGCCAGCTCGCGCCACTGTCGCAAATAATAAACTGAGCACGTGACGCAGGCAGTGTCGGATCAACCGGCACATATGCAGAGCGAACCTTAAATGCCGCCAGCATAGCAACCACCTGGTCGCACCCGGCATTCAGGCACAACGCAATACGCATGCCCGGCTTCACCCCCTGCTCCAGCAAATAGCTGGCCAGGGCGCTGGCCTTTTGCTCCAGCGCTGCATAACTGAGCATACAGCTGTCAGCGTCGCGCACCGCAAGCTGGCTGTCCGCTAGGTGTGCCTTTGCACTGATCTGGCTGTGAATACATTGTGCCGGGACCGCTGTGACCGGACCGCGCATATTGACCAGCTGATGTTGAGCTTGCTGCGTCATCACAGGCAGGCACTGCACCTTGTGTTCAGGCGCCTTGAGAATGGCACTGATCAATATTTCAAAAGACTCAGCAAGGGCCGCCATTGTCGCGGGTTTAAATAAAGCCGAGCAATAGTTCCACTCCAGTTCAATGCCATCACCCTTTTCAATGGCGTTCACTTCGAGATCAAACTTCATCATGGGCTCGGCAGGCGCTTCAACTTCAATGTGCAACTGGGGCAGCACCAGATCGGTGGTTTCATTATTTTGTAGCGCAAACAAAATCTGAAAAATCGGTTGGTGTCCCAGGTTTCGTTCCGGCTTAAGCGCCTCAACTAATTGCTCAAAGGGCAGTGCCTGATGTTTAAACGCATCCAGAATAACCTGCTTTTGCTGAGCCAATAGCTGATTGAAACTTTGCCCTGGTTGAGTACGTGTGCGTATTACTAAGGTATTGACAAAAAAGCCGATAAGATTGGCCACTTCATTGTGTTCACGGCCAGCAACCGGCGAGCCAATGACCACATCATCCGTTTGACTATAGCGCTGTACCAGTAAAGAAAACACGGTATTGAGCCACATGAACAAGGTCACGCCCTGAGACTTACAGTGTTCATGAATTGCCCGGGTCAATGCTGCACTCAGACGTTGGGTATGACGCTGACCACTTAGCTGCGCCATAGCAGGACGCGGGTAGTCCAGTGGGAGCTGATGCAATGGGGGATGGCCATCAAGGGCTGTCAGCCAATATTGCACCGCATCCTGATTAGCATGCTTTGTCCAGGTATTACGTTGCCAGTACGCAAAGTCGCCGTACTGAACAGGCAGAGGCTGAGTCAATTCGGCCGGCAGCTGGTACTGCGCTTCTTCCGCAAAATGGCGATAAAACGCAATGAATTCTCGGACTAAAATTGCCATAGACCAGCCATCGCTGGCGATGTGGTGCATATTAAAATGCACCCGATAATCGTCCTGCGCAAATTCAACCAGTAACACTCGGATCAGCAGGTCCCTACTCAAATCAAACCGGTTTGTTGCATTGGCATGGGCCGCCTGCTCCCAGCGCTGTTGCCGGGCTCGCTCACCCAGTTTAGTCAGGTCAAGGTGAGTGAGCGGTAAATCAAACCTGGCGCTTACTTGCTGAACGGGCTCTGCGTGTTGCGCCCCCTGAATAATCTGAGTGCGTAACACTTCATGGCGTGAGATCAGGGCGTTAAGCGCTTCACTGAACGCGTCTTTGTCGAGCGTCCCGCTGAATTTAAACCCGGCAGGCATATGATACTGAGTGCTCGACTCATGTAATTGCTCTATCAGCCAGAGCCGCTGCTGGGCAAAGGACAAAGGCAAAGCTTGCTGGCGTGACACAGGCACAATCGCATGCACTGCTGCAATCGGTGCGCAGTGTTCTAACGCCTGAGCCAGCGAGGCGATGGTGGGTGTTTTGAATAGTTGAGGCAGCGTGACATCGAGATTTTTTTGCTGCCGGATCTGGCTAATAAGCTTGATGGCCAGCAGCGAATGCCCGCCCAAGTCAAAAAAGCTGTCTTCAAGATCCACATGCTCAGTGAGTAAAATATCACTGTAAAGCTGATACAAATAGGATTGTATGGGAGTCAGCGTAGTCAAATCCAGCGCCCTGCTGGTGCTGCTTTCTCGTTGCTGCGCCAACGCCATCAGCGCTTTACTGTCTACTTTGCCATTGGCTGTCAGGGGAATCGCTTCGACCCGATTAAACTGCCCCGGGATCATGTACGGAGGCAGGTATTGGGCAAGATGGTTTCTCAGATGACTGTCTGATGGCACTTTGCCATTGAGGTAAAGTACATGCGCCTGTAACAACGCCTGGGATTCATCGACGGTCACCGCACAATCACGCACACCATCCAGCTCTCTCAGATAATGGCAAATCGCATTCAGGTCTATTCGATAGCCACGCAGCTTAATCTGCTCGTCGGTACGGCCACAGTATCTGAGATATGCAAGCCTTCCCTGTTCATCACTTTGCCATCGTACCAGGTCACCGCTTCGATAAAAGCGCATCGGCTTTTTGTCCGCCACGTTGAGAGTGACAAACTTAGCCTGATTCTGAGTTTCAAGGTTGACGTAACCCGGGCTGATAACCGGGCCGCCTATCAGTAACTCTCCGGGTACATTGTCGGGCACAGGCTGATCAAACTGGTCAACAACCAGCATTGCCACCCCCTCATTAGGCAGGCCAATCGGCACATCCGCATAACATAGGGTAGTTTGCGGGTTCAGGTCGGGGGTGAGCGAAAACACGCTACAGCCTACAGTAGCCTCGGTCGGACCATACTCATTTACCCAGGTACAGGCTGGCAACTTGTTGCGTAATGCAAGTAATAAATCGCTGTCCAGCGCTTCGCCGCCAATCACCAGAGTATGCGGCGCACTGTTGCTGCCAAGCTCATCCATCAAGGCCTGGATCGCACGTAAGTGTGCAGGTGTGAGCTTGAATAGGCGTGGCCTGATAGAATTAAACAGGAGCTCACTGATGGCTGCCAACTGATGAGGTCCCTGAGTCACTATCTCGACCTCCCCGCCACATAACAGCGGGGGAACAAGCGCGGTAATCGTGGCATCAAAAGCCAAAGGCGTGCTCACTACCGCCAGCGGCAGTGTTACATCCGCATCCAGGTAAGTATCCATCGCATGTGATAAATACCCGTTCAGGTTGCCATGGGTGATCATGACGCCCTTTGGTCGTCCGGTAGAGCCCGACGTATAAATGATGTAGCACAAGCGTTCTGCATCTGAGGTTTCTGACTCACCAAGCTCATCATTGCCCGGGACTGAAACCGGATAACCGGCAAAACTGGATTCCACGTCAAATAAGTCATCCAGAAAAAGAAAATCCGTGCCGCTGTCTATCAGCTTTTCGGTATCTTCGCTGAATGCCAGAATCATCACAATGTCTGCATCTTCAACAATGTAAGACAGAGATTTTTCTGGCGTGTCATAATGCAAAGGCACATACACATGGCGCGCTTTGAGGATAGCCAGCACCGCAATGACCATGGCTGGGCCCGAAGGCAACAGCAGTGCAATCCGGCTTTGCTCATCAAAGCCCATTTCCAGCAAACAATGAGCAAGTTGGTTGGCACGCTGTTCCACTTCGAGGTAACTGAATGCTTCACCGTTACAACGCAGCGCAACGCTATGGGGTTGTATTTCTGCAATGGCACTGAAGTGATGATGCCAGCCAATATCGCTGCTGTGTTGCTCGTTGTCGGCCTCGATATAAGCCAACAGTTGCTCAAGCAATTTGGCATCGCATAAACTCATCTCACTGATGCGTCGCTGCGGCTCTTGCAGGCATGTCCGGAGCAAATGGGTATACTGACGCGCGAAAGACTCAATGCTGCGCTCCTGCCACAAAGCACTATCGTAAAGCCATTCGACCACCAAAGTATCGCCACTGTCGATCACAGAAACTTCGAGATCCAGTTTTGCGCTGCGTACGCCGGTGTCGTTGACGGTGACATCCAGACCATCCAGCTTCAGCGCTTCATTAACCTGATTATTGACCCGGAAAACCACCTGAACCAAAGGATGGATCCCCAGGCTGCGCTCACTGTTCAACGTTTCGACCAATGCATCAAACGGAATATGCTGATGGCTCAACGCATTTTGCAGTGTTTCGTTGCACTGAGCCAATACATCAGTAAAGGTCAGCTCAGGTTCAATACGATGGCGCAATACCAGTGTATTAATGAAGTTGCCTATCACAGCTTCCAGTTCACTAAGTTCACGCCCTGCAACCGGAGTACCCAGCACCAAATCAGACTGCCCGGACAAACGGCTCATCCACAGTGCAAACACACACTCCAGTACGCCAAACAGAGTTTGTCCATTGGTCGAAACAAACTGCCGCAAGGTCGCACTCAGTTCCTTCGGTAGTTCGCAGCAATAGAGCGCCCCGCCACTGATCACGCGATTTTCTCTGGCATTATCCAGCGGTAATTCATGTACCCGAGGCAAGTTGGCCAACTGACTTTGCCAGTAGTCAACGCTGGTTTGCCATTGTGGCTGGGAGACTAAATGGCGTTGCCAGTGCACATAGTCTATGTAGCTATGGTTTAGCGGGGTGTACGCGGGAGTGCGGTGTTCAACCGCAGCTTGATATGCCGCCTCTAATGCCCGACACAACACGCCGATTGACCAACCATCAGACACAATGTGATGCATGGTCACTATCAATACAAAAAGCTGCTCATCAAGCTTTAGCAGCTGAGCGCGCAGCAGCAGGTCCTGACTCAGGTCGAATGTTGTGTGATAATCCTCAGCCAGTAAGGAGCGTAGCGTATCAGCCTGCACCTCGTCATCAACATGGCTTAAGTCCTGTTGTTTTAACGCAAAGTTAAGGCCGGAATTCAGATACTGGAACGGTTCATTCTGTGCGTTCTGACCATAATTAAAGCGCAGGATTGTATGTTGCTGCACCACCTGTTCGAATGCCTGCGATAAGGCTTCAATATCTAACTCGCCTTTAATGGTAAACGCGCCTTGCAAATTATACTGCTTACTATGACCCTGCATTTGATCAACAAACCAGATCCGTTGCTGTGCAAAAGACAAAGGATGCTCACCTGACTGATCAATCGACGCCAATGTATGACCGACCAGAATATCCTGAGCTAACAGACATCGTTCCAGTTTCTCAACCGTCGGGTTAGCAAAAATTGCCTGCAATGACAGTACCCGCTCGAACCGGGCACGGATACAGTTGGCAAGACGCATGGCCAGTAAGGAATGACCACCAATAGAGAAAAAGTCATCGTCAGCTGCAACCTGAGACACACCCGTCAACTCAGCGAACAAAGTCGCCAGCTGTTGCTGTAATGCCGTACTCAGCGGCGTGTAGCTACGCTCATAATTCAGGGGCCGGGCAGCTAACTGTTTTCGGTCTACCTTTGCGTTACCCAGCACAGGCAATTGTGCCAGCGCCACGAAATGACTGGGTATCATGGCCTGAGGCAGGCTCTTTGATAAGGTATCTCGTAAAGCGGTCGCGGTGACTGGTGTCTCTTGATCCGCTGCGACAAAATAGGCAACCAGGGTATCAATACCGCTTTGCTTAATGGCGACAACAGCGGCTGCTTTAATGCTTGTCAGACCGGTCAGTTTCGCTTCAATTTCACTGATATCGATGCGATAACCTCGGATCTTGAGCTGACTATCCAGCCTGCCGAGATATTCCAGCGTGCCCTGATGTGTCAGACGAACACGATCACCTGAGCGATAGAAGCGCTCAGCTCCTGTATATTCGCTCTGGCAGCGTACGAAATATTGCTCTGTCAACTGTGGCGCTCGCAAATAACCATCGGCCAGCGAGGTGCCGCCAATATAGAGCTCACCCGGCATACCGACCGGCACAGGATGCGCCCGTTTATCCAGTACCTGTAAGTTGACGTGTGTCAGCGGTTTACCAATGGGATAGTGCTCAATATTACTTGGTACCTGATCGGAGATGGCGTGTGTAGTCACCCCAATACAGGTTTCACTGGGACCGTAATGATTGACGATATGTGCTGACGGATAGTGTTCTCGTAAATCACTGACGAGAGAGACATCCAGCGCCTCCCCACCGAGCACCCACTTTTCGATAGCTGGCTGGTTCTCTTTCAGAGCGGCTATCTGCGGCAACAATTCACGGGCAAAAGACGGCGTGATCTTTAACATATTGACCTGCTGCTTACTGAGCATCTCAACCAGCTGTTGAGGATCTGGCAGCGCCAGCTCTGTTGGCATCACCACGGTGCCCCCTTGCATCAGAACCGGATAAATGCCGGTCAGACAGAGATCGGTGGCAAGTCCGGTGACAACACCAGATCGGGTATGCGATGAAAATTCAATACACTGAGAGATAGAATCACAGTAACTGGCCAGTGCACCATGGCTTATCGCCACCCCTTTTGGTTTGCCCGTCGAGCCTGAGGTAAAGATCACATAAGCCAGGTCACACGGACTGGTTTTATCTACTATACCCACGTTGTTATTGTGCTGTACCAGCTCATCGTAGCTCCGTACAAGGAGTCCACATTCATCCAGTGTGGCTTTTGTATCTGCCTGTACTGCCTGTGCATCGACCACCACCAGAGTGTGACTCCCTGCCAGCTGCATAATTTCGATCACCCGCTGAACCGGCGTTTCCTGGTCAATGGGTAGATAGGCCGCCCCGGCACGCATCACGCCCAGCAAAGCCACCAGGCTCTTAACCTGTCGATTAACCAGTACAGCCACAATATCATCGCTCTGTATTGTGTCATCGAGCGCACTGGCCAGACTGGCACTGTGCTCATCCAGCTCAGCGTAACTCAGGGACTGAGCAGGGTCACTTGCCGAAACCAACGCGGCGTGAGCAGGTCTCGATTGGGCATGAGCCAGAATTTGAGGTAACACCAAAGGCGCAGCTCGGCGCGGCGGCTCTGTCGTCAGAAGCTGCTGAGCCAGTTTCACAGAGGGTAACTGAGCGTCTGACAGTGGCATGCTCTGGTCACCACTAAACGCCCGGAATAATGCCTGAAAGTCTTCGCCAATTTGCGCGATAAGTTCACCGGAAAATAAGGCCACATTGTATTCAAGCTCAGCGACCATTGCCTTACCCCGAGTAGTCAGGGTAAGCGTCAGATCAACTTTTGCACTGTGATTATTCAGCGTGAACAGTTCTGCTTCCAGTGAACCTGAACGTAATGGCGTTGTGGGTACAGCGTTATAATTAAACAACACACTAAAAAGCTGTGAGGTGTCGGCAAGCTTAGCCAGCGCATCCTGAGACACACTTTGGTTTTCCAGCGCCCGGGTCACTTGTGTCAGGGTGTTGCGGGCAAGCTCACTGAATGACATCTCAGCGGTTATCTGCTGACGCAGTGGCAGAGTGTGAATAAAACAGCCGATCATGGATTCAAATTCACTGTGCTCCCGACCCAGCACGGGCACACCCACCGTAATGTCCTGTTGCTGGCTATAGCGATAGAGCAACGCGTAAAACACACTCAGCAGCCCGGCAAACACAGTGATCCCCAGTTGCTGACAGCAACTTTCAAAACGCGGGAATTGCTCGTCGTTCAATATAAACTGATGACTGGCCCCCTGAAATGAAGGCTGAGCTTGTCTGGCAAAACTGGTTGGCAGAGCAAAAGGCGTGAACCCTTCCAGCTGCTTTTGCCAATATGCATGCTGTTGCTGGTAAGCTTCAGACTGGACAAAGCGTTTTTCCCAATGCACATAATCGAGATATTGTAGTGGTGCCGGTGCCGCCTGTTCCGTCGCTGTGTTCTGTAATACATCAAGCAGTTCATTGACCAATAATTGCACCGACCAGCCATCAACTACAAGGTGGTGCAACATCAGGTATACCCACTGACCCCGGGTTTGTTCATCGCCACTGATCAGTGCCGCTCTCACGGGGAGCGCTTTTTGTAAGTCAAATCCTTGCTGCAGGTAAGGTTGCACATGCGCTTCAATTTTTGCTCGGGTCACAGGCTCAGCCACGCTCAGCGACATAACCTTAAGAGACAACTCAGCATTTACGCGTTGACACCCTCCCTGCTCTGTAGCAAAAAACTGACTACGCAGAATGTCGTGGCGCACAAGCAAGGTGTTTATCGCCGCTTCAAGCTGCGCTTTTGTTATCGGGTGCGACAGCTTAAGTAATCCAGCCATGGTGTAGGCCACTTCCCCACCATGGTACTGGTCAATCAGCCAAATCCCTTGCTGAGAAAATGACAGAGCGCCCTGCTTTTGATGATTCGCCTGCATGTAGTCAATCAGTGCCGACTTATTTTCTTTGATCTTATTAAGCTGCGCCTCTGGCACGGTCGCCAGGTGGGTACGCAGTTTCAGGCGGCCTTCTTGCAGATAAACATAAATACCCTGACCATCCAACTCGGCCAATAGTGCTTCAATCGCTGAATTTTCCATACTTACAAGTCCATCTCCGTCATGGATTGATCATCAAATGCCACGCTGATATCACGACCGCTGACAATGTTACTAAGGCGCGCAACGCCATCAGGTGCAGCCGGTGCGCCTGAACTGTTCAGGTCTTCAACCCGGACAGCAAGTTGCACAACACTGGGGTTATCAAAGATGTCACCGACCGTGGCCCTGATAGCAAAGTGTTGATTCAGCCTTGATATCAATTGCATAGCCAACACTGAGTTACCGCCACATTCGAAGAAATTGTGATGGGTTCCCAGTTGCTCTGAATTTAATAACTCGTGATAAATGGTCAGGATCTTCGCTTCCACCGGGTTGGCAGGTTGGCACAGCTCGGTCTGTGCCTGGTGATTGTTATCCGGCACCACCAGCGCATTGCGATCAAGCTTGCCATTGGCTGTTGTTGGCCACTCTCCAAGCCAGCACAGGTATTCAGGTAACATATAAGCCGGCAGCTGATTTGCCAGAGCGCTTCGCAATGTACTGATAGTCCAGTGCTGCGCCAGTTCGCCCTGCTCAATGCAGTAGGCGCACAATGCGGCTTGATTCTGGCCAGTTGTTTTGATGAATACCCGAACATCTGCATCTCCCAGCACGTTGCGTAGCTGCGCTTCAATTTCACCCAGCTCAATCCGGTGGCCATGCAGCTTCACCTGATGGTCAAGTCGACCATCAAGTTCAAAGCGACCATCGGCCAGCCTGCGTGCCCGATCCCCAGTACGATATAGTCGTTCAGTGTGGTGTTCATCAAACTGGTGGGCAACAAAACGGGCTTGTGTGAGCTCAGGTCTTGCCAGATAGCCATTAGCCAGGCCAGCTCCACCGATCCACAGCTCTCCCCAAACACCCACCGGCTGCACCGCGGCATTGTATGTTGCATTTTCGGGCAGTACATACAGGCTGGTATTGGCTACCGGCTGGCCTATAGTAATGTCTTCAGGGTGGAAGATTTGCCCGGTTGCAGACCAGATAGTGGTTTCAGTAGGCCCGTACATATTCCACAGCGCTTTTGCCTGACTGAGTAACTGAGCAGCAAGTACCGAACTTAAAGGTTCTCCTCCACTCCACACAGTTAAGCCCGCCGCAAAATTGGGACATGTCGACAACAGTAATTGCCATAAGGTCGGGGTCGCCTGCATCACGGTGACCGGGTATTGCTCAATCAGATCAGCCAGCGCATTCGGATCACTACAGGCCTGCTCGCTGGCCAGCAACACAGTGCCGCCAACTACAAGTGGACCAAACAGCTCCAACAAGGCTATATCAAAGGCAATGGTGGTGACACTCAGCAAACAATCTGACTGATCTAACCCGGGTTTGCGGGCCATTGTGTGTAACAGGTTTGCCAGCGCACCGTGGCTTATCTCTACCCCTTTTGGCTTCCCTGTGGAGCCTGAGGTATAAATCACATACGCACGCTGCTGTGGCGTAATTACCTGAGCATCAAAGTCACTGGCGCACTGTGCAATCTCCGCTTGCCTGACATCCAAATCAACAATGTCTATGTCTGTATGCGCAATGGCAAGTGCAGCCTCACTCATTGCATCACACAGCAAACAACTTGCCTGACTGTCGCTCAGCATCTCTTTTAACCTGGCCTGAGGGAAAGCCAAATCCAGCGGCAGGAAGGCTGCACCGGTTTTCAATACTGCCAATAAGGCAACCAGCAGCTCGGTGCGCCGCGGCAGCGCAATGGCCACCAGAGAATCGGCACCAACTCCTCTGGCAGATATATAGTTTGCCAGTTGATTAACGCGCTCTTGCAGTTGCTCATAGCACAGTGCTTGTTCTGCGCAGATAAGTGCGGTGTTTTGTGGCAGCTGAGCCGCCCGTGCCGACAATGCATCCAACAGCAGTGGCTGTCCGAGCGTCTCTGAAATAGGTGTGACTAGCTGCGCATGCATCTGACTATCCAGCAGACTCACCTTGTCACAGTCCTGCGTAGCTTGCAGGCCCGCAAATAAGCGAACCAGCGACTGGGCGTAATGCGCCATCATATCGCTGTCATAGCGCGCACTCAGATACTCCAGCTCCAGTGTCCACTGACCATTGATACACAATAAGTTGCAGCTTAATTCATACTGACCAAACCGGGTGTCCGTTGGACAACTTGATACCGTTAGTCCGTCAAATTCGGGAAGCTTCTGCACTTTATCCAGATTGAACAAAGTCTCTGGCAAGGACACGGCCTCATGGGTCAGCTCGCTGTATGGCAGGTGCTGATGCTCAAAGGCTTCAAGCAGGCTGTTTTGCAGTTGCTTAACCAAGGCAGCAACAGTAAGGGGACCCGAGAAATCAGCCACCAAAGGTAAAATGTTGGTGCAATAGCCCGGTAAATGCTGATCAAGACAGTGCGGATCATACGCATCACTGAGCAGCTGACGATCAGAGACTGGAATGCCTACTGCAATATGTTGCTGGCCGGTCAACTTATGTAACCAAAGCGCATAAATTGCCAGTAAGGTCGCAAACTGACCACAGCCCTGAGCTTTGCTCAGCGCCGCAATATTAGGCAGCTCGCCAAGCTCCAGTATCTGCTTTTCAACCATAAAGCTTTCCTGCCTGCCTGCTCCCGGACGGGCTGGCAACGCCAGCGCCTCGCACTGTGCCAGTCGATCAAGCCAGTAGCCTTTATCCTGCTGATAGCGAGTGCTGCTGAGGTAATGTACCACGCCTTCAACATAGGCACTGAAATGAACGGTGGCTGGCGCAGTTAAGTCACCGCCAATACAAGTATAATTTTCCGCGATACGACTCATCATTTGTTGCAGACTGAGTCCGTCATACAAAACATGGTGCGCCGTAATACTGAGCACATGTGCCTGCGGGCCGTCCTGCAGCAAATCAAAGCGACAAAGTGGCTCAGTACCGAACTCAAATGCACGGTATCGCACATCCGCTAACCTGACCTGCAATGACTGTTCTGTATTTGCATGTTCAATCAAGGATACAGCCGACGCTTCAAGTCGAACATGAGACAGGGTGTCCGGGTCAACCGAATAACTTAGCAATGAATAGTCGGTTTGCAGCTGGGCAACAGCCTGCGCTAGACGTGCCTTGTCTAACTGACCGCTGAGACGTAACACGGCCTGCACATGATAGGCTTGCGCACCTTGTTCTGACTTTAAAGCCAGCGCCAGCAATTGCTGCTGCGCGCCCGTTAACGGGAATTGCACAGGCTGCGTATCCGCAGGATCCGGCTCGCCAAAATAGCCTGCAGCTTTCAAGGCAAGTGCGCTGTCTTTAACGGTCTGGATAATGGTGTTCACATCCGCATCCGTATGGGCCGCCGACAAAAAGCAATTCCGTCCTTCCCAAATGAACACACCACGGTTGAGCATTTCATAGAAAAACACATCCAGGTTCTGACTAAAACGGAAGCGGAACAGAGATGTAAAGTGCTCAATTTGTATCGGAATATTCTGCGCCGTAAAGAAGGTATTGAGGGTATTGGCAAGATAGTCGGTATTGCGACTTATCGCTTCCTGAAGCTGGGCCCCGTGTTGTTTTATCTCACTCAGAACCGCCTTAGCACTGGACATCACCAGTGGGTGTTTGCAAAATGTGCCGGCGAAGAAAGTGGTATCGGCCTGCGGGTAAGACGCATCACCATATTGCCAATGACCACCATCAATGCCATCCAGATAATCGTGACTACCGGCAACCACCCCAATCGGCAACCCTCCACCAACAATCTTGCCATAGGTAGCCATGTCTGCCTGGATCCCCAACATCGCTTGCACCCCACCCGGATGCGCTCTGAACCCGGTGATCATCTCGTCAAAGATAAGTGCAATGCCCAGCTCTGTCGTCAGTGCCCTTAATGCCTGCAAAAATGCCCAGGGCTGATGGGCCGGATGACGGCTCTGTACGGGTTCAACCAATACAGCGGCAATGTCATAAGCCTGTGCTCTGATGGCGTCAAGCGCAGCGTCAACGCCATATTCCAGCACCAGATTATCACTGATTGCCCCGTTCCTGACCCCGCCGCACATAGGTTCTACCGAGTCACCACCGGGCACATTCTGCGCAAGCGTACCGTCATAGTGGCCATGATAAGCCCCTTCAAACTGGACGATTTTGTTGCGGCGGGTTTTATTGCGCGCCAGGCGCACAGCCGTCATTACCGCTTCTGTGCCTGAGTTACAGAAGGTGACTCGCTCAAGCCCGGTCAGCTCGCTTACCAGCTCAGCCACCTCACAGGCCAGCGGACTTGCCAGCCCCAGTTGCAGGCCTTCATCAATTTGTTGTGCCAGCGCCCGAGTAACAAACGCGGGCTTATGGCCAAACAGGTTAACCCCGAAGTCCATGGTAATATCAATATATTCATTGCCATCAATATCCCAGATGCGGCTACCTTCACAACGTTTTCCAAATACAGGATAAAGTAGCTCCTTACTGGACAAGCGGAACCCGGCCGACGCACGACAGTCCGCCAGGTGTGTCCTGTGTTCAGACACCAGCGTTTTTGATAAGGGCGTTTTAGCACAATAACTGTCTGTGAGTGAGGCCAGATGCCGCTGCACAGATCTGCTGCTTGCAGCCGACGTTATCTGCTTCTGACCAAAGCCTGGAAGTATTCTGGCAGCACTGCCTGGTTGCGCGCTTTGAGACGAGGCTGGAGCGTGCGCCTTAATGGTCTGCTCTGTAGATAGTGTGGCAAGACGAGTGGTCGGGTTGGAAATAGCAAAGTTATTCTGATGACCCTGCAACATCGCAAGTTGGCGGGCAGCAACGGCTTCAACGCTTTGCGCGGCAGTCGTATTAGAGACAGATGCGGCGGCCTGCAGCTGCTCCCGGCAAATATTTGCAACAAGCTCAGAAGAGACATTCAGCGCACCTTGTTCAACTGCCGCCGGACTTGCCACATCGCTATTTGGCTTAGGAGGCTCATTGGTGACTGCCACCGGCGCTGTCGCTGCGCACTGATAATCACTGTGTTCTATGATATATGCTACCAGCAACTCTACCGTACTAAGCTCTTCATAGAACTGGCGCACACTGAACTCGAGGCCAAATTCCCGCTCGTAGGTTCGTACCGCATTCATGATCATCAATGAATCGACCCCCATCTCCAGCAAAGGGAGGTGAGTCTGTATATCACTGACGGGCATAGACAATAATCGTGACAGGGTATTGAGCACAAAGGCCCGGATAGCGTCATCTCGTGGGGTGACTGCAGCACCTTCATCAGACGCTTCAAGGCCGATGTTTTGTGCAGCGCTGCGCTGTGACGGGATATCCAGGATCCAGTAAGGGCTGCGATCGAACGGATACAGAGGCAAGGGAACTCTTGGCTGGGTGTTATCGCCATAGTGATGAGTCCAGTCAAGCTCTGTACCCATTTCAAACAAACGTCCCTTAACTGCCAGTAAACGCGGTAAATCGGCGCCTTTATTGTGTAATACGTGCAAAAACTCGCACTGCTGTGCAGGGCGATTTTCCTGCAATAAACCACACAGCACAGGTTTAGGACCCAGTTCAAGGGCAATATAAGCCTCTGACTGAGACAAGTGAGCGATACATGCAGCAAATTGCACCGGGGCACAGATCTGCTCAACCCAGTAGCTGGGGTCACACACCCTCAGCGCTTCTTGTTTGCCAGTCACAGAAGAGACAAACGCAATAGCAGGCTGGCTATACCTGACCTGTGCCGCCACTTGCGCAAATTCACTGAGCATCGGCTGCATCATTGGTGAATGAAATGCCCGTGCGGTATTAATTTCTTTGTGACGCACGTTTTGCTCTTGCAGCGTCCTGCACAGGGTGTCCATTGCGGTGTTGTGGCCCGAAAACACCACGCCCGACTCACCATGATAAGCCGATACCGATATCTGACCGTCAATGCCAGCTACCAGCGCATCGGCCTGCTCACGGTCGCACCGTGCAGTCACCATACGGCCGTTGTCCGCAAGTGCATTCATCAGCCGGCCACGCGCTGAGATAAGCTTTATCGCATCGGCAAGTGAAAAAATCCCCGCAATACAGGCTGCCGCATATTCTCCAACACTGTGACTCACTAATTGATCTGGTTGCAAGCCGGTGCTCTGCCACAATTTCGCCTGAGCATACTCAATGGCAAACAAACAAACCTGCGTCCACTGGGTCTGGGCCAGGTATTCCTCATTGGGATCCTGATACAAAACAGTAATAAGCCTTGGCCCTAAAGTGTCCGCCAACAGGCGGTCACACTCATCAATGGCGTCACGAAACACGGGTTGCGTGTCGTACAGAGACTTACCCATATCAGGGTATTGCGCCCCCTGCCCGGTGAAAAGGAATACCAGCTCACGCCCTGGTGCCGACATTTGGCTTGCCAGTTCCGGGAGGTCTTGCACAGCTGTCAGTGCGGCTACCAGTGCTTCCCGACTCTCGCCCACAAAGGCATGGCGCGCTTCTTTGTAATGGGGCTTTCTCGCCGTCTGGCGCACCAATGTATCGAACTCATTTGGGGTGGCTGCACTTAAAACATCCGCATAGCGGTGTGCAAGCTGAGTCAGGGAGTTGGCTGATTTTGCAGATAGTGGCAGCACGTACCCCGCATATTGCGATACATCTTTATCGGCTTTTGCAACATTTTCTGGCCGTTGCGCACAAATAACATGGGCATTGGTGCCACCAAATCCAAACGAACTCACCGCTGCCAGTCTTGGCTTGTTCTCCTGCGAAGGCCATATCTGAGACTGGGTGACAACCTCAACCGGCAGTTTTTGCCATGGAATATGCGCATTCAGCTGCTCAGTGTGTAATTGTGCAGGTAGCTGCGCTTTCTCAAGACACAATAGCGTTTTGATCAACCCTGCCAGACCCGCACCAGACTCCAGGTGGCCAATATTGGCCTTAGCTGAGCCCAGTAACAGGGGCTGGTTTGGCGCACGTCCTTCGCCATACACCTTGGCCAGTGCCGATACTTCGATAGGATCGCCCAGCTCTGTGCCTGTACCGTGGGTTTCAATGTACTGGATATCCTCCGGTGCCACCGCCGCACGTTGTAATGCTGATTTAATAACGCGCTGCTGCGATACACCATTGGGGGCGGTGATACCGTTGCTCCGACCATCCTGATTTACCGCACTGCCCTTGAGTACCCCGTAAATAGGGTCTTTATCGGCCATAGCCTGCGCCAGAGGTTTTAATAAAACACAACCCACACCTTCGCTGCGTACATAACCATCAGCAGCGCGAGAAAACGTTTTGCAACGACCATCATCTGCCAGCATCTGCGCATTGTCACAAGCATCAGTGACCTCATTACTGAGGATCAGGTTGACACCACACACCAGGGCCATGGGCATATCACCAACACGGAGCCCATTCAGAGCATGGTGCAAAGCAACCAAGGAAGAAGAACAGGCTGTATCTACCGACAGACTCGGACCTGTGAAGTTATAGGTATAAGACAAGCGATTAGCAGCAATACTCAGTGCTGTACCAGTGCCAAGATAGGGATTACCCTGCTGCGCTTGGTTCGACATATTAAAGTAGTCATTCTGAGAAATGCCCACATATACACCCACGGGCTGACCGGTCAATTCGGCAGGCATCAATCCGGCCGACTGGATGGCATGGTAGCTGGTTTCAAGCAACAAACGATGCTGAGGGTCTATGTAATTGGCCTCTGCCGGTGAAATACCAAAAAGTCCGGCATCAAACTGCTCAATGTCACTCAGGTAACCACCCAACCGGGTCTTACTCAGTGCCGGACATAAAGCCTGCCGCACGGCATCGGGTACACTGATGGCATCGCGCTTATCAGTCAACAACTGCCAGTACCCATTGAGGTCTGCGGCTTGCGGGTAGCGACACGCCATACCAATTACAGCAACATCGGTGTCACCTTCACTCTCGCCAGTCGAAGCATCACCTTGTGTACTGGTTTCTGAACTCTCTGAGGGCGTTGCATTGTACTCAGACGTAGTGTGACTATCACAACTCAGGCGCTCACGTATCGATTCAAATTGACTTAAATGATGAGCCAGCTGAGCAATTGACGGATACTCATACAGTACCGTTGCTTCGAGCTCTATGTCATGTAGCTCCATCAGCTCGCCGGAAATCCGCACAGCCTTCATTGAGTCTACACCCAAAGATAAAAAGGTGGCGTCAATATCCAGACTACCGGGTTGACGGTCGACTTCCAGCCCTACGACTTCCTGCAAAACTTTACGTAACGCCGCTTCGACGCCCGAATAATCAGTTACTTTGCTGTTATCTTGTATCTTCTTTGGTTGTACTTGCGGTGCTCGTGAGCGCGCCAGTACATCGAAAGTATCGGCAAGATAGTGACGTTTGTTTTCCTGTCGTTGAATTTTGCCACTGGAGGTCTTCAGGATCCGCCCGGGCTTGATCAACACCACCTCATACGGGGTAATACCATGTTGCTCAGTGACCGCAGCCGTAATCGCTGCAAAGATCTCCTGCTCGTTCAGTTTGCGCACAGCGGTACGCTTGACCTGCTGCACAATAACCAGACGTTCCTCTCCTTGCTCTGATAAACAAGAAAACGCGGCGCCCCCGTTGTTGTCCATAGCGCTGTGGGCTTCCACCACTGTCAGCTCTATATCTTGCGGATAGTAGTTTTTACCACGGAAAATCATCACATCTTTAGCGCGCCCGGTTACATAGAGTTCGTCCTGGTAGACAAACCCCAAATCGCCCGTTCGCAAATAAGGCCCGTCATTGTCACCAGCAATGCGCGCCTTAAAAATCTCCTCGGTCAGCTCGTCCTTGCGCCAGTAGCCCTGCGCAACGCTTGCACCTCTCACCCAAATTTCACCGGTGTGTCCGTCTTCACAGCGTTGTTTTGTATTCGGGTCAACGATGGCCAATGTGTGGCCATGCCAGGTACCGCCGCATGACACCGCATAATAGGGTTGATTGTCTGTCTGAGTCGCTTCGGCTATATCAAGATCGTAAAACGTAGCACGGCTTGCGGACTGCGTATTTAACAACGACGCTTTGCCCTGATGCATGTCTTTACTATCAAGCGAAAGGACCGCTGGCGTAGTCAACAAACGCCCCCCGGTTGCAAACAAGGTGGTTTCCGCCATGCCGTAGCAGGGTGCCGTAGCCTCACGACGAAAGCCGCAACGTTTGAACTTCTGGTAAAAGCGTTCAAGGGTACTGGCCCGAACAGGCTCGGCACCATTGAGTGCGCTTTGCCAATGCGATAAGTCTAAGTTTGCCAGTTCTTCTTCTTTGATTGTGTCTACACACAGGTCATAGGCAAAATTGGGGGCACTGGAGGTAACGGCTTTGGTCTCACTCAGCAGCTTCAGCCAGCGTAGTGGCTTTTGTAAGAACGATGTCGGGTTCATTAGCGCGGCAGGTGCACCTATGTATATAGGGTGCAAAATACCGAAGATCAGCCCCATATCATGAAAGTGTGGGAGCCAGCTTACAATAGGTGTCTGCGCACTGTGGCCGAAGGCTAGCTTCATCATTTCTTCGTTATCCATGATGTTGCCATGGCTGACCATTACCCCCTTGGGGCTCCCCGTCGAGCCAGAGGTATACTGCAAAAAAGCCAGGTCTTGTGGCGCAATCTGGATATCCTGCCAGGCCATGGGCTCGACCAGCTCAACCCCCTCACCATCGGTGGCAATGATAGACACATTGCTCAGACTTTCCTCGGCTTCAAATAGCGGCTGTGCAATTTCATAAATCTTGCTGCTGGTCAGTGCACCCGTTGCACCGGCGTCTTCAATAATGCTTCTCAGGCGGTCGGTATTTTGGTTCTTTTTTGGCGGGTATGCCGGTACGGCCACAATGCCAGCGTACAGACAGGCAAAAAACGCTTCTACAAACTCAAACCCTGAGTTGTACAAGAGCAAAGCTCTGTCGCCTTTTTCAAAGTAAGTCAGCAAGCGTGCCGCGATCCGTCTGGAATTCAGGTCGAGCTCTGCGTAGCTCAGGGAAACTGCCGGTTGATTGTCTTCGAAGAAATACTGATATGCAATGTCATCGCCACGTGTCCGGGCCAATGTCACTAATGTAGCCACTAAGTCGTTATTCATGCCATACCCATACAAGGTTTATTGAGTAAGTTCCTTTGATCAGAACATCTGACTCAATGGCCCTGAGCAGGCAATACAACGCCGTGCCGCTATCGAGGCTGAGTACAGTTGTCCGATCCGTAAAATTGGAAAAAACCAATTAATTACATAAACACAATAACAAAGTATGACCTGTCCGATCACACCTAACCGCGAAAACGCAGCACAGGGTCATTGTGGTTTTAAAGGTTAACTAACCGCTTAAAACCGCAAGCTTTGCTAATCAACTACACCTTCTCGCCTGAAGAGCATAAAACTTTGATTATCCATGAAAACAATCTAAATCCACTGCATTCAATCAGGCTAAAATATTCTGATAGTGTTAATCTAGCGGGACGACAACTGAACTAAAAATACCATTCCCTAATGTTGTTTTTATCTTCTGCTAAGCCGTTTAAAAAATTGGCTTTCAGGTTCCTGTTTGATGATTTACCTCTTGATGCTATCACAAAGCACTAAAAAATAAAGCAAAACCAATTACAAATTTAACAAATAAGTAACGACAATATTACCCATACGCTGAGTTTAAACAACCGTCGTGCCAAAACTCATAGGCGTTGAACAGCATAAAAATAGCGATAAGTAGCCGTTCAGAGCATACGCCAAATGCTAACTCAGCAATTGGCTGGGGTAAATTACAGTGGCTTACGTACCGATTTAATTACCTAAACCTGGCTTGACCACTTTAGCCTAACCAAGCTGTTAGTGACACAAGCTGCTATTTTTCATGAAGTTTAGTCGCTCATTTGAAAAACGCACAGATATCTTGGGCACAGTGTATGACAATCGTTACATTCTAACTGAAAGTCGATAAAAGATGGCCGCAGCAAACTGCTGACTTTGTTGGTGCTGAATTTGCGCCGGATCAAATTATGTCAGGTACAAATCACTATACTCATGGCAAACACTTATCAGGGAGAAGCATATGAAAGCCGCACTCGTCCATTCCTTTAAACAACCGTTAGAGATCCAAACTGTCCCAAAACCCACTTTGACACCCGGCTCAGTACTGGTTGAAATTGCTGCATGTGGGGTATGTCACACCGATCTGCATGCCTGCCACGGAGACTGGCCAGTCAAACCAAAACTCCCTCTGATCCCAGGCCACGAAGGGGTTGGTACCGTAGTAGCAAAAGCAGACGATGTGACCCATCTTGAACTTGGAGACCGCGTCGGTGTGCCCTGGTTACACAGCGCCTGTGGTCACTGTGAGCATTGTCTTAAAGGAGACGAAAACCTCTGCCCGCAGCAGCAAAACAGTGGTTACTCTGTTGATGGGGGCTATGCGCAATTTACCAAAGCTGACGCTAATTATGTTGTTAAAATCCCCGATAATGTGCCTTTTGTCGAAGCTGCTCCTCTGTTTTGTGCCGGTGTCACTACCTATAAAGCACTCAAAGTGTCTGGTGCAAAACCTGGAGACTGGGTGTCCATTGTTGGCGCTGGCGGCTTGGGCCATCTGGCCATTCAGTACGCAAAAGCCATGGGCCTGAATGTGGTAGCGGTAGACAGCGGTGAAGAGAAGCTTTCACTGGCACACACTTTAGGTGCAGACTTGGTTATCGACTATACCAAAGAGGATCCCGCTGAAGCCATACAAACTCAGCTCGGTGGTGTTCAAGCTGTGGTCTGTACCGCTGTTTCTAAATCCGCTTTTACCTCTTCTTTTCACAGTGTCAAACGTGGCGGTGTCTGCGTGCTTGTTGGCCTGCCTCCAGAAGATATGCCAATTCCCATTTTTGATACTGTACTCAAAGGGGTCAGTGTTATAGGTAGCATTGTGGGCACACGCCAGGATCTGATCGAGTGTTTGCAGTTTGCTGCGCAAGGAAAAGTTAAAGCCATTATTGAGACTCAACCGCTTGAAGCCATTAACGATGTATTTGATCAAATGCTAAACAGCGAAATAAATGGCCGAATAGTCCTGACGCTGGATAAATAGCCGCCAAATAAAAAAGGCGCAACTTAGTGCGTTGCGCCAAACCTCATAGGAAAGAAGTGAGGAAGGGAATTAATCTACGGTGGTTATCACAGTATCAATCAGATGAACCACTCCGTTTGCGGTATAAATATCAACCTGGGTGATGTTGCTACCCTCGACCTGAAGACCGGATGTAGGTAGGTTTACCTGCCACCATTTTCCAGCAACGCCCTGCCCCATCGCATCGCCCGCATTTGTGTCTTGAGCATACATATACAGAGGGCGACCCAGATAAGCGGCTTGCATGCTGCCATCTAATCTTGCAATCAGCGACAAGCCCGGGATATTAGCTATCTGCGCTTGCGTTGCGATCACAGGTGGCCAGTTGGTAGCACATGCGTCGACACACTGACTATTTGCGAACGTCAGGTCGTCATCAAATACGTACAGCGTTTTGCCAGCCATCGCTGCACCATTACCAGAGACCAGTCTTTGATTCGTCGCGTCATAGGCAACCATGTCGGTATCTGTGTTGGCGGTTGAGACAAAATCAACAACCTTGAGGTCCAGCATATTGGTGGCCAACGTTTCTACCTGCTTACCATTCAGGCTGAAAGCCAAAGAAGAAGAGGCTTCCAGTGTCAGCACATGCTGAGTCAACACCTGAGTAAGGCCTGCTGGGTTAGCCAGCAGCGCATTTAAATCGGCCGCGGGAATCTTCTGAAATGCGCGGTTAGTTGGCGCAAAGACGGTAAATTGCTTGGTAGTATCCGACAAAGCATCGACCAGATTGGCAGTCTGCAATGCAGTCACCAGCGTCGACAAATCATCTGTCTCCATCGCTACATCGACAATGGTTTTGTCTGTCGCCATTTTATCCATTGGCGGCATGATCACCTTGTCGAGCACATGAATAACGCCATTGTCTGCTTTTACATTGGCAGTGCGGATCACCGCATCGTTGATGAATAGCATGCTATCCACAATGCTTAGCGCACTCTTATCGGTATTCGCCATCGCAACCATGTTGTCTGCAGAGGACGCAATACCAGCGGCAGTGTCTGACATTACACTCTGCCCTGCAACAACATGATACAGAAGAATGTCTTTCAGTTTGTCGGTGTCAGCAGCCAATGCGTCGAGTGTAGCCTGGCCAAGGGCTGCAAACGCCGCGTCAGTGGGCGCGAAGACAGTGAATTTGGTAGTCGGGTCGCCAAGTGTTGCGTCCAGACCCGTTGCTGTCACCAGACTCAGTAACGTGTTGAATGAACCCGCCCCAGCTGCTACTTCAGGAATGAGGCCCAGTGACTCCGGCACACTGATATCGCCAACAACTACCGCATCTAATACGTGGATCACACCGTTTGAAGCTGGTATATCAGTTTGAGTCACTGTCACACCCGCAAACTTCAGCATGTCTGTGGCAGCATCAATTGCCACACTTTGTTGGTTTTGCTCCAGCGTCGTCGCATTTTTACCATTGAGCGACATGGCTGTCACCGAGTCGACTTTACCTGCCACAATATGCTGTTTGAGTATACTGCTCAGCACTTCAGGATTTGCCAGTAAGGTATTGATGGTTTTAGTACCCAAAGCCGCAAATGCAGCATCAGTAGGCGCGAACACAGTCAAATCATCACTACCGGTCAGAGCACTGGTCAAACCGGCTGTTTCGACGGCCTTCAGAAGGGTTGTAAAATTACCAGCCTGAGTCGCTACCTCTGCAATGTTAGCTGTTGAGGTTGCATCACTGGGGGGCATTAACACAGCATCGATGACATGGATCACACCGTTGTCGGTCATGATGTCTGTTTGCGTCACCGTCGCCGTGTTTATGAGCAGGTTGTCGCCCGACAGAGACAAGGCAAGCTTTGCACCGTTCACTGTTTCTGTCGTTTGCCCGGCTAAGGTAAGCGCCGTCTCGGCTTTCACTTCAGATGCCAGAACATGGTAGGTCAAAATCTTGCCCAGTGTGTCTGGGTCCGCCAGTAACTCGTTTATGGCCGACTCTCCCAGTGCGGCGAATGCTGCATCGGTTGGAGCGAACACAGTAAACGTACTGTCCGTATTATCTAGCGTGGCTGTCAGGCCTGCGGCATCAATGGCCGCCACCAGAGTGTTAAAACTGCCAGCTGCTTTAGCAGCATCATAAACCGAGTTCTCCTCTGGTGGTGGTGTTGTTACGACTTCATGATCATCGTCGGAACAGGCCGCGAGCAAGGCCAGGGTACTGATCAACATTATTTTTATTAGTACTTTCACGATTTTCTCCATCAAGGTGGTCAACATTCGAGCAATACGCAGCCTTGAGAAACAAAGATCAAGAAAATTTAAAAATCTTTAAACATGTCATTTTTAATTGTGATTAAAGAGCGTGCAAAGAATGCTCTAAGCTAGCAATTAAATCGGCAATACAGAGGCCAAGCGAGCGCGTATAAGCTGGCTAACATGTCACATCTTCTGTTATTTGCTAAAAGCAGGTGTAACAACTTGTAATACCAAACCCATTAACATAAAAATAAACTCAAAGACACAGGTAGTAAATAATTAAATAGTAACAATGTCGTAATAATCAATCTCAAGATAAAGGAGCTAACTATGTACACTTCCAGCCACGGAAGAATTGCGGTAAACAAAACAACTCTGCGTTTGCTGAGAAAAAAAAGCACTTAGCCGGGAAAAACTAGCCCAAGAGTGCAGTAATAGGCGTTTACCTGTTTCGGTTTCCACAATAAAACGTGCAGAAGCAGGGAAACAAGTACTATGTCGCACCATACAAAGCCTTGCTAGCTACTTTCAGGTCAGTATTGACACACTCATTAACGATACGGATGCTCCTCCCTGGATTTACCGTCATCTGGTGAAAGATATGCCCAATCCCTGCTACGGCAGAGAGTGGGAACTCAATCATCTCCATTCAATGATCAACCAGACACTTAACCTCTGTTCACTACAAACGCTCTACTTACAGGGGATGACAGGCGCTGGGAAAACCAGCCTGCTGACGGCTTTTACCGCACAGCTGACCACAGCAGGCAGGCGCAGCCTTACTTTTTCATGTGATGCTTTTACCGAGCGTACTCAGTCTCCATTCTCCGTTTTGTATTTTGTCAGGGCACTCATGTCTGTCAACGATAAGACTCCAGGCCATGACATTCGCCATAAAATAGACCTGGTAGCCAGCAGTGCGCTCTGCTCACTGCGGCTGCGTCAATGGTTAGGCTGCGACTTAAACCAGAATGAAACAGATACGCTGGCTCTGTTAACCAAGAATCGGATCAAGCAATTAGATAAACAAGTTGCACAGAATCTGCTCGCTTATGCACATCACAAAGGGGTGATAGCGATTATGATTGATGGTGCGCACAACTTAACAACCAAAGCACTCCAGTTCATTCAGTTGTTAACTTCGTGCGGCGCTCAACTAGCGATCACCTTTATTATTTCGGCGCAACAAAAACAAACCTTTATCCACCCACCAAAATGGCTCAGCCATGCCCACACTATCATTCTAAAACCATTAGATCTGGACGCTATGGTGCAAATTGCTAATCACACATTATTGAGCCAGGGCAGAGTGCCCGACAAACACAGGAACCGAGCAACTAATGCCATAACTCGTGCGCAAGGTAACCCCTATTTCCTCAAACAGCTTTTGTCTCACCCAGATCCAATCGTCGCACTGCCCGACACATTACAACACTTTGCCCGCAATTGCTTAAACTCAATGCCTTGTGAAGTAGCCAATACGCTTAAGTTTGCTGCAAGCCTGGGACTGTGTTTCAACACGCATCAATTACAACAATTCAACGACAACGAGAATATTCGCGCTCCGCTATGTGTATTACACAAAATGCTCTGCAGCGGGCTGGTCACACAAAGTGATGAGCACTTTTGCTTTGTACACCCTCTGGTTCAGGAAGCACTCAAGAGCCAGACAACACGCAGTGACTTCAGCTGGTACACCTACCCCAGGCACCATCACCCTAATAATTGCCCGAATCAAGTGACCAGTATCTGACCCAATATCGGGGCGCATAAAAAAATACATTTTCCTTGACCACACGGCATGCACCTCCAGCACTTGCTGGAAGTGCATGTTTTTCACATAACCTGAAAACAAGGAAATACCATGTCTACACTTTTGAAACTAACACCAAAGGCACAGCCCTGGATTGGCAGTAGTGACGCACTTTTTAAACTAAAACAGCAAATCGTTTTACTTGCACAGTGTAACTTGCCAGTCCACATCATTGGCCAACCTGGCAGTGGTAAACACTTAGCGGTAAGTCATCTACATCAATTGGGAAAAACAGACTCTCATCCACTGGTTGTCTCTTGTGTGAATCATTGGGATGACAGTTGCGCGGTCACAAAACTAGAATCTCTGCTCTCACAAACACGCGATGGCACACTTTACCTGAAGAATATAGATGCACTGGCTCCCGAACAAGCCGAAGCTGTTAAAGACTACTGGCTTAATCTGAACACCGCTTCCGCGACTCCAAGACTCATTACTTCTACCTCCACCCAAAAGCATGACCAAGCCTTAATAGAACCACAACACAGTTCATTTTTAAGCTGGTTGCACTACCATTGCCTTGAGCTGAGCATTCCATCATTAGCTGAGCGCCAGGAAGATATACCCGATTTGATAAGCCATTACAAAGAAACCTGTCAGCATTTAGAAAACCTGCAAATAGACAAACAAGCAATGGCAATGCTAACGGCTTATAACTGGCCACACAACGCTAAGCAGCTTAAACGCTGCCTGGACAAGCTGTCATTCTTGAGTGGCCAACAGGAGATCACCAAACAACTACTCATCAGCATTTTTCCGGCCATGAACGATACTCACAGCCAATACCCCGAAGTACCTGATAACGCACCATCGAAGCGAGTTAGCAATGAATTCACCACGTTAATTCAGTCGCTCATTGCCTGTGATAATGAACTTTCATTTGAGCCCCAAAGCACAGGCACTGAGCAGTTCACCGCCCCGCTTCTCAAACTACAAGCTGCCAATAAACCTCACCCGGCGTTGGCCCGTGCGCTGCAATATATAGATGAAAACTTCAAAAAGCCACTGAGCCTGAGCGAAGTTGCAAGTTATGCATGTGTTAGTCCGTCACATTTATCGTTCTTATTTAAACGCTATGTGGGCCAATCGTTTAAACAAACCTTACTACGAATCCGAATCAAAACGGCGATGACACTACTACGTGAAGACCCCTACAGTCAGGTGACAGAAGTGTGTGACGATGTTGGCTTCTCTGACTTGAGCTTCTTTGTCAGAAAGTTTAAATCAGTCGTTGGTGTCAGTCCGGGTGTGTACCGCGACCAGCGCACCAAGCATTAGTCAATGAGTAAGCCTTGTGCTGATTGCTTTTGGAATCAGCACACAACGCAATCAACCGTTTTACCAACTTATCACCACGATTTTACCAATCAAGTCACGTGTTCCTGCCAATTCCTGACACCTGGCTTTTTCTATACTGACCTCAGTGTTTAGGCGACTCCATAAAAGCATGATGAACCAGACACCAAACTTGTATTTTATTCAAAAACTCTAAGCAAATAGGTGAAATTATGGCATTTCCAACCGCAGTTAACGATCAAATCACAGACTCCGTCACACAGGCCAATGTCAAAGTACTAGGTGATGCACCCGCTATGTCTATGGGGAATTTATTTCAGGCAACGTCTCAGGCACTCGCCAATGCTGCGCACAACGCTACGTCTGCGCAGCAGCAATCAGCCATGACTGCACAAGCTGCAACCACTATGGGTGTTACAACCCTGTACTCAATTGATACAGCGACCACAGGCATTGCGACCAAACGCATTCTGCAACCGCAGAAACAACCTGTCGCAGGGTTAGGCAACTAATGCACTTTGCATCCGTGGTTGCGCGTGGCTACAAACTGAAATGGCGCAACTGCAATTACAAAGCGCAGGTTTACAACACCCAGAATAAGGCCGGCAACAACCAGGCTTAATTTGAAAACAAAAATAAGGACGACACGATGGCTTTTCCAACCGCAGTAAACAGTCAAATTACTGATTCAGTTACTCAAGCCAATGTACAGGTACTGGGCGACGCACCGTCCATTGCTATGGGTAACTTGTTTCAGGCGACCTCTCAGGCGCTTGCCAACGCAGCACATAATGCAACGGCAGCACAGCAACAGGCAAACATTACCGCCCAAGCGGTAACCACAATGGGTGTAAATATTCTTTACTCCATTGACACTGCAACGACTGGCGTTGCGACCAGCAAAATTTTTGCGTAGCGGTCTCTTCTCAGTCTTAAACAACCAGGCAATAACGCCTATTTATTAAAACTTTAAAAGGAAAATAGTTATGGCATTTCCAACCGCTGTAAATAGTCAAATTACTGATTCTGTCTCACAAGTGAACACCAAAGTACTGGGTGATGCACCTGCTATTGCAACTGGTAACTTTATGATTGCAACCAGCCAGGCGCTGTCAAACGCAGCACACAACGCCACGACCAGCCAGCAAAACAATACGGTTACAGCCCAAGCTGCTTTGGTTCAGGGTGTTGATACGCTCATGAGCGTCAATACAGCAACAACGGCAGAAGGCATTCACAAGGTTTTCCGTTAAGCAAGCCGCCCGGGTACTGATACTAAACGTATCAGTACCATTTCGGTCAGCGTCATCTGACCGGGTTTAATAAGGAATCGCTGTGTTAAACACACTTGAAGCCAACGGGTTTTCACTCGCTGTCGCATCAACAACCATGGGCCATTCTATTTCGTTGTTGATGGAAAATGCGGTGCAAAATGAAGCACGCAGCCAGCTGACATCCAGCACTGCTGTTGCTCAATGCTGCGCACTCATGGTCGCAGCCGGTGCCGCTGCCATTAAATCTGGATAACTAAGGAAGTCATTATGAGTACTATAAACGATCAAATCACCGATTCGGTGAATCAAATAAACACTTTGCTGATGGGATCTGCACCTATGCAGTCAATGGGCATGCTGAATGTTACTGCGAGTGAAACCATAGGTATGTCGATGTTTAATGCCGTTTCTGCGCAGCAAAATGCACAAACTTCAGCTTCGGCTGCCGCAGCCGCGAGCTGTGCAAAAATGCTCCAGCAGTCGCCACCTCCACCTGCTAAGAAACCGACGCCAGAAGTGAAACCGGACCCAAGTCAGGTAGAAGCGTTAGTAAAGGAGCTTCTAAAGAAACAAGACGATTCGCAGAAGAAACAAGACGATTCGCAGACTCCAGCTAAGTCATAAAGATGCGCACTGCAAAAAATAACCAACAGAGGCACAGCATATGAACGAGTTAACAAATGTCGGGCCATCGACACAGACTTCACTGGATGTGTTAAAAAACGCCAGTCTGAACGGCGAGCTAAACAAACTCTCCGGCGCCGGCAAGGCCTATCAGTCGGTTTCACAGTCAACTGCCATAGCTATCCAGGATGCCACCGATAACCTTAGAAATATCAATACAATGGCGACAACGGCTATGGGAGTCGCCATTTCTCAGATGTTGGCCACCGGCTCAGTCGGTGATTACGCTGGCATTATCGAAGCCGCAAATAAAATGGTAGAAAATGGCACCAAAAACTTTGGTGCGGTAGGTAGTTCAGCCAGTAACCTGCTCGACAATTTTCCCGATGGTGGCAGTTAGCTGAACAAATACAAGGCTAACGGCGACTAAGGAGACGAATATGACGATCATTGTGAACAATAAAGAGATTGAGCAACTTGACCAGTTTGCTGATAAAACGCAGACCCTGATCCAGTTTCTTAATCAGGGTGCACACAGCACCGATGCACTCATACAACAAAGTGAGGTACTTAGTTTCACCTCAGAAGCGCAATTTATCGAGCAACTGTATCTGGGACTAATGAACTCAACGATGCTGTATTTACATCAGATCCCCCTGTCTGTCGACATCAAAAAGCTCCTGGAGCTAAGTACCAACGACCTCAGGGATCTGGCAACATTCAGTAACCGGGATTCAGAAACTGACAAAGCCAGGCTAGCAAGCATTCTGGCCAAATATCGACTGGTAGACAGTGCCATTTTAAACAAAATAGCCCTTTTTTACCGACGCTATAATCTCAATTATCACACGCTGGGCTGGGGCGCTTCGTTCCATGATCAGCTCACATTATACAGCGTTATCTGCTACTGTGAGCAAGTGTATGATCTATCAAATCAGACAGTGATCCCAGCTTGCCAGTGGGCAACACAACAAGCACAAAGCCTGAGCGAATTTGCTCACTACTTTTGCATTTATCTGGCATGGAAAAACAACAAAAAAGAAATGCCCGGTACACCCGATCACCTTGTTGACATACTGGCGCCAGTAGTAAACAGCAACCTCGACTCTCCGATTGTGACCTTTGAGCTACAGGCCATTGACCTGCACAACGCAATAAAGCAGTGGCATGAAGGAGGCAATAACCTGGGATTCAGTAGTTTCAGCGCTGGGCTACTCAATATTGTACTCAATATCGACTTGCATACTGACGATCTGGTAAAGGCTGCAAATGATTACTTAAGCACACTTCAAACCACTCTGAGCAATGCCTTAGCCAGTGACAGTTTTGTGTGTCAAGCCGGGCTTTGTCGTCACTATTTATTTAAATTACACAACAGTGAAGCCTTGCTCAACGTAGACAGTCAGGGTTGCCTGAGCCTATTTAACCATTGGCCGACAGCCGCCTAACCGGAGAAAAAAACATGAACCCAGCACAACAGAAAAAAGCCGCGCTCGGTGAGTTGACCCAAGTCGTTATGCCTACACAGCTGAACACCATTTTGTCAGACATAGACGCCATGCTAGCCAGTGCACGGCAGACCATAGATCAGTCTTTACAGCAGTCATCTCAGCTTGTTGATCAGTCGCGTCAACATTTGGCCCGTATTAATCACGCACTGGCAAGCGAGGCTGTCAGCGCGTCACCTCACACATTGAATGACGAGACGACTCAGGCAGAGCCAAATCAGGAACAAATGCTCAACGCTCAGGTAACTTATCTGGAAGAGCAAAACACTCATATGAAACAAGTTTACACGGAACAAGAGCTGGCCGCTCAACAAAGTGCCCAGGCAGCTCAGCAAGCCATGGAAACGACCATTAAGAACATGGAGGCTCAGCTGATGCAACAAAATCAGGCTTTTCAAAGTGAAGTCATGCAACGTAGCACAGAAACACCCGAGGGTTAAATCACAAGATAAGGAGCTACCTCGTCATGATCAGAATTAACTTTAGTCCGCTCACCTGGTTACCCGATGAAAAAGTAAAAGTGAATGCGGCAAACAAGCAAATGCAAGAGCTGGTATCACGATTAGCGGACGCACC
This sequence comes from Pseudoalteromonas sp. XMcav2-N, assembly GCF_024124545.1. Taxonomy (GTDB): domain Bacteria; phylum Pseudomonadota; class Gammaproteobacteria; order Enterobacterales; family Alteromonadaceae; genus Pseudoalteromonas. The sequence goes on from NZ_JAMXSF010000010.1 coordinate 106,606, forward strand.
TAAGTACCATACACTGACAACTCAGGACCGCCAGCAACTCATTGATGAAGGTTATGCTGCAGACTTGGTAGACAATCTGGTGTTTATTACACTCAGAACCGACGAGCTGGGCAAGGATGTCGTGACAAGCGGGTTTAACTACGCGGCTTTTGATACCTCACTGTTCAGCTCTGCGCACCTCAGGACACATCTGGCACAGCTTAATCGGGGGTGCTGCGCCTACTGCGAAAGCTATTTGTCGGCAACTGATGGAGGAAAAGTCGGACACTTTCGCCCTGTAGAGCTGTTGGAAACAGAGCAGGAGTCCGGACAAAGTACGGTTACCACTTGTTCTCCCTACTACTCACAAGCCTATGAACAGCGAAACCTGCTATTTGTCTGCGAGGCATGCCATGAACAGCATAAAGGCGGACGATTTCCACTGGCAGGTCTGCGTCTGCCTGCGATCAGTATTGAACAGGAACAACCGTTGCTCATCAACCCCTATGAGGAAGACCCCAGACTGTTTATTCGCTTTGACCCTGTAACCGGCCGTGCATACCCTTTTGATTTACTGGCCGCCTTTTTAATGGATACCCGTACATTACACCTTGACGGCGTAGCAAAAGAAATCTGGTCACACCCGGACATTTTGCGTCACGCACCTGACTTTCATCAATTACCAGAGTTTACGAGTTGGTTTCATTCACTGGACAAAGACAGGTTAAAGCAGCTCAGTAAAGGCCAGAACAGTATTCAGTTGCTGGGGTTAAACCGACCAGAGCTGGTGATTGCTCGGCTGAGTGCACTCAGCCAGTTACACCTGGCCTTTGAACACTTCAGGCACAGTAAACAATCAGATATGAGCTCATTTATTGACTCGCTACCTATACTTCAGTTCAGAAGCTTGAGTATCGATGCCTTACAAACCTGGCATAATCAGTCCGACGAACAGGAGCTCAGCGACGCAGAGCCTTCCCTGCCCGAAAACTTATCGATACCAGAACGCAGCGTTTTTCCCGCCTGGTTCAGAGCCTCACTACGCTACTGTATTGAGGAATCTCAGCTGACAGAAACACACAAGCGTAACCTCGTATTTCTCTCGGCCAGAGACAAATTATACGGACAAAAACCCAAAGAAAAATGCGTGTTTCTGCCCCTGAACTGGCAGCAGGATAAGCATAAACTGATCAAAGTTCGTTCTGAGCGCAATATCTGGGAAACCTCTTTCGCTGAGCTGGCCAGCTCCCGCCCCCTGGAGCTACTGAATTTATTCACACAAAACGATGTTTGGGTGGAAGGCCCATTCGACGCACTGCATAGTGCATAACTTAACCATATGTAAGGAAAATCAGCCATGAGTAATTTATACGATCAAGCAGTGAACGGCGCCGAGCAACAAGCTACCCAGGCGGTAGCACAAGCCGATGCTGACACGGCAGCCCAATCCACCGGATACGCCACTACCACGCCTTTTGAGGCCGAAGATGTCGCCAGAAATGCCGTTGTTGCGGCAGATCAGAGCATGTATCAGCAAGCCTTTAACTCGCCCTCAAATACAACTCCTGACTTGGCGGAGCAAATAGCAACTGAGGCAGTGGAAGCGACGGAATAATGCAGAAGCGAGTTCCAGCCAAAGTACCCGACCCGTTCGGGTCTTTTTTTGCCTGGAAATCTCTATCAGCCCAAGCCTCTCCAGAGACAGGATGAGAGAACAATGAACCAGCAATGTCTGAATATAATTTTAACTTACTGACAAGTACCAACTACTGGCGCTTTTTTACCAATCTCCCTCTAAACCGCTCATCTATAGTAAATACATCCAGCAAACACGGGATAACCCCATGGCGTTTTATCAACTTAAGGTGAAGCAAAACCGCTTTACTCGCCCCGTTACTCAAGGACCAGCACAACGACGCACAACAACGGGCATTCAACCTGTCAGCCGTGCCCTGCCGCCCCGTCTGAGGCGGGGCATGGAAAAGCTTACCGGCGTGAATCTGGCCAATGTGCGGGTGCATTATAACTCGCCCAAACCAGCACAGGTTCAAGCCCACGCGTATGCACAAGGACGTGATATTTATCTGTCGCCCGGTCAGGAGAAACATCTGCCCCATGAACTGGGGCATATTGCACAGCAGGCGCTGGGGATGGTCAAGCCTACCACTGAGGTCAATGGCGTAGCGGTAAATGACGATCCAAAGCTTGAGCAACAGGCCACAGAGTGGGGCAAACTGGCGCTGCGTTTGGGTGGGCAGGAGTAGCTGGCTATGGCGGTTGGACTGGGGAAAGCAACCAAGTCCCCGTTTAAAACATATACAGGGAGGATTAAAGATGCAAGACCAGGCCTTGATTCTGTCAATGAAAGCTAAAGAGAAAACAACATTCAATAAACCAATACTAAGGAGTATTTAGACATGTATGCTCAAATAGATAAATTAAAGCAAAAAATTGAAAGTTCAATTTATAAGAAGAAAGACTGCACTGAACGAGATGTGTTTTCTCCTGATTCCATGACAAGGGGAATGAGACTGAATGGTGGGCCAAGTTTCCCCATACAACTCAATCATAAAAAACAAGGTAGTAAAACTGCGTCAAACAAGCAAAAACATCAAAAGGGTGAAAGGCAGCTGCAAATGTCACAAATAAGGGCAAGATTTAGACAGTTATACAACAGTGATTTTAGCAACAATCCATTCTGTAGAAACTGGGTGAGTAAGAACCGTGCATTATATGGAGAGAACTATTCACAATGGACAAGGCAAAAAATGTAACTTACAAACCTTATTATTAACTTTATAACAATGGATATAGACTATGTACACACCACAAACAGAAACAAAGAAAACAATTAACACAAATTTTAAGCTCATTGGTTTAAAAAAAGCAATGAAAAGCCACCCAACATCCGTCAAAAAAAAACTGAACAAATGTAAAGGTATGACGGTTGACAACAAGTACAATATTCAAAACGCTGGAACAGCATTTCCAATTCAGAGAATGAAAATAACCCTTACAAAAGGCAAGCTAAAACTACCCAGAATATACATGAACTCAATTGAACCTGAAAACTACATCGTAGCCGATCTAATACAAGATTTTGATGATTACTACGTGGAAATCAATCGAATGTGTAATGCGATGTCAATATTATGGGCAAAAACATGGGGGGACGAAGGAAACGTAGGTTTTTGGGATTTTACTGAAGAAGATCAAAAAACAATGGCTGTATGGGCAGCCACAGATTTGGAACCAATTAGTCAAGCAGAAAGAGTATCTACAGAGCTAGAAGCCAGTGAGATAGGCATAGATAACTTGGGCCGCCTTCTCGAAACTCTAGACGGCACGGATTTGGTACGAGGAGTATTAGCAAATGACGTACATGCTGTAGCGATAGTAATAAAAGACAATAATGTGCAGATTTATGACCCTATGGAAGGGGAAGTAATTATTGAACAGTCACTTGCAGATTTTATAGAGCAATTTAATACTTATGCTGAAACCTACAAGTGGGATTCGGCTATCATAAACTCCCCTACTCAATCAGCCTAAAAGAATGCAGTGGCGTTGTGATTTTGGCCACCTAAATAGAGGTGTTATTGAGCCAATGGGGTCAGGTCTTGCACCGTGCACAAATCACAAAACTGGCTATGATTAGTTAACCTTTTTAACTTTGTTGATTAATTATGAGCCGACCTTTGCGATTGGAATTTTCTGGTGCTTTGTATCATGTGACTTGAAGAGGCAATGAATGCAAAGAAATATTCAGAAATGAGATGACTTTGCTATTTTCATCAGCTTACTCGGTGAGGTGTGCATGCGCTTTAACTGGTAGTGTTCAGAATTCTGTGTCATTTCAGTATTATGATTGAATCTGGAGTGGCACATGACCCAAAACGTCGATCGACAAAGCCTTTAAGGCGCGCCAGGCTAGTCAGGATCTAACTGGCAAAGATGGCATTTTAACGCCGTCGATAAGGCTAATCACTGAAGTGGCTTTAAATGCTGAAAAAGATCACAGTTGAAGCAGCATTGAATGCAGAAATGGAGTTACACAGAACCTGTTACAGGATCCAAAAAATATCGGTTAGCTTATAAATCACCCACAGCCATAGGCATCAGTTAAACATCCCCTAAAGCATAAAAAATACCAAGCCCCGAGACATATTACTTACTAAGTTATTCACAACACAATCTGCCTACACGCAAAAGGATTAGTTATGGATACATTACATTCTGCACACAATACCAGTGACCAAGCACTGACAAGCTCTGTTGACTCCGAACAAGAGGCAACCGTCATAGTGCCTCAGCCAGACATAGATCAAACCACACCTCCTGCCAGTGTGGACATTTTCCCATCTCGTAAAACCACGGCTCTTGCTCTTATCGCCAGGTTTCTGGCTTTTTTCCCGGGTTTTACTAACCCACAGCGAGATGACGTGATTATTGCCAATCGCATTCTGAATTTTGGTCTGGAAGAAATAAAAACATCAGATCTGTCCGTTGCCAAAGAAGCCATGGACTCTGCGCGAGGTTTTTACAACAAGTACGCCAGTATATTAGGCCTGATCATCGGTAGTACAATCAGCGCGGGTATCGAGTGGCTACAGCATTCTTATCCCGAATATCAGGCTATTCGCGCAGCACATGTAGGCAGTGGCGTCATTGCCAGCTGGATAGTGAGCAATATTATGGGGGAATATGAAAGACGATTGCATCAGCTTAAAGAACGTCTTAATTAACTCACTACCGCACAACGACAACGCACACTCAGCAAAACAAATATCCTGCAACAAGGACAGCTAAAAAATGGCCCGACCTTGTTGCTTAGGAACAAAAACTAATCTCCTAAACCGCTTTTTCAATCAGAATCTTGTAATCATATGTAATATCAATCTATCACAGACTCAGCTAAGTTTTTCTGACTGATAGCAGGTCATGGCCGAGGCATTGCAACATCGTTTTCTAAACCTGCGAGAAGTTATATTGAGTTGTCTGCATACTGAACGTCGTAACTTTTACCAAGTCAGGTATTGCTGGTGTAGCTAAGCTGACTGCGCAACCCTCTCTTACAGTCAAACATATACAAGGAACTATCATGTCTAAAACGATTACCTACTACAATTCTGGCGCGATCCCACTGATAAACGCCAGCGAACTACCATATGATGTCGTGAATCTGGCATTCTTGTCTTCATCACACGACAATCCGTTTAACCTGATATTAAGTGGCGCCATCGCAGCGACTGATTCTAGCTTTACAGGGAGCACTATAGAGGCAATCAAGGCAATGCAACAAAAAGGGCAGAAAGTACTGATTTCCTTTGGCGGCGGCGACATGGATTTCAACGCTTATCGCCCACTGTCTGAGGACACGCCACGACTGGCCGATTCTCTCGCAAATTTTGTAAAAGAACATCAACTCGATGGTATTGATATTGATTACGAGGACACCGCAGCATTCACCGGTAATGCCGGGTACGACGGTGCACAATTCTTAATATCTTTGACTCAGGAGCTCAGAAAACGACTGCCCAGCCCCGACTATATTATTTCTCATGCACCTCAACCCCCTTACCTGGAACAAGGCGGTCCTATGGCTGGCTATATTGAGGTGGTAGAACAGGCTGGCCAGGATATTGACTGGCTAAATGTGCAGTTTTACAACAACCCACCATGGAGCGCTAACCCTGATCTGATAGTCAGCTCGTATCTCAACTACACCAAACTTCCGAACATGTCACCAGAAAAAATAGTGGCAGGTTTCCCTGTTTCTATGCACGATGCTGGTTCCGGGTACATGCCAGCACGCAATATAGTTAACGAGGTCATTGTTCCTATTCAAAATACCTCTCAATTGGGTGGTATCATGAACTGGCAATTCTCAAGTGACCAAAATGGCCTCTGGATCGAAACGATTTCACAAGCGCTAAAATAGCTAAAATAAAAAGCAGTTAAGCTGATATTAGGCCGTCTTTTGACGGCCTTTTTCGTTTCGCATATCAAAATAAGAAAATAAAACTCGAGTAAGTAACATATACCAATTCAACCCCCATTTTTACCAAGTTGGTAAAAGAAACCTCTTTTATAGTTAATTCAACCAAATCGATTACTTGGTTTTACAACTCCCACATCAATGACACTTAACTTTAGAGGTTTTATTATGAGTAACGCACCCGCTTTAGGTTCCAAAGATAATCCAGGCTATGTCAAAATAACCAACACACCTGAGTTACAACATGCATATTCAACCGTCGCGCACCCACATTCAAAAGGCTTTATCTATAATGGTACAATGAAACCAAGTATTGCAGACAAGTACAAAAGCGAAGGTTACACCTTTTGTATGCGAAACCTAAACCAGTCAGATGGTTCCAGTCAATATATCCCCTTAACGGCACAAGAAACCAACAGAATAACAGGCACAAATGACCAGCACGGCTATGAATTAGCTTTAATGCCTGTATATATTCTGGACTCCTCAGCACTTACTAACAAAACAACGTCGGGCAACACTGCACCAACCCCGTCAGCAGTTGCTGCCGATGTACTTAGCGCACTTAGTACAGCTGCTATTCCAATCGGCACTACCGTCTGGTTGCAATTGACCAAAGCTGATAAGGGTGTCACTTCTGACCAGATTCAGGCGATAGAACATCAAATTTTTCAATCTGGTTACTCAGTAGGAATATTGGGCGACGAAGTGCAACAACAGCAGCAAACTAATGCTCGGGTACTTGAATCTACCTATACGCCGTTTGAGCAATCCGGTAGCGGCGCCAAAGTACGCACTATAACGATAGGTGACAATACGGGATCATTCCCGATTTACTGGGCAGTTCAGTAACGCCTTTTTTCCCATATGAGCAGGTATGCCAACGCCCCCCTGCTCTTAATACAGGTCACTTCCTATGCGTACCCTACTCCTATATACCGTTCAGCCGGGCGATACTTTGGCTTTGATCAGCATCTCACTGAGAGCGAGTGCTGGTATTTCACCTGTCGACATCGAGAGACTGAACCCAACCTTGTTATCAGAAGAATTACCTAGCGAAACGACTATCAAAATCCCTTACTTTAAGGCAAGTGGGCATTTTTACTATGAAACAATGAAAGGTGACACGCTACATTCAATTTGTGACGCGCTGGCAAATGTAGCAGGCGTTACTGTCATGGACCTCATAGAGCACAATGCACACGCTGATCTCAGCAAGTTAAAGCCAGGTCAGGTTTTAATGATCCCATTTACACCAAAAATCAGGTATACGACGGCACATCATTGCGTCGAAACACCACCGGGTTAAGGCCACTGTTTTCATTAAAATTACCAAAAGATTCCTCATAGTTACCAGCCGGATCCTGCAAGCTCCAAGCTACACTCACAGGAATAAACCCGCTGACTAATGTCGTCAATCAAGACAATGAGGAATATCCCATGTGGCAACCCGCACCCAAAGGGCCTGAACTCTCTCCTTCGAACGCCGCACAAAATGCACATGACTTAGAAAACGAATGTTTGTGGCTGGAAAGGACCATTCAGTTTAGAGTTTCACGCTATTTTAGTTCACCTGAGGAGCCAACTGCATTAACACCGCCAGAAACGGCACCGGAACCTCCGTCCACCACATCAACATCGCAGGATTATGGCTCTCCGTTTGCGGCTACTGTCTTTCCACACAATCCAACCGCAGTTGAACGGCTGGTCATCATTCTTGCCCTGGTGCCCGTTATCCGGCCCAGCCTGTTTGACATTTTTCTTTCTATAAATGAACAGACCAATAGACCTTTTACAGAGTTCGGCATTGTGGAATCGCAGGGCCAACTGCTGGCCACGGGAACAACAGCCTCGTTTTTGTTTAATGGTACACAATTATCAACGCAATTTGAGATATTAGAGCGACTATGTAGCAGCGCTTTACTCAAAAAAATACTGAGCTCAGAGCCAGATCAGGCAGAGCGCCCTGTGTTACATACCGCGCTCACACTAAAACCTGAATATGTGCAACTGTTCACCACAGGGGAACCTTATCAACCAGAAACCAGTCATCACTTTCCGGCCAGTCTTGTCAGTTCTGTGCTGGAGTGGGACGATTTAAAACTTCCCGATACCACCAGGGCACAGCTCGATGAAATCGTAGCCTGGGTGCAACATGGCGAAACGCTGCGTTCGCACTGGCACATTGGCCGGCAGATCAGACCGGGCTACCGGGCACTCTTCTATGGCCCACCAGGCACAGGTAAAACACTCACCGCGAGTGTGCTGGGTAAGGCACTGAATCACCCAGTTTACAAAGTAGACTTGTCACTGATCACCTCCAAGTACATCGGCGAAACAGAAAAAAACCTCGAGCAGTTATTCACTCTGGCAGAGCATAGGAATTGGATCCTGTTTTTCGATGAAGCCGATGCCCTGTTTGGTAAACGCTTACAAACCAGCTCATCAAACGACCAATTTGCTAACCAGAACGTCGCCTACTTATTGCAACGCATTGAACACTTTAACGGCGTTGTGATCCTTGCTTCCAATTATAAAGACAACATAGACGATGCGTTTTTCCGCCGCTTTGAATCCATTGTTGAGTTTCAGGCCCCAAAAGCAGAGCAGCGCTTTGAAATATGGCAAAGCGGACTGTGCGATCAATCTCGTTTGTCACCAGATGTGTGCCTTGCCAGACTCTCGCAACAATACCCACTCAGTGGTGCCGACATTATCAATGTGTTGCGTTTTGTGTCACTCAGGCTGCTGGCACAAAACCGCAAAGAGATACAACTTAAAGATATCAAAGACGGGATAGCCCGCCTGTCAGAGCATCAAACCTCGCTGAGGTGGTAACACGGTGAGCGGCTGTCTCCACATTTGGCAGTACACACGGTGATATCAATATACAATGCCTCTTATGCACTAATCGTAACTTTTACCAAGTTGGTAAAAGCACTCAGGGGTATAGTTAGAAACGCCAACATATGTTGGAAATGTCAATTGAGTTACTAGCCCTGTTGCGTGGAATTATGGAGCCCCGTATCGGGGCTACTTTGTTTCTTTGCCAATGCTTGTCACTGCACCAGATAGAGCAAGTATTAAAAACCGACGATATACTGTTAAAACTGAGCGTCTAAAAAGCCATTAAATATACCACTAGTTCAACAAGTTAAACCAAAACTTCACCGTCACAACACGCTAAATTATTCCTTACTTATTAACGCAAAACAGCAACTAACCATTAAGGAATAAATCATGGCATTTCCAACTTCAGTAAACGACCAAATCACAGATTCTGTTACTCAGGCCAATGTCAAAGTGCTGGGTGATGCGCCTGCTATGTCGATGGGTAATCTGTTTCAGGCTACCTCTCAGGCACTCGCCAATGCAGCGCATAACGCAACCACTGCACAGCAACAAATGGCAGTGACAGCGCAGGCAGCTACAACCATGGGCGTCACAACACTATATTCAATTGACACTGCGTCTACAGGGATTGCAACTACAAAGATCCTGGGTAGTTAACCACTCACCAAACCTGTATTTAGCCTAATGAATTTAGAGGCATTACACTCACTGAAGTGCTGTGCTCCATCAGCACTTCCTCACTCCCGGAGAGAAAATTATGAACGAATTGAACACCGACGGAGCTGCTGTTGACCCGCCTGCCCATCCTGAAAAAAACACAGCTCCACAGTCAACTCACTCAGTTCAAGTGACAGACCCTCAAGTGGACGCAGAGCAAACATGTGACGCTGAAAACGATCTAAAGCATGACAACAAACAGCCTGTTCAGCGTCAGCCAGAAGAAAAGCTCGCTGAGCAAACTCTGCAACGTAACACTTATGACTACATTTATGCATTGGGTCAGGTAGATATCGTCTTCCCCAATGAAGGGATCAAGCGACAATTTCTAAGTGCTGCGACAGAGTTAGGCGTTGACGACAAAGCCTACTATGCCGTGTTCACCAACCTATCTCAGCCAGTTGATAGCCCCTCGAGGAACAGGTACTTGTATCTGGCAGAACAGGTAGACTGGGTATTGTCAATCAAGCAAGCGCACAGCTATGTGTTAAACCCGGCAACACCCGCTGAGTTACAGGCGCTTATTGAAGCATTACAGCCTCCTAAGAATACGCTGGAGACGGTTTATACCTGTGTGATTGGCCATATCACTAGCAGCCATAGCTCGCTGGATTTACCCGAGGTGGTCTGTCAGCAAATTTACCATCACACTTTATCCCAGTTGCACCACACCATTCAAAAAATATCGAGAGCTGAGACCAACGCCATTCAAGATGTCATCAGAGCGCTGGAGGTTGAGCCAAACCCGGGGCGTAGCGATTTCGACAGAGCCAAAAACTTCGTTGCCTTTCGATACCCCGATATCTATGCTCAAACGCATAAAATGAACGCAGGGGCTAATTCACTCCCCAGCGCATCTCTCGTTAGGATCACCTTTAGCCGATTTGATGCGCTGTCCGACCACCGAATTGTGGATATCACACTGACCTATAAAGAAAATACCTCCACCAGGCACCATTATTATTTCTGTCGGGTCGATGTCAGTGGTCTGTATCCCTTTATCAATACAGAAATACAGTCATTCATGCCGCTTCAGACTATGTAGCGACAGATTTTCGGCTAAGGAAACTCACAATGAATACGCCCACTAACCATTCCGCGCCAGTGCAGCGCGTTGCAGAGTATGATAGCGGTGAGCTTATCTATGCAATCGGAAAAATACAGCCCAGCTTCCCTACTTTAAACCTCGAAAAACAATATGAAGCTGCGGCACAGTCAATCAAAGCCAGCCCGGACGACTTTCACACCGTCTTTAATTATCAGGTTAAAACTGATAATCAGCCGCAACTAACATATCGGCCATTTTTGTACCTGGCACAGCAGGCAACCTGGGTACTGACAATTAATCTGATCGATACTTATGTCCTTACCCCCGATACACCCACTCAACTGGATGCACTCATCAATACCACCAGTCAGGCGCAAGCAACCTACATTGTAAATGGCCAAATGACCGGGCTCGATATCCCGTATTACAGCGATGGCACCGCTCTGCCCATGGTCTGTGTCAAGCACCTGATTGACAGTGCAGATATCACAGTGCCAACATTAACCGACGGCCAATTGGCCAGTAGCCAGTTGCCATTACCAGTCCTTAAACCCAATGTGGGTTTGAGCGCTAAAGACAGAGCCAGTAATTATTTCCTGAGTCACTTCTATCAGATTGTGATCACTAACGAACGCACTTTACTGCTTCAGGATGTGCAAGCGATTCATGTTCAGCCTTCAAGTGCAGAACCCGCGCGGCACAGTTTTGAGTTTATCATGACCAGTTCAGAGCGCATGCGTTATGCCTGTAGCATTGATGTCACCAATCAATATCCTTTTGTCTCATCACGGCTTTCGCCGTTTGCAAAAAGTAATTAAGGAGGTCCTATGACTTTAACTATTACCGATCAGCAAAATACGCCGTTACTTCATTCGGATACAGCTCAGCGTATGTTTGCTGCGGATCCCGATATGCAAACACCACGACAACCCGACCAGTACGCCTATGCCGTTGGGTTTATAAACGCAAAGTTCCCCAATCTAAACCTGGAAAAAGAGCTCTACCAGAATAGCCTCCTCGGCAGCAACGAAACCCAGTTACCTATGCTTGAAAACATCAATGATGACATCGCACTGCAACGATTGAATCGAAATAACCAGCTATACCAAACGCTGTTTAAGGGGTTAAATCAGGCTAAAAATCGGTATATTGCTTATAGCATGCAGTGGGTGCTGGACAATCGCTATAATGAACAAATGTATACTCTGCTCATCCCAACGGATGAACTGCTTACACAATGCATTACGGCACTTGGGCGGGCACAAAACGATGAAGCGGCTCAAATGGTGGTTATTGGGCAATTACAACCCTATAACACCATACAGGTACAGGCCATCGTGCCAGTCAGTGCACTCCCCTTTGGTGACGTGTTACACGGAGATAACCACGGCAAAGAGCAATTTCAAAATCTGGTAACAGAGATCACCTCACTCGACATATCCGCAGGTGATACCGATGCAACACGCGCGCTTAATTATACGCTGTACAATAACCCGACTGTTTATCAGCAGTCTTACCACTTGTGCTATCAGAGTCGCCGGGATGGTCCCAACCCCAATGGCTACCAATTGGTGAATGTAGACGTGCAAACCAGTCAAAGTGGCGACAGACTGGTCGCCGATGTGATCTTTGCCTACCAGGGCATTAACACAGGCGCGCTGCAATTCTGGCGTAGCAGGGTTGATGTCACCGGAGAATATCCGTTTATGGTATCATCCTGGGAGCAATACCTGCCAAGCAGCCAACAATAATTGTTTAACTGCCGCGGTCCTCTTCCATGACTAAGAAATATCGTGGCAGGTCAGTTATGCATTCTGTATCAATTGGTGCAGTTCGGGTTACCTGACGTCTTTTCGGCATTACTAGCCAATCACGTTACGGACCTCGGGCTGTTGAATACCTTGCTTACTTCTCCAGAATTCTGAGTCGGGAAAGCGTTGTTCACGACGATAATACCCAAACAGCTCATTGAGATAACTGTTGTAGATTTCAGTCATGGACTTACTGTATAGGTGTAAAGCAGTAGTTTCACCGTTGAGTGCCGCTAATATAGCCTGCGACGCTTTTTCTGCCATATAGATTGCCGTTGTCATACCATGAGAAGACAAAGGATCAAAAGCCATGGCAGCATCACCTGCCAGCAACCAGTTCTTACCATTCAAACGTCCCATTATATGACTACTTGCATTGATGGCTTTTACCGTAAAAGGCTGTTCGGGCAATGCGTTGTAAAAGCATGGCGTGTTGACTGCTATATCATGCCAGTTACGACTATGTTTGAGTTGACTAAAACCGGGAGTATGCTGATTGCAGAAAATTGCCAACATACTTTGCTCTGCATTCAGGCGAGATATCAGCGTCCAGCCGTGCTCAAAGGCCTCGACCACCACAGATGGTGATAATCCCTTCAGATTGAAAGGGCTCGGTACGTTGGCAACAAAAGCCGTCAGTTTGTCGAATGTGTGTCTTGGCAGGTTTAATACTCGGGGCAAGTATCCTTGCCGGCCACTGGCATCGACAATAAACCGACTCTCCAGACTATGTTCAGACCCATCCTGCGCCGATTTTACCCGACAGAACCAGACATCGTCGTGCTCAGAAACCTCAACGACTTTTCCATTAAACAGACACTTCTCAGGTAGTCGTGTCTGAATTTGTGTCGTCAGCACCGATTTATCGACTTTCCAGCCGTGATGGCGGTCACTCAGAGGCGCTTCACGCAGTACCGGCTCTCCCCAAGACGAAATCTGCCCAGAGTGCATAGAGTGCGGCTCCTGCTGGAGTAATTCAAGCAGTCCCAGCCGGTGCATCATGGGCTCTGCGCTGGCAGGCATGCTCTCAGCAAGACGCATAACGGGTGCACTCCGGGGGTCAACGATTACCACTTTCAGACCCTGCCTGAACAATTGCCAGGCAGTGACAGTGCCCGATATCCCGCCACCTACAATAACGCAATCATACTTATTGCTCACACACATATTACTTCCTCAATGATGAGAAGCACCTTAGTGCTTCTCAACGCTACTGCTAGTCCTTGTCGGCTTCGCTGTATGCGACATACACCACATTTGGTATGCCAGACGTCCCTGGATTATCCACCGGCCGGGCCATAACCATCGCCATATTCTTCCACTGGCTGACCATCTGGATCAATCCATTGGTATAACCACCTTCAGCATGGTAGCCCACAAACCCGAGGTCAGCAGTATGCAACCAATCAAGACGTTGCGAAAACTGCTCCAGACGCAAGTGTTCAAAGGTCTCTTGAGACATACCCTGTGCCACGGAGTGTTGCATGCCGTTGATAGTCGGCGCATCCACTGACTGACTGTCTTTAAACTTGTTATATCTGGCCAGTGGCAGGATATGAACAGGCAGGTTTGCTGCCCACCACGAAGGGATTGGGAAGTCTTCCGGCGTATAGACTGCCTGGCAACTCGCGGCATCCGATTGCCAGGGGATCCCCATCCATTTAGTCAGATCGCCAGGGGTGTTTTGCCACAGCCAGGCGGCTTTAGAGTCGGGAATAATTGACTCCGCTACATTCTCCACACTGATGATATGACCAAAATCCTGATACATGTTGGCAGAAGCCAGACCGGCTGGATCTTGTCTCAGTCTGAACTCTCTCAAACCCAGCAAGTTAATCTCAGGTGTGACGCCGCCCTGGTACTGGTTGTTACTGTAAATAAGATCATGACGCATAGGCCAGGTCAGCTCTACGCCAGGATGAAACCCACCACCATACAAGGCATCCAGGGCACCGCGAGCACACAGCAATGCACTGTTTTCAGAGCGCTGGAACACCTCACTGTAGAAGAGCCCTAGTTCATCTATGGTTGCTGCACAGGCTTTCTCAGCATCAGTTACACTGAAGTCACCGTTCGCCCAGTTTTGCAGGTGCTGATACATAAACGGAGGAATTGCAAACCACTGTACCGGGCTGCCAGGATAATCAACGCCATCATTGGGATAAAATGGAATTTGCAATCGGGACGTTGCTGGCTCATTTGCAATATTGGTAGCGTCTTTACTCGGAATAATACGGCTGGTGCTGACCCACTCACTGCTCGACTGGCCCGCGTCTTCAATGTCAACATCCTGATCAAACAGTGGGTTTCTGAACTGTTTGAAAATGCTCTCTCTAAGTGTTTTTTCTGTCGCCGAACTTTCCAGTAAGCGGCCAAAAGCCCCTTCACTGTTAAGTTCACGAATTTGTGTGTTCACTGCGTTGTCAGTAAAGTCCGCCTGATTAACCCATTGCATTCTGTATAGTCGATACAAAATGGGGAAAACATCGCTGAACTGAGTGTTTAACTGAGCCAGTTCTTTTTCTTTCAATGATGCCCCCGACACCATGTCATACATAGTCACCAAAGGCTCTATCTGAGGTGCATAATCCGGAGGTGTGGTCGCAACCCAGGCACTGTCCGATTCACTGTCGATGGTGAAAGTATCGCCATTTTTCAACTCTACCACGGCAGTAACACGGCCATCGCAAATATCATCGAACCAGTTAGAATTATCCGCAAAGTCCGTATTCAATGAAGACGGGGATAGCGCCTGTGAAATGCCATCACCCGCAAAAAAGGTCATTACTCCCTCACGGCTACACTCTATGGTCCCCTGAAGTACATTGTGCCTTTGTGACATATTGAGCAAATCACTCAGGCGGTTTTGCGAGTCGGGTTCATTGGCGGGAAATTTACCACGCAGTGGTACTTGTGTATCCGCTTCGCTCGACACACAACCCTGACTGGCAATGACGAGTTGTCTGCGCAAGCCGTGCGTGATCACATTAGGGTTACGTCTTTTCGCAGTCTGTGCGGGAGCAAGACGGTGTTTACTGACATTCTGGCTCAGGTTACCTGTGCCCTCTGTCATTAACGACAAATCGAGCGCGTTATTATAGTCGTACCAGAACGACTTTTTATTCGCGACCTCAACATGCCACGTTACCTTGTCTCCCGCCTCAAGCTTGAGTTTTTCGGTTGGGTTGCCATTTTCATCACACTGATAAATATAAAAATTCTGAGCCTGCTTTTTCACTGCATGTAAATAGTGGTCGCTCAGGACTTTAAGTATCGCTTTTCTGACTAATGCAATAAACCCATCGGCATCGCTTACCGTTTCCAGTGCCAGGTCGTCCAGCGCACGGATGATTTGTGGTGCAGCTACCATGTGAGACAAACTCAATATCCCCACGACCCTTGCTGTTTTCGCTGACTCCAGTGTTTTTTTACCACTGGCACTAAACGATTGATAAATTTCTTCAAGTTCTTTTCTGGCATCCTGATTTAGCACATTGTCAACCAATGAAACCAATTCTTGCTCGGTGACCAGATACTGAACCTCAGTATCGTACAAATGCGCCCAGGGTACTTCGGGAGTCTGGATCGCCAACGATTTTACCGCAGGTCCGTTACCAACCCGCGCGATACCCAGTGGCGGATAAATTTTGTATTTGCTGTTTGACATGTTAGTTCCTTCGCCTTGTGGACCAAATATAAAGATAGGACACTGCGTTAAGTGCGCTTTTGTGCCACTAGCTCGATTTCAATGAGTGCTTTGTTTTGTTGATGCTTTTGGGTCAATACACCCAATGCCATGGAGCGCGCAGGATAGCTGCCATGCTGTGGACCGAAATATTCTCGGTACACCTGATTGAATTGCTCAAAGTCATCTTCGGTATGCAAAAAACCGTTAACTTTAATCACGTCCTGAAAAGTACACCCGACGCTGGCCAGGGTGACAGTCAGTAACTCAAAAATTGTCTTGGTCTGGTCAACGATATTCTCTGACTGAATATAGCCATTAACCTCAGCATTCTGGCCTGACACAAAGACCAAATCACCAACAACCCGACAGGGTGGATAAAGGGGAGCCTGAACCGCTTCAATAGACATAATTCCTCCTTAAGAAATTGCCGTAGATATGCATGAAAACCGACTGGCAACACATTCAACTGCGAATAGGTCTCAGTCGTAAAAACTGGGCTAAAGTCTAGAGAGAAACTAAAATTATTCCATTACAAGCTGTTACACCTGGAAGATAAACACGGGACCTCAACACATCGAATACAAATTGAATAGCTCAGTATGGCGCGAGACGACGTCTGTGAGTGGGAAAGATTTATATGAGTAAAAACAAAGCGTAATGAAAAAACATTACGCTTTGTTCAATCGCGTTACTTCAATTTCGCGGCGATACCAGCTACGTGTTGACCCTGAAACTTCGCCAACGCAAGCTCTTTGTCAGATGGCTGGCGGCTGCCATCTGCACCCGCAATACAGGCAGCACCGAGTGGCGATCCGCCTCTGACTTCAGAAATATCTGTCAGCTCAGCTGCAGCATAGGGTAAACCCACCACCACCATACCATGATGGAACAGGGTCGTATGAAAAGACTGTATGGTGGTTTCGTTACCGCCACCCGTACCGGTAGAGGTAAACACACTACCGACTTTACCAATCAGCTTACCGGCTGCCCACAAGCCACCCGTTTGATCCAAGAAATTGCGCATTTGCGATGCCATATTGCCAAAGCGTGTTGGTGTGCCGAAAATAATGGCATCATAGTTTTCCAACTCTGCCGGCGCAGCAATCTCAGCGGCCTGATCCAGCTTAACCCCTGCATTTTTAGCCACCTCTTCCGGCATTAACTCAGCAACACGTTTGATTGTCACTTGTACGCCTTCAACTGAACCGGCACCTTCAGCAACGGCTTGTGCCATGGTTTCAATGTGACCATAGCTTGAATAATATAAAACCAGTACTTTCGTCATCTTCGTTTCTCCGTGAGTTGCCGCGGCGTGTCCCGGCAACATATGTTTTAACCAGCTAAGCATGTGTGATCACTTCTTTCGTTAAGTATAGGCACGAGTGCCTGTAGACCATGGTCATGATTACATAGTTGATTAAGAACGTAATTACGTAAAATCT
Organism: Pseudoalteromonas sp. XMcav2-N; assembly: GCF_024124545.1. Classification (GTDB taxonomy): domain Bacteria; phylum Pseudomonadota; class Gammaproteobacteria; order Enterobacterales; family Alteromonadaceae; genus Pseudoalteromonas. The sequence goes on from NZ_JAMXSF010000010.1 coordinate 124,142, forward strand.
GATAGATTTGTTCTATTTTGGAGAACTTTATAACTTGTAAGCCACTGGCCTACAAATCCAGCGCAGCCATCTGGGACGGTAGGTCAAAACACCAATCACAATAAAGACCACCATAGTTGCACTGCCAAACCAGTATACGAGTCCTCGTGAAACTCCCCAGGAAAAAACACAAACAAACAAAGCGATAAGGTTCAATCCAGTCCCACCGATACGCAACAACCAAAGCTGTTGCCTGGCTGGATGCATAGATAGCCCAATAACCTGACTGTAATGACGATGCATCGCCATGCTGAGCAGCGCAAAACCGAACAACAGCAATATCAGTATTAAAGTGATCAGCATACTAACGGCTCCTTTTTAGCCAAGTGCGATCCTGCATCCTTTTTAGATACAACTGTCGCCGCCAGTCCAAAGCAAACGGCAAATAACCACATACTGAGATCAAAACCGAGCATCAGCCAGTCTGCGTTCAGCAGACTGTTTATGATGCTGTGATGTGTGGTGAGCATATTGACCAGGGGAATAACAAAATAAACAAGGGCTGCGCTCCAAAGCAAAGTTAGCCACTGATTTTGACTCCGATTAATCAAACAAAACAGACAGCACAACACCCATGCAGCAAACAACACATGTATCTCCCAGTCGGCACGGCCTGACATTTCAACAGGAAGTAGCCGGTTACTCAGAAAATAGCAGCCGACTGCAATCGGCAGACCGAGCAAAACACCTCTGTTTAGTCTGGCGATTAGGGATATAAGTAATGGAGGTGTGGCCTCTTTCATCGTCTGCTTTTTTAGCCAGATGATCATTCCGGATGCAATCATCGCAGCGCCAAATAACCCACAGAGGAAATACACCCAGCGCAGATAAATATCAGCAAACAGACCTTCGTGAAGGTGTTCAAGCAGATCATATACCGCAGCAGCCTGTCCTGCTTTGCCAGTCGCTATCTCAACCTCAACCCGCTCTGTACGGGCACGATATTTGAGCAATGAGGCAAACTCAACTCCTTCACTGGTTTCAAACCAGATCTCTATGTGTTCAGTGTCAGTGCCCCTGTCAATGACACCGACAAAGTTGACCGCCTGATCGGTCACTCGCTGTTTTGCATCAGACAGTGCCGTATCTACATTTAACTGAGCTGGCAAAATCTCTGTGGCCAGGGTGGTGTATTCCTCCAGCTGAGAGGCATCATAAAACTGACGATGCATCTGTCTGCCTTCACCATATTGGCTGTCAATGACCTTAGACATGGTCACCCCCATGAGCAACATAACGCCGCTGTAGGTGATCATTAAATGAAACGGCAATGGCAATACACTGAAAACATTGTGAATATCCAGCCAGGAACGCAGGCCTTTGGCGCTTCGAAAAGTAAAAAACTCAGCAAAAATCTTCCTGTGAATGATCACCCCGGTCACCAAACCAATTAGCATGAGCATGCCTGCCAGACTGGTCAGGATATAACCCACCAGCGGCGGCACGTAGTGCAAGTTATAGTGTAGCCGGTACAGGGCTTCTCCACCGCTGGTATCCCGGATAGACGTAATGTCTCCCGTGTTTGGCTCAAGCGGCTTCTCATACCACTGACGACGGACCTGTTTCTCTGGGTCGCCGGGCTGTAACCAAGAGATTTCAATGTAAGGATCCCGCGAGGTAGGCAGGCTCACATACCACTGAGATGCATCATCAGCGTGTTCGCCAAGCTGTGCCATCGCCAAATCAATGGCTTGTTTGTCCAAAATATCATTGCTTGTGACAATTTCGGGCTTCATCCAGCGATCAATCTCGTTTTCGAAGTAACCTAAGCTGCCAGTCACAAAGATAAAATACAATATCCAGGCAAACACCACGCCGCTCCAGGTGTGCAGCCAGCCCATGGACTGTCGAAACCTTGCTTTCATAAGGCCTCCGATACAGAAAGTAAGTGAATAAGGCCATACAGCAAAGCTATTAGGGTCGATACCAGCAAAGTTGCACGCCATGCAGTTCTGACTGTAAATACACTGATCACAACCAGTGTATAAACAACAAAACTCCACATCATACCGGCAACGATGCCATCCACTTTGTTATCCCCGGGTAATTGAGAAATGGCTATGGCGGCGAGGTTAGCAATCGCAAACCCGCCAACCAGGGCAAGTAATACCCGCCAGCCAAGCGCAAAGGCTTGAACAGGCTTTGCTGATAAGCTCATGATATTAAAACCATACTATGAAGAAATAGGCGCCATCTCAGCCACAGTCTAATCAAGTACTATGGCTAAGATGATTTGAGGTTAGAACTGATAGGTTAGTGTCAAACGGATATCACGACCGGCTTCTTTGATACCAACCACGTTTTCATAGCCAGTGATATGACCATAGTCTGCGACACTGCCGTGACTGCGATATGATTCATCGAGCAGGTTCTGAACAGACAAATCCACTTTAAATGCCTCAAACGGCGCATAGCTGATGTAAGCATCAACCAGTTGATAACTTGGCTTGCTGATGGTTTCCAGTTCAGTGACCCAGCCCAGCTCCATAGAGCGATGGAAAACCTCGATATCATTGAGGCTTGCGACATAGTGATAATTCCAGCCCAGTTTAATCTGCTCATTCAGGCGGTAGTTAAAATTAACATTGACCGAATCGCCAACCGCATTCCCCAGCCCGCCATATTCATAGGCAGCCATATCGATACCATTGATTGTAACGGGTTTAGTCGAGTCCGGGGCTGCCGGATCTGGCCAGTTAAATACGGCATTATTCAGTTCAACATCATTGTTGTTGTAGCTGATAATCACATCAAAATTATCCGCCTGATATCCGGCAACCAGCTCAAATCCTTTGCTTTCTAACTCACCGATGTTTTCATAGAAAACGCCTTCTCGGCCTTTAAACTTGTCAAATACCACATCATCTATGGTACTGACATACAGTGACGCTTCCAGCATCCAGGTGCCATCGTTGTATTGCAGACCCAGTTCAGTATTTTCAACCTCTTCAGGGTTCAGGTTTTCATTGGGTGTTAACTCACCGACTGTAAAGGCATCAGCCACCTGCCTGCCACGCAGTGCTTCGGCATAACCCATCGACAGCTTGAGATTTTCAGCAAGTTCGTACACAAGGCCGACGTTTTTACTGAACCCATCCTGTTTTTCCGTTGAAAATGCGTTGCTGGTTGTCACTGGATTGCCATTGGCATCTTTTTCGATAACCCAGACACCATCCACTTTTACCCAGTTTGCATCAATACCATTGTGATCGAGTTCATAACTGTCGTGACGCAAGCCAAAACTCAACAGTAAATCGTCGCGCATTTGCCAGTGATCCTGCACATAGAGCCCAGTCACTGTGCCATCTTCGTCGTAAATGCCGCCAAAATCGCCATAAGACTCAGAGTCTACTTTGTCATTTTTACGCTCGATACCATATGTCACAGTGTGCGTACCAATATCACTGGTATTGCGAATATCGAAGCCGGTCGTTTCAATCGACGCATCCCAGGTATATAACTCACGTTTAAATGATGACCCGGTCTGATAAACCGTGGTTTCTAAATTAATCAAAGCGCTGTGATACCAGGTATGGTTCAGAACCAAAGTTTCGCGCTCCCCCCAGGATGAGAACAGTGGATCGGTTTGTAGCGGTGCCCAGTTGGTTTGCTTACCAAATTTACCTTCTTCTTTGCGGCGCTCAAAACTAACAACCAACTCCTGATTGTCAGTCAGTTGCGTATTAACTTTCACAAAACCCAGGGTCTGATCAGCAGCAGTCCCAGGAATTTCCTGGCCATCACCATCTTCCATGTTCTCCCGGCTAACAGTGACATACGAGGCCAACACACCTATCGAATCGGTGACTTTACCGTATAAAGACACACTTTCTTTGTGACCATCATTGGTAAAATAACTCGCTTTAACTGTACCGCCAAATCGTTCGCTGGCTTTGAGTAAATCATCAGCACTTTTGGTTTTAAAACGAATAGCACCGCCTACGGCGCCTGAACCTGCCGTTGCCTCACCAGCACCCGCTTGCACTTCAACGCTACGCAGCAACTCAGGCTCTATTGCAACACGGCCAATATGGTGGAACAAAGTACTGGTTTGCGGCGCACCATCCACCGTGACATTCACCATGGAATCTTCCAGGCCCCGGACAAAAATCTTTTGTGCAATCCCCAACGAGCCGCCGACCGTAACCGACGGAGTATGGCGAAAAACGTCTTCCAGATCGTTCGCCTGATAATTTTCTAACACCTCAGGCGTGATCTCAGAATTGGTTGTGGCACCAACGACCGCGATCCGCTCTATTTTCTGCTCGTCCGTATCATCGCTAGTCTGCGCAGCATAAACGCTGGTTCCAAAACAGCTCAAAGCAACCGAACAGGCTAAAAGGCTTTTTTTAAACAAATGATTTCTATGTGGGGCAAATGGCATGGTTTACGTCTCAGTCAAACAACAAGTTAAAAGTCTAAATCGGAATTATTGTCATTTAGACTTTTCAGGCAATCACTTTTACAACTGTTACATTTGAGAAATGGGAATCATTATCGTAACCAAAAGACCACCAGTGCTGGGATTATGTGCCGAAATACTGGCCCCTACGCTCGCCAGGTGGCGCTTTGCCAGCGCCAGACCCAGGCCAAAACTGTCATTTTCTGCAAGACGGGCATTCTCAACGCGAAAAAATGGTTCAAACACTTTCTCAAGAAATACCTCCGGGATCCCTGGCCCCTGATCCTGAATTTGAATGCAATACTGCTCAGTTTGCTGTGTCAGCGTGATCTGCACATGCTTTCCCACCGGCGTGTAACGCAGCGCATTGCGAATCACGTTTTCTACGGCAGGACACAAAGCTCGGTGGCAGCTGTTTTGTACAATGGCGTTAGCGGGTGGTTCAAAAACAATACGCCTGTCAGGAAACTCGAACCTGGCATCCTCCACCAGCACATCGAGCAAGTCCACTAAGTCGACGTTTTCTCTTTTTAGCACTGGTTTTTCATTTTCCAACCAGGCCAGTGTCAGTGAATCTTCAACAAGCTTTCGGATCTGAGCGGACTCGCGCGCGATCCGTGCAAGGTGTGTCTGAGCATCATCCACTTCAAAACCCTCTACCGCAATGTCGAGACGAGTAAGCGGCGTGCGTAACTCATGAGACAGATCGGCAATAAGCTGTCGCTGACTGGCGATCAACTCACCAATTTTGGCCGCCATCTGGTCAAAGGTGGCAGCCAGGTGGGCAAACTCATCGTTACGTTTTCCCAAATATCTGCCCAGTCTGACCTTAAAGTTACCCCGACTAAATGCCGATGTGGCACTGTCCAGTTTGCGTAATGGAGTAATAATGTGCTGATAAAGTAATACTGACAGCACAGCTAACACCCCCATCGGGATCAGGACCTGAAGTAAAAACTTGGTGGTTGCCCAGTATGTACCAGGGCGCATCCTGCTGGGTAGCTTTATCAGCAAGCTGGCATTGCTGTGCTCAAAGGGTAATTCCATCACCGGATTTGCGGAAAAATAGAGATGAATTTTCCACTCTATACTGCGCCCAAAATGGTAAGTGCCGACAATGTCTTTGTCTATCGGTTCTCCGGCAAGGTGGATCGCCCTGAAACTAGCGACCGATGCCCAGGTCGATTCTTCCGCCATCAGTTGCGCTAACCAGGCATTCAGTGCCTGAGTATTATTAGCCATGTAGAGTTGCTCAGACTTGATGCGCCACTGCGTCAGCTCTGCACGATCCGCTTTTGCAATCATGCTCATGCTTTCTTCGGTTTTTAATGTCAGAGCATGTAACAGGTAGAAAAATGCCACTAAACCCGTTGCCACAATTAGGCATAATTTCCATAGAAATGTGCGCTTCATTTAAAACAGTACCCCTGGCCATGCACCGTTTGCAGTCGCTCGCCAAACCAGTTGGCATCATTGAGCTTTCTGCGTACCCGGCTTAAATGCATATCCAGACTGCGATCGTATGCGCCAAGCTTTTTGTTCAGTACCGACATATAGAGATCAGCTTTAGGGACTATGGTATTTTGCTGTGACATGAGTGCCCACAGCAGTTTGAACTGGATCGGCGTAAAATCCAGTGGTTTTCCATGCAGCATAATAGACTGTGTATGTAGTGCCAGCGTGAGACCATCCACGGTAATTTCAGACTGAGTGATGGGTGCAGTATTACCGTGACTGCGCTTTAACAGGCGCTCAATTCTCAGCAATAACTCCGTTGCGTTAAACGGCTTTGCTACATAATCATCCGCACCGTGACTGAGGCCCACAATCCGTTCTTCCTCTGCACCTTTAGCGGAAACCATGATCACTGGCTGCTGGCTCGATGCGCGTAGTTTTTGGAGCAAAGTCACCCCATCAAGTTTAGGTAACATTTTATCCAGCAGGATCAGGTGGTGCTGCTGAGTCCTTGCCACTTCAAGTCCGCGTTCACCGTCAAAGCACTGATCGGTGTGGTAGCCCGCCTTGCGCAATAAATCAGCCAGATAGGCGCTTAATGTACTGTCGTCTTCGATTAAGAGTATTTTATGTACCACACAAGGCCCCAAAAGATAGTAATGATAATCAGTTGCAAGTGAGTATCATAAGGACTGCCGCTATAAATGTAAATTGTACTCACATGAGGAATAATGATGTTTGTGCAACTAGCTGATGTACATACTCTGTAATCAGCTGTAATCGAGCTAATTTTAAAGCTGAGCTATAGTCACAAAAATGATAAAGGCCCTAGAAGGAAGCAAACGCATGGCATTTCCTACCGCTGTAAACAGTCAGATCACGGATTCAGTTTCTCAAGTCAATACCAAAGTGCTTGGTGATGCGCCGGCAGTTGCCACGGGTAACTTTATGCTTGCAACAAGCCAGGCGTTGTCTAACGCAGCACATAACGCCAACGTGGCCCAGACATTTCCTATGACCCCTGTCGCCCAAGGCGTCTCAGCGCTGTACGGTATAGATACCGCCAGCACAGGCGCTGCCACCAGCCGGATTTTCCGCTAACAGGTTCCCTCGCTCAGCCATCATGATCCTGGCAAACTATGCTTAGGACTTGATGGCTTTGTGCCATTCAGCCAGCAAAAATGACAATTCACTTGGCTTATTGCTGCACGAGTCTCTATTTAGGGTAAGATGTCCACACGATTTTTACCTGGAAGATTGAGATGTCAGTAGTTTCTTTACAGCGCAATGAGCAGCTCGGCGCATTAACCATTATTGCCATGGTGAGTCTGTCTATTAGCTTTACCGACTGGGCACAACGCGCTGCTGCACTCTCACTTCCTGTTGTTCTTTCGTCCGTCAGTGCCGTTCTCTTTATGTACTGGCTACCCATGATTTTGGGCTATGTACTGATACAAAGGGCAAAAATAACGCACTGGATGCTGCAATTTTTCTCCCTCTATCTGAGCATGGCCGCTGGAGGATGGATATTTGGGGCACTCAGAGCACACTTGCTGGGCATACCTGCCTTTATGCTTAGTGATGCACTTATCATCGCTCTGCCCTGGAGCAGCGCAATACTATTACTGGTAAAATTTTACCTCACCCGAAAGCACTTAAAAGATGAGCAGTTGCTGCGTCAGCAGGCTGAAATAAAAGTACTTCACAGTCAGCTCAACCCACACTTTTTATTTAACAGCTTGAATACTATAGCGGCCTTAGTACAGTCCAGCCCGGGTCAGGCCGAAACGCTGGTGCACAACCTGTCAGCGATACTGCGCTACTCGCTCAAACACGCTATTTCGGACCATCAGTCGTCTGGCGTCGTTTCCTTATCGGATGAATTGTTGATGCTCCATCAGTGGTGTGAAATCGAGCAATGTCGGTTTGGCAATAATCTGCAGGTCGCATTTGACATTGATGAAGCGCTGCTAAGTGCGCCTCTACCCGCCATGGTGTTACAGCCACTTATTGAAAACGCCATAAAACATGGCAACCGGCGGCCTCTGTGCGTGACCATTCATGCGCACTTTGCAGCTGGTCGCCCCACTATCGCTGTTTACGACAATGGCGTCGGCTTTGGGCCAGAGATTTTACTTGGCGGTGTCAAACCGGGCCTTGGACTGGCAATCACCCGGTCAAGACTCGAGCTGGAGGCCAACACTAAGCTGACTCTTTCCAACCAACCAAATGGCGGCGCCAGGGCGCAGTTTGTGTTACAGGAGCTCCCATGCTGAATATTGCGATCATCGAAGATGAACAGCCTGCCTTTGTTAAACTCAAAGCACAGTTAACTCAGTTATGTGACTATCAGCTTGTTTATCACGGTGAGGAACCGGAAAACTTTTTGCGCAGCTTCCGGCAACATTCTATCGATTTGGTTTTTCTTGATATCAACCTGCCAGGGCTCAATGGAATACAACTCAGTCAGGAATTAAAAAATGCAGGCTTTAAAGGCCAGATTATTTTTACCACGGCCTACTGCAAGTTTGCTGTAGATGCTTTTACACTGGGCGCAACTGATTACCTGCTCAAACCCTACACCAACGAACGGCTCGCTCTGGCGCTGTCTCGGGTTCAGGCGCAACTTTCGCCAAATATCGAACCTCTCGTACTGACCAGTAAAGTGGGCGATAAGGTAACACGCGTAGAAGCAAACCAGATAGAAGTCATTAAATTAGAGCATGGCCATGCCATTGCCTACAGCGGCACACAGTCATATCCCATAGACTTAACGCTGGAAGAACTGATGGACACCCTGCCCGATGAGTTTATTCGCATTCACCGCAATGCCATAGTTAACAAACTCAGTATTAGTGCCTTAGAGCGCTGGGTAACCGGAGGTTATCTGATCAGATTAACTCAAAGTGAACAACAAGTGTTCAGTAGCCGCAGTGGGGCCAAACTCCTTCGCCAAAAATTACAGCTTTAACCCTTGAGTAGACCCTGTCCACTCAATTTCATATCTGACAATAATAAACACAGGAAAATTCTATGAAATTTGCAATGCCAATTTTAATGGTAGGGCTGCTTAGTGCCTGCACATCGTCCACCGACCCTGATGTAAAGCATCACTTTATCGAAGACGGTCAGCCTCATCCATTGGTCATTCTGCTCGGTGGCAGCGAGGGCGGAAACACACTGGCTCAGCCACATTTTAAACCGCTCATAGATAGCTTTCATAAGCACGGTATGTCGGTTGCCTCTTTGGCTTATTATGGCACGCCGGGCACACCGCAACGGCAGATCTCACTGCCACTGGATGACATCGCCAGCCGTATTAGCAAACTCGCAGAGCATCCGGGCATTAACAAAAACTGTATTGCCGTGTATGGCTTCTCAAAAGGGGCTGAGTTGGCGCTGCTATTGGCCAGTCATTTTGAGCATATCAACCATGCGGTTGCCGTTATGCCAAGTCACGTTAGCTGGAACGCTGTAAAGACACTGTCTTCTGAGCCGGGCTGGCAGCTTAACGGATCGCCGCTCCCTTACGTTAATGCACCTTTACTTTCCTGGCATATGCAAAAAGGCGTGGTCACCGGAAGTTACACACCCGCATTTTCTGCAGCACTAGACAGGGCTGACACCAAGACGTTGAACGCAGCGCGGATCCCGGTAGAAAAAACTAATGGCCCGGTACTGCTGGTCTCTGCCAGGCAAGATGAAATCTGGCCCTCTCATTATATGGCACAAGAGATCATAGCCTCGCTCAAAAAAGCAGATTTTTCTTATCCATATCAACATCTTGAATTACCAGGCGGCCATTACAGCTTTAACCGCGATGTACAAAATCAGGTTAATCAGTTTTTAACTAAGACTCTGGTCAATGAGTGTCAATAACTGAGTTCTGAATCGACACCAGCCGGTAACTCATCTTATGGGTTTCCGGCTGTTTTTCTCATATCATAATGCTTGTTGGATTTTAGTCTTTTGCTTCTTTAGCCAGGCCAGCTGAGATGCATCATCCACAGACAAGTTTATTGCCTTATTTACTGCTTCTATCGCCAACTGCGGCGAGTCTTTGGCCATCAGCACCCGGCTCAACATGCCGTAAGGCTCGGCAGTGTGTGGATAATAGTCAATCCATTTGTTCACGATGTACTCGGCCTCTTCCAAATACTCTTTAACAACCAGATAATTACTCAACCCCCAAAGTTCATTAAACTCAGGCACCACCTGATAGCCGAGACGGTCAGACAACCCCTGATAGTGCTTATCAAATTGGCGTTTGTCTCCTTTGATCTGCTCACCGGTGATCCACCAGTTACGAAAAACGTAACGCACAGCATCATACAAGCCAATATGTGCTATGGTCATATGATCTTCTGCCTCATAGATATCAGCATGCCAGTTCAGCTTGGGTCCGGCATGTACATCCAGATTCTTTCTCAGGCGAATAAAGTTCGGAATTTGTTGTTCGAATGGTGTATCTCCCTCCGTCGAGATGATGAGCGTTTTATCCAGCTTTAGTCGTTGTGGATGCTGTTCAACAAAAGGCAGGAAATTACTACTCCCCCAGCCCAAAGCCGGTGATAGCGCAATGTAGACATCGAATAACTCTGAAGCCGACAACATACTGTACAAGGTAAATAAGCCGCCCAGAGAGTGCCCGCTGAGTAAATCGAATGAGTTGGTTCGATAGCGCTGTTCAACAAGCGGCATAACCTCAGTGCGAATAAAGGTAAGCAGCTGATGTTGCTCCGGATTAGTGATAACCTGCCCGTTATCCCCGTACGGACTCAAATCCCGACTTCGAGAACGCGTTTCAATCCCTACAACTATCATCTCAGAAATACCACCTTGCAGGTAATGGATCATACTGGCAGCATGCTCTAACTGTGCGCTGGCATCGGTCAGGTAAAGTACCGGATAGCGCCGCGCTTTGTTTTCCCTGCTAAAATAGCCTGTTGGCAAAGAGATATGCACTGTCCGTTGTTGTTTGAACACCTTTGAACTGATCGGTATCTCTATGTCTCTGTCGTTGCTCCAGGATACGCCAGACAAAAGTAACAATAGTACTAAGCAAACTTGCTTCATTTCCATTTACTCCATTGTATTTATTATTAAAAAGCGCTTAAATACTCATCCGCATGAGTACACAAACAGGTGCAATGATGTGAATGCACGAAAGCACCTACTGAGGGCAAATTCCGGTTTGACCATTCACACCGACTGCGTAGCGCAATAGAGCATGAAACACATACAGGGGCGATGCAGTCGCCCTAATTTTTACCTTAGGAATTTCTTAGGTCATATAAATCAATAAGTTAAACATGGAAAAACTCACTAACGCTTTTGCAATAAACGACATAGTCATTGACCCTCTGCGTAATCAGGTGCAGCACCCGGACGGTGTTAACACGCTGGAACCAAAAGCAATGGCCTTATTATGTGTACTTGCTGCAAAGTCCGGTACAGTGGTTGCACAAGAGACCCTGTATGAAGCAGTCTGGCCCGGTCGTGTTTTTTCACCCAGTTCGTTACAACGTCTGATCGCACTGCTAAGAAAGGCGCTCAGGGACAGCAGCAAGTCACCCAAGATCATCTTTACTCATGCCAAACAGGGTTACAGCCTGGAAGCCAGAATTTCACAGCCCAAAACCCGCTCTGAAATACCGTCCAGAGCAATCATATATGCAATCACAGTTTCCCTGTTACTCTCTGTTATTATTACTTATATTTATTCCAAACCAGCGGCATCTATCTCCTCGACCCAACCGTTTACCTTCACTTCTGAGGCTGAGTTTGGAGGTCAGTTTTCGCCTGATGGGGAGGCCATTGCCTTTCTGCGCAAGGGGATTGATAAACAAACTAACCTGATTGTCAGGAAACTTAAAAAGCCGACTCAGGACCTGTACGTAACCGATAATCAGATCCGCGATTTTATATGGCTTACGAACGAGCAACTGATAGTTGCACTGGCAGATTCTGATGGAGTAAAGCTGACAAGATATACGCTAACACAATCTGGCGTTCAATCTCAGCAAAGCCTCCCGACAATCGAGCATCTGAGTGATATTAGCCACCTGCATAAGGGGCCCGGTTCTGCGCTCTATTTTGTTGCACATCAATTACACAATACGTCGTCTTCTGATCAAGTCGGCGGGTTGGGTACTGCGATTGTGCAGCTCAACTTGGTCAGCTTTGAGTTAACGACGCTGATGCCCCTGTCTGAAACACAACGAGTGGTGGATCTGGCCGCTGCTCCTGATGCCCTTTATATTTCATTGTTTGAACATAAATCCAACAGCACACTGGCGAAGATTGAACCTGAGCTCAAAACTGTCACCCCCGTACATTCAGAACTTGATGGGCTCTATAAACTGGCATGGGCTGAGCGCTTGCAAACGCTGGTGTTGCTGGACAGCTTAAAGCCTGAAATATTTACACTCTCAGCCGATAACCAGCTCGTGCCTGTTGAGCATGATTTATCTACAGGCGTCGCCAATGCGGACATTTTTCAGGACAAGCTTCTCAGCACTCAGGTGCGTCAGAATATCAAGGTGTTTAGCAGCCGTAATCCAGACACAGCGCTCATTGACAGTAAGTATGAAGACTACCTTGCCTCAGTGTCACCTGACGGCCGTCGTGTGGTATTTGTTTCGAATCGCAGCGGTTACCCTCAGCTTTATCTGACAGATCACCACACCCACCCCGACGTTATTTTTTCTAACCCTCTCAGAGAAGATTTTATTTCACGCGCTATCTGGCATCCATCAAATAACCGGCTGGTGTTTGCTGCTGACAACAAGGTCTATGAGTATACCCCGGCGACGCGTGAGCTTTCAGAGTTAGCTGTTGGGCAACAGATCAGCAGAGTCGAATACTGGCAAACCTCTGAACAGTCAAAGTCCGAGGTGCTTTACCTTGCCGATGCCGGGCAAGCCAATATAGTGAGCTATGAAATCCACTCCGGTGACGTGAAGTTGCTGCCCGGCTCTGGGCACCTTGTCTATGCAGACTCGGCGTTTCAAGTATATTGGCACGATAATACACTCAGTACATCTGCCGGTCATCGCTGGCAACCCGATAGCGGAAAAATACGCCACGCCTTCTCCGTGGATGAGCGTATTCTGGTACAGATAGCGGCTTCGGATACTCCTCAGCTGCTTGAGTTTAACCACCAGCTCACCCTGCTTACTCAGCGGCCGCTGCCTGATTCAGCCCAGTTTGTGAGCAGTGCTTTCTATACCGGGCAAAACGCCCTTATTTATTATTATTCGCACTGGAAAAACACCGACAGTGACCTGATGCTCTCAAAGATCAATCCCTGAGTGGTGGTTTACATACGTTCAAATTAACGCTAGCTTCGTACCTGATAAAGATAAAAATAAGGAAAATGCATCATGCGACGTCAGCTGTTTTTTATATGTATAAGCCTCTGCCTGGTAGCCTGTGGAGGTGGCGGAAATAGTGAAAATCAAGATACTTCCTCCGAAGTCAGTCGGGGAACACCACCCGATAACACGCGTCTGCCCAGCGCGCCTCAGCCCCGTCCTGCCGTAACATTCAATGAAGCCCTGATAGACGACATAGAAGACTTTGTAACTCTCGCACATTCGGTGCAATATTTTTATCCCTCTGAAGAGGTTAAGGATTCAGACTGGCCGCTTTTTATTGCTGAGAGTATTGTCGAATTAAGTCAGACCAATGAGGATGAACGCTCAGATAAAGGGATTGAGTTACTGCGTCAAATTGCACCGTACATCACAACCGCGCAAAATCAGTTACCTGCATTGGAGCAACAGACTCAGGTTGCAGCCTGGCAGCAAAATGCGCCCTTTTCTCAGGTCACCTATGACAGAAACTTACTGTCGGGCACCTATGCTTCACTAAGTAATCGGGCGTATCTGCCAAGTAACCCATATACAACGCAAGCCTATGATCAGCAAACCTTGTATTTCCCTTTGTACCTGCCTGTGCAGACGCCGTTATCAGGTGAAACATTCTCCCGGTTAGGTCGCTGGCAACTGGAAGAAGCGTTCGCGCAACCGGAAATATGCATGGCTACGGTTTCTGGTATGTGGGCTATGATCCAGCACTTCTGGCCTTACTTTCAACAGGTGGAAGTCAACTGGTCACAGAGTTTAAAACCACTCCTCACAGCCTGTACTGAACCCAGTCATACTCAGCGAGAGTCTCAAATATACACAGAGTTCACAAAACTCAATGACAATCACCTTTCGATCGCGTTGCCGGCTCCTGAACGCCAGCCTTATCGTTACTATATGCCCTTCCTATTCGAACTTGTGGAAGGGAAAGCGGTGATCACCCGGACAGAAGAAAAAAATACGTCAAATATTGAGATAGGCGACGAAATCATCTCAATTGATGGAGAACCTGTTCATGCTTATCTGCAAAGCCGCGCAACCACTTCACTGCGAAATCAATTACACCGGCTTAACTGGGTAGCACGAAAGCACCTGTATCAAAAATCTGATGCGCCCATTGTGTATCAGCTCAAAAAACCAGATGGCAGCGAGGTTCAGCAAACTGTCACACCGATACAGCTTGAAGGCTTACTCTCGTTCAACGGCATGCGATACGTACCAACGAGCAGCGATATACTTGAGCACCTGGGTGATAGTATTTATCGGGTCAATGTCTACAATGTCGAACAACAAGCCCTTGGAGACCTGAAAGCCCAGTTGAGTGATGCCAAAGCGGTGGTACTAGATTTACGGCAATACCCAACCAGCTGGCGTGGTTGGCAAGGCGTGCTGAGTTGGTTTATCCAACGTGATGCCATTAACAACACACTCACCTATTTTTGGCAGGGCGCCCCAGATCAGAGCGACACTCTCGTACAAAACCTGTCACAGACTATTCGTGTCGATAGCAACTCTTTAAACATTCCAGCGATAGTTCTGGCTTCACGGGAAAGCCAGAGTCAAAATGAGCATGCTTTGGTATTTGCGCGAAGCGGTGGCCTGAAAGTACTCGGCGAACCGACATCCGGTATTAATGGAGAGATCTTTGAAGCTGACTTTTTTAACTTCTCACATCAGCTGGCTCTGGAGCACATCTTTGTATTCACCAATATGCTCGCTAACCGCCTCAATGGTGATCCCCTTATAAACGTGGGCGTTGAAATAGACATGCTGGTCCCCAGAACTATTGACAGTGTAAGAGCACAGCAAGATAACCAACTGGAAGCCGCCGTGACATACTTAAAAGCACAGCTTGCCCAATAATTTTGCAACAGAAGCCGACAGCATCGTATATCTTTGCCATGTATTTAAAGAGGTTACAGGCAAAAATGCGATACTGTCGCGCTAGCATTAAGCGGCCTTTTAATCATCACAATGATGATTACTATGGGCGCACAAAAAATGAGAGGTTTAAACCGCGTGCAATTATAACGGTTCAAACAAAAGTTATTGGGTGTTAAATCCAGCCCAGTGACTTTCCTATTAATCGAATGCCCAGCATTGCAGTGAAAATCAGCACTGAAAACCCGAGAATATTTGAAACTTGCGTATTTGAGTATTGCCCTAACATCCGCGTATTATTCATAACATAGAGCAGGAAGCCTGCAATAACCGGCAGCAATAGTCCGTTAGCAAACTGGGCAAGTAAAATGATCTCTATGGGTTTTATATTAGCCATGGAAAGCACTGCCCCAATCCCTATAATAGTCACACTGATCAGACGAAATGCTTTGCCATCCACCTCAGTGTTCAACTGCAGCAGCTCAGATACCACGTAACTGGTTGCCAATGGCGCGGTTATCACACTGCTCAACCCCGCAGCAAAAAGCCCAACGCCCAGCAGGTATTTAGACAAACTTCCAAACAAGGGCTCAAACACCTTGGCCATATCCACGGCGTTATTGACGCTCAGGCCAAGCGTAAAAATGCTGGCTGCAGCCGTTGACGTCACCAATATCGCAATCAGGCCACCCAGACCAATTGAAATTGCGGTATCAGTACGCGCTTGAGGAATATCGTTAGGATCCGACCAATGCGTTTTTGCCGCTGACGCATGTAAAAATAAATTATAGGGCACCACCGTTGTTCCGATCAGCGCGATGACTGTAAGTAAAGACCCTTCAGGTAACTGAGGTGTCACCAATCCTTTGAACAACGCTGTCAGATCTGGGCCCACCAAAAAGAAAGTGATCACAAATGCCAGCGCCATAATCGAGACCAGCGCGATGAGAATGCGCTCAATTTGCTTATAGGTTCCGAGCATTAAAATCACCGCACCAAGGGCAGTTAAAGCAATAATTGATCCTCTGAATACCCACTTACCTGGGGTAGAAATAGCCTCAATACCCAGCGCAGCGCCCACCAAATTACCCGCTTCATAGGCGGCGTTGCCAATACAGATAGCCACAATAATCAAAGCAAAGAGCGGCCATTTCCAGACAGATTCTCGTAACGACTCATGGATCACCTCGCCCAATCCTTTTTGTGTCACGATTCCCACCCGAGCCGACATTTCCTGCAAAATAATCGTTGCTATGGTTGCAAACACCAATGCCCACAGCAAAGCATATCCAAATTGAGCGCCAGCCAACGTACAGGCGGTAATTGTGCCGGGTCCGATAAAGGCTGCGGTCACAATCACACCTGGCCCCAGGTTTTGTATTTTCTTTAGCATGGTTCACGCTTTCCTGACAGGTACTTTGGTATCCACTTAACTCACCTCACTTAAATTTTGAAACGATTCACGATGGCTGCCAGCTCTGCCGCTTTTTCGCTAAGATTGGTGCTGATCGCTAAGTTTTCGGTACCGATTGAGACAGACTCTTTACTGTGCTGCGAAATGGACTCCGTCCGCTCCGATATTTCTTTGTCTACGATGTTTTGCTCTTTCGTCGCATCGGCAATGTGTTCATTCACATTCATAATTTCATTGATAAACAGCACTATCTGCTTGAGCGACTCGGCTGCAGATGCAGCCTTGTCAACGGTGATAGCACTGCAGCTTTTGCTCGAATCCATGGCACGCACCGCTTCTTTTGAGCCGTCTGTCAGCGTGTTAATCACACTCAGGATCTGAGCTGCACTTTTTTGTGTCCGGGTAGCCAGCTCTCTCACTTCATCGGCAACCACGGCAAACCCTCTCCCCTGCTCTCCCGCGCGTGCCGCTTCAATGGCTGCATTCAGCGCCAGCAGGTTGGTCTGCTCAGCAATTTCCTGAATGATAGATAAAGATCCAGAGATCCCCTGAACATCCCCTTCCAGTTTAGAGATAACACCACTGGCTTCATCCAGCTTTTGCGCTAAAGTATTCACCGAGTTCATCGCTTCATCAACAGAGTGACGGGTATCTTTGGCGCTGCCATCGGCATTTTTAGCTGAGTTTGCTGCCTCGTTAGCATTGCGCGAGATTTCTTCTGCCGATGCTGTTAACTGCGTCATTGCCGTCGCAATCAGCTCGGTTTCTGACTGCTGGCGAAGCAAAATGGAATTGATATTTCCGGAGGCCGAAGAGATTTGCTGGGTTTCATCAACAACCTCATTGGTCAGCTTCGCAACCTTTTTGATTAATTCGTGAAGCTGTCCTAAGAAAATATTAAAATCCCGACTCAGACTGTCAAACTCAGGAACGGTAAAATCCGGAATGCGTACCGTTAAATCGGCATCTCTTGCCGCGTAAATATGGATGGTGTCTTCAAACTTAGATAAGGGTACTGTAATGCTCTTACTGATGATCAGGCCCAGGGCTGCAACGCCAACGGATACTACTAGCGTGAACAACAAGATATTGGTAATGCTCTCGTAAAGCTGGATTTCATTCTTATCTCGCATTGACTTAACCAATGCATCGACATCATCGGTATAAAAGCCCGTGCCCACGACCATGTCCCATTTGGCAATATAGATACTATAAGCCAGCTTGGGCAGAGGCTCAGTCTGACCCAGCTTGGGAAAATAGTAAACGGAGTAGCCATCACCTGTTTTTGCAGAATTAATAATATCCCGTACCAGATAATTGCCTCTTTTGTCTTGTAAATCGATAAAGTTTTTACCAATTCCCTGATCGCTGTCCCCCTGCATAACCCGCGTACCGTCGGGTTTAAAGCCAAACAAATAGCCACTGCCACTGAACTTAATGTTCTTAAGGAGTGCAATGGCATCTGATTGTGGATGGTCGCCTTGCATCAAAGGAGTTAATGCTGATTTGGCAATTTCCAGATACGCTTTGAGCTCAACGCGTTTCATCCGCATCATCTCTTTACGGCTCAGGTCAACCTGCACCTCATTGAGTTTTTTGGCCTCAAGATAAGTAATCAGGGTCACAACCGATGAGATGATGATCACAGGGATCAATGACAACAAGATGAGCCTAGATTTTATTTTGAGTTTCATGCTGTTCGGCCTCTTTATTGCGCTGCTCTAGGAGCGCTCTTCGACGTCTTTGCCGGTTTGCGGCGACGTATCGTATATGGATTCTTCCTTGTTGTAGTGTTTAAGATACTCCCGCAGGATTTTATCGTACGTCCCGTCTTTTTTAATTTCCCGCAGAGTTTGCTCAACTTCCAGCCTGGTTTTATCCAGGGCTTTGGCCATGGAAAATGCGATAAAGCTCGGTATCTCGTAGCGATAGCTGGGGACTTCAGCAACTAGCTCTTCAATACCAAGCTGCTTGATGATCTCAAGCGCTCCCAGTTTGTTGATTATCACCACCTCAACACGGCCGGCAAGCAGCAGCTCAAAGCTCCTGCGACCTGTATCTGTCGTCACCACACTCTCAAATACGCCGGTGCGGATGGCCTTATCGATCTCAGATCCATAGCTTACTTTATGCATCACACCTATCCGGTAAGGTGCCAGAGAGTTGAGCCGACCATCAAAGTGAATATTATTTTTCCTCAGGGTAAACAGCGCAATAGACTGTTCTATCAATATTTCGTCCGCGTAATCTAAAAACTTGAGTCGTTGCGGAGTTTTATAGATAGTGAAAATACCATCGTAGCGGCCCGTTTCGACTTCTCTGATGGCCCTGCCCCAGGGTAAAATTTCAATCGTATAGGGCTGCTCCATGCGTTTGAACACTTCCCGTACCAGTTCAACGGCAATACCACTGGGGCCATTTTTCCCCTGAAACTCATAGGGCGGGTATTCCAGCGTCACGAGTTTGATTACACGCTCCTCGGGTAGGCTGGCCCCCAGCAAACACAACAATGCAACGAAGTGAAGTAACACCCGACAGGCCATAGTTATTCCGTCTCCCGTCGCGCGGTTTGTATCACCCAACCAGCAACTGAGTAGTGAGACCGATACAGTGACTTATGTAAACACCTGGCCATAGTTCAAAAACTCAGCTGAATCTTAATGTATGCCCGACGCCCTCTTGGGTCGCCGGTTCTGGGGTCATAGCTGCCCGCAATACTCACAAAGGGTGGATCCTCGTCAGTTGCATTGACGACTCCTGCAATAAGCCGGGTTTCGGAGTCATCTCTGATAACCTCGCCAAGATTGACACTGTATTGCAAATCAAAGGTATTGAAAGAGCCAATAGACTCCCCGCTGACGTCGTTTTCATAGCTGGCAACATGACGCAGGTATACGTTGGCACTGTGCTCACCATCAGACCAGTTAAGACCTATGCTTCCCCTTAACCGTGGAGCCGGATTGCCCACCGTATTGCGGTTGAGTTTACCCAGTCCATCACTGGTATTCCCGGACGCATCCATCAAATCGTAGCTCAGCAAATAGGTGGCTTTAAGTTGTGGCCTGAAATCCCCCATATCGGAGCGATAAAGGGTGGTGGCGCTGATGTCCAAACCAGAAGTATCAATGGCCTCAGCATTGATGAATTTGGTATTGACGATGGAAATAGTACCGGCAGAGGTGCGGATCACCCGGCTTGGGTCATTAGGGTTGGCATTGACCACTGCCTGGTGACTCTCTCGTGTTAGCACATCCTCAAAAGAAAAGTCCCAATAGTCAACATCCACAGACAACTCATCAGCAGAGAATGTCAAGCCAAGATTAACCGCCTGTGAGGTTTCCGGTACTAAGTCGGGGTCTCCCACTGTTCTATTGCCGCCAAAGGTTGTGGACCCGTCCTCAGGATCAGTTATATTGGCAAAGTTTGTCTGTACGCCCTGAAGTTGATGCACAGAAGGCGCTCTGAAAGAGGTACTATAGGTTCCCCTGAACGAAAACATATCATTGGCCAGCCACAAGAAGGAGACCTTTGGATTGGTAGTGTCACCGCCAAACTCGCCATAATCTTCGTAGCGTACAGCTGCACCTATTTCTAAGTCGAGTGTCACTGGCACAAGGACTTCAGCAAACAGCGCTTTTACGTCACGTTCCCCATAAAAATTCTGGTTGCCAATCAAAAAAGCAAAGCTATCTTGCTGAGTGAAGGAGTCGTAGACATTATTGATAGATTCATCGCGATACTGCATGCCAAGCGCGTAACCTACATCTCCCCCGCCCACTTCAAACAAAGATTCGCCGGTTATGACCAGTTCATAGACACGCATTTCTGATTCAGCGTCGCCTATATAGTCACCGATGATGTAGTCTCTCAGTCGCTCATTGTCAGGGTCGTTCGGATCAAAAGGATTGAAGTAGAAACACTCCCCCAGCCCAGCCTGAGAGGCTCCGTTGCATTTAGTCCCCCCGAAACCATGCAAGGCAGCCTGGAAGTTATCTGTGATCACATCTCTGGGGTTCAGTATGGCGTCGTTTGCCGCGGCAACAAACGAAAACTGCCAGTAAATACCCTCGGTTAATTCACCATCTCCGCCCATCGCCAAGCGCGATGTAGTATGGTCGTAGTAATTGATTTCGGTCGGTTTCCCCACACCATAGGGGCGACCTCTGAAGAAAATATCTTCGCCGTAGGGGTTATCGGGGTGACTGGCCAGCACGCTGGGCGCATTAAGTACGGGAAAGCTGGGCGACACTTCCCGGGTTATTTTATTTCTTGCATAACCAAACTCAGCCCATAAGCGTGTTGTATCGCTCCAGTCCCAGGATGCACGAGCGTAAGCTTGCAATCTGTCTTCGTTCGGCACTGCGGTGATCTGCGGGCCAAAAT
Source organism: Pseudoalteromonas sp. XMcav2-N (assembly GCF_024124545.1). GTDB lineage: Bacteria > Pseudomonadota > Gammaproteobacteria > Enterobacterales > Alteromonadaceae > Pseudoalteromonas. Next base: position 145,086 of record NZ_JAMXSF010000010.1, read on the forward strand.
CAAACAAGCAAAACGAGTTGCCATTCGACCCTTCGGAGAAAATCCCACCATTTTGCACACAGTTTGGATCTGCAACCGTCAGGCCGTTGGGATTGTTCTCGTCCGCAAGAGAAGGAATAACAAAACTACCCGGGTTGCCAAAACTACTGGTGGCGGGCTGTAACCAATCTACTTCGTCGAGTAATAAGCTGGAACGCTCAAGAAAACTGACGGCAAAAAGCATGTGACCGGTGTCGCCAACATAACCCCCATGGGCAAAGTCTATTTTGGTGTCCTCCTGATCTCCATCGCTCCAGCGTGTCCGATACTCATACTGGATCTCAGTGCCTTCCATATCATCACGGGTGATAAAATTCACAACCCCGGCAACCGCATCAGAGCCGTAAATAGCAGATGCGCCATCTTTGAGTATTTCAACTCGTTTGATCGCCAGGGTTGGCACCAGGGAGGCGGTATCAACAAAGCTTGCCCCCTGATCGGTTACCACTGCGGATGTGACCTGCCTGATACCGTTTAGCAGCACCAGCGTAGAAGATACACCCAGCCCCCGGAGATTGACGTTCGAGGTGCCCGCGGTGAAGTTTTGCGACAAATTATCTGAGTTGTTTTGCGAGCCTGCATTAAACGGCAATACTTCGATGAGATCTCTGACATTATTGGCGCCAATATCCGTCAGGTCACTCAGCTCAGTACTTGATATAGGAGATGCGCTCTCTGACTGAACAGAGCGTTTAATCCGCGAGCCCGTTACTGTGATGGTCTCGATGGCGCTTTGCTCATTGCTTTGGGTATCGGTGGGTGTTTCAGCCACGACCAGAGCCGGACAGAGTAGTATAGGCAGAGCCCGCAATAGCAAAGATGGGGCTCTGAGCGAGGAGTTGCACATGATTTCACCTTGTTCTATCTGACGGTAAAGTTCTCAAGTGCTATATATCCCTGGAGTACGACAGCTACCAAATCGCTGACATGTCTCGCCAGTGTAAGGCTTTCGCTCTGCTGCTAGCAGCGATACAAGTGTCTTAGTAATACAAGTAAAACACTTACATCAGATAAGTAGTCAGAAGTACTCGCCCAGGATATGGCAAAACACTAGACACGAAGTGGTATCGCTCCTACAGCATTTTATATTGCTGTGTTAAGCATAGCCTGAGATTTCAAAGTCATGGTAAAACTATGCGGTTTTTTTACCCAATATGGCCGACTAAGCGCGGACGTGCCTGGCCAGTTTTCCCAGGCACGTCTAATTACCTCTTTTCGTCTATTTACTCACACGAAGTGTGTAGCTGCCCGCGCCTGAGTAGGAATAGACCACAAAACGATAATAACCAGATGATGCACTGTAATTGATCGACTCCGTGGAAGTGGGTGATTCGGAAATGGCAACCTGTTGCCAACGGCCATTGAGCCACTTCTCTATTTTTAAATCAAAATCAGCACTCGCCGGACCACTTAACGACAAGCCTATGGTGCCACCGCCATACTGAAACCAGGTGCCATTTGGTTCAATCGCACTTTGCTTATCGCTCAAAGTGCCTGTGTAAGTATCCGGTTCAGGTTGTGTGGACGACTCGATTGTGAAAGAGATGGTTTGTGCCGGATCGGAAATATCGCGGATCCTGAGTCCGGAATCACTGCCGTTCCACCACAGCGCATTGGTACCACGAGACGTTTGTGCATTAGGTAAAGCCTGGGTAAATTCTCCTGCTACATCGAATAGGTCGCTGCCATCACCACGATTGCGTTTGTATTCCGGGTCCCGATTGCCGTCACCATGCTCCATCTGAATGTACGGATACCATTCATTGGAGTTGCTGCCACGAATGTCGACATGCCACACAGCCAGTCCCTGATCGAGTTGTTCTGAGTTTTGCCCCGACTTGTGTATAGCTTCGATGTAAAACGCTTCGTTACTGTTGGCCGGATTCGTCCATTTATAAGAAGTGCCGCTGTCTGAGGTATGACTTAGCCGGCCAGATGGTGCATTGGCGTTAATCGCGGGGTTTAATTCTGTTACTGTGTCCCAGCCAGCAATGGCTCTGAAATGCGCCACTGGCGGCGTTGGTTTATAGCGATTGGTTGTTCCAATGGCGCCGTATCCCATCACACCAAAACTGGCAACGGATCCTTCAGAGCTACCATCGTAATCATACAAGTCTGGCCAGTTGGTAATTAAGTGACCCGATTCATGAACAAACGTGCCGATCGCCAGGCTGGCGCGCATATCTGTGATCTGGTAGCGATCAGTACAGACGCCATCGGCACAAAAACGCGGACTGAGTCTGGCCATGTGGGGCCACAACCCCTTCGACCAGGCGCTGTCCGAGTTACCGGCATAGAAGATATTCAGGCCACGAATTTGATTACTGCTGTTGGTGGTCAGCTGAAAAAAATCAAACCCTTGCTGATATTCGAGCCATTGTAATGCTTCATTGATCAGCTCCTGAGAACGAACCGTCGAGCTCAGGCTGGAATCGGCATAATACGCTTTGTTCTTTTTCGCGGTGTAATACTGTGTCACCGTGTTGGTGTAATCCAGCTTATCGCCTGATACAGATCGAAAGTAGCCCCTCACCGACTGCGCATTACCAAACTCATTGTAATTCAAATCGTTTAAAAAGCGCTCTACCTGCGCTTTGGAAATGCTACCCCGTTCATCCGGAAAATCGATGATGATCGTCAGCCCCTTCACCTGACCGCTGATCTCTTCGCCCCCCTGCGTACGGATCGTGGATGAACGAGAGAGCTTATCGCTGCCCAGCATTTGCGCGCGTTTTGATGCCACTAACGCAGCTTTCGCGGCGTCACTGAGGCCTGTCTGTGGTTCACTGACAGTAAGGCGATGAACAGAGTGCAGTTCCTCAACTAGGTGACCAGTTGAAACCAGCGTTGCGCCATCCGCACTGACCTTAGCATAAGCCATGCCTTTTAGTGATGCATCGTAAACAGCCAGGCGACCGTCCGCGGTCCGTTGCTCTGCGTAGTAATCATTACCTTGCAGATACAGGGTCACAGTCTGACCATTTGGTTGAGTGAATTCGTAACGTGTGTTGTTGTAGGGGATTGCGGCCTGAACCAGTGTGGTCATAGTGACCGCACTGATAGCCAATAAAGCGTGTAGTGTTCGCATAATTAAGTTCCTTTACATGTGTAATAGCCCCTCTCATATCAGGTTTGATATGAAATTGGGAACTTAATTATTAACCATATTTTTACAACTTATCAAATTTAAATTTTTATTGCCAAAACGCTGCCGCCCTATTTCGGCCGGGTGTACTTTCAACCTGACCACACCAACGTCGCAACGAAATCCTTGCTGTAACTGGTTTATCATTTTGCTGGGGTTGCTGTTTTGCCTTTGCAGCAGACCAGGCATCCGCAATGGCTTTATTTGCCAGTAACTGAACATAAAGATCGATAGAAGGTGTTAATTCTGAATTGATTAGTGTCGGCATTGAGGCCATTAATTTTTCCCGCATATCCGATTGCAGTACCCGTGATTCAACCACAGTGTCGAATACCGCCAGTTGCCACCGATAGAAGTCATTAAAAACAGCCTGCCCACTGGCATTTATCTGAGTCGCGACGGATGTTTTAAAGCGCATAAACCCACCCCAGTCACGTAAATGAATTTGTGTATTCAGTAAATTCAGGCCCGTACCAGCGGCATGACCAAATTGTTCAGTTTCTGAGTGAAATAAAAATGCCCGGATATACATCAACTGGGCATTTCGATAACTATTGCTATCAAAATACAAATTACCCAGGTTGTTTTTGATGTTGGCAATGATCTCTCTGTCTTCTGAAAGCATCATCGCGTCTTTGAGTATGCCTGTGGCTTTTTTATGCTGACCTGTAAAGCGATAAACCACCGCCAAATTGTTCGCAATCCGAGCGTACTGCTTATCATCTGTTACATAATTCAACGCACACTCATTGAGCAGCTGCGCATACTGGTAGTCGTGCATACGCCTGTGATATACGGCCAAAGAGCCAATAACATGAATGTGTTCTCCATGCAGATAGCTTTGCCACTGATCTTTACTCAGTTGGTTAATTATACCGGACACAGATGTTGAGTCATGTGACCGCACACTCGACTCGAGTCCGGCAAGATAAACTTGTAATAGCCCTTTACTGGGCTCCTCAGGCAGCTTGTCATACACCTCTCGAAACAAAGCGACCGCCCGCGTTGGGTTTTTGCCATTCAGGTCTTTTAGTTGGTTTAACGTTTTGAACAACTCCGCAGGAGTTAAAGTGACGGCAGCGGAAAACAACAAGCTTGTGAGCATAAATCAGTGACACCTAATTGCAATCTTATTAAGCATGGTACAGATACAATTAATATACCAGAGGACACACCGAACTCTGATTGGCTATCATTAATGCAATTCGGTCAAAAAACGCCCCAAAATACACACAAAAAAAACACAAATGTTAACAATGAAAGAAAGCGTCATTTTTACCTGAATCACACACAAAACAGGAAGATCATAATTTTACTGATAAAAAATAGACAAAAACACACAATATAAAAATATTAATATGAAATATCTCATTTATGTGTTTACATTTGGAAAACACTGCGATAGCATGAAGTCGTTCCTTAGGGCATGGCTTATCACACGAGTCATTCCAAATGAACTCCCGAGAAGTAGAGCTTACCAACAAGGATGTTGGTTTATTGGGTATTTCCTGGCACAGTTTTGTTGCTATTGGAGGTTGGGCAGGATGTTTCCTGCCTTTTTTTTTGCCTGTAACCTTGTACTTGCCAAACTGACTTACTTTTGGGTAAATTTAGTAAAAATAGTACAGCGGCCACTTATGACACTCAGACTACCTCACTCCGTTCTTGTCGTCATTTATACTACTCACAACGAATTTTTACTGCTACAACGCGCAGATGATCCCGGTTTCTGGCAATCTGTGACGGGTGGCGTTGATCCCGGAGAGTTGCCGATTGAAACGGCTTACAGAGAGTTACTGGAAGAAACAGGCATTGATGCAAAGGCGCTTGGGGTCACAATCAAAGATCACCAAAAGTGCAATCAGTACACCATCAGAGAACAGTGGCGGCACCGATATGTCGCAGGTGCGACTGTTAACACTGAGTACGTATTCAGTGTCTGTGTGCCGAGTGGTTGCGAGGTACGGCTTGCGCCAGAAGAGCATCTGGCTTACCGCTGGCTCACCCAGCAACAAGCAGCCGAGCAAGCCTGGTCAACCAGTAACAGCCAGGAGATTTTAGCAATTGAACGGGTTTAATTTATCTATTAAGCAGGTTTAAATAGCAGCGTCTGCCAGGTGACAGAGGCTCTGCCCTGTGCATCCTCTTCCGGTTCAGTTACCTCAAGACAATGCAAGTCTGCCTTTTGTGCAATATCAAGAATATACTCAACCGAGCAATTTTGCATGCCGCGCACTTTCAGTGCTTCCTCATCATCACAATGGCGCAGTTTAATAGCCAGCAAACCATGCTGGTTCAGCAAAGTGCGTAAGGTCAGCATTGCCTGCTGGCCGGAACTGGACTGCAAATAGTTAAACACCGAACTGACCAAAATCACATCGAAGGCAGCATGGTTCTTACGTACTTTGTACAAACAGGGCAACTCATCCTGATACCAGTTAACCGGCATATCGCGGGTGTAAGCTTGCCCTAAACGGTTTAACGAACATACGGGCTCTACCGCAACCACTTCTGCATTTTCTGCCTGCTCAGCAAAAAACCGGGCATCTCTGCCAGCGCCGGCACCGATATCCAGGAACTTCAGACCTGTTTCAGACATCAATGGCGTCACAAATTTTAGCCAAGAGGCATGTAGCAGCTCAAAGCGATATGATTGATACACTTTGGCGAGTTGTAATGCATTGTCTTCATAATATTGCATAGGCATAGATGCTAGGCTCCAACCATTTTTAATTGTTCCTGATACAACGCCATCATAGACAATAATAAAGGCACAATTATGACATTTTGGTTAAATATGGCCTTGGTTCAGTCAAGATTAACGCTTTGATTTAGTGACAAAAACGTATACATTGGTTGCCATATGAAGGGGTTAGTTCCGCGTATTCTTCGCGACTATTCGCATGTAACCAGAATGATTGAGAGCACGCCAGGATTCCCCCATTTTTGCAGCCTGTTACCTGCGTCAGGGATCCATTACACCAGGAGTTTTTATGTCACTAGATTCTTTACAGACCCCGTGTCTATTGCTGGATAAGCAAAAGCTACTGAACAATATCAATCGGCTAAATAAACAGCTAGCGCGCTTTGATGTGACCTCGCGGCCACACCTCAAAACCCTGAAGTCGGTAGATGCCGCTCGGTATATGCTAAGTGATCTGTCGGCGCCCTGTACAGTTTCGACGCTGCAAGAAGCAAGACAGTTTGCTCAGGCAGGTTGCAAAGATATCACTTATGCAGTGGGGATCAGTGAACACAAATTGCCTGAGATACTGGACCTGCAAAACCAGGGCATCACTATGCACATTCTTATGGACAGCTTCGAACAGGCGCAATTTGTCCATGCTTTTTGTCGGGAAAATGATTGCCAGTTTAGCTGCCTGATCGAGATTGACTGTGACGGCAAACGGGCCGGCATAAAACCGGATGATCCCCAACTCATTGCCATTGCTAAAATTCTGCAAAGCGCTGGACTATTTAGTGGTGTCCTGACCCATGCCGGCGGTGCATATGACTGCCGCAGCCTGGACGAAATCAGAGCAATGGCACAGCAAGAACAAGCAGCCGTGCGCGATGCAGCCAGTAAACTGGAAAGGCAGCAAATCAGCTGTGACGTTATTAGCGTAGGCTCCACACCCACAGCACTGTTGGGTGAAGGGTTTGCACAAATCACCGAAGTGCGAGCTGGCGTTTACGCTAGTATGGATCTTGTTATGGCTGACCTTGGCGTATGCCAGTCAGAGGATATCGCCTTAAGCGTCCTTACCCGGGTGATTGGTCATAATCAGGAAAAGAACTGGCTGATCCTGGACGCGGGCTGGATGGCCTTATCACGCGACCCTGGTCTGGCGTCACAGCCAGGCGGTTACGGTCAGGTATGTAATGAAACCGGGCACGTTTTACCCGGGCTGTATGTCAACAGTGCCAATCAGGAGCATGGTATCGTCGTGTTACCAAACACACTCAGCACCCACGACTTTGCCATTGGCACCTTACTGCGCATATTGCCAAATCACGCCTGTGCCACCGCCGCGCAACATGCAGGCTATCAGGTGATTTCGGATGATGAAATAGACTACTGGCCACGTTTTGGCGGCTGGTAATGGTCCACATTCAGCATTGTTGCTATAGTACAGACACGGAAATAAAGAAGGAATAAACATGGACCCTATCACGCTCATTCTCGACTACCTCCTCACCGTTGAGGCGTTCTTACTGATTTTTATCATCTTTGTACTCAAAGGCAGCATCAAGTTTGTGCCGCAAAACCGCGCCTGGATCATAGAAAGGTTTGGTAAATACCAGTCAACCAAAGAAGCTGGTTTGAACTTTATTGTGCCTTTTATCGATCAGGTCTCTGCCGACCGCAGCCTTAAAGAGCAAGCCGTCGATGTGCCTTCACAGTCTGCCATTACCCGCGACAACATCTCTTTGATTGTGGATGGTGTGCTGTACTTTCGGGTGCTGGACCCCTACAAAGCCACCTATGGCGTCGACGATTACATCTTCGCGGTCACGCAGCTGGCGCAAACCACCATGCGTAGTGAGCTGGGCAAAATGGAGCTGGATAAAACCTTTGAAGAGCGTGATATGCTCAATACCAATATTGTCTCTGCCATCAATGCCGCATCCGACCCCTGGGGCATTCAGGTGCTCAGATATGAAATCAAAGACATAGTGCCACCCAACTCAGTAATGGAAGCCATGGAAGCGCAAATGAAAGCTGAGCGGGTTAAGCGTGCGCAGATCTTGGAATCGGAAGGCGACAGACAGGCCGCCATCAACGTGGCTGAGGGTAAGAAGCAAGCCCAGGTATTGGCCGCAGAAGCTGAAAAAGCCGAGCAGATCCTCAAAGCAGAAGGTGAAGCAAAAGCCATTATCGCTGTTGCGGAAGCGCAAGCAGATGCACTGAGAAAAGTCGGTGAAGCCGCCAACACCGAAGAAGGCCAAAAAGCCATTCAGCTCGACCTTGCCAGTAAAGCCATTGTTGCCAAAGAGGCCATTGCCCGCGAGTCATCCGTGGTCTTGTTGCCTGAAAGCGGCACCGATCCCAGCTCTTTGGTGGCACAGGGCATGTCGATCATCAACAGCCTGAATAAAAAGCAAAAGGAGCAGTCGTGACCCTGATTGTTGAACATCTGAGCCAGATCCTGATTGTACTCGGGCTGCTGGCTTTAATCATAGAAGTAGCCGTACTGGGCTTCGCCACCTTTGTACTGTTTTTCCTCGGCCTGTCACTCGTCCTGAGTGGTCTGATGATGTCAGTGGGCTTACTGGACGCAACGCTCATGAATGCATTGTGGGTCAATGCGGTATTAACAGCGGCTCTGGCAGCTGTACTGTGGCAACCGCTCAAGCGTATGCAAGCCAAAACAGAGAGCACAGAAGTAAACAGCGACTTTGCCGACATCACCTTGGTACTCAGTGATGACCTCAACGAGCAAAGCCAGCTCACCCATGCCTACTCCGGGATCACCTGGCAGCTAAAAAGCGAAACGCCTATTGCAAAAGGCACCACAGTCAAAGTGGTCAAGAAAAGTGTTGGGGTGCTGTGGGTAGAGGCGCTCGGTGACGAGTGACAGAAACACCTTTTCGCAGCGCTAGGAAGTGAAGTCAGAGATGACCGGTAAGCCAGCTACAGGCAATATTTCGCTCGGTGTTTGTATTGCTTAGTTCAAAGCCTGCATTGTTGATTCTGTAGAGATGCGGTAGATTTGATCACTGGGATAGACATTTTAAAATCGATCTCTGCATCACCATTACCCCCAAAAATATCACAACTAAATAACATGGAATAACATGCACGTAAGACCCGCAGAACAAAAGGATTTAGATATTCTCAGTCAGATTTGTATGGAATCATTTGATTGTGCGCTGGCCAATACCTTACCAGCAGCAGGTCGGGATACTTTTAAGGCAATCGCCACCCCTGCTGCGATTGCGGCGCGGCTGGCGGAAGACAACCAAGTTTTGGTGGCTGAAATTGCAGGCAAGCCTGTTGGTATGCTTGAGCTAAAGGCGGGTCGTCATATCGCCATGTTGTTTGTTGCACCGGCTCATCAACATAAAGGGGTTGGCAAAGCCCTGATTAATGTGGCATTTGAACTGGCCACGGAGCAGAGCGTAACGGTTTCGGCTTCGCTGTCATCGGTGGGGGCTTATCAAAAGTATGGTTTTGAGTTGGCCGGAGAGGTTGCCGAGTCTGGCGGCCTGGTTTATCGGCCTATGGAAGCCTCGCTGCCCTAGCTGCTTTTATAATCCTTCAAATGCTTGCATTCAGGGTGCCTCAGCCGTGATAAATGCGCCAATCAGTGGTCGTTTTTATTGATCATTCACTACACTGTAAGTTCGTTACGTGAAGTGAGATGTAATATGTTTGACGATGACACGCTCCTGTTTGGCTCTGATGATGAACCTGAAGAGTTACCCAGCCTGCCCCCCTGGAAAATCCTGTTGGTTGATGATGAAGAAGACATCCATCAGATTTCAAGGCTGGTACTTGAGCAGATGGAACTGGATGGCCGCGGCGTGACTTTTCTGAATGCTTACAGTGGTACTCAGGCACAGCAGCTATTGGCTGAACATGACGACATTGCTCTGATTTTACTCGACGTGGTGATGGAAACCGCAGAGGCCGGACTGGACTTTGCAAAATATGTTCGTGAGCAAGCTCAGAATCACAAAGTTCGGATCATATTGCGCACCGGCCAGCCAGGTATGGCGCCAGAATCTGACATTACCCGGGAATACGATGTTAATGACTACAAAACCAAAACTGAGCTTACCAGCAGTAAATTAAAAGCGTCGGTGCTGGTTGCACTACGCACTTATCAGCATCTGGACAAAACCCAGCAAGTCCAGTCCGGACTGGACAAAATCATCACCTGTACCAATGCCCTTTTGAGCGACTCTGAGCTGGTTGAATTTGAACTTAGGGTGTTTCAGACACTCACGGAAACTTTGCCACTTAGCCAGCAATTTGAACCTGCCCCAATGAGTGTATTTATTGTTGAGCTGGATCACACCAGAGAAAGCTTTGAGCAGATCCTGCCTCAGGAAGACATTGCGCTGGCCATGCCAGAGCCAATCCGGCAGCAATTTATGGCGCAATACAGTGCTCAAGAGAGCGCCCATTCAGAGCGCAGTGCCATTTTGGACAATTACGCCCTGCTATTTCTGGGTGATAAAGCCGATGGTACGCCCATCTTTGCGATAGCCTGTTACACCAACCAGATAGAAGAGCAAGAAGCGCAACTGCTGCTGAATCTGGGTCATAATCTGGGCATTGCCTGGCGTAACACCCTGCTTCAGGAAAGGCTCAGCAACAATAATATTGAGCTTGAGGGGTTGGTCGAAGAGCGTACGGCTGAATTGCAATCGGCAAGAGAGCGCGCAGAGCAAGCCAATCTGGCAAAAAGCATGTTTTTATCGAACATGAGCCACGAGATCCGCACCCCGCTCAATGCGGTGCTTGGCTTTGCCCAATTACTCGAACGAGCCAATGATTTAAGCACCAGCCACAAAGGCACCATGAACAAAATTATCCGCGCGGGCAATCACCTGCTGGACATTATTAACGACGTGCTGGACATTTCAAAAATAGAAGCGGGTTCAAGTAAGCTCAACCCCGTTGATTTTGAACTGAATTCACTGCTTGAAGACTTGGGGAGTATGTTCAAGCTCAAGTGCGAGCAAAAGCAGCTTACCTGGCAACTAGACAGTACGCTTAATGCACCGACAGGGGTTCATGGCGACCAGGGTAAACTACGCCAGGTGCTGATCAATTTGCTTGGTAATGCCGTAAAGTTTACTGATCAGGGGACCATTAAACTGAGCTACACCCAGCCAGAACCGGGGTTACACCACTTCGAGGTGCAAGACACCGGACCGGGGATCGTACAAGAAGATCTGCAAAACCTCTTTACTAGCTTTACGCAAGGCAGTGCCGGTGTTGAAAAAGGCGGTACTGGTCTGGGTCTGTGTATCTCGTCGAAGCAAGTTGAAATGATGGGCGGTAAGCTGAATGTGCAATCTGAACCCGGCAAAGGCAGTTGTTTTTCATTTACTTTGCCACTGCAACAGACACAGGTGGCTACCAACAACGCCCAGAGAAGAAATTTGCAGCAATTAAGTGTTCGTGCCGACAAACAATTGAGCGCCTTATGCGTAGACGATGTTGCCTATAATCGGGAGATACTTGGCCAGACACTGGCAGCCTGTGGTATTGACGTAGATTACGCTGAGGATGGCAAACAAGCCATCGAACTCATTCAGCAAAAGAACTTTGATATTGTGTTTCTGGATCTGCTCATGCCCGTTATGCGCGGCGATGAAGCCGTTGTTATCATTCGAAAGGACCTTGGTTTATCTGAGCTAAAATGCGTCGCTATTTCAGCATTCAGCTTACACCATGAGGTACAACATTACCTCAGTATTGGCTTTGACCTGTTTATTGGTAAGCCCTACACAATCGAGCAAATCTTCGACTCCTTGTTGTCGTTCTTCCCTGAACACTTTGAAAGTACTGAACTGGCGGAATCAGCAAACTCTGATAATGAGCCGTCAAATGAGATCCAGCCTGCCAATTTTTCGCTACCCGCGGAACAACGCGCGCAATTGATCCAATATGCTCAGGTCAATAACAGCTCGCGCATCAAACAAGCCCTGAAAGAAATTGAGTCTCAGCAGCCAAATAACAGGCAGCTTGCGCAATACTTGGCTAAATTTATAAGTAGGTTTGATATGTCAGGCTTTATTGCGGCGCTCGACGAGGTGCAAGATGGATGATGATCCGGTTTCACTGAACATTTGCAGAATTTTGATTGTTGATGACAAGGCTGAAAACCTTGAACTTCTGACCAACTTTTTAGAACCCGAGGGGTACGAGGTCGCATTTGCCACTTCAGGCAAAGAAGCAATTAATATTGCCACCATTTTCCTTCCCCACTTAATCTTACTCGACGTCATGATGCCCGGCATAGACGGGTTTGAAACCTGCCGCCGGCTAAAGTCACTGGGCAAAGTGAAAGAGATCCCGGTTATCTTTGTCACCGGCAAAAGCGAATTAAGTGACATCGTTGAAGCCTTTAGTGTCGGCGCGGTCGATTACGTCACAAAACCCATTCGCCAAGAAGAATTACTGGCCCGCGTATCTACTCATCTGCAATTACAGGCATTGATCAATTTACGTGATGAGCTTATTTCCACGCTAAGGGATAAGACGCTGGAGCTGGAGAAACTCTCAAAGCTCAAAGAGCAACAACTGGAGACCTCGCAACATTTTAGCCATATTGGTGAGCTGGTTGGAGAGCTCACCCATGAGCTGGGTACCCCTTTAAGCGTGGTGCGTACCGCAGTGTCACATCTGAATGAAAAACAGCAAGAACTTGGCCAGCAGTTACAAAAGCAAACCCTGGCAAAGCAGGATCTGCAAACCTTTATTGATAACACGGCCCAAAGCTGTGAGATAGTGCTATCCAGTATGGATAATGTGATGCACCTGATAGACAGCTTTAAGAACATAGTGGTGGGCGAGTTCAGTGGTACTATTTCACAGTGCAACTTACACGACTACCTGCACAATATTCAATACGTCCTGACGCCTAAGTTAAAACGTACTCCCCACACAGTTTCTATTAACTGCCCGCAAACACTCCACATTGTGTCAGATACCGGAGCCTTGTCTCAGGTGTTGATCAACCTGATCAATAACGCACTGATACACGCATTTGAAGAACAAACCGCTGGCACTGTAGATATTCATGTAGAGCACCTGGATGGCAATGTTGCCCTGAGCATAAAAGACAATGGTAAAGGGATTGAATGTGAACAGACCAGCAAAGTCTTTGATAAATACTACACAACCCGGGTAGGCACAGGCGGCAGTGGGCTGGGTTTGTATATAGTGAAAAAACTAGTCGAAACTCGCTTGAAAGGCAGTATTGCGTTATCCAGTGAGCCCGGAGAAGGCACAGTATTTCATATTATACTGCCACAGGAGTTGAAAACTAGCTAATGCCAGACAGTTATCTACTTATAGTCTGCCAAGCCTTTGAGATGTCGGTGTGCCTAACCCCCAGATAGTATTATGCTGCGAGGGTGGTTTTCGCAATTTTGTGGTTCAGAGAAAGTGCGTTACCCTTCATCTAACATATTGAAATATATACTTTGTCATTCTGGTGTCGTTACGCTGACGTACACTATCGTCGAGGATAGGCGTAAAACAAGTGACAGAGCAGCAAACAGGAAAAATAATGATTATCAGGAAACTCAGATTACAACGCGGTTGGTCGCAGGAACAGCTGGCAACGCTTAGCGGATTGAGTATTCGTACTATTCAGCGAATTGAGCGAGGTCAGAGTCCCAGTCTGGAGTCATTAAAATCGTTAGCTGCTGTTTTTGAAACTGATGTTGCAGATCTCAAAGAGGAGCCGAATGATATGAACCATGAAACCATATCCCATCAGGAACAACGTGTCATAGAGCAGGTACGCGCCATAAAAGATTTTTACTCGCACTTAATCACCTATGTTCTAGTCAACGCCGTACTGTTTGGCATAAACATTTTCACCAGCCCAGAGTATATCTGGGCCTGGTGGCCAGCACTCGGCTGGGGAATAGGACTGCTCAGTCACTGGGCGAGCGCGTTTGAGGTCTTTGACTTGTTTGGGGCGCAATGGGAAAAGCGCCAGATAGAGAAACGCCTGGGGCGGAAGCTATAAATAGAGACAAACAGAGTTCTTTCGCCGCTAAGCACCTACTTCGTTTGGCCTGCGGCTTTGTCCACCAGCATTTTGAGCATCTCAGCTTGCAGGACATCGGCCTGAATGGGTTTACTGACATAACCACTCATACCGCAGGCCAGACACGTTTTACGCTCCCCTTGCATGGCATTGGCAGTCAGCGCGATAATGGGCAGGTCACGACAAGCCTCCAGCTCCGGGCTGCTGCGGATATGCCGGGTTGCTTCATAGCCATCCATTACGGGCATCTGGCAGTCCATCAACACTAAATCCGGTAGGGCATGCTCTGGCATGGCTTTGAGCATATCCACAGCTTGTTTTCCGGACTCCGCCAGTTGTACTTCTACCTCCCAACTTGCCAGCATTTTACTGGCAACCACCTGATTGATTGGGTTATCTTCTGCAAGCAACACACGTAAGCCACGTAGGGGAGACTCCCCGACTACTGGCTTGGGTAGCTTAGAACCAGAATTACCTGAAAACATCTGGACCATATCTTTGGCGGTAACCGGTGGATACACGACCGTTATCTGATGCTGAGCAAATACCGGTTCGTGCTGTGTATCACATTGCATATTGCAAATAGCGAGGATTTTTCGACTCCCCGATAAGACCCTGAGCGCTTCCAGCTGTTTCTCCTGATACGCAGGTTCAGTCATATCCAAAATCAACACATCGTGGCTGATATCGCCAGCAAGGGGTAACATCAACACCTTTGCCTGACAACCCAACACCTCAAGCTGCCGGCAGACAATTTGTGTTAATCTGGGTTGCTGTGACAACACCGCAACACGCGCCCCTTGTGGTGCAATATCCCTGCCCCACAGCCCGCCTTTTTGCGCCTCAACCTCAAAATGAAAACGAAAATGGGCGCCGGGCTCGGTGCTTTCAACCAGCTCAATATCTCCGTTCATCAACTTGCAAAGTTGCTTAACAATAGCAAGCCCCAATCCAGTGCCGCCATATTTACGGGTTGTCGAGGCATCACATTGACTGAAAGAACTAAACAGTTTGTGCCTGGCTTCGGGTTTAATGCCAATGCCAGAATCAATGACATCGCATTGTAACGCAGTGACCGAATTTTGGGTGACTGACAGTTCCACCTCGTCACACCTCAAAATCAGCTGAAGCGTACCTGTGTCAGTAAATTTAACAGCATTACTTAGCAGGTTGGTCAGGATTTGCCGCGCCCTGACCGGATCCAGACGAACAAAACGATGTTTCAGAGCGTGGCAATCTACCAGCAAAGTGAGCTGCTTTTGATCCAGCGTAATCGCAAACGACTTCACCACTGAATCAACCAGCTCATAGAGATCAACAGACTCGACATTAATCTCCAGTTTGCCCGATTCAATTTTAGAGAAGTCCAGAATATCGTTGATCACGCCCAGTAACGAATGGGCGCTGGCGTCAGCCAGTTTGGCGTATTGTTTCTGCTGTGCATCCTGGTCGTGACTGAGCAATAAGTTCAGACACCCAATCACACCATTGATTGGTGTGCGGATCTCATGACTCATATTGGCCAAAAATTCAGACTTCATTTTGGAGTGCTGCTCTGCACGTTGCTTTGCCTGCTGCAGTGCCTGATTCGACTCTATCAATTGATGCTGAATTTCACGGTTTTTGGCATTGCGATATTCCCCGGTCATGATCGCAAACGCAAAATTAAACACCAGCTGACTCATAAACAAGGAAATCACAAATAATTGCGCTTTCAATGTCTGATCTTGCTGAAGGCTACTGGTTGCGGGGTCTGACAAAACATCAAACGCTTTACCCAGAGCAAACAGCGTGACAAACCCCAGGCTCAGGCTGATCAGTACAAATGACACCGAATAGCGAGGCCGACCGAAACGATACAGACAAGCCCAGATCCACCCTGATGTGATGGTAAGCGTGAGCATACCTAAGATCAGCCGTGACGCGTAATTTGAAACGACGTAAGTGAAAATACAGTGAATGAGCAAAAATGCCCCGTAATAGCAGGCAATCTGGCGCAGCGGTACAACTTGTTCGCAGGCATGGTAACAGCCAATGAGCACCAAAATCAGGGCAGCCTGACCAAACAAATTGGGTAACAGATAACGAACACTCAGTGGCAGCTCGTTTTGCACCCCAAACAGGATCATGCAAAGTGCCAGGCAGATTGGTGACAACGCCCAGTATAGCGTGGCTTTTACATCGCGGTTGGCCAGCCACAAAAACACTAAGGCCAGTGCGGAGGCAACCACCCCTGCACCCGCCATAAGCAACAAAGAAGGCGTAGATAATTGCACTGGCTGCTCGATAGGGAGCCAGTATAAATGTGCAGCTCTCCTAAAATTAACGGTTATTCAAAACTCTAGAAGACAGATGCAGGCTTGTAAAGTGAGTGAAAGTGCCCGGCTGAAATACTGTCTGGCACTTTGATTTGAAACACTGATTTAAAACACAATGCACTACACTACCTTTCCACCTTTCGGCGTGAAGTTGACTTGAAGGTGCCAATCGCGGGTGCCAATCATGGCAGGTTTAACTACGGCTCACTTCAATCTGCTTGATGGCCAGGCCCTGTATCTCTGTCACTTTAAAGGTAAAGCCCTCAATTTCTATTGTTTCGCCCTGATGCGGAAAATGTCGGCAGTGATGGATCAGATACCCCGCCAGCGTCTCTATTGCGTCAACGGGCATAAACTCATGCTCAACCACCGACAGCTGGAAATCTTTCATCGACATGTCACCTTGCACCAGTCAGCGTGACGCATCTTTTTGCCGAAACTGAGCTTCTATCGCTTCGCTGTCTTTGAGCGCAATAAAGTTTAGAATGCTGGACAATGTCACCATACCCACCACAGTCGCAAACTCATTGATCACCACCGCAGTATTGCAAGGATGTGCTTTTAGCGCGTTCAGTGCATCCGATAAGCTCAGTGTATCGAGCAGGATAACCGGCCGTAAAAAAGCCTCCTGCTGTGCATCGAGCAGGGGTCGGCCTGCAATCAGATTACTTAACAGCTGCTTCGCCTCCACGGCCGCAATCACCTGATCCAGCTAGCATCACAGAGTAAATACTGCTGAAAACTGTGGCTTTGAATTTGTTTTGCCAGCGCTTTTTCATCGTCATGGATATTGAGCCATTCGACGGCATCACGATTGATCATTGCCTGAGTAATGCTGGTCTGGTCCAGATCCAGTACATTGCCGATAATATTGTGCTAATGTGCCCCCAACTCTCCCTGCTCAGCACTTTGGTCAACCACTGCAAACAAGTCATCCCGGGTGATCAGTTCATCGCGCTGATTGGGCAATTTAAATGCGCGAATAATCACATCCGCCATCAGGTTAAATAGCCAAATCACAGGTTTAAACAGCCAAACGCTTGCCAGCATCAGGCTGGTAAAGCGCATTGCAATAGATTCGGGGATCACCATGGCAACCCGCTTAGGCAGCAGATCGGCAAACAACACAAACATGGCCGTGATCAGCAAAAAAGACAGCACCGTTGAAACCTGCAACAAAATCGTATGATATTGCGCCACATCAGCAACAAACAGACCCAAAATGGCTTACGATGCCTGATAGATGTAGGGCGTAAATATCGACTCGCCAATCATACCGGCAACAATGGCCAGGGCGTTCAGTACCACCTGAACAGCCGCAAAAAACTGGTGTGCGTTGGCCTGTAAATACATCACTTTTTTGGCGCGGAGATCGCCCAGATCCAGTCTGCTTTGCAGTTTTACTTTACGCGCAGCAGCCAGAGATATTTCGCATAAAGCAAACACAGCGCTCATTATTATGAGCAAAAAAACCCATATAAGGTCCAATTACACACCTGACGGTTAAACGGAATTCGAGCGCGATATATACGCCCAATCGGCGTTGCTGGCAATAAAAAAATCGCTATTTACACAAATAATTGGCGGGCATATTTACCTGGGGTGATGCGCAGAATGTCTTTAAACTCCCGGGTAAGGTGCGCCTGATCAGAAAACCCGCAAGCCAATGCTAATTGTGCCAGATTTGTCATGGGGTTATCTCTGAGTTTTTGCTGCGCATTGCGGATCCGATAAATACGAGCAAGATATTTGGGAGTCAGCTCTGACTGTTCTTTTACCTGACGCTCAAGCTGGCGCATACACAGGGGTACAGCACGATAAGCGTCTTCAAGCGGATTTAATTGCATCAGCTGATTAATCAGCTGATAAGTGTATTGCAGGTCACAGCTTAAGTTCGGCACTGAGGCAGCAAAAGTGTCCAGCCATTGCTGCAGAGTATGCAGTTCCGGCGCTTGTGTGAGCTGCTCAGCCAGCGCACATAATCCGGATGTCGATAACACTGGATGAACTGCTTCCTGAAGTGCCTTGAATCTCGCTGGGAATAAGCGGATCCCGGCAAATTCGGCTCCGGCGCTGTAACTGAGTTCTGCAGATTGTTTTGAAGGGGCCTGAATATGAAAAGGCGCAGATATTTTATGCTCATCCAGCGTCAACTCACCTTTGAGTAAAAATAAAACGCCCTGAGCACCATCGCAGGGTAACCAGCGAGTACCCGCCTGCGTGGCACGTGCAAACCACACGGCCTGCACGTATCGCCCTGTTTCGCCGTCCGGTTGATGGCGCTGTAAAATTAGCTCACTGTTCATCTGGGTCAGGTTTAAACATTTTGACAACTCGGTTCCAGGCATTAATAGCATTGATAGCAATCGTCAGAGTAACCAGGGCATCGTCACTGAACACGTCTGACAATTGTGCATACAGAGTATCCTCAATGGGTTGGAGGTTTGTCAATTGCTCGCATAAAGTGAGTGCCAGTCGCTCCTGCGTTGTAAAGCCTGACATATCTCGCCAGGCGTTTAGTGCGATGATCCGTTTGGCGCATTCCCCCAGCTCCATCGCTTGGCGACTGTGCATGGCAATACAGTAGCCACACTGGTTTAGCTGAGACGCTCTGAGTTTAACCAGCTCCCAAAGTTTTGTATCCAAGTGACGCGTTACTTCCTCATTCAGTAATTGTTCCTGAACAAACAGGTGTTGCATCAGTTTAGGGGCACATTGTAAATAATTGGCTCTTTTCATGGCCTTTTCCTGTTGTGTCTTTCATGGCGGTCAGATTACCTGCTCGCATTACAACAGGATTGAAAAAAAACGACTTTATCGCCTGAGTATCCGGCAATCAGAGCAGGTCGTGTTGTTTGATAAAATCGACCAGTCCGGATGCAATATCCTTATGTTCCTGCGCCGTAGGATGCCAGATACAGCCTTCCAGAGGAGAAACAAAGGTATTGGCATACACATGTTCGATCCCTTCGCTGGCCAACTGTTTCAATGCTGTGTCCGTCGCCGGAATGATAAAATCGTAGGGGTAAGCGGGTCGGGGCATAACCACTATGGCCACTTCCGGATAACGACTGCGCAAAGAGTGAACGAACTCGACCATGGCTTCCTCCCAGGCAGCTTTTACCTCTTCAATGGTTTGCCATGGCTCATGGGGTTGAGGGTCGGTACTAAAATCATTGGTGCCAAACTCAAGTACGATTAACTCGGGGTACCTTTCCTGATAGGGCAATTCATCGCCAAACACCGCTGATATTTTATCTACATAATCGACCAGTGTATGATGCGACTGGTTGCCATTCCAGTTGCGAATTAAGCCTAAACCGGAATATGAAACCTGCGTAAAGGAGCTACTTAATTGCTGCGCAGCCAGATAAGGGAAAGCCAGCCGGGCGTTGCTGGTATCATTGATCTCCTGCCAGGTGCACTGCCTTTTGGTAGATTCACTGCCAAAGCCGGCACTAATCGAATCGCCTATAAAGAGAATATGTGGTTGCACCTCCCAGGTACCTTCGAGCCGGCCATCTACCTCAAAACTAAGAAGTTTGCTGCGCGCCTCGTAGTGCTCCCAGCGCTTGACCACTTCAATGTGCACGCGTTTTGGCTGTGGTTGCTCAAACAATATAAAGCTTTGCACCTCTCCGGTTTGCGCCGTAGCTATCTTTTTATGTAACTTGCCGTCAACCAGAATGTCGAACTGCTCGCCGTGGCCCATTAAGTTAACTGCCAAGGATTTACCCACCAGCTGAGTATGAATGGCTGTGCCTGGCCAGTTGAATTCAACACTGCCGTCTTGATAGTTTTTATGAATGCGGCCTTCATAGACCAACGCATGATGGGTAGCGGGCAGAATATTGGCAAAACAACTCAGGCTAACACTCAGCCCCAGTAAAATGAATATTAAGCGAGACATAGCAAGTTCCTTTTTTGTTAAAAAAGTAAACCTAGTGTTTAAACCCTAACTCCACAAGCCGATTAAATTGAAATTTTCTAAACTCGTCAGCCTCTGGACTCGAAAAGAAAATACAGACCGCTACCACACTCAAAAACCAATACCAAATAATGACAAATTTAGTACACCCCCTCTTTTATTCCTATGCAAAAGGCAATATAGTTACCAGAAGGTAAATTTAAAAACAAAGTCAATTAACATGTTTTCAATTGCTCGGGCAACGATAATATCAGTGCTGTTACTCGGTGGCTGCAGCCAGACTTATACACCGCAATCACACTCAACCAATGTGGTCCCCGGCTGCGAGATGCCACAACTTGAACATCCCGGTTTGCAATTACTTGCTGATCAGACTGTTCCGCCGGGCATCATTCTGGATAGCGGCCAGGGTGGGCTGTGTAATGCGCAAAACTATCAGGCTGTTCAGGACCTGGTCATTTGGCGTGCCTGGAACAGTACCTACGAAGGATCGAAACTGGGCAAATGGTGGTCACTGGAAAAGCCGACCGGACCGATTTCTCTGTATCGCGCTGAATTCAATATTTGCCCCAAATACTCACCACTGGACATGCTGGTGCGTTGTACACTCAAAGCCGGTACTGAGGTGGTCATTGGCCCGGGCCAGAGCGCACAATGCAGCGAGTATTTTACCTATCCTCAGTCAGATACCAACCAGCTTTATGTTGCCAATGCCGAGCTGGCGACGATGAACTGCATCACTTTCTCCGGGCAATTCTCCTGGCATGAAGCAGACATGAAGGAACAATAGGTTTACTCCCTGCAGCATCTTTTTTGTGTTGCAGGGGTCCACGATGAAGCGTTCAATGCGCTTCCTAACACGACAAAGGAAATGAAAATGAAACTCTCGTTAAACAAAAAAAAGATTAAGTCACTGTCTCAAAACAACACTTTATCAGCACAGCAAACCCCTCTGGTCGGCGGTGCAGTAGCAACTGGGTTTCCAAACTGTCCCAATACCAACTTTTGTAATTCAATCAATGCCTGCTGGACTTTCAAAGACAATCGTCCGGATTGTATTATCTGGGGCTAATTGATTGCGCCAGTATAATTTTTCTGTCCGCCCTTTTAACTCCACATGCAACGCATAGTGAGCATAAAAAGGCTCGGATAAAAAACATTGCGGCGACGTTTTTTCGCCGCATCATTATTAATTAACCACATGATATTTATACTTATATATTCTATTCAACTTCTCATTGGCTAACTATCAGAAATAAAATAGGACTCTCATCACGCTCACCCTTAGTGTCTGTGTAAACATTGAGAGGAGATCCTATGACTTTACCAATTCACGCTCTGTTACTGAGCACCGTTTCAGCCTCAACTCAGGTGACACCGATTGAACCAGCTCTCGTCCCTGTTGTTGATAAAGACCAGCAGATAAACCTGCAGATGGGCAAATATGAAGTCACGGTTGCAGAATTTTCCCATTTTGTTGAAGCAACAGATTATCAGGTGCCGAAAAAGTGTATGCTCTTTACCTCAACACGCTGGCCTGATCCTGACTCCCCGGGTAACTGGGATAACCCTGAATTGACTCACAACCCCTACCGCCCTGTTGTTTGCATAGGTCTACCTGGTGCGATGGCCTATGCACAGTGGTTGTCTGAACAAACCGGTAAACCCTACCGGTTGCCCACTCTAAAGGAATGGCGACTGGCCGCCTCTGCACGGACCACAAGCCGCTCTCCATTTGGTGAGGACTGGCAGCAAACACAGATCTGTAAGTATGAGAATACCGAAGATCTCGCAAACCTGGCAGGGATGCAGATTGACCATCAACACCGTTACCGGAGCAGTGCAAACTGTAACGATGGTGCTGTTTATCACACGGTCGTAGGCATGTATCGCCCCAACCCACTGGGCCTGTACGATATGATGGGCAATGTGAAGGAGCTACTGCAAAGCTGCCAGCGCTGGGATAACAAGAATCCAAAACAATGCACGCATTTTGATGTTGCGGGTGAAGGCTGGCACTGGCAAACGCGTGGCGTCTTCAATGCAGACACCATTGCGGCTGATTTTTATGGCAGTATAGAGGGATTTCGTTTAGTACTTGAACAACCAGCCGAAGGAAGTGAGAGACCATTCAATGAGGTATTTGCCAGGGAGCTTGCTGATGCACAGCGCCAGCAACGACTCGCACACCAACAACTCAGGCAGCTTCCACCTGCCCCTACAGGCGTGCGCGCTGTTCGTAATCAAAACAATCTGGTCACTATTAGCTGGCAGGGACTTGCTGATCAATCCGCCCGGTACTCTGTGTTCCGAAGTTACGTTGACCCGAACGGCCAGCTCAGTCGAAAACAAACACAGGTAGCCAAAGACCTGAGTCTGGGACAGTTTACGGATCAGCTGCCCGGAGCAGGACAAGCAAGCTACACAGTTGCTGCAACGACAAGCTCTGGCCAGGGGCCCTTCAGTATGCAAGTAGAAACCGGGAGTCATATTATCTTTGAGACTGGACAGCGCATTGAGGCTGAGCACTATGTGACGCAAGAGCACGTTTACCTGATTGATCATAAAGAGAAAAACCAGCAAAGCCTGGCATTCAATGATAACCCCTATCATTACCCAACTGGTGATAAACCTTTATTACCCGCATGGAGCAGTTATCAGTTTAAGAGCCCCAAACAACAAGACGTCGAACTGCAGATGCGACTCAGAGCCGATGAGGGAACCCAAATCGAGATTTGGCAGGGACATCATCTGGTCGCACGAGTCACAGGTATGACACCTGATACATTGGATATAATCAAAGTACCAGCAAAACTGATAGCCTCCGATGCACCAATAGAAGTACGGGCAGGCACGCAAACCTGGTTTATGGTTGACTGGTTACAATTTAATCCGTTAGCCAGCTTGGAGCAGTAATTCGAGTTCTTAAATAGACGTATCAAACAGTGCCACATTGGGGCAATTATAAAGCCGCCAGCTCTCGTTCTGAGATTTGCTGGTGGCGCAGCCAGTCAGCCCCGGTATTCGCTTTCAGATACGCCAGATAATACAGTTTCTCTTCCTGAGTGCTGGAACTAGCGCGGTAGAGCCTTAGCGCGGCTGTCTGTGCACTTTGGCCATCAAAACGCTGCTGAGCCAGTGTAAATGCACGTTTCAGCACCGTCATCATATGCGCCTCTTGCGCCTGTGCGGCATGAATCTGAGCCTTTAATAGCAATGCCCTGGGATTCTGTGACTCTGGCTGGATCAAGGCATGTGCTGCTTCGTAATCACCCCGCGCCAGTGCATACTCCACTAACAGTGCCATCGCCTCATCCTGAACCCAATAGTTTTTGCCCGTACGAGGTAGCGCTACAACCTGCTTCAGATAAGGCTCAGCATCGCTGTCGTTGCCACTAAATATGGCAAAATGGTAGAGCACGATTGCCTGATTGCTCTTGTCCAGTTCATGTGCTGTCAGAACGGACTGAGCCAGATTAAGATGATGGTACTGTTTTTCTACCTGTCCGGTTTTCTTAGCCAATATGGAATACAATATGTGCAGCTCAAATCGACGCAAGCCATCAACACCATCTGTCATGATTTCTGTTAATGCCTGATCCAATACCTGGTTCATCAATGACCAGTTACCCAGCTCATAGCTAAGCCAGGCCTGTGTCGTCACATAGCGGTGCTTTAGCGGCTCAAGCTGAGTATCATGCAGCACCGCTGACATATCCCGTAAACTTGCCGTAGCCAGCACATGTTGGCTACGCATTTTATAAACCTTCCCCTTGTGCCAGTGAGCCAGTGCCACATAGGGCTTGTGCTGATGGCCATTGAATTGCTCAATCAGACGATCCAGATAGGTGATCGCCAAATCAAATTGTCCCTGTTCAATATAATAACGGCCGGCAGCAAGAATAAGCTCAGGGTCATCCGGTGCCTGTCGGCTCATAGAGAGTACAACCAACTCATGTGTCGTGACATGATTATCCGCAAACAGTCCCAGCGATTTCAGAGTAGTCAGACGTCGGGTCAGGCTTGCTGCTAACTCACTCTCATCCAGTGCATAAACATAGCCTTCCCAGGCTCTGCCTGGCCTGGCGATGCCATAATGTATAAAAACACCACTTGATTCCGGATAAAGCTTGCCCCACATCTGCCAGCTTTTCTGGCCTTCCGACCATAGCAACTCAGGTGTTTCAAATGCTTGCTCTATACTCACTTCACCCGACTCTTGCTGGACCTGATTCAGTCCAGACATATCAATCGCCTGCTCAGCTATGTCAGAAAATGACAAGATGCCAGCCTCTGAGTCACCCATGTGCAAAATGGTGAATTGCGCTTCCACTGACGGCTTCTTGTAGTTATACAGACTCGCTGTTACATAAACAGACAAGCAAACAAGCAACACTGCTATTCCCCACCAGAGAGGCTCTCTGCGACTGGTAACAAAGTCGGTTTCCATGGGTGTCTTAGTAACAGGCTTCTCAATGGGGGTCTCAGTAACAGGCCACTGCCATTGATACCCCAGGCGAGCGTAGGTGTGTATTGCATCGTCACCCAATATGCTTCTGAGCTGGCTAATGGTCTGAAAGATGACCTGTTCAGATACCACAGTCTCACCCCAGACTTCATCCAGGATCTGCGTTTTGCTGACTATCTCTTTATGATGGGTCAGTAGCAGGTGGAGTAATAAGGCTTGTTTGGGCTTGAGCGGCACGCGATATTCTGTTTGATACAGTGCCATACGGGTCAAATCAAATCGGTAGTCTGCAAAATAGATATCGGACATAAACCGTGTACAAAACAGTGAGTGAGATTAACCCAATATCTTGCAACATATTATCAGCGAATGCAGCCTTGCAATTGTAACAATAAATCTATACAGGTTCAGGCCGGGCGAAAAATGCCCGGCCTGTATTTGTGTATTTACTTCTGGTTAAGGGCAGCGACGACCTGCATGATATCTTTGAGGTCTATTTCTCCATCCTCATTCAGGTCAAATCGTTGTTCAAATTGCGTGTCTCCTGAAGTGGCAGACCATCCGCTCACTATCGCTGATACATCATCAGCCGACAACTCACTGTCTCCACTAAAATCATATGGGCTAACTTCTTTCAAAACAAAAACCTGTTGCTCACTGAGTATGGTTTTATCCTTGCTGAGCATCACCACTACAGTCACAGATGTATCACCCGGGGCAGAAACATCCCACAGATAACGGCCTTGTGAAAACTCTATACCCGTCGCAATTTCGGTCGTCGTTCCTTCAACCTGATAAGCAATATCTACAGTGTCAGAATCCGCGATATGAAGACCTGACCAATTGATACTGACCTGCTGCTCCGTACCTATGGCATTTTCAACATTGAGCAGTAAGACAGGCACAGCTACACCAAGTTGTTTGACTTCCTGGCTTGCTTCAGTCAAATTCACCGCATCGTCTGAAGTTTCGAATTGATAAGAAGCGTGACTAAAACTCAGTTTATACGAGCCTTTGGCTAAGTTCGCGAAACTAAACACCCCTTTATCATCAGTAAGCTGACGAGCAATTTCTATCTGGCTCAAGCCCACCCCGTTAGTAAGTACAACCTCAACACCGGCAATGCCCATTTCATTGCCATCATGTACCTGACCATGCAAGGTCGCCTGGTGTGTGTCTACGTAGATGCTGTTTGGCTCAGAGGTAGAATCCTCAGCCACCGAGTATACATTGTAGTAATACTGAGTATTTGCCGATGCGCTATCTACAAACTCAGATGCCAGCCCGGTAAATATCGTACTACCATCTGTGATGGAAGTCGGCAGGCTGCCCGTGGTTCTGGTGACAACGACTTCTTTGAGGTTACCACCTTGCGGATTTTGCCAGCTCAATGAGACAACCGCGCCATTTACAATCGCCTTAAGCGACGACACCTGTGCCACGACAAAACTGCTCTCCTGAGCATAAGTTGGCGCTTGCGCAACGCCATTGACACTGATGTTTGCATCCGTGTTTTGTTGCCCTACGGTCAGTAATACGGTTGCACTATCCTCATTGCTCTGCGCGACCACATCTTCATAGTTCAGCACCAAAACTTTGCCGTTGGTCTGCGGAATGGTCACATAGACTTCTACTTCAGGATATTGAGGGTATTTTTCAACCTCAATGCTGTAAGTATCAGACAAAGGCAGAATAAACTCAGTCACCAGCTCTGAGTTTTTCAAATACGCTTGCGCCGTATCTGGCTCATCAAGAATTGGCGATAGCAACACCGCACTTTGGTCGCTCTGGTGGTTTACCCCCACCAATTTGCCACCCGCAATCAGAACGGTGATGTGTTGTGGGTGTTCCAGCTCAACCACACTAACAGGCGTATCTTCCTCTTCATTCAAAGTATCTTGCGACCGTTCACTGGCGCCAGGCTGACCATAGATACGTAGCTGATCCGTGACGTCCGTATAGGCACCAAATTGCGCATAACTCGATGCGTTGTAGTAGTTTGTTAACTTAAAGTCTCCATGTTTATCATAAGGTTCCGTGCCATCATCTGGCGCTCCGGAGAATATAAAATGCTTCAAAGTCAAGGAGTCAGTGAACTCCATCATGGTATATTCGCCCGGGAAGTTATTGTCATGAGTGATATACAAAGACACATCGTTATACTGGATCAACCCGGCTGCCAGAATAGAATGCCCACCGCCCCTTTTTGGACGATTAATGGTAAAGCGCAAACTGGCGATTTTATTTTCCATAAAGTGGGGCGAATAAAACGCATTCATTGCCGAGATGCCCGGGAATATGGTTCTCGGATGAGAGCCTATCCAAGCGTCACCTTTAAAAGCCGACTGTGATAAAAAGTAAAAGCCAATTTTGGACAAACCATGAAATGCATCTGCGGCATCCGACTTAACATCATAACTGCCAACGGCCTTCACATAAGGCTTAGGTGATTCCGTGTTGCGGTTGTCCCAATGATTCTGGAAAGTAGAAATCAGCTGTGCCCGTGTCAGCGTGGCATCAATGTTAGCTCCCCAGGCGACGCTCTCACTGGCATTGTTATAATTAGCAATAGCCGACGCAGCCATACCATGGCACACGCCCAGAAAACGCCGGTCTAGCCTGTCAAAGCCTTGTGTATAGTCTTTGAGGCGATAATAACCAATGACATCATAGGCTTTGCGTTTATTCGCCGGTGCCAGAAAGCTTGAAAATGAACGAGCAACTTTACGCATAAAGCCCAGATAAGATAACTGATCCGGTGTACAACGATCGAATTTCCAGCACAAGAAAGAAGAAAGAGATACATCTTTGACCTCTGTTAGCATGAACTTATTCCAGTCGCCGTTTTGGAATGAAAAGCCATCCGTTGAGACGTTAAATGCGGTGGTATACACATTGAGGCTGTTCACATCCTCTATCGTTTCACACTCCTCAGATTTACATACCGACACCTGAGCATTGCTGAGGTTGTACGGTGCCTCAGCCAAAGAAAAGTCTAGTCTGAAGGTCTTTTTATCTGTGTTAACGTTGCAGTTTTCAGCGGTGACTTTTAAGTTACTGTCTTGCGCATGAAACTGATAATTACAGACACCCTCCAGTGTCGCGCCGTTGAGCGCCTCCAGATCTTTGAAATAAATAGAAAATTGATTGGCAGTCAAAGCGCCCGGAGAAAGGATCACTTTGTCCAGATTAAATGTGTGATCAAACGCAGCTTCAATGAGATTAAACGCGACGTTGTCTATGGCATACCCCGCGTCTTCCTGAGCAATAATCTCAATCCGAAACGAGGCAATGTTTTCATCTCGAATAGCAAAGTGCTCAATACCAAATTGCGAATCCAGGACTTCGCGGATCAATTGACCTTCGGGATTAAACCACTGTAACCGCGTTGAACTCAGGTTATCAAAATACCCCGCGTCCAGCGAAAAACTATTTACCGTCGTCGGCTCACCCGTCAGGGGATCCACAAAACGTCCTTCAATGGCACCGTTATACTGAGGTGTTCCCGATAATACAGGACTCGTAGGATTGGCACTGTCAGACGTAATAAACGGCGCATCACCACCAAATATAATGCCCCTGTCGGCATACTGATCAGTGATTGCTGTACCTGTTGGGAATTCACTGAAGGTGATAGGCGTCATCCCCACAGCCGCAGCCTGTTCAGCAGCCTGAGGTCGAGACAATGACTTGTCATAATTCGCGCCGGCCGTGGAGCCTTCGGTTGCGAGAGTCGGCATACTCAGTAAACCAAGCAGCGCTGTAAAATATAAGTATTTCATCATTGCGCCCTCACTGTTCACTGACCGAAATGCTGCAACTTACTTGCTGCGCCAATCGATTCATACAGAGTGTTTTGCTGCTGCTCACATCAAGCGCACCGGCATCCGTATTGACTTCAAATTTCAAGACCTCAGCAGAGCCGTTAAAGCCACTGGTATTCCCATAAGTGAGCGCCCCAAAATGCAGCGCCTTCCCTTGGTCGCTGGATACAGGCCCAAGTGCAACCAAAGTACCGTCCGATACAATAAAACTGTTACTCATGGTCATCGACCCGTCATTAGGCGTAACACTAAAGTTCAGTTTCAGTTCATAGGCGGATATCGATTGAGTCGTGTTCAGTGTGACTTTGTATCCCTTTGTTGTTGGAGCATCAGATTGTGGGGGATCTGATTGAGGCGGATCAGATTGAGTTGGAGGTGTGTTAGTTGTTGTTACACTGGGGGAATCAACCCCACACCCAGCCAGTGCAATCAACAGTGACGAGCAAAAAACCAGACCTAAGGTATTTCGCGGGGCACCAGACGCGATAGAGGTTTTCATTGTTGCAGCCTTGTTTACGTACGAAGACTGATATAGCCGCTAAAATGCTATATCACCTTGTTCTTCGGGTACTGGGCTCACTTTTACTGCATACTGTACAACCTGTGAAGCGCAATAATCAAAGTGACTTTTCGTCAGCACATCGAAGTACACTCGCAAGTATAGTCTAACCATAGAATTGTAAAGCTCAGATATAAAAAAGCCACAACCAGTGATAACCCGGTTGTGGCTTTACTGTACTCAGATGAGTACAGGCTTGGGTGTAACTCGCTCTATGTTCGTTGTTTTAGGTTAGGCTGCCTGCTCAGCCATATCTGACTGATGTCTTATAAGGTAATCAAAAGCCCCAAGACTGGCTGTAGCACCGCCGCCCATGGCAATGATAATTTGCTTGTATGGCTCGGTTGTCACGTCTCCTGCGGCGAACACTCCGGCTATGCTGGTTGCACCTTTAGAATCAATGGCAATTTCGCCAAAGGGTGTCAACGCAATCCCGCTTCCCTCCAGCCATTCCGTATTCGGGATCAACCCGATTTGTACAAAAATACCGGCCAACTCAAGTTGGTGACTTTGATTACTTTGCCTGTCCACATAGGTCAAGCCTGTCACCTTGTTTCCATCTCCCAACACTTCGGTTGTTTGGGCATGAGTGATGATAGCGACGTTTTTTAAGCTGCGCGCCTTTTTGATCAGCACTTCATCTGCTTTTAGCGAATCGGCAAACTCCAGCACGGTGACGTGTTCAACCAGATTAGCCAGGTCAATGGCAGCCTCAATGCCGGAATTCCCTCCCCCTATTACGGCAACAGACTTGCCCTTAAACAAAGGGCCATCACAGTGTGGGCAATACGCTACTCCTCTGCCTTTATATTCTTGCTCTCCCGGCACATTCATGGTTCGCCATCTTGCGCCAGTAGCAATCACGAGAGATTTTGCTTTCAAGGTTGCACCGCTTTCCAAAGTCAGCTCAAGCTTATTGCCTTGATTGAGTCCACTCGCTCGCTGGTGCTTAATTACATCCACCTGGTACTCGTTGACATGCTCTTCCAACTGAGCAACCAATTTAGGGCCCTCTGTGGCAGGCACGGATATAAAGTTTTCAATGCTCAAAGTATCTGCAACCTGACCGCCGAAGCGTTCGGCCACGATGCCAGTATTAAGGCCTTTTCGGGCCGCGTAAATGGCAGCAGCTGCACCGGCAGGGCCGCCTCCAACAACCAAAACATCAAACTCAGATTTTTGCGCAAGCTCGGCAGTCTGTCGCTCACTGTGTTTGCTGTCCAGTTTGACCAGGATTTCGGGCAGGGTAATTGCGCCCTGGCTAAAAAGTTGGCCATTGAGATAAACGCTCGGTACAGCCAGGATGTTTCGTTGCTCAACTTCCTCAGGAAACAATGCGCCATCTATCATGGTCGCCTTGATTTTGGCATTGTGCGCCGCCATCAGGTTCAGGGCCTGCACAACCTGAGGACAGGTTTGGCAGCTCAGGGATATATAGATTTCAAAGTTAAGCTCGTCCTCCATAGACTGGATCACCGCCAGCATTTGTTCAGAGACTTTTGCCTGGTGCCCGCCAGTATGAAGCAAAGCCAACACTAAACTGGTAAATTCATGCCCCATGGGTACACCGGCAAACTCCACTCGGGTATCACGTACAGGAGAATACACAGTTAAACTGGGAGTACGCTGGCTATGTTCTGATTTGCCAATGGTAATTAACTCACTCAATGATGCGAGTTCTTGTGCCAGCGACGCCACCTCAGCCGACTTTGCGCTATCATCCAGCCCCAACAACAGTTCTATGGGGTCTACCAGTGCAGCGAAATGGGTTTGCAACTGACTTTTTATTTGATTATCTAACATTCTGTACTTCCTCAATATTTCTGCCATTACACCCGTTGAGTTAAGCCTTTTAGGGGCGATTTTTTTGATTTAGAAGGCCCGGGCTCAGATAGCCCGGACCCGTGTAATTTGCTTAACGCTATCGCCAATTGAAGGAAAAAGCCTTGTCATCAAGCTATTAATAGCGCTAAACGCGACAAACTTTTCCCTCTCATTGGCTTAACTGGGATTTACAGCTTACCAACCAGGTCTAAAGATGGTGCCAGTGTTTCTTCACCTGGTTGCCAAGACGCAGGACATACTTCACCATCGTGTGACGCAATGTACTGTGCCGCCTGAACTTTGCGCACAAGCTCTTTTGCACTGCGACCAATGCCCAGATCGTGGGTTTCAACCACCTTAATTTCACCTTCCGGATTGATTACGAAGGTACCACGTAATGCCAGCCCTTCTTCCTCGATCATTACACCGAAATTGCGGGTAATTTTGCCAGTCGGGTCACCGATCATTGGGAATTGAATTTTCTTAATGGTTTCAGACGCATCATGCCAGGCTTTGTGAGTAAAGTGGGTGTCTGTTGAAACTGAGTATACTTCCACACCCATTTCTTGTAGTTGTGCGTAGTGATCAGCAAGGTCACCGAGTTCAGTTGGACACACAAAAGTGAAATCTGCCGGGTAGAAAAAGACAATAGACCATTTTCCAAGTAAATCTTTTTCACTGACATCAACGAACTCGCCGTGATGAAAAGCTGTTGCATTAAAAGGTTGAATTTGAGTGTTAATCAAAGAGGTCGTCATGTTGTTTCTCTCTTAGTTGTCAAGTTAATGGATAACAAGTGTGACTTTGATGCCGCCTTGTTGTCGTTGTGTGATTACTAAGATAGAGGGGAATGTTGTTTTATTAAAATAGATTGTTTTGATTGCTTCAATCCGAAAAACTGATGAAACTTTGGCAAAGTTTATGCGTATATCAGATATAATTAAAACATGAGTCAGAACAAACTTTTAAGAGACCTGAATGCATCCATACTTCAACCATATTATGCTGGCCTATATTGGCTTTATTCCTTTTTTGCTGTGCGTCGCATTAACTCTGATGGTTGGTAGTTCAGCGGCGGCCATTGATACCTTTAGTTACTACAGTCTGGGTGTATTGGCGTTTTTGGCTGGTAGTCTGTGGCGCCCGGGAGAGCAGTCACAACAACAGGCCGTGATCGCAATCCTGGTTATTGTGCCTTTTCCTTTGCTGGCCCTTGTTTCACAGGTGGCTCTATTAAGTTATCTGGCAGTCTCTTATTGGATCATACTGTTGTTTGAACGGATTGCACCAAAGTGGCAAGAAACCCACCAGGATTACAAAAAAATGCGCTTTACACTCACTTCTGTCGTATTTGTCAGCCATTTATTCATGATAGCTCAGGCTCTGGAGCTGAGCACCTGACGTATGTCACCCACTAAAGCGAGTAAAACCTGCTATACCTATAAGCAGACTGAGGATGGATTATGCGACAAAAACTTCTGCTCGCTTTGATCTGGCTCGCAACAGGCTTGGTGATTGTATTACTGTATAACAATCATCAGCCCTTTGGTGCCACGGTAGAGGAGCTCATTTGGTTTGCCATTGCGTTGACCGTATTGGTGCTTGGCCTGCCGCATTTAAAGCACCAGCTGATATTATATGCTTGGGTGCTCTATTGTGGTGGCCTGTTGTTGGATCTGTTTGACGACCTGATGGGCGTAGAGCTGATGTTGGTCAACATCTTTGATACCTCACTCAAGCACTTAGGTTTTTTGCTAACCTGTTATGGCCTGCACACTATCATTCAGCAGAAAAAAGAGACTATCTCGGCACTGAATAAAGAAATAGCCCGCCGTCACGAGTTGGAGCAGCAACTTAAGTTTGACGCAACTCATGACGAGCTAACCGAGCTTGGCAATCGCCGTGCCTGCTTTGAACGATTCGAGTCTCTTTGTAAAAACAGTAGCTTCCTTTATTATTTTGATCTGGATAACTTTAAACTAGCCAACGACCACCATGGACATCACACTGGCGACGAGATACTCAAGAAAGTGGCGCAGGCCATGGCCAGGCAGTTTTCCGCCGACGCATGTTTTCGCATTGGTGGAGACGAATTTGTTGCCTTTACACGAGAGGCGAACCTGCAGGAAGAAGAACTCAGAGCCATGCTACTTGAAGAGGTATTTGAATATGGCGTTGGCGTCAGTATCGGAAAAGCAGCCGCAGATCCCGCTCAGGATCCGGATGCACTACTTCATCAGGCTGATTTGAGCATGTACGAAAACAAAGCCGGTAAAAGCATTCGTACTAAGATCAGGAAGCCATAATCTCCTGATAACTTAACACTCATTTACCACGCTTAATTTGCCAGTAGAAAACACCTACCTCTTTACTTCTTCTTTATGTAGATCATTGTTTATTTACATTAATCTAGCACTTTAGTGTCTCTGCTGCTATGCTGCTGGCAGTTTTGATAGTCGAAGGAACCCCCCAGTGTTTAAAAATCTTTTTGCCAATGCCAGCCACCAATCGGAAATACAGCAGCTAAAAGCTGAGCTGGCCGCTCAGCATCAGGCCTATGAGCAACTGGAGGCGGAAAAGCAGGCAATACAGAACGAGCTTATCGAGGCTCAAAAACAGTTAAACGACAACACAGACAACCAGCTTTTACAATGTGCCCTGTCCGGATTGGGACAGATCCATGAAGTACGAGATGCCGTCTTGCGCAGCCTGCATCAAATTGAAGAGGAAAGTAGCTCTATTTCCCAGGTAAGTGCGTCGTTCGAAACATCGGAATCCTCTTTGGAAAAGATCCTGTCTGGCATGTCCAGCCTGTCAACTAACATGGCCAGCATGACAGACAACATTTCTGGCCTCTCCCATATGGCGGATAACATCAATACCTTTGTTACCACAATCTCAAAAATATCCGACCAAACCAACCTCCTGGCGCTTAATGCCGCGATTGAAGCCGCACGTGCAGGAGAAGCTGGCCGGGGCTTTAGTGTCGTTGCCGACGAGGTGCGTGCACTGGCGAACAATACTAACGAGTCAGCCAATGAGGTATCTGACTTAGTTAAGAAAATCATTGATACAACCCAGCTAACCGTTGATGGTGTAAATGTCATCCAAAGCTCTAACAATGACTTATCGTCAAGTATTGCGCATCTGAATGATGAGTACGGCAATATTGTGAGTTGTTGTGGTTCAATGAAAAAAACAATCGTCTCAGCGTCTTTGCAAACCTTCGTGCAGACAGCAAAACTGGACCATGTAGTGTGGAAAGGGGAAGTCTATGGCGTGATCGCCGGCAACAGTAACAAGCAAATCAATGAATTTGCGGATCATACCAGCTGCCGTCTCGGCAAGTGGCTCAGTGGTGAAGGAAATAAAGTGCTCAATAAATCCGGGATAATCAACCGCATTGATGGCCCACACAAAGAGGTCCATCGGGCTGGTGTAGAAGCCATGACCCTGTTTGTTGCGGGAGAAAAGCAAAAAGCCATCGCTGAGCTGAACCGTATGGAACAAGCCAGTCGCGATGTACTGAGACTACTGGATGAAGTAACTCACTGATATTAAATCTTTCAACCTTAGGGCACAGTCTTTGTTAGTCGCCCTAAGGTTGCCCTGGTTTCTCCGTCACCACTCTTCTGCTATCATCGCGCTTTGGTTATTTTCCCTTGGTAGTAATTATGTTGATAGATGCGAATTGGCGCGTTCTCACCGTCGGCGATGGCGATCTGAGCTTTTCCTTATCCCTTAGCAAACAGCTAAAACCCGGCCATCTTTGCGCCAGTATCTATGACGATGAAGCAACGCTTAGAGCAAAATACCAACATCATGCATTAGACGCCCTGCGTCAGGACTGTATACCAGTATTAACAGGATTTGACGTGACCAAACCGGAAAGCTGGCAAAGCCTGGATGGAGCCCTGTTCGATGCGGTAATCTTTCAGTTTCCACTGATCCCAGCCTTTACCAGTAAACAGGCGTATGATGACCAGAAGTTGTCGACAAACACGCTCAATCGTCGTTTATTACGTCATTTTGTTGATTTTAGCCACCGTTATGCGCTTGACCCTGCTGGCCCTATGCTAGCACTGATCACTTCAAAAGACGTGAAGCCTTATTGTGAATGGAATCTGGAAGATTCTTTATGCAGTGGCACAGACTACCAGTATCTCGGTCAATCTGACTTCGATATTCACGCTTTTCCGGGTTATCGCATACGTAATGTAGACAGAGACAAGCATGTTAAAGATACCAGCGGTATCACTTACTACTGGTCAGCAAAGCCTCACGCGAACCTGAGCGCGTTACTCTACCAACCGGCTTATCTGAACCAGGATCACTGCGGGATGTGTCGCGCCGGACCATTTGTCAGCGAGCACGACAAGCTTGCCCATTTAGGGTCGAAGAAACATGCCATGATGCTCAGACATGAACAAGACTGGCTCACTTACCTTAACAAAGGCTAAGCACACACTAGCGACAACAACTTAGCTGTCGAGCTGGTCTGTCTCCCATCTTCGCAAGTCTGGTCAGCTCCTGAGCGATACATGCTGGCTCGCCAAACAAAGTGCTCTGCAGCACTTTTAACATCCAGTCGGGTAATGCCACATTCAGCGCATAGTAGACCCATTGACTCTGCTTGCGCACCGTCAATATGCCTGCCTTTCTCAGCTGTGCAAGGTGCCGGGAGACTTTAGGCTGACTGGGTTCATCCAATGCGACCATGAGCTCACATACGCAAAGCTCTTGTTCAAGTAGAATCAGCAGCAGCGTTTTCAGTCGTAACTCATCGCTCATTGCTTTGTAAAATGTCATGGATGTGACTGGGATCAATGCCTGAGGCTGCATAAGTAAATCACGTACTTTCTCATTGATATCGTACAGAGCTTTACGATAAGGATTGTAAGGCTCTGGCGACTCATCTAAAGTAACTTGCCAGTTCAGTGCCTGTTGTGGAAGGGCATAGTCATGCGTTGCTCCAATACTTTCCGCGATATGAATAGTCAACTCACATTCTTCAGGCTTTGCACCGCAAGACACACACTCCATGTTACTCAACAAACCAAAAGCCCCGAGGGCCTCCTTTGCCATAGGGCTGATACTCTGCTCTGCTTGCAAAATTGTAGAAACGCCGATGTCCCGCCTGTGATGGCTAAGCAATGACACAACCATTAGCACCAAATCAGGGTTTGCACCTGTCACAAAAATACTTTTCACTGAACTGCTCTCCTATATACGAATATTATTATATAACGAAAGCAGCACACAGTTAATATCCAGATTGGAGAACACGGCGTTTCTTCAGGTTAATTTGCATCACTCAATGAAATTAAAACACTACATTTTGATAATGGAAGTTAAACAAGAAATAGCAAACCTATCGGTATTATCATACTTTATCGAATAATGTATACAAAGCTATTGAGCAGCACTATTTTGACAAGTAGACTAGCGACCTTCATTTTTTGCGAGACTTCTCGATGCATGTTTTAAACAAGAGCTTTTTATATGCCATCGCGTGCTTGTTGCTTGCCATGGTCACCATTCAATCCGGTGCTTCAATCGCCAAACAGCTGTTTCCCCATGTTGGTCCTGAGGGCACAACGGCCTACCGGTTGGGCTTTTCAGCTCTTATTTTGTGTCTGGTTTTCCGCCCCTGGCGACATTTACCTAAAAACTGGCGGCCGGTGATCTTGTATGGCCTGAGTCTGGGCATCATGAATCTGACATTTTATTATGCAATAGAACGCATTCCACTGGGCATTGGCGTTGCATTGGAATTCACAGGGCCACTGGCAGTCGCGCTATTTTCCTCACGACGTAAGCGTGATTACCTCTGGGTCGCGCTCGCACTTGCTGGCATTTTGCTGTTGCTGCCTAATATGGGAGAAGTCGATGGACTGGATCCCATCGGGGTTTTACTGGCTCTTACAGCAGGTGCCTGTTGGGCGGGGTATATCTTATTTGGTAAAAAAAGTGGTGGTCACGGCTCAGGAGGCGCTACGGTTGCCATTGGAATGAGCGTTGCCGCTTTCGCCGTTGTTCCGGTTGGTGTGATATCACAAGGCAGCGCATTGCTCGACTGGTCATTAATCCCGCTGGGTATCGCCATAGGGCTGTTGTCCAGCGCACTGCCCTACAGCCTGGAAATGGTGGCGTTGAAGAAAATGCCGGCGCAGGGCTTTAGCATCATGATGAGCAT
Source organism: Pseudoalteromonas sp. XMcav2-N (assembly GCF_024124545.1). Classification (GTDB taxonomy): domain Bacteria; phylum Pseudomonadota; class Gammaproteobacteria; order Enterobacterales; family Alteromonadaceae; genus Pseudoalteromonas. The sequence continues at coordinate 182,129 of NZ_JAMXSF010000010.1, forward strand.
GGAGCCAGCCATTGCCGCACTGGCCGGCTTAGTGATCTTAGGCGAGCTACTCAGTGGCTGGCAGTGGCTTGCAATCTTTATGGTGATTGCCGCGTCATTAGGCAGCTCTCTTTCCTCTAAAGAATGATAACACTTAACATTACATGGGCCAGGGCGTTTGAGGCTCTGGCTCAAGCTTGAATCTTAATCCTTCCGGGACCTGATTGATTTCTTCAATCACAGGAAGAGGATCAAAATGACGCTGTAGCCAGCTCTGCTGCTCCCAAAGCAAATGCAACACATCCTGACGATTCGCGTAATCGTGGTCACTCTCTGGTAACAACACCAGCCGTGCCCGCTTGCCAAGATCATTGAGCGCACTGAACAGACGCTCACTTTGAACGGCAAAATGACCCGGCTTACGATCCTGATAGCCATGTATCAACAGAACAGACGCCGATATTTTATCAGCATAGGCTAATGGTGAGCTCATCAGGTAAGCTTGCGGGTCCTGCCACAAAGTGCCAGTTTGCTTTTCAAAGGCAAATGGTGCCAGCGTATAATTATAAGTACCGCTACGTGCGATCCCCGTGACAAATAACTCAGTGTTGGCCAACAGATCAAGCACCACGGTAGCGGCAGCACCATGACCACCAATGGCCACTTTGTTAACATCTGCGATGCCTTGCTGAGCTAACACCGCGACAGCAGCCTGAGCTGTTGCCTGCCACTGTGCTCGTAATTGTGCCACACTCCCCTGCTCGCCAGGCAAGCTAAACGCATCAATTTCAAATACCGCATAACCCTGAGCCAAATGGGGCAAAGGACCGAGATGATCCACGGGCACAAAATAGTGCGGGGAGTGAAATGTATATTGTACCTGACTAGGTGCTTTTACCCACATTAGCACAGGCACCCGGCCAAGACTGGGATCGTAATTAGCTGGCAGATAAAGCGTTCCGGATATTTGCGTCCCATCACCACCGTCAAAATTCAGGACCTCCTGAGACAGGCCTCGTAACGCCGGATATGGATGTCTGAAATGAGTGATCTGTTCCAGCGAGCTGAATGTCCGATCATGGACAAAATAGTTAGGTTGCTCCTGCTTAGATTGACGACGAGTGATAAAGCGCATCCCCTCATCATCCAACAGTGCAATAAACTCTTCAAAATACGGTGCCTGAGATTGCCATATCCGGGTACGGGTGTTCGTTCTGGCATCGAACCTGTCCAAGAACGGCAAATCCTGCTCTTGTACCTTTTCTACTCCACGGATAAATAAATATCGACTTCCCACCACTTTAAGTACCTGAACACCCAGATCATTACGCGTAGTCAACCATTGTTCTGAGGTCGCTTCCGTCACTCGGTACCTGGCCACTTCCAAAGGGTTGCGCTGTGGCGCGAGTGGATTAATCACCGACGTTGTTAAGAAACGCGCGTTTTCAGCCTGAGTCAGTAAAGCAATGTTTGAGTCGCCCCAGTCCATACGAACAAAAGGTTCCTGCAATGCCATAAACAAACGCGGCGCTCGTTTAAAGGGTGAAGAAATATGGTACAGACCGTACTCATTCTGCGCATCTTCTTCTTGTGCCCAAATCACAGTAGCACCTTTATCTGCACGCCATTGAAAATGACTGCGCACAGGTGGAGAAGGTGGCGCAGAGATAGCCGCCAGGACCGTATTTTCTTCGCTGTGCCCCGTCGCTGGTTCACTCGGTAACACAGGCCGGTATAGCTCATACAATGCAAATCCTGTCATTCCCCACACTTGCCAGACACTGGGGTGATTAGCAAGCGAACGTTGATTGGTTTGTTGCTGCTGTGGCGCTTCCAGCATCGCCATCGCGACGATTAAATTGGTGGCGTCTGGCGACGGTTCAAAATGATGGAAATAAGCAGGTCCGCCAATGGCTGTAGGGCGGCCTTGCAAAGGGACTTTGATTAACTGACCCTGAGCATATTGGGCAAAGTCTTCAGTAGAGAGCGTTTGACGGGTTTGCTTAAGCGGACTCAGTGCCCCATGTGATTGCGCTACCACGGGCCCGACCAGCGGCGATTGTTGCACTGATTGCAGCTGCTCACCGGTGTGATTTATGGCGCTGTTAATAACCAGTGCAGAACTGTCTGGTAGCCAGTGGTATGGTATCTCAGTGGTGACTCCGTTAAGCGGATAACGCGATATAGCACTCAACTCACGTTGTTCAATATCATAAATCCAAAGACGGCCGTCCTGCTTGGAGAGCAAGATAAAAGCCAGGTAACGGCCATCAGCACTCCAACGCGGGGCATATACTTCACCAGCCGGTAGATTATTGACTTGCACCTCCGCACCAGTGGCAACATGTTTAAAGCTCAGCCCTGAGTAGGTCGTTAACCCCAGACGCATAAATGTGGTCGGATTAAATTGCAAATCTCCATAGCCCACACCTATTTCGGTGTTTTGCTCTGACGTGGGTGACTGTGTCAGTAACGCCATCCAGACATGTTGCTCATTAAGCAAGACCTCAGGCATTGGCGCCACATCTACGAGTTGAGCGATCTCTTCTTTGGGTACCTGATACCCTTCAGACACCGCCATCGCAGCATGTACCCACACACAACAAGCTAAAAAAAACAGCACAACCGGGCTCTTTTTCACCACTTCTCTACCTTTGAATTTATATCTTAACCTCTCATGATATAACGAAATTCCTTAAATGTGCACTAGTTTAATGGCAAGCGACATAATAAAGTAGCCAATCATGAGACGAGTGAATTTCGGCGATAACACCGCTCCCGCATCCTGCTATCGCTGAGGCACCTGCATCCATACAGGCGAGGCAGAAAATTTGATATTTAGTTGTTCCAGATGAGAATTTTTAAACACGGTTAGCGGCAAATCTAATCCCTCAGGTTGGTTACGTGTTACTGCTGACTGCTATAAAGTGTATCCAGATGCGAAGTTACGGTAAACTAAGCGTTCGTCAACCGTTTGAACAGTTATTCAGGCCATTATGAACAACAATAAAAAGCCAGACAAAGTGACCATTTTCGATGTCGCCAGAGAAGCTCAGGTATCCAAGTCTACCGTGTCACTGGTCCTTACACATTCAGACAAAGTCAGTGACAAAAGTCGGGAAAAGGTGCTCGCCGCTATCACCAAGTTGGGTTACGTGTACAATCGTGATGCCGCAGCCCTGCGCAGCAAGCGCTCCAACCTGGTCGCTTTGGTGATCAACGACCTGACTAACCCCTACTCCGCACAGCTGGCGGTGGGCCTGGAAAAGCACATTTATGCGCTGGGGATGGTGCCTATGCTGGTTAATACCAGTGAAGACCTGGCTCGCCAGCAGCAAGTCGTCAATACGCTTAAAGAGTACAATGTTAGTGCGTTTGTTATGGTACCCGCGCCAGGCACCACGATGGAATGGGTGAACCAGCTCGTTGAGTCTGGCTTTCCGGTTATTAACATCATGCGGGAAATCCCCTACAGCAATGCCCCCTGTATTCTGCCTGATAACCAAAAAGGCACCCATCTGGCAACCTTGCATTTGCTTGATCAGGGGTTAGAAAACCTGGCATTTTTGGGCGGTACGCCCGATATATCAGACTATCACGAGCGCGTTGCGGGCTTTCGTAGTGCCCTTGCTCTGCGCAATGTGTCTCAGCCGATGCCACAGATTACAGCCCCGACTAATCGCCAGGGGGGTCGGGAGGCTTTTAACACCCTATATCAGGATGCTCCCCAAACTCAGGCCGTGGTGTGCTTTAGTGACGTCATCGCCTACGGTGTTATGGAAGCTATGCGTGAACACGGTCTGGTGCCTGGCAAAGATATCAAAGTAGTCGGCTTTGACGATTTGGCTGACTCCAGGTTAATGAAACCGGCCCTGTCATCCGTGCGAATTGATGCAGATGACATTGGCAAGCGGACCTGCCAGGCACTGGCAGAGATCATGAATAAATCACAACCTGCGGTACGTACCTTAGTCGATGTATCGCTGCAACTCAGAGAATCCTCCGTTTAAATGACACAAGTTTTAGCAATTGGTTATGTCTGGCCGGAGCCGAACTCTTCGGCTGCCGGCAGTCATATGATGTCCTTACTGCGCTTTTTCCGCGCTCAGAACTGGCAAGTGGAATTTGCCAGCCCTGCTCAACAAACCGAGCATATGGCCGATCTTAGTTTGGAACAGATTACCTGTACGCCTATTGCACTCAACTGCAGTAGCTTTGATGAGTACGTCTGCAAACTCAAGCCTGACATTGTGATGTATGACCGTTTTATGATGGAAGAGCAATTTGGCTGGCGGGTTGATAAGTTTGCACCCGATGCGCTTAAGATCCTCGATACAGAAGACTTGCAATGTCTGCGTAACGCACGCCATGCAGCGCATAAAACACAGCAAGTTTTCACACAGGACAGCTTACTCGATAGTGAATTAGCCAAGCGTGAAATCGCAGCAATTCTGCGCTGTGACCTGTCTCTGATTATTTCCGACTATGAGCTCGAATTACTTACGACACAATTTAATGTCTCACCAGAGTTGTTACACCACCTTCCCTTCATGGTCGACTTGAATGCGCTCAGTTCGGATTTACCTGACTTCCATCAGCGTAAACACTTTATGACCATAGGCAATTTTCGTCATGCTCCTAACTGGGATGCCGTACTCTATTTACAGCAGATCTGGCCCATGATCCGCAAGCATCTCCCGGACGCGGAGCTCCATATTTACGGCTCTTATCCACCACCCAAAGCGACTGCTCTGCATAACCCCAAAACAGGCTTTTTAATCAAAGGCTGGGCAAAAGACGCACTAAGCGTGATGGCACAAAGTAAAGTTTGCCTTTCACCACTGCGCTTTGGTGCCGGTATTAAAGGCAAATTACTGGAAGCCATGATCACTCAGACCCCGTGCGTGACCACTCAAATCGGTGCAGAGGGCATGCATGGGGGCTTACCATGGCACGGCGCGATCAGCGACTGTCCACAAACCTTTGCTGCTGAAGCCGTTGCCTTATACCAAGATCAAGCGCGCTATCTGCAGGCTCAGCAGAATGGCCAATCCCTGCTTCAGGCACGCTACGACAAACAGCCGCTGGAGGAACAGTTAAAACAAAAGATTACCCATATATTAAGTAATCTGAACGCACACAGGCGGGCTAATTTCATCGGCAGCATGCTGCGCCACCACTCAATGCGTAGTACCCAATATATGTCCCAATGGATTGAAGCAAAAAATGCAAATAAAATGCGTTGAATTTGCGTGAGAACCCGTTAGAATTCGCGGCAATTTAGGTTATTGCCTAAACTCAGTATGGGAGTCTAACCAGCTGTTGGCTTCCATACTCACTGTATCGCTGTCGATTTTCACTTATTATTAGGTTACACGCCGTTGAATTCAGCCACCTTTACACAAAAACGCAAGTTTATTGTTAAATTAGGAAAAATGCTTCATCAATACGGAACTCCGGCTTATCGTCTGGAAGCCCACCTGATGGAGGTTGCTACCCACCTGGGCCTTAAATCGTCCTTTGTCATGTCACCGACTTCAGTCACTTTTGTGATCTGGACTGAAGGACATGAAGACGAGTACACCCATGTTGCTCGTGTTGAGCCAGGTGATCATAACCTGGGTTCACTTGCTGATACCGACGATGTGGTCAATCGTATGTTGGCGGGTGAATTGAGTATAGAGCAGGCAGATCAGAATCTGGACGCGATAACCAAAGCAAAAGACCCGTATGGACGCTTGTTGACGGGCTTTGCATTTGCAGTGTCTGGCGGTGCGTTTGCCATGTTGATGGGAACCAGCTGGAACGATGTGCTGTGGTCTGCGGTGCTGTCTGTCCTGGTATTTCTATTTGTGCTGTGGTCCACGCGCTCCAAGCGGGTAACCCATATGCTGGAACCGGTAGTAGCGATAGTGTCCGCGCTGGCGGCCTGTGCCATTTCATCCTATCTGGATCCCATGGTGAACATTCGTCTTGTCGTGCTCTCTGCCATTATCGTATTCATTCCGGGACTAGCATTGGCACTGGGGTTTGCAGAGTTATCCGCTCGTCACCTGGTGTCGGGTACTGCACGGGTCATGGATGCCATTATGTTGTTGTTTAAGCTGTATTTTGGCGCGTTTCTGGGTATCAGTATTGGCTTTTTCCTGTTTGGTCAGAGCGACTATGTACAGCCCGATCCGCTCCCCAAATGGACGGCATGGATGGCAATCTTACTGCTGTGTAGCAGCCTGATTGTGATTTTCCGCACTAAGCTTAAGCACGCCAGCTGGTCTATTGCGTCGGGCTTTATTGCCTATGCAGCCAGTATCGGCTCCGCGGTCTATCTGGATTATTCGCTGGGCACCTTTGTCGGTGCCTTTGCCGTGGGCGTATTCAGCAATGTGTTTAACCGCACCGTTAACGCACCGGCTTCGATAGTCGCCATGCAGGGCTTGATAGTGCTGGTACCCGGTTCCAAAACCTATATTGGCCTGAATTCACTGATAGAAGGCCAGAGCTTTGTTGCCGCCGACCACATCGGCCAGCAAACCTTTTTAATCTTTATGTCTTTAATTGCAGGTCTTATCTTTGCCAATGTGGCACTGCCACCTAAAAAGAGTCTGTAATCTAAATACGGCAACCCACGCTTGATGCGGGGTTGCCTGCTATGCTTTTTCGTCCTTGAGATTTAAACGTACCGGTAATTCCCTTGCCCACTAAAAATTCCAATTCACTTCCCTTTGCATTAAATCTAATTTGAGTCACAATGGAAAATCTTGTTAAGGTGTAAAGGAGCGCGCCATGACTGACTATACAGAGCAAAAGCTCGCCATTTACCGCCTGGTGCTGGAATACATTAAGGTATTTCTCTGGCCCGTAATCCTCATTCTTGCCTTTGCTGTATATGGCGATAAGCTGTTTAAAATCATAGAGCAAAGAGAGGTTGATGCATTTGGCCTTAAGCTGGGAAAACAGATAGAAGATATTAGCCACAACTACGAAGCACAAATAACCCAGCTCAAAGAAGACATCGAGGCCAGTCAGGCGCCTGAACAACTGCTAAAGAAAGTAGACGGCATCAAGGCAAACCTCGATAAGCAATTATCCGTGGTAAAACAGCATGCACTTCAAACTGAACAAGTATTATCACCTGGCAGAAAAGACCAAGTCGATATGTATGAAAGAGCAGGTTTTGAAGCGCTACTTGCTCGCGATGTCTCGCAGGCTATTTCACAATTTACCGCAGCAGAAGCACTATGGCCGGATTACCACAACGTCTCAGAAATAAAGCGTCTGCTCATTAAGCAGCAAAGTTTGTTAACTAATCAACAAAGTAAAGCCTGGCAAGACCTGTTCAAAACCATTTTAGTTAAGCATTCCTGGGGGATGCCGGATGATATCAGAGCGCAATTTAACCAGATTTCAACACGTTAGACTAGTCAGAGCCAGCGACGAGTTGCGCTCAGAAAGTCACGATAGGCCTGGCCATAGGCTTTTAGTAAAAAGCGCTCCTCAGGTTTAATCTGAAAGCGTGTCATATAGCCGATAAAGCTCAATACAACGAGTGCACCAGCTGGCGATGCCAAATACCAGTTTTGTGCAACCAGTAAGCACAGCAACCCCACATACATAGGATTGCGGGTAAAGTGATAAATGCCTCCTGTGACCAATACCGATACTTTATCTACATGCACCGGATCAACGCTGGTTTTATGACGACGAAACGCCCAAACACCCGCCAGAGCAACGACAACGCCTATCGTACTCAATACCAAAGTGCCGCCAATTTTAAGTGACTCGGCCATAGTAAAGTGCCCGGTAATCTGGACTAGCCCCCAACTTAAAAGCATGTGAAGCAATAAAACAACCGGAGGTGGTATTTTGGTATCCAAAGGATGTTTCTGTGACTCTGACATAGTGACCCCTCAGCATTAAAAGATGTCATTTAATTGATATGTCGCAATTATTTATCCCATAAAGCTGACAGTTAATCGCAAACACTGGTTTTCAGCCTATGCTAACGTAAAATATTGCCCACTCGCACTACACCCTGCGGTCTAGTTTATAAAAAGTGTAATCCAGAGAGCATTTATGAAGCTTATAAAAACTACCCTCGCGCTTGCTATTGGCCTTGCCAGTGCCAGCACCTTTGCCGCATCGGCAAATGACACCATCACAGTTGAAGATATCCCTACTATTCAGCGCGTGATTCAGGCAGCAGTCAGCCCGGATGGCGAATCGGTTGCGTTTCGTCGCTCCGTACCCCGTGAGCTGTATGTAGACAGCAATGGTAAAAACTACAGTGAATTATATGTGGTTGATGACGAAGGCAATGAAGTGCCTTTTATCACAGGTAAGATTAACGTAGGTAAAATTGAATGGTCTGCAGATGGTAAATTCATTTACTTCACAGCCAAGAAAAAAGAAGACAAGTTCACCTCACTATACCGCATTGCAGTAGACGGCGGTGAAGCCCAAAAAGTACTGTCGCTCAAAGGCACTTCAATCAACAAGTATCGTCTGAGCCCTAACGGTAAGCAAGTTGCAATTCTGGCTATGCCAGCCAAAGACGCAAGCGAAAAAGAGCTTAAAAAGCTGGGCTTTATGGCCGAAGTGTATGAGCTTGGTCTGAAAAACAAACAGCTACATTTAATTGACCTGGTACAGACAAACAAACCGCTGACGCCAGCCGTAGTACCTGTCGAAGGATATGTCAGCGACATCAATTGGTCTGACGATGCCAGCACACTGTTAGTAAAAACTCAGCCAACTGCATTGATCGACGATCAATATATGAAGTCTCAGTGGCATGTTATGGATGTGGCAACGCAGAAAATCACCACCTCATTCAAAACCGAAGGTAAATTAGGTGAAGCTGAGTTCTCTCATGATGGCAAGTACATTGCGATTCTGGGTGCTGAAGACAAGCACGATCCTGCCAAGGGCCGCTTGTATCTGGCCAATGCCAAAACCGGTAAAGTAGAAGAATGGATCCCTAACTTTATGGGCCACTTCAAAGACTTCGAATGGTCAAACCGCAAAAACGTACTGAACTTTATTGCTGATGTAGGCGTTGAAACTTTCATTGGCCAGGTCAAAGTAGGTTCAAGCAAATACAAAAAGCTGGTTAAAGAAGGCAAGTTCATCGCCCACAGCCTGTCAGTATCTGATTCAGATAAGACCATTGGCGTGCGTGCAGAAAGCCCGAAACACCCAAGCGAAGTGTTTATGGTGCGCTCTAAAAAGCCAACTCGCTTAACCGATTCAAATCCCTGGTTAAACACCAAGCGTCTGGCAAAGCAGGAAGCGATTAACTTCAAAGCCCGTGACGGTGTTGAGATTGGTGGTGTGCTTATCTACCCACTGGACTACCAGGAAGGCACACGTTACCCTCTGATCATGGCGGTACACGGTGGTCCTGAGAGTCATGACAGAAACGGCTGGCTGACCAGCTACTCAGATCCAGGTCAAATGGGTGCGGCCCGTGGTTATGCGGTATTCTATCCGAACTATCGTGGCTCTACAGGTAAAGGTGTTGACTACTCAAAACTCGGTCAGGGCGACTATGCAGGTAAAGAGTTTGACGATCTGGTCGACATGAAAGAATACCTGGTTAACATGGGCCTGGTTGACACCAAGCGCGTTGGTATCACAGGTGGCTCTTACGGTGGTTACGCTTCGGCCTGGGGCGCAACTAAACTGACCGAGCACTTCGCGGCCAGTGTCATGTTTGTAGGTGTGACTAACCAACTGTCTAAGTTCGGTACTACAGACATTTCAAACGAAATGTTCCTGGTTCACGCCCGCTCTTACCCGTGGCAAAAATGGCAGTGGTACCTTGAGCGCAGCCCAATTTACTGGGCTGGTCAGTCAAAAACGCCACTGTTAATCATGCATGGTAAAGACGACCCGCGCGTTCACCCGGCTCAATCGATGGAGCTGTACCGCTACATGAAGGTGCAAGACAAAGACGTACGTCTTATCTACTACCCAGGCGAAGGCCATGGTAACCGCAAAGTTGCGGCTCAGTACGACTACAGCCTGCGTTTAATGCGCTGGATGGACAATTACCTGATCCACGGCAACAAAGACATGCCTGAGTATGAGATTGACCATGCCGCTAAATTAAAAGCAGTGAAAGAGCAGAATAAGTAAACTGCTGTTTTTATGGTTAAAAAAAGGCTTGCCAGATTGGCAAGCCTTTTTTGTTTATGGTGGTTGTTCAGAGTGTATTAGTGCCTCGCCATACGTACTAGAACATTTTCTACCAGTCTGCCATCAAACTCGGGCTATATACCGAATTAGTTCCGGCCAAGCCTGACATACCAACGATAAACAGTCTTTTCTATTCAAGTACCGCGAATCTCTAAGCCACCACTCACTTTATGCCGATAAGCAATTGAGTTTTTAGCAGCCCGCAATGTTATGTCAGTGATGCCGGCTGCCTAAACTTTCAAACGGGATGGACCCTGATTCGTCTTTACCAGTCTACCAACCTGGTGAATGTGCCAATAGCTTGAGCAAACTGTTCCGGCTGAGCTTGTTTAAGCGCCAAACGCTGCTCGATTGTCATGGTTTGCACTGTCCCCTCGTATGCATCGCTTGTACCAAAGAGCATTAGACTTTCAAACTCAGAAGCTAAAAAGCTGAGTCCTTTGAGATTACTCAAACAACTGGTATCTGGCTCAGACCATAGATTTTCAATAAAGCTCATCATAACTTGAGCACCACAGGTTTCACTTCCCTCGTTCAAGTGTGTGACAAAAACCACCCCGTGTTCGGTTTGTGGAAACTCCACATAACGTTGATTAATATTAGTAAAAGTAGCTTGTATCAGCGGTATATCATAGTGTGGCGTTTGTGGATCTACGTCGCCATTGATGGCCAGTGTTGGCATATAATGATGCATATTTTGATAGATAAATTCATCGCTGTAGCGATTACCCCAAATGGTTTTATCAACTTCCTTTTGCAGCAGGAAGTAAGTGGGATAACAGGCTACAGCATCCTGACAGAATGCCAAACGCTCTGTTAAATCTCGCTCCACATCATTGAGCTCATTATTACTAATTAGCCGTGCAATGACACTGGAATAACCCAGCGGATCTTTGGCGGGCAGTTGAACTAACTCACGACCTTCCCCCCTCAATATAAACTGATGTAAATTATTGAGCGCCAAGACGTCATCGTTATTGCAACGTGCCAGACGATAAAAAGCAGGCATTAATATTTGTTCTAACGAACGCGTCATAGATATGGTTGCAAACGCTTGTAATTCGTCGCGAATAAATGCCAAATCGGGACAATGTTCACCACTAAACACACGCTGTAACAGCGAGCGAATTGCTTGATCTGCCTCGCCATGAAACTTGCTACTACACAGAGCATCCTGATCACAATAATGGCTTAACTGAGTAAAAATTTTGCCGTAGTTCTCATCCCAAAGGTCTAACCCAGCCCCGGTTGCAGGAAACACGGAATCTAATATCAGACTTTGCGCGCCAGTCGGCGCCACCTGACTGAAACGCTGTGCCCAAAAAGTGCCATATGACACGCCATAAACATGACTTGGCAGCCAGTCTAATACCTTGCTTTTACCTATCACATAATCGAGATCTTTCGCGGCTGAAGTGGTATTAAACTGATATAGCCCTTCTCCCCACTGGTTATATAAATCGTCAAAACAACCTTGCCAATAGGCCTCGTAATCTTGGGAAGGTGGATTGTTACACCCCAAATGGGTCGACCAGCCTACCCCACGGTGTTCAAGCACGTATAAGTCGTAGTCATTCGTAAAAGGTGCCAGTGAGCTGTCAAACTGATTAACAAAAAAGCTCCCTGAGCCACCCGGTCCGCCCTGTAAAAACCATATTTGCCCGCGGCTGTTACCCGAATGTGCAGGATGTTTTGAGACTAACACGTCAATTTGCTTGCCTGTTGGGTCATCCCAATTCAATGGCACCTGAGCCAGAGTACATTCATTGCGGTTATCAGGGCTTTGAAACTGGCTTGGGCATGGTCCCCAGTCAAACGCAAAATATTGGTTAAAGCTCGACTTAACAGGGCTATTTGCCCAACCAGAAGTACTTGATAAACAACCTGCCAGCAAACAGGTTTTAACTAAAAAGCGCATATTATTCCTTTCTTATATTAGTAAAAATCATCCCATAATAGGGACAGCTCAAATAGCACAGCGAGTAAAATTAAGTTATGTATGAAGTTTCATCACCATTCACCGAATTTTTCATCACTGCTAACGGCGAGGCCGCAAATCTTATTTAATGCCTTGTTACATAGCTCAATGCGACTCATGGCATACGTAGGTTTAAAAACACCTGTGCGACGGCATGTAAGATCTTAGGGATCTCAAGAGACACACATTCAAAACTTGTCTCTCAGAGCTATAAAGCAACAGATAACCCTGGGTGTCTGTGTTTTTGTGCTGGGTGTCTGTGTTTTTGCTGTGTTTTTGTGTTTTTGTTCTTCGTTTGCACCATAACCAGCAACACACAATTCAGTTTTTTCCAGCGCACAGACGGCCTAAGTTTTCTTTGTATATCCACCTGCCTTTCTTTTCTGTTGTAGATCAAATTTGCTGAAGCCGTCGCAAAGGATGTACCAGAATTTGAAAGACCATAAGCCTTTGTTTTTATTTGCCTTTACTTTCTAACTTAATGGATGGCTGAAAGAGGAGTACCGGTTTTGGCACAGATGAAACAGGCTAGTGTGTCGAAATTGAGACTGGGATTAATATGCGCCCAATGGAGGAGATTGTAGCACCAGCAAAGCAACCTTAAGCAAGGCAAATATCTTTTAAGACAAAAGATCTCTTGAAGATCTCTTGAGACACCCACTCAAAGACTTGTCTGCCACACTCCAACCATCTATGCTTGTAATCTGCTCCAAGGATAAGGACGAATCCTATGCCAACGGCACGGAAAAGCCAGGTCAGCTTAGTTGACACAAAATACTACCATTGCATCTCCCGCTGTGTCAGGCGTGCCTTTTTATGCGGTGAAGACCCATTAACAGGCCAATCTTATGAACACCGCCGTGAATGGGTTGAAGAAAAGCTACTCCTGCTTGCATCCATTTTCTGCATTGATATCTGCGCTTATGCTGTTATGAATAACCATACTCACATCGTTTTATATGTGGATGATAAAAAAGCCAATCGATTGAATGACAAAGCCATCATTATCCGATGGCACAAATTGTTT
>NZ_JAMXSF010000011.1 GCF_024124545.1 Pseudoalteromonas sp. XMcav2-N
GGCAAAGAGGTTAGACGACGAAACGATTATGTTATGACAGGAAAGCAACTGCGCTGGGCTATACGTGAATACGTGCGCTTGATACATCTGCTCGGGAGGCCTCAATTATGAGGGGATCCCCCAGCGCACTTCTATGTCACTCCAGTTGAACCTGCCCGAGCAAAGCACACAAGTTTTGGTGTGGATGTCTGGTCTGCGAGTGCGTGTATGGCCTGCGTGTTAGGTACTTTTAAACTCTCCCACCTTGCTGGCCCAATGTTGCAAATGAGTTATTAAATGGTTAGTATCTTTCAATCTCAATTAAAGGTACTGGACAAGTACTCGTTTGAACAGGAATAAGGAACCGTGACTGTGAGGGACAGGCCGCACATGATAACCGGGGACGACTTGAAGAACATGCGTCTTCTGGCAGGAAAAACACAACAACAGATGGCTGACTTAGTGGGTATTTCTAGGGACACATATATCAACTATGAGAAAGAAGTCAGTAAAATCCCACTTGAGTACTTTATTGTCTGGAGCAAGGCATGTAAGATTGATTTTACGTCTATTTTTAGACAGTTAACCGATTGCAAATTTAGTGTAGAAGCAAAGGGTATTTTAAGAGCGAGACAGCGCACTAAGGGAATTGATAATGAAGAAAAATCCTAACCTTACTCTCAGAAAACGTAGCCTAAAAAAATTAACTGATGAGCAATCTAAGTCTATTGCTGGTGGTACCGGAACAGCTAAGCCAGGTGGACCGCACTATGCAAAGATAAGCCCTCCGCCTTTAACTACACAATGCAGTCTTTAAGGTAAAGAAATGAACGCATTTAACTTGCTCGTTGTCATTGTAGCAGCTGTCGCATTCACCGCTATACAGTATTTGGGTGCAAGCACCTATGTCTTGTCTATGCTTTGCTTAACGGCAGGCGTAATGATTATTAAGAAAGATAACGTCAATGTGACGCATGTTTGTGGGATAGTTTTTGCAACCGCTCTACTGGAATATGCGCTCGTTTTTATCGCCCCAATGAAAGGGGATATACCTATGGTATACTGGGGCACTTTCATCTTTGGTACACAAATTCTGATCTGCTACATAGCAATCAGAGTATTAGTTTTAAGAATCTACCTTTCCAGAAAATGGCTTACTAAATTCAATGTTAACAAAGTACATGAAGTGCACTTGACTCATGCTGAAGGTATTATCGCGGGCGTCTACCGTGTTATCACCATCGTAATGTGGCTTGCACTGGCCGAAAATATACTCCGGAATTTGGCACAGCTTGGGGTAGACAAAGAAATAGCCGATATTTTTTATAACTGGACCTTCATTTACTACAACTATGAACTATTTATCTATCCATTGAGAGCCATAATCTGCGGTCTTGTGCTTTCCCTGTTAATAGTTTCAAGTATAGACACTGAACGTTTAGAAAAGAATCAAACGTCTTAATACCTCAAGCGAGTATTGCAAAGATCCTTATAACTTATTGTCACAAGTCTCCACACGCTAGCCAAGCCAGACGATCGGGCTTGGTTAGCTCATAAATATTATTTCAGTTTTATCGGAGGTGCTTAAGGACACTCGCTCCGTAAGCGTGCAGTTAACTACACCTAAAAGCTAACATTCCAAGGCAGTAAACTGTCGATGTCGCGCTGTGGCTTAGCTAATTTATTTAAGCAATGCATCACGTTTTCTTGCAGAACACCCACCCTAAAATTCCACCCTAAAATTGTCGTGCAGATGGGGGGTGTCATACCACCCAAGTGAACAACTATTAATCTAGGGACAATTTTTTCTGAACATATCGTGTACTATGGCAGAGTCACACATGGTGTTGTTAGCTAATTAGCTTTTAGCGTAGTAAATTAAAACAATGCCGTACGTGTCCACCACATGACTTTAAATCTAATTTCTGGGGATACCTCAGAGTGAGGCGCAATGCGCCAGGGAAACAACACATTATGGAAAAAACATTATTCATTGTAGGTGCTTCCATTTTTGGCCTTCTGGGGTTGATCCACCTGATTTATACCTTCTTCTCTAAAAAGTTCGACCCCTACAACCTGGCTGTGAAAGAAGCCATGCTTAATACCTCTCCCAGAATCACAAGACAAACCAATATGTGGCAAGCCTGGGTCGGGTTTAACGCGAGTCATAGCCTTGGTGCGTTGTTATTTTCAGCCTTTTACATTCCTTTGTGTATCAGCCACTTCGATATTATCTCAGGCACAATATGGTTTTCAGTTTTGCCATCGTTTGTGAGTATTAGTTACTTACTACTGGCAGTAAAATACTGGTTTAAAGTACCTTTCACAGGTATTTTAATCGCTTCGGCTTGCTTTGTAGTCGCGGCATGGCTAATCAACACGTAACCAAGTAATGCAAAGGAGGAATACTATGTTTAAAGTCGGAATTGTTTTGTTTGACGATTTCACAGATGTGGACTTCTTTCTTATGTATGACTTGCTTGGCCGAGCAACCGATAGCTGGATGGTCAGCATACTTGGTACCAAGCCTGAGCATCACTCTCACCTTGGTATAAAAGTTGAAACGGACGGACACGTTTCAGAGGTGACGGATCAAGATGCCGTACTTATCACAAGTGGCAAGCGCGGTATCCCAGCTGCCTTGTTGGACACTGAATTAATGTCAGCATTGAATCTTGATCCAAATAAGCAACTCATTGGTTCGATTTGTGCGGGATCATTCATTCTACATGAACTTGGTTTACTAAAGGGCAAGCCTTTGACAACAAACCCAGCAGCTAAGACTGCCCTGCAAAGTTTGGGAGGCAATGTTCAGGACACACCACTCGTAATAGAAGGTAATATAGCAACTGCCGGTGGCTGTCTTTCGTTGATGTATTTAATTGGTTGGCTAACCGAGCGGTTGTTTGACTCAAACAAGCGAAAAGCCATACAAAATCAATTTATACCCGCTGGACAGCTAGCCTTGTTTGAAGCGCTGATAGCCACAACGATTCAATCGGCAGAGCTGGCGAATTCACACAATAACCACACCAAGCTTGTAAGTGAGTTTAGAACAGAGAACATGCAATTTAATTGAGAAAAACACTGAGTAATTACTCACTCAGTGTTTTCAATACCTGCCGTGCCCGGCGTTTTTTGGCCTTAAAAACAGGTAACAGGACAGCCACTACCAGCAAGCCTAACAGGCTATTGGGCAAAAATATCGAGCTCATCGCGTACTGAACCAGAATCAAAAACACAAGTGCCAGCGCAAATAGCAAAGTGGCTTTTATGCTTAGATCCCAGCGCCAGAGCTCCTGTCTGAGCAGCTGCTGATGCGCTTCCAGCGACTGTGAGAGCTGCTGATTTTTTAATATGCGTAAACTGGTCAAGCGACTTCTATTCACCAGTGCATACATGCTCGCGCCCCAAACGCAGCCAAAACCAAGCCAAAGTTGAGTGATTAAAGGTCCACTCTCCTGTAGTGCCTGTACAAACCAAGCGCTCACTAACAACATGATAAGTGTTTCAAGAGCGATACCAAAAAAGAGTCGAAGCTGCTGCTTTTTATGACGCTGAATGCACTTTTCCAATGCTGGTGGTGGGGATGCAGGCGTCGACTGCCAAAGCTGCGCCAAATCCGAAAAATCATGATTATCCATTAGTTTTTCTCCATTAATTGCTCTGTGAGTTGCGCTTTGGCACGATGCAGCCGGATCCCGACGTTAGCTTCGCTGATCCCCAGCACATCACTGATCTCAGCCGTATCAATTCCTTCCAGTTTTAGCATCATCACCTGCCTGTGACTCAAAGGCAGCTGCTGAATAGCCCTTTCCAGCCGCTGTTGTTGTTGCTGTTGCTGCATGTTTACTTCTGGTGAATCAGCGCTATGAGCCTGCACCTCAGCCAATTCATCTTCCTTTTGTCTGCTGTACTTGCGAATATGATCAACCGCTACATTGTGGATCACCCGATACACATAAGTGTTTAACTTACATTGCCCATCAAAGTTACCCAGCGCCCGCCAAAGCGCAAAGGCCATATCCTGAGACAACTCCTCACACAACGCCGAGCGCTGCTCATAACCCTTCGCCGCACGCCTGATCTGCGGCCAAAACGTCTCAACAATGTGCGACCTGTCCAGCTCCTTGATGTGCTCAGTCACTGATACTGCTCCACTCACTATAAACTTACCTATACTAGTCGATATGATCTGACATTTATTACAGCCAGCCGGTTTTTAAAAACAGTACCCTGGCAAACATCAACTCCAATCACTTTACTGAACAGGGCCAGATTGCGAACAGATGTTCCCAGCACACAGTCAGATACAAGGCAAAAAACAGCATTTTAAGACTTTTCATAACGATTCCTGATATTGATTATGCTCTGTTAGTCGGCGCAGGTTTACCTTTATTACAGACAATTCGAATTGTTTTCATTCTCAGCCATTAGAAAACTAGAAGAAAAATTAAAACTACTTAAAAATCATAGTAATAAAAAAAAAGTTCCAGAATAGATAAAACATTTGTAAAAACGACCCGCGTGCTGCGACTAACCCCAACGAAACACAAATTCACTCACATAATATTAAGGAGATACTTATGCTGACCATATTAAAAGCAAATAAAAAACGTGCCTTAATCACCATTTGGACAAGCGTTGCTCTGGGCTGGATAGTGATGCTTTCGGTCCTGTTTATCAGTGATGTCCAAGCAGTCAGGCTCGCAGCGGTGACAAGCGTTGCGTTGGCGACAGAGGCGGCTATCTGGCTGAGTGCCTTATTAATGGGTCTGGCTCTGGCACAAGGCAGAAAGGCCATAGTAAGAAATGTGCTACGACTTATTAAAAAACGCTAATCAGTCATCACAGATGACCTATCAACAGGAAAAAACAATGCAAATACCAGAAAGAATAAATAAAAGCCAAACCCAGCTGCTTGCGATTGTGTGGTTAGTTACCGTACTTTGTCTGATCAATATGGCGCTGATCCTCGCATTTACCCCATTTATGATTTTTAAATTCAGTGCAACATTGTTGGCTGTTGGGGCCACTGAGTTGGCCATAGGCATGACCAAACGTTCAGTCACATCAAAGCGCCTTGACGCCTTTTTGGGTATCTGAATATCAGGTGAGTTAAGGTTGCCTGCTAAACAACAAGTTCACCCCAGATACCGCCAGAAATGCCGCGCATGCCCGGTTGAAACGTTTCACCATGTGCGGCTTAGAAAACCATTGCCTCAGATATAAGCCAAACAGGGCATAGATAGAAATAGCGCATAACTCAAGTACCAGGAAAGCGCAGCCTAAAGAGAACAGCTGCTCTCGTACATTTCATGTATTATCAACAAATTGAGGTAAAAATGCGGTAAAAATCAAAATCGCTTTTGGGTTACCCGCCGCCAGCAGGAACTCTTGTCTTGCCAGTCCAAAGCGACTCTTTTCCCGACTCACTTCAGCCAACGGACTGACTTCTGATCGCCAAAGTGCAACGGCAAGCCAGAGCAAATAAGCGGCCCCCGCCACTTTAATGGTAAAGAACAGGGTTTCAGAAGCATACAAAACCACGGCCAGACCAGACGCCACCAGAGCTATCATGATTGCAAAAGCGGCTATCCGTCCACCACCTGCAATAACCGCTGTTCTGAACCCGTAGCAACGCGCATTATTCATACTCAATAAATTATTAGGGCCTGGCGCCATATTGAGGGCAAAACAGGCAGGAATAAAGAATAGTAGCTGCCACAATGTCATGTTATCTCCTTGATTGGATGTACAGATGGGGGAAGTCTCACCTCTGCCTTTTTGCCTCTGATACCTTCTTTTTAACTGCCAGACGTATCCAATACGCAAGCGCTACATTGATTGTCTGTTATCCATTAAGTGAAGATGTTTCACGATTGTATAAACCAACTTGCATTGTCAGATATAGTGATACACGCCCGACTTAATATTAAGCCAATTTGTATGATTGACCCACGGAAGCCGTGTCCACCCAATCTAAAAAGTGCGCAACCTGTGCACTGCCCTCTGCAGGCGCCCACTGGGCAAAATCACTTGTTACTGAAGGCGTGTATGGACCTTCTTTGACTTCAAAAATAACGGCATGGTCAGTTATTGGGTATACCATATGCCATGTATCGGGCTGGACTTCAATTCCGCTGAGGGCATCGTCCGGGCTCAGTACAAACTTTTCCAGTATTACGCCTTCACTATTGAAGACAACAAACATAACACTGCCTCTGAGTGCCAGTAATAGCTCCCACTTATTGCATTGAGGGTGATGATGTGGACGAACGTAAGTGCCTTTTTTCAATGCAATTGCTAATCTTTGCACAGGCTCATCCAAAGCCTGATGTAAATTATAATGACTGCGTTTTCTGGGGCTTTCATTAGCCTTGAGAATTAATTGTTCACAAAACGCATTATCTAATCTTATACTCATATCTAGTTCTATTTAAATCATAATCTTAAAATGAAATTATGGCGCATTTATATGCCCGTTCGACATAATGAACTGACAGCGACTTGGTCCTTACACCTGGTTACTCGCGATACAAAGTAGTGAGCACTTCATCCACCGAGTGTGCAACCACTGGAATATGCTCTTGTTCATACTCAAGGTAAATGAGATCCAGTTGTGAAAAGTTCGCACGTTCAAGCCAGTAGTCGAATTTACGCACATAAACGACATTGCCTACCCTGCCATTAGCGCCAACCAAAATGGTGCGACTCTTTAATGCCTGACCTAACGCCCGCCTGTCATCAACCAGCTGTGAGGTCAACTCGGTATGTGCCCAGAAACTACCATCAAATGACACATGGCGCTGAAAAAATGGCTGCTGAGGATCATCCATCAGCAAAACCAGACCCACGAATAGCCCTGTATAAGAGTGGCCCATAATAGTCCGATCCGATTGGTTGACTGGATATTGGGTTTCTATATATGGCGCGAGTTCTTTACTAATAAAAGCAAAGTAATCTTCTGCCAGAGGCCACTGTGAGTAGCGTTCGCGATGCTGATAGCCTTCATCGACGTAATTTTCTACACCGACCAGTATCACTTCCATCTCGTTTTTATCCAGGCTATCGGCAATTGTTTCAAAACGCCATTCAGCGTCTAACGAGTAAATGACAGGATACGTTTTGTTCGCGGTACGATTTTGCGGCAGGTAAATTTTTAATGGATACGACACCCCTGTATAGGTCGAGGAAATCGCTTCAAGTTGCAGTCGCTCGCCGGGTGCAAAAGGTTGAGTTACCTGATCAGACTGGTCCTGCGGTGTCACGCCAGAATCCGAGCTGCCGCCACAGGCAACCAAAGCCATTGCCAAACTACAAAGGAAAATACGTATAACAATTTTAAAGTGAGAATACATCAAACAAAGTACCCTGTGTCTAGTTTCTTGCCAGAAAGAATATATAGTATCTCAATCGTGACTGAGTTGCTTTCGCAAAGTTGTACTTAGGCGTGCAGTACATTAACGACGAAGTGTCAGTAAGCCATCGCTAAGCAGGCTTACTGGCTTACTGGTTTACTGGTTTACTGGCAGGCTAAAGCAGCTCTAAAGTGACCTGCATACTACCGCGGTTATTCGACTCATAACCAATAGCACCACATACTAAAGTGCCAACGTAATCCTGCGTTTTGTCGCTTTTTGGCTGCTCGCTACTATCAGTACTCTCGGTACTCTCAGTATTTGCTGAAATGTCTTTGTTTTGTGCAGCAATAGTAATTGCTGGTGTTTTTGTTCCTGTTACGGAAACTTCAATTAACTTCAGTGATTGAATATTGAAAAAGTGATTGCTTGTCATAAAGCCATGTAATGCATACTTTGCGATAGCCGTGTTTTGGCCATAAAAGTCAGCTCCCTCCGAGACGGCAACCGTCACATACGCCCGAATGATTGCAGGGGTGTTTTTAAGCAACATGTGGGATAGACGCAATGCTGTCAGCTCTGTACTTACGTCCCCTACAAAACCTTTCGTAAAAGAGTTACGCCCATTTTGAATAATAAAATCTGGCAAGAATTGCTCAGCATTAAAGTAAGGCACATCCTGGATATTGATCACACCCATGTTATCCGAGCGTGCAAGCTGCTTTATTGGAACCCTGCCCTCCCCTTTGTTTGAAATAGCAACGTTAAGCTGGTCAACCGTCATCCCCTCAGCGGGAATGCTACCGCTGCTATCGTCGAGTACAATCAATGCTTCGTCTCTTTCCAAGTTTGGACCCACCTGATCAATATTGATATCCAGGTCAACATTTTCAAACTTGCCACTTGTGCCTGACCCCCTGTAAAACCGAATCGGTCCGTTAAGTTCGCCGATACTCGCTTTGATGGCAATATTGTTCAATTTCGCCGCGACATCAGGATTGTGGCCTCCAGACAGCATGATATTGCCGCTGGATGGCAGGCACATTTGTGCATGTGCCACAATCCTAACCGTGTCTACACCATACAAAAACGCCAGTCTTCTCACTTTATTGACAGAATAAGAGCCTGAGAATCTATCTCCGTTGTAGCCCAGATTTACCCCATAATAGACATTATCTCCGGTACAGCTGCCTATGAATGAAATATCACATGCTCTGGCATTTTCCGGGTTTGACGAGTGACAGGTCAGCAATGACTGGCCTGAAATGACATGGAATGGACCGATATTATAATTATTGGTATGCTTGTTTACATTCTTGATAAATAGCGGAATGACCCCCCGGGATGTCCCTTCGGCTTCATACGATACGTCTTCAAATATATAGTTTAAAAAACTACCTGAGCAATCTAAAAACTCAAATAAAGCCGTCGAGTTCGACTCTGAACTATACTGCATTCGACATTTTAAACCTGCTCCCTGCCAGTCAATGTGTACGTTCTTGCTAAGGACAATATGGCTTGCATTTAAGCTAAGCTCACCAAACCAGTAACAGGCATTTGGCTTGCCATATATACGAGTCCCTTCAGGTAGTGCCTCTAAAGCAGCAATGATGGCTGCCGTATCATCTGTCGGGTTCGGGTTTACTGCTCCATTTTCCAAATAAAAATCCCCGGCAGCGCCAAAGTCTTCAAAGTACCATATTCCTGCGTTGCCACTAGACTCTGGGAGCGCACCAGCAGCCAGTGAAGAATTAGCCAACAGCCCAGTACCAACACACGCCAGAATGCTGCCTGTCAGGAAGCCACGTCTGCTTGTTTGGTTATTACACTGGTTGGTTTCGTTAAGTAGATTGTTCATTTTATTCGTTGTGTCCATAAAGTTGCGTCCTTTTTAAAGTGGATATTTATTGAAGATCTGCACACCGTGCCGAAAGGTGCCTCGTCGAGAGCGTAAAGCAATTATTTTGTTGTACGCAACGTCTTTCAAGCAGCCAATGGGGAAGTCTTTTCACATTGGCATCATTTTGGCTTGTGACTATCGCCTTTTCCCTTGAAAAAATCGCTTTTTCCCGACATCATAATTTACTTTTAAAATTACCTAAAAAAGAACCATGACAACCTCTACTCCCTTTATGTCGAAACTGACGGCACTCGTTGAAGCCCAATGGTTTCAAAACTTTTTGATTGCAGTCATTTTATTTAATGCCATGACCTTAGGTCTGGAGACCACTCAGTTTGGTAAAGACAATGCCACCATCCTGCATAAAATCGATTTTGTCATTCTGATGATTTTTACCATAGAGCTTGTGCTTAAGCTGGTGGTATATCGCCTTAAATTTTTCAAGTCGGGCTGGAACTGGTTTGACCTGATTATTGTGGCCGTTTCCTGGGTACCCTCCAGTGGCCCGCTATCGGTATTGCGTGCTTTCCGTATTCTGCGGGTTTTGCGGTTGTTTTCTATTGTTCCACAAATGCGGCGGGTTATTGGTGCACTGGGCCACTCACTACCGGGTATGGCGTCGGTCATCGGCGTACTGGGTATCGTGTTCTATGTCTCTGCGGTACTAACGACTAAACTATTTGGCCAGCACCCGGATCCCAATATGCAAGAATGGTTTGGCAGCATCGGCGCATCCGCGTATACCCTGTTCCAGGTCATGACTTTAGAGAGCTGGTCTATGGGCATAGTGCGCCCGACGATGGAGCTGTTTCCGCAATCCTGGTTGTTCTTCGTGCCCTTTATCATTATTACCAGCTTTGCAGTACTGAACCTCTTTATCGGTATCATAGTTGACGCTATGCAAGTGATGCATGAAGAAGAAGGTAAACCAGATCAAGTTTTGGCAACCCGCGAAGACATTGAGCGAGTCGAAGCCAAGTTAGACGCGCTGTTAAAACAGCAAAAGGACTAACCATTTAGACAATTTGCCGCTTTGGTGACATCAACCCATAGCGGCAAGCCATTGCCACTTTTATCGATCTTCCACTCTATCCATACCCATAAAAACCTAGTTTCTGCACGGCAGCAGCTTCATTACGCACTTTAATTTATGGTATGCAACTTGCGTTACCTGAACAGGTAGTACAAGTGCCGGAACACTTGTCGTTAACTCAAACTTTATCAAAGGAGCTGAACATGCAAGTTACATCCAACCCGTATCAGGTGAACAACGCATATCAGAAACCCACTAAAGCGACACAAAATACAGATTATGTACAACAGCAATCCGAGCAACAGCCAGAGCAGGTAAATGCACCAAACAATGGCTTCGATGTACGCGGACAGGTCAACCTGGTCTATTTGCTCAAGCCAGAAGACATTACCAAGCTTTCAGATGAACACAATTTTCTGGCCGATTTTAATATCACTCAAAGAAGCCCGGAAGAACTAGAACAGCAATATACCCAAAAGGGCCTGCAACGAGATGTGGGTACCATTATCTTTGTGGAAGGCAAAGCGGTCGCGTCACAAAACTATGACGGCGCCATATACGGTCAGGGTCCTATGGCCGATATTTTCAAACAGGCCGGTCAAGATCCAGAAAAAATAAAACAACTCGTTGCCCAACACTTCCCCGATGCCCGCGTCGAATTTTACGCCGAGGGCAAAGGACCAACCAATGCCGAAGTGTTTGAGCTACGCTATGGCGAAACCTATGAAGACTTTGTGCGTGAGCAGGTGCAAAGCCATCGTGACCAGTATCTGACGGACCAAATTGCAGCCGAAGAACACTATCGCAGAAAGCTGATGTTTGAACAAACGCCACAGACCAGTGTGTTCAGCGTTGATGGCCAGGTTGTGGCAAGCAGAGATGAAAAAGGCTTTGTCGACGCAGGCCAACCCCTGCTAAACGTAGCGGATACAAGAGGTATAGAAAGAGAAGTACTTAAAGAGCTATTCAGGTACTCGCCTGAACGCTCACCTGAAGACTATCAAGCCCTGTTGCACGAAGTATTTGGTGAAGGGGTTGAACTTACAAGCTATAGTACAGCACAGGCCCCTACCAGAGCAGAAGTGTATAAACTGGCTGAAACAGGCTAAATACCTCCGAACACTTCCGGTTATTAATTACACCGATATCGGACATTTATCACACAACAAATCATATTAACTGTTATGCTTCCTCAGATAAACAGTCCAGATAATACTCACTCCCCTTCTGGTCCTTACTCATTCCCGGACAACAAACGTTCGGGAATCGCCAAAAAACCTTCCCCCTATGGTTAACACATACCAAATGCGACTAGATATGAAAACCTCACTGCTAGCTCGACAAATACAGGCAGCATTGATGCCAGCAGATTTGTTATGTTTTCATGACTCGAAAGTCAGGCAGTGACCTTGCAGACCCGTCCCCGGCCTACTTCTCACTTCCTATCTCTATACGGTACCGAGTATAATTCGACGTAACAGTCTTATATTCATAAAACTTGGAAACTCCATGAAAAAGCTCTCTAAAGTCCAGCAAAAACAGCAGGCGTTGGTGCTCAGCGTTGCCGATGCAATCGAAGAACAAGCGCGTACGCAAATCCCCGGAATGGTGCAGTGCTGGTTTGATGTGGAATATCACTTGTTCCCGGGTTCACTGCTGCTGTGCTTTCAGTTTGAAGAGCAAGCCGCACTGGATGCTGCCAAACCAGACTTATTAAAGTGGCAAAAGCGCCTGAGCGCCGCAATGCTGAAAAAAGGAGTGATCCTCAAAGATATGCGTAAACACTTAACCTTTACTTTAGACGGGCCAGAAGACTAAATTTTGAAGTTATAAAAGGCAGGTTGGAATGACAGGAGCAAGGTCAATGCTTGTCCATGCTCCCTTTTTCAAATTTTATTTTTGTTCGCACTGATCTTGATGACCACCAGTATGACATCCGCGCATTGTTCTGCAATAACCCGTTGCACCTGCCACGTGCAAGGTTTGGTTTTTATCTAGCGCACTATCTTGAGAAAGTTTCTTCAATTTTGATTTGTTAAGTGACAACTTCATAATATTTCCTTTAGTTTAGGTTTGTGAACACTCACACCAATAATGACCCCGTATTAGGTAAATGTCAACTTAGTGCGATTTTTCTTTGTCAGGTCGTAACAAATAAGACCCCGTAGAATATACAAACCGAAGCAATATCAATACTCGATGCAACAGCCATAGAAGTGGCCTAAACTTGGAGAACGGTGGTCTTTTGGAATATGTTGATGCGACTTCCAGCCCTATTACTTTGCCTCCTTTGTACTGGCCAAAATCCTGCTCACACTCAACCACTGCTGATCAATAGCCCTGACTGGCGTCCTTATTTTACTTATGATGATACCGCCACAGGTTATGCCAAAGAGTTACTCAAGTACCTATTAGAAGATAATGGTTACGCCTACCATTTTGTTCCGTTACCCATAAAGCGCGGGAATCAATATATTAAAATGGGCAAACTGGATGTGTCGGTATTGTCGTATCGCCCCGAGCGCGCCCAGTTTGTGAGTTATGCTGATTTTCCTTTGTTTAGTGTTTCACTTAGGTTTGTTTCACGACCGGAACACGCTCACATCCAGCATGTAAACGACATTTCTCCATTGCGATTTGAGTTTGTTCGAGGCGTTTCATACACAAAAGAGATCAGAGAAACAGCCAATGCACTTGAAAGGGATGTGTATACCTCAGTGACCCTAGAACATGCCCTGAAAAAGATCATTGCAAACAGAAGTGATATTACCGCAGCTTCAACACATACCTTGATCTCGGAGTTAAAAGCACTTGGATATCCGGATACGCTCACGATAGGCGCTTATGTCATCCAAGAAAAGGCCTATTATATTACTGTGTCGAAGCAATCTAAGGTGCTTCCCGACCCTGCAACCTTTTTTGAAAAGATGCAAGCGTCACTCAATAAAGCCAGACAAGAAGGCGTAATTGATAGGCTATCAGCCAAGTATGAGCTTAATCTGGATAACTTAAGTCACTGAAAATGCAATACCGACATTAACCACCCACACTGGCTGGCACAAAATCGTCCACATGATACAATCGCCTGCCAGATATTTTGGTAGCTACGCTGCCTGTGTTAAGCGTCCCCGGTAGCCTCGCTGCCGTATATTGAGAGTGAAAAGTATGAGTGAATCGTTTGCCGCGATTGGCCTGGTCAACCCTAAGTCGCCAACTAACGTGGGGGGCGTGTTAAGAGCTGCGGGTTGCTATAATGCACAAGCAGTTTATTTTAACGGTAATCGCTACGCAAAGGCCGCCAAGTACCATACTGACACCAAAAATATCGCCGATAATATTCCAATTCAACAGGTTGATGATCTCACTAGCTTAAAAGTACCAGGCCGCGCGCTTATCTGTATCGAGCTGGTGGAAGGTGCAACACCACTGCCGCAATTTACTCACCCCGATAATGCAATATACGTTTTTGGACCCGAAGATGGTAGCCTGCCACAAGAGATTGTGGATGCCGCTGATGCCGTGGTATATGTGCCAACGACCGGCTGCATGAATCTCGCCGCGACGGTTAATGTGCTGCTTTATGACCGTATGGCAAAACGCGCAACTGAATTTGATGCAGGCCAGATCCTATCCAGTAGGGACACCAATAATCGCCTGGTAGTGGGATAAATTTACCGGCTGACAGATGTGATGTAAGCGGTCTGCATGGATTTTATAACTCTGACGAACTTGACACATGCGAGTACGCTTGGTATCGCCATTATGGGCAGAAAATATAGCAGGCGCTTTCTATTTTGCTGCGAGAGTGGTGAATGTGAGTACTAAAGCCGCTCAGGCTGCGGCTTTACTTGCTGTGGCAGGCCGGGCACGTTGTTGCTGTGTGCCCGCTCTTGAGGTTCCTTTATGCGCACCGCTAATCTTTGTGAAAACCAGAACTGAATAACGAATCAGTATAGTGTTGCTCCCACAATTTATTACTGAAGCGATTGTCTGGGTCTATTTTCTTTTTCAAAGCAAAAAATGCGTTTGCTTTTGGGTAAGCGGCATGAAATTGCTCACTGGTTGCGTGTAATTGATATGGCAGATAATAAGTGCCACCTTCAGAAACAACCGCGTCAATCATTTCTCGGCTCCACGCCCTGACAGCTTGCTTGTCTTGTTCCGACGTACCCTGGCGGTAATACACAACAAATGCAAACACTTCCTCTTTGGCCCATGCTAATAAAGAGCCAGTATCAGGTAGTGCATGACGAATGGAGACATTGAGCACATTTACTTCATGCTTTTTAAATATATCTGCCATTTTCTTGGAAAAATGATCAAATCGTTCAACAGGTACAAAATATTCGCGTAGCACGTACGTAGACTCTGTTCTGCTTTTAGGTTCTAATTCTCTGACGCTATAGCTGGCTTCATAATTTCGCCACTGCACAGCATCGGATGAATACAAAATAGGTTCAAACACATGCTGCCTCACCCATTTCCCAAAGTTTGAATCTGCGACAAACTGAGTTGCTTTGGGTTGCCACCAGTACTCTGTACCTTTGGGAATAAGTCTTTCTGTCACGGTGAGTGGCTTATCGGTTTTGACCCAGTTCACACTATTCACATGAGTGTAATGTGGTGGATAAATATCTGCATTATGAAAAACGATATGTGAATTATCCCTGACGGTGTTTTGAAAAAACGCACTGTACTCGTCAATACGCATATAAGCCGTTTCCCGGGCCACTTTAGTGTTTGGTACAAGATCCAACGTCGCCTCCACAATCACACCTAATCCACCATAACCACCTATTACTCCGTAAAAGATTTCTGAATCTTGTACAGGAGAAGCGGTCACAACTCGCCCGTCAGCCAGCACTAGTTTGAGTGACTTAACCGACCGTATAATGGGCCCTTCTCCCATATAACGACCATGTACATTCACACTCAGCGAGCCCCCAACAGTAAAATTTGAATATGACTGCATAATTTTGATCGAGAGATCTTCAGGGTCAATGATGTCCTGAATGTCACGCCAGCGCATACCGCTTTGAACCGTAATTTCTTTTTGTTCAGGGCTAAATGAGACAACCTGATTAAACTGCCTCATATCAAGGTGCAAATGACCATCAAGCGCGACCTGCCCACCCTGGCTGTACCGTCCTCCACCTATAGATATCTTGCCTTTTGTCGTGCTTATCGCTTTTTGAATATCCTCAATTGATGTAGGCGCAACGACTTTTGATACTTCAATTGGGTTAAGCTGAGTTATGTCGTTCACTATATTGGCACGTTCGGGAGTGCTGTCTTGTTGTGGCGAAAAGTCCAGCAGACTATAGGCTACGAATAATAAAATGGTGCTGAACAGCGCAGATAATATAATTGCACCGTATTTCAAGATGTGCTTTCCTGAGACTTGCATGGGTTCCCTTTTATGATTGTTTATCAACAGGAAGGTTACCACTTTGCAGGCAGCGTACAAAAATAAAAATGTAAGCGCAGATGATATAATTCAGGTGAAAGGCGCTAATAATCAAAGTGTTATACTCAGCATGCTGTGTTCTCAACGCTCTAAGGGAAAACATGTTAAGTGCTTGCTTTCATCGGGCTCAGTTTAAAGTAACCTTAAAAAACAAGGGTAAAGACATGACGGACGATTCAAAGCCAAGTCCCTGACCTTTCTTTTTCACTTTGCAATGAAAGGCGAACAGACAAGGAGCAAACAAATCTCAGGATCTGAGTCGTACAGTCCCCTACTCCCTCGCCAGCTCGCAAAATATAACGTAAAATAGCGTATTACATTTCTGTATTTATCCAGATATAGCTTTACGCTTGATAAGTACACATTCCCTACTCAGGCATGCTATTTTGCCGATTGAGTAATTCCTGCTTGAAGGCAACTATGAAGAAAACATTTGAACTAACTCACCCTAAAATCAAACTTGCACGACGCGTTGACGCTGTAAAGCATGAGCTTAAAAAATACCTCAAGCGCGAGCGTAACAAGACGTTGCCCGCAGGTGCCGATTATTGGGACTTTGACTGCCAGTTTGGTAACACAGAAGCAGAAGCTGAACCCGTGCATGTCTCACAACTGAACAAGTTGATCGACAAGACGCAAGAAGAAAACCTCACTTCTTTCTATGTGGAAATTCTGGCAAAACCAGCCGTCAGACAAGCGCATAATTCGTCTGACGATGAATCAGAGGATTACTAAACCTAGTCTCTGGTTTATCTATACTGATCCAAGGTCTGTCTTGCTGACTCTTCAGCAAGACAGTTCAGCATTAAGCCTTTGCACAATCAAAGACAGCGATTGTGACTATGCTACATACCCGGCCTTTGTCGCATATAAAAACCGGATCCAACCCAAAAGCACTGAGAAGCACGCAAGTTGCTTAGTACCATTCAAAGAGTTGTTTTTGCTTATCACCATTCAAAACGTCTTCACAATGATATGAGCGATACGCCTTGTTATAAAAAATAACATTACGGATCTCCTGGGCTATACAATCAGTCTCATACCCCGTTTTATTATAATTACTAAATACCATCACGGCCTGTTTGCGATCCAGCAATCTTGAAAAACTCGTCACCCAGGAATAAGGGTAATTACCTGAATAACTTACGAACTTTTCATATCCTTTCAGTTTCTTCATATCATCAGGTGAAATAGGCGTATCTGGACAGTCCAATTCCTCTGTATAAGTTTTAGGGATGTAATTAACAAACCAGCCGTAGCCAAAATACTCGCACTGAGACACACTATCAGGTTGTGGATCCTGAGGCTCATCGCCATCCTGAGCAGCCTGACACTCCTTGTCATCCTGAGCTTCATTGTCCGCCTTTTGGTAAGGCGTAAACGCGATATCTTGCTGCTTTCGCTTAAGAATTAAACCGTCGCGCAACCCCTTATCCCAGCGATGCATATCCTTAACAGTGGAATACATGCTGCCCGCAGAATACAACACCATTGGGTTGCTATAAGGGCTTTCTAAGATATCTTGATAAGGTTCTGGTCCGTCAGTGACAGGTAAACGGCCAGCAGCGACAGGCAAGAATTGATTGCCTTTATAAACATAGCCAGTCGTCATTTTTTCATAGACGCCAACCGCATTAAATGTGCCGCTGTCGTGCATTTTCAGTTTGTCTAGTATCTTCCGCTTCAAAATGTTGCCAAAGTAATACTTAGAGGGAATGTCACCTTGCTTTTTAGCGTTGAGCTGCTCAATAATATTACCAAGGAGATAATAATTGCAGTTGCTATATTCAAACTTCGAGCCGGGTGTAAAACTGGGGACGCCCCCTTGTTTTTCACAGGTACAAAAACGATTACTGAACGCCTCAGGTCCATTCAAATTTAGGCCAGGCTCTCCCGGGTAAGGCCGAACTCCCCAGTTCAAATAGACTTCCGGATTATCGCTATAGTTATCTATGCCTGACGACATAGTCAATAAATTGTGAAGCGTCACATCCTTGCATGCATTGTTTGGAAACCAAGATAAATAATCACCGATGGTCTTTGTTTTAATCTTTTTCTGAGAAAGTGCTTTTTGCAACAGCGCCGCCGTAAATTCTTTGGTATTTGAGCCAATGCGATATTTGGTGTCTGACGTATTTAAGCCAACTTGATACTTTGCACCCAAAGTGTTTGGATCAATATTATGCAGCTCTGCAATTTTCTTAAATTGCGTATGGCTTGGAATATTTCTTGGCCCACAATTCGCCTCGTACATAACATCATCACCCGAGGTGACATAGACAGTGCCAAAAAACGACGTATCACAGTAATCTGCCAGTATTTGCTTAAACAAATCCACTTTTTTCGGCCCAATTGTATAGTCCTGGGCAACGCTTTCTTTAAAACACGCACTCAGAAACACACATGAGCAACACAACAGTATGACTCTTAATCGAGGTTGATAGCGCTGATACATTTTATTTCCTTAAAGATGTTTAGATAACTTGCCAACCTCTCAACTACTAACAAAATGAATGGGGAATCACAGCTCACGACGCAGCCTGTAAGTGCCTTCACACTTATTTTATAAGGATATTATTGGTTTCATGGAGGGGCAATTACAGCTGGATTACAGGCAGCCTGCCTCAGGTTGAGATATTTAATGTTACTGTATCAACTGCACGCACACCGTCACTAACAACATCACAAGGGCTCATTGAGAACGACCAAAATCTGAAAGAAAAAACTGGCCCATCCAACGCTAAAAAAACTACATCACGGTAGCCAGTTTATTCAATTCATTCTAATCCTCAGCGCTTAAAATTATGAGCAATACATTTATGCTGGTAACGGCCTGGCCTAACCATGTAATCAAAGAGGAGCTCTCCATGAAATCAGAACTTAAGCTGGCGTTTCAATACGAAATGGCTGCCGCCAAAAAGCTTTATCAGCAAGCCGACTACAGCAAGAGCTTTTATCACTTAGAAAGAGCACACATACTGGGACAATCTTTTACGATCCCTCACACTCAGTCGCACTGGTGGATGCTCAAAATAGGCTATCAGAGAAGTAACCTCAGGGAAGTATTAGGGCAAGTTGCCCGGATCTTTGCCTCAATTATCTTCTCCCGAGTTTGGGTGCCAAAAGGTAATACAGGTGGGACCAATGTAAGCCCCGTTAAGCCAATGCCAATACCTGACGATTTAGCAAAATACTTGAAATAGGTCGAATGAAATGACCAACAGACATAATGCACAATGAAGATTTCGATAGAAACTCCATTTAGTCTGTGGGGAAATATGGCAAGATAGAGTAAATGTGTTGCCTCATATTTGCCGTTTAGGGCACAACAAATTGTCAGGCGCTTTAAGCAGTGCGCCACTCGATAAAAGCAGTTAAGACAATCTCAGAGACTATTTCAGTGATAACGCCCAATGTATGGATAAACACAGGCCTTGTGCTCATTTACGGCTCACAAATAGATGCCGACTATCATGAACATGTTGCGATTCAGGTGATTTGGCCATCCAGGGATTCTGTCTGTGAATTAAATGGAGAGCCTGTCCAAAGTTTAACAGTGATCGCTTCCAGGCAAAGGCATTGTCTTAAGATATCCAAAGGATGGATATTATTAGTCGAACCAAATAGCCAGCTGGGAGAGCAGCTGGAAGCAAAATTACAGGGTCAACCCATTGTTTCTTTTGAGCTTAGTGCTGATAATAAAGCGCACAGCCCCGTTGACAAAAAAAGCGCATTTAAACGCCTTAACCCCCTGTTCGAATCGATGTCTATTGCGCAAACATTGTTAAACTTGAATCAAAGCTCTGTCACTGATGAGCGTATTCAGAAATTACTCAAAGATCTGGATGGGTGTTTTGTAGCTGATTGTATTAAACCAGCGCACTGGCGTGCAGCCGACGTCGCCCAAACACTCAACCTGTCAAAAAGTCGATTTCTTCACCTGTTCAGAGATCAGGTTGGCATAGCGTGGCGCCCTTTTTTGTTATGGCGAAGATTGATTTGTGCACTACAAACACTCATTAGTGGAAGGTCAGCAACAGAAGCAGCATATCTTGCAGGGTTTGCAGATAGCGCACACCTTAGCCGTACTTTTCGCAGCACATTTGGTATGAATATCATGCAAGCAAAAAATCTGCTTAAGTGACCACTGCAAATCTGTTGAATGTTACGGCTGTGACGCCTGTTTGAACGTTTTCACGCCCCCAGTCAAAACTTACAAGTCCGTCATAACAGGGGCCAAAAGTACTGGATGTCCTTTATATCAAACCCAGGCAATGTTGAGTACGCCCCTTCAGTTGCCTGTAAAAAATTGACACTCCTGTTGATGGCCTCCCTTGCGAATGAGAAAGACCCACTAAAAGTCAGTGACTTAAATTAAAATCATGACGACTCATAAATTTGGTTTGAAAAATGCATTGGAAAATTAAATGCAAATTTAAGAACGTCACTAATATGAACAAAAGCGCTAATACAGTTTACGTGTTGAGTGGGTACGCCAAATGCTCGACCACTCAACAGGGCAAGTATAAATTAGGCAACAAGCACTCTATCGGTCTGCTTACAACCGATAAAAATTATCAAGAGAACATCGGTCAGCTCAAGACTTTCATTAAAGACTTAGGCTGGGAATCTGTCATGTTTTGCATGGTTGAAGAGGTCGATGATATTAACACTCTATCTAATGATGTTTTGATATCCAGTTTTCTTCGCGCTCAGAAAAATGGCCAGTCATTGGTGGTTAATGATCACCCTATTAGCGTGCATTAAGGTAAAAAGTGCTTGTTTAGACAGAGGTGGATAATCCGTGCACCAGGAAATGCAGATGCCCTGCCCACAGAACTTACATTGCTATAAGTACCAATGATTTATCTGGAATAACTTCATCAGGCTGAAAACTCAACGGTAATGTGCTTTCTCTTGATGTTATATAAGGCTGTGATATCGTTTGTATGCTTAGGGATGGTATCCAAAATAAAGATCCACCCCTATCGCCTATTAACCCACTAAATCATGAGCGCTCTGTAGTACCCTCAGATTGAACATTGTGGCACGCCTGCAGGCTATTAGTCTCATTCGCAACAACACTTGAAGGATAGTGTATAATCCACTTTCTTAAGTTCTTCAAAATAGTATAGTCACAACTACGTGCTATGACATTGCCACGAATAAACCGAGTTCTATTTCCCGATTTTATTTTAATTGTTTGTTGAACAGACATATTTGCATGAGCACCAACAAGATCATCATGCAGACTCTTAATTGCACGATTTAACATAGCAGACAACTTTGATTTTAGTTGCTGTTGGTTGGCTCCCTGACGAATTTGTCGGATCACCTCATCGCTAAACGGTTCCGCGTGAACTTCGATGATATTCTGATACCGCTTGGCGCCTTTTTTGGTTTTACCTGGGGCATCAATCCACGACACCAGCTTAAGTGAAACGTGCGACAAATCGCCACTGACAAAGAAAATGGGTTTAACATTCACTGAGTTAAAATCACCAACGTCACTGCTGACAACTTTCTCCAAATAGTCAGAGCTAAGTAAATTGCCAATACTGACCTCGCCTATTGTGTCCTTGAAGGGCTGTATTTCTTTATTGGCGGCAGTTTGCTGCTGTGAAAGTTTATTTTCTTGCAATGAACTATTAATTGCTGCATGCGCAAAAACCTGTGCTAAAGCAGAGGCAGGCGTCCCCGCAGCGTATAGCATCGACCCTTGCTCTATAGAACGGTTATTAGAATAACGGCCTCGAATATCTGCGCTCATCTCAGGGTTTAGCAGCAATCTCACATCATGCTTGGCTATATAATTGCCTTTGTTGAGCTCTACCGCCGCTACATAGTCGTCTCGTTTTGCTGACTTACAGCCACTAAGGGCTGTAAGTCCTAGTGCTAAAACGATACAAAGTTTCGCACTATTTTTCATCATAAAAAGATGTTACCAAGACTTAATTTTACCTTTTCAACAGCTTGATAGTATGCGTTTGTCACGCCAGGAAACTGCTGCTTAGGTTCGTCCCATTCTCCTTCAACCAGGACCTTTCTATTAAATCGCTGGAACTGAAGATATTGATTCGTTTCAAGGTCAATGGAGTAGATAACACCCGAGACATAGCCCTGCGGATCGGTTACTGGCACATAAGCGGAGTACATTCTGTGTGCACCATGTGCATGAATATTTAGCATCACAAGAACGTCAATATTAAGTTCACTTTTAAGTGATCGGAAGTCTTTTTTCGCAAAACCAAGTTCACCTTTGAACTTTTTCAGTTTGCTCAGTTTGTCTTTAGAAAGCTCTACAAACTCAACATGTTGCGTCTTTGACTTATAACCATCATAAACAACCTGCTTTGCAGACTCGATATCAGATGTCGGCAGGCTTTCTAAATGGCTGCTCAAAGAAGAGTTCGCAGCTACTGCAACGCCGTAACAAAGCAAGCAGTCTGCACCTTGGATACTGGTCGTAGCTGGCTTAATCTCGTTGATATATATACCAACGCGCATATTTTCATTAAGAAGCTCAGGCTTAAGTCTAACTGCAGGTTGAGGAGTAGATTTACACCCTGCTAAAAATACTGTCAGGAGTACAATTAAAATGGAAAGCTGTTTCATTAATTTCAAACCCATAATTTAGAGAGGCGGCAATATACGAGTTTGAAGGCTAAGATTCAACCACAATTGTAAAAATATGTATAATTTCATATACACATTCTTACACTGCAAGGGACTAAAAAGCTCAAGCTATTCAGGCGCTTAATAAAAGTACGCAATTATGATTATAAGCTTCAGATATTTAGGCTAAATGAAGATGTGTTAAATCAGAGTTTATAAGTAGTTTTAAAGAAGAATATTGATGATGTGTTTTAGGTGTGAGGTAAAGCTAATCTTTATATGAAATGGCGGAGTGGACGGGACTCGAACCCGCGACCCCCGGCGTGACAGGCCGGTATTCTAACCAACTGAACTACCACTCCGCAGTGGTATGACTTTTTATGATTATATCAAATGGCGGAGTGGACGGGACTCGAACCCGCGACCCCCGGCGTGACAGGCCGGTATTCTAACCAACTGAACTACCACTCCGCAGAGATATAATGCAATTTCTTACTCGTTAAAATGTTGGCGGAGTGGACGGGACTCGAACCCGCGACCCCCGGCGTGACAGGCCGGTATTCTAACCAACTGAACTACCACTCCACGAGTAAATAACGATGTTAGTGACGTCGTTTTGTCATAAAGTCAGATTACATTAAATCTGAAAATCCAAACTAAACCCTGGCTATATGGCGGAGTGGACGGGACTCGAACCCGCGACCCCCGGCGTGACAGGCCGGTATTCTAACCAACTGAACTACCACTCCACGGTGGTTTAGCTCGGTGCACTTCTTAAAGATGTTGGCGGAGTGGACGGGACTCGAACCCGCGACCCCCGGCGTGACAGGCCGGTATTCTAACCAACTGAACTACCACTCCAAAGAAGTACTGCACAGAATAAGCGATTGGCGGAGTGGACGGGACTCGAACCCGCGACCCCCGGCGTGACAGGCCGGTATTCTAACCAACTGAACTACCACTCCAGCGTGCGCTTATAAGAGAAAAAGTAAGTGGCGGAGTGGACGGGACTCGAACCCGCGACCCCCGGCGTGACAGGCCGGTATTCTAACCAACTGAACTACCACTCCGCAGCATCTTGTTCTCTCGCTGTTCAGGTGTGCTCCCTGACAGCGGCGTGAATAATACGAATGCCCCCCTTAAGAGTCAACACCTTTTTTGAAAAAATCGGGGATTTTTAGTCATCCGACATCGAAAGGTTCAAAATATCAGCTGATTTATCATTTTTTGAACTCTGTTTGCCCGAGTTTTCTTTATCTTGCTCTAACTCTTCTAAATCTAACTGCTTTTTCTTACCCAAAAACGGCAGGCTTATTTTAAACCTGATGGGCTTTTTCTGTACAAAAATGCGCACAACCAGCCAGCCCAGAAGTAAAATCAATACGTTTCCCACCACCACGATGGCTACGATTGCGCCGGTACTAAGTCCGGGTTCAGGCTCGGGTGGGGTAACGACGCGTTGCGTTGGCCGCTCAGACTCAGGCAATTCAGGGACTTTTTCTATCGGACGTTCTATCTCAAAGTTGTAATCTGGCAGGCGAGCCATAAACTCACGGCCATTAATGTTTTCGCCAAAGGCAGACAATTCCACGCTGTAACGACCCCAATCGTAATTCTTGATAGCCAGCTGTCGATATAGGCGCTCTTCACCATTGAGAGTAAACATTTGCTCTTCCCCATTGGGGTATAAGATCTTGCCCTGAAAAATGACAGTCTCGGGCTTAACCACCTCGGAGGCGAGCCGAACGGTCAGTTGATGTTCGAACTCTTCGGGCCCGGCCAGCATTAAATCAAAGGAAAATGGGGGTTCTGCAATAATGATGGGATCTTTAACGACACGGCGTTTAAGAATGGGGGTCTCTATAAAAAACTCAGGTTGCCACTCGCCGGCAGGGAAGTTCAGCCGGAATTCGCCGGTGAAGATGCCATCGAGCGGACGCTCATCGAATTCTCGGCCATCATCTTTAAACTCGGCCACACTTTGGGTGCCCGCACCAAAATTAGCGTACAGATCGTTATTGGTACTGACAAACTCCACATAGAGGGTGACCACATCGCGGAAATAACCAATGTCGACAGGCTGGCCATCATTGGTGACTTGCCCCTGAATTTTAAGCATTTCTCCACGAAAGATCAGTGGGGGTAAGGGATCGACTTGCAATTCAATGTCACCTAGCACCATCACTCGACTATCCTGACGGACCTGGCCCAACACCTGCCAGGGTCCTGGCATGGGATCTGTGACTATTACCAGGTCATAGCTGATCTCGTCATACCATTCGAGCTTTTCGTCACCAATGGCATGTGTGGCGTAATATTTACTGCCGTCGGGTTTAACCAACACCACGGCCGGCGTGCCGGGCGCACGAAAGAACAGCAAGGTGATTTTCTTTACATTGTGGTCAATGCGAAAGCGGTTATCCAGCAGCGGGATTTCATTGATTTTACCATCTCGCTCAAGCAAGGTTATTTGCGGTGTCTCGGCCATCGTCATCGCGCTGAATAACGCGCTACAAAATAACATCAATCCCGCTAAGCCGATCCGCATGCTCGTTTACCCCATAAAAAGTTAATCTTTCTCTTTGACTATCGATGTCATACCTGACAGCCATTATTGCTGCCACAAACTCTGGCCACTGGCTTTGTTAACCAGCGCCATACGTGCTTCATGGGCATCCAGCTCTTCGGCTGTCGCCAGCACCACTTTTAACGGGGCCCTGTCAGCATTCAGGCGACGTATTCCCCCCCCGCTACCTTGTTGTGCCTGCTCATTATGTTGAGCAAGGTTCAACTTCTTCTGTCCCCCGGTCATGGCCAGGTAAACATCCGATAAGATCTCGGAATCCAGCAATGCGCCGTGCAGTGTTCGTTTTGAGTTATCTATATCATAACGACGACACAAGGCATCAAGGCTATTCTTCTGACCTGGATGCAAATCCCGCGCCATCACCAGCGTATCTAAGACTTCACATACATCGTGAGTTTTTGCATACCCCTGGTTCAGCATAGCAAACTCGTGGTCCATAAAGCCGACGTCGAACGGGGCATTGTGGATCACCAGCTCGGCGCCCTGAATATAGTCGTAAAACTCCTGAGCAACCTGATGGAAAAATGGCTTGTCTCGCAGGAACTCATTGGTGATACCGTGAACGTCTATCGCTTCTTCTTCAATACCACGCTGTGGATTGATATAAACATGAAAATTATTGCCGGTCAGGCGACGATTCACTAACTCCACACAGCCGATCTCAATGATCCTGTGACCTTCTTTTGGGTCTATGCCCGTGGTTTCTGTATCCAGTACTATTTGTCTTTTATGCATATCGTCGATTGCCTAACTTTGCTATGGTTAGCGTCTATTGGAGTATTTTACATAAAAACAGGCAAATTCGTGCAAAAATCCGTAGAGATCTATACTGACGGCTCCTGCTTAGGTAACCCCGGGCCTGGTGGCTATGGTGTGTACCTCAGTTACCAAGGTCATGAAAAAACCCTCAACGCCGGATACCGACTCACCACTAATAACCGTATGGAGATGCTCGCTGCCATTGTTGCACTCGAAACGCTAAAGCGTCCCTGCCAGGTAATTCTGTATACAGACAGCCAGTATGTGAAACAGGGCATAGAGTCCTGGCTGGCAAACTGGAAGAAACGTAACTGGAAAACCGCCGCGAAAAAGCCTGTTAAAAATGTCGACTTATGGCAACGCCTGGATACTGCTGTGCAGCGCCATACGATTGAATGGCGCTGGGTTAAGGGCCATGCAGGCAATAAATACAACGAGCTGGTAGATGATTTAGCCCGGGAAGCCGCTGGCGGGAGTGACCTGTTGGAAGATACCGGCTACCAGAGCGAGTAGCTGCCTACCCTTGCTTTTGATTTCGGCTGTGTTTCAGCCGCGCGCCTTTCACCGCTGGCGTCCATTTGGGCCGTGCGTGCCACTTTGGTTTGATCGGCGTTAAAGGAGCAACCCGCTTGCGAGCCACCAGTAGATACACACTGCCCATAGGCTTCATATAATGTCGGCAAAACCGCCGCCAGGGTGCAAAGCGTGAAAGTCGCGAGCCTCTTGCCAATGAGGCATGGACAAAGCGCTCATCAGCAAGGATTTCAAACCCCAATAGATCCAGCCAGTCTTTAACCCGCGATGGCGTAAAAAAGCGCCCCGACCAGGGCAGTTTTTCTTTGCTAAAAGGTAACAGGTGCGCCAAACCACACAAGCTGAATGGGTTAAACCCACTGATCACAATATACCCGCCCGGGATCAGCGTTCGGTGCGCCTCTCGCAAGATATGATGCGGATCGGAATGATATTCCAGACACTGACTCAGAATACACGAGTCGACACTGTGTTCATAAAAAGGCAGCTCATCAATCTCAGCAAAAACTCCCACGTGCTCTCCTTCTGGCGCAACACAGATTTGATGACTGATCGGGCTTTGTGATGTATCCAGCTGACCACTCAGGCAACCTAGCTTAAGCATATGATAGCCAAACATGCGAGGCAGCCAGTGCGCCATCCGCCGCTCGATCCCTGCACGCACATAATCCCCATGCGGAAAATCCTGCCACTGGTAGGGTTTAGGCCCCTGCTGAAAACTTAGAGCTGGTTTCATTATTCGCACTCGCTATACTAGTTACACCTTCACTTTATAGAGCAATGAGTTATGGCGCAAGTCGCGGTGCAGATCCACCCCATCAAGGCCTTTAACGATAATTATATCTGGGCAATATGTCCGTCTGATAGCAATCTGATGTGGGTTGTTGACCCCGGACAAAGCGAACCTGTCATTGAGTTTGCAACGACCCAACAAAAACAGCTGGTAGGTATATTAGTGACGCACCATCACTGGGATCACACCGATGGTATTGCTCCGTTGCGCACGCACTACGGTGAACTGCCGGTATATGGCCCAAAAAATACGCCTTTTAATGGCATCACACACCCTTTGAATGACGGCGATAAAATAAAAATTGCTGGACTCAACTTTACCATTACTCACACACCCGGACACACACTGGACCATATCTGCTACCTGACACCAGAGCTGGCGTTTACTGGCGATACCTTGTTCAGTGCAGGATGTGGCCGTTTATTTGAGGGCAGCCCGCAGCAAATGTGGCACTCTTTGCAAACTCTGGCGCAGCTCCCGCCTCACTGTGAGATTTATTGCACACATGAATACACTCAGGCTAACCTGGCGTTTGCAGCAGCGGTCGAACCAGAGAATGACGACATTACTCAGTGGCAACAATGGGGTGAGCAGCAACGCGCACAAGCACAGCCGACATTGCCCACCACAATCGCGCGCGAGTTGAGTATCAATCCTTTTATAAGGGCAAACCTGCCACACATGCTAAATACTTTGCCCGCTGACATGCAGACAGAATGTAGTGAAGACTGGCAAAGGTTTGCCGTGCTCAGGCGATGGAAGGATAATTTTTAGCCACTGCTTTAATTCTTACAACTAAACAGTTAACATTGACGGGTTTTAGCTGTGGATTTTTCTGCGGCGCCGTACCCTGACAATGGACCAATGACCGAGTTTTATGAAAAAGCCTCTCTTGCTGCTGGTAGTATCAGCACTGCTGAGCGGTTGTCAAACTACGTTCGACAGCCCGACAATTGAACAAGCCGAACAACTGGATCATGCCAGTCCGGCCGAGATCAGCGACACTCTGATGAGTGCCATCCAGGAACCTGTGGAGGCTGATGAGCCACCACCGGTGTTCGACGACGTCTGGGAGCGGATCCGCTATCAGTTGTCTATTGATGTGCCGCAAAATCGCCCCGTAGTGGCAGAGC
Organism: Pseudoalteromonas sp. XMcav2-N; assembly: GCF_024124545.1. Lineage (GTDB taxonomy): Bacteria > Pseudomonadota > Gammaproteobacteria > Enterobacterales > Alteromonadaceae > Pseudoalteromonas. The sequence continues at coordinate 28,162 of NZ_JAMXSF010000011.1, forward strand.
GTAACTATTATCAGCGCCATCAGGCCTATCTGGATCGTATTTCAAAACGCGCCGAGCCTTACCTTTACTATATCGTAGAGGAAGTCGAGAAGCGCGAAATGCCGATTGAAATCGCACTGTTACCAATTGTGGAAAGTGCCTTCGATCCATTCGGGTATTCTCATCGCAGCGCATCCGGGATTTGGCAGTTTATGCCACAAACCGGCGAGCGCTTCGACCTTAAACAGAACTGGTGGTATGACGGTCGTCGCGACATCGTCCAGTCAACCCGAGCCGCACTGGATTATCTCACTTACCTGCATAAAACCCTGGAAGGAGACTGGCTCAATGCCATTGCGGCCTATAACTCAGGAGAAGGCCGTCTGCTCAAGGCGATCCGTAAAAATCGCAAAAAGCACCTGCCAACCGATTTCTGGTCCTTGGATCTGCCACGCGAAACCACAGCCTATGTACCTAAATTGCTTGCTCTGTCTGACTTGTTAAAACGCCAGGACGAGTTCAATGTTAAATGGAACAAGATCATCAATGCACAGGTCGTTGATACAGTCGAAGTGGGTTCGCAAATCGATTTAGCACTGGCTGCCGAAATGGCCGATATGTCACTCACTGAACTGTATCGTTTGAACCCGGGGTTTAACCGCTGGGCAACCGATCCAAACGGGCCACATACCTTGTTGCTGCCGGCAGATAAAATCGAAGCTTTCCAGACTCGTCTGGCCAATACTCCAATCAAAGACCGCTTGCGCTGGCAATATTATACGGTCGCCCGGGGTGACAGCCTGTCAGTCATAGCCAAGAAATTTTCAACCAGCACCAGTGCGATTCGTTCCCTGAACAAGCTGGATTCACACATGATCCGGGTTGGTCAGAAACTGTTGGTCCCGCTGAGCGACGGCGAGTTACAAAGTGAGCACTTACCAGATGCCGTGCGCAGCGCTGCGAACAAAGCAACGCGTAATAAAAAAACCCACACGGTCACCAGTGGTGATACCTTATGGGACATTAGCCGCGAATATGACGTTACTGTGGCACAGCTTGCTAAGTGGAATAAACTAAAGGCCAATGCAGTCCTCAAGCTTGGCCAAAAGCTCACCATTTATCAGACTCAAACAGCCACTCAGCCCGTTGCGAACACAACTGAGCGCACCATTACCTATAAGGTTCGTAAGGGAGATTCTCTGGCACGGATCGCGGCTAAGTTTAACCTGACTGTCAGTGAAATCGTGAAGTGGAATAAGCTTGCGGGTCAGAAATATCTCTACCCTGGTCAAAAGCTGAAACTGACCGTTGATGTCAAAAGCTCATAACGTAAAAAGCCGCTGACAACAGCGGCTTTTTTGTCGACTTATACCAGGACACTCGAATCAAAAGTGTTGCAGCCACTTCTGTAGCCAAGGTGAAACCGCTTCATAAGGTTCAAAGTGCTCACATGCATCAACATCCAGACGAGGCTCAGCCACAGTCGCATTCAGCTCCTGAATGAGTACATCGATCTGACGTCCGGCGCCACAAAAGGTGTCCCCATAGCTACTATCACCCAGGGCAATAACTCCGACTGTCTTGCCCGTCAGCATAGGAAACTGACTTTGCATTTGCAAAATCAAAGGTAACAGGTTATCCGGAATATCGCCTTGTCCGGTTGTCGAAGAAATAAACAGCAGGTTTTCTGCTGACTGAACTTGTTGCAAAGTGGGTACTTCGGCAATTGTTGCAGTATGACCTAGCTGTTCAATGTCATTTTTAACCTCAACCGCCAGATTTTCTGCATTGCCAAATACTGAACCGACAAAAAGTGTAATGGATGCCATTATAGGTAGTCCTTTTCTGTACTCGGCCAGCCCAGTTGCCTGCATAAATTCAACATTTCCTCTCCCAGACTGGCGCGAATGATGATGGGTTGTTGACTATAAGGATGCAAAAACTTCAGTTCAGTTGCAAATAACATCAGGCGGCGAATGCCAAAATGATCCTGAAAAAAGTGGTTCTGCTTGTTATCCCCGTGATTTACATCGCCAATAATGGGGTGATTAAGATGGTTGAGGTGGCGACGGATCTGATGTTTGCGACCCGTTTTTGGAAAACACTCGACCAGGGAGTAGCGAATACTGGGGTATTTACCCAGCGGAATATCCAGCGTTGCATGATGTAAGCAGTTGAACTGGGTCTGTGCTTCCTGAGGTGCTTTATCCTGATCGGCAAACTTGTCGGCAATTTTATCTAACTGCTCTTTCAGCGGTTTATCGACATACACGTCTTCAGGAGCAAAGCCACGTACTAAAGCCAGATAACGCTTTTGCACTGTGCCATCGATGAATACCTGATTCATATCCCGTGCCGCTTCGGAACTTAACGCAAACAGCAGAACGCCCGAGGTAGGCCGGTCGAGTCTATGAACTGGAAACACATGCTGCCCAAGCTGGTCACGCAGCATCTGCATTGCAAATTGGGTTTCACGTTTGTCGAGAAACGAGCGGTGAACCAGCAATCCTGAAGGCTTGTTGATAGCCACATAGTGCTCATCCTGATAAATGATTTCTAGCATACTGCGACTACTCCGAAACGGCCAAATCTAGTCGTTGCAATACACTCACTAACACTGCCAATTGAGGATGCTGTGCGAGGCTGACTTCTGCCATCGGAGCAATGGCCATATTGGCGGGTAATGCTGATCCGCTTTGCAATAGCGCACGCATCTTGACGACAAAGACAAACTGTAACCATTGTTCGAAACGTAGCGTATCGCAGCAAAATGGTTGAGTAGAGCGTAACGCCTCAACCGGAACAGGCGTTGCCTGCCAAAGTTCAGCCTGACGCAGCGTATGCTCCAATTCGTCCAGCAGGCGCCATACAGGGTGATCCATAGTGCTTCCTCACACAAATATAAAAGCGATATTATACCTCATCAACCCCGAACGTTTGTATCTTTATAGCTGCTCTTATCAGTCACTGAGAATAAAGCTATAATCGCGCTTCAACGCAATTAAGTGAGATGATAATGACAGCGCAAATTACGACTTTAGGTGAACTACTGACTTCAGCTGGCACGCAATGGCGCGCCTATGATATTGGCCGTCGCATAACCAAAATCGATAAAAAGCAGTTTGCGCAGATCGAAACCACTCAGGTTCCTTACCCCTATCCGCTTGCAGGTCATGCATTGCTGGCAATCCAGTTTTGGGATAACCAGGCAACCCAGGACCCTTATGTGTGGTTTTTAAAACTTCCGTTGGATGAACAAAGTAAGCTGGTTGCCGCCAGCCGCGATCACTTTGCCTCTATGGTGATTGATGCAATAGGCACTCAACTGACCGGTGAAGATGCGCAGGGTAAACTGGATAATAATCCGTATGTCTATGCGCCCAACGCAAATAAGCTCGCCGCATTTAATGCGTTATTGAAAACGGAATTAAAGCGGCCTGCATCGCAATACTATGAGTACGCTGAGCTATACTTTGCTCAGAAGCTGGGGTTAGATCAGTGGCAAAACCTGGCGGTACAGGGCCTGGCAGATTTTGCGATGCGTCTGGATCACGGCAGCAATCAGGACAATTTAAAAGCCAGCTGGTCACAACTTCCTCAAACGGTTCAATCACCTTTAGCAGCGATGTTAGAACATGTAGCCATTGGTGTTGAGCTGACAGAACACTTACTCAGTGGCCTGAAAACAGCTGTGGCTAAAAATGATCTGACAGTCTGTGTAAACCATCTTAGAGCTTTGTCCGGCAGCCACAGCCTGGGGCTTATCGCCGAAGCCGTAGATGCTATTCTGGATTCGCCTTTGGCAGCACACGCCGACCTGCAACTGACCATAACCGGACGTTGCTGGGAAACATTGACCGAGACACACAGGTTAATCAACCTGATGGATCAGGCAGCCCACAACACCGATGTAGAGGGGCTATTTGAAAGCATTTTCGCCGACTTGGTTGCAATTCCGGTTTTGCGCCCACATGTCTTAGCTCTACTTAGAACAGAAAATCGCAGTGAAACACTGTCAAAAGCGATAGGCAGGCTATTTAAACGATGATCACTCTTTGGCTTTTTATTCTTATCGGCGCAATCATTGCGTTCTTTTGGTTTGGCCGCCAAATAGCAGAAGCAGCGCAGCAGCATGCAATTGGTCAGGCTGAAAAACTGAACGTACAGCTACTCAGTGTCGCCTGTGTTAAACGCAGGCTCGCAGTGCTGAGCAATGGAAAACTGGGAATAAAAAGTCAATTTGCTTTTGAGTTCAGTTCAGATCAGCAAAGTGCCTACACTGGCACTATGTACCTGGAAAACCTGCGTCTGAAGAAAATGGACATCCCACCTCATCGCATGATGTAGTAGATGCACTGTGAACTGGTAAGTAGTTGATGAGATAGATCTTTCGATTTGGGGAAAACGTACCTGTTCAATCAGGTATCAGGTGATCGTATTAGCTAACTGCGCAGTCAGGCTAACTGACAAGCATAAAAAAACCAAGGCGTAACCCTTGCGCTACGCCCCAATCTGACGAATTTCCTGGGAGGTATCCGATACCTCTGCTTACAACAAACTAGCAAGCCGCCAAGCTTCATCATCCCCTGAACGGGTATACATCCTGACACACCCGATCTTCTTCCCTGACTTCATCCGATAGGTTACGTCCTGTAGATATCCTTACCGCATCCAAGCACATCCTTTGTCTTACAGTATGACTTTGTTCACACCGTTCGACTCTTCTTCCCTATTCCTTTTATAAACAACATCCTGTTGTGTCCTGAGTCATCCTGACTCTGTCCACTTCGCTTATCCTAAGCGCTCCTAACATCCTTTGTTCAACATCGTCCTGATGTTTCCTGAGCCATCCTGACTCTGTCCACTTCGCTTATCCTAAGCGCTCCTAACATCCTTTGTTCAACATCATCCTGATGTTTCCTGAGTCATCCTGACTCTGTCCACTTCGCTTGTCCTAAGCGCTCCTAACATCCTTTGTTCAACATCGTCCTGATGTTTCCTGAGCCATCCTGACTCTGTCCACTTCGCTTATCCTAAGCGCTCCAAACATCCTTTGTTCAACATCGTCCTGATGTTTCCTGAGCTATCCTGACCCTGTCCACTTCGCTTATCCTAAGCGCTCCTAACATCCTTTGTTCAACATCGTCCTGATGTTTTCTGAATCATCCTGGCTCTGTCCACTTCGCTTGTCCTAAGCGCTCCTAACATCCTTTGTTCAACATCGTCCTGATGTTTTCTGAATCATCCTGGCTCTGTCCACTTCGCTTGTCCTAAGCGCTCCTAACATTCTTTGTTAAACATCGTCCTGATGTTTCCTGAGTCATCCTGACTCTGTCCACTTCACCTCTTCCTGACGCTGATGTCCTTCCGTCCTTGAACACGATTAAGTTTACGCAATCCTGGCTGTCAGAAAAGGCGCTTTTTCTGATAGTTTTTTAAGTCATCAAGTTGAAATAAAAATAAAACCAATAAAAATCAATGCTTTAAAGTTAAATAATGGGTTAAATCAGCAGGTCTAAAACGCCTTGACCTACATCCATGTGAGAAAAGTCTCACAGCGTTTTTTCCATAATGGCCGCTCGAGTTTTAAACAGCAATTCACCCTGTACTGATCTGAAAGTTAAAACCTGATGCTTTTCATATCCATGCTCTTGAAAAAACGCATGTTGGTTAGGTTCTGAGACAAACACCCCAATGCCTGTGGCAAGTGGGTTCTCTTTCACCAATTCGTCCAGCGCGCTAAGCAAATGGTGCCCCAGACCTTGCCCCTGATATTGCGGCTCTACCGCAATAAAAGACAGAAAATAGTAATGCCCCTGCTCAGACAGTGCTTCACGAATGGTTTTCTCTTTATCAATCAGCTGCTGCGTTTGAAGATAGCCGGCACTCATCATGAGTCGCAACCGCCAGTCCCAGCGCCGCGACGCTTGCAATTCGGTTTGCGCTTCAAACACGCAGGCAATCGCAAGCAAAGATTGTCCCTGATATAGTCCAATCAGTGGCTGGGCTGATTGGCCAAAGCAAGACAATTCCTCGCGGATCAATGCACGTAAGCGCGATTCATAGCTTTGCTCATCGGATCCACCCAGAACACCTTTAAACAACTTGTCATCATGGTAGGCTCGATACAACAGACTGGCTGCAACAGTGCTGTCTTCCGGGTGTAAGTGTTTAATTGTCAATTGTGTAACGGATGCTGGGTTAGTCATGGAGTGTCCTTGTTTTTTGTTTTGATTATCCGACGATAATTTACTTGGTCGGTGTCGTAAATCTACTATAGTTATAGCGTACTTTTTAAACAAAAAGAGGGGCGTATGGATACTAGTGTACATAATCTGAAAAACTTGTTTGCACAACTCGGGTTGGATAACAGCGATGCTAAAATTGAGGCCTTTTTCAGTCAACACAGTCTACCCAGTGATATGTTGCTAGCCGAAGCCCCATTTTGGAATGAAGGGCAAAAACATTTTATTGAAGAGTCACTTCAAGAAGATGCCGACTGGAGTGAAGTAATAGACGAGCTGGATGCTCGATTGCGCTGAGCGTGCCTGGACAGTATGCAAGTGTTAAATGAACCTGTGTGCGGCCCGGCATAGGTTCGTATGTTAGTCCGGCGGTTTTTGATGACCCATCAAAACAGCTTAATACAGACTGTTTTACTGGTGATGTTCTGCGGGCTAAGATGTTATAATGCGCTCAGTTTTTGTTTCCAGAGGGTACACTATGCATCCCGCCGTTTTAAACGCCATTGCCACACTCGTTGCACAGGGCAAAACCCCCACTGTTGCCACTACTAAAGCCAAACTGGCGGAGCCTGTGGCTATGCCATTGATCATAGCGGGACTGACCACATACAAGAATAACCCAGAAATACTGTCGACATGCGATGACAAACCCAGCCAGCGTGATAAGTCTGAACAACCCGGTTCAGAGACACAACTTGATCGTATTGAAGCTAAGCTGGATAAGCTGATTGCCCTGCTGGAGTCTCGTTAATATGTTTGTGGTTGATCTTACCTTTGACTGTTATCAGGACACCACCCTTGAAAAAGCAGAGCAGGCAATCAACAGGCTCGTCAATGCACTGCGTTTTAATGGCCAGATCATCGGAGATGAATTTCCTACAGTATTAAAAGAAGGGTTCTTTATCACGCGGGTAATGTGCCCGCTCGAAGATTCGTTGCATCCGCTCCACCACAGCCCCTTTGTGAAACATGCCATTGAGCAGCTGCAGCAAGCAGGATTACTGGCACCCAAAGTCAAAGTGATAGGCCAGGATATTCATGCTAATGGTGCCGACCAGTGTCAATCCCCCTCAAGCTATATCCTCTATACCACCTATGTACACACATGTAGTCCGTTATATTGTGGGGATGACTTCCAGCCAATTCCTTTGTATACCATTCCGGCTATTGCGAATGGCGATTATAAGGCTTTGATTAAATGGCAAGAAGACTGGCAGGCCTGTGACCAGATCCAGATAAACGGGGCAACCCGGTGCGAATTTGCCGCACTCAATGAACTGACAAGCCTCGACAGCGATCTTACCCGACGTGGGCTGGACCTGAGTAAACGTATTCGTTACCTCACCAAAAAACCGGTGTATTATTATTTATACCGGGTTGGCGGAGAAAGCCTCGCTCAGGAAAAAGCACGCACCTGTCCGGGCTGTGACGCTGACTGGGCATTAGAAGCGCCCTGGTTTGGTATTTTTGATTTTAAATGTGATGCCTGCGAACTGGTGTCTAATATATCCTGGGACTTTCAGTAGCAGAAAAGGTGACGTCCTTGCGCGTCACCTCAAACGCCAACATCACACGATTAAAACTGTGCCGATAGTTGACTTAAAAATGCTGTCAGGTTGGGCGCAAGTACTTTGTGCGGCGCTTTACCTACCCGCTCAAGACAAACCTCTCCTGTGCCGAGCTGCACCGTAATCAATACATCTTCCTGTGCAGTCAGGCCAATAAAGACCGTATCTTCTTGCTTGAGACGTCGCTTCATCAACACATGACCCGTGATATTTTGTTGCAAACGCTCAAAGTCTTTTTCATTCCAGGCTTGCAGCAACTCTACTTCTTCACCGTCCAGCGCGACCAATATATTGCCCGCGTAAGCCGCGCCATAAAATTCATTCAGCTCAGAGCTAAACTGGGTTTCCAGCGCATTGGCAAGTGCATTGAAGTCACCACATGGCGTTCTGGGCACCGCCTGCCACGCTATCAGACCATCACCTCTGGGTTCTCCAGTTTCACACGGGCTGGGCCATTGTGCGTCATGCTGGATCAATGGCCAGTGGCCCTGTGATTGCTGTACCGAGTTGGCAAATTTATCATGAAGTTCGAGGATCAAAGTGCTCACGCTCATACTGCTATTCTCGCTCATTATTCGCTATAATCGGGGCCATTGTAACTACTAATGGATCAACATGACAGACTACAATAACGCCCCCGAGTTAAAAGCTTCCGTACTGGGCAAGACCACAGAATACGCCAGTCACTATGACCCAAGTCTGCTTCACCCCATTGCGCGCAAGCTCAATCGTGACCAGATAGCCGTAGACGAGCAGGCGTTACCGTTTTTTGGCGAAGACATCTGGCATGGCTATGAACTGTCCTGGCTGAATCACAAAGGTAAACCACAGGTTGCTATTGCCCGATTTGTCTTTCCCTGTCAGAGCAGTCATATTATCGAATCCAAATCATTTAAGCTGTATCTGAATAGTTTCAATCAGAGCAAGTTTGCCAGCTTTGAAGCGGTGCAAGAGGCATTGCAACAAGACTTATCTGCAGCAGCCCAGTGCGATGTCGGCGTCACCCTGTATGGCCCAGACGACCATGACTGTTTACCCTTTTCTGCCCTACCGGGAGAGTGTATCGATGAGCTGGATATTTCGGTAGATGATTACAGTCCCCGCGATGGTTTGCTGGCGCAAGAGAGTGACATTCAAGTCACTGAAACCTTGCACAGCCACCTGCTTAAGTCTAACTGTCTGATCACCTCGCAGCCAGACTGGGCAAGTATCGTGATCCGATATGAAGGGAAGAAGATTTGCCGGGAGTCTCTGCTGCGTTATTTAATCTCATTTCGGGATCATAATGAGTTTCACGAGCAATGTGTTGAGCGTATTTATTGTGATTTGTTGCGTGCATTTGAACCAGACAAACTCGAAGTCTATGCAAGATACACGCGCCGAGGCGGCCTGGATATAAACCCATTCCGTTCCAGCGAGCAAAATAAGACGACCTTTAACGTCCGGATCAATCGTCAATAAATGCCTTCACCGGCACAGTGATCGCGCACACATCGGTATGATTGGCCTGGTGTAAAAACCAGGCTTCCGGGCGGTTCTGCCGCGCCGCGATCAGCGCCAGAAATGCCTCGCTCTGTGTGTTGAATACCATAAAGCGTTGCTTGTCTTGTGTGTCTGTCAGTACCTCTACAGCCACAATAGGGTTGAAAGCCTGCCCAGCGGTTGGCGTTCTGTGTAGCCGCTGAACGTGCTCCATTCCCGCTAATACGCGGCCAAACACAGTAGTATTTAAATCCAGATAACGCTGTGCAGTTAACGTAAAATAGAATTCACTGCCACCACTGTCTGCACTGTTCTGACGCGCCATTGCAAACGTGCCGGGGCAATGTGTTTGCCACGTACGCTTGCCATCTTCACTCTGTGCCACCGCAAACCCATTTAAAAAGCCAGTTCGGGGGGCATAGCCATCATCCAGCCCCAGCTCTGTGATAGTAAGGGCCTCGCTTGTGGTGTAGAAAAACTCCGCAGCAATGCTTTTTTTCCCATCGACAGGCTGTTTCTTGTCATCCTGGTCGCCACCTTGTGCGACAAAACCCTCGACAAAGCGATACATATTGAGGCCCTGATAGAAGCCCTCCCGTGCCAGTGCTTTAATATTGTCGACATGCCCTGGCGCCAGCAGGGGATTCAGCTCAACGTAAACCGGGCCTGTTGGCAGGGTGATCTTAAGCATGTTATCCGCAGCAACTAATCGCCAGTCATCTTTGCCTGCCTGGGCTATGATGTTAGCCGGTGAGCGCTGCTCTTGTGTTATCGTGATGCTGTCAGTCTGTGTTTGCTTGTCTGTCGACTGGCAAGCAGTGAGCATGAGCATAGCTGCCAGGCCCACCGCTTGATTTGTGTTGTGTGTTATTATTGTCATTGTGTTTTCCTGGTTGATACCACAGTTCGCTGCGTGACAAAGGTGTCTTGGCAGACAAGGTAGGGTTGGGCAGGGTCAGCCGCATCCGCCTGGCTAAATCCAGTTGCTCCAGTTTTTTTGCAAAGTGGCTGCGAAACAACCACTCGAAGCAGCCATCAGCAATGGCCTGCTCCAGACCGGACTCTAACAAAGTATGCAACTGGATATTGTTTTTATCGACAAACAGATAGACGGCAGAAGGATAATTTATCAGCAGATGTGGTTGCACCATGACGTCGGTTCGTGCCGAAAAATCTTCGGCTGCCAGTATATCCAGCGGCACCACATCCAGCCGCCTGTTACTCAGCATGGTCATCGCTTTTTCTGTGTCGTGAAATGCCACCACCTGAAATCCATTACGCTCAAACACTGCTCTGTCAGGCCAGTCATGGCGAAGCCCAAACAGCAGTGGCTTGAGCTGCCCCCAATGCTTGATATCCGAAAACTCAGCAGAGCGGTTGGCATCAATAAACAGAATGCGATACCCCAATAGCCCTTTTACCAACGGAATACGTATCGCCAGTGCTTGTTGCTCTCTTTCCTTACTGGTCACAGACCAAAATACATCAATGCCCGATTGCTTACCAAGCAGGCGTACAGCCCGAGTTTGCGTTGGGATACCGGCAACGGTTTTTAAACTAACTGGTCGCGGCTGATAGGACAACGCCAACTCAATCAGCTGAAGCACATACGGATTAGCACCTGATGTCACTCGAATTTCTAGCGGTGCTCTTACAGTGTACGCCGCGCTCGAAAAGGTGGTGCCAAGTATCAGTGCCAACAAAAAACGGTACATTATTCGTCCCAGTCAAATTTGTACAGCAGATCAATACTTTTATACAAACCACTGGTCGCTTCAATATAAAATTTCGAAAAAATCCGGTAGCGCACCGCGACTTCACTCAGCGATGCAAAAACGCCCACCCGATAACTGACCTGGACGCTGGGAGTTAGATAACCCGACACTTCGACTTGAGTATCATCACCACTGCCCTTAGCCGACAGGTTTACATCCTGTATCCCTATGGTTTCGCCCGCTTTAGCAAAATATCCCTTGCTGCGATCTATACTCTGGGACAACAGAAACTGCGCCAGCATGGTATTGTTATTGCTCTGGCCATCGCCTAACGGCTGACCATTGAGCAGGTAAGCCAGTGCCTGAGCCTGGTCCATCGCAGGTTGTGAATAAATCACCAGCTCAGGACTGCGGATACTGCCTTTGACTTCAACTCCGGCCACAACACCATTGGCCGTTGTCTCAGGGTTACGAATTGCGCGCACATTAATATAAGGCTTGTCCAGTGGGCCATTGAAGCCCAGCTGGCCCGTTTCTATGTTCAGGTCCTGTCCAAATGCTTTGTACTGCCCTTCTCGCAAGTTGATCTCTCCACTGGCCAGCAAGGCCGAAGCGAGCTGCTTTTCCAGAGACAGCTCACCCGTCAGATAAGCGTCCAGACCCAAGGCTTTAATTCTGACATCGTCAAGCAAGCGCACGTCCAGATCGAGCCGATAATCCATCATCTGAGCCGACCGGGTGGGGCTGGCCTTATCAACGATGACCTGATCGTCGCTTACCGCGACCACTCCCTGGGGTAACTCTTCAATTTCTACGCGACCATAAGGCACAGTAAGCACCCCGGTTACCTCTGCATACTCACCGTTGTAACGCAATGACAAGTCTGGCGTTACATTCAGGGTGACACCCGGTTGCGGTGTCAAAGTTAACTGTTCACCACTGAGATTTAACTTTGCCCTCAGAGCGTTGTGCCAATCAACTTCACCGCTGAGCGCGACCTGACCTCGCGGCGCTGTGTTAAGCAGCCCAACCAGCTGAGCCTGCTGGCCATTCAATTGCACATCAAGATCTAAGTCGCTAATGGCCAGAGGAAGCTCACTGGCTTTTAGCTGAATGTCTTGGGCGCTAAGCTGTCCGCTTAACTGCGGCAGTGTCAGCGCACCGTCGATGTTGACCTGGCCCGCAATGACTCCCGCCAGTTCCAGATCTGGCCATAATAACCGGCGTAGCAAAGGCCTGAATTTACCCAACTCTATGCCTGCTATGTTGACAAACCCGCGCACAGATTGAGGCTCAGCCTGCAATGGCATCAGCAGCTCTCCATTAAAATGGCCTAACTTTCTAAGCGCCAGTTGCCAATTGGCTTTTGCCTCTCGGGCATCACTGTTCAGTGCCAGAGAAAAGCGGTCTATTTCTAGCGGCAAGGTCGGTGCGGTCCCCTCCTCGCTATCGTCAAGCTGCTCCGGGGTTGCACCAAATATTGTGACCTGAGCGTCGGCCATAGCCAATTGACCATCCAGTACCTCTAACTGGCCCTGTGACCATTTTGCCTTGGCATTGCCAGAAAATATCCCCTTTAGTTCAGCTAAGTTACTCAGCAACGGATTAAAGTGCGTCAGGTCCAGCTGCTGTAACTCAATGCTCGCCTGACCCCGGGACCCATGCTCTGCCGCTAAGCAGAGCTGTCCGGGTGAGAGTGTCCAGCATTGACGCGCCACGATTATCTGATCCGCTTTCACCGTCAATTCCGCTGGTGACATCAACACCAATTCACTGTTGTCCAAGCGCAACATACCTGCATCCAGCTGGCCAACCCAGGCCTGCTTAGCATACTGTCCACTGAATGTCAGATCGCCACTGCTACGTGAGTTTTCTACCTGTATTGTCAGCTGGTGGTGGTTCTGATCTCCTTGACCCGCCACATTGAGAGCTGTGGCAGGTAAATCCCCCGTAGTCACTGCGGACAAAGACACGTTCAGATCGGTCAACCAATCTTTGGCTATATCCAAAGAGAGTGCCAACTTTCCTCCGATTGCCGATGTATCCTGATACACAAGTTTGTCCAGCTGGCTGCGTAATGTGAGGTTTGGCGCATTAACCGGACCGGTTGCAGTAAATTGTCCCGACAGTTGCACATCCACCGGCAACACTGCATTTTTTTGGTGAGCCAGTGACAACTCGCCATGCACATCCAGTTGCTCATTGGCTGTGCCCGACAGGATGATCTGACTGTCTCCATAACTTAGCCGGGCGGCCTGGATCTCGCCATGTAAATCACTATTTACTTTACCTCGGGCAACCAGCTGTAAAGGTAAGGCAGCCAGCTGTCCGCTGAGCGCCAATTCATTAACCTGCGCCCGCCACTGCTGACCATGCCTGGAAAAATCAAGCTGATAAGCCCCTGATAACTGGGTCTCATCCAGCTTCAGCCAGGCACCCAAAGGCAAGGCATGTAACTCACCTTCTATCTGGCTTCGCAACCCATCTTGCCAGCTCACCTGAGCACTGAGCTGGGTATGCGCTTCACCCAATGTGAGTTCGGCCTTTTGTAACGTCAAAGCAGTGAGTCCGCCAGACGCTGCCAGTTGCATATCCAGCTCAGGGTCAGCTAAATCAAGTTGCTCACTCAGTTGCACGCTGGCATGTGCATTGACTAAATAGTCAACCGCAGTCCCTTGCACGTCGAGTGACAGCTTTTGCAGTGTATTGTCTGAACCCAAAGCAAGTTGCTCGGTGTTTACTGTGAGTGAGAAAGGCCAGTTTGGCACTGCCGGACTCACACTCAACGCGATTTTGCCCTGTGCATTACCAGACAGTGTGGCAGACAGGTCTAGTTGATTAAGGTCACCAGTAAATGCAAGTGTGCCCTGGTAATCGGAATGTTCATAGTCTATTCCCCCCGACACAGCCCAGCGGCTTAAGTCTGCCTGCGCTGCCAGAGCCAGTTGATGTGTCTGATAAGACAGTGATAAATGGTGGATCGACAACTCGGACTGCTCAGCACCAGCACTGAGTCGAAGCTGTTTCAGGGCCTGCAACTCTCCCTCGTAAGGACGATAGCTAAGCTCAGCGACTGTAAACTGTTCAACACTGACAGCCATGGGAAGTTGTATGGCGGGAAATGATAATGCGGGGATCGCTGTTGGTATATCAAAAGGAGCTGCAGGAGCTGGCGCGTCAGTTTGCCAGATCTGTGCACGACTCAGGGCAAACTTTTTGACTTGAAAGCCCTGTTCATCAGCTCTGGCTGTCACTGCCAGCTTGCTGAGGTTTACCTTGTGTCCTGCTACCTTTAACTCTGCAGCCCCTAAACGAAATTGCTTGATAGCGACAGAAAATGGTAAGGACAATGGCGCTGCTTCAGTCGCTTGCTCAGACTCACCTGTTACCCCAGACTCGTCGGCAGGCTTAGCCAGATGTAAGGTCACCTTGTCAGCACTGCCTGACAGACACCAGGTAGCGCAGCTAAACCAGTCAAGCGACAGGCTAAACTGACTGGCATGAAAGGTCGCCTGCTCGTTCTGAAATTGCACGTCCAGCACGGCATTAGACAGCAAACGCACCTGAGGAGAGCTTACTTTTAAACCAGTTACACTGTGATTGGCCACCCAGACCAGTAGTTTGTGACCGGGCAATGTAAACAGCAAGCAAAACACCGTCACACAGAGGCCAATGACGGTGTAGCTAATACGGCGCAGCCAAGCTTTTAATCCCATTACATCTCCGGTCCAATGACAATACTTAAACGAGTGCTCTTACTGTCTTTGCTCAGCCCCCAGGCATGGTCCAGACGGATCGGTCCGACCGGCGTCAAATAGCGAATGCCAAATCCGGCACCTAATGCCCACTTTTCCTTAAAGTCATCTGTTGCAGTACCAGTGTCTACAAACAGAGCAACACGCCAGTTGGGCATAAACTGATAGTTATATTCTGCACTCGCAGTTGTAAGATATTTGCCGCCCAGTAGCTTGCCCTCGTCATCCCGTGGTGCCACAGACTGATAAGCAAATCCACGTACGCTCTGATCACCACCGGCAAAAAATCGCATATTAAAGGGCACAGCTTCAATGTCGTCAGTAATGATTGCCCCCGCTTCCAAACGAGTCAGAAAGAAGTGTCGTTGTGCTATGTTACGCAACCAGGCATTTTTCCAGCGCACTTTGACCAGGGAAGTAGAAGAAATCAATGAGTCACTGGCCAGTTCGACGGAAATCAGCCGTTCATTGCCCCAGTACGGCAACATACCTCCCAGGCTCTGTTTTTTTGCATAGCTCACCCCGGGGATCAGCATTTCTGTTTTCAGTGTTTCGCCATCCTGTTCACTGGTTTCATGCTCACGTTTTAAAAACGCAGTGCGCACCCAGTTTCCGGATGTCAACCACTGCCGTTGCACCTGAATATTCCAGGTCTTGGTATCAACTCCTTCAGTCAGGTCGTCCTGTAACTGATATCCCCCCAGAATGCGAAATACATCGTTGTTTGGATCATCCACAGGGATTGTATAGGCACCACTGATATCTTGCTGACGCTGAGAAATATTGAGATCCGATGTCATGGAGTGTCCCCCACTCGTTACCCAGGGTTTGCTCCATTTGAAACGCGCTTTCGCACCTAAATCGGTACTGTACCCCCCGCCAACTTCGTAGCTGTTGGCGGGTTTGTCGGTCAGCTCAACGCGAATTGGGACAGTGCCTTGGTGCCTGAGTTTGAGCAAAGGGTAAACCCGAACACTCTGAAAATACGGCGTTTCATTCAAAGTGAGGTTATATTGAGACAGCTTCTGGGCAGCATAAAACTCACCCGGACTAAATGGGCTTAACGCTTGAGCAAACGCAACCGCTTTTGATTCTGTCGACAGACGTAGTTCCCCAAACTGATATCTGGGCCCCGCCGACAGCGACAAGGTCGCTGAGGCCTGTTTTTGCGAGCGATCCACACTGAGCTGTTTTTTCAGCCACTGAAAATCAAAATAACCCAATTCCAGTAGCACACTTTCTATCTGAGCCTTAGTGGCTTCATAACGGTCATGTCTGACCTGCTCACCGATTTGTATGGCACCATCAAGTAATCGTAAGCGCAATGCGTCGTCTTCAATTCCCTGCAGAGCGATCTCTACCTGGTGCCAGTGCAATGCGACACCAGGGTCCAGAATAAGGACGACACGCCGGGTCTTTGGGTCGAACGATATGGTGAGTGCGTGGTGATAATACCCAAGCGCCTGTAATGCCTTAGTGATGTCTTTATCAATCAGCTTCTTTCTGCGTGGTGTAAACGGCTTACCAACATATGTACTCAGAAAGCGCATGACATTGTCATGTGCTTCATCTGATAACTCAGTGCCATTTGGCGCCTGACTTACAGTAAACTCGCTGATACCAGCTGAATCGCCGGCCCGTACCTGAAATGAAAAAAGAAGAACAACTAGAACGGCAATAAACGCAGATAAACGCACTAAATAACCCTAAAATTTGCAGTGACATTATAATACCACAGCAAGATAACGCTGACATGGAGTGGATGTACTTATCACTGTGTTATTTTTGCGCGCTTACATGCAAATTTTTGCGGTCAGTGCTTTTTATTTTGTGTTGGATAGCGGACAATATCAGCAGCTATATTAACTTGAGTATGATTATGCAATTCCCTGATGATGACAACGGCCAGCTCCTGTCTGAAATTGCTGCAGCCGGTGTAGATCTCACCCAGATGCACAGCATCGATTTTTTTATTTTGTTCGAACAAAAAGCCGACGCCGAGCGTTTTATGAACGCCATCGCAGAAGATGAGTTGGCACCAAAAACCAAATTGGATACCTGTCCGGATACCGGTGTATGGGAAGTCGTCACTTCTGTGGCTATGGTGCCCGAGCACCAGCTGTTAAGTCAGACCGAGCAATACCTTGAGTCTATCGCAAACAGCCACGAGGGCTATGGTGACGGGTGGGGAATACTCGCCGAATAACACTCGGACCAGAAGAATGCAGAGCCCAAAGTGCTCTGCATTAGCTTTTGTCTGCAGTACGATAACTGCCCTGATAATCAAAAATCTTTTCTGTGACCTGCCAGCCATATTTCTTATGTTGCCGGGCAATTACAAAATCTGGCGCCGACAATAATGTGGCATCCACCTGCTCAGCATCAGTCCAGGTACTCACACGCACACCTGTACGACAATGCTTTTCAAATTGGCGCACAAAATATCCTCGACTCGCAGGCTTAGCAAAGTCAAACACTTCGCTCACACTGGCCCCGTCTTCATCGAAATACGTAATTTTCAGCAACTGCGCTCTAACCACTTCCCCGCTCAGGCCGCTGCATCGCAGCACCATGGCGTTTTTCAGGTTCAATGCGGCTCTCAGTTTATCGTCCGGATCCGTCAACATTACCCCGCAACTGTGGCACTGACGTGCAGCGATATCATTTTCTGCGCCACAGCTGTCACACTCTTTAAACTTGAAACGATAATCACATTGCTGCTCATCGCCGTCATCGTCCTGCAACAGCCCCTGACAACGCCGACCAAAGTGCTCAATCACACGTCCCTGTTCGTCGTATTTGCCCCAGAAGACATTGCCAAATCCGCAGCCGGGGCACAACACTTGTACAGGTTCATTGTCCGAATTCGGCTTCTTACTGCCCACTTCAGGGTGAAACAGGTCAAACTCATTGGCAGCGTAATCAATCACCAGACAGTCTTTCTTGCCCTCACTCAGACGCAAGCCTCTCCCCACTATTTGCTGGTACAGACTCACCGACTCTGTGGGCCTTAAGATCGCAATGACATCCACATGTGGCGCATCAAAACCCGTAGTTAATACCGATACATTAACCAGATATTTGATCTCTCGGCGCTTAAAGGCCGCGATGATCTCATCTCGTTCGTGGTTATCTGTATCACCCAGCACCAGTGCTGTTTGTCCATCAGGTAAATACCTTTTAATTTCTTTGGCATGTAAGACGGTTGCAGCAAATATCATGACACCGTGGCGCTGTTCACTGATGGACATTACGTGTTCAATGATGCTCTTGGTTGCCCGGGTATTGCTTTGCAGCAGCTGGTTCATATCCGTTTCGCTATATCGCCCAAACGCATTACTGTCCAACGCTGAAAAATCATAATTCTCAACCGCGGGGTCAAGCTGCTTAGGTGGCGTAAGATAACCGTTTTTAATCATATAGCGCAGAGGTAATTCGTAAATACAGCGTCGAAAAGGGCTAGTATTACTGCCCCGAACAAAACCGTGATAGTGACTGTGATACACCCACCCACTGCCAAGCCGATATGGGGTTGCCGTCAGACCAAGTATCTTTAGCGCCGGGTTAAACTGCCGTAAGCGCGCAATCACTGCCATATACTGGCTGTCGTCTTCACCGCTGACCCTGTGACATTCATCAATAATCAGCAAAGAATAGAAGGTATCAATGGCTTCTAGATTTCGAGCCAATGACTGCACACTGGCAAATGTCACCTGATGATTCAGCTCTTTTTGTTTTAAACCAGCGGAGTAAATGCTCGCAGATAAACCATAACTCTGATATTTCTCGGCATTTTGCTCAACCAACTCTTTGACATGTGTCATGACTAGAATTTTATGTCTGGCCAGTCGAGCCAGCTGTGCAATAACCAGGCTTTTACCAGCCCCGGTTGGCAGAACAATTACCGCACTGTCATCTGACTTTTTAAAATGAGCTACGGTATTTGCAACGGCTTCTTCTTGATAGGGTCTTAGTGTGTAAATAGGGACACCTGACTATATTAACGACAGAGGGTTTTCGATTAAGATATGGACTAACGAGATATGAAATATGAACCCAGAAAAGGTATCTTTAACCACATAAGCCAGCCATTTAAATAATATGACTGGCTTACACGGTGCGGTAATTAGATTTTGTGGTCTTCTAAGTTAACATCAACAAAAGCTTTTGGTGTTTTACCGCGACCAGTCCATTCAAATACTTCACCGTCTTTTTCAATACGGTATTTTGGACGTACTTTGCTGCGCTTATCAGTTGCTGTTTCGGAAGCAAAATCTTCTAAAGACAATCCTTTTTCTTTAATCAGTGCCAAAACTTCTTTTTTGGCTTCTTCCTGTTTTGCCTGCTCATCAATGGCGGCTTGGATAAGCTCCAGCGCTTTATTCAAATCACTGTAACTTGCAGTCTTAATAAAAGATCTTATTTCACGCATTGGATTACTCTCGTAGATTGTTGAATTTAGAATTTTATGAGTTAATTAAGCTCGGTATATAGAGAGTATATTATATTTATCTCTTTTCAAATTAAAAGTAGTTAAATTTATAATATCCATTGATAATTACTCAATATTAGCCATCAATTAAACTCAGAGCTTGTCTCAACACCGAACATTGGCCTCTACTGTCACAACGACTAACGCATCCAAACCTTCACTTCTGCCAAACCATTAGACTGTAACAGCTGCAACTGAGATTCAACATTTTGACTTTGCTCAAATTCAAACGCATCAAGCTGTTCATCAAATATAATGGTGGCTGCACCATCCCCGCCCCGTTGTTTCACTTCGTGTAACGCGATATCAGCGAGGTTAACAGATGCTTCCCAACCAATGACCTGCCCCCCAAGTAACGGCAGAGGATAAAAGGACCAGCCTACCGACACGCTCAGATTCAGAGATTTTCCGTTGGGCAACTTAAAATCAAATTGAGCAATCGCTTTACATAGCTCGCTGACATACCGTTCAACTTCAGAACATTTAAAGTCCCTCAAAAGCAGTAAAAACTCATCACCACTCCAGCGCGCGACATAATCTGATCCCTGAGTACGGGTATTGAGCAAAGTTGCTAGTTGCTGTAAACAGCTGTCACCACCAATTGGGCCATAGGCATCGTTGATTTTACTGAAACTATCAATATTGAGGATCATCAGTACCAGACTTTTATCCTGCTGTCGCAAAGACTGCGCATTACGCTGATAGTGCTCAATATCCTTCGGGAGTTGATCAAACAAAAAGCGGCGACTTCGTAAGCCTGTCAGTTCATCTGAGTGGCTGACCAACTTTAGCTGAGTGTTGACCTGATTGAGTTTATCATTGGCTTTTCTGAGCTCTGTCGTACGTTCAGCAACCAGGGCTTCCAGCGCGGCTTGCTTGCGTCGCTCCTGAGTACGAAATACCCAGAACACAAGATAAAACAAAAACATAAAGCCGCAGGTGATGATTAAGCGGAAAAATACGGTTTCATCAAAACGCTGTGGCAATTGAAGGTTAAGCGACAAGTTATGTGCCTGCTGCCAGTCCTGACCACGCCGCTTTACTTGTAGTAAGAAGGTAAAATCACCAGGCGGCAGGTTGGTATAAATGGCTTCACGCCGGGATTGCGCATCGCGCCACTGGGCATCGTGACCTTCCAGCTTATAGCGAAACTCTATGCTCTGCGGCGCATAAAAATCGATGGCCGTATAGCGAATGGTCAGGTCCCGTTCACTGGTGTCCAGCTCAACCGGGCCTAGCAGCCTGTCTGGTGTCAGATTACGTGTGGCAGTGACAATACTTTCAAACTTAGGAGCCAGCTCTGCGGCGCTGAATAACTGTACTTTTTTAGGGATGCGCACGATGCCCTGCAAGCTGGGATACAAAAGATAATCGTCCTGCTCAACAACGGCATCATGACCTAATCCCGTACAACATTGACTCGGTACACCATCCAATTGTCGATCAAAGGGGTTAATGACCTGCTCTACCTGCAGGTTTTGGACGGGCTCACGGAACTGTGCAATCGGCATGCGATACACGCCTTTCATGGTACTGACCCAAACCAGCTCCTGCGACTTGTCAAAGTGTAACGATAAGATCGGCCCGTAAGGTAACCCGTGGGATGCATCAAGCTGATGCCAGTCCCCATCCTGGCTGCGATAATACAATCCATCGTAAAACGTACCGACCAGGGTTGCACTGCCTTCAACATGCAAGATACTGGTGACATAGGCAGATTCAAGCGATGTCTGTCCACCTATTTTTTCTATGCCACGTTCATTGTATTTATAGGCGCCTTTATCCGTGCCGATAAATCCAAAACGCGGAAAATCTACAACATAGGTAATAAACTGGCTGCCCAGAAAGGCATTGTAAGTAAAAGGTGTCAGACCACTGTAATCTAACCGGTAAAGACCCCGTCCGGTACCCAGCCACAACCCGCCCTGATTGGAAGGTGTCAGAGTAAAGACCTGAGTCTGGCGAAACTCACGATTAGGGATAGCGAGCAGTTTGTCATCTTCATAAATAACCACACCACGGCCGGTCCCCAGAAACAAGCGCTCGCCGATGAACTCCATGTCGTGAATTTCCACCCCATTGAGCTGAGATGCACTGATCACGGGTTCGTAATTATCATTGCTGTCAAGTCGGCCAACCCCCTCTCGGGTAGCAACCCAAACATTCCCTTGCAAATCTTGTGTGATAGCAGAAATCGCCTGCTCCCGCTGTGGGCCGACAGAGAAGCGCTCTACCCGCCCGGCATGCGCCAGCCAGAGACCTTCGTTAATACTGGCCATCCACACATTGCCGTCATCATCAATAAAAATGTCGGTAAACCAAATTCCCTGGTCCAGCTGCGCCAATTCAACATATTGCCATTGACCACCACTTTCTTTGTACAACAGCCGGCCATAGGTAGATACCCACATACCTCCTTGCTGATCGCTCAAAAACTTATAGGTCGCGTTGTTACCTATTTCGTCGTAGCGCCTGAGCACCTCATCAAAGTCGAGAAAATATGCTCCCAACTGAGAAGCGAGAAAAAGCTTACCGTCAATCCATGCCAGATCATGAATATTGGTTTGTGCCAGCTGACGTGGCAGTGATATTTTGCTGGATAGCTCCAGCCGCATGTCATTAGAGCCCATAGACTGGGACTCACTGATCCGCAACAAATGGCGCTCGTTAACCAACCAAATACCCTGCGGGGATGAGGTCATTTTTGTTACAGAGCCGACAATTTGACTGATGTGTGTCAGGGAGAGTTTTTTACTGTCGAGGTTATTTTCAGCTAAGGTCAGGCGTTTAGCTGACACATAATATAAGCCATTTGCTGCAACCCAGATATTACCATGATGATCTTCGAGAATATCTCTGACTTCACCCTGGACTTCGAAACGCTCGGTTGTAAGGGTTTGCGGATTTAATCGGGTTACCCCTCTACGGGTGCCAATCCATAGCATACCAAAGCGGTCAACAAAGAGCTTATTAACCGCATTGCTATCCAGAAACTCACTATTTTGCGTTGTGTAGTTACTGAACTGTAAGCCGTCAAATCGACTTAGTCCAAACTGTGTACCAAGCCAGATATAACCTTGCTGGTCCTGAACCACACTCTTGATACTTTGCGATGGTAGGCCATTTTGCATACTCCACTGTTTAACAACATAATCATTAATTGCCGCATTCACACCTGTGGTGAATATGCATAGCAACAGTAGAAGTATAAATCGCATAGGCTCCCTCTTCGTACCCGTAATTAAATTAGCCGCCCAGGACACCTGTTTTAAACAAAGCTTGCAAACAAATCAATGAAAATATCCCGGCAAGCAGGTCATCTGCCATTATTCCCAGGCCACCATGCAGCTTTCTATCCAGTATTCGAATTGGACCTGGCTTTGCAATATCAAAAAAGCGAAATAATAAAAAACCAACCAGTAGCGACTGCCAGCTAATTGCAGCCCCTATCATAGTGATATAAAACCCGGCGACTTCATCCCATACAATTGCAGGGTGATCATGTACGCCTACATCACGAGCAGTCTTGCCACAGATCCAAAACCCCGCCAGACTGAGCAAAACGGCTAAAGTGATCTGCACCCATAACGGCTGCCCCATTGTCAGCAGAATAAATGGCAGTGCAGCTAAAGTACCAAAAGTACCGGGGGCTTTAGGTGCTAACCCTAAACCAAACCCCAGCGCTAGAAAATGATGTGGGCGTTTGAGGTTGAATGATAACGGCTTATTCAAACCTGCTCCTATTAAAAGTGTTGATAACCGCTACGCGGTAATGGGCATTTTTCCCCCGCCTGCAACAACTCAAGCTTGCCAACCGACGCGGTTACCTGACCGATACAGACAGGGTCCACACCATACTGACGAAGACGCGCCTCGACGGCGCCTTTATTGCTGTCGTTTACGGTAAACAACAGTTCATAGTCATCGCCATACGCCAGCCCCAGTTCATGACGCAAAGATACAGGCTCTAATTGCTGCAGAGTCGGTGACATTGGTACATCTTCAATATTGACCAAAGCGCCGACTCCTGACTTATTCAATATGTGCTGCAAATCAGCTAGCAAGCCATCTGAAATATCGATGCAGGCAGTTGCCATGCCCCGCAACACTTGTCCAGCCGCTACTCTCGGGGTTGGGAAATGTAACTTTTCTTCGAGGCGCTTTAACTGAGTTGCTTCTAGCGGTAGCTGACGCTTACGGGCTTCAATTGCCAAAGCGGCATCACCCAGCTCTCCCGTAACATAAATCCAGTCACCCACTTTAGCGCCAGAGCGCGTCAGTGCTTTGTCATTTGGAATGATCCCTTTGGCACAGATAGTGATGGTCAGCGGGCCCTGAGTTGTGTCCCCACCTATCAGCTGAACATTGTAATACTCTGCAATTTCATGCATACCCTCGGTAAACGCTTCCAGCCAATCCATATCGACCTCAGGCAGAGTTAAGCCAATGGAGATCCACGTTGGCTCTGCGCCCATAGCGGCAAGATCGCTGAGATTAACGGCCAAGGCACGATGACCTAATGCTCTGGGTGGAATGTCTTCGAAAAAGTGTACACCGGCAACCAGGGTGTCTGTGGTAATGGCAAGTTGGTGCTTGTCAGGAACCGTCACTATGGCACAATCATCACCAATGCCAACCTTTACATCACGACGCGCAATGCCGCGCCCCTTGAAGTAATGATTGATTAACTCAAATTCCTTCATACATTAAAAAAGCCGGCCCATGCCGGCTCTCCTCACGGTCTCGATTACTTGCGGATTATCTTAACCGCTTTGTCCAGTACGCCGTTGACAAATTTGTGACTGTCTTCAGCACCAAACATTTTCGCCAGCTCAATCCCTTCGTTAATGGCGACTTTGTAAGGGACGTCTTCGCGGAATTTTAACTCGTAAATGCTGACGCGTAATACAGCTTTTTCAACCATATCCAGGTCATCAAATGGACGAGACAAATGCGGCGTCATCAACTCATCTAGCTGTTTGCAGTTTACTGCAACACCACGTGCCAGATCTTTGAAGTACTCTACATCAACCTTTGAAACGTCGTTTTCGATCAGCATTTGCTGCTCGATATCAGCAATGGGGTTGCCACTTAGCTGCCAAGAATATACTGCCTGAAGGGCAAGGACACGCGCCTTACGTCTAGCTGCTGGTTTCACTGAGATTCCTCTTAAATTTGCTCTAGCACGTTCACCATTTCCAGTGCACCAAGTGCAGCTTCGCCACCCTTGTTACCCATTTTGGTTCCCGCGCGCTCGATGGCCTGCTCAATACTTTCCGTGGTTAACACACCAAAGGCAACCGGGATATCGTAGTCCATAGACACGCTCGCCAGGCCTTTGTTTGACTCATTTGCAACCAGGTCGAAATGAGGTGTACCGCCACGAATGATGACACCTAATGCAATGATGGCATCGTGTTCTTTTTTCATTGCAACACGCTTAGCCGCTAAAGGTAATTCTACTGCACCCGGTACATACACAACAGTGATGTCCTCGTCCTTTACGCCACCTGTACGCTTTAACTCATCAACTGCGCCTTCTAACAGGCTGCTACCAATAAAGTCGTTAAAACGAGAGATGACAATGGCAAATTTCTTGCCCGGTGCGTATTTATTACCTTCGATGATTTTCATTAGATGATTCCTAATCTAGTATAAGCAATTGCCAAATTGAGGCGCATAATAGCATAGAAAAAGACGAAACGCCTACAGGGAAATCCCCGTCAGGCGCTCGTTGTGCTATGAGTAAATTATTGAGGTTCGACGTAATCGACAACTTCCAGGTGGAAGCCAGACAGGGCATGGTATTTTTTCGGCAAGCTCATCAGGCGCATTTTGTTAATCCCCAGATCGGCGAGAATTTGCGAGCCCACTCCCACTGTTCTGGATGTACCCTGAAACTTACGGTAGTTAGGCTTCTCACCGGCATCCTCCGCCGCAAACGCCTTCACCAATTGCTCCAGGTCCTCTGTTTTCTCTTGTTTGCCCAGAATAACCAAGACGCCATTGTTGTCGGCAATGTATTTCATTGCTCCATGTAGCGTCCAGCTGCGGTCTGCACTGCGGTCGGATAACAAGGTATCATTGAACGTGCTTTGCAGGTGAACTCGCACTAAAGTTGCCTCATCGGCACTCACTTCACCTTTTAATAATGCGTAGTGCAGCTGGTTATCTATGGTGTCTTTATATGTCACCAATTTAAACTCACCGTATTCGGTAGGCAGCTTACATTCTGCGACTTTTTCAATCGTCGTTTCATTGAGGTTACGATATTCGATTAAATCGGCGATGGTGCCAATTTTGATATCGTGCTCTTTAGCAAACACTTCCAGTTCGGGACGTCTGGCCATTGTGCCATCCGGGTTAAGGATCTCAACAATCACTGAGGATGGTTCAAGACCCGCCAGGCGCGCTAAGTCACAACCTGCTTCCGTATGGCCAGCGCGGGTTAACACGCCACCGGGCTGTGCCATGATCGGGAAAATATGGCCAGGCTGCACTATGTCTTCCGGTACCGCACCTTTAGCAACAGCCGCCTGCACTGTACGGGCACGATCTGCTGCCGAGATACCTGTGGTCACGCCTTTAGCGGCCTCAATCGACATAGTGAAATTGGTTGAGAACTGGGCGCCGTTATTTTTAACCATCAGGGGCAAGTCTAACTGCTGACAGCGCTCTTGCGTCATCGTCAAACAGATCAGGCCACGGCCATAGGTCGCCATAAAATTAATTGCTTCTGGCGTGATATGCTCTGCCGCAATGATCAGATCGCCTTCATTTTCCCGGTCTTCATCATCCATCAGAATCACCATTTTACCGGCTTTAATGTCATCGATGATTTCTTGTGCGCTGTTTAAACTCATAATCTTCCCGTTAGTAAGTGCGTTATTGGCAAGTTATTTAATAAAGCCAGCTTTGGCCAACAAGCTGGTTGTGAGAGTTGATTGCTCCGTATCGGCCGGTACACCTTGGATCAGCCTTTCGAGATAGCGCGCTATCTGATCTACTTCCAGGTTGAGTAATGTCCCCACCTTAAAGTCAGCGATGGTGGTCTCTTGTGCTGTGTGTGGCACTATTGTCAGTTTGAATTTGTCTTCATCCAACTCATTGACTGTCAGACTGATCCCATCAATCGCCACTGAGCCTTTGTACGGAATGTATTTCATTAATTGCGATGGCGCTTTGAGCCAGTATTCTGTAGCACGCGCATTCGGCTTAACGGCCACCACTTCTGCAATGCCATCAACGTGGCCGGATACTAAGTGGCCACCAAGCCGTGAGATCGGTTGCAAGGCTTTTTCCAGATTAACGAGCTGGCCAACCCGGTACTCACCAAAGCGAGTCAACTTGAGCGTTTCATTTGACACATCGGCACGAAAACCGTCAGCGAATTTTTCAACAACGGTCAGGCACACACCATTGGTGGCGATGCTGTCGCCAAGCTGCACATCATCCATATTCAAGGTGGTACTGGTAACCCGTACACTCAGGTCTCCCTGCTTAAGGGTCAGCTCCGTTAATGTGCCTGTTGCTTCAATGATGCCTGTAAACATAATGCCTTACTTACCTTTTTTATGTGCCGTAATGCGGATATCTGTACCTATCGGTGTCATCTCTGTGAGCGTTAACTCTGTGACCTGGCTCATTGCCTGTAAAGGTGCACTGTTAAACAAGTCTTTGCCGTCTGTACCGATAATTTTAGGTGCCAGATAAATCAAATATTCATCAATCAGACCCTGCTGATGCATGGCCCCCGCTAAGGTCGCGCCGCCCTCGAGCCAGACCTGATTAATGTTTCGCTCGGCCAGAAACGCCAGCGCCGCGTGCAGGTCAATTTTACCAGCACAGGTCTTAATCTTAATTTGCTCTACGAAATGTGGCCAGTTGTGCTGATTATCAAGGTCTGAACGTAAAATAACGACTGGCGCGGTTATTTTAAACAGAGCCAGTTCCGGGTGAAGACGGTTTTGTGAGTCAATAATCACCCGAACGGGTTGACGCCATTGCTCAACAGGTCGCTTGATATCGATCAGCTCTTCTGCGCGGACATTGAGCCGAGCATCATCCACCAGTACTGTATCAGCGCCCGTCAAAATTGCGCAACTTTGCGCCCGCCCCAGCTGCACATCGCGTCGCGCCGCCGGTCCTGTGATCCATTTACTCTCGCCATTACCCAGAGCCGTTTTGCCATCCAGACTCGCAGCCAGCTTACAGATAACATAAGGCAGGCCTTGCTCCATCCGCTTTAAGAAACCTTTGTTAAGTGCCCGCGCCTGTTGTTCAAGTAGTCCCGAAGCTGTTTCTATCCCCGCGTCATTGAGCATCGCAAGTCCTCGTCCCGCAACTTCTGGGTTGGGGTCGACCATCGCAGCGATGACTTTACTGACGCCGGCTTCGATCAGGCCTTTTGCACATGGTGGTGTACGGCCATAGTGACTGCAGGGTTCAAGTGTTACGTAAGCCGTCGCGCCCTGAGCCTGCTCGGCAGCCTCTCGCAGAGCATGCACTTCCGCATGTGGCTCACCGGCACGCAAGTGAAACCCTTCACCGACAATTTCGCCGTTATTAACTATCACACAGCCGACATTGGGGTTAGGTGTGGTCGTAAAACAGCCCTGTTTAGCCAACTCAATGGCGCGTGCCATAAAAGTACGATCGGCTTGTGTAAAACTCATTCATCCCCCAGTCTGGCAATTTCTTCACCAAACTCTTTCACATCTTCAAAGCAACGATACACCGAAGCAAAGCGCACATAGGCCACTTTATCGAGTTTTTTGAGCGCTTCCATAATACATTCACCCACCAATTGACTGGGCACTTCTCGCTCACCGGTAGCACGCAATTGAGATTTTATTTGATGAACGACTTCTTCTATCTGCTCAGTGCTCACCGGGCGCTTTTCAAGCGCTCGATGCAAACCATTTTGCAGTTTATCTTCATTAAATGGTTCTCTGGAGCCATCTTGCTTGATCACTCTGGGCATCACCAACTCGGCCCCTTCAAACGTGGTAAAACGCTCGTGACATAAAATACACTCACGTCGCCTGCGTACCTGGTGACCCGAGCCAACTAACCGTGAATCTATCACTTTGGTTTCTTTTGCCGTACAAAAAGGACAGTGCATAAACACTCACTATGAAAAACTGACAAACGCCCAATCTGCGCTGGCAAGGTTACAACACAGCTTGGGTCAATTGTTGCCAGTATACCAAGATAGTGGCCATAGGTGCACATAAAAAAAGGCTGCCAGAATGGCAGCCCTCTTGTGTATAACGTCGCGCGCTATTGCTTACGCGTATACAGGCAACTTAGCGCATATCGCTTTTACTTTTTCTTTCACCTGTGCCTGAACCGCTTCATCTTCGATGTTGTCCAGTACGTCACAGATCCAGCCAGCCAGTTCACCCGCTTCTGCTTCTTTAAAGCCGCGACGTGTGATAGCTGGTGAACCAATACGCAAACCAGAAGTCACAAACGGAGAACGAGGGTCGTTTGGTACAGAGTTTTTGTTCACAGTGATGTTCGCACGGCCAAGCGCCGCATCCGCGTCTTTACCTGTGATGTCTTTGTCGATCAGATCAAGCAAGAACAAGTGGTTGTCAGTCTTACCTGAAACAACTTTGTAGCCACGCGCCTGAAGTACAGTAACCATTGCCTGTGCATTTTTTACCACTTGTGTCTGGTATGCTTTGAAGTCATCCTGCAAAGCTTCTTTGAATGCAACAGCTTTTGCTGCAATCACGTGACACAATGGACCACCCTGACCGCCCGGGAATACTGCACTGTTCAGTTTTTTATAGATATCCGCATCACCACATGCTGACAGGATCAAACCACCACGAGGGCCTGCCAGTGTTTTGTGTGTCGTTGTCGTAACAACATGCGCATGTTGGATTGGGCTTGGGTAGATACCAGCCGCAACCAGACCCGCAACGTGTGCCATATCAACCAGCAGGTAAGCACCCACTTTGTCTGCGATTTCACGGAATTTAGCCCAGTCAACAATACCTGAGTAGGCAGAGAAACCACCGATGATCATTTTCGGCTTGTGCTCCAGCGCCAGCGCTTCGACCTGTGCGTAGTCGATTTCGCCAGTCTCTTCGTTCAGGCCATACTGAACCGCATTGTAAGTTTTACCAGAGAAGTTCACGTGTGAACCATGTGTCAGGTGACCACCATGTGCCAGACTCATACCCAACACGGTATCATGCGGCTGAAGCAGCGCTTGGAATACCGCGGCATTTGCCTGAGAGCCCGCGTGTGGCTGAACGTTTGCATAATCACAGCCGAACAGCTCACATGCACGGTCAATCGCCAGTTGCTCAACCACGTCAACGTGCTCACAGCCACCGTAATAACGCTTACCCGGATAACCTTCAGCATATTTGTTTGTTAACTGCGACCCCTGAGCCTCTAGTACGCGTGGGCTACAGTAGTTTTCAGACGCGATAAGCTCAATGTGCTCTTCCTGACGAGTCGTTTCCGACTGGATCGCTTGAAATAGTTCAGGGTCAAAATCTGCAATATTCATGTTACGTTCTAACATGGTGTCTCCTAGGTACACGTAAGATTGGTTTTTGAAGGCTTGATTGTACGCAAATTGCGGCCATTTGCCTATGAAATCGGCGTGAGCCTATTTAATCAAGGATTGAATTTATTTCACAGTGTTTGGGGGATGATATTTTTTTATTTAAACATTTATATTTCTTATTAAAAGTCAAACATACATTTTAAATTGAAATCTATGAAAACTCCCCTACAGACGGCTTGACCGCCATCAAATAGGGGAGCTGGGTGTTCATCAACGCGTCAGGCGTGCCAGCACAGCATCTTTTAAAGCGCTATAATCGGCCGACAAAGGCTCTGCCAGGCAGGGCTTCTCAAGGGCGTTTGCCAGTGCTTCAGGCATTTCAATTGCCTGACCCAACACAGCTTCCACCGTCTCCCGAAATTTCGCTGGGTGTGCTGTCGCCAGAAAAATCCCCGTATCACCGGGTTGTCCATCGACAGTGAGCCCTTCGTAAGCGATGGCTGTATGAGGTTCTGTCACATATCCGGCTTTAGCAACCTGACGCATCACTTCCTGCGTTCTCTCCTCAGACACCGAACGTGAATAAAACTCATCTTTAGGAAAGTACCCATGATCTAACATCGATTCTACACGAGGCCAATTATTAGGTTTACTCACATCCATTGCGTTAGAGATGGACTCTAAAGTAGCGTTGGGCTGCCACTGACCTGACGCAATATATCGTGGTACGGTATCATTTTGATTAGTCGTTGCACTCAGGCGCTTGACTGGCAAACCCAAAGCAGCGGCAATCATTGCAGCACACACGTTGCCGAAATTACCGCTGGGCACAGAAACATGAACCTTGTCTCGCTGAGCCGATGTAAGTTGGGCAAATGCTTCAAAGTAGTAGCATACCTGCGCCAGTAAACGGCTAATATTAATTGAATTAGCTGAGTTCAAACCTAAAGCTTGTTTAAGCTCATCATCCAGAAAGGCTTGTTTTACCAATGCCTGACAATCATCAAAACTGCCCTCTACCGCATAACAATGGATATTCTCACCCAAGGTGGTGAACAGCTTTTGCTGTGCCAGAGAAATCTTGCCCTGAGGATAGAGGATCACCACGTCGACATTGGCCATTTGATAAAAAGCGTGCGCTACCGCAGCGCCTGTATCGCCGCTGGTTGCAGTCAAAATTGTCACCCGCTCCCCCTGGCTGAAGGCGCCGATGCACTGTGCCATAAAGCGACCGCCAAAGTCCTTAAACGCCAGCGTCGGGCCGTGAAAGAGCTCCAGACAGTATTTATTTTCTTCAACTTGAACCAAGCGGGCAGGAAAATCAAATGCCTGCTCGCACATACTTTGCAATGAATCCAGCGGTAATTCATCTCCTATCAGGTGCTTCAACAGAGTCGCACTGCGTTGTGCAAACGGCTGCGCCAGCAAGCCATCGATGTCATCCAGGGGCGTCAATTCAGTAGGGAAGAATACCCCCTGATTTCGACCCAGACCCGTTTTAACCGCTTCGATAAAGGATACCACCTGAGTATCGTCTTTTAAGTTTACCAGTTTCATCCTACTCTCCGTCCTTTATTTCTCTTGTACCTTGTGGGTCTATTCGGCAAATATGGCTGAAGCCATGTTCATTCAAATAATGTTGTTGCAACCATAACTGACAGCGTTGCGCGTCCTGCTCATTTGCGCACAAAGCAAACAGGGTAGGCCCGGCTCCAGAAATGCTCACAGTGAGTGCGCCCAGTTCTGGCAAACTCAACTTCGCCTCGGCATACCCCTTAATTAAAGGTGCCCGATAAGGCTCAGCTATATCATCACGCATCAAAGTGAGCGCGGCATCAAATCTGTGCTGTGCCATCAGTAAAGTAAAGGTACTCAAACGCTGGGCAAACTCCACCGCATCATGAGAGGCCAGTTGCGACGGTAAAACGGCTCTGGCCGCAGCAGTATTCAAAGCGAACCCTGGGTAAGCCACCACCAGCCGCCAGCGGTCATCAACAGGCAAACTCAGGGCTCTGTCTGGTACCAGTTCAGCAGTTAACTGCAATCCACCCAGATAACAGGGAGTGATATTGTCGTAATGACGCGCACCGCTGACCTTCCCCTCAAAATCAGCCATCAACTCAATCATCTGCGTTTGAGACAAGCGGGTCTGTGCAAACGCATCCAGAGCTGCAAATGTCGCTACCACAGAGCAGGCACTGGAACCCAAGCCGGACCCTATGGGTAAGCGCTTTTCTAATGTCAGTTTAACACTGGGCATATCTGCAGCGACATGCGCTCTAAAGTGTACCAGGCACTGATAAGCCAGATTCTCCTCAGCTGCCGACGGGAGCTTAGTTGCGTAGGGCCCGACACATTCAAAACAGTCTTGTTCAGCAGCTTCTGCGCTAACCACATCCCCCAGTAAAGTCCCATCAAGCGGCGCAATCGCGGCACCTAAAGAATCAAAACCGACGCAAAAGTTACCAATAGATGCCGGTGCAAAAAATCGTTTCATAACCCTCTCCTAGCGCGTCAGAGTCTTTAAAATATCGGCAAATACGCCAGCAGCTGTGACTTCAGCCCCGGCACCATAACCCCGGATCACAAAAGGTTTTGGCTGATAATACTGGCTCAGTATTGCAAGGGCGTTTTCCCCGTCACGAATGTCTGACAACGCGTGCGCTTTATCGACGGCCTCAATGCCAACCCGGCAGCGCCCCCCCTCAATCGTGCCAACATAACGCAGTACTTTTCCGTCACTGGCAGCACTGTCAATACGATCCGCAAATGCTCCATCCTGCTCATGTAATCTCGTCATAAACTCATCGACCGAGCTACCTGCTGCAAAGTCAACGGGTACCACGGGCTCGACTTCGATATCTGACAACTCCAGCGCCAGTCCGGACTCACGAGCGATAATAAGCAGCTTACGCGCCACGTCCGTACCTGACAGGTCATCTCGCGGATCCGGCTCAGTAAAACCGCTTTGTTTTGCTTTGGCTGTGGCTTCGGACAGACTCAGGCCGTCCTCCAGTTCACCGAAAATGTAGGACAGAGAACCCGACAGAATGCCACTGAAAGACAGCAATTCATCGCCTGCGCCGAAGAGTAGTTGCAGATTGTCCAGAACCGGCAAACCGGCCCCCACATTCGTTTCATATAAAAAGCGTCGGCCCTTCTGCTGCGCCACCTGCTGTAATGCCTGATAATAACTGTAGTCACTGGTGTTGGCTTTTTTGTTCGCCGCCACAACATGGAACCCGGCCGCAAGAAAATCGTGATACTGGTCGGCCAATTGCTGAGACGAACTACAATCTACGATTACAGGGTTGATCAAATGATTACAGCGTACAAACGCTTCCAGGCTGGCCAGCTCAAAGCCCTGCTCGGCATCCGCAAGTGCTTGTTGCCAACTATCAAAAGGAACGCCCTGCTCATTCAGATAACAGTGCTTTGAATTGGCCACGCCGTAGAGATTCAGTTTAATGTTGCGCTCTGCAAGCCAGGTTTGCTGGCGCTGCAGTTGTGCAATGAGTTCAGTGCCCACCAGGCCGCAGCCCAGCAAAAACACATCGATGGACGGAACATGAGTAAAGAAGTTTTCATGGCATACTTTAACCGCATCCTGACACAACTCCCCCTGGATCACGGCTGAAATAGCACTTTCAGTTGAGTCCTGAGCAATTGCCACAATATTCACCTGGGCCTGTGCCAGTGAGGCAAAAAACTTTGCAGCCAACCCTTTATGTGACTTCATGTTATCGCCCACCAGGGTGACAATCGCCAACGATCGGCGTACTTCTATCGGCTCAATCAGTTGCGCCTGCATCTCCAGTTCAAAGGCACTTTGTAGCGCCTGCAACGCCAACGACAAGTCTTGCTCATGAACACAAAAGCTGATGCTAAATTCACAGGAAGACTGAGTGATCAATACAATTGAGACATTGTCTTTGGCCAATGCCGAAAACACCCTGGCAGCCATCCCCACTTTACCTTTCATGCCCGGGCCAGAGACCGTCAACATAGCCAGTTTATCTAAGCTGGATAACGCTTTAACGGGTTCATCGCCGCCACCTTGTGCCGCTATCACTGAGCCTGGTAACTCGGGAGCATGGGTATTTTTAATCTCACAAGGTACGCCTGCCTTAGCACAAGGTAAGATCGTTTTCGGGTGCAAGACTTTGGCGCCAAAATACGACAGTTCCATGGCTTCTTTGTATGATAAGCGATTTACTTTTGTGGCTTTTTTAATCAGTCGAGGGTCTGCGCTGTATACCCCATCTACATCAGTCCAGATTTGGCAGACGCTAGCCTGAATACACGCAGCAGCAATGGCAGCAGAATAGTCTGAGCCGTTGCGCCCCAAAGTCGTTAACTCGCCTGCACCATTGCGGCCAGTAAAACCGGGCATAATATAGAAGTTTGCAGAGTGCGCTTTGAGCTGCGCCGCAAAACACGCGCGGCTATCGTCAAGCAAGGCTTCAGCATCCAGATAAACATCGTTGGTTACAATGCAGTCTGTCGCCTCAAGATAGCAGGCTTTGTCCGTGCCAAGCATAGCCACCATTAACGCAACACTCACCCGTTCACCAAAACTGATCACATAAGCCTGAATCGCATCGGGACACTGTTTGAGCAGCTTAACACCAGCTAGCTTGTCAGCCAGCGCAGCAAAATCTGGCCATTGAGTCACTTGGTTGAATTCAGCTTCAACCTGTACTTTCAATCCATCCAGGCGTTCTGTCAGGGCATCCCATTGTAGGTTGTAATCTAGTCCTTGGCGTGCCAGCTCACACAACTCGACCAACTTATCCGTTACACCACCTGGTGCAGATAGAACCACTAAGGCCTCGTAATTACCCTGAGTCAGGATCAGCTCCCGTACTCGTTGCAGACAGGCGTAGTCGGCCAGGGATGACCCACCAAACTTCAATACTTGCATGTTTATTTTCCTCATTCCAAAAACAAAAAAAAGGCCTGTGCTCGAAGTGAGCACAGGCCTTTTCTAAAACGCACCGACCTATGCCACTATCCCGTTAGGATGGTGGTGGTAATAATGGTCGTGGTGTTAATAATCTTTTTCATAGACTTTAGACTGCCTGAACATTCAATAAACTGTCAAGCACAAAAATCTAATTTGCGGGGTAAAAATCTATGCAAAAAACTCAAGTTGTGAACAGCAATGAGCAAAATCTATGTTGGAATGAGTCGGACACTGATGTAGTAAGCGAACAGACGAGTGTAAACAAATACATTAAATGTTTACAAATAAGCGGAGGTTAGCGGATCCCGAAGCGACTAAGGGTTGCCTGCAAAGCTTCCGGTTTAACCGGCTTTTCTAAAAATTCGAGTGCACCCAGTTTGGCCACCCGCGCCTTCATTTCACCTTGAATATCAGCAGAAATAACCACCACATAGGTTTCTATCACCTGCCGTTTAATGGCCTCCAGCACCGCAATACCATCCATTTCCGGCATGGTCAGGTCAAGACAGACTAAATCGATGTGGCGTGTCGCCAGCACATCGAGTGCTTCGCGCCCGTTAGTGGCCTGACAAATATCGGCATCCAGCATACCGCTTAGACAGCGGATCACTTGTTTGCGGGCAACGACTGAATCGTCACAAACTAATACAGAGTAGCTCATAGGGTGAATTGTCAAATAATCTTTATTGTTCTGATCTGGGATAAAGGTTATTGTTGTGATTAAACTTATAACATAATAATCCTCGTCCAGTAAGTGGCAGAGGAACAAATTCCTTGCGATATCAGATTGAGATTAATATTTATTTTTAGCACTTTATTGGCTAACTTTAAGTGTATTAAACGCGCACAAACCCGTTGTTAGGAGCAAAGAACACTTCATGCTGCAAAAAAGTCTGTCAAAGAAGCTGCTCACAAACGTCTTGTCGGTTTACTTTTTGCTTACCTTCGTCGTTACCTGTGGACAGGTGGTCGCTGAGTATGTCAATACCAAGGACTATATTCGCAACGAGTTAACCATGCTGCAAAAAACCTTTAGTCGCAGTCTGACTCGGGCGATATGGGAGCTCAACACCAAACAAACCGTCACGACCGCTGAAGGTTTATTGGCGATCCCGATGATCGAAGGGATCATAGTGCGTGATGACAGCGGTGAAATAATTTCCCAACTGGGCCGCTCACTGAATATCCATGAGTTATACAGCCAGCAATTAGTGCAAGAAGAAGCATTGATTGAAGACACCCCTTCAGGTTTATTTGGCTACACCTTTCCCCTGATCTTTGAGTTTTCCGGGCGCGCTACACAGGTAGGTGACGTCACCTTGTTTTCGAGTCGGGAAGTGGTATTCAGCCGCATCATGATATCCATTTATTTTCTGATCGGTAATGCCATGGTCAAGACCACCTTTTTGATCATCTTGTTTTTACTTGCATTCAGAAAGTTGCTTACCGAACCCCTGACCGATCTGACTGAGCAAATTGATGACTTTGAAATAGATAATGTTGATGGCCATAAAATTGATATAGATACCACGGAGCGCAACGAGCTCAAGGTCATGGAAGAGGCCTTTAACAAACTCATTGACCGAATTGCTGATTACCGCAAAAAACTGGATCAGGCCCAGAAAGAGCTTTTGATCAGTAACGAAAAACTGGACCAGCACAACATCCAGCTGGAGCAGGAAGTGGCGCGTAAAACGTCAAACTTGTCCCAGGCAATGATGGATCTGCAGCAACAAAAGTATGAGCTGGAAAAACAAAAACTTACGCTCACCGAAGAGATTGATCTGAGACGCCAAACCGAAGAAGAGTTACTCACCAAGCAAAAAGAGCTGGAAAAATATGTTGATGAGCTCAATATGGCACAAGAGCGACTGGTCGGCTCAGAGAAAATGGCTGCGCTGGGTGGCCTCGTGGCTGGTATTACCCACGATATAAATACCCCCGTTGGAATTGGGGTAACCGCAACATCATTCTTACAGGAACGCTTAGAGCGCCTTGAGTCAGCCTATCGGGATAAAACCTTATCGCCCAAAGCGCTGGAAGAATTTATCAATGAAGCCAAGCAAAGCACCAGCCTGCTCACAACTAACCTCGACAGGGCCTCAGAGCTGGTGGCCAGCTTTAAGCAGATTGCAGTTGATCAGGCCAGTGAAGCCGTTCGCACCATTAATTTTAAACAGTATCTGGGCGAGGTGATCCGCTCTTTACATCCCAAACTCAAGAAAACCGCCCACATCGTTAACGTTGATTGTCCGGAAGAGCTTACTCTGCACCTCCCGGCTGGTGCTATCAGTCAGATTTTCACCAACCTGATCATGAATTCACTGATCCATGGTTTCGAAGGTATCGCTCAGGGCACCATCGACATTGAGATCAGAGAAGAAAACAACGACGTGTTTATTGTTTACAAAGACAATGGTAAAGGTGTCAGCAAAGCACAACTGGAGAAACTCTTCGACCCCTTCTTTACTACCAAGCGAGAACAAGGCGGCAGTGGTTTAGGCACTCACATCACTTTCAATCTGGTGAAGCAGACGCTCAATGGAGACATTGAAGTCAATTCCGAAGAAGGCAACGGCCTGACCTACTATATTCGCTTCCCAAAAGAGCTACAAAAGAGCGTCGCGATGTTCAGTTAATACCCACGTAAACCGACACGGCAAATTATCTGCCAAGAGCCTTTGCCCGAGGGCGTGTCGGTTTGCTATGATGCGGGTCGATTTTACTCTTCGGAACCTGTTCTATGTGGTTTAGCAATCTTATCTGTTACCGATTTAAACAAGACGTCTCCTACGCTCAGGAAGACTTTGAAGCGGCACTGGAGCACGACGTATTTCGTCCGTGTGGTAGCCAGGACATGAGCACTTTTGGCTGGACCAAAGCACTGGGCAAACATGGCCAGACATTGAGTCATTTCTCTCAGCACTGTATTTTGGTTTGTGCAAAACGAGAAGAAAAAGTACTGCCGGCTTCCGTCATCAATGAGATGGTCGCTGAGAAAATCGAATCGATCGAGCAAGAAGAGAATC
Source organism: Pseudoalteromonas sp. XMcav2-N (assembly GCF_024124545.1). Lineage (GTDB taxonomy): Bacteria > Pseudomonadota > Gammaproteobacteria > Enterobacterales > Alteromonadaceae > Pseudoalteromonas. The sequence goes on from NZ_JAMXSF010000011.1 coordinate 65,924, forward strand.
GCCCGGTCAAGAAAAAAGAAAAAGACGAAATAAAAGAAAACATCACTGCGACACTGTTACCTCAGGCATTCAAAAAATCCAGTTTGCAGTTTGCCTTTATTGACCAGAAAAACGGCTGGTTAATCGTCAACAGTGGCAGCTTCAATAAAGCGGAGGAGTTGACGGCCCTGCTACGTAAATCTCTGGGTACTCTGCCCATTGTTCCGGCATTCGCCAATTACGATCTGGATCTGTTCCTGACTGACTGGCTGACTCAGTTTGCAGTACCTGAGGGCTTTGCGATCGGCTCCGACGCCGAGCTTCAAGAGGCCGATGACAATGGCGCACAAGTAAAGCTGAAACAGCATGACCTGGCCAGTGATGAAATTAAACTTCATTTGGAACACGGTAAGCGCGTGACAAAGCTGGGCATGGACTGGCGTGAGCGTGTTCAGTTTACCCTACAAAATGATGGCTCCCTCAAGCGCTTAAGCTTCAGCGATACATTAAAAGAGCAAAATGCGGATATTCCTAAAGAAGATATGGCAGTCAAATTAGACGCCGACTTTATTTTGGTGTCTGAAGAAATCAAAGAGCTGCTGGAAGAGTTGTCCCAGGGCCTGGGTGACCAGGAAGACCTGTAAAAGAAGGCAGGATGCGACAGCCTCCTGCCCTGCTCACTATCGCGGCTATGAAAAGGCCGCCTTGATGTCGTTCAACATATCCTGATATTCATCGTCGTAAAACATGTCGACTGATCCCAGCACACCTTTTTCCTCATAAACATGTAATGCCGCCGCTTTGTCGGATACCTGCAATATCCCCTCAACAATAGCGCCAACTCGGATAAAGTCCACATAGCATACATGTCCAGGTTTATAGTTTGGATTGGCCCAACTTTCAGCCACCTCAACAAACTCTTCAGTAAAGCCCCACTCACGCATAATAGCACCACCAATTCGGCCACCGAGCTTTTGAATTGCATGTGCCAGAAAGCTTGGGTTCGCAAAGACTTCCGGGTGGTGCTCTGCTTCTGTCAGGATAGGCAACACCCCAATGTTAAAGACCAAAGAAGCCAACGTGATGGTGTCTTTGTTTAGCGATGTATGTTTATTTACCCGCAGATAGAAGTCCATTGTGGTGATTGCCTGACAGGCCACTTTCAGGGTTTTTTGCCAGGCTTTGTCCATGTAGGTTTTGATCAGTTTGTTCTGCGACACAAACAACTGCTCCATCGCCATAGCCGTCGCGACATTCTTTACCTGTCGCAAGCCGATGCGAGTGACCGCCTGATTAAGCGTATTCACCTTCACAGTACGACCTAAAAATGCACTGTTCGCGACTTTAATCATACGTGCAGCCAGCGCTGGATCATGGGAGATCACCTCTGCCATTTGCATAAGATTAACTTCCGGGTCATCCGCAGCCTGACGGACCCGAACGGCAATTTCGGGCAGGGTAGGCAAAACCAGGGTATCGTTATTTATTTTATCAATCAAAATCGTCAACAAGGCATTTTCAGTAGACATATTGGTTCAATCCTCGAATTTATTGGCCTCTGGTGCGCAGCATCTGTCTTTTGCGCCAGACAATGTGCTGTTCATGCTATTAGTATTGTCTAACTTAAAGAGTAAGTTAAGAAAAGTATAAAAATTATTCGTGACATGCGACACACATCCAACCATTCACCTGAGATAAAATATTCCCTCACTTTATATTATGAAGGCAGCAAGTTGCGCAGAATTCATGTAATGTATACACCCGACATAATAATACGGACAATCTATGCGCCACTTATGCTCGAGTGTTGTGGCGTCGTAGAAGACAGTCCGACGCACCCTCAATGAAGGAAAAATGATGAAACGCGCAATGTTACCCACAGCCATCATGCTGGCTTGTGGCGTTATGCTCAGTGCATGTTCTGAGCCACAAAAACCATCAAGTACCGAGGCTCAGCCACAGGCAAATAACTCAGACACCGGATATCAGCTGAAAGACTTGTCGCCTGCCCGACTGGATATCTATACTGAAGTTACGCTCAATAGCGATCTCTCGCACCTCACTGATAACCAGAAAAAAATGCTGGGCCTGTTGATCGAAGCCTCGAAAATCATGGACGATCTGTTTTGGCAGCAAGCCTTCGGCATGAACAAAGCCGAGTTTCTGGCAAATATCAAAGATCCGAAAGTGCGCCAGTTCGCCGACATTAACTATGGCCCCTGGGATCGTCTTAATGGCGACAAGGTCTTCCTGGAGGGCTTTGCAGACAAAGCGCCCGGTGCTCAATTCTACCCAAGCGATATCAGCAAAGACGAGTTAAATCAGGCTGATGTGAAAGATAAAGCCGGTTTGTATTCTCTGATCAAACGTGACGCACAGGGTCAGCTTTATAGCGTAGCTTACTCAGAAGCTTATCAGACAGAGCTGGATACTGCGGCTCAGCTACTACGCGATGCCAGTAAGTTAGCAGTCGATAAACAGTTTTCCAAATACCTGAACCTCAGAGCGGATGCACTGGTCAACAACAGTTACCAGAGTTCAGACTTCGCCTGGATGGATATGAAAAATAACCCCATCGACGTGGTGATTGGTCCAATCGAAACTTACGAAGATCAGCTGTTTGGCTATCGCACAGCATTTGAGTCTTATGTCTTGGTCAAAGACATGGCCTGGAGCGAACGTCTGGCAAAATTTGCTGCATTCCTGCCCGAACTGCAACAAGGGCTACCGGTTGATGCGAAATATAAGCAAGAGGTGCCTGGCTCAGATGCCGATCTTAATGCGTACGATGTGATTTACTACGCCGGCCACTCTAATGCGGGCAGCAAAACCATTGCTATCAATTTGCCAAACGATGAAGAAGTACAGTTGCAAAAAGGCACGCGTCGCCTGCAGCTGAAAAATGCCATGCAAGCCAAATTCGACAAAATCCTGGTGCCTATTGCAGACCAGCTGATAGTGCCGGAGCAGCGTAAACACATTACCTTCGATGCATTCTTTGCAAATACGATGTTCCATGAAGTTGCCCATGGTCTGGGTATCAAAAACACCATTACTGGTAAAGGGACTGTTCGTCAGTCACTTCAGGAACATGCCAGTGCACTGGAAGAAGGCAAAGCCGATATTCTGGGCCTCTACATGGTTGAGCAGCTATTGAAAAAAGGCGAAATCAGCGAAGGAACACTGGAAGATTATTATGTGACCTTTATGGCGGGTATTTTCCGCTCTGTCCGCTTTGGTGCCTCCAGCGCCCATGGTAAAGCGAACATGATCCGCTTTAACTTCTTTAAGCAGGAAGGGGCATTTTCGAAAAACGCCGATGGTCTGTATCAGGTCGATATGGCCAAAATGGGTGCTGCAATGGAAAAACTATCTAATTTGATCCTGACCCTGCAGGGTGATGGTGATTATCAGAAGGTCGATCAATTGCTGGCCACTCATGGTGACATTAAGGCTGAACTGCAAGCGGATCTCGATAAGCTGGCAGCTGCCAATATTCCGGTCGATGTGACTTTTAAGCAAGGCAAAGCAGTGTTAGGACTGTAGTCCTAACACCACACATCTACCGGATCAGGCGCTCACTTCGAGCGCCTTTTTTATTTCGCTAATCTGTTGTTCGCTGTATGGCACCGCGGGCAACACACCCCATACCGGTTTTGGCCAGGCAGCATCGTGCTCAAAACGCGCAATATGATGCACGTGCAGCTGAGGCACCATATTGCCCAGTGCAGCTACATTCAATTTATGCGGGTTAAACACATCTTTAATTAAGCGGCTTAGTTTGGCTGATTCCTGCCAAAACTGCAGTTGCTGCTCTGTCGTCAGGTCAATGATCTCTCGCATGCCCGATACTCGCGGTACCAGTACAAACCAAGGGTATTGACTATCATTCAATAACAATAGCTTACATAAAGGCCAGTCTGCTAATTCTATGCAGTCACGTTGAAGTTCCGGCGCCAGTTGAAAAATGCTCATCGTATTCTATCGGGTCTGTGATCTGTGGCCTCACTGTAGCGAACTTCCACAGCAAAATCGACCAGATAAAAGGGATTCGCTTCACTATACCTCGTCTGTCGGATTTTATTGCCATCCAGAAACACAGTCTTTACCATCAACGCTCTTAAACCAAATCAACACAACTAAAAAGGTGACTCTGTGCGCAATCTGTTATCTTACGCAGCGTTAGCCGCTGGCTTGCTAGCCACCAGCCAGTTGGCTGTGGCTCAACCACTGACGCTGGAACGTATCTTTGATGACCCAACGTTAGCGGGAAAGGCGCCCGTTAAACTGAAGTTTTCACCCGATGGTACGCGGGTGACTTACCTGCAGGGAAAAGTAGACGACTACAACCGGTATGATCTGTGGGAATACAATATTAAAGCTGACACCAATCGACTACTGGTGGATTCTCAGGCACTTTTCTCGGGCCCAGAAACATTGTCTGATGAAGAAAAAGCACGCCGTGAACGACAGCGCATCTTTGGTCGCGGGATCCTGGAATACAAATGGTCAAAAGATGGTAAAGCACTGCTTTTCCCACTCAATGGGGATCTTTACTATTACGAACTAAGCACAGGTAAGAGCCGTAAGCTTACCAATACCGAGGCCTTTGAAACCGATGCCCGTTTTTCACCTAAGGGCAACTATGTTTCCTTTATTCGTGAACAAGACTTGTATGCACTGGAGCTGGCAACCGGTCAAGAGATCCGTCTAAGCAAAGATGGGGGCGGCGTCATCAAAAACGGCATGGCTGAGTTTGTCGCACAGGAAGAAATGGGACGGATGACGGGCTACTGGTGGGCCGGCGATGAAAGCAAGATTGCCTTTACCCGCATTGATGAAAGCCCGGTACAAGAAGCCATTCGCAATGAGATTTATGCGGACGAAGTTAAGCTTTTTAACCAGCGCTATCCTTTCACCGGCACAGATAATGTTCGCATCGATCTGGGTGTGGTGACACTGAACAACCAAAAAATTGATTGGGTCGACCTTGGTAAAGACAAAGACATCTACATCGCACGCGCAAAATGGTTGGAAGATGACACAACCTTATCTTATCAATGGCAAAATCGTTCTCAACAAAAGTTGGAACTCAGATTCTATAACGCCAGCAACAAACAGCAGCGCGTTGCCCTGACAGAAACCAGTGATACCTGGCTGAACCTGCATTTTGACCTGCACTTTCTTAAAGATAAAAAGCACTTTGTCTGGGCGTCGGAGCGTGATGGCTACAAGCACCTCTATTTGTATCGCACCAGTGGCCAGCTGGTTCGTCAGCTGACCAAAGGAGAATGGGTCATCGATAAGCTACAGGGCATCGATGAAAAAAAAGGCCTGGTGTATTTCTCAGGCCGTAAAGACACCCCATTAGAAAGCCATTTATATTCAGTCCCTCTATTCAAGAAGGGCAATATCAAGCGGATCACTGAAGCCGGCGCCTACCATAAAGTAGTGATGGCCGAGGATAACCGCACCTTCATCGACAGTAAGTCCTCTGTGAATCAGCCTGCGTCTGTATCGCTGCGTAAATCCAATGGTGAGTTCATTACCTGGCTGGAGCAGAACAAACTGGATGACCTGCACCCACTGACGCCTTTCCTGAACGATCTGGCGACGCCCGAGTACGGTACTCTCAAAGCTGAAGACGGCCAGGTGATGCATTACCGCCTGTTTAAACCAAAGCACCTGGAAAAAGACAAAAAGTACCCAGTGATCGTTAATGTCTACGGGGGCCCACATGCCCAGCGTGTTACCAACAGTTGGCGCAGTAAAAATCTGTATTTCCAGTACATGGTGCAGCAAGGTTACATTGTCTTCCAGTTAGACAACCGAGGCTCGTATAACCGGGGTAAGCGCTTTGAAGACCCTATCTATAAACACTTAGGGGAAGTGGAAGTCGCCGACCAGATCCGTGGTGTAGAGTTTTTACGTACACTAGATTATGTCGACCCTGCTCGAATTGGTATTTATGGACACAGCTACGGTGGTTATATGGCGCTGATGACTATGTTCAAAGCTGGCGACTACTTCGCAGCCGGCGTATCTGGTGCACCGGTAACCGACTGGGCTCTGTACGATACACATTACACAGAGCGTTACCTTGGGCACCCTGAAACCAATGCTAAAGGTTATGAGCAAAGTGCCGTCTTCCCGTATGCTGACGGCCTCAAGGGACCTTTGATGATCTACCACGGTATGGCAGATGACAATGTACTGTTTACACACGCCACCAAACTGTTCAAACAGTTACAGGATGAAGCCAAGCCATTTGAGATGATGACTTACCCGGGCTCCAAGCACAGTCTGCGCGGTAAGAAAGTGCAAACCCATTTACATCAGACGATTACCAATTTCTTTAATCGTCACTTTGAGGTGAAATAATTCAACATGCGGGCCTGTGTTGGCTCGCACGCCACCCTCCTGCATCCAGCTGTGGTATTCGACAAATAGCTAATTGCCTAAATCTTTCCTCGCTAAATATATTATTCACTTGATTTAGAACAAATTTCACCTGCACTTTTATTGCAATATAGACAATTAAAGTCCGTTCAGCGCACAATCTTGTGCCTTCAAGAGGAGCCACAGATATGGCATTTCTGAGACAGTTCACCATTTTTGGCCGCCTTGCAATGCTGGTGGGAGTCGTCATTCTGGGTTTGGCTGCACTGGGTGTGATGAATCTGCAACAGCAATATCAGGCACTGAGCGAACAGCAATATGAAAAAACTAAAAACCTGGTGGAAACCGCGCACAGCCTGGTTACCCATTATCATCAGGCCATGCGCCAGGGCATACTCAGCGAAGATGACGCCAAAGCCGCTGCACTGGATGCGTTGAAAAACCTAAGATACGATGAAAACAATTATTTCTGGGTCAATGATCATTTCCCTCGCATGGTGATGCACCCTTTTAAGCCGCAGCTCAACGGACAGTCGGTCAGAGACAGTAAAGATCCCGACGGTGTGGCATTATTTCAGGAAATGGTGGCGGTTGTAGACGCTCAAGAAGCTGGCTTTGTTCCCTATAAATGGCCTAAGCCAGGTAAATCCGACCCGGTCGATAAGATCTCCTATGTAAAAGGCTTTGCGCCCTGGCAATGGATCATCGGCTCCGGCGTTTATCTGGATAGTATTGACGTGCAATTTGCGCAGCTGCGCAATCAAATGCTTTTCAATATTCTTGCTCTCCTGGTCGTGCTCATTGCACTTAACTTCTTTATCAGCAATAGCATTTTACAACCCATTCGCACCGCCTCTGACATGATGCGTGATATTTCTCAGGGGGAAGGGGATTTGACACAGCAACTTGATGAACATGGCCGAGACGAAATCTCCCACCTGTCGCGTTTTTTCAATGCCTATACCGAAAAAATGCGCAGCTCGATTGCCTCTGTTGCCAATAATGCAACCGAAGTAGAAGCCCTTGCTAACCGGGTCGACAATACAGGCGAAGTCAACCTGGAGTATATAGAAAGGCAGAATGACAGTAGCCGTCAGGTTGCCACAGCTGTCGAGCAAATGAGTGCTCAGATACAAGAGATAAGCCAGCATGCCGAAGCCGCTGAACAGGCTGCAGGAGAAGCGATGCATACCAGTGAAACGGGCAAAGCCACGATTGCTACAACCATTGATGCCATAGGTACGCTCTCTGATACCATTGAGGAAGTCAGCGTTGTGACACAGGCGCTGGCCGAAGAAAGCCAGCATATTGGCTCAGTACTGGACGTGATCCGAGGTATTTCAGAGCAAACTAATCTGCTGGCGCTCAATGCTGCAATTGAGGCCGCACGTGCCGGGGAGCAAGGTCGCGGGTTTGCGGTAGTCGCCGATGAAGTGCGTACACTGGCGAGTCGTACCGGACAGAGTACCGATGAAATTCAGGCCATGATAGAGAAGCTACAAAAAGGTGCTCAGGCAGCCGTGGATGCAGTACAAAACAGCCAGCGCCTGTCAAACAATACGGTCAGCCAGGTACATGATGCCGAACAGGCACTGAATGAAATTGAGCGGCTGATCACCGTGATCCTGGACATGAATGGCCTGATAGCCCGAGCAACGGAGGAGCAAAGCAGTGCAGCAGCCGACGTCAATGTGCGCATTGGCGATTTGTCGGACGCCACCCACCACTCACTGGACACTACACAGCACTTGTCTGAGGCCAGCAAGGAGCTGAAGCAGGCAAGCCATCAGCTTGCCCTGATTGTGGAACGCTTTAAGGTTTAGCGGCAGTAACGCGCAAACAAACTACTCACGGTTGCGGCTGTCGGCTTACCATGCTGCCAGTCACCGCCTTCAACACCACTGCCGGCAATGTCCATGTGAACATACGGCAGAGGTAGCTCAGCATCACAGCCATGTTTGTCCAGACCGCCAACAATTGCCAAAAAGGCCATTGGAAACTGGTGACCACGGGCAGTAACTGCTGACGGTGCGTTGTTACTCGACAGTACGTCATCTGCCAGAGTGCGAGGCTGAACAAAGTCGTAGTCCTCGCGGCGACTACGCGACACTTCAGCGCAGTCAGCCCACAAATCACCTAAATCGGCAAGCTGGCGAGATACCTGTTGGGCGCGTGCCGGACCATTTTCAACATAGGCGCTATATGGACCCATTGCGCGTGCTGCGTGGCCAGTAAGTGTTGCTACGGTAAAGAGTTCCGGGTTCACCTCATGCTTGGCCAAATCTTTTAGCTCGCTCAGCAGATCACCCATTGCCAGACGCCCTTCAGCATCGGTATTGCCAATCCGTACTTTAACCCCTTCACGGCAGGTGATTATCTCATCCGGAACAAAACAGTCAGAGCCAATTGAGTTACGTACCACTGCCAGGTAGGCAATCACTTTAACGCCTTTAGGCTGGAAGTCTGCCACAGACTTCATAAAGCCCGCCACAGAAGCCGCACCACCTTTATCTCGGCTCATCCCGGCCATAAAGCCACCGACTTTGAGATCAGCACCACCCGTATCATACACCAGGCCCTTGCCTACAAACATCAGCGTACGCTCTACCTCTCCTTCTGGTGTGTATACCAACTTCACCACTCGCGGGTGATGACGCTCTACCGCATACGATGCGCGGGCAACGGTACCCAGCATAGGATAGTCCTGATCGATAGTCGCAGGATCTGCCACAACTTCAACACTAACACTTGTGCCCTTGAACAGCTCAACACAGTAATCTGCAAACTTAGGGGGAGCCATACGCTCAGGCTCTGTACCACACAAATCACGGGCCGCATACTGACCCGCTGCAATGGCATTAAGCTGTCGACACTGTTCTTCACTTGCTCCCAGCAGCGCGATTGATTCGACGGGCTCAATGGAAGGGCCACGGTATTCACGTGCCTCAAGAGGCTGCCACAGTGCCTGACAGGCTCCCAGGTAGGTCACTTCAAGCGCATTCTGATATCGAGCTTCACCGGGTACTCCTGCAACAACCAGAACAGGTTTAACAGCACCTGAGGCCTTAGCTTCCTGGATACCCGCTTTGCCCGCCTCAAAAAAGCGACGTACATCGTCATAATCACGGTTAAGAGGGCCTGTCGGTGACACAATAAGGCGCTTGCCAGGCACACCTTCAGCCAGTAGTACACTCGCTTTGGTGCGTAGTCGTGCATCAACAGCCAGGTAAGGTGCCGCGGCGCTATTTAGCTCAGAAAAAGCGAGTTCAGACACATCGGAAGTGACGACGATGACGGCATCGGCGTCCTGAATTTGCCAGTCATTGACCGACAGAGCAAGAGGGAAAGACATATAATCAGCCCTTGGTTATTTTAATCCTGAGCTGATTATCGGTTATTTACTGGCAAGAACCAAGACTATCAAGGTGAATAGGTGCTTAAGCACAGGATAATGCGCTATCACGTTGAATAGCGCTGACACTCAGCACCTTTCCACCCTGCTCCTGTCATTCAGTCGGGCTGCGATGTCGTCTCAGTGTCTTTTTGTAACTTGAGTTTACTGACCACAGACCAGGCTTCAAGCATGACCAGTACACTGACAACAAGTACCACAATATCGAGGCCAACCAATAGCCAGTTACCCTGTTCATAGTATTCACCCAGCTTGATCACCCCGGCGAAGAAAGCCATCAGAATCACAAAAGTCATGGGGATCAGGGTAAACTTGGCAGGGCGACCCAGTTTAATCAGATACACAGAAATTACCAGTAAAGTCAGACTTGCGAGGATCTGGTTGGTGGAGCCAAACAGTGGCCAGATAATCATACCGCCGCTACCCGATGCCCCACCGGCACCAAATGCCAGCAACAAGCAACACCCGACAGCAACCAAAGTTGCAAGTACGCCATTTTTCAGAGCATTCAGTTGGTAGATCTCTCCCCATTCCTGAATAATATAACGCTGTAGGCGTACACCAGAGTCCATCGTGGTACCCGCAAATAACACCACCATCACCGCCAGCAGGGTCGAAGCGATTTCCACCGATAATCCCCAGCCATTGCTGATCAGATTCGCGCCCCCCTGAATAAAAGCGCCCACACTACCAGCGCCAAGGTGACTGTATATTTCATGCCACTCTTCAGGCGATACCGCCAGCATAACACCACTTACGGCCACCAAAGTGATCAGAGCCAGCGACCCCTCACCCACAGCCCCCAGATAACCAACAAAACGGCCATCCGTCTCTTTGTCTAGCTGTTTGGAACTGGTGCCAGAGGATACAATTCCATGAAATCCGGATACGGCTCCACAAGCGATAGTGACAAACAACAAAGGAATAATACTCGGTGTATCCACTGCCGTCTGAGTATTAAATGCCGGCGCCGTAATATCAGGCATCACCACAAACACCGCACCATACAACAGCACCAGACCGACCAGCAGTTGCATGCCATTAATGAAGTCTCTCGGCTGCAGCAACATCCAGACAGGTAATAAAGATGCAACGGCGGCATAAATAAACAAGATAATGATCCAGTTTGCTTTGTCGGCCAGACCAAACAACTCACTGGGCAGTGCCAGCGGCATACCCGACCCCACATAAATACTAGCATACAAGATGGCGACCCCGATCACACACAAGGGCACCAACGGCACCTGGCGTTTGAGCAACTGGCCAATGACCAGTGCTACTAAAATCGCAGCCCACGCGGGGAATACCGCACTGGGGTTGGCAACAAAAGAGTTGGCAATCACCACCCCGAATACCGCATTGACCATCAACAGGACCAAAAAGACCACAATCATAAATAATGACCGGGTGCGTTTTCCTATCACAGTTTCAGACAGGGCACCCATAGACTTGCCTTTGTGACGGGCACTGGCCCAAAGGGCACCCATATCGTGCACACCAGCAAAAAAGATGGTGCCAAACACCACCCACAAAACGGCTGGCACCCAGCCCCAATATACTGCTATGGCTGGGCCAACAATAGGCGCCGCCCCGGCTACAGATGTGAAATGGTGTCCCCAGAGTACGACTTTGTTGGTTGGTACATAGTCGACTCCGTCGTTTAACTCATGCGCCGGTGTCACGAACTTATCGTCCATTTTAAATATTTTTTCGGCGATGAACTTTGAATAGACAAACCAGCCAAACAGCATACCCAGTATGCCAAACAGCACGATCATGATTGACTGCATTGTATTCCCCCTGTTGTTGTCCTGTTGTTGTTATTTATAGTCTCTTTATATCTGTTCGTTATTGCTCAGCACACAACCCGCTCAGTCATACAACAGACAAAAGTCACTAAAGCACAGTTATACCAATTTGTTTAATTAAGTGTTCTATTTTGAGGCGAGAAAATATCGTTAATAACACCGCTCTCGCGTCCTGCTATCGCTGAGGCAACTACATCCATATAGGCGAGGCAAAAATTTCGCTATTTAGTTGTTCTAAATGAGAAATTTTTAACACCGTTAGCGGCATGTTTGCTCCTTCAAATTGAACAGGTATTAAGTGAAATTGGTATTATTATCGTCTCACCATCAGGTTTAGCCTCGCCAGTGAGATTAAACACATCTGGCAACGGGCCATAACCCACGAAACGACGTTTCTGTTAAATCGGTTTGCTAATACCCTAGCACACAGGCGTATAATCGCAGAGTAGTGACACAGTTATCTTTTAGTCTAAGGTCGGAACGTCAAACAGGCCTAATTGGGCCTGGCCGGATGAACTCTCACCTAGACCCAACTGAATGCCGATCAGCCTGACCGGTTTACTGCCAAAGCGTTCTACAGCCTGCTCCAGCAAGGTGAATAGCACGCCCTCATCAATCTCATGATACTGGCATTCTTTGGTGGTTTGCGAAAAGTCATAAAACTTTACTTTAACGCCCAGCTTATTAAAGGTTCTCGTCCCGCGATAGGGCTCAGAACGCCGGTGTAGTTCAGGTAATAAACGCTGGCGAAGAATCTCTTTTAGCGCATCCAGGCTTTGAATGTCTTTTTCAAACGTGGTCTCAACCCCTACTGATTTACGAACACGCTCAGTTTCTACTTTGCGCTCGTCTATCCCCTGACAACGCCGCCACAGTACATCACCAAATTTGCCGAAGCGATCCGTCATCTGTGCGCGACTCATGGCTTTAACATCCCGGCCATATTGCAGCCCCATAGCCAGCAGTTTTTCATGGGTGACTTTACCCACACCCGGAATTTTTTTCAGTGGCAGTGTATCGATAAACGCAGCCACGTCATTGGGAGTGATCACATACTGGCCATTGGGTTTGTTTTCATCACTGGCAATTTTGGCCAGGAATTTAATGGGAGCAATCCCGGCAGAGGCGGTTAAGCCTGTTTCGTGAAAAATGTCACTGCGGATCCGCTGAGCAATTAATGTGGCGCTTCCCTGATACAAAGCGCATTCCGTTACATCCAGGTAGGCTTCATCCAGGGACAATGGTTCAATCAACTCGGTATAGCGGGCAAAAATTGCTCGTATTTGCGCCGACACCGCTTTGTAAACTGACATCCGGCCCGGCACAATCACCAGCTCAGGGCACAACTGTTTGGCCTTATAGTTAGACATAGCTGAGCGCACCCCATATTGGCGGGCAATATAATTGGCTGTCGACAGCACACCACGATGGCTGTTCCCTCCAATCGCAATGGGAACATCCGCAAGCGCAGGGTTGTCTCGCATTTCTACGGCGGCATAAAAGCAGTCCATATCAACATGGATAAACTTACGCATGATCTCGAAGACTGGTTATTTATACAGTTATTATGTGCAAAGAATCTCACTATGGCAATACGATTGAATATTTTTTGTCACCACATACGATCTGTATTTTATTTGGAAATACTCTAAACTGGTCAGACAATGCCTGCGTATCTATCGCTTACTAAGCCGATACGCCAGACCTATTCAACACAAGGAGCATTTATGAAGTACAGCCGCCTGGGTCATTCCAATTTAGAGGTGTCACGTGTCTGTCTGGGCAGCATGACATGGGGTGTGCAGAACAATCAGCACGACGCCGATGAGCAAATTAACTATGCACTTGCACAGGGTATCAATTTTATCGATACCGCAGAGATGTATGCCGTTCCTCCCTCGCCTGATACCTATGGTAAAACCGAGGAAATTATCGGAGACTGGTTGCGTCGTCACCCGGAAAAACGCCAGGATATCGTCATCGCAACCAAAATTGCGGGCTCGGGATTAGTCTGGATCCGCGGTGGTGCGCCTATCTCGGCAGAGGCCATAGTGCAGGCTGTGGATGCCTCACTAAAGCGCTTACAAACCGACTACATAGATGTTTACCAGTTGCATTGGCCAAACAGAACATCCCCACACTTTTCCAAACACTGGCCGGGGATGATCACTTTCAGTGATGTGTCTACAGAGCAGCACAAAGCAGACATGCTTGAGATCTTGAAGGCCCTAAAACAGTGCATCGATGCAGGTAAAATTCGCCACTGGGGACTGTCTAACGACACACCATGGGGGATCAACACTTACCTGCAGTTGGCACAACAGCACCAACTACCACGGCCCGTTTCCATTCAAAACGAATTCAACCTGCTACATGCCAAAGACTGGCCATATATTATTGAGAACTGCGTGCATGAAGACATTGCTTACCTGCCCTGGTCACCTATTGCAGGCGGTGCATTGTCAGGCAAGTATCTGGGCGGCGCAAGGCCGGAGGGCTCACGTTGGACCTTGATCCAGCGCAATGGCCTCTTCCGTGATACCCAGTTTGCCCAGGAAGCCACTGCCGCCTACCTGGAGATTGCCAAAGAGCATCAAATTAGCGCCGCACAACTCGCACTTGCCTGGTGTAATCAAGTCGATGGCGTCACGTCGACTATCATAGGCGCAACCACCATGGCGCAGCTAAAAGAAAATATCAAAGCATTCGATATGAGCCTGCCGCCAGAGGCATTAGCTGAGATTGATACGGTACTTAAGACTTACCCGCTGCCCTATTAACACGTACCCGAACAAACACATGCCCGGCTGAGCCTGCTGGGCATGTTTGCCTTCTCTAAATGTGCTAGAATCGGCGCTTTTTGTGGACTTAAAAATGCGCGTTCTTAATCCAACCCCTGCGACGCCTTTGCCGGGCAGTTGCTTTATCCGCCCGGCAACACGAGCAATCATCACCAGTCAGTCGCGAATATTGCTACTCTATACACAAAGATATGACGACTACTCTTTGCCTGGTGGTGGTGTTGATGAAGGTGAATCTCTGACCGATGCGCTAGTACGTGAAGTCAAAGAGGAAACGGGTGCCCGTACCGTCACTAACGTGGTTCCTTTTGGTGTTTACGAAGAGTATCAACGCTGGCACAAACCGGACTATGATACTGTCCATATTATTTCTCATTGCTACGTATGTGATATTTGCGGTGAATTTGATGAGCCCGAGATGGAGCACTATGAAGTAAGTAATGGTATGCAACCACAATGGGTTGAGATTGCTCAGGCAATTGCGCACAACGAACGTGTGCTGGCCAGCAGCGATAAACAAGGACAATCATTACTGCGTGAAACGCGGCTACTGCGGATGATTGCAACTGAGCTGATGCAACTGAACTTTTAACAAAGGACAAGGTCATATCTGTGTTTTGAATATAAACCAGAATCATAAAAATAATACACTAAGGAAAAGTGATGCGTTCGTGGGTCGTTGCAATTGTTGTGTCTGTTGCCAGCCATCTGGGCTTGTTGTGGCTACTTGCTCAGCACACTGCGTTTGTCCCCACTATCCCCCCTACCAAAAGTATTAAAACGTATCTGGTGGTCGAACAACCAAAAAAAAGCACGCCAATGGTTGCTTCAGACCCTGATACTAAAGAACCGGAACCCGCACATGACGCAGAGGAGTCTGCAGAGCAATTAGTGGCACCGAAAGAGCCATCCTCTACTGTCAAAGCAGTGGCTGTAAGCCCGATCAAATCAGTCGCTGAGAACAAAGCCACAGAGACGGCGCAATCGCTGCAACAGAGCGAGGCGTCGGGCAATACAAACAAAGACCAACCGTACAAACACATCGACCCCGCACTTGGGCTGTCTCGCCTGCGTTTGCAACAGCAGCAGCTCAACCAGCAAATAGCAGGAGACGCGCCCACAGGACAGCCTCAACCTCATCGCCTGGGTGTGCCCAAATCACACCATCTCAGAAATCAAACACTGCGCCAAGTCGAATCTCAAAACCAAATTTTTACAGAATATCGCGAGAGAGACCGGTGCTACAAAGAAGTTCAGGGCGATCCCAATAACCCACCCCCCGAGGGGTTTGCCAAGAACTGGCTCACGATGAGCAGCACCTGCGACAAAAATGCCATCACGGATGCCTATGATGCAGCGATGGGGAAATGGTTGGACAAAAACCGCTAACCCTGATGGCACTTGTTTCGTCATTTTAGGTTGGCGAGTGCACTCAGATCAAAACAATGCCTGCTTTAACTCGCAACCTGTCCATAAAGCGATTAATATTTAGCAGATAACCCGCCATCATTAGGCAAGTCAAGGAGTTAGTATGAGCATTAAGCGGATAAATCAGTTCTTTAACCCCCGCTCGGTGGCTGTGATTGGCGCTTCCAGCAACCCTGATAGAGCAGGTAACGTCGTGATGCGCAACTTGCTGCATGGCGGCTTCAAAGGCCCCATCATGCCCGTCACGCCAAAGTACTCAGCCGTTCAGGGAGTGCTCGCCTACCCGACGATCGCCGACTTGCCACAGGTACCGGATCTGGCTGTTATCTGTACCAATAAATCCACTCTTATACAGGTACTGACAGACCTCGCAGAACGGGGGTGTAAAAATGTCATCATTGTCGCAGCCGGGCTGGATAGCGACCAAAAGGCACGAGTACAGGCACTGGCAAGAGAAAAACAGATCACCCTGCTTGGCTCTAACAGCCTGGGAATGCTGGTTCCCCACCTGGGGCTGAATGCCAGCTTTTCTCACACCACCGCTGATGCAGGTAAACTGGCCTTTATCTCCCAATCTGCTGCGGTGTGCTCAACCATACTGGACTGGGCAAAAAGCAAACACATCGGGTTTTCTTATTTTATCTCTTTGGGCGACAGTCTGGATATTGACTTTGACGAATTGCTCGATTTGTTTGGGCGGGACGCAAAAACCAAAGCCATCTTACTGTACATAGACAACATCAAAGACGTCCGCCGCTTTATCTCTGCTGCACGGGCTGCAGCCTTCAGTAAACCCGTGATCGCAACCAAGACTGGCCGTACTCAGGCAGGTGCGCAAGCTGCAATGATCCATACTGGCGGGTCAACCTCGGACGACGCGGTGTACGACGCGATGTTTCAGCGCGCGGGCATGCTCAGGGTCACCGATCTGAGGGAGTTGTTTGCCGCCACGCAAACTTTGGCGCTGCATCCTAAACTGTTGCAAATCGAGCATCTGACCATTCTCACCAACGGTGGCGGCCCGGGTATCATGGCTGTGGATACCTTATTACAGCGCAGTGGCAAGCTCGCGGAGCTCAGTGACAAAACCATCGCGGCGCTCAATGCCGTGATCCCTCAGTCCAACCACACCGCGAATCCCATCGATATTTTCGGTGATTCTGCTCCCCACCGCTACAAGCAGGCACTTGAAATTTTACTCAAGGCCGATGAGGTTAAAAACCTTTTGATCATTCACACACCGTCAGCGCTCGCCCCCAGTGAAGCTTACGCAGAGATCATTGCCCAAACCCTCAGTACCTTGCCCAAAATGGCCCGTCCTTTTGTCATGACCAACTTTATGGGTGAAGAGGCAGCGTATGAAGCCCGTGACGTCTGTGTCCGACACGGTATCCCAACCTACCGCACACCGGAAGGGGCGGTTGGTGCGTTTATGCACTTAATCAGCTATCGTCGCAACCAAAAGCACCTCACTCAGACACCGGAATCAGTCAGCCAGGATGAACTGATCAACAGCGCCCATGCCAAAGCACAGACAGATGCCTTCCTGAAACAAGATCTCACTCAGCTCTCCACTCACCAGGCCGGTAAAATCCTCTGCCACTACGGGATGGAGTGCATAGATACAGACATTGCGTTAACACCCAGTGAAGCAAAAGAACAAGCACAAATACTCGGCTTCCCGGTTGCACTCAAGCTAATTAGTCCAAGCATCCCGTCTAAATCTGAAGTAGGTGGCGTGGTCCTGAACCTTAATGATGCAGATGAGGTAGAACAAAGTGCATTTGCTATTCTGCTGCGTATCAAGCAAGCCTATCCAGATGCCATCATCGAAGGTTTCTCGTTGCAAAAAATGGCGCCCCGGGCTGGTAGTCAGGAACTGCGCATCGCCGTCAAAACCGAACCGGATGTCGGCCCTGTTATTTTGCTGGGCGAAGCGGGTACCGGGTTCAATTTTAATCAGGCTGCCGTCGCTCTGCCCCCACTGAATATGAATCTGGCCAAATATTTGATAGCCGCGGCCTATGACAAAGGCGTATTGAAAGAGCGCCTGCTACCAGAGAAAGTCGACAAATATCGTCTCTGTGCACTGCTTACCCGCGTCTCACAGCTGGTCGTTGATCAGCCGGATATTCAGGCAGTGGAACTCAACCCAATCCTGGCCACGGATGGACACTTTTTAATTCTGGATGCCAGCATTGACTTGCAACGATATGAGCCCCTTCCCGGTCGCAAGCGACTGGCCATCAAACCTTATCCCAAAGAGTGGGAACGCGCGGTTACTCTGAAGAACGGGGTTGAAGCACACCTGAGGCCGATTCGCCCGGAGGACGAACGCAACCACCAAGAGTTCGATCAATCCCTCAGTAAAGAAGACAGATATCGTCGATTTTTTGGTGAGCTTCCCCAGTTTACCCACGAACAATTGGCTAAAATGACACAGATAGATTATGACCGTGAAATGGCGTTTATCATTACCGAGCCATACAAAAGTGCCCAGCGCACTCTGGGCGTTTCCCGGGTGCTCATGGACCCAGACAACTTACTTGCAGAGTTTGCTGTAGTGGTGCGCTCCGATTGCCAGGGCCTTGGCCTGGGTAAGTTACTGATGGAAGCTGCTATTGCCTATTGCAAGCGTCAACGGGTGGGATGTATTGAAGGGATCACTCTACCGGAAAATACCGGTATGATCGGACTGGCTAAAAAGCTGGGATTCGCTGTCAGCAGGGATTTTGAAGAAGGGACTGTTGTTATGAAAATGCCACTGACAGTTCAGTAACACAAGACAACCTACTATCACAAGGTGAACAGTACATTTATGGATCTGACACTCAGACAAAAAACCGCAGGACTACTGGAAGCCAGTGGTCGATTCAGAAAAGCCGGACATACAATTGATGTATTCCTGATCACCTTGATCATTGCCAACGTGATAGCCATTGTACTTGAATCCGTGCCTGCTCTGGCCACTCGCTATCACAGTTTATTTTTCTACATCGAAGTGATCTCAGTCGCCATTTTTACCATTGAATACCTGCTGAGGTTATGGTGTTGTGTGGATAAGCTCGAATTTAAACACATCTCAGGCAGCAATATTAGAAAACGCCTGCGTTATGTGTTCTCTCCTTTAGCCATTATCGATCTGCTGGCAATTCTTCCTACCCTGCTAATGGTGTTCTTCTCTTTTGATCTGCGCTTTTTACGGGTATTCCGGTTGCTACGTATCTTTAAACTTACCCGTTACTCCCGCGCAATGCAGTTACTGCTGGCTGCATTCAGAGAAGAAAGCAGTTCACTCCTTGCCGCTTTTTTTATTATGTCACTGGTGCTGGTTGTGGCCTCGTGTGGTATTTATCTGATCGAGCACGATGTACAGCCCGACAAGTTTGGATCTATCCCTGCCGCTATGTGGTGGGCTATGGCCACCCTCACAACTGTAGGTTATGGTGACGTCGTACCCATTACGCCATTAGGGCGCTTTTTCGGTGGTGTGATCACTTTGCTGAGTATGGGGATGGTCGCTATTCCCACAGGTCTGCTGGCATCAAGTTTTGCGGATCAACTCAGAAAGCGTCGGGATGCATTCAACGAAGCGGTTCTGCACTCTCTGAGCGACGGTAAGGTCGATGAACAAGAAAAAGAGCACCTGGAAGCCCTGCGAATTGAGCTGGGGCTCAGTGCCGTAGAAGCAAATCAGGCCATTAAAATAATGACCAGCCAGCGTGTGCACGACCACTATTGCCGCCATTGTGGTGGCAAGTTATAGACGCAATCTGGCCCGCTTTATACGGGCTACTGCATATCACTAATATGGTTAACTGGCCCGGGTAAAGACCTGGTGCCAGTTACGCATTAATAATTCGCCGGCCTCCGGTGCCGGTAATGCCTTACTGAATAAATAGCCCTGAAAACGCTCACACCCCAACATCCGCAGGAAAGATAACTGTTCCATATGTTCTACCCCTTCGGCAACACAGTACTTACCCAGGCTATGCGCCAGTGACAGGGTCGAGTGAATAATCACTTCATGCTCTTTATCCCGGCCAATGTCGCTGACAAAACTACGGTCAATTTTAAGTGCATCGACTGGATATTGTTTGAGATAGGTCAGTGATGAATAGCCTGTGCCAAAATCATCCATATAGAGACGGCACCCCAGAGCTCTGAGTTCATGCATCCGCGAAATGGCCTGCTGAGCGTCTGCCATCATCACGGATTCCGTAATTTCAAATACCAGATAACGGCCATCAACCTGATTGCGTATCAGGATTTCCTTGATCCGCACCAGTAAGTCATCATACTGAAAATCCAACGCCGACAAATTGACCGAAATATACAGTTCAGGATGAGATGCATGCCATTGTTTCAGATCAGCAAGTGCACGCTCCAGAGTCTGAAGCATAACCCGGGTAATAATCCCTGTCTGTTCAGCAGTATGAGCAAGCTCTTCAATACTGTAGCTGGGATCTTGTGGCCAGCGCAACAGCACTTCAAAGCCTTCTACTGACATATTGCTGGCGTTAATGATAGGCTGGTAATGATTGCGAAACGCTTCTTCCTGATAGGCCTTTAACAAAGCTTGCTCTATCGCCAGGGCACGCTGCACTTGTTCATTTATTTCGCGATGGTAAAACTGATAGTCAGTCATCAGAGACTGCCTTGCATGGTTCAGGGCCGTTTCGGCAGCCTGATTCAGGTCAAACGCATCGCAGGCATCTTCCGGGAACATCGCAATACCCAATTTCGCTTTAACATGTACCTGTTGCTGTTCAATCTCAAAGCCTTTTTCGAAGCGCTCAAGCAAACAGTGGATATAGCGCATTACCTGCTCCACGCCCGTAAGCTGCTCCATTAATATATAGAAGTCTCTTTCATTACCAATTGCCAGGCTATCGACTTCGCGAAAACAACACTGAAGATTGGTCGCCAGTTTCTGAGTCACTAACGCTAGAAAGTCATTGCCGTAGGTGTCAGCAAAACGCTGCAATCGACTAAATTTAATCGCGATGATGGCCAAGGGCTGCCGTGACAAACGCGCTTGCTCAATCGCGTGCTGCACACGGTCCATAAATAGCACCTTGTTTGGCAGCTTTGTCAGGGCATCATAATTTGCCAGCTGGTAAAGTTCTTTCTCTGTGCGTTTTTGCTTGCTGATATCAGTCAGCACCAAAATGTAGTGTTTGTCTTCTGTGGCACTGATTTTAAGCAGTACTTGCCGCTTTTCACCACTTGGCAATCGCAGTGTCTCTTCTGCAACATACAACTCACCTACCTTCAGTTTGCTGATCTCACGTAAATACTTCATTCTGACATGACGTTCAAGGCCCAGTGTCACACTGGTACTTGAGGACGGCGCCTCACTGACAGAAAAAGCACTTTGCAAAGCTTTATTGCAGGCCAGGATCCGCAAATGCTTGTCAAAAATCATTACCCAGTCTCGCGTCTGTTCAAACGCCGCACCAAATAGAGTTGCACGTTCCTCAAATACCCGCTCTCGCGTCAGGTTAGTGTAGGTTCCGGCAACCTGTACCGGCACCCCATCCTGCCAGGACATCACTTTTCCGTAGTCTTTATACCAGCGCCATTGCCCGTTGATGTGCCGTAGGCGATAGGTACAGTCAATAAAGCCTTTTTCTGTCGACACAAATTCAAGCCATTCAATACGAAACAAAGCGCGATCCTGAGGGTGGATCAGCTCAAGATACTCATCTAATACAATACTATCGTTGCTATAACCCAGGTCGCTAACCAATCGCGGCTGATAAACAAGGTGGCTGCCGGACTGCCAGTCCCACACTCCTGAATTGCTCCCTTCCAGGGCCATCTTAAGACGGGTTTCACTGTTTTGTGTTTCACGGTGAGCAGCCAGGATCATGCCTGCGACTTTGTTCTTCCTGTGAACCCAAAATGCAAATAATGCTGCGCCCAGTAGCACATAACAAAATAGCGCCCATGGTGCGCGCCACACAGGATAATGCACGGCGATTTCTAACTGCGCAGGCGGGGTATAATCGCCCGTCAATGGATCTTTCGCCCACACCTTCAGGCGGTAATTACCCGGGCTAAGCTTAGGAAACACCACTCGATTACTGTTGCGACTGAGAATACGCTGCTCACCTGAAAGTTGATACTCATAGACTATGCGCTCCTGTAACGTGAACGCCATGGCTGAAAACGAGACTTCCAGACCAATGTCATCGTGGTTGAGTTCAATATAGGAAAACGATTTAAGACCGGAAGGCAGAATATCCCGAGACATCAAGTCCACATCTGTGATATTAACCTTGCTTAACAAAGATTTAGTTGGGCGATGCACTTCGGGATCAAACAAAGTAAAGCCCTGTAATGAACCGTAGCCAATACGACCATCCGCAAGCTTTACAGAGGCTCCACCGTTAAATTCATTGCTCATCAACCCATCAGCCGTTGTAAAACCCTGAAGGTGAAAGTTATCCGGGTCCAGCCGCCAGATCCCCTGATGTGACGACATCCAGATCATACCCACATCATCCTGGACCATTTCGTACAGAATATTATTGGTCACAGTGTGCTGCTCATTTGGCATGGGCAACAACTCATATCCATCAGCAGTTAGTCGTACCAGGCCATGCCTGGCGAAAGACAACCATAAAACATTGTGCTTATCTATGGTGTAGCTTAGCAGGTCGACTGCACTTTGTTTGTGCGCCTTGGGTACCTGATAAATCTCAACCAGTCTGTGTGCCTGGGTGTCATAGCGAAATAACCGACCTTCACTGTAAAAGACCGGATCCTGCGGGTGCGTGCTGAGAGGCTTATAAAAGCCGTAACTCAGGAAAGGGTCAAACCGATCAAACTCCTCTCCCAGCTTGGTCAACCTGGCTGTATTAATATCAAACACATAAAAACCGGTTTTCTCATCCACCAGATACAGCTGCCCGTCACCTACAATCACAGCCCCTTTGACAAATCCCGACAATACCGACGTGGCCGCTTCATCCTGAGCCTGAGGCCGATAAATCTCTTCAGAGTGTGGTTCAAACACAAACAAGCCACGGTTACTGCTAAGCCAGAGCTTGTCCTGATAGTTCAGCAACCCAAAAATAGTGAACTCGGGATAAAAGCCGTCCCCCAGAAAACCGGCCAAATACTGTTCTGACTCACGGGACTGAGGATCGTAACGGGTTAAGCCATCTCGAGTCCCTGCCCAGATATAGCCATCGTACTCGACCAGCCCCCAGACAGTACCTTTAGAAAAGCGGCCCTGAACATTACCCGGGTGGACGTTGTCAAACCCCTGGGATTCAGCGGGCAAATAAAAAGCACCGTCTTTTTTCGTTGCAATCCAGATCCCTCCAAAGTCATCCCGGATAAAATAGATCACACTGCTATCTGAAACGGCATAACGACTGTCGGTCAGGCGCATATCACGCTGTACTTGACCACTGGCGATATCATAGTGCATTAACCCCAGATCTGTCCCAAGTAAGAGCTGTGTACCATTACGTTCTATTTGCCAGATATTGAGCTCTTCGATAAGGGTTTTATACGGAACCTCAGCATCAAAATCGCGGCGCAAAGCGGCTATATCTAATTGATACATGCCTATGACGGCACCCAATATCAGGGTGTTGTCATCCAGTAAATGCAGAGATTTGGTATTGGTTTGAAAAGGGTGCGTGATCTGATCTCTGTGCTTAAGCGTACGCAGTTCATCCGTTTGAATGTTATATACAAACAAACGTTCTGCAGATGCAATAAAGAGTAAATTCTCATGTTTAAGCAGGCCGCGTACCGCCAATTGTGGATCTTCTACCGGCAACCTTATTTCTTTAGTGATTTCACCGGTCCGAGTATCCATTACAGCAACATTTTGTGCTCGTCCCAACCAAAGTTCATGTTTACTCTTACTGAGCATCTGGAATACGCTATTCTCAAAGTAGTCTTCTTCTGACTCAGGAGCAGAGGTATAACGACGATAGCTATCTTGGTCAGGATCGTAGCTAAACAGTCCAGCTCGCCCTGAGGCAATCCAGATAAGGCCACTTTCATCCTGATATATGCGGTCTATCTGCATTTTATTCAGGTCCTGATTAGGCCCTCCGACCTCCAATACCTGATAACCGTCATACCGATTCAGTCCACCTTCCGTTGCCAGCCAAAGGTAACCGTTATCATCTATCAGTAAGGTATTGACATAGCTTTGAGACAGCCCTTCTGCGGGAGACAAGCGTGCTACCTGTGCCTGAGGCACAGACGCAAATATAAGAAGGATAAAACTGAGGATTATTCGCAACATAGTCAATTCTTATCGGGTTTTATATATTGCATTGCCTGGAGTTTACGGCCTTGCGCAACATATGTGTGGTATTTCTCTGCCAGCGCCTGAGGCAACTCCTCAGGCTCAATTTCTTCAAAACCTAACCCTGCATAAAAAGTAGCAAGATGACGATAAGCAAAAGTAAATAAAGGGGTGTGCTGCTGAGCCAGCACCGCCACTAATAACTGCCGGGCCAGCCCTTTGCCTCTGTGCTCGGGGACAACCAAAACCGTGGATAACAAATCACTGCCTGCAACGCATTGCACTCTGCATGCCGCAATAATTTCTGTGCTCTTTAGCACCCAGTTTTGGTCCTGTCGGGTCGCCTTTCCCCTCGCCTTATGGGCTTGGTAAAACTTATTCACCAGTGGCGTCTGAATAGCAGGTAAAATCCCAGCAATGATCTCCATGGCTATGCCAGCATCAACCCCAGGTAAAACTCAAACTTTTCCTTCAATACCGTCTGCTCAGAGATAGGACGTTGATTAATGGCGTCATAAATGGCCTCTCGGCTATTTTTACCGCGTTTTATTTGATAGGCCCAGAATGACGCCTCGTACTCTAACTGAATTTGATATTTATCTTGTCGTGATAAATTACACAGGTTATAGCTCATAGTAAATTTGGTTACAGCAATCTCTGTAAAAAGTGTATCATAATTACGCTAAGGTGTATCCGATCATGCAAAATGTGCCGCCATCGAGTAAGCAAAATTGCTTCGTCTCGAAGGCAAATAGCGTGACAGGATGGTTCGATTTTCAATAAGGAGATCCATTGCGAATTTTCAGCTTGATATTGCTTTACTGTCTGAGTTTGAAAAGTATGGCATCAGATAACCGGACACTCTACTTCAACCGTCCGGCCGATACCCCCCAGGCCAGGTACGTTATCGAATTACTGCAAACCGCTTATCAACAGTTGGGGTACCAACTTGAGCTGGTCGATTTCAACCGGCAAAGTGCATTAATTGCAGCCAATGATGGCGCTTTGGATGGCCAGCTTGGTCGGATCCATGGTGTAACTCAGGCTTACCCGAACCTACTTAAAGTTCGTTTTCCTCTATACACGTTTAATCTACAGTTGCTAAGCCGTTGCCTGAGTTGCACATTCCAGCAACTTGACTCTTTGGTCATACAGAGTGGTTATCTGGTTGCCAATCAGTACCTGGAGACGACTCCGTTTAATGGCCAGCTAATAGAAGTAAAAAACAACATTACTCAGCTTAATCTGGTTACTCAGGGCAAAGTACAGGCTGCACTGGTCGTTGACTTTCACTTGCGTGAGTACCTTGCAGACATTGATTTAGAGTCTTTTAAAATAGAAACCCTGTTGACCATCGAGACTTTTCACTACTTGCATCAAAAACATAAAACGCTGATCCCACAACTAGAACAAGCATTGAATCAACTGGCTAAGAAAGGAACGGTAACCATGTTAAAAGCTAAGTATCAGATTTAAAGAAATCGTCTTGCTCTGCCGCTTGTTCTGCGCCTTTTGATGGCATGTCACTATGGCGTTTTTTCGCTGCCATCACACGTTTTTGTCGCTGCGCACACAGCTCGATCACTTTGCGTTTTTGTTGCTCAGTTAGGGCATGCCAGTGAAAGCGCTCTTCACGACTGCGAAAGCACCCTTTACAGTAACCCCGGTTGTTCACTTCACAGATCCCGCGGCAAGGGCTGGGGATCTCAAAAATCTCAATCTGTTCCATATGGACTCAAAAACGTGCGCTTAATTCGGCCTGCAGCCAAATTGACGCCCGGTTAATGCCTAGCCGAATTCATTTTTGATTATAATACATACCGTAAACCGCATTGTATAATTAGGATAAAGCGACTCATGAAAAATGGCTTGCCTTTTTCTGCTTTTTGCCTTGTATTGCTTGAGCAGATTTTCACAGTGGCAATATTGAAATGATAGCAATGAGATATAATGACTAAACAATCTCTATTGGCCTTGAAGGGGCAGCACAAACAGACGGTAAACAGGTTTCTGCCTTGATCGAAGCAGGGCCTCATTCAGTGAAGAGTTTTCGTTACTTCTGTCGGCCAAAGCCCAAGGGAAAGCCGGAGCACCTCAAATGGACGAAACCACCTGTGTTGTCAATGCGATGAATGAAAGGTAAGTAAAGCAGAAAGTAAAAAGCCCCGCTAATGCGAGGCTTTTTAATAATGGTGCCCAGAGGCGGAATCGAACCACCGACACGAGGATTTTCAATCCTCTGCTCTACCGACTGAGCTATCTGGGCTTAAATGGTGCCGACTATCCGAGTCGAACGGATGACCTACTGATTACAAGTCAGTTGCTCTACCAACTGAGCTAAGTCGGCGCACCTTTTAAAAATGGTGCCCAGAGGCGGAATCGAACCACCGACACGAGGATTTTCAATCCTCTGCTCTACCGACTGAGCTATCTGGGCTTAAATTGGTTATATTGTGCTGCTTTAAAGCAAGAATCTGAATTTCAGACTCAAAATATAATGGTGCCCAGAGGCGGAATCGAACCACCGACACGAGGATTTTCAATCCTCTGCTCTACCGACTGAGCTATCTGGGCTTAAATGGTGCCGACTATCCGAGTCGAACGGATGACCTACTGATTACAAGTCAGTTGCTCTACCAACTGAGCTAAGTCGGCGCACCTTTTAAAAATGGTGCCCAGAGGCGGAATCGAACCACCGACACGAGGATTTTCAATCCTCTGCTCTACCGACTGAGCTATCTGGGCGTGCGGCGTATTAAACGGGTTTTGCCTTGTTAAGTCAACTTTTTTTTTAAACTCCGTGTTTGACTGAACACTATTCCGACAAAACACGTTTAATCGATTAAATTTCCCGCTTTATTTGGCAATTTAAAGCCCTTTGTAACCTGGTTTTATCACTTACCTTAGGTAAAAACGGGGAGAATTCATCCACTATAGGTGGTAGGATTGCACCAACAAAGAAACATAGCACAAAAGTTGGGTTCGGAATCACATAATGGAAAACTCGTCTCATACGAATATAAAGGGGTTTGTGCCTCTATTTATCGTCGTTACTATCATTATTGCAGCTATCTCGGCGGCCGCTGCCTTCACATGGCCAAGTAAGAACCAGGATAAAGCAGATTCCACCCCGCGGCCCGACCTTGTTTTGTTAGCCAAGGACATCTCAACGCCATTGTCACACGCGATGATGAAACTTGGGTACAATTATGCCAAACAGATACTCTCGGCATTTGAAGCCAGCAATCCGGACATAGAACTTTATCTATATAGTGACAGTGGCATAGGGCAACCTAGTCTGGTGTACCAAAGTAATGAGCAAAGTATTGCACCAATAAAACGACAGGCCAAAGTAGACCAGGGTGGGGAGCTCGTTGTACATCAACCTCTGGTATTGGATGACTTACCCGTTGGAGAACTGATTTTAAGATACGCCCCACAGCAGAGCGTCTCGAACGCAACGCCTGTAACCAGCATGTTGTTAGCCGTTTGTGCTTTGATCCTGACCATCGCCTTTGGCCTGTTTCTGAAACGCCAGATCATTGGCCGCCTGAGTAAAGACCTGACCGAGCTCAACGAAGAACTACAGCACCTGCTGGACCAAAAGTCTTACGATATTCATGTCACAGAGAAACTAAGCTTTGGATTGTCAAAAACAGCGATTGGCATCAATCAGCTGATCAATCAGATCCGTGATATTATTCAAGGTAATCAGGCTGCGCAAAGAGAGTTAAAGCAGCTACAAACCAGTTTAGAGTCTGAAGTTCAGGCCAGAACGCTGGCGCTGGAAAAAGCCACATTAAATGCCGAACGCGCCAGTGAAGCGAAAACAACTTTCCTCGCGACCATGAGCCACGAGATAAGAACCCCCATGAATGGTGTTATTGGCACCATTGACTTGTTGCGTCAGACTGAATTGGACGGCGCGCAACATCGCCTGACCACTATTATTCGTGATTCCGCTTTCTCGTTACTGGGAATACTCGACGACATACTCGATTTCTCTAAAATTGAAGCCGGTAAGCTTCAGATGGACAATAGCGCGTTTTCTGTGGCGGAGACCATAGAAGAAGTGGCACGAGTCCTCTCATCCGTGGCCAGAAAACGTAAGCTGGATCTGCAATTGTCTGTTGCACCAGATATCCCCAACAATCTGGTAGGTGATGCAGTGCGCGTTCGTCAGGTACTATACAATCTGTGTAGTAACGCGATTAAGTTCACGACCTCAGACGACGCAAGACGCGGCTTTGTAAAAATTGCGGTAGAAGTAGCGCAAAACACCTCTGAACACTACACCTTGCGCTTTACCGTCACCGATAACGGCAAAGGCATGACCCAGGCGCAGCTTAGGGAGATTTTTAACCCCTTCATTCAAGCCGAAGGCTCTATTACCCGAGAGTATGGCGGTACGGGACTGGGCTTATCAATCTGTAAAAGTCTGGTTGAACTGATGCTGGGATCCATTCACGTGAGTTCTGACATCGGTATGGGCAGTGAATTTGTAGTAGAACTGCCATTTAGCGTCAAAGGTAAAATCGCCTATGCAAATAAAGCGGTACTAAACAATCAAAGGGTTGTGGTACTGACCCATGCCCAGGCTCGCCGCAACATTGTTGGCCGTTACTTGTCATTTATGGGCGCAGATACTGTAGTGCTAAAAGAGGCCGACGAGCTCAGCGAATATCAATACGACAGCGATGTGATCTGGATACTGGACGGCCTGGATGGCATGGACAAAGTAAATGGCCAGCTGCGCGATTTACTCTACTCAATCGAACACAACAATCAACAAGTCATTGTGCTTAGCACTATGGATGAGCCTGCGCTCAACCATGACCGTATCTTCTATCTCAACGCTGCGCCTTTGTGCAAATCGAGCTTTATGACAGCCGTACTGGTCGCTGCGGGTCTTCATCAGCCTAAGAAACTCAAGCCTTCACGCTCATTGAACAAATACCTGAATGTCGAAGATGCCAGAGCTGCTAATAAGCTGGTGTTGCTGGTAGAAGACAATGTACTGAATCAGCAGGTACTGACCGATCAGTTACATTTACTAGGCTATGGCGTAGAAGTCGCTGAAAACGGTGAAGAAGGCCTGGCTCGCTGGCAACAGTCCCATTACCCCATTATTCTTACCGATCTGCACATGCCAAAAATGTCAGGCTACGACATGGTTGCTAAGATCCGTGAAGAAGCGGAACAAGCAGAAGACATCAATGCTCAGCCTTATATCATTGCCATCACGGCCAATGCCCTGAAAGGTGAGCGTGATCGCTGCCTGGCAGCCGGTATGAATGATTACATCACTAAGCCGGTCGAGCTCAATGTA
The DNA here is from genome assembly GCF_024124545.1 of Pseudoalteromonas sp. XMcav2-N. Taxonomy (GTDB): domain Bacteria; phylum Pseudomonadota; class Gammaproteobacteria; order Enterobacterales; family Alteromonadaceae; genus Pseudoalteromonas. Next base: position 95,361 of record NZ_JAMXSF010000011.1, read on the forward strand.
CTGGAGGCAACACTGGACACCTGGCAACAATCAACAGGTGCAGCACAAAAACAACCTCACACAGAACAAGCAGAGGTGAGAAGATCCAAAGCTGCGGCCACTGAGCCGGCAAGTCCACCTCTTCAGCAAGCACAGGAACCAAAGGTTCCAGAGAAAAAGCAGGAATCACAGCCGCAAAATACAGAGTCGGAGACTGTCGAGCAGCAGCGCGTTGACCCAGTAGATGAGAGCACAGTGGCGGAGGAGCCTGACGACAGTGCAGGACCTGCTCAATCAGCGCCAGAGGAGCCAATTGATTTGGCGCAACTGGATAAGTATGTCAACCATGACGCCAATAAACGATTGCGGTTTTTCCGGATGTATCTCGAGCAAAGTAGTGAACTGGCCAGAGATATCAATGGCGCCGTCATTTCTATGAGTCAGGAAGAAATAGTCGAAGCCTGCCATCAGCTCAAATCCATATCAAAAACCATTGGTGCACACCGTGTTGCTGATATGGCCACCCAGTTTGAACATCGCTGTAAAAATGAAGAGCTGACCAGTGATGAGCTGATCCACTTGCGTGACGCACTTGAAACAGAGTACCAGCAAGCAACGGAATTTATTCAGCGTTACTTGCAATCACAAGTCGATTAATCATACTAAGTGCACTCAGCAGCTTGCTACTGAGTGCACACCATTAGCCCTGCACCATCCCGTATATCAGACGAATCACGATAGAAATCATCACCAGGGGTAAAATATACTTCCCGTATTTCTGCATTTTATCGAGCCCAACTCGACTTTGGTACTTTTCGAGTAATGGGATCAGGATCAGCAAGGCGACAATCAAGCTTGCCAGAATTATCAGAACATTCAAAACTACGCGCTCCTTTTATTAATGGTGTTACCATGCCATAGCAGTGGCCAGTTTGCCAAGTGTCGGGCGGTGTCTAATTTGAGGGTCCAGAGCACGGAAGAAAAAAGCGCGAAGCATAACTTCGCGCAACAGGTTGGAGAGTGTTAACCGACAAGTGCAAGCAAAATGCCTGCGGCAACGGCGCTTCCAAGTACGCCTGCCACATTGGGACCCATTGCATGCATTAATAAAAAGTTGTGTGGATTGCTTTCCAGACCAACCTTATTTACAACCCGGGCAGCCATAGGTACTGCGGATACGCCAGCAGCCCCAACAAGCGGGTTAATCGGGCTGTCACCAGCAAAGCGATTCATCATCTTCGCCATATAGACGCCAGAGGCTGTACCTATGCTAAAGGCCACCGCACCCAGCACCAGGATCCCTATGGTCTCTACGGTCAGAAACTGATCTGCAGCCAATTTAGAGCCCACTGCTAATCCAAGGAAAATGGTTGTAATATTAATAATTTCGTTCTGGGCAGAATTGCTCAGACGATCAACCACCCCAGACTCTTTCATCAGGTTACCCAGGCAAAACATGCCAACCAGTGGGGTTGCAGCAGGCAGGAATAACAGTGTCAGTGTCAGAACGCCCAGAGGAAACAGGATCTTCTCCTGCTTTGAGACAGCTCTCAACTGTGGCATCGTAATATTGCGCTCCTCTTCTGTGGTCAACAGACGCATAATGGGTGGCTGAATAATCGGCACCAGCGCCATATAAGAATAAGCAGCAACCGCAATGGCCCCTAGCAATTCCGGAGATAAGCGCGATGCAAGGAAAATTGCAGTCGGGCCATCAGCCCCTCCGATAATGGCAATCGCGGAAGCATCTTGCAGGGTAAACTCGAAGCCAGGTACATAGTTCAGTAAGATGGCCCCAAATAAAGTCGCAAAAATACCAAACTGAGCAGCCGCCCCCAACAGCAACATCCTCGGGTTGGCAATTAAGGCACTAAAATCCGTCAATGCGCCGACGCCCATAAAGATCAGTAACGGAAACACACCACTGTCTATACCTATATAGTAAACGTAGTAGAGCAGCCCACCAGGATCTGCCAGACCCGCGACGGGTATATTGGTCAGAATGGCACCAAAGCCAATTGGCACCAGCAATAAAGGCTCAAATCCTTTTGCAATTGCCAGATATAGTAGCCCACAGCCGACCGCAATCATTGCCAACGCTGGTAAAGTCAGGTTGGCCAGCCCAGTCGCTGACCACAGGTTAAATAGTCCATCCATCAAACATCTCCTAGGCCAGCTCTACAATGGCATCGCCAGCCGACACTGAGTCACCTTCGTTAACCAGGATATCGGCAATCTTACCGCTGTGGGTCGCCCGCACTTCGGTCTCCATCTTCATCGCCTCCATAATCAATACCAGATCGCCCTGCTCTACTACATCCCCTCGTCGAGCATGCAATTTAAAAATATTACCCGCCAAAGGTGCGTTTAGCGTTTCACCACTGCTGACCGATGCCGATTGTGGCATTAGCTCACTGTCCTTCACCGCGACTTCCTGTAATTCCCCACCAGGTGCTACCAACACGTTATACACTTTTCCATCCACCTGGACGCTATAACGCTCCTGCGCTGATTTCGAGCGTGTCGGTTTAGGTGCCGCAGAGTCACTCTGTACCAGCTCAGGTTTAGGCTCGAATGCCTCTGGGTTATTTCGGTTTTGTAGAAATTTCAGGCCAATTTGCGGAAACAAGGCATAAGTAAGCACATCATCAACCACGGCTTCACTAAGACTCAACTGCAGACTGCTCGCCTTCTCCAGTAAGTCAGATTCAAGCTGTGCCAGCTCTGGCTCGATTAGGTCTGCCGGGCGGCAGGTGATCGCTTCAGCTCCATCGAGTACACGCTGCTGCAAAGCTTGGTCGACCGGTGCGGGTGTTTTCCCGTATTCGCCTTTGAGGACACCCGCGGTTTCTTTGGTGATGGTTTTGTAGCGCTCTCCTGTCAGGACATTCAGTACCGCCTGAGTTCCGACGATTTGAGAGGTCGGTGTCACCAACGGCAAAAAGCCCAAATCTTGACGTACAGATGGGATTTCCTTGAGCACCTCATCAAGACGGTCTCCAGCTCCTTGCTCTTTGAGCTGATTTTCCATATTGGTCAGCATACCTCCCGGAACTTGCGCCGATAAAATACGCCCATCAACCCCTTTTAGACTGCCCTCAAAAGCTGCGTACTTTTTACGGACATCACGGAAGTAAGCGGCAATTTCTTCAAGTTGCAATAAGTCCAGTCCGGTATCCCGTTCAGTGCCCTCAACGATCGACACCAAAGTCTCTGTGGCACTGTGACCATAAGTCATACTCATGGACGAGATGGCGGTATCCAGCATATCGATGCCTGCATCCACCGCTTTTTGGTACGTTGCGGTACTCAGGCCCGTAGTAGCATGACATTGCATGGCGATTGGAACAGACACCGTGTTTTTCAGTTCACGGATCAACACTTCAGCATCATAAGGTTTTAGTAAACCTGCCATGTCTTTAATACAGATTGAATGGCACCCCATTTGCTCCAACTGCTTCGCCTGCGCCAGCCACATATCCAGGGTATGTACCGGGCTGACCGTATATGAGATGGTACCCTGCGCATGTGCCCCCACTTTAATGGCTGCACGTATAGCGGTTTCCAGGTTGCGTACATCGTTCATAGCATCGAAAATTCGGAATACATCGACACCATTGTGGTGAGCACGCTCAACAAACTTTTCAACGACATCGTCAGCATAATGCCGATATCCCAACAAGTTCTGGCCACGCAACAACATCTGTTGCTTAGTGTTGGGCATAGCCTCTTTTAGAGCGCGGATCCGATACCAGGGATCTTCACCCAAATACCGTATACAGGCATCAAAAGTGGCTCCTCCCCAGGATTCGACTGACCAGTAACCAATCTGATCCAGTTTCTCAGCAATTGGCAGCATATCTTCCAGGCGCATACGAGTGGCTAATAGCGATTGATGTGCATCGCGCAGTACCAGTTCAGTAAGTTTGAGCTGTGGCATAAAGGACCCCTTGATTATTTTTCTGATTGGAAGTGCTGATTGCGGTATTGTGAAATCGCAGCGCTAATAGCTGCCAGATGCTCACCGGGTACCTGTTCTTCACTCGTCGGCTTTGATTTAGTTCTCCGCGAACTTGGTGGTGTCTGTTCTGCCGGAGCAGCAAACCTGGATAACCCTTTCACTGCGATGATCAAAATAGACAAAAATACGAACACCCCGACCATGCCGGTAAGCATTAAGTTGGCGGCCTGAGCCAGTAAGGCTGTAATGTCCATCTCTGCTCTCCCCTTGTTGTTAACATTTTTTACGTGACATCATGCAGATACAATAGATAGCCACAATTTATAGATATTTATGCAATCATCATAGCAAAACAGGTCGCTTTGTAAACTCACGTGTAAATTGGTATTACCAATTAAAATAAACACATAAATTCAACCTGTTACAATATTCCAAATGAATATTTAATGAAAACAGCCAAATAAATATGAAAAATAGTCAAGATACCTGACAAAAATAGAGAGGTGGCATAAAAAATATTCACTGAGGCAGCGACCCAGAACAGAAACATACAATTGGTATGACCAAGGAAGGCATTTCTTTAGACTGTTAACAATTACCAAGCGAGGTAATCCGCAGTTTACGTAAGTCGCTCACGCAGGCGAATTAGAGGTATAATGGGAGGATGAGATAACTGGAGTTGTGTTTGTGTTTCACTGCGAATTTACACTGGATAAAAATTACTTTCGTGAATGTTTCGATCAATCATTGCCTTACAGCAACGTAAGCAAGCCCAAGTACGCTCTGGTCGCGTTCTTGTTCATTCTTGGCTGCGTTTCAATTTATGGCCTCAACAACGCATATTTAGGTAACTTTTTGATTTTGCTAGCCGTTTTAGAGTGCATTGCACACTATTATCGACGCCCCTGGTGGGTAGCAAGGCAAATGGTTACCCGTGCCAGTGGCAGTAAAATAACACTGGAAATTGATGAGCAGGGGATCACAGCAACCAACCCTTATAAGTCATATCAGATACGTTGGGCGGATGTGAATGAGATCGCGGAAACGGAATTAGGTGTGGTTCTAGTACGAGCAGGTACAAATCAATACATCTCAAAAAAAGCCCTGTCCAGCGACGCACTAAATTTTATTCTGAGCAAAAAAAATAGCCACGAATGAGTGGCTACTTTCTCGAATTCTACCGGGCATGGACGCCGGGAGTGGCCGTGTCTTACATATTACCCGTTGTTGGGTTAGACTTTTCAGCCTGAATACGCATGTAGATCTCTTCACGGTGTACAGAAACATCTTTAGGGGCGTTAACGCCAATACGAACTTGATTTCCTTTAACACCTAATACGGTTACAGTTACTTCATCACCTATCATTAGAGTTTCGCCTACACGGCGAGTTAGAATTAGCATTCTCTTGCTCCTGTTATTCCAAAATTTAAAAGATTCCGCGTCTTGTTCATTTTAATGAAAAGTTTCCGTAAAAGTAAGCAAAATTATTGCTTAATCGTCACTTTCCAGCTTAAAAGCGTCATGCAGAGCACGCACTGCTAACTCAAGATATCGCTCATCGATTAATACTGAAATCTTTATTTCTGAGGTTGCAACTAACAAGGGTGAAATATTCTCTGCCGCCAGCGCAGAAAAGAATGTTCCGACATTCGCTGAATGCGATTTTAACCCCATCCCTACCGCTGATATTTTTGCAACCGCTGAGTTACTGACGATTTCAACTGCCCCAAACGTATGCTGATGCGTCTTGAGCACATCCAGCGCCTGCAGATGATCATTGCTATGCACAGTTAAAGCATAGTCTATTTTGCCAGTCTGTTGATTCATTTGACTGATCATGTCTACTTCTATGGCATATTCACCAAAGAGTGACAAGATTGCAGCCAAGGTTGCAGGGCTCTCAGGTACCTGTCTGACTATCAGTAGACACTCATCTTTCTGATGGGCAATCCCTGATACCACCTTATTATTCATGGGGTTGTCCTCGTAGTTTATCAAGGTCCCGGCATCTGGCTTAAAGGTAGATAAAACCCGCAATGGTAATTTATAACGCCCCGCGGCCTCAACTGAGCGTATCTGCAACACCTTAGCACCTAAACTCGCCAACTCCAGCATCTCCTCAAAAGTGACCTGAGTCATACGGCGAGCTTTGGGTTCGATACGGGGATCACAGGTGTAGACACCATCCACATCAGTGTAGATCTGACACTCATCTGCACCAAGTGCGGCTGCTACTTCGACCGCACTGGTATCCGTTCCGCCCCGGCCCAGGGTGGTAATATTACCTTCCTGATCACGCCCCTGAAAACCAGCAATGATACTGATATGATGCTGCTCCAGCTCTTGACGCAGGCGAGCCGTTTCAATATGTGTGATACGCGCCCGGCCAAACATGTTGTCAGTGTAGATACCGACCTGTTCAGCCAGCATACTGATCGCGGAGTGGCCACGTTTGATAATGGCCATCGCCAGCAAAGCAATGGACACCTGCTCACCCGTAGTAAGCAGAACGTCGAGCTCTCTGGGATTGGGCTGTGTATCTATCTGTTTGGCAAGCTCAATCAAACGATTGGTTTCACCAGACATCGCCGACAGCACCACCACAACTTGATGGCCAGCCTGTCGGGTTCTGACGACCAAGTCGGCGACCGCTTCGATGCGGTCAATAGACCCCACCGAAGTGCCACCAAATTTTTGAACAATGAGCGCCACGTGTTATTGCGTTTTCTCAGTCAACCACGCAGAGACACTGGCCAGAGCCGCATCCAGGTTGTGCGGTTCAGACCCTCCCGCCTGAGCCATATCAGGACGACCACCGCCTTTACCACCAACCTGAGCAGCCATATGATTAACCAGCTCACCCGCTTTTACACGGCCGACTAAGTCTTTGGTCACGCCCGCAATCAAGCTGACTTTATCACCATTGGCTACGCCCAGCGCAATAACCCCTGAGCCCATCTTGTTTTTCAGGTCGTCAACCATGCCACGCAGTGCTTTTGACTCAGTACCAGCCACATTAGCGATCAACACTTTGATACCATTGATTTCAATTGCAGATTCAAGCAAAGATGCACCCGCAGCACTGGCCAGCTTGTCATTTAGCTGAGACACCTGCTTCTCCAGGCCCTTGGCTTTCTCGATCAGAGCTGAGACTTTATCCAGTGCGCTGCTATTATCGCCTTTCACTAACGCCGCAATCTCTGCCAGGGTTTGTTCCTGATTGGCCACATAATTAATGGCTTCAGCACCTGTTACCGCTTCGATACGGCGTACACCGGCAGCAATACCGCCTTCAGACACAATTTTGAACAAGCCAATGTCACCGGCGCGTGATACGTGTGTACCACCACACAGTTCGATAGAGTAATCGCCAATCGATACTACGCGCACTTCGTCGTCGTATTTTTCGCCAAACAGTGCCATGGCACCCTTTTCTTTGGCCGCATCTATGTCCATTAACTCAGTATTGAGTGCGAAGTTGGTACGGATCTGGGCATTGACGGTATCTTCAATCTCACGCAGTTGGGCTTTGCTCACCCCTTCGAAGTGAGAAAAGTCAAAACGCAGCTTGTCTGCCATGACCAAAGAGCCTTTTTGAGCAACATGCTCGCCCAGCGCCTGACGCAGCGCTTCGTGTAAAATATGTGTCGCAGTGTGGTTTTTCTTAATGTCTTCACGACGCGCGGCATCCACCTGCGCATCCGCTTTGTCATTGACGCCGATGCGACCTGTCACCTGACCATGGTGCGCAATGGCATTACCCAGCTTTTGCGTGTCTGTAACAACAAACTCACCCGCTGCAACTTTCAGGTTACCTGTATCACCAACCTGACCACCTGATTCGGCGTAAAACGGCGTGCGGTCCAGTACCACAATACCCGTTTCACCGTCTTCAAGTACTGAAACAGGCTGACCTTCTTTGAACAACTCCACCACAGTACCGGTGTAGTGAGTGGCATCATAGCCCTTAAAGTCTGACGATTTTTCAGATTTCAGCTGCTCGTTGTAGTCGGCACCAAATTTACCGGCCTGCTGAGCCATTTTACGCTGAGTTTCCATGCAGTCTTTAAAGCCGCGCTCATCGATAGTCATAAAGCGCTCACGGGCTACATCGGCGGTCAAATCCGCCGGGAAACCATAGGTATCATAGAGCTTAAACACCACATCACCCGGGATCACGTCACCTTCCAGAGACGCCAGGTGCTCTTCCAGGATAGCCAGACCACGGTCTAATGTCTTGCCAAACTGCTCTTCTTCAATACGCAGGACTTTTTCAATAATGGCACCTTGCTTGACCAGCTCAGGGTAAGCGTCACCCATCTGCTCACTCAGTGCACTGACCAACTGATAGAAGAATGCGCCTTTGGCACCCAGCTTGTTACCGTGACGTACTGCACGGCGAATAATACGACGCAATACATAACCGCGCCCTTCATTAGATGGCATCACACCGTCTGCAATCAAAAAGGCACAAGAGCGAATATGGTCAGCAATCACTCGCAGCGACTTATCTTCAAGGTCCTGTGCACCTGTGACCTTGGCAGCGGCAGCAATCAATGCCTGGAACAGGTCAATTTCATAGTTGGAGTGCACGCCCTGCATGATTGCAGAAATACGCTCAAGGCCCATGCCTGTGTCAACCGATTGCTTAGGCAGTGGCTCCATCGTGCCATCGGCATGACGGTTATACTGCATAAATACCAGGTTCCAGATCTCAATAAAGCGGTCGCCGTCTTCTTCCGGTGAGCCCGGAGGTCCGCCCCAGATCTCTTCGCCATGGTCAAAAAAGATTTCAGAACAAGGACCACAAGGGCCTGTGTCACCCATCGACCAGAAGTTGTCCGATGTCGCGATACGAATGATCTTATCTTCCGGAACCCCCATCTCTTTCGCCCAGATGTCGTACGCTTCCTGGTCTTCATGATAAACAGTCACCAGCAGCTTTTCTTTGGGAAGCTTGATTTCTTCTGTCAAAAACTCCCAGGCAAAACGAATGGCGTCTTTTTTAAAGTAATCACCGAAGCTAAAATTACCCAGCATTTCGAAAAAGGTATGGTGACGCGCGGTATAACCCACATTTTCCAGGTCGTTATGTTTACCACCTGCACGCACACAGCGCTGTGAGCTGGTCGCTCGGTTATAAGGACGTTTTTCACCGCCTAAAAACACATCTTTAAACTGCACCATTCCGGCATTGGTAAATAACAACGTGGCGTCATTACCCGGGATCAGTGAACTTGAAGGCACCACCTGGTGTTGTTGTTTGGCAAAGTAGTCGAGAAAGCTCTGCCTTATCTGTGCGGTCGTCATCTGCTGCATGTGCTCATTACCCTTTTTTGCTGCTCTAGTGACAGACACTACTCACTCTGTGAGTGTGTCTCAATAGCATAATCTATTTCGTCATAACGGAATCCGCGCGACATCATGTAGCGAATTCGTTTTGACTTTTCTTTGTAATCCAATTGATTTGTCGACCGGCTATATTTTTTTTCGTAGGCGCGTAATGCCACACTAAACCAGTCGACTTCTTGTTCTTCTATTAAGTGTTGTAAATAGGATTTATCGACACCTTTACGCTGTGCATCCATCATAACACGTTTTTCGCCCAACCCTTTGGCAACTTGCTGTGACAAAAAGCTGGCACTGTAGCGTTTATCATCGAGATAGCCCAACGACTCCAGCCAATCAAGCAGACGCGTAATATACGTCTCTTCAGCGTCTTTTGCCCGTAACTTTTGGGCCAGTAACTGACGTGAGTATTCCTGTCGGGATAACAACCAAAGTGCGTAATTCTTTAGCTTCTTTTCATGTTCCTGCTTTTCATCCATCAGGCATCAAACCGGCCACTTTGTGTTTGTGACTGTGACGATGCATCATCAGTGGGAGCGGGTGGTTCCGAAGTGGAGACAATCGCCTGAAATGACACAAAAAAGCCAATGTAAGCAATCGGCATCACGACAATCAGCGGCACTAAAGACATGGGAATGCACAATAGCATGAGCATGGCAACCAAAGCACCAAACACCGTCAGTGGCGCCATATTACGATAAAACACGGTTAATGACTGCTTCATGGCCTGAATAATGCTCACTTCTCCCCGGAAGAAAACAAGAGGCAACGCATAGGCAAACGCCATCATAGCAACCGATTGCACCACGACGAAAATAGCCACATCCGCAAATGTTATCTGAGCAAGTACTTGCGCAAACACATCAGCCTGCTCGCTCTGTTCATCAACGCTTTGTAGCATTTCCAGTGCAGGGCCAAATAATACACTCAGTAAGGCGCTCAAAAGCAGTGCCATGCCCATTTGGTACAAGCCGAATCGAAACAGATTCAGTCGCCGGCCTTTCGTAGAAAACGGAGCCAATATATCGGCCAGCGTAATGACCTGACCCTGCTGTTTTTTCACCACGGCCAGATAAAAGCCGGCAGTGAGAAACGGCGATGCTAAGACTGCAACCAGTTGCAACGGTGGAAAGACAAATGGCACCAGGCTCACAACAACCATGAGCAGGTGCATCATTACAAAAGTAACAGGTTGGGATTTGAAAATAATCCATCCGGCTTTAAGCCATTGCAAACCAAACCCTGCGGTAAACGTTTTAAATTCTGTTGGCATATTCATCAATTCGTTGTGAAACAAGTCGATTATACTGGGTCATAGAGGGACTTAAAAGCTCAGACTGGGGAAATTTCAACTCCTTGCCGACAGGCGAGTGAGCCGACACTGGTCAAACGGACAATTCGACCGGCCAGTGTCATAGCACAGACCTACATTTCATCCTGTTTCTTGATCTTTTTTATATCAAGCATGTGCGACCCATGTTTAACCTTAGTTTCCAGATAGTTGCGATTCCCGGCAACACCCACTTTGACATGGGCATGGGTGCCCACAACTTCTTCAACCTGGATCCCTGCCTCTCTTAGCGCATTGAGCTTACGGGGGTTATTTGTCATCAGACGAACATGATCCAAACCCAAAGCCTGTAGCATCAGAACTGCATCCGAAAAGTCCCGTAAATCATCAGCAAATCCAAGGTGGTTGTTAGCTTCATAGGTATTCATGCCCTGTGACTGCAAAACATAGGCATCAATCTTGTTATACAGACCAATCCCTCTGCCTTCCTGGCGCAAGTACAGCAAAACACCTCCCTGCTGGTGCATAGCTTCAATACTCTCGTTTAGCTGCTCGCCACAATCACATCGTGATGAATGAAATACATCACCAGTCAGACACTCAGAGTGCATTCTGATCAGCGGTACTGGCTGCTCGCTGTCGGCACGATTAAACACCAGGGCAACATGCTCCTGGCCATCTTTTAACCCTTCAAATGAGACGATTTCTGCGGGGATATGACTACGCTGCCCAACATTCAGCTCAACTCTTGCTCTTACTTGTGCCACGACTACAAAATACCTAATTGCAAAGATGTGATAATATCACAAAAAATACTATAACTGACTATATGGTGGCAAAGCCACCCACTTACAAGTCCTCAGACTAAATACTGGCAAATACACCGAACAACGCTAGGCTATTAAGAACTGCTCAGTGTCGCTCGCACTAGTGCATTTCTACTGAAATAATATCTTAATGGTAACTGATGCGCTCGAAAATTGTGATGTTTTTATACTTGGTCTGGGGCCTCTCAATACCGGCTCTGGCTAATGACGTCAAAGTGGATGGTTTTGCCACCCTGGATATCAACATCAGCAACTCTCAAACTGCGGGGATCAGACACGTGATCTCTCAACCAGACGCTAGTTATCTGGGCGAACCCAGCTTGGCGAACTCTTCTATTGGGGTACAACTCGAATGGCAATCTTCTTCGCAACTACAATGGGTTGCACAGACTGTATTAAAAGAGCGTAAAGAGTACAAACTTGATTACCTCATTCAAATGGCCTTTGCTCGTTATACCTTGACGCCTAACTGGCAGCTGCGTATTGGCCGGACAGGCCTTGAGCTGTATATGATGACGGAATTTCGGGATATTGGTTATGCCTTCAATTACGGCCACCCTCCGACCGAGTTTTATGCGGTGGTTCCGCACCAAAACATGGACGGCATAGACATTACCTACACTTACCCTCTTGAGGAAAGTGTCCTGTCTTACAAGTTCTTTAGCGGAAAATCGAGCGCACCGATAATCAGCGACGATGACTTTATGTGGGATGTAGAATTAGACTCTATTTATGGCTTAAGCCTGTCTGCGCAAACTGAAAATTGGTTGTTGCGCACCAACTACACCACAACCAAAGCCGGTAATACCAATGAACAACAGAAGCTATTGCTAAATGCGTTACAGCAAATACCACAAGCGATCTGGCCAACACGACAGGCATTAATTGACTCTCTCCAGATTAAAGGGAAGCGATTTAATTACTTTACACTCGGTGCCAAGTACGACGATAGCCATTGGATAATGCAAAGTGAGATCTCTTATATCGATTCAGACTCTGAGGTACTCAACCACCTGAAAGCCGGCTATATCAGCGTCGGTATGCACATCGATGACGACACCTGGCTGATGACATTAAGCGCAGCAAAATCAAATAATCGCATTGATCCTGGGCCTTTGCTCACCACGCCTCAACTCACCAGCTTGTATCAAGGCGTGATCAGGCATACCAACTTCTATTTGATAGACCAGCATACCTGGTCTGTCAGTTGGCGCCGTAGTTTAACGTCGACGCTGGCTGCGAAAATTCAGCTGGACCATACCCAAGTAGAGCAACTGCCATCCGCATTCTATCTTCATAAAGAGTTATCTTCTGTAAACCATGACAACGACTTTCAGTCTCTGGGACTGAGTCTGAATTGGGTGTTCTGATGCAGCTCTGGACACTCGTGCGTTTTGCTTTATGCGTGTTGTTGATTACCTGTACAGCAAAAGCCGCCGACTCGCTGGTAGTCATTGTACATCGTGATAATCCCAATCAACAGCTGTCTGACTATCAGTTAATTGACCTATATATGGGTAAATACACCGCTTTCCCGGATGGCACATTAGCCACCGTACTGGATTATGATCAGGGCCATCCGTTACGTGCAAAATTTCTCACTACACTAACGGGCCGCCCGATGAGCCAAATCAACGCATATTGGTCACAGGTAAAATTTAGTGGTAAAGCCTCTTTTCCACAGGCGTATCAGTCAATCGAGGCTATACTTGAAGAGGTCGCATCTACACCAGATGCAATAGGTTATGTGCCCGAGGCGGCACTAACAGAGGACGTTAAAGTGGTGTATCGTTTTGTTCAATAAACACAGTTTGATCACACGGCTGACCCTTTTACTGAGTCTGATGACACTGCTCTTCAGTGTGATCTATGCCAAGCTGTATTATCGACATGTCTTTGAAGAAGAACTAGCCCGATCGAGTGGCATTGTTTTGCAGATTGGCAAAACAGTGTCTTCCACCGCATCTATCGCCGCCTATCTGGAAGACAAAGATTTAGCCACTGAAGTCGTTAATGGTTTGGTCAGCAACGATATTATTTTATCTGCAGCTCTGGTCAGTAAAGACACCTTGCTGGCTAAGAGTATATTGCACAGTGGTCCTGGTAGTATCCAGATTAACCTCGTTAATCCCTTCTTCTTGTCTGAAAACATTGGCACCATACATATTGCTCCTAACACACAGATCATTGAGCAAAATGCTCGCAACATTGCATTAGGAGGCGTCAGAACCATGCTCGTGGTGATCTTGCCTATCATCCTCTTACTAACAGCCCTGGTATACTGGCAGGTCACCCGACCTCTGAATCACCTTGGCAAGCAACTGGCAAGGATCCTGCCCGGTAGCGCACAGCGCCTGCAGGTCGATAAACACGCTTGTCACAATGAGATTGGCCGTATTGAACTAGGCATTAATGCCCTGCTGGATAAAGCAGAAACCCTGTTTGAGCAGGAGCGAAGTCTGAGGGCAGAAGTCGTCGAGCTAGAGAAACGCTTCAGACTGATGTTTGAACAGTCTTCCTCTCCCACCTTGTTAGTCAAAGATGAGGGGGATATTTTGTTAATTAACGACGCAGCCAAAGATTTACTGGTGGGCATGGGTGTCGATGTAGACGAGCGTTTTCCGGAAAATCTGGGCCTGTATTGTAAAACACCAGATATCCTGTATACCTTCACCGAAAACAGTATCAAGCAAAAACAGGTAATGCAGTCTGAATTTGAGTTTATTAATCCACTCACTCAGTCCACTGTCTGGCTAAGCATTATTATGCTCAATACCCTTAGCGACGGTAAGTGGTATTTTCAGGTATTTCTTGCCGACATTACCTTGCGTAAAACCATGCTGAACCAGCTCAACAAGCGTGCTCAGCGGGATAGTCTGACGGGGCTTTATAACCGTTACGGCGCAGAGCTCTTGCTACTGGACTGGATAGACAATCAGTACACCTTTAGCCTGATGTTGATCGACCTGGATAAGTTTAAGCCCATCAACGACGTTTACGGTCATAATGCTGGAGACGCACTGCTCAAGCACATAGCCAGCCAGCTATCTGGCACTATGGATTCAACCGACCTGGTATGCCGCTGGGGAGGCGATGAATTTTTGGTAGCTCGGTTGGACATTACGCAGCAAGAGCTCACTCGTTTGGCCCAGACCCTGCTCGAATCAATTAATCAGCCTATGTCCTTTGAATACCGCGATGGGCAAACAGAACTGGCTGTGGGTGCCAGTATCGGCATAGCGCATTTTCCTCAGCATGCGGAAAATCTGAAAGGCCTGGTGGAGTGTGCCGATGTCGCCATGTACAGCATCAAAAAAACCTCAAGGAACAACTTCACTTTCTATTCCAGCTAAAGACCTTGTGTCATACTTGCGCCGCTAAAATGCTTTTCTGCCTGCCCTCATATAGGCTAGAACTTTTCCAACAAAGAGGCGTCATATTGAGCCAGATCCAGCGTCACCTGATACTGTTTAGTCAGCGCATCAAGCTCCGCCTGCCAAATGCCCAGTTCTTCCATAGTCAACGTATTGTCGTCCAGCTGCCACAACTGACGTGAACCACTGTAACTAAACTGCATTGCTAGCATTGCATCTACATCACCTTGTTGCGCTGCTGTTTTTACCTTAGCCATTTTCCGGGTGACTTTATTGAGCGCCTGTTTGAGTTGCCAGACATAATTCACCTCATACATAAACGGGTGATACTGCACCTGTTTGAGCACCACAGCGATTATCGCACACGTCAGCACCACCCCAGTCAGGTTCCAGTGAAAGTGACTGCCATCCGGATCCGGAAAGGCAACTATCAAAATCCGGGCAAACCCTAAGCTGCCCGCAACCAGAGCTACAATGCATACTGCAATCACTATGTTCAGGTGCTTTCTGTAACGTGTTTTATCTATATCCAGTAGTTGCATTTTTTCTCCCACATGCCGTAAAACTATCATGCCGGCCAAGCCATAAAGCCTTTTGTGATGACCAGATAGTCAGGTAAATCTGTTTCGCTATTTTGCGCATTCTAACGTAATCGGAAAAAAAAACGCTAACTAGTTCACCCCTTTTTGACCTCAGCACCGTTTTATAGATAAATCATCAAGGAGTATGCCTATGAACGGTCAATTTTTAGCAGAACAGTCACCCCGCCCTTATCAAACACTGAATAAAGTTTTACTGTCGTTTATAGGTGCCTGTGGTGTCACCTTTGCTGCGTTTGCCTTTATGCAGCATCTGATCAGTCAGGAACTGGAGTTTAAACAAAATCCGATCACCTATACCCCGGTTTCTTTACCTACGCTGAAAAAAGATAGCCCGGTCGAAGTCAGAGACAAGCTGCCACCTCCACCAAAGCCTGTGGCCAAGGCCCCACCAAAGCCGACACTGAGCGCTGAAGAGCCGCTCATTGGTCTGGCCGGGTTGGGATCCGCGCCCACCATAGAAACAGGTCCGATACAAATGAGTACCCTGATGACACCGACAGACAATCAGGCTACGCCGATCGTTCGGGTTGAACCACGCTATCCAGTCACCGCTGCGCGAGATGGCACACAAGGCTGGGTTGAGCTGCATTTTACAATTTCAGAAACAGGAACCGTCATCGATGCCCGGGTTGCCAATGCAGAGCCTAAGCGCGTGTTCAACCGTGAAGCGCTTAAAGCGTTAAAACGCTGGAAATATAGACCCCAAATCATCAATGGTCAGCCTCAACCACAGCCTGGACAAAAAGTCGTGCTGGAGTTCAAGCTCAACCAGAATTAATATCAAGGCTGTGCACCAGTGTAAATCTGCCTGGTGCACTTGTTGGGCGCACACATAACAATAAGGAAACGCCTATGCTACTTGCTCTAAAAAACTGGCTGACGGCAACCGAACCGGAGCCAGCAGATCCTTTACATGCGTTTAAACTGAGCGGAGAGAATAAGTATCTTGAACTGGCTATAGACAAATACAACCATGATTTATATCACTTTTTACTTACCCAAAGTGACAGTGAACTGGCTAAAGATGTGTGTCAGAAAACCTGGCTGACCGTTGTTGAGAAACGCCAGGCATATCATACCAGTCAGGCGCCCAAGGCCTTTTTGTTCAAAGTGGCCAGAAACGCGTTGATCGATGAGCTACGTCGACAAAACAAGTTAGCTTATATGGAGAGCCCAGAACAGCATATACCTGCTCTGGCAGAACACGAAACACGCTCACATCAGCCCTTGTACAACGCAATTCTGTCGCTGCCTTTAGCGCAAAGAGAAGCAATAAGCCTGCAACTGGAAGGATTTTCCCTGCAACAGATTGCCAGTATTACGGACTCTGCACAGGAAACCATCAAAACCCGACTACGCTATGCGCGAGCCGCGCTGAAAAACGAATTAGGAGCAGATGATGAATAACCAGTCACCAACAGAACAGCTCAAACAGGCTTATCAGCAAGCCAAGAAACAAAGCAAACCGTCTGCATTTGATCAGCGACACCTAAAACACATTTGTCGCGCTGCGAACTCCGGCCCTAAGCAGATCAGCTGGTGGCAAAGAAGCCAGTGGATCCTGGCATGCGGCGCACTCATAGTGTTGGCTACGGTCATGATAACTCAGGAGCAATCTCAACATGCAGCATTGCCCGTGTACGCTCTGAGCTTTGATGACTATGAGCAGGTCGAAACCCACAGTGTTGAGCAGGGCCATTATGTCACGCATATCCGGGAACAAAAACAAGCGCTTGATAAGCACTTTGACCAACAGCATCAGCAGCTCAACGAGCAACGCTTTTATGGTCGGCTGGTTCACAGTGATAATGATACCTGGTTTGTCGCTGACTGCCGTAGTAAGACCCTGTTAGAAATTAAGCAGTCGGTGCTGAATGCACTGCAAGATGTAACCGAATTTTCAGAGCTGTCACAGGGTCAGATGTTAGCATTGGACAAAAACACAGAGGGTCATCTAACGACCATAATTCCTGCACCAGGTAATGTGTATGCTTGTCCTTAACGTCGCCAGCCTGACTCGGCTGGCGAATGGCCAACTTAAATCATCACCACGCTGGCAATAAAGAAGCAGATCAATGCCAGCGCTCCGCCCACCATAGCGTAAGGAAGTTGAGTTTTAACATGGGTCAGTAAATCACACCCAGAAGCCAGAGCAGAAACCGCGCTGGTGTCTGAAATAGGAGAACAATGATCACCAAAAATTCCCCCACTGAGTATCGCACCAACAACCAACGACGGTGGTAGCCCCAGAGTCTGGATCAATGGTACACCGATGGGGATCAAAATCGCGAAGGTTCCCCAGGAAGTACCTGTGGTGAAAGACATCACCGCACCAGTTAAGAACAGCACAGGCACAATAAAGTACACAGGTAAGTAATCACCTACTAATGATGCCACAAACACTCCGGTACCCAACTCTTTTAGGCTTGCACCCAAAGTCAGAGACAGCAAAACAATACTGACCAAAGGCAGTAGTTCACCCATGCCTTTAAAGCCCACATCAACCAGTTGTTGATGCGTAAAATGACGTGCCTTGAGTAGCAGTAAGTAAGCCACTGCTGTTGCCAGGACCGTGGCATACAAGACAGACTTCGAGCCGCTGCCCTGAGCCAGTTCACCACCACCTGTCCACAACATAAAGCCAAGCATACTGATGATGAGCGTAGCCAGTGGCACTAACATAAAGCGCGCCTTACTGGCGGCCGGGCCTTTGTCAATTTCCTGGTCCTGCTTTGCCAGTGCTTGTTCCGCCACTTTCATCGGACCATGGACTTTATCGAAAACAATGGTGTAAAAGACGATAAGCAAAGCGATAATGGCGTAAAAATTAAAAGCCACACTGCCCCACAAAATACTGACCGCAGACTGCTCCAGCTCATAGTTGCTCAGCAGCCCCAGTACATAAGCCCCCCAGCCATTGAGTAGAATAAGAATACACACAGGGGCACTGGTACTGTCGATGATATAAGCAAGTCGTGCGCGGCTCATTTTAAACTTGTCGAACAGCCCCCGGGACACGATCCCTGAAGTCAGCACACTCATGTTCGACTCTATGAATACAGCCATACCAGTGAACATAGTCAACAGACCAACCTGGCGCTTGCTCTTTGCCACTCCGATATTGAGCAACCTGTTAACCGTTGCTCCGACTCCACCAGACTCTCTGATGTATGCCAGCAGCGCACCAATAGCGATACTAAACAACAGGATCCGGCTGTTTCCTGGGGAAGTTGCCACACTCACGATGCGCTCAATACTATTAATAAAGGTGGTAAAAAGCGCATTACCCTCGCCATTGAGGGCAAGCAGAAATTCTGAAGAGATCAACGCCAGGATCAGCGCCACAATGACCTCTTTACGCCAGAACACCACGGCAATGGCTATCAAAGGCGGTAAAATCGAATACCAGGACATAGGTTCCCTATTACTAATTATTAGATCAAGCTGTAAACCCGTTAGCTTAAATAGTTGCGTGGAAAAATCCAAGCTTTTCCCAGCTGAATTTACAAACGCAACAAAAAGAACTTATTTAGGTACCAACCAGATTAAAAAGCGCAATAATATATCTTTCCGATCTATCACATTGTCATCTTTGAACCTATAATATGGACATCTCTGTTAATACAGGTTACCAAGTGAAGCGCATGTCTACTTTTATTAAAATAAAGGCATTAAGGCCAACTCTCTCACAAAGTGAGGCAAAACTCGCCGACTTTACCCTTAGTTCGGGGACTCAGATACGTACCTTGTCGTCAATTGAGCTGGCCAAAGCAGCCGGCGTCAGTCAGTCAAGTGTCGTAAAGTTTGCACAAAAATTAGGTTACCGGGGTTTCCCGGCGTTCAAACTCGCTGTTGTGGATGCCCTGAATGAGCAGGCTTCTGCTCAGGAGTCTCGCTCTACACAGTTTGAGCAGAATGACTCTTTGGCTGATATCAGCGAAAAACTCATTGCCAATCAGCACAAAACCCTGACCGCAACGCAAAAGCTCAATAACGGTTCAGAGTTTGAACGCACGGTACAGATTCTGAAAAGCGCACGTAAGGTACTGATCTGTGCAAAAGGGGCGTCAGGGTCTGTCGCCCAAGACTTTTCATTTAAACTGCAAAAGGTGGGGATTTCAGCAGTCTGTCATAGTGATGAATACAGTGCTGCCAGCTATATAGCCTCACTGGGCAAAGAAGATTTACTGATAGTTATCAGCAATTCCGGTCAGACCAAGGCACTGCTTAAATTGGCCGAACAAGCGAAACTGAATGAGTGCCGTTTATTTGCAATTACTCGCTTTGGCGACTCTCAACTGAGCGAACTCGCCGATCATGTACTCTACACCGTTCAGGAAACGGAGCCAGTTAGCCACAGTGCGATACTCACACGTGCATCGCAGTGCTACCTGATAGATACGCTTTTTGTCTCTCTGGCACAGTCCAACCTACACTGGCAACGCCGCATTGATCGGGCCAATGATAATATGCGTGCTATTTTTCACGACTAAACTCATATTATCGTTTATAAAGCAGGTAAGGCAGACGGCGTGTCTTAAACGTCTGTACTTCCTGCTGCCAGATAGCTTCTATCTGATGTGCTTTTAGACCTTGTGCCAGTGCCTGACGGACCACATCGGTTCCTGCCAACTTGTCAAAGAAGCCGGGAGAGTTAATCAGTACTTCATTGTGCTGCGTAAAAGCAGCTTGTGCCTGCACTAACCAGTTTAACGAGAATCCACGTTGTTCAGAATGCCGCAGATCCGTGGCGAATACAGCCTTTCCCTGTAACTTAGGATGAGCTGCGACACCAGGTATCGCACGCGGTGTAAAGGCCAATGAGCCAAGTCTGATTTGGTCGTGGCCAAAGACCTGGAATGGAAAATCACTCCCCCTTCCCACAGATACACGCGTAGCCTCAAATAGACACAAAGACGGGTAAAGGTGTATTGCCTGTTGATTGGGTAAATTGGGACTCGGCGCGATAGGCAGCACATACTCATGCTGAGCACTGTAATCGGCAACGGGGACCACTGTCAGACTAAGAGCGCCATCACCGGCCAGCCATCTTTCACCCACTATCATACGTGCCAGCTCACCCAGTGTCATCCCATGTAAAATCGGCACCGGGACCATGCCGACAAAGGAACGAAAGTGATTATCCAGAACAGGACCCTCAACGTAGGCAATATTGGGGTTTGGTCGGTCTAACACCAGGTAACTGAGACCATTTTGCTGAGCCGCTTCCATGGTCAGAAACATCGTACTGAGATATGTATAAAAACGCACGCCTACATCCTGGATATCGAATACCAGAATATCAATGTCTGTGAGTTGTTCAGGTTTTGGTTTTTTATTGGCGCCATATAAAGAGACTATGGGTATCCCTGTTTTCGTATCCTTACCATCAGTAATGTAAACTCCTGCCCCCCTGTCTCCCCTAAAACCATGTTCAGGAGCAAAGATCCGAGCCACATCGACCTGATGGTCTATCAGGTAATCCAGCAAGTGCTGGCCATGCGCTCGCGCACTTTGGTTAACCACCAGACCCACCCGTTTGCCTTTTAGTAACGGCAGATACTTGTCACCGCGCTCGGCGCCGACCTGAATGGCGTCGACCTGCCATGAAAAAGCCAGTGTGATGATGCTGATAGCAAGTATCAGGAAAGAATATATAGGCTGGCGCACAAAATGCCTGCTGAGAAAAACGAAGGGTACGAGAATTGTGTGTCGCCACCCCCTCATTTGCAACTATTTAAGATAGGGCGACGCAGACCGACGATTAATTATCGTCGCAGCTTGCTGAACGCGAGACATGGATGTCGATAACACGCGTTACGCGCTGGTAGCCCTTCATATGGACGTGTGTCCACTCGTACCAAACTACCCAAATTTCAGACACAAAAAAACCGACTTTCGTCGGTTGATTGCTCACTTCCTGAAGTGGAAGTGGCGGGCTCGGGACGTCTTTTGTGGAGAGTGAACCTCCGACCGCCTGGTTCGTAGCCAGGTACTCTATCCAGCTGAAGTAACTCACACCAAATTTCAGACACAAAAAAACCGACTCTCGTCGGTTGATTGCTCACTTCCTGAAGTGGAAGTGGCGGGCTCGGGACGTCTTTTGTGGAGAGTGAACCTCCGACCGCCTGGTTCGTAGCCAGACACTCTATCCAGCTGAAGTAACTCACACCAAATTTCAGATACAAAAAAACCGACTCTCGTCGGTTGATTGCTCACTTCCTGAAGTGGAAGTGGCGGACGCGGGAGGATTCGAACCTCCGACCGCCTGGTTCGTAGCCAGGTACTCTATCCAGCTGAGCTACGCGTCCGTTTCTTAAGTTTATACTCTTCAGCACTTCATGTTTAACCACTTGAAGAAAGTGGCGGACGCGGGAGGATTCGAACCTCCGACCGCCTGGTTCGTAGCCAGGTACTCTATCCAGCTGAGCTACGCGTCCGTTTCTTAAGTTTTTACTCTTCAGTACTTCATGTTTAACCACTTGAAGGAAGTGGCGGACGCGGGAGGATTCGAACCTCCGACCGCCTGGTTCGTAGCCAGGTACTCTATCCAGCTGAGCTACGCGTCCGTCGTTCAATTCTATTTTACTACCTGAATTGCTGTAGTCTTTTTATTTAACCACTCAAGAGAAGTGGCGGACCGGGACGTACTTTATGGAGAGTGAACCTCCAACTTCCTGAATCCGATTCCTTTTATTTAACCACTTAAGAGAAGTGGCGGACGCGGGAGGATTCGAACCTCCGACCGCCTGGTTCGTAGCCAGGTACTCTATCCAGCTGAGCTACGCGTCCGTTTTACTACAAAGATACCATTTAAATAAATGGCGGAGAAGGAGGGATTCGAACCCTCGATAGGGCTACAAACCCTATACTCCCTTAGCAGGGGAGCGCCTTCAGCCACTCGGCCACCTCTCCGTCTTTGTGGGGCGTATAATATAGAACCGTGAAAATATGTCAAATACTTTTCTTGTAAAAAAGCACTGTATGGTGATAGATTGTTCAGCTTGGTGTGTTTTACAGCGCTTTGCCGATTAATTTGTCATAAATTAGTCACTTTTAGGATCTGACTGTATATTAAAGTGGTCCAAAAGGGATTGCTTGCGGGAGGTTTCTTCCGAAATAAAGGCATCTACATAGCCTAAACGCTGAAATTCACTGATACAGCTACGGCAGTAATTCATCCTTGCCTGGTCGTGCTGTGCTTTTGACTTTTGTTGCGACATGGTCAGAGGTCTTTTTGCATCCTTTCATAATCACAGCAGTATAGGCAAAAGCGCTGGATATGCCAGCTGTTCTCAACGAACCCAAGTTTGGCCTACAGGGTTACCTGCTAAACTAATACCTGATTTTACTGTGCTTTTATAAATATCTTGAGACTTAAACGGGCTCATAGCAGAGATCTCTTACATACATAAAAGAAAAGCGCCAAAGGCGCTTTTCTAATTCGTTTGTTCTGAATGACTGGCTTAGTCAGCCTGAGGTCGCATATGCGGGAACAGGATAACGTCTTTGATAGTCGGAGAGTCAGTAAATAGCATCACCAGACGGTCAATACCAATCCCCTCACCTGCCGTTGGCGGCAAGCCGTATTCAAGTGCACGGATGTAGTCATCATCGAAGTGCATTGCTTCGTCATCACCTGCATCTTTTTCTTCAACCTGACGGGCAAAACGCGCAGCCTGATCTTCGGCATCGTTCAGCTCCGAGAAACCATTTGCCAGCTCACGACCACCTACGAAGAACTCAAAGCGATCAGTGATAAACGGGTTTTCGTCATTGCGACGTGCCAGCGGCGACACTTCCCACGGATATTCTGTGATGAAAGTCGGCTGGATCAGTTTATGCTCCGCGGTTTCTTCAAAGATTTCACACAGGAACTTACCAGCACCCCAAACGCATTTCTCAGGGATCTTCACGTGTACTTTCTTCGCGTATGCGACTAGTTCATCAAAGTGGTTTTCTGGATCTTTAAAGATGTGCGCTGAGGCTTCAGCGTCCGGACCATACTTGATGATCGCATCCGCCATAGACAAACGCTCAAACGCTTTACCGAAATCATACTCGATGGTTTCAAGCACTTCGCCTTCCGCGTTCTTCACCGTGTTAACCACAGTAGTAGTACCCAGTACGTCCTGTGCCACAGTACGCAACATGTCTTCTGTCAGGTTCATCAGATCGTTGTAATCTGCGTACGCCTGATAGAATTCAATCATAGTGAATTCCGGATTGTGACGAGTCGACAGACCTTCGTTACGGAAGTTACGGTTGATCTCGAAAACGCGATCAAAGCCGCCCACAACCAGGCGCTTAAGATAAAGCTCTGGCGCGATACGCAGATACATGTCGATGTCCAGCGCATTGTGGTGAGTCACGAACGGACGTGCTGTTGCACCACCCGGGATCACCTGCAGCATTGGCGTTTCAACCTCCATAAAGTCACGCTCAGCCAGGAAGCGACGAATGCCTTCAATCACTTTAGAGCGAATACGGAAGGTCTCACGGGTTTCCATGTTGGTGATCAGATCAACATAACGCTGACGATACTTAGCTTCCTGATCCGTTAAGCCGTGGAATTTCTCTGGCAGTGGACGCAGTGACTTGGTCAGTAGCTCGTACTGCACCATATCCACATACAAGTCGCCTTTACCAGATTTGTGTAGCGGACCAGACACACCAATGATGTCGCCGATGTCCAGCTGACCATATTTGGCTTTCAGCTCTTTTTGTACGTCTTTAGACGCATATGCCTGAATACGACCTTTCATGTCTTGTAAAACAAGGAAAGGACCACGTTTGGCAAGGATACGGCCAGCCACAGAGACCTGATGATCTAACTCAACCAGCTCTTCTTTTGACTTATCACCAAACTTAGCCTGTAGATCAGCCGTATAGTCTTCACGGCGGAAGGTGTTCGGATGGCCATTGGCGCTGCAATTATCACGAATTGCATCCAATTTAGCACGACGCTCAGCAATGAGTTTATTCTCGTCTTGGATTTGCTCTGTCATTTTTTAGCTCTTAGTTTAGCTTGTTGATTATAGGCCTGATTTCAGGCTGGCTTCGATAAA
The DNA here is from genome assembly GCF_024124545.1 of Pseudoalteromonas sp. XMcav2-N. Lineage (GTDB taxonomy): Bacteria > Pseudomonadota > Gammaproteobacteria > Enterobacterales > Alteromonadaceae > Pseudoalteromonas. The sequence goes on from NZ_JAMXSF010000011.1 coordinate 119,813, forward strand.
TTTGTCAAGGTCACCGTCCAGGACTGCCTGGGTATTACGGTTCTCAACACCGGTGCGCAGGTCTTTAATACGAGAGTCATCTAGTACATAAGAACGGATCTGGCTGCCCCAACCAATGTCTGACTTAGCATCTTCCTGGGCCTGCTTTTCAGCGTTTTGCTTTTGCAGCTCCAACTCAAACAGTTTTGCTTTTAACTGTTTCATAGCCTGATCTTTGTTTTTATGCTGTGAACGATCGTTCTGACACTGCACCACGGTATTGGTTGGCAAGTGGGTAATACGTACCGCCGATTCTGTTCGGTTAACGTGCTGACCACCGGCACCCGATGCGCGATATACGTCGATGCGTAAGTCTGCCGGGTTGATGTCGATCTCAATGTTGTCGTCGATTTCCGGATACACAAATGCTGAAGCAAATGATGTATGACGACGGCCTCCTGAGTCGAACGGGCTCTTACGAACCAAACGGTGTACACCGGTTTCTGTGCGCAGCCAACCGTAAGCATATTCACCGCTGACACGCAGTGTTGCCCCTTTGATCCCCGCTACGTCACCATCTGTTGCTTCAACGATTTCGGTTTTAAAGCCTTTCGCTTCCGCCCAACGCAGATACATACGCAACAACATGTTGCACCAGTCCTGGGCCTCTGTACCACCGGAACCAGCTTGCAGATCGAGATAGGCATCGTTGCTGTCTTGTGCGCCGGAGAACATACGACGGAACTCCAGCTTTTCAAGCTGGGCATTCAGGCCCTGTACTTCCTGCTCAGCTTCGGCAAAGGTTTCTTCGTCTTCAGCTTCAACAGCCAGCTCAACCAGGCCTTCGGCATCATCTGCACCGCTTACCAGATTGTCTATGGTTTCGACTATGGTTTCCAGGCTCGACTTTTCTCGGCCCAGCGCTTGTGCCTTTTCAGGCTCATTCCAGACGGCTGGATCTTCTAGTTCCGCATTAACTTCTTCTAACCGCTCTTGTTTCAGAGCATAGTCAAAGATACCCCCGAAGAAGTTCAGTACGTTCGCGAATTTCCTTGATTTGATTAATCACAGGATTCACTTCAAACATTCACATTACTCCAATTTACGTGATGGTGACGTAGCCAATGACAAAAATTGTGTGCCACTGGACTGAAAATAGTGTGACCGCTGTGTCTAAAGATTATATAAGCGGTCTAAACGGCCAATACTAACAAATAATAGGCATAGATATCAGCCCCAGATAAGAACATTTTGTGCCTTTATCGCAATTGTTAGCAGGCACGGATCTCTCTGACGATTAATTGCAGCGTAAACTTACCACGAAACTCGTTGATATCCAGCTGATAAGCCAGCTCTGCCGCCTGTGCAGCCGTGTTAGGCCAGGCACGCACATCGACGTTAAATGCAATGGCATCTACCAGTTTACCGCTTGCGTGTTTAAGCACCAGCTTAAGGTGCTTATCGCCCACAATACGCTGCTGCACCAGCTCAAACACGCCACTAAACACCGGCTCAGGAAAATGCTGTCCCCAGGGGCCTGCCTGTTGCAGTAACATGGCAAAGTCCATATTAAAACACTCAGCCGGCAGTTCACCGTCGGTTAGTAATACCGACTGCTTATGCTCTTCGCTGAGGGTTTCGCTGACCAGGGTTTCAAAGGAGTGTTTAAAGTCGCTAAAGTCTGCCTCTCTGATAGTCAATCCGGCCGCCATTGCATGACCGCCAAATTTAACGATTAAGTCCGGGTTACGGGTGTTGATCTGCTCCAGCAAATCGCGCATGTGTAATCCTTCAATCGAGCGGCACGACCCCTTGATTTCGTCGTTATCGCCCTGGGCAAAAATAATCGCAGGACGGTGATACTTTTCTTTCAATCTGCCCGCGAGGATCCCAATAACCCCCTGATGCCAGTCGTCCTGATATAAACACACCGCATCGGGAATGCTTTGCTGGGCAGCGACCAGACGCTCTAGTACCGCCTGCGCTTCTTGCTGCATCCCCTGCTCAATCTCGCGTCTTTCCTGGTTGAGGCTATCCAGCTGAGCGGCGATGCGCCGTGCCTGATGCTCTTCTTTGGATAACAGGCAAGCAATCCCCAGGCTCATGTCATCCAGCCTGCCTGCGGCATTCAGTCTTGGCGCCAGTGCAAAACCAAAATCGCTGGCATTGAGCCTGGTCGCCGTGCGGTTCGCCACTTCAATCAATGCTCTGATCCCGGGCCGGGTCTGACCTTTGCGAATACGTGCCAGGCCCTGATGTACCAAAGTCCGGTTATTAGCATCCAGCGCAACCACATCCGCCACAGTGCCCAGAGCAACAATGTCCAGCAAGGACGCAAGGTTCGGCTGAGTGAGTCCCTGGCGCTCAAAATAGCCCGACTCACGCAAATGATGACGAAAAGCCACCAGCAGATAAAACGCCACGCCAACTCCGGCAATGGATTTTGAAGGAAACTGGCAATCATGGCGGTTCGGGTTAACAATGGCATCGGCATTGGGTAGTTGTTCGCCCTGTAAGTGATGATCAGTAACCAGTACCGAAATACCGGCCTGCTTAACGATATCTATGCCCGCGAGACAGGAAATTCCATTGTCGACCGTGATCACCAGTTGTGGTGCCAACTGAACAATTTGCTCTGCCAATGCAGGACTCAATCCATACCCCAGGCTGAAACGATCTGGCACCAGATAGTCAACCCGTTGCAACCCAAACAAGCGTAGCCCTTCCATTAACACCGCGGTGCTGGTTGCACCATCGGCATCGAAATCCCCGACAATTAGCACGCTTTGCTGCTGATGCAGCGCCGTTTCAAGCAAGGCACAGGCCTTGTCCATGTCACGAAACAACCGAAAATCCAGCAAAGTAGCCGCACTGTTATCAAGTTCTACGGCGTCTTTCACACCCCTTGCAGCATAAATCTGTTTAATAACCGGGTGAAGATGGGCGGGTAAATGACTGTCATCGACGCGTAATCTGGGCCGGATCTCTGTTTGCATAACACTCTCTGAACTACCTGATAATGTGAAGGACAACTCCACAAAGCAAAAAAGGCCCGCAGGCCTTTTTAGAAATGCTGAGAGTATACCTCAGATTTAGGATTTTTTACTTCCCTGATTTAATATTTTTGCCAACGCGTCAGCCGGCTGATAGCCAGGGATCATGCTACCATCTTCCAACACGATAGCCGGAGTACCAGAAATACCAAAGCTCTGACCTAGCTGGTAATGCTCAGCAACCGGAGCCTGACAATTTTTAATGTCCGGTACCTCATTACCCGCCTTCGCTTCAGTCATAGCTGATGCCGCATCCTCAGCGCACCAGACGTTCATCAGACTCTTGTAACCATTACCACTGAGGCCGCCACGTGGAAATGCCAGGTACTTAACAGTAATACCGGCCGCCAGATAGTCTTCCAGCTCACGGTGTAGTTTACGGCAGTAGCCGCAGGTAATGTCAGTGAAAACGGTGATCTGGTGTTTTTCGTTCTCGGCTTTGTACACTATCATTGAATCCTGATATTGTGCGACACCACTCTTACGTACGTCGCTCAACGCATCCTCAGTGATGTTACGGCGATTCGCTACATCAATCATAGTGCCCTGCACCAGATATTGACCATTTGGACTGGCGTAGAATACGCCTTTGTCGGTGATCACAGTTTTAAGGCCCGTGATTGGACTGTCCGATACGCTCTTTACAGATAAACCCAGCTCAGCAAACTGAGACGCGATAGGGCTCACCGCCATCGGAGAGACTTCTTGTGTTGTGTCGGCAAAAGCACCCACACTGAAAGCAAGCGACGCTGCTAAAAGTAACTTTTTCATGTTTTTCTCGTAAAATTGCTCTGGTTAATCACTAGGACCGGATTACTGCAAATAAATTCCATCACGCCCTAGGATGATGTTGCTGATGAAGCGTTTTCAGTCGCTCACTGGCAACATGCGTATAAATCTGGGTTGTCGACAAATCGCTATGGCCTAACATCATTTGTACAACTCGAAGATCCGCCCCATGATTTAGCAAATGTGTTGCAAACGCATGACGCAGCGTGTGTGGCGATAACGGTGACTTAACGTCTGCCAACATAGCATAGTGTTTGATGCGATGCCAAAAAGTTTGCCGCGTCATGCCAATCCCCCGTTTAGATGGGAAAACAAAGTCATTAGCGTGTTTGACCATCTGAGCACGACCAACCTTTAAAAATTGTTCGACCCAGCGCAATGCTTCTTCTCCCATCGGGACCAGCCTTTCTTTGCCGCCTTTACCTCGAACCAATAATACTGCTTGTCTCAGGTTTATTTGTTCCATCCGCAGGCCAACCAATTCAGTGACTCGCAATCCCGTTGCGTACAACAACTCCAGCATAGCTTTATCTCTGAGACCCATTGGGTCTTCAACATCGGGGGCACTGAGTAAGGCCTCGACTTCCTCTTCACTGAGCGTTTTTGGCAGAGATTGCGATAATTTAGGCTGGGCAATGTGGGTCAGAGGGCTCGCTGCGATTGCCTGCTTAGTCACCCAGTAGGCATAAAAACGCTTGAGTGCACTCATTGCACGAGCCGTACTGCGTGGTTTGAGCCCTTCGTCTACCCGGTAGGCCAGATAGGCCTCTACATCCGCACCACTGATAGTTAACAGAGGTTTGTTATCATGATGCGCACTAACGTAACGTACAAACTTATCCAGGTCTGCACGGTAGGCAGCCAGGGTGTTGTCGCTGAGCCCCTGCTCCAGAAAGAGCATATCAAGGAAAGATTCTATCAGTTCACTATTGTTGTGCATGCTTGGGTCAGATATTTCTAAATCGGTCACGGGCCGCCTGTATCAATTCATTACACCATAAGGTAGACTTCGCGCCATATAATAACAGCCAATTGAGCGAAGACTACTATGCAGATCGGGTTATTTTACGGTTCAACTACCTGCTACACAGAAATGGCAGCAGAAAAAATGCAGGAGATCATAGGTAAAGACATTCTGTCGCTCCACAATATCAAAGATGAGCCGTTAAAAAACGCAGAGCAATTCGACTTTGTGATTTTTGGTATCTCAACCTGGGATTTCGGCGAGTTGCAGGAAGACTGGGAATCGCATTGGGATGATATCGACGAGGTTGATCTCGCAGGCATAACCATCGCACTGTTTGGTATGGGTGACCAGCAAGGCTATGGACAGTGGTTTCAAGATGCACTGGGTATGTTGCACGATAAAATTGCCCCACAAGGTGTTAACTTTATAGGCTACTGGCCCAATACTGCCGATTATGAGTTTGAAGCATCTAAAGCACTTACGGAAGATAAAAGCCAGTTTGTAGGCCTTGCCCTGGACGAAGACAGCCAGTACGAAAAGAGTGACGAACGCATCGCTGTCTGGATTGAGCAAATCCTGACAGAATATAGCGAGTCGCTGTAACGCGTATCTCCTGATCTGCCAATCCCCTCCTTGGCAGATCAAAAACAATTCATTTACACTGATTAACATTCAACCTATACAACGAGCCATTTATAGTTCAGTATAAATTTTGCACAGCTCTGCAAACTAATTGTAGAGGCTGGCATATAATCAACTCAATTATAAAAGGACTAATCATGAAGTTAACTCTGACCAAGAAGAACTACAAAAACCTGTCTCAGCAATCTCACACAATCAACAATAAGATGACGCCGCAAGTTGGTGGTGGTAACGGTGCATGCTCAGGTGGTGCGGGCTGTCATATGGACCAGCAGCCAGAACCTGGTACTGGCGGTGGCTCTGTGTGTATTACCTGGTAATACCAATTTCACTTAATACTTCGGACAACGGGGCTAAAAATGCCCCATAGCCTGAGGCGGGCTTCAATTCTGTGGTTTATTACCACTGTGTTTTCTGAATGCCCCCGGTGAACACCCATACCAGCGCTTAAAGGCTTTGTTAAACGCAGCCTGTTCGTTAAACCCTAACTCCCTTGCCAATTCAGCCAGTGGCATAGTACCCAGCAAATCTTGAGTACGTCTGAGCCGCTCTTCAGTCAACAGCTGAGAATAACTGGTATCACATTGTTTTAACTGCCTTTGTATCTGACGTCCCGATTTATTCAGGGCTGCTGCTATCTCGCTCAACTGACACTGACCCAGATCGACGCTGGCAGCCAGCATAATGCGGATCTGCATCGCAAGCGACTGGTGCTGTTGCAATTGTATCAGCGCCTTATCAGACAGCCGCAGCAGCTCCTCGCGCATCACTTGATTAGCACGCCTGAAAGGCAGCAACAGATAAACGTGCGGAAATGCTATCTGGTTACGAGGCTGATTGCCAAATACCTTACAGCCAAACCAGCCAGCCAGTAGCGACAGTTCTGCTTCACTTAATGTGCAGGTTAAATTGATATACTCGGGTGAAACAGGCTTAGGGACCAGAGTACGTACCATAGCTACCCAACCGGTCAGATTACGCAGAATGACATGGCGAGAAGCCTGTGAATTTGGCAGCCAGTCAATCACTGCCAGTGCGCCCTCGCGATGAAAAACAGCCTGCGCTATATTGGCCACCAGCTGATCGTAGCGCAGCAGCGCCGACAGTGCCTGGTTTAAGTTTTCACAGCTTTCCACCAAGTAACCCAATACCCCATAATCAGCAGACTGTATATATTGACCAAGGTGAAAGCCAAACAGAGGGTCGCCGGTTCGCTCAGCCCCTAACTGCAAAACCTGTTCGTAATCAGCTAACGGGACTCGGGTACCTAATTCAGACTCGATAGTCTTAGACTGAACTAAAGTACTGTCCAGAGTCACCCCCTGATGCTCCAGATAAAGCAGCACACCATTAAAGTAATTTTTGTCTAAAGTATTTTCCATGTCGTATTTGGACAAATTTACGTCGCCTATTCGCAAGATTGCCAGATAAACCTTACTTACACTAGACAAAACGATGCGTAAGGAACTATCTATGGTCAACATTCTTTGTCAAAAAGTGATCCCTGCTGAGCCCCATACAGTGCTCGAAACCCTGCTGGACCACCAACAGTTGGGTCGCTTTTTTAACGCGCGATTTAAAGTCGTTCAGAGTGCTGTCCACCCAGCTATCCGGGGCGGCAGTGGCTGTATCCGGGAAGTCAGCATGCTCGGGATCCGATTTTATGAGCAGATCCTGCACGCCGACGAACATGCGATTCGCTATCAGATCGTTGGCGACTTCCCGGTTAAGCAACATCATGGCGAGATCCGTCTGCGTCGCAGTACTGACAAGCAATCCACCCGGGTTGATTACCATGTACGCTTTGCGGCGCCCAGGTATTTACCAGGCTTTGTGCTTCGCCGTGTTGTTACACGAGACATCAACCTTGCATTGACCCGACTGGAGGCCCTGTATGCTCCCTGTTGAACTCATTTTACTGCTTCTCAGCCCGGTTTTTATTGTTGCCATTGCAGCAGAGTACCGCGTTGCCCGGCGGCATTATCGCCTCAGGGATAGCTTGCACAACGTAGCACTTGCTTTACTGCACCAGGGCAGTGATATGCTGGCCTTAATCCTGTTGATGCCGCTGTTCTATTGGCTCCATACTTTTGCCTTGTTTGACGTGCCGCTGACACCTCTAAACCTGATTGGCGCATTTTTACTCCAGGACTTTTTATATTACTGGTTTCATCGTACATCCCATAAAGTACACTGGCTGTGGCTGGCGCATGTGGTCCATCACAGTTCAAAGCATATGAACTTCTCGACCGCCTTTCGCCAAAGCTTATTGTACCCGGTTGTTGGAATGTGGCTTTTCTGGACCCCGATGATTCTGTTGGGCTTTTCACCCGAGTCAGTGCTGGCTATCGTTGCCATTAACCTCGCCTATCAGTTTTTTGTTCATACGCAGCTTGTCGGTCAGCTTGGCTGGCTCGAATGGGTATTTAATACTCCAACGCATCATCGTATTCACCATGCCAGCAACCCGTGTTATCTGGATAAAAATTTTGCTGGCGTATTGATCATCTGGGACAAATTGTTTGGCACCTATATAGATATACAGCCTGAAGAAAAGATCCGCTACGGGATCGTCGGCAGTGCACCAAAAGAGACTCTCCTGTCTATCAATTTCCATGAATGTCGGGTGTTACTCCACAAGCTGAAAAAAGCCAGGGGACTCAAAAATAAACTCAGGCAACTATTTTCAGCACCACGACATAATGATTAAGTTTTATCAGTCAGCCACTTAAAGACCGAACCATAAAAATTTATACTTTTTAGTTTACTTTTGCGCCAAAATAAAAGTAAACTGCACAGTGTAGTTTACTTTTAGGTAGCACAATGAAGAAGTGGTTTGTTATTTTTGCCGTTGTTTTAGGCAGCATTACAGGGGGCTGTTCCATGATCTCTAATCTCAATGCACACGTACCGTCTCAGAATTATCAGTCTGAGCATTTTCAAGGCGGCCGGTTTAAAAACCTGCACCCAACCATGCCGACCAGTCTGAGCAAAACGCTAGCGATCACCTGGCGCTTTTTTACCGAAACCAAAATCGCCGCTGAGCCCAAGCAAGCCTTACCGGTAGAAACGATTACACGTGCTAACCTGGATGCTTTGTCAGACTCAGGAATTCATATCATCAAGCTGGGCCATTCCTCAGTGCTGCTAAAAGTGAATGGCGCTTATTGGTTGCTGGACCCCGTTTTCTCTGAGCGCGCTTCGCCTTTTTCATTTATCGGGCCAAGCCGCTTTCATCAGCCACCAATTTCGCTTGATGCTCTGCCACCGATAGAAAAAGTGCTGATCTCGCATAACCATTATGACCACCTCGACAAAGACGCTGTGAAACAACTCAACGCAAAAACACGTCAGTTTTTGGTACCACTGGGTGTGGAGGGTGATTTGATTCGCTGGGGTATAGAAGCAGAAAAAATTCACTCATTTGATTGGTGGCAGGAGCAACATGAGCAGGATATCATGCTGGCCTTTACGCCGACCCAACACTTTTCCGGACGCGGCCTGAATGATGCGAATCGTACCCTATGGGGTTCCTGGGTTATAAAAACGGCTCATGAGAGCCTGTATTTCAGCGGTGATTCAGGCTATTTTCCGGGCTTTAAAACTATTGGTGAACGCTATGGTCCCTTTGACTATACCCTGATAGAAACAGGCGCCTATGATAGCGACTGGGCAGATATTCATATGACCCCAGAACAAAGTGTGCAGGCGCATCTGGATCTGCGTGGCAAAATCATGGCCCCCATTCATAACGGGACTTTTGATCTGGCCTTCCACAGCTGGTACGACCCTCTGGAGCGAGTGCTCAAAGCCGCTCAGCAACAAGGGGTGGTTATCAACACCCCGACCCCTGGCGAAGTGATCACCATTAACCAGGCCTACATAAATCGACTCTGGTGGCAGTCTTTGATGGCACAAGCCAGTCTCTAAAACAGCCGTATGAGAGCCTTGTCGACAGCCTCTATGTCGTCCGGGGCATGCCCAGTTGTGGCAAGGTTTTCACCTTTTCGCCTCTACTGTGGCTATAAATCTGTCGCGCTGGCTGACACTGCGTAGTAGAAGCAATGTCCAGCCTGCGCAAGTGGCTAAACAGTGTTAATTTTAGCCACTTTTATACATGCAGTGCGCTTAACGCTCGGCTGAATAGGGGTCTTCCGCCATTAGGTAGGCTCTCAGATCTGCTTTCTGAGGATGGTTAATCAGCCAGTCTCGGGCCTCGCGCAATCGCTGATAGGTATCGTCGCCAAACTTATCTTTATAGATATCAGCAAAGTTTTGCTGGCTGGTGTCTTCGCGAATTTGCTGCTGCCACTGCTGGGTTACCAGCTGGTTTAACGCGCCAGCCAGGCCCTCTGCTTTGAGTAATTGCCACTCCCCCTTATCCAGCCAGAGGCCACCAGTTGCGACGCTGTAATCAACCCGGTGCGCACTCGTTGCACTGATCCTGAATTTTCTCATCAAAGTGCCCGATACCGGACAAAGCAATGCACGTTTACTGTCCTGCGCATCTTCGCCGAACTCAATGTGCTCAGCAAAATGATAGTCCGGATTGCGCTCTTTCCACGCCACATAATCTTCTATGAGGATCCAATCACCCTGGCAGTGGTCACAGCTATGTGCCCGAAATAAGCCTTCAATAAACCCGGGGCGCAATTGGCCCTCACCACAACTTGTACATTTCATAGGATCTCCCAATGCATTATCCATGTGATACACGTGAGCCAGTGTAAAGCAATTAGCCGTTAGCCTCAATTTGTGGACTATGCCAAGTGCGCAAACATTATCAATCGCCTCTGGTATACGCTAAATTCCGTCGCCAGCAGCAATATGTAGCAACTGAGTGCTAGACTGATTCACCAATAACTCAAGCGAGAAAAACAACATGACTACACGTGCCTCCACACTCAACCACTATCAGCAACGGCTGTTGCGTGTGATTGACTATATGTATGATCATGTTGAGCAGGATCTGGACGTGAATACACTGGCCGACGTGGCCTGTATGTCTTGCTATCACTTCCATCGCATTTTTCGCGAGTTTATGGGTGAACCGGTAAACGCCACTGTCAGGCGTATGCGCATGTTGAAGGCGGCATCCTATTTAGTACGCAGCACGCTGACACAGCAGCAGATAGCCAGACGGGTAAACTATGGCAGCGTTGAAGCCTTTAACCGGGCATTCAGCCGCCATTATGGCATGACACCCAATCAATTTCGTCAGCAACAGCAAGGCTATCCACTGCACAGCGCTGCGTTTTATCCGGCTCAACCACAGGAGTACAACACTATGTATCAGGTAGAACAAACGCAACAAAATGCCTTAACCCTTATTGGCCTGGCGCACCAGGGGGACTATATGCAGATAGGTAAAACCTTCGAAAAGCTCGGTATGATGGCAGGCAGCACAGGCCTTATCAACGAGCAGACTCGTTACTTTGGTATTTATTATGACGATCCGCAAACGGTAGATCAGGACAACCTCAGGGCCATGGCATGTATCACTCTGGCCTCTGGCACTGAGTTCAATAAAGAGACCTTTGAAGCCGTGACCATTCCGGCAGGTAAGCTGGTCTCGCTGACCTTCAAGGGTGATTACAGCGAACTCGAACAACCTTATAATTGGTTGTTTGGCCAATGGCTGCCGCAGAGCGGTCTGGAACTGATGGACTTCCCTCCGTTTGAGGAATACCTGAATGACACCCGGGACACCGCACCGCAGGACTTGCTCACCCGGATTAACTGCCTGGTGCAGGATTAGAGAAGCACCGCACCAACGCACTTAACAGTATTTCAACCAGTTCATTCGCCTGTTGCTGCGATGGCGCCTCGACATAGCATCGCAGCTCGGGCTCGTTGCCCGATTGCCTTAGATTAACCATGTAACCTGCGTACAGAGCAATACTCACAGCTTCACTCTGCATTCACCCTGATGGGCTACACTCTCTTATCGCGATACTTTCCCCCAGATTGATAATCCGGTATATGATATGATCTTAAACTGCCATTACTGGTCAAGCCGCTACTGGCAACCAAGGATATTCTCAGTACTCACCTGCACCCTACGCAGACCCAAGGAGCTTTAGCATGTCGGGCAAACCCCCTTTCAATCCCATAGCCGTGTTCTTTCTCTTTTTTATTTTGTTGCTGCAAAACGCGATTCAGGCGCAGGCCAAAGTGATGCAACAACCTAAGCTGGCCATTGTTGGTTCGGGACCTCTGGTCGCCAAAGGAAGCGGCCAGTCCATTCCAATCACCTACCAGCATATAGACGCAGTCGATGTAGAATTGCTGCGCCTCACCAGCGCACATGACTTCCTCAGCCGCTATTATCTGACAGATAAGCTATATCCGAGTTCACTGGATCGACTGCAATATACCTATGACAGCGTTTTTGCCGATAGATTTACCCTACCCAAAAACACTCAGCCTGGTATTCAGTCGGCCCGACTACCGATTCCAAAGTCGCTGTCCAGTGGCTGGTATATCGTCGTGCTCAAAGCCCCTGGTATGTTTAATGAATTACAGGCAAAGCATCTGTTACTGACCGATCTGGGCATTCAGGCAAAAGTGTTTAAGCAACACGCCAGCATACAGATCAACCGCCTGTCTACAGGACGTCCGATAAAAGGCGCCAAAGTTAAGGCCTTTCGCAAGCATGAATTACTGAGAGAGACGAAAACCGATCAGCATGGTGCTGTGCACTTTGATATCCAGCTGCATCGAGACGACATCGTAGTCGCTGAATATACCAATAATGGGGGCGAGCCTGAGTATGCCCTGTTGCCGATTAAAGAGGTACCGCTGGATTTATCGGATTACCAGGTTGGCGGCCGCCCCTACCAGGATATGGAGGCATATATTTACAGTAACCGGGATCTGGTTAAACCCGGCGAGACGCTGCCGATTAATATTTTACTGCGCGATGCCGATGGTGTTGCCATCACAGAACAGCCTGTCACTTTGACTGTAACTAACCCCTTGCAGGAGGAGATACTGCGCGCACAGCTGACACCGGGTGCCGCGGGCTTTTTCAATAAACATTTATATACCGACCAAGGCTGGCCAACCGGACGCTATAAAATCTCGGTGATGCTTGACCCAACCGCTCGCTCTGCCATTGGTCACTTTGAATTTCAGCTGGAAGAGTTCGTGCCAGAGCGCATGGACCTGACTTTCAGTGGACAAGAGGCATTTGTTACAGCAGGTAAATCCATGCCACTAACGGTGCAGGGGCGCTATTTATTCGGCAGCCCCGCAGCAGGAAACGCCTTAAAAGCCAGCCTGGTGCATCGAGCGGTACGTCATTACCCGGGGCCATTTGCCGACTTCTTCGTTGGTGAAGATTTTTATCTCAGCAATCGATTTCAAACACTACCTGATCAGCGCTTATCTGAACAGGGCAAGCTGGCCCTATCCCTGCCCACAGTGCGTGCCGATATGCTCAAAAGCCCGGTAGAAACTCAGGTGAACCTCAGCCTGCTGGAATCTGGCGGCGCCGCAGTGCAACGACAACTTAGCTATACCAGCTGGAAATCCAGCCCAATACCCGCGATTAAGCCTGCCCAGGCTGAGTTCAAATATGCCTCAGACGCGCAGTTTGAACTGGCGCTGCTCAGCCCAGATGGCCAACACTTAACAAGTGGAGAGCTGGACGTCGAACTCAGTTACGATCAGGGTCGTTATTTCTGGTTTTATGAAGAAGGCATAGGCTGGCGCCGTCAGTCTCAGCCACAGTGGCGCAGTGAAGCCAAACAATCCGTGGTGCTTAATCAGGACACCCACACGGTGCAATTCCCCGTCGACTGGGGGAACTACCGCCTGACGATTACAGACAAGCAGAGCAAAGTCAAAACAGTTTATGACTTTTATGCTGGCTGGCACCGGGGGTATCAGCAGCTCAAAGCCAAACCACAGCACCTGTCAATGCAGCTGGATAAACGCCATTATCAGGCAGGTGACATATTGGTCGTTGACCTGGATGCACCGGCCGATGGACAGCTACAGCTGGCACTCGAAGCCGACAGTGTACTTTGGACGCAAAGCCAGTCGGTTAGTAAAGGTAACACGACGCTACGCATCCCACTCGATAAATCGCTGGCTCGCCACGACCTCTACCTCAGTGCCACCTTGCTAAGCGGGCAGTCCAGCACACTGCAACGCCACTTTGGTATTGTTCCTGTCAGGCTGTCACGCGAGGACCGGGAACTGAAACTGGACCTGACTTTACCGGATAAAATTGAACCGCTTAAGCCACTAACCGTGGCAATTCAAACTTCTGATATCGCTGGCTCACAGGCTGAGCAAAGCTGGGTCACACTGTCGGTTGTCGACAAAGGGATCCTGAATCTGAGCCGTTATTATCCGGTCGACCCGCATCACTATCTGTTCAATCAGCGTCGCTATGGTGGCGATGTGATTGACTTGTATTCACGTCGTTACGATAACCGTCCCGATCCGTTTGCTCAGTCTCGCTTTGGCAGTGATAGTAATGAACGCAGTGACAACCGCAATGACAACCTGGTCGAGAGCAAAACCGTGATCCTGATGACCCAGCCGGTCCAACTGATTGACGGTAAAGCCAGCATTACTGTCGATATGCCTGATTACAATGGTGAAGTACAAATCGTCGCAACCGCTTTCAATCACGCTCAGGTAGGCCATAAGGTCGAAGCTCGCCCGGTCAGTGCGGCGGTGATCGCAGAACTGAGCGTGCCGCGGTTTTTGGTGCCCAAAGATGAGACTTCTGTCACGCTGGACCTGCATAACGTCAGTGGCCGTGAACAGACTCTGTCAGTCACGGTCCAGCCCTCAGGCCCGGTGCAATTTGTTGATGAACACACATTTACGGTAACCCTGGACGACCAGGCCCATTGGAGTCGCTCCATGCGCGTACTTGTTGGCGCCACTCCCTGGTCGCATACTGCAACGATGCAAATTGAGTTGCAGGGCGCAGAGATTTCGCAAACACGCAGCTGGTCTGTGCCCATCAAAGCGATTGAACCTCAGCTGGTGCAGGCGACCACGCTCATGTTAACGCCAGGACAAACTTATCAGGTCGGTCCAAAGCTTTGGCAGGGGCTGCACGTCGATGAGACAGACCCTGGCACCTTATATGCCAGCCATACGCCCAGACTCCCCATCAGAGAATATGCATCTGCGCTGCGTGCCTACCCTTATGGATGCGCGGAGCAAACCACCAGTAAAGCCTGGCCCTTTTTACTTAAGCACCCTCAGCTTGACGGCTTGCTACAGCAAGCTTTGGACAGTGAGCAGGCAAAGGCCGGGCAACTTGATGATCCGCGTACACTGATCAGCCAATCCGTACAACGACTGAAGACCATGCAAAAACCCAGCGGCGGGTTCGCACTGTGGGATGCCCAGGGAAATGAACAGCCCTGGTTAAGTGCCTATATCACCGAGTTTTTGACTCAGGCACACGCGGCTTTTCCGGGCACAGTGCCGCCAAGCATGCTCAATCGGGCCCACTATCGCATGCTCAGATACACCCGGGATAGCACAGTCGATGACCTGAGTCAGGACGCATTTGAGGCAACCGCCGCAAAGAGCTTTGCAGCTTACCTTGCCAGCCAGCGTGGCCAATTAAGTTACAGTGATCTGGAATCAATGCGTATCACTGAATATCCCTCCAGGTTAAGTCTGCTGCATATGGCGTCTGCATTGGCCGACGTGGGAGCAATCCAGCAAGCCGCAGCTTTGCTCAGACAAGCACGCACTTTTCATCGCACGGCCGATTATTTTGCAGATTATGGGTCAACCTTACGTGACGATGCCCAGTCAGCTCTGGTACTGACCAGACTGACAAGACATACTGCGCTGCGTTCTCAGTCTCGCACATTACAAACTCAGTTACTTGAACAGCTCCCCGATCAGGCTCTGAAAACCTGGCTCAGCACACAGGAGCGCGCGGCTTTACTGCGCACCGCCGTGCATATCAGTGAAACAAACGCTCATCACCCTGTGCGACTAGAGATTGATGGTGAACAGACACAGGCGCCCGAAGTGGTGAGTCACACACTGTCGCAAACAATGACACTCAGTAACCCGAATGACGCCCCGCTTTACCTGCAATTAATGGCCAAAGGCCGACTGCAACTGGACTCCAGTATTGCCAATGAAATCAGTCCCTTTAATACGCTGGATACCAAACGTATGGTCAGACGCCTGTTTGACCTGAACGGACAACCGCTGGACACAACACGCTTCAAAGTGGGTGAGCGACTGATGGTCGTTCTCGATATTCAAACCAAAGAACCGGTTCCGGATGCCCTGCTGATTGAACGCATTCCAGCCGGATTTGTATTGGAAAACCCGGCCCTGATGCAAGGCCCGCCGATATCCCAGCTATTACCGGAACACGTCAAGCTGGCCACCACAGACCACACAGAATATCGCAACGACCGCTTTGTGGCCGCGCTCAAGCTCACAACCAGCAAATACCAGTTTGCCTATATACTGCGCGCTGAAGTGCCCGGCCTGTATCAGGTACCTCCTAGTTATCTTGAGTCCATGTACCGACCTCATAAGCATGTGATTTACTGGCAATACCCCTATCAAATGGAGGTCGTTCGCTAAGATGCCATTTGAGCACAATAATAATGGCCATTAGAGCAGCGCAACGGCCGCGCATTTTTCGGTTTGCACTGTGCGCTGGGGTGCTATGCCTGCTTCTGCTACTGAAGTGGCTGGATTGGTATTACCCCATGCCAGTGCCTTACCCGGATGGACCGGCAACCGTTGTCACAGCCCGTGATGGACAACAGTTGCGGTCGTTCAGTGATGCCCGAGGTGTGCATCGCTATCAGGTCACTGTCTCAGACGTCGACCCTTTTTATCTGACAGCCTTACTGGATTACGAAGATCGTTGGTTTTATTATCATCCTGGTGTGAATCCGTTCGCCCTTTGTCGAGCATTGTGGCAATGGCTGGCACATGGTCGAATCATCTCAGGTGGCTCCACACTGACTATGCAGGTTGCCAGACTGCTGGACCCACACGAGCGGTCTGTTGCAGGAAAATTGAAGCAAATCGCCAGAGCACTGCAACTGGAATGGCACTACAGCAAGTCCGAAATCCTGACTTTGTATCTCAATCTGGCACCCTTTGGCGGCAATATAGAAGGCGTCGAAGCTGCCTCGCGGCGTTATTTTAACAAGCCCGCTCGCTCACTTTCGATTAATCAGTCTGCTTTACTCGTCGTGTTGCCACAAAAGCCTTCATACAATCGTCCGGATCGGTACCCTGAACGTGCCAAAGCAATGAGAAACAAAGTACTCAGGCGCCTGGCTGGCAGTCAGTTACTCTCACCCGAACAACTCACTTTGCTTAGCCAGGAAGCGGTGCGTTTGGAGCACACTGTACAGGCCCCGTTGGCGCCCTTGTTAAGCCGCAGACTAAAGCATCAAAACCCCCGCCAGCATGTGATCCGCACAACGCTGGACTACGATTTACAACAACGCCTGAGTCAACTGCTGGCAAATACCAAACCCAGATTAACCGGTAAGAGCTCGGCAGCCGTACTAATCGTGCACAATCAGCGCGCCGAAGTGCTGGCCTATCAGGGCTCCGTTGATTTTAACGACGATAGTCGTTTTGCCCATGTCGATATGATCCGTGCAGTACGCTCTCCCGGCTCAACACTCAAACCTTTTATCTATGGGCTGGGCCTGGACCTTGGCCTGATCCACAGCCAAAGTTTGATGAGCGATATTCCCAGTAATTTCGATGGCTATAAACCACAAAACTTAACAGGACGTTTTAGTGGTGCCGTCAGTGCTACCAAGGCGCTGCAACACTCTCTCAATGTCCCAGCTATTCAGCTATTACACCGGATGGGTGCCGAGCGCTTTGAACACCAGTTGCGCAATGCGCAAGTTCAATTGCATCATCAGGATGCTAATCTGGCTGTCGGACTCGGTGGCACGGGCATGGAGTTAATGGAGCTGGCGCGTTTATACCGGGCGCTGGCAAGCCAGGGCAAAGTGCAAGACTTGTCGCTTGTTTCGGACAACCCTGGTTATCCTCGCCCGGAATTTTCGCTGCTCTCGCCTGCAGCAAGCTGGATCACCTTTGATATGATAAGCCAACTTTCTGCACCGGATCGGGTTGTCCCCAGCAACCGACGTAAAATAGCCTGGAAAACCGGGACAAGTTACGGCTATCGGGATTTCTGGTCAGTCGGTGTCAGCCCGGACTATACCGTGGCAGTTTGGGTGGGCCGGCCGGATGCCAGCCCGGTAGTTGGATATCTGGGTGCAACGCGCGCCGCGCCGCTGATGTTTGATGTGTTCGACCTATTGCCCCAAGACACCCAAAGACTTACAAAGCCAGAGCAGGTCATATCAATGCAGATCTGCTGGCCAGGCGGCCTTGCAAGTAACAATACACCTGCTGATGTATGTCACAAACAGCTGCAGGCATATACGCTAAATGGCATGACACCACCAACTATGCACAGTGAAGGAGATTTCGTCACTGAGTCCCGCTGGCCAACAGAGCTTGCTACCTGGCTGGCGTCCAATAACGCACCTCTTTTACAAGACAGGGAAACCCAGATCCGCATCACTCAGCCACGTAGTGGTCAGCATTATTACAGGGAACAAGTATCAGAATTAAGGTTAGCAGTAACGGGGGCAGAGAGTGCACCCTCAGATGCTGTGCGTTGGTACATCAATCATGTACCACATGCCGATGCGACTTTGTCGTTGTCAGATTATCTGGGAGATGTGGTTATCACGGCTTGTCTGGCAGAACACTGTGATCAGCAGCATATTGTGATACACCCCTGATGTTTGCCGGTCATGTCATCGCGGTTTTTAGATAATTTACGACCGTATTTAAATCAACCAGACGCTGCTGCGCCTCTTCTTTGCTGATCCCCTGAATGGCTTCATAATCGTCAAGAAAAATGGCACTGTCATAATCGCCCGTAGAGGCATTTCTGACGTACACCAGCACATAGCAATACCGTAAAATAGAATCCAGATAACGGAAGAACTCGATGTCATCAGCACTGAGGTCGGGTTTTACCCCACCGCCAAGTCGATTGATAAACACCTGTTTAACATAAACACTCTGCTCACCCAGTGTATATTTAACAACACCGTAACAGCCATTGTTATTGATTGATTCAGAGCAAATATCTGCGGCTGGTAGTAAGCCAGTCTGGTGCATAATTTCATTCCTGATAACATTAGTTTCATATAATGTTAGAACAAAATTACAAAATAACTATAAATTGACATGAATAACCCCCAAAAGAGTACCTGTGAACTCTTTTGGGGAAATTTTATCGATTTTCGGTATGGTGCCAGATCTCTCCAGGGGTATCAGACACTGCGCGTTGCCAATGCCGGAGAGACTCTCGCAGCCATCCAGGCCGGTTGACATACAGCCAGCTGCCCCACAATCAGGATGACACCCGCCACCTGAAACAGATAGACTACCGGCACCGGCGCCATATCAAAGTGGTTGACTAACTGTACATTTGCAAGCAATGCACAGATGACACCGACCACAATGCCCACTGATGTCACAATGGCGTTTTCTGCCATGCAATAACGCAATATGTCTGTCCGGCTGGCCCCCAATGCTCTGCGGGTGCCAATTTGCTTGCGACGTTTAACCACAGTAAACCGAGCCTGGCCGAATATACCCAGCAAGGTCAAAAGTACCAGCCCGACAATCACCCAGTACAGCGTCTTAATTGCAGCCGTTTCCGATTTAAACTTGTCCGCGCGGATCTGCTGATAGTCCATCATTTTATCCAAATGACGGCCCGGTGTTTTCATCAGCGCTTTGGCCACCTGTTGTTTTGCCTGTTCCAGCTCTCCAGGTCTTGAGCGAATCAACATTTTATAGTTGCTACTAATGTGCCGTAATGGGACCAATACTGTATTGGCATGGGAATACCAGCCAGGCCAGACAGACTTCAGATCTTTGACGACTCCTTTGACAATAAAAGGCTCATAATTGAGATAAACGGTAGTCCCCAGGATCGCACGCCAGTCATCCGGATAATACAATTCAGCAAATCCCTTGGATACCACTGTTTGCGTCGCGTCAGCGCTAAAGTCTATCGAATCCTGGACTTCTCCCTCGCTTGGTCCTTCTCCGGCTATCAGCTCTAACCCCATAGTCGCAATGGCATGTTCATCTCCGGTGAAATAACCCGTATAGATATTCATATCTTCTTCGCTGGGCCCTAATCCCGTCGGTGCATAACTTCCCCAGTCGCTAAGTGGAAATGAATTCATCACCGTAACATTTTCAACACTTGGAAGAGCACGAACATCACGTAAGTCCTGCTTAACCAGTGCGATCATTTCCTCAGCTTCACTACTTTGTACGTTAGTGTGTAGTGTAAAAATCACCTCTTCATCCAGGCCACTTGGCTCAATCAGCAGCGCTTCCTTCTGAATGATCAGGTACACAGCATTAACCAAAATAGTAAAGGTCACGGCTATTTGTAAAATCAGTAACAATGGTGCTGATTTAGAACGCCAGATCGTACTCAAAATCGGTTTTAAATCTTTCATGTGACGACTCCTATAGACTCTTTAATTGAGCCGAAGGCTGGATCTGAGCGGCCCGATAGATAGGCCATAATCCAAACACCGTGCTGCTTACCACCGCCAGCACCACGGTCATAATCACCAATGGAAGAGTCATCTGCATCAAGCCCTCTGGTAAATGAGCAAAAATATCGGCTGTTAAGCGCAAGCCGAGCTGAGCCAATGCCAGGCCCAGAAAACCTCCTATGGTACCGATAAGCACCGTCTCACAACCAAATTGGATGGCAATGTGTTGCTTGCTGGCGCCGACCGCTCTGCGCAGTCCCACTTCAGCCCCTTTACCATAGAACTTGATGAGCATCAGACCCATACAATTGAGTAAGCAAGCCACCAAAAATGCAAAGGCCAGCCAAACAGCAATAAAGTCGTCTTCTTCTACGATCTTATCTTCTTTAAGCGATTCCTTGATGTTAAAAACCTTGCTGAGGTTTTCACGAGCAAAGCGCCCTGACCCTTTTTGTTGCTCTACATACGCGTTAATGTGATCCATGTAATCGCTGCGTTGTGCCGCTGACGACAACTCCACCCAGTAACGGATCCAGACACACTCAGAGGCCAGGAATGTCTCCAGTGAACTGTCATCCAGTGGCGCCCAGCATTGCCAGCTCATTTCGCCCTTTGACAATAAGTTATTGTTTATCTGAAACTGGAATGGGGTGAATATGGGAAAGGGCAGGCTGTGTGCGTGTTGGCGTCCGTGAAATACCTGAGGAAGCGGCGACCAGCTGTCAAGCACCCCCACGATCCGAGCCAGATGTTTACCGATTAAGATATGCTGGCCCACGGAGTTAGCCCCGGAAAATAGTCGATCGTTTGTTTGCTTATCTAACACCACCAGCGCAGCCCCTTCTTTGTCTTCGAGATCAGACCAGGGGGAGCCATACAAGAAAGGGACATTGAACATATCAAAAAAGTCATTGTTGACTGAATTGACGCGCAACATTTTAGCTTCTTTATCTGTCTGAGACTCACTGCGTACCATATTCTTATACATAACAACAGCGGTTTGACGTTGCCCTTTCGCTTCCTCCAGCAGATTCATCGTATCCATGTAAGTCAGCATAGGCGGGATCACTTCTTCCCCCCGGGATATCTGGTAGGCTTTATCCGGACTCCAACTACTTAAACGCACTGAGAAGGTGCGTTCACTTTTCTCGGGTAACGGGTCCTTTGCCATCATGATACTAACAGTAGAGGTGATCATGGTAGCCGCAATGCCCATCGCAATGGTACCGATCATAAGAGCGCTTAACAGAGGCGTCTTTTTAAGACTTATCCAGGCCAGTTTGAAATAGTATCCAATCAACATATCCACCCCCTGCAGATATGCCGACGAGACCCCGTGCAGAGAACACACAACTCCCGTTGCAAACAATGAAGTAACATACTTATTCCTTTTTTATTATTTAGTATTTCCTTTGATCAGAGGCCACATCATGCGGCCGCTGATTTAAACGCTACGTGTTGCCAGTGCAGGCGATACACGTGCAGCCTGCCAGGCTGGCTGGATCACGGCAAGCTGTCCTGCGGATAGCATAATCACTGCGCCAATCAGCAGATAATATGCCGGAACAGGGACTAAGCCAAAATAGCTCACCAACTGGGTGTTAACTAATACCGCACAGATCACACCAATGGCCACCCCGACAAGTGTAACAATGAGATTTTCCATTAGATAATAACGTAATACCTGTACCCGGTTAGCGCCCAACGCACGACGAGTGCCAATTTGTTTGCGTCGCTTCAGGATAGCAAAGCGCGCCTGACCAAATATCGCCAGCATAGTCAGTACTAACAGTCCCACCAATACCAGCTTCAGAGTTTTCAGCTCCGCAACATCAGTGCGATAGCTCTCTTCGCGCGTCTGGCTAAAAGGCTTGAGCTTGTCAATTTGCCTGCCTGGCGTCGCCAGCAGCAAGGCTTTCACATCAGACATTGCCTGCTCAAGCACACCTGGTTGTGCTTTCACCATAATGCCAACCTTGTCATGAACTTCGAACGTTGGTGACAACACCACGTGATCGAACAGTCGCCAAAAACTCCATACAGCTTTAAGATTGTCTACCACCCCAATCACCTGCTGCGGCTCATTCTGAACATACAAAGTCTTGCCCAGGACATCTAGCCAGTTATCAGGGTGCAATGTTTGCGCAAGTGCTCTGGAAACCACCACTTTTCCGCCAGATTGTGCGCCAAAATAGGAATGCGAAACATCGCTTTGTTCAAACCATTGTCCCGCAATGAGCTCCAGACCCAGTGTGTCGCGACTGTCGAAGTTACTGCCATAATAACCGCTTGCGGTGAGCTTATCCTCATCTGCAGGCCCGTAACCAATATCAACAGACCGTCCAAACCCGCTCATAGGGACTGATGTCACAGGAATGGCATTGTCTACCGTTCCCAGACCCTTGATATCTCTTACAACCTGCTCAAACTCCGCCACCCGGGCATCGCCCTTTTCCTGCAGATTAATAAACAACGAAAACACCTGAGACTCATTGAGGCCACTGGGGGCCGTCACTTTATCGTGCTTTTGTGAGACCATATAAACGGCGTTGACAAATATTGTAAAGGTCACAGCTATTTGCAATATCAACAGTAAAGGAGAGGTCTTGCTGCGCCATATCGTTTTAAGAATCACGGTAAAATCTTTCATGATCCGCTCCTACAGACTCTTAAGTTGACTAGAGGGCTGGATCTGAGCGGCTCGGTAGATCGGCCACAGCCCAAAGAGAATACTGGCCACAATAGACAACCCAAGTGTCATGATCATAATCCGCAAATCCATTTGCATGATGGTGGCATTAAGGTAAGTGAATATTTGCTGTACCAGGTGCAGTCCCAGCTGTGCAAACAGCAGACCCAGCACACCACCAAACAAACCAATCAGGAAAGCTTCACACAAAAATTGCCAGCAAATATCGTGGCGACTGGCACCAACCGCTCGCCTGAGCCCTATTTCACTCCCTTTACCATAAAACTTAGTCATCATCAGACTCATACAATTAAGTAAGCAGGCCAGTAAAAATGCAAATGCCAACCACACAGCCATATCATTTTCGTTACTGAGGACTTTTGCCCAGCGCAGATACTCGTCTATGGTAAATAATCGGCTGAGGTTCTCTCTGGCAAAACGACCCGCCTGTTTTTGCTGTTCAACATAGGCGTTAATAAAGTCCATATACTGAGCTCTGTCTGCGCCCGATTCCAGCTCAACCCAATAAAACAACCAAATACAATCTGACGCCATAAAGTCGCTGAACGAAACATCTTCAATATCCTGCCAGCACGCCCAGGTCACGTCATTGCGAGAGAAAATCTCCTGATTTATCTGGTATTCAAGTGGAGTAAAAATTGACTCAGGATCGCGATAGGCGTGAGAAGATAAGTAGTAGAATTTCGGGATAGGGAACCAGTCGTCCATTACCCCAACGACTTGCATCAGGGAGTCACCCAAAACGATGTGGCGCCCTACAGAATTAGCACCACCAAACAGCTCTTCATTCAATGCTTTCGTGATAACAACAACCTGATTCCCTGCACTATCATCCTGCTCAGACCAAGCGCCACCATATAAAAAGGGCACATCGAACATCGCAAAGAAGTCGTTGTGGGTAGTACGTATCATCCGCATCTGCGCATCGCGTTGAGCTTGTTCTTCAGCACGACTCATCATTTTAAACAAGCCAAGTGCCGACTCACGATGCGCTTTACCAGCTGCTTTGAGGTTTTTAGCATCCCGGTAGGAAACCATTTCCGGAATCTCTTCCTGACCATCGGCCGTACGGTAAGGCTGATCAGGACCCCAGACACTTAACTGTACGGTGAAAACACGGTCACTTTTATCAGGCAAAGGGTCTTTGGTTTTCATATAACTGACGGTGTAGGTTACCATCGCTGCAGCAATACCTAATGCGATCGTGCTTACCATAAGTACACTCAATAAGGGTGTCTTACGTAAGCTGAGCCAAGCCAGCTTAAAGTAATAAGTTAGCATATTTAGTCCTAAGCAATTGCTTGCTCTGGGGCACGACGTTCGCTCAATACACCATCTTTAATCTCAATGATCCGCTGTGCCTGACTGGCCTGTTCAGTGTCGTGCGTCACCATTAAAATACTGGTCCCTTTAGCATTAATGTCTTTGAGCAAAGACATGATGCCATCCGCCATTTTAGAATCCAGGTTACCTGTTGGTTCATCCGCTAATAAAAATGCGGGGCTGCCGGCAAGTGCACGCGCAATAGCAACACGCTGCTGCTGTCCACCGGATAGTTGCTGGGGGTAATGGTCTTTGCGACTCGCCAGGCCGACCTGCTGAAGCGCATCCATCACGCGCTGCTTACGCTCACTGGCGTTAAAGCTACGATAACGTAGTGGCATTTCTACGTTGTCGAACAAGTTGAGTTCAGGGATTAGATTAAACCCTTGAAAAATAAAGCCTATCTTTTCATTTCGTAAGCGCGATTTTTGCTTATCTGACAGACCCGTTACATCTTTACCGTCCAGTGTGTACTGGCCTTCACAATAGTCTTCCAGTAGCCCCGCAATATTTAGAAAAGTGGTTTTTCCTGAACCGGATGGGCCTATCACAGCAACAAACTCGCCTTGCTGTACTTCCAGGTCAAATGGTTGCAGCGCCTGAGTTTTTACCGTATCCGTGTAATAAGCTTTCGCCAGCTTTGACATTTTAAGCATAAAATTTCCTTATGGTTTGTCTTTATTCTTATTGGTGAGAAGCAAGAATGCACCTCACTTCAACAGACACGCACAGGGAATGCCTGCCCCCCTGTGTACCGTGCTGGCAGCTTTGCGGGCTAATGTCTAAAATAAAGTCCGGACACAGCTGACCAACGAACTCAAGAAGGTACACAAAAAACCATTTAAAGTCACGTTTTTTAACGTTCCATTAAACTAATAACTCAACTGAATTTATCTACTACATTTGTTCTAGGTATTTGAAAATAATAATTAAGCAAT
Source organism: Pseudoalteromonas sp. XMcav2-N (assembly GCF_024124545.1). Lineage (GTDB taxonomy): Bacteria > Pseudomonadota > Gammaproteobacteria > Enterobacterales > Alteromonadaceae > Pseudoalteromonas. The sequence goes on from NZ_JAMXSF010000011.1 coordinate 144,811, forward strand.
AATCTGGGCATGCTGTTTTGTTAACAAAAAAAGAGAAATTATCGGCCGACTAGAAAGTTTCTTTAACCTGTATTTTTATTTGTCTAAGCGAGGGAAACATGAGCAATAATATTGAGCCTTTTTTACATTATCTGAACCAGCTGCAAGCCATTATGCAACGTGAGGACATGACCGACGACTTACTGGCTCAGCGACTGTGCCCAGATATGTTCCCACTGCATCAACAGATATCCACGGCTGCAGCCTTATCACTGCGCTGCTGCTGTCCACTGTTCAATAAAGAAGTGATCAGCTTTAAGCGTCCGACGATCAGCGTGAGTAATCTAGTAGAGGAACTGAATGACACCATAGAGTATCTGACTAATTTGCGCAGCGATCCCTGGGAGTCAATGCCCGCCAGCATCACATTCGTGGCTGGGTTTGCGACGCATACACTAGAGCCTGACAAATATTTTCAATTCTACGCCTGGCCTAATTTTCTTTTCCATTTTTCAATGGCCTACGCAATCCTCCGCGCGGCGGGGTTGCCATTGAGCAAAGGAGATTTTGACGGCTTTCATCATTACCCACCGGGGTTTTCGTTCCCATCTTAAAGTTCTGGTGCAATCGGCCGATAACCGTTTAACTTTAAGTAACAAGGATAAGGTTATTTATGAAGTTTCACTTTCACAGCGACGCAGGCAAAACTGCGATTGCCGGGCACAACCGTATCGCTGAAAACTCGCAGGCACTTTCTGAACGTATACAGAGTCAGGCACGCTCAGCCAGCGCCCCGGATGATATCCCGCTTAACGACGCTCAATTCACGATACTGCAACCACAGCATGGGAACGACTTCGCCGCAGCATTTACCTATCCAAGGCCAAGTGCACAACTGCCGGACTATATCGGTTTCAAACGCTTTCATATTACCAGTCAGGAAATGACTAAGAATGAGCATGGCCAGCTGAGTACTCAATATGCCTATGGCGACCTGACTGATAAAGACGATATCAATGCCTTTTTAGCCCAGCTTGATCGCCTGCCGCCCGAGCAAAGAAATAAGCTCGAACATATCAAGCCCAGTAAATCGCTTTTATCCCTGGCTGAGCGTCTGGACGATGATGCGCTTTCCCAGCTTGCAGATATTTTGATAGACGCAGGTAATACCTCGATATTTGCGCAAGAGAAGCGAAACCACGTACCCGACGAGCTAGTTGAGGCCCTCTCAAGCCTGCCCGATGATATTCTTCACGATACCATGCAGACATTCGCCAGCCTGACTGAACAGGGTGACACCTATCAGACACCCACCTCGCCAGTGGGTGTGGATGAAAAAGGCCGTGAACGCATTCTGATGACCTCATCTGACCGGGATAAGTACTGGCAACATAAGCTGGCTCAGCCCCCGGAAGATCTGCAATTGTTACACAGCTATACAGACTTACTTATTAGTGGGAAATTTAAAGGGGACGACCTGAGCACCCTAAACACGCACTTGCAGGAAAGTACCTTCTCTCAGAGTCGTGGCATACTGGATATGGCAAACGCTATAAAACCTTTTGAGAAACACAGTATGCTGGCCATGCTGAACGAAGCAGACAAAGATAGTGAGCACAATGTTTTCGCTTATTTAAGTCAACAAGTTGACCTGTCTGCACACCGCCAATACTATCAAACGGAAAAGAATGATGTGGTTGTGCAACAGGACCTGCCCCCCGGCGAATCCGACCGTGGACGTCTTTACTCCGATATTCTCACCGCATACGACGAATATGGGCTGGGATGGATCAATGATGCACTGGAACATACAGCAGGCACACCACCGCAAATACAACAACAGCTCTGGGGACAGTTACTTGATGACGCAGAGCACTTTAACGAGCAGTTCGTGCGTTCCGATGCGTTGGAAAGTTGGGCCAGCCTTACAATCCCCCCTTTGTTACAGGCATTTCATGACAGGCAAATTGACGACATTCGCGATTACAATAGTGAACGAATACTACCCGATTACCTTGGAAACCTAACCTTTTTAGGTGGAATGAAGCATGCCACAGCTCAGCCCGGCTCCAGTCAGGTTGACGTTCAAGTAATGCCCGAAAACTAATCTGCGAGCCTGCCGGCAGATAACGCCGGCTCCCCCAGGCTTACTCTTCCCTCACGGTCTAATAGTTGCAGTCAAATCTGATTAGGATATGATACCGGCACTTTAGCTGCGCTCATCAAACTTATAATTCAAAGAGCACCTTATATGAACAAAGCATTTTTCACATTGGTACTGCTACTTTCGGCCCTGACTTCTCAGGCATGGGCTTCAACCTTTAAACTGGACAGGCACCGGGTGGTTCTTGACCAGGAAACTCGCCGCGGCGAGTTACGCATCTACAATACCTCAGACAGCCTGCAGAGTTACCGTGTGTCACTGATAGATATGAAAATGGATGCAACGGGCTCCCTGAAAATTGCCGATCAATATCAGTTCTCTGCCAAGCCTTACCTTCGTGTAGGTCCCAGGGTTGCCAAAGACGTATTACCCAAACAATTTCAAAAAATCCGCCTAATGAAAAAAGGCAAAATCCCTGACGGTGAGTTTCGTGCCCACCTGATGGTTGAAGCGCTCAGCACCAGTTCATCACAACCGCAAAATGGTGCCGTTACAGTACGAGCCAATTACAAAGTGATTATTCCTGTTTTTATCAAGAATACGTCATCCAGTACAGAACTGACTTTCGGTGCCGTGGCCTTCAGCAAAGACACCAAAAATATGCTCGTCAGCTTGCATAAACAGGGTCCGGGTCATACCAGCGCAAATTTGGTTGTGATGGAAGGCGAAGAGGAGCTTTTTCGTATCAACCAATTCAGCTTGTATCCCGAATTAAGCCAGCGTGATATGTCTCTTCCGCTTGAATATCAGTCCCTGATCGACAAAAAACTGACATTACGTCTGGAAGATGTTGAATCTAAAGAACTCCTGAAGGAGCAAACCGTCACTATTTCTGAGCAAATGCTGAAATAATGATAGCCAGTTTGTTGACCAGTTTTGCTCTGTTATCGACGACCGCCGAGGAAGTCGATACTTTGACATATCTGAAGCAACAACAGCAAAATCAAACCCTTTCCACCGGGATCAGCATCAATTTATTGACACCTCTAACCTTCCCACCTCTTAAACAGACCCCCGCAACCTGGGAAGGCGCCACCTGTAAGGCGAATGGGCGAAAAAATAATAAAACGGTTAAAAAGTCACTTTGCCCGGGTTTAAGAGGCTATAAAGCTGAATTCGAAATCACTGGCCAGCCCAGGAGTTACGTGGACATAGAAGTATATGGAAACGAAACAAAGCAGGGTTTAACCTTTACAGTACAAAACAAATCAGGAGGCTTTAATAAGCGCGTAAGAATAAAAAAATCAGGAGTTGGCACGTTTAGTGCAGGAGGTATTGTAACGCTCAGTAACGCCTATGAAACAGGCAGCGGGGAGTACGCTTTCAGCTACACAGTTACTGCGGTATACCAATAATAATTAAGGAAATAAACAATGCTAAAAAAAACCTCCAGCGCAATCGCACTATTAGCTATGAGTTTTGGTTCTGTGGCAGCAACTTATCAGGTTGATGTTAATCTGGTCGTGGAACGTGCACCAATCCAAATCGAGCAAACAACGCCAATGAGTTTCCCGGAACTACTGGTAAACGAAGCATCTAAAAATGGTGACGGCTGTTATGCGGTAGAAACGCCCTATTCTAACCCTACTGCTTCAGCGTTATGTAACGATCCTAATGTAGGTGGTAAGCAAGGTGTCTTCACCGTACGCGGTACACCTCGTGCGTATGTGAACTACTCATATTCTGCGCCGGATCAAACTCAGGACGGGCTGAGATTTGCTCTGACCCCCGTCAGTTCAGCAGTTCAGCTGAGTGCAGGTGGCGAGGCGTCAGTCTCACTGGCAGCAGTGGTTATGCTTGAAGACAAAGATATTGCCATCAACGCACCTGGTACCAAAACATTTACTTATGATTTTGTTGCGGCTTACCAGTAAGATCCCCATCATTTTCTAAAGGTCCGGCCCTGCCGGGCCTTTTGCATGCAGTATCTTTATCTCTTTTTCTTATTGTGCTTTTCCTCCTTGGTTTACACTCGGGAAGTAGGCGATGTCGCCGATTTTATCTTTGCTGATCTGTATATTGATAAGCAAATCTTTCCTGAGGGCACAGAACTCATTACCCCAGATTATGATCATTACTTTGTATCACAGGCCAATCTGAACACCTTGCTGGCCAGTGAATTAACCATCGATTTTGTCGGTAAAAAAGTGTCAGGTCAGTTGTGGGGGGAAACCGTGAACTTCTCCGTCGATGAGGAGAGCTTAGTCACTCTGGATGGTGAGCCCCATATAAGGACAGATCAGCTAAGCCAGCTCAACATAGCGTCAACCTTCAATGCCCGAACTCAGGTACTCATTGTTGACACACAACAACGACACCCTAAGTCCCTGGAAAAAAAGCGCGAAGAGCGCAAACTCATCCTGACGGCCATGAATAAAAAACGTGCCAACCAGGTGGTGTTAAAAGACCAGTACCAGTGGTACACAGCACCCTATGTCGATGTACAGCTGTCTGCTTCACAAAGTAAGCACAATACAAACTCAACCGCCTATGTGACAATAAATCAGGACTTAGCACATCACCAGGCGAACATTGTCCTGACCGAATCCAATCAGGATCAGCTCAACGGCAAATTACTGCTCACACGAGAACTTTCCGATAAGATTGAATACCAGGTTGGTGACTTGCAGGGAATTTCAGGTGTGTTACTTGATAGCAGTGGCGGCGGCCTGGGTATTCAATACGGGACACAGCACAGTGCAGCTGGCAAGCCGCTGATTATTGAAGGTCATGCAGAACCCGGCAGTGATGTCGAATTATACCGTAATGACGCATTATTTGATTTAGTACGTGTTAATGACAGTGGCCAGTATCGCTTTCGCCCGCTGCAGATTTATAACTCAGAGCATAGCTATCATCTGATGATCCAGCATCCCGACGGAAGGCGTGAACGTCGAGAGGTCATGACACAAGCTAAGTCAGGTTATAACGCCGGACAGTGGTATCCAACCATGACCGCCTATACAACAAAGGCCTCTGTACTGAGAAAAACACGCTTTAATCCCGAAGAGAAGTACATTAACCCGCAGTTTAACTATGTCCTGACCGATCAGGATGAGATCAATTTTGGCAAAGAGTGGCTGTACAACCTGCGACAAAAAAAGTCATTGTATTATCTCGGCTGGGAGCGTATTGGGCAGCCGGGTAAGGCAAAATGGCATGTCAAAGCAGGTAAAGACGAACACTGGTATTATGACTTTAAGTGGCTCAAGCCGCTTAGTGAAGTACACAACGTCAGCCTGTCCGCACAACAAGGAATTGGCCTCTTTGGCTCAGAAAAGATCAATACATTAAGCTATGAACTCAATCTCTCCGACTGGCAGGCCAGCTCCTCGTTTGGCCTCAGCCGGATAAACAAAGTACAGTTCAAATCTTTGGATACTTATCTCAGCTATCGTTCAGGGTCCGGGAGCCTCGCAGGCAGCTTCGGCCACATTGAAGGCGGCGACTCCAGGGAACAAAGCTATTCACTGATAGGCAGTTTGAGCGGTAACTGGGGAAGAGCCAGACTCAACTGGAATAAAACCCAGGGGCTGTTTGAGCTGAACACGCTCGCTTTAAGTTATGCCCATCAGTTTGCCGGGTACTACGGTACCTTGCAGCTGAGACGGTCACTGTCTGAGCGCCGTAATGTCTCATCGCTGACCCTGTCAAAAACCTTTGATAGTCTGGCTATCAGCGCCAATGCCGCCTATCACGAAGCCAGTGGCTGGCAATTTGGTCTGTCGTGCTCATTTTCATTCTATGGTCCCAGCCCATTGAACACCATGACCAGCCAGAGTGCCAGACACAACAGCGCACTGAAAATTCGTGCTTTTTATGACAGAAACAGCAACCAACGCTTTGACGCCTCCGAGCCCTATCTGCCTCATGTCACCATTATGCATAATGGCAATGAGGCCGACATGCTGGAACAGGGAGATGAAAAAACCTTGTTATATCTGCCAGGCAACCGCCCGGCAACCTTAGAGATAGAACACAACGAAATGGATGCACTCTACCTGCAACCTGAGTTTGGCCTGATTGAAGCCAACCTGCACCCTGGGGCAAACCAGACACTCGACATCCCCTTTCACCTGCAGTTTGAGGCCGAGGGTCTGATCATACTGACGAATAAAAATGGCGAAGAGGCCGATATCAGTGGCCGGATCCCGATTGCACTGACCCGCCTGACAAGTGGCGAAAAAACCGTGCTTTACACAGAGCCAGACGGTTTTTTCTTTTTTGATAAGCTCAAACAAGGGGCGTACCATCTGGAAATCTCTCCAGACTATATCGAGGATAAAGCACTTACCTGCGATCCTTGCCAGTTATCATTTACATTGAACGAACAGAGTGAGCAACTAGTGGTGCTGGATGACTTGAGGCTTATTCCGAATGACATTGCTGACGCAGTCCACTAGCGCTTTCGCCAACTAAACTGACGGCGATATGCGGTGGGCGTCATGCCCGTCTGAGTTTTAAAAAACTGATTGAAATACGCCGCACTACTAAACCCACACTGCTGTGCCACCACGCTAATAGGACGACGCTCTGTCGCCAGCAAATGCTGAGCTCGCTGACGTCGCTGTAACGCACAATACTGTGAAAACGAGCAGCCAAGCTCATTTTGAAACCAGCGTTTTAAGGTTGCTCTGCTGACATTAACATGGCTCGCACATTCAGCCAGGCTTGGTTGCTCAGCGACTCGGTTGGCGATAAATGCCTGCACACTGGCCAGACGCTCACTGTTACGCGAATAGCCAGATTGGAACCCGATTGCCGGGCTGGCCTGCAGTTCATCCAGTATCTCACACAACAAAGTTATCCGACGCAGCGGACTTGCAACGTGAAGCGCCAGACAAGATTCACGGACACGCTCTGCAGTCTCTCGATTAAACACCAGGCCACTTTCAATGCCATCCAGCCAATGCTGTATTGCTGCCAACTCAGGTATCCGGCCTCCCAGTAAAGCCTTTGGCCACAACACCACGACTACCAGTTCTGCTGTCTCATAGGGTACCTGGCAATCCCAGGTATGAGATACGCCCGGTGCGATCAGGGCCAGATCTATGTCAGCAAACTCATGGATCGCCTCGCCAATAAATCCACGACCTCGGGCACCCAGTGTGAGGATCAACTCGAAGCAGTCATGCTGATGCCACTCAAACAAGACACCCTGCTCAGCAATATGTTTCACCCGTACGGACTGATTCAGTGCAAATCGCACCGGGGCAGGTTTACCAGTATTCAATGTCAAATTTAAGCCGATATTTAAGTATTTTGAGCCAATAACTAAAATACTAAGTTGTCAGTTTGGCAAAGTAAACACTCGATTTTGTACCCGGAAGTAACTATGAATTTTGTTTTTGATTTGGATGGCACCACCGTATTCCATGCCCAGCGCATGCAAGACGACATTAAACATGCCCTGCTAGCGCTGGAGCGCAGTGGTAGCAATCTGTATTTTGCCACGGCCCGGCCACTCAGAGATACCTTGCCGGTGTTGCCTGAATGCTTCTGGCATCACCCCATCATTGGTTGTAATGGCGCCATGTTCAGTCAGAACAAAGCCGTGATCAACGCCCATAGCTTCGACCCCGCTCAGGTGCAAATCCTGCTCTGCTGGCTGGATAATCACGAGATAGCGTACTTATTTGACGGCCTCTGGCAGTATGCCATCTCCGATAAGCCTCACCATTTTCATCAACATGTGGCCGAACTTGGCATCCCACCGGGCAGCAATCAGACACTAAGACAAGAGCCCATCGTGAAATTGCTGGTGTTAGAGGATGAGCATCATGATCAGGTTAAGCAAGTGTGTGAACAGACACTAAACAACTTTGAAATCTATCATCACAATGGCCATCATTGCTTTGATCTGGTGCCCGCACACAGCAACAAGCTCACGGCACTGCTGGAGCTTGGCCTGAATATGCAGCAAACCGTGTGTTTTGGTAACGATGTCAATGACATTGCAATGCTCGAAGCAGCCCGGCAGGCCTATGTTGTCGGCGAACAAATAGCGCCAAATTGTGATTTCATCCGCCTGACAGAAGACAGTGTGGCTGATACACTGCGCCAGCTGGCAGACGAATTTAGAGAATAAGAATGAACAAAGAACCTTATACTTCGCCCATCACGGAATACACAGATGAAGACGATAGGCAGCAAGGTTTAGCCAATACACTGGGAATTGGTTTGCTGATGATTATACTGAGCCTGTTTCTGTTGGACCTGCCCGATAAAACATCATTAAGAGAGGTGTCAGGTCAGTTGGGAGAACCCTATTTGTCCAGTACCGCCTGTGGTAAAGCTAAGTGCTATTTCATCAAGATAAACACCGGCAGTACCCAAATGGTGTTGCACAAAAAAACCAATGCGCCTCTAAAGCCGGGCGACAATGTGCAATTACTGGTCAAGTATCGCGCTGATATTTCGGCATATACCGTGTATGAAGTAAGCAGAGGTGAGGTTACACTCAAAAGCTATTCGCGGTTTGTTTTGGAAAACAATCTCTGGAGATTATTCCTGTTTATTGCTGGCCTGGGTTTGTGCGCAATCGCGTTTGCACTTCGCAAAAAGCCTGATTACTGACTGCCGGCCTGTGTAAAGCCATATCAGGTTATACTGCAATAACCTTCCCCCCCAGCCGCGATTTAATGCTAAAATCGCGGCAATTGAATCTAATGAGCACCCCTTATGCTGTCTTGTAACAACATCACCATGCAGTTTGGCGCCAAGCCGCTGTTTGAAAATATCTCGGTCAAATTTGGCGACGGTAATCGCTACGGTCTGATCGGCGCCAATGGCTGTGGTAAATCGACCTTTATGAAGATCCTCAGCAAAGAACTGGAGGCCAGCGCAGGCAACGTCTCTTATGATCCGAATGAGCGCATTGCTAAGCTAAATCAGGATCAGTTTGCCTACGAGGAATTCTCGGTGGTCGATACGGTGATCATGGGTCACAAAGAGCTATGGGAAGTGAAACAGGAGCGTGACCGCATTTATGCTTTGCCGGAAATGAGTGAAGAAGACGGCATGAAAGTGGCCGATCTTGAAACTCAATTCGCAGAGATGGATGGGTATGCCGCCGAAGCCAAAGCCGGTGAGCTGCTGCTGGGCGTGGGCATCCCAACAGAGCAACACTACGGACCTATGTCAGAAGTGGCACCTGGCTGGAAACTGCGGGTGTTGCTGGCACAGGTACTGTTTGCCGAGCCAGATATCATGCTGCTCGACGAACCGACCAACAACCTGGACATTTATACCATCAAGTGGTTGGAAGACGTACTCAATCAACGTGACTGCACCATGATCATCATCTCGCACGATCGTCACTTTTTGAACTCGGTGTGTACCCACATGGCCGATATCGACTATGGTGAGCTGCGTATTTATCCGGGCAACTATGACGAATACATGCTGGCAGCCACTCAGGCGCGGGAGCGTCTGCTTGCTGACAACGCCAAGAAGAAAGCCCAGATCACTGAACTTCAGCAATTTGTTTCTCGCTTCTCAGCGAATGCTTCTAAAGCGAAGCAAGCCACTTCACGTGCCAAACAGATTGATAAGATCCAGCTAGAAGAAGTTAAGGCTTCAAGCCGTCAAAATCCGTTTATTCGCTTCGAGCAGTCCAAACAATTGTTCCGCAATGCGCTGGAGCTGGAAACCCTGTCTCAAGGCTATGAAGACGTGCTGTTCAGTGGCCTCAATGGCTTGGTTGAAGTAGGTGAAAAAGTCGCCATCATTGGTGAAAACGGCGTAGGTAAAACGACTCTGCTTAACACCCTGGCTGGGCGTATGGCGCCTAAGTCGGGCGCGTTTAAGTGGTCTGAGAACGCCAACATTGGTTACTATGCCCAGGATCACGCGGACGAATTCGAAAAAGACCTGGACCTGTTCCAGTGGATGGAACAATGGCAGCAGGAAGGTGACGACGAGCAGGTCGTACGGGGTTTCCTGGGTCGTATGCTGTTCTCACAAAACGACATTAAAAAGTCAGTTAAGGTGATTTCCGGGGGTGAGCAAGGTCGCATGCTGTTTGGTAAGCTGATGATGCACAAGCCTAACATTCTGTTGATGGATGAACCGACCAACCACATGGACATGGAATCCATTGAATCATTGAATATGGCACTGGAACAGTACGAAGGCACCTTGTTCTTCGTGTCACACGACCGCCAGTTCGTATCGTCTTTGGCCACCCGTATCTGGGAAATCAAAGACGGTCAGATCATTGACTTCCAGGGGACTTATGACGAGTACCTGGCAAAACAGGCTGCTGAACAGTAAGCCTGTTTATCTGGCCGTACCCTGCGGCCAGAATTTCTTCCAAAGTGTTTCATTTGCCTTCCCTGCATTTTCACGCTGACTTAAATTTCGCAGCGCCTCAAAAAATTAAATAAACAATTATATCAATACGTTAGTTAGCCATTTCTATTTAACCCAATCTAAAATATTTCTATTTTTCTCACTTTGTAAAAAATCGCTAGGATTTCACCCTTGCTGGTTAGGCATGGTGAAAGCGTCTTTTTTACAGGAAAAATAATCATGAAAATCACACTCCCCTGTTCAACACTGATATTGCTGACAATCTGTTCACCGACACTAGCCGGGAATTCTCCCTCCCCCATTGAACCCATTATGGTCACACTTCCGGCTGGCAGTTTCGCAATGGGCAGCTCTGACAATGAAAACAGCCAGCCCGTTCATTCGGTCACACTGCCCGAGTTCAGTCTGGGCAAATATGAAGTGACGGTCAGAGAGTACCGACGCTTCGTCGAAGCCACCGGTTTTGTGGCGCCCCAGGAATGCTATCACCAGCTTGATGGATGGTTTATTGGCAACACACCGGGCAGCTGGGATAACAACAGCCTGACGGACAACGATTTCCAGCCTGCTATCTGCGTAAGCTGGACTGGCGCTAAAGCTTATGTAGACTGGCTGGCAAAAACGACGGGGAAGCCCTATCGACTCCCCAGTGAAGCCGAATGGGAGTATGCAGCACATGGGGGGACAACAAGCGGCTTTTACTTTGGCGATGATCCCAAGCATCCTTCAGTGTGTCAGTATGAGAATACAGCAGATCTCAGTGGTGAAAACGAGTTACAACGCACTACCAACAGTACTTATGTGAACTTTGTTGACGGGTTTGCCGATTGCGTTGATCACGCGACCTATGCCAGTGTCGTCGGCATGTACCAGCCAAATCCCTACGGCTTGCACGATATGCTCAGCAATGTCGCTGAAATACTGGGTGATTGCTACCAGGACAATTATCAGCAAGCCAGCGAAAATGGCCGCGCCTTTCAATCAGGTCAATGCGAACGCCGCTCGGTAAGAGGCAGTAGCTGGCACTGGAATATCTGGCCGGTTACCCGTCGTGGAAGCATGCCCGAAGACTTTGCTGGTGCCGCCGAAGGGTTTCGTGTCGCACTGGACGGTCCTGCGCCGAAGCAAAGCAAAGCCTCCCGTCGATTCCAGCAGCAGCTCATCATGGTACAAAAACAGGAGCAGCGACGCCGGGATCAGCAGTTTGCCTACCCTCAGCCGGTGACGAACTTAACCCTGTCACAGAACAATGGGTACGCCACACTGAGCTGGGACCGCAGTACACAAAAGGATATCTCAGGTTATCGAATCTATCGCAATCACAGCGCAGGCTCGATGTTTGAACTGATTGCCGACAATGTCATTGATACTCAGTTTACCGATGCCAATGCCTCTCCCAATGTATACGAATATACGGTAGTTGCAGTGCGTCGCAACCTGCAAAGTAATTACAGCAACCTGGTCAAAACCAGCGGCAAAGCGCTGTCGGTGCCAGGTCGCATCGAGGCAGAGTATGCTTACGCCGTGACTGGTGCTAATACCGCCCGCACTTCAGACACAGATGGACGCTTAAATCTGACCGGTGGCGATGGCATTGCTGAGGATGCTCAGCTTGATTATCAGATCAACGTTAGCAAAAGTGGCTACTATCGTCTTAGTTATCGTATCGCCGGACCCCGCAACGGCAAAGGGTTTACCGTTAAAATCGATGGTAAACCAATCTCTGCGCACACGGTCCGTGGTACAGGCGGATACAATGACTGGCAAACACAACAAGGAGAACGTATTTATCTGGCTGCGGGTAAACATACACTAAAACTCCACTCTCACGACACCAACTGGAAGCTCAACTGGCTAGCACTACATCAAGAATAACGATGAATTTGGGGAAACTCGCTTTCCCCACCTTGCCTAATTCGCATAAAACTGACTATTTTTATTAAGAATTGCGGATTTGACTGTCACTCAGATAGTCCACAATACGGAATGTATCGCCACATGTTCAAAAAGACCCTATGTTCGCTTTTACTAACCTGCTGCGCCGCCTCTGTCCATGCGCGTTCGTTATGTGACAGCCCTCAGTATCATGCCTTTGATTTCTGGGTAGGGGAATGGCGGGTCATGTCCAAGGGGCAATTTGCAGGCAACAGCAAAATCACTAAGATACTTAATGGGTGTGTGATTTTAGAAGAATATCAGGCTGTTTCCGGCTATCAGGGTAAAAGTCTGAATATCTTCGACAAGCAACAACAACAGTGGCACCAGAGCTGGACTGACAACGCGGGGTTACTGCTGCAGCTCAATGGCAACAGGGACAATAACGGCATGGTATTGCAAGGTCCCGGGCAGGACAGTGAGGGAAAGCCCGTTTTACATCGCATTACCTGGCAACCAAAAAAGAACGATACGGTTCACCAGCACTGGCAGTCTTCCAGTAATAACGGCAAGTCCTGGCAAACCCTGTTTTATGGTATTTATCATAAGATCCAATAAGCGTTATAAACTCTGCTTAACAGCTCATCATAACAATTGTGCTCATTAGCTGCTCTGTACGAAGCGCACCGATAAGTCTGTGCGCTTCGCGTTTACCCGTTACTGTGGAGGTATCGCAGGCCAGTAACCCAATACAAAGTTGTCCATTTCACCTTTAATACTGACGTTACCATAAGCACGCACTCTAACCAGAATCCGGTACAATGCTTTTGTGGAGTCAACCGGGAATACATCATGCAACGCGAAGCTGCCAACGCCCAGAATACGCTCTTCACAGTTGCTGTCTTTACTACCTCCCATGTAATAGACATCTGTACAGACTCTGACAGGGGTGTCTTTCTCAGCTTCTTGCAGCTGCACAGCAAGCTGAGTATAGACTTTGTCTGCATAATACTGATTGCCCCAACCAAAGTAATGAGTAAAACCCGCCTGACGCCAGGGGCTCATCTCAAAACCCAGGCTTTGCTCACCGCTGATCACCTGTTGACTCTGATTAACCAGGGTGACGTCTTGTGGTGTACTGGTTTCAAAGCCGCCCGCGTCGGCTTCGAAACCAGACGTCGCAATGGTCACCAGGCCATCTGATAAGCTGGTCCCAGAATGCAGTCTGAGACTATTTAATAATACCACTCCATCAGACTCAATACGCAGTTCGGTAGATGTAATATCGGTTGTCAGACCGTCCTTTCCTAAATCAACGATAACGGGTACCAAGGCAGTACTATTCGGCGCAATATAATAACTGGGCGCAAACGCAGCGCTGTGCTCGCCACCGCGGAACTGCTTTTGATAGCTGGCACTGGCATATAGCTGTGCACTCACTGGCTGGGACCCTGGGTTAGTAATACTCGCCTGATAAATAACATACTCAGGGTAAGTGTGAGAAAATTCTGGTTCTGGTAACACGAAGCGCGTTTTGTAGCTGCCATTGCTGGTTTGGGCCAAACGCAAACTTGCAGTGCCATTCATCTGCTCTAAAATCGGTGCATTGCTAAAATAGGTAGAGATCTGTTCATCCGTCCAGGCCGAAAACTCTCGCCCTTCTCTGAATAACTCCACTGCTGCATTTTGCTGATGGGTTCCCTCAAACAATTTGAGTTCCAGGTTATCCAGATACACAGTTTCACCCGGTGCTGCATAGCTTTCGAGGAACCAGGTAACTTTAAACACAGACTTCCCTTCGGGCACAGTCATATGACAATCGTGTGAATAGACGCTGTCTTTGTAGGTCGGAATATCATCGTTACGTGACACATATGACTGGTAAGTATTGCCATCTGCATATTCAATCTCAAATACGCACTGTGCCAGTGCATACGGCGTTTTCTGAGCTTCATCTGTAAATGGCGTGCTGAGATCAAAAGAAACGCTGAGTGTACTGGTCTGTGAAAAAGTACGCATCAACAGCATTTCTGTACCTACGCGATAATGGCCCTCGCTGGTCATTGCCAGGCTTTGTTGCCCACTGATCGGATTCAACGCTGAGGTTTCAAACTGGCTCAATGTGCCATCGGCTACAAATAGCCCGACATAACCGTTATCAAAGTTCTGACTGACAACTTTTGTTGGCGTATCAGCGGCCTGTACACCCATGGCTGACGCCACCAAACTTAATAACGGTAATATATGCTTTTTCATTGTTTTCATTTCCTTTTTTATATCCCACAGGCTGTATCGGCATGATTAAGCAAAGGTTGAGTAAATACTCAACTTTTATTCCTACATAACAATCAGAACAAAAAATTTATTCTAAATCCATTTTTTGTTCACATTCAGAAAACACAATATTAACCAAACATTTCGATTTTAAAATAGGATGGATACAAAGGTTCAGCGACAAGATACAGGCCAATGTAATGTGGCGTAACACAAAAAACGTGAAATAAAAGATAATTTAATGTTAACATTGATATAAATATTTTACCTCACTACCACAACTAGATGCTTACAACACATCCATTGTGGCGATATGGGTGAGATATGCGCACTTACCTGCCTTTGCATGGTAAGCCGTACACTTATTCAGACGACACACTAAGGGATTAACATGGATCTCAACTTTACCGAAGAAGTAATGTATACCCTGCCCTTCTATTTGGGGCCGCTATTTATTCTGGCAACCATCAACTTTTTGCGTAAGCAAAAAAACTATCGCCTTAACGATACACTCACAAATGCCACCATTGCGCTTGGCAATCTGGGTTTATCATTTATTTTTCTGCTCGCTGTCGTGGCACTTTATACCCTGGTTTATAATGAGTATCGCCTGTTTAACCTGGATCAGAGCAACCCCCTGATCTACGTATTGGCATTCTTTGTCTATGACTTTTTATACTACTGGAATCATCGCTTTCACCACATGATAGGGCTGTTTTGGGCCGATCACCTGGTGCATCATACCGCGGAAAACTTTAATTTTGGCGTGTCCATTCGGATCAGCTATTTCACTGAGCTGACCATGTGGATGACTTTTATCCCGATGGCGTTTATGGGTATTTCGCTGGAAGTATTCCTGGCTGCCAGCTATACGCAAATCATCTGGGCATTTTGCATTCATACCAAGTATCTGAAAAAGACGCCCCGCGCCGATAAAATCTTCAATACGCCTTCGCTGCACCGTGTCCACCATGCTCGCAATCGCGCCTATATAGACAAAAACTATGGCGGTATTTTGATCATCTGGGACCGCTTGTTTGGCACGTACCAACGAGAGCTGGACGACGATCCAGTGGTATATGGCGTGCGCGAGTCATATCCCAGTTTTAGTCCTCTGGTGATCAACTCCTATTATTTAAAAACCATCTGGCAAAAGATCAAATGTTCCAGCTCAGTCTTTGAAGTGTTCTGCTCTATTTTTGCACCACCAGCCTGGCTACCTAAAAAGGCCAATAAAGCCGACTTTTACTCACTCAGCGCCAAAGTACGCTCTAAAGATTTTAAACCCAAAGACCCGTATATTTGCAAACGCACTAAATGGACTGCATTTGTACGCTTTAGCAGCATAGTGGTGTTGTTTACCTACCTGATGAGTTACTTTGGAGATCTGCCAACCTTACCTTTGGTGAGTATGTCTCTGTTGTTTTTCTGGCTGTGTCATTTCAACGGTCTGGTCTTTGACGGCGCCAAGCTGGGCCTGCATATGGAAGCGGTCACTCAGCTGCTGTACGGGTTAATTTTGTATTGGGCTATCGATACTAATCAAGCAGACTGGATAACTTTGGGCACCGCCACGCTGGCACTGCTCTCTTTGTGCAACTACATGCTCTACCGCACCCGTCCAGTGCAACCTGTTGAACTGACTGCTGAGCCCCAGTAGCAACCAACATCTAATTCTAAGTTAATTTGATTGAAGGAAAAAACATGGAAACAGTAAATCAGACCCCGGACAGTCAAAACGCCGGAGGTGGGGTCAACCGCGAACACGGCCGCACGCTGGCGCAAAGATGGACTTTTGTCGGTCTGCACTTTGGCCTGGTCCTTTTCTGTGCCTGGCTGGCAATGGCCGATGGCTGGACTCACATTGGTCAACTATTCTCTCAACAGTGGGTATTGGTTGATCAGGACAGAGCCCTGATCATGCTTGGCTGTGTATTTGTCTACTGGATACGCCATGCCATTACTGTGCTATATCTGTTACAGCGCAGAATTGACTGGGGCGAAGCCCTGGGTCTGCTGTGTTTTATGGCCCTGTTTGAAATCGGTCTGTTACTGGTGGGCGGCGGCGCATTCAGAAGTGAGGTTATCCCGTTCGGTACACTGGATATCGTTGCGCTGGTTTTGCTGGCGGTTGGCTCTTACCTCAATAGTGGCTCAGAGATCCAGCGAAAATGGTGGAAACAGGACCCGGCCAACAAAGGTCAGTGCTACACCGAAGGACTGTTTAAACATTCAATGCACATTAACTACTTCGGTGATGTGGTGCTGTTCACGGGCTGGTGTTTGCTGAGCTACAACTACTGGACGCTGCTGCTGCCTTTCTTTATGGCTTATTCTTTCATCAGCTTCCATATCCCGGCACTTGATAGCTACCTATCAGAGCGATATGGCGAGAAGTTTGACAGGTACGCGGCAAAAACCAAAAAACTGATCCCTTTCGTTTACTAACCTCTTAATCAGCCAGACTCAGGGCCCTGATAGCCGCTGAGTCTGGCACGTCATTCAACACCCACTGAATTCAGATTGAGTGCCAGTAACTGTGCTTCATGTTGAGTTCGCCAGTCTGGTGTCGCGTGCTCGCTGATATAGTGCGCATAGAAATCGCTATTTACACCCGATTCTACCGGCATCTGGCACAGCAACAAGGCCACATCGAGACCAATCCGACGATCTCCCGATAACTGCGCCAGCTCAAAGGCACGCAGCGCAAGGGGCAGAAGCTCGGCCTGAGTTTGCGCAGCCGCAGCGTACATCACCGCCAGGTAGGCATTTTCTGCATTGTCCTGGCTCACACTGTCAATCAGAGATTTGGCCTCGTCATAGCGTCCTTCACTCAGATAGTAACGAACCAACGATTTACGACTGGACTGAGCCACCCAATGGTTCGGCGTTAACGCAGTATATTCCAGTACTCGCCGATAGTGAGGCTCTTTGTCGGCCGGCTTGTTTGCAAAAATAGCATAGTGGAAAGGCACTTTAGCAAAGTGGTAAATCGGCAATGCATAGTGCCGCATTTTCTCCTCCGCCTGCCGCAGGTAAAGATATTTGTCATTATCCTGCTGGTTTTTACTCGCCATAATCGACAAATAAGTCAGTGCATCCAGCTCTCTGGCAATGTCCTGCGACTGCTGTGCCAACTGTGCCGAGTGCAGCAAACTGGCTTTGACCTGCTCATAATCCCGCTGTAAATGATGTAGCCAGGAACGACTGTGCCAGACATCAGCCTGTGCCCTTAAGTCCTGGCTTATTGCCAGTGCATCCAGTGCAGCGTCTAACCTCACCAGGCTTAGATCGACCAGGTTTTTACGCGACAAAATTTCGCCCTGATAGGCCAGTGCACGGCCCAGCTGCTGTGAATTAGTTTGCGCTTTGGCCAGTACAGCCAGTTTCTCAGCCATTGCCATCGCTTTTTCCAGCTCCCGCACATCGAGATAAGCATTCACCAAGGCGCCCAACAGGATCAGATCTTGTGGTGCCCCCTGATGAGCCTGAGTCAGCATAGCCAGCTTCAGGTCTGGCGAATGAGGGTTTTGCAGTAAAGACCGGACCACAGGCTGGGTGAGATGATGATAGAGCTGCTGCTGAACCGCTTCAGGTGTTTCACCATGTAATACACCCTGCCATTGCCCCGCAGGGCCTTTTAGCCAAAAAGTCAGATACCAAAGAGCATCAACATAGCGCACGCTGGCAGTGAGGATAAACGGATGCTGCGCCGCAACCTCGGGATAAACCAGTTCCTGTGATGTTCTGAAGTGCGCAGCAGAAAGCGTGGAAAGAGCAGTAAAGTCCAGCCGGGCTGTATCTCGTAATTGCCACTTTTCAAGCTCGGCGCCTTCAAAAGGCAGGTAAGTCAGCGTAAAGGATGCTTGCTCTGGCTCGTCGCTTTGGCTGATAAAAACCACAGCAACCAAGACCAATAAACAGCACAATGATATACCTAGCCACTTGATCTCTGAGCGATGCATCCAAGTAGCCGCTGCAACGGATGTAGCGACCGGTTTTCCCTGAACATCACTAAGCTCTGATTTTGGACCTGTTACCGGATCATTTACCGGACGCTGCCACTGATAACCTCGCTTTGCATAGGTTTTGATAGCATCGTTGCCGAATAAGGCCCGTAAATGGCTGATATTTTGGAATACAGCCTGATCAGAGACTACTTTCCCCTGCCAAACCTCATTCAGTATCTCTTCTTTGCTGAGCACGCGATGCGTATTTTCCAGCAACAAAGCCAGTAATTTCGCTTCATTGTGACGAATTGCCAGCGCTTCACCTGCGCGATGCAAAATCAAATCAGTGCTGTCGAACTCAAAGTTATCAAACTGGTAACGCATAGTGCCATGTAATTGTTATTATCCTATTCGCCAACAAGAATAACCCAATTACGTATAAAAAACTAAAGATGCACCATGATGGCCTCACGTTGCTTTTTGGTCATTTTTTGCACCACCAGCAAAAATGAGTTATCTATCATGCGTTCTATTTCTCCACGGGGCACAGAGCCATCCAGGATCACCGTATTCCACAACCGTTTATTCATATGGTAACCGGGAATAACCGCATCAAAAATGTCCCGTAAAGCATGCGCCTCATCCGGGTCACATTTCAGATTCAACCACCAGTGACGGATCTCTCCTTCGTCATATTTGCCCGGTGCCAGTGTCGCAAACATCTTGTCTTTCACTTTAAACACATCAACACCGGGCCCAAAAGGCTGACCAACGGAAGAAAAGGGTTTATTGAGCAGATAAGTATGAGCTTGTGTATGGTCCATATTGATACTCCTTTGCAGACGTTGTTGTAGCACCATACACCTTCATCTGGAGTATGCCAATGGCCTAAGCAACAGACTCACACTCGTCATATTTAGCAAAAATATGCTCATAAAAATGCGCCCTGTGTCCCATCAGTAGTGCGGCACGTTTATGGGGAAAGTCAAACTCAAACTGTTTGTGATAGCCCAGCCCTGCCATATGCTTCATCAGACGAGCGTTATCGGCTCTGGGTTCAAGCACAATGCGCCGGGTCTTAGGCTGGCTTTGATAGATTAAATGGCTGAGGCAGGTCATCCAGCAGCGAAAGTTATCCGGTCCCCGGCAACTTTGTTCTCCCACCAGCAGATGTATCCCCCGATCATAGGGCGCCGCATCATAATAACCTGCCAGCTTGTCTCTGGCTGCCCAGTAAACTTCCAGATAAGCAAAGGGCTGGTCGTCCAGATAACCAATCAGGGGTAAAGTATGGGCATCAGCAAGTTTATCACTCAGATACTGCCACTGTTTTTCTTCACTCCAGGCCTGTTGCCAGAACTGCGCAACTCTGGGGTCATTCATCCAACGACAAAAACGTGCTAAGTCATTGCGACCAATCAGCTTTAGAGAAAAACGTTTATTAAAATAAGGGTGAAAATACTCACCTAGCAGGGCACCGCGCTCGCGGGGCTTATCCTGTGTCAGTCCAGAGGACCATAAGTTCACGATATGCATAGATAAAAAATGATGACAAATAACAGCACAAAGACGAAAGCTATGAGAATAAATTTACCGATTAAAGGGCCAACGTAACTCTTTTAATTTGCTGCCATCAGATTCTTAATAACAAACCCGTTTTCGACATCCGATTTAAATCCAACTTTTACGTATAGCGTATGGGCACTGGTGCGTGTTGCACCAAAGAACAGTCCCACCTTATAGCAATGCTGCTCCCGGGCAAGCGACAGTGCTTGTTCAATTACCTGTTGACTTAAACCACGAGGACGAAAGCGCTCAAACAACTGCCAATTCACTGATCTGTCAGCCACTTTAACGTTTTTAAACCAGGTACTAAGCGTTGAGAGGGCTTTTGCTATCGACACTTTTTCCTACCAATAGGGGCTAATAACAGCAATAAAAAAGGGCTCAGCTGAGCCCTTTTTTCAGTTCACTATCATCAATGGCCGCTTAGATCTGCGGCAGTGACTGGCCGGGTACCCAGGGGGCACCTTTGGCCTGCAACTGCTGCTCAAATGCCGGAATGGTGTCGCTCAGCATGATCTGCAATTCGTTGCGGATCGCTCTGAGTTCTTCCGTTGCCAGGTCTAAACTGGTTCGAATAGAAGGCGTAGGTCCGTAGGTGGACAGGCCAGTTCCCAGTAGCGCATGGAACAGACGGTCACCGACAGTGGGCGTATCATTCCAGGCACCCACCTGGTTTTTCGCCGGATTACCATTCAGGCGGCTATCCAGTGCCAACAGCTGGTTGCGGATGTTTGCAAACTGACTGTCAAACTCACCCGGAGCCACTGAGGTGCGATCCAGCGACTGCTCCAGCATATCCAGACGTTTCACGGCTTTACCCAGTGCCTGACCTGTGGCACTGGCCACACGCTGTACTTCTGCCACTTCTTTCCAGAAGGCTGCTACTTTTTCGCCATCAATTTCCTTCAGCGCGTTACGCTGATTCAGCTGTACCACCTCAAAAGTTTGCGGTGCCTGCAACTGAGTTACCTGACCGTCCACTTCTTTGCTCATGCTGACACTGTAAGTGCCTGGCGTAACCAGTGGGCCTTGCGGATTCGGCGAGAAATAATTGCCCTGCATGCCAATGGCCTGATGTGCCGGCCAGCGCAGATCCCAGCTGATACGGTGCAGACCTTTTTTGGCCTTGCCCTGTAACTTGCGGATCACATTGCCTTGCGCATCACGCACAGTAAACCACACTGTCGGCTGTTGCTGACGTTTTTCTGCTTCCAGCGATTCCCACGAAGGGACACCAAATGACTTTTTGTCTTCTTTTAGCGCTTTTTCTTTTGCCTGACGCTGTACCTTCAGGCTTTTAATGTCGTCTTTGAGGTAGTAGGTGAAGGTGGCACCAAAGTCCGGGTTAGGTGCACGGTACTTATTACCGCCCTGAGTGCCCACTTCTCCACCGCCCAGCGGGGTGCGCTGGATGTACCAAAGTGCATCTCGGGTCGGGAATAACAGAGACTCCTGCGCCAGCTTATCTTCCGACAGATTTCGTAGTGCCCGATAGTCATCCAGTACAAAGAAGCCGCGGCCAAAGCTGGCACCCACTAAGTCGTTTTCACGACGCTGAATGGCCAGGTCGCGGAACGAAATAGTCGGTACGTTGCCCGTCAGCTCTACCCAACGCTTACCGCCATCAATGGTGAAAAACAGGCCGAATTCAGTACCGGCAAACAACAGATCCGGATCAACATGATCCTGTACCACACGCCACACTAAGTGCTTATCAGGCAGATTGCTGGCAATCGACTTCCAGGATTTACCGCGGTTGGTACTTTTCAGTAAGTAAGGCTTATAGTCGCCAAATTTGTGGTTATCCAGCGCAATATAGACCGTATCCGGGTCGAACAGATCGGCTTTAATGTCGTTGATAAATGCCGTACCTGGCACCTTAGGCAGGCGTTTTACATCCACCTTACGCCAGGATTTGCCACCATTTTCGGTGATCTGAATATGGCCATCATCAGTACCTGCATATAACAGACCTTCGACCAATGGCGACTCCGACAAAGAGGTAATGGTGCTGTACTGCGACATCGCAAACATGTCCCAGGCGCCGTCCCAGCCTTGCTTACCCCCCATAATAGGCTGATGAATACGCTCACGATTTTTGGTCAGATCGCCCGAGATTGGCGTCCAGCTGTCACCGCGGTCTTCAGATTGCCACACCCGGTGTGAGGCAAAATATAAACGCGATGGCTTGTGTGGGCTGACCAGAATAGGGGCATCCCAGTTAAAGCGCTCGGGCTTTTCACCTTTGCCAGGCTGCGGCTTGATATACACCATCTCACCCGTAGTGCGGTCATAACGGGTCAGGTTACCTTGCTGCCATTGGGCATACACAATATCCGGATTCCCAGGTTCGGTTGCTGGCTGGTGGCCATCACCAAATAACACCACTTTCCAGTCAGTGTTCAGAATACCATGACTGTTGAGTGTACGAGACGGGCCACCCTGAGTATTGTTATCCTGTGTTCCACCATAAATATTATAAAACGGCTTATCGTCATCCAGTGCCAGTTTGTAGTACTGAGTCACAGGCAGATTTTCGTGGTAACGCCAGTGGGTGCCGCTGTCAAAGCTTTCATATAAACCACCATCTGACCCCACCATCATGTAATTTTTGTCACCCGCGATAAATTCCATTGCATGGTTATCGCCATGCTTGTCTTTTTCTTCCATTCTTTTGAAAGACTTACCACCATCTTTAGACTCGTGTAAACGCACACCAGCAAGATAGATATGGTCGAAGTAATGGGGGCTGGCATAGAGCTCCTGATAGTAGTGCGGTCCGGTGCCGCCTGCTACCGCATCGGCACCTTTAACCCAGGACGCACCACGATCAGCAGAACGATATACCGCCCCGGTACGGCGGTCTAGTTCAATGGCGGCATATACCACATCCGGATTGATGGGCGAGACTTCCAGGCCGATTTTACCCATTTCCCCTTTAGGCAATCCCTGAGATAGTTTTTGCCAGGTTTTACCACCGTCGGTTGATTTATGTAGCCCGGAACCCGGGCCGCCGCCATAATATGCAGCCACAGTGCGGTGGCGCTGCCAGGTGGCGGCATACAGTACATTCGGATCGCGCGGGTCGATAGCGACATCGGTTACACCGGTCCAGTCGTTGTCACCCAGTACTTTATCCCAGGTTTTCCCGCCATCGATGGTTTTATACAAACCACGCTGACCCCCTTTGCTCCAAAGCGGCCCCTGAGCGGCCACCCAGACGACATTTGAATCCGTTGGATGCACGATAATTTCTGAAATATGGCCAGAGTTTTTCAGGCCCATATTGGTCCAGCTTGCGCCGCCGTCATGACTCACATAGATACCGTCACCAAAGCTGACATGACGACCCCCAACATTCTCTCCTGTGCCGACCCAAACGGTATTGCTGTTATTTGGATCCAGCACCACTGCACCAATCGAATACACCGGTTGGTCGTCAAAAACAGGCTGCCAGGTCACACCGGCATTATTGGTTTTCCATACCCCGCCGGAGCCCACACCCACATACCAGACACTGGAATCTTTAGGGTCGATGGCAATATCCGCAATACGACCCGACATAAAGCCCGGCCCGATATTTCTGAGTTCCAGCCCCTTGAATGTGGCAGCTGATAACACCCCTTCATCACTTTTGGCGGCCAGGCCAGGCAGGCTGCACAGTGTCGTGGCTGCACCCAGCAAGGCAATGCGCATCGCGCGGCCAAGTTTTAGTTGTTGCATACATTTTCCCTATTATTATTGTGTCGATTACCCAAAGCGTTACAACATAACACTTTAAAAAACTTATTAACCGTATGTTACTTCCAGAGTCAGTGCAATAAGTGTGCGTTGGCGCTCAAATAAAATGCGACAAAAAGCCGAAGCAGGTGAACATGACGCCACAAAAATACAAGACAAAAACATTTAGAGGCATGATTTATTTGAAAAAGCCTGATATTAAGAAGATCTAATTCTGATGGCGTTTGCAGCCAGGTCCAGAGTTTGTTTCGCAACATTCAACAAAGCCTCAGCAGGCACTAATCCATCAGGTACACTCTTTTTCGTGAATGACTGTTAACCAGCGCCCACTGCAGCTGTGCAGATGACTGCCCCTGTCAATGAGGTGAGCCCACACCTGATCTGCCACACAACCAGAAGCGCTAATCTGGCATCTGTTACATGACCGCAGGGTACTCCATCAAAATGCCGCATCAATTGACTACCGTAGAGTGAGATAAACAAAAGAGACTATTTAGGTCCGCACTTGCAAATGATAGTGGATATCATTTGTATTTTTAGAATAATCAAGTATCATTCCCGAAAAAATGATTTAACTCTCTCTAAACTCTCTGGAAGCTTAACATATGAAATTGAATATTCTGGCTAAATCTGTTGGTTTAGCACTGGTTTCTGTCGCTACTGCATCAACCGCTATTGCAGATGAAACAAAAGAACTGGATGTAATTGTTGTACAAGGTCAAAAGATAGACCGGACTTTGCAAGACACCCCAAGCAGTGTTGCAGTCGTTACCAGCAAGGACATGGAACAAAACAACCTACAGAATATCAATGACGCCTTTTCGATGATGCCAAACGTATCTGGCGACTTTAATGATGGCTTCAGAATACGAGGCGTTGACTCGTTCTCAGTATCAGGCGGCGGTAATAGCTTCTTAACCAGTATGTACCTCGATGGCGCACCGCTGCCATTTCGTATGGTTAAAAGTGGCGGATTGTCTGTCTGGGATCTGGCGCAGGTTGAAGTGTTCCGGGGTCCTCAGTCGACTCTGCAAGGGCGCAACGCGCTGGCGGGTGCCATTATGATCCGCTCGCAAGACCCAACCTATGAGCCATCCGCTAAATTTAAAGCCACCGTTGGCCAACACGGTCAGCAGGAATTTGCGTTCGCCGGTGGTATGGGACTGATAGACGATATGCTGGCATTCAGAGTCAGCTATGAAGACAAAGAAACCGACGGTGACATTAACAACATTACTCGCGGTGATACGTCTAATTTCGAAGAAAGCCAGACCCTGCGCACCAAAGTGCTGTTTGAACCAAATGACGACATCGATGTGCTACTGACTTACACCAGCAATGACAATCGCTTTGGTGTTTTCTGGAGTCTTTACGACTTTGGTGAGTCTCCGTTTGACCGTACCGTAGATTTCAACTCCCCAATCTGGGAAGAAACCAAAACCGATATCTATAACCTGGAAGTTACCTGGGATGTGAATGAGACAACGTCATTCCACTCCATTACCACATACAACGAATCTGACTATGGCTATAACTGGGATGGCGATATGCAACCTACCCAGATAGTTAAAGACAATGCCAATCGTCGTACGGATGAAACCTTTAGTCAGGAACTCAGATTAACCTATGAATCTGACGATGTTCAGGCCGCGTTTGGCTTGTATGCATCACAGGTTGATGTTGATGACCGGGCTGAGGGACAACGTATCCTGACCCTGCAACAAGCGGTGGGTGTATCGGACTTTACAACGGCTGTTACCGGATTACTCATGCAACAAGGGCTACCTGTCGAAGTTGCTGCGCAAACGGCAGCGATGGCTGCGCCTTTGTATCCTAATATCGACCCCGTTGTCCTTAATATGAACTACGGTTTAACACAAAAAATTAAGACGGCAGCAATTTATGGTGATGTAACCTGGTCAGTCACAGATCAAATCGATTTACTGGCTGGCCTGCGATACGACATAGAAGAGCAAACCAATAGCGCAGATAACGCTTACACTATAGATAACCACCTACCTGATCCAACTCAGGTACCAGCGCAACTAAGCCCACTTGTAACTGGGATCAATGCTTATCTGAATGGCTTTGCTGCCTCAGCCTCTGGCGTAGAACCTGAGTCAACTGAAGACTTTAATGCCTGGTTGCCTAAACTGGGCGCGACCTATCACTTTAATCAGGATATGTCGACCAGCTTTATTTACCAAAAAGGTTACCGCTCAGGTGGGGTTGGCTTTAACATGGCCCGCTCTCGTATCTTTAGTTACGAGCCGGAGTACACCGACAACTATGAGTTATCGTTCCGCTCCGTATGGCTAGATGGCAAGCTGGTGGTTAATGCCAATGCATTTATGCTGAAATGGAAAGATCAGCAGGTAAAACAGCGCCTTTCTGGTGCACTGTACGACACAGAAACCGTCAACGCCGGTGAATCTGAGGTAAAAGGCTGGGAGGCAGAAGTATTCTATTACCCAAGCAAAAATTGGTCTGTTACCGCGGGGGCAGGCCTGGCAAAAACCAAGTTCACCGAGTTTGGCCCACAGACAGGTCGTCCGTTCGCCGATGCTCCTGAATGGACAGCTAATGTGGCATCCAACTATACCTTTGACAATGGCCTGTACGTCAACGTTAACGCCAAATACACAGGATCAAGCTTAGCTTACATGAACCCTAAAGTGTCATTGGAAGCGGATAAGTACGCCCTTAATAATGAACCGGTGAATGACGATCGCTTAATCGTTAACTCGCAAGTGGGTTATAAGTGGGATAACTACAGCGTGCGTCTGGATGTCAGGAACTTATTCGACAAAGATTATATCCGCAGTTACTTCAAAGAAGCCGACAACGAAGGCAAGACGTTCACCAGCTATGGGCAGCAATACATTGGTAAGTCTCGTCAGGTCTCTTTGACTTTTCAGATGGAATTTTAAGCTCTGTTGAGCAAACTTATCGGTGAAATAGCCAAATAGCCGCCGCAGGGCGGCTATTTACTTTACAACTGATTTCTACCATCAAACTCAGTAATTACAAGCGCCCTTGGATCAAGTTCATCGACACAACCCAGATTGACCCGGTAACAGCCCGGCTCATAGCTGGTATCATGAAAGGGGTAGATACCACACACCTTACAAAAATAGTGATTAACATCACAATCACCCCAGTGATAGGTACTTAAACTGTCTTTACCCGACAACAGCGTGAAGGCATGCTCCGCGAAGCTTTGCTTCGACATTATGGCGTTTTTTCTTATGCAAACAGAGCAATTGCATTGTAACGCTTCTGTGAGCTTCTCACTTTCAAATTCAAACTGCACCGTTTTACAGTGACAACTTCCCATATACTTCATTATTTTTCCTGTTTTGTTAACAAACACACTGCATATACACAACTGTATATAAAAACAGTTAAAAATTGAAACGAATTATTTGCTCAGTACCGATAATGTTTCAAAGTTAGCTAGTAATATGTTGAAATATAAGAAATTCCTCAGTAATAAAAATAATAATGAAAATCCTCGTTGCGGATGACCATCATATCGTCAGACAGGGACTGCTGGCGTTGATCCAGGCAGCTAACGTTGGCACCATCATTGCTGATGTCGATTCCGGTGAACAAGCCTGGCGATATATTCAAAGCCATCAACCGGATATTGCCATCCTCGATATCACTATGGGCGAAGTAAGCGGGCTCAGCGTGTGTCATCGCATCAAAGCACATAGTCTTAAAACCCGGGTGATTTTACTGACAATGCACAGTGACATTAAAGTAATTGATTCCGCACTGGAAGCCGGCGCCCATGGCTATTTACTTAAAAGCGATGCGTTTAATTCGCTAACCAAAGCAATCCAGTCTGTACAAGCTGGCAGACGGTATCTCAGTGCAGATAATCAATCTGAACTACAAAGCTATCGCAACAACAAAACTGACTTCGACTTAACCATCCGGGAAAAAGAAATCATTCACCATATTTCCCTGGGCCAAACCAACAAGGAAATTGGCAAAGCCCTGTTTATCTCCGCCAAAACAGTAGATGCACACCGTACCCGGGTTATGAAAAAGCTGGGATTTAAAAAAACCGCTCAGCTGGTGCGTTTTGCGATTGAGCAAGGCTTATCGCTGTAATTTAACCGACACAGCACGAGCATTTGAGCCGATATAGGGGAAATACCCTATATCTTTTCTGCTGGTCTCACATTACCTTTGCTCCTGTATACAAAACACAAGCGGTAAAGATCACAACTCAGCTTCAATGAGACTCAATTCAAGGAATGATATGATTACATGTCAAAGCATCACGTGACGCACACGCTTCAACGTACTTTCTTCATTTTTCAGTCGCAGCCTGATTTCACTTGGCGTGCTCAGCTTACCCTACATGGCGCAGGCACAATTACCCGATAAAATAGGAGAACCAGAAGTTGTAAACTCTTATTTTCCAGGTCAGCAGAGTAACCCAGTGATAAGTTCACTCACAAATGGGAATTATGTTATCACCTGGCAAAGCCATGAACAGACCAATAATACAGCAAGCATTTTCGCTCAAATGTACCACCAGTATGGCCAACCATTAGGCAGTGAGTTTATGGTCAGCTCACCAGCGCATATCCACCCTCAGGTAATACCGGCAATTAGCCGCTTGAACGACGGTGGGTTTGTCATTATTTGGCTTAGTAAAGATGCAAATGCGTCTACCTACAGCATGCACGGCCAACTTTTCAAAGCGGATGGTATAAAATCCGGTTCAGAGCTTTTACTGAAGGGAAAAATTGTCGAAGATGTCGACTTTCCAAAAGTCAGTCACCTGGGAGATGGTGGGTTTGTTGTCACCTGGCGTCGGCATAGTTCTTTATCGGGAGAAGTATCTGCAATTGTGGCTCAAAGGTATACCGTATCAGGGGAACCCAACGGCACACTGATTGAGGTAGACACATCGAAAACAGGTGATGCACTCTCCCCCGTCGTGACAACTCTAGTGAATGGCCAGTTTGTTATCGCCTGGGACGGACCTGTTATCGATATCAACTATGATATTTTTGCCCAGCGTTTTAACCCTGATGGTACCAAGGTAGGAAGCGAGACCGCGCTGCACGACAGAGACAGCTTTTTCCAGGTTAGTGCGTCTATTAGTGCTTTAAAAGATGGTGGCTACCTGGTTACCTGGTTACCTGGGAAGGAAAAGACGCACAAACCTATATTCAAGATATTTTTGCCCGGCGTTATGCATCTGATGGTACTCCATCCAGCGATGTGTTTAAGGTCAATACACTCTCAGCTTATGGTCATACCAATTCAAATGTGAGCAGTCTTGATAATAGCGGCTATGTGATTGTCTGGCGAAGTTTAGGACCAGATCAGGATAATCAGAGCTTTTACGCTCGAGTATACTCACCTGATAATCAAGCAACCAGTGATGAATTTTCAGTCGAAGGTCCCTTTGACCCCCTGCATTCACCGCCAAAGGTGACGGGGTTGAAAAATGATGGGTTCGTAGTTAGCTGGAGCTACTTAGGTAACGATGGGATCGACATGGACGTCTTTGTACAGAGGTACCGATTCGACTCTGCACCGCGTAATAGCATACAGCTCTCATTGCCACAAGCTCCGGTACTGAAAGGCGATATTGTCACGCTGCCCCTGCAAATATCAGGCACTGATATTTATGGCCTGGATGCCGTGATGAGCCTGAGTGACACCAGCAAAGCCCGTATTTCTGGTGGTAAATATGGTGAGTTCCTGCCGTCGGATGAGCGTTTGTCCGTACCTATGGGTATCAGCGACAACCAGTGGGATGGCGCACTGGCACTGATGGCCCCGGCCACCGCCAAGTCGGGCGAAGGCGATTTTGCCGCTGTTACTCTGATTGCCGAGCAGGCGAGTAACGTCAACCTTACCCTGCAAGCGCAAATGACCGACCAGCAAGGCAATTACCTGCTTCAAAACAGTACCGACTACGCCTTCACCATTGCGGAGTCCGTCACCTTAACGGGTAATATTTCCAGCCTGAGCACCGCTGGCGACTACGCCTTTGTGACGCTCTTAATCAACGGCCAGCCCGTCACCATTAACCCGGATGGCAGCTTCTCTGTTCGCGTTGGCCTGGGTGACGTCACCATGGCGTTAAGTGCGCCTGGGTATCTCACGGCCGAAAAACAGGTCAACCTGGCTACGGGTCAGGCTGATATCAACTTTGGTCAGATCAACCTGGTTGGCGGTGACAGCAATGGCGATAACCAAATCGACATTGCCGACCTGACCCTGCTGCTGGGCGCTTATCGCTCAATAGAAGGTCAACAAAATGGCTACGTCATGGCTGTCGACTTTAACCGCGACGGCGCCATCAACCTGCGAGATTTAACCCTGCTGGGTGCCAACTTTGGTAAACAAGGACCACAAAGCTGGTAGCAAAAGCGCGGGGTGATTGAATTAGATCTCCACGATATTCATAAACGCCAGGCACACAACAAAATAGGGGAAATACCCTATTTATCTCTACAAGCTGTCTTTGTAATTTATGCAGGCATTTCGATGAAGTGTAATTTCAATATTTTATACCCAATGTATTCAAGGAACTGACAATGAAAATGGTATCTAAAAAAGTAACAGAAAAACGGGCTGCTTCAGCCCACCTTCTCTCTCTGGGCGCACGTATTGTTCGTGCAACGTTACCCGTTTTTTTATGTAGTTTACCCTTTCTCAGCCAAGCGCACACCCCCCTCAAAACCGACAACGAGTTTATGGTTAATAGCTATACACAAGGAAGCCAAAGTTCACCTGTGCTAAGCCGACTCAACGATGGCAAATTCGCTGCAGTTTGGCAAAGTGCTGGGCAGGACGGCAGTGGCAGTGGTATTTACGCTCAGCTTTACGACACAGCAGGCACTCCTATTGGCGTAGAGTTCCGTGTTAATACAACTACCTTCGATTCTCAGACATCACCTAGCCTGGCCACACTCAATGATGGTAGCTTCGTGGTTGTATGGAGAAACAGTTCAGATGGCGGCCCTGGAGGCGAAACTATTTCTGCACAACGTTTTGACGAAAACGGGAGCAAATTAGGCAGTGAAATACGTGTGCAATCTAGCCCCGCAGAGTATATTGAAAACGTGTCAATCGCCCCGCTAGACAATGGCGGCTTTGTTGTTGGCTGGGGACAAATGCAGTTTGGCTATCGCACCTACGCACAGGTTTATAATGCTGATGGCTCCACCGCAGGCTCAAAAATCACGGGTAAATCGGACTCCCGTGACGCCCAAGTTGTCGCTACCCAAGGTGGTTTTATGCTAATAGCGCATGAATCCAATCGCTTGTTTGGTCAGCGCTACCTGGTAAGTGGAGAAACCAATGGCACTGAGTTTTTCATCAGTGAGAACAGTGGCTATTCACAGTCAGGCGCCACAATCAGTCGCTTGAGCAACAATGATTTGCTCATTGCCTGGGAAAGTTTGAACCAAGATGGCAGCAGTTTTGGCGTCTATGCAAGACGATTCAATGCGGATGCGACAACCCAAGGTGCTGAATTCAGAGTCAATACAGTTACTCAGAATGGGCAGTTTAATCCTACAAGCACTCCTCTGGAAAATGGTGGTTATGTTATTAGCTGGCAAAGCTCAGAGCAAGATGGTAGCCAGGAAGGCATTTATGCGCAGGCTTTTAACAGCGATGACAGTCGCAATGGTAGTGAGTTTTTAGTCAATTCAACGACCGAAAACCGTCAGATTGTCCCCGCCATAAGTGCAATCAGTAACAATGATTTTGTTGTCAGCTGGAGCGGTAGACTGGCATCAGGTGACTACAACATTTACGCACAGAGGTTCCAACTTGAAGCAGTACAAGCCAATACCATGACACTCTCCATGCCTCAGTCCACAGTGCTGCAAGGCGATGTTGTCACACTGCCCCTACAAGTATCAGGTACTGATATTTATGGCGTAGATGCCGTCGTCAGCCTAAGTGACACCACCAAAGCCCGTATCTCTGGCGGGGAATATGGCGAGTTTCTGCCGTCGGATGAACGTTTGTCCGTGCCTATGGGTATCAGCGACAACCAATGGGATGGCGCACTGGCACTGATGGCCCCGGCCACCGCCAAGTCGGGCGAAGGCGACTTTGCCGCTGTCACTCTGATTGCCGAGCAAGCGGGTAACGTTAACCTGACACTGCAAGCGCAAATGACCGACCAGCAAGGCAATTACCTGCTACAAAGCAGTACCGACTACACATTCACCATCGCAGAATCCGTCACCTTAACGGGTAATATTTCCAACCTGAGCACGGCTGGCGACTTCGTCTTTGTCACGCTCTTAATCAACGGACAGCGCGTCACCATCAACCCGGATGGCAGCTTCTCTGTGCGCGTTGGCCTGGGTGACGTCACTATGACGTTGAGTGCTCCGGGATATCTCGCGGCCGAAAAGCAAGTCA
Organism: Pseudoalteromonas sp. XMcav2-N; assembly: GCF_024124545.1. GTDB lineage: Bacteria > Pseudomonadota > Gammaproteobacteria > Enterobacterales > Alteromonadaceae > Pseudoalteromonas. The sequence continues at coordinate 177,094 of NZ_JAMXSF010000011.1, forward strand.
ACCTGACTACGGGTCAGGCCGATATCGACTTTGGTCAGATCAACCTGGTGGGTGGTGACAGCAATGGTGACAACCAAATCGACATTGCCGACCTGACCTTACTGCTGGGGGCTTATCGCTCTGTTGAAGGCCACCAAAATGGCTATGTGATGGCCGCCGACTTTAACCGCGACGGCGCTATCAACCTGCGGGATTTAACCCTGCTGGGTGCCAATTTTGGTAAACAAGGACCACAAAGCTGGTAACTAATAAATGGGGTTAGGGTTCAACGCTAACCCCTTTACATCAATTTTAAGGAGCAACAAGATGAAATATATGATGTGTATTGCCGCGTTACTGGTGAGTCTGAGTGCATTTGCAGAGCAAGGACGTATTTACCTCAATACCTCTGATCCGCACATTAAAACCGGCAGCGAGTTTTATGTGGATGTGATGGTTGAGAGCCTGCCAGAAGTGTATGGCGTACAGCTAACCCTAAACTACGACGCCAGATCCATGACCTTGATTGATCAGGACACTAAAGCAAAAGGCGCTCAGCTTGAACAGGGCCACTTTCTCAATGAAAAGCACCTGTATACCCTGCGTAACCAGGCAGACTCTCAAAAAGGTCAGATCCAGTATATCGTAAGTCAGGTCGCTCCGGCAAAAAGCGCGGTTGGTAGTGGGCGCCTCGCCCGGCTCTATTTTACTGCACCAGACAACGCCACCAACACTGAGATCTCAATTCAGAATGCTGAATTTGGTACCCGCAACGGCGAAAAATATGTGTACGTACCCCTGGCCCCTCTGGCCTTGAGTTTCGATGCCAGCTATCAGGTACAAGATAAGCCTGCCTCAGGAAATCAGGTCTGGGCATTTGGCTTAGCTGCTGTGGTACTGTTAATTTTATTGGGTGGACTCTTGATGCGCAGACGACCTGCTGCCTCACACGCTAATCAGCCAGCTTAGATTAAAGCGGCTGATTAACGCTGCTTATACTGTGTCGGGCAATAGCCCCTGGTAACCTCAGCAGGACGTAACTTACAGTGCTTGGTTGTCCGACCACTCACCCGCTTGCGCCACAATCGAAAACTGGCAGGCTTAAGCTGAGTACGCATCAGCCGGATCAGTGCCGATTCGTTTAATCCAAATTGCTGCTCAATGGCTTCAAACGGCGTTCTGTCTTCCCACGCCATCTCGATGACTCTTGATTGCTCATCATTCGTTAACTGCATTATGTGCTCTCAGGACTTGTCCAGCTTTATTAGTTAGTGACATTACGAGCCAAAAGGCTCTGTGGTTTAGAAAGTTTATGATCTTTTTTATGGGCTGGAGAATTTCGCGGGTTTGCGATATTGAAGTAGCAATTCAGTTCAGTACTGTGAAAACAGTGAGTGTGAAGTGCTTCCGGCGCGTAACGCGTGTCATCAACATCCATGTCTCGCGTTCGCAAAAAAAGAGATACTTAATCTTAGGTACGAGTGGAAACACCTCCCTGTGGAGGGTTTCCGGCTCACCCATCCATGGCTGAGCGTTCAGCAAGCTGCGAAGCTTTGCTTCGGTCTATATTAAGCTGCGAGTGGGCACACTTCTTTGTGAAGGGCTTCCGGCGCGTAACGCGTGTCATCAACATCCATGTCTCGCGTTCGCAAAAAAAGAGATACTTAATCTTAGGTACGAGTGGAGACACTTCCTTGTGAAGGGCTTCCGGCTCGACATCCATGTCTCGCGTTCGCAAAAAAAGAGATACTTAATC
>NZ_JAMXSF010000012.1 GCF_024124545.1 Pseudoalteromonas sp. XMcav2-N
CACCACCGTATACTTTTGCAAGTACGTTAGTGATTGCTGCAGTTAGGGTAGTTTTACCGTGGTCAACGTGGCCGATAGTACCAACGTTAACGTGCGGTTTCGAACGTTCAAACTTTTCTTTTGCCATTTTCAAAATTCCTATAAAGAAATTAAAGTCCAGCCCTAAGACCGGACCGAACTAAAATTACTTAACAGCGCGAGCTGCAATAATTGCGTCAGCAACGTTTTTCGCCGCTTCTGCGTACTTGGAAAATTCCATTGAGTACGAAGCTCGACCTTGTGTTGCAGAACGAAGATCGGTTGCATAACCAAACATTTCAGACAGCGGTACCTGAGCATTAACTTGCTTCAGACCACCAAATGAGTCTTCCATACCTTCGATTATGCCTCGACGACGGTTGAGGTCGCCAACGACATCACCCATGTTTGCTTCAGGGGTGGTGACTTCTACCTTCATAACAGGCTCAAGAATCACAGGCTGCGCATCTAGCGCGCCTTTCTTGAAGCCCATTGCGCCGGCAATCTTAAACGCCATCTCATTTGAGTCGACATCGTGGAACGAGCCGTCAAACAAGGTAGCTTTCACACCCAGCATAGGATAGCCCGCAAGAACACCTTGCTTCATCTGCTCCTGGATGCCTTTGTCAACCGCAGGAATGTATTCCTTAGGAACCGTGCCACCTACGATTTCATTTACGAATTCGTAAATTGGCGCGTCTTCATCAGCAACATCCATAGGCTCGAGCTTCAACCAAACGTGACCATACTGGCCGCGTCCGCCTGACTGACGTACGAATTTACCTTCGGCTTCAACCGAACCGCGGATCGTTTCACGATAAGCAACTTGTGGCTTACCTACGTTACATTCAACACTGAATTCACGTTTCATACGATCTACGATGATATCCAGGTGGAGTTCACCCATACCTGAAATAATGGTTTGGCCTGATTCTTCGTCGGTTTCAACTCTGAAAGACGGGTCTTCCGCCGCCAGTTTACCCAGCGCGATACCCATTTTTTCTTGGTCAGCAACGGTCTTAGGCTCTACTGCCACTGAAATCACAGGCTCTGGGAATTCCATACGCTCTAACGTGATAACAGCATCATGGGCACAAAGCGTGTCACCGGTAGTAACATCTTTGAGACCAATTGCAGCAGCAATGTCCCCGGCGCGAACTTCTTTGATCTCTTCACGCGAGTTAGAGTGCATCTGAACGATACGTCCAAAGCGCTCTTTTTTGCCTTTAACTGGGTTATAAACCGAGTCACCCTGACCTACTGTGCCGGAATAAACTCGGAAGAAGGTAAGCGTACCAACAAATGGGTCGGTGGCGATCTTAAACGCCAGAGCAGAAAACGGTGCGCTGTCGTCCGCAGGACGCGTTGCTTCGCTTTCATCTTCCAGGATACCCTGGATCTCTTTAACCTCAGTTGGAGATGGCATGTATTCAACAACGGCATCAAGCACTGCCTGAACACCTTTGTTTTTGAACGCACTACCACAGGTCATTGGGACAATTTCATTGTTCAATGTACGCTGACGGATCGCGGCCTTAATTTCGGCCTCGTTCAGTTCACCTTCTTCAAGATATTTGTCCATTAGCTCTTCAGAAGCTTCTGCGGCAGATTCGAGTAGCTCTGCGCGCCACTCCTCTGCCAGCTCCTGAAGTTCTGCCGGGATCTCTTCGTAGTTGAAAGTCATCCCCTGGTCTTCAGCATTCCAGTTGATGGCTTTCATCTTGATGAGATCAATAACACCTTTAAATTCATCTTCAGCACCAATTGGCAGCTGAATTGGCACAGGCGTAGCGCCAAGACGCTTTTTCACCTGATCCACAACGGCGAGGAAATCTGCGCCGGTACGGTCCATTTTATTGACGAAAATCATGCGAGGTACTTCGTACTTGTTCGCCTGACGCCAAACGGTTTCCGTTTGTGGTTGTACACCTGATGAAGCACATAATACGACTACAGCCCCATCTAGTACACGTAATGAACGTTCTACTTCGATGGTGAAGTCTACGTGTCCGGGAGTATCGATGATGTTTATACGATGCTCATCAAACTGAGCATCCATCCCTTTCCAGAAACACGTGGTCGCAGCAGAGGTAATGGTAATACCACGCTCCTGCTCCTGCTCCATCCAGTCCATAGTTGCGGCACCGTCATGTACCTCACCAATTTTGTGAGACAGGCCCGTGTAATAAAGTACACGTTCCGTAGTGGTGGTTTTCCCCGCATCTACGTGAGCACAGATCCCGATATTACGGTAGCGCTCAATAGGAGTTGTACGTGCCATATTATCCTCTTAAAGGTCTCGGGCAGATTACCAACGGTAGTGAGCGAATGCTTTGTTCGCTTCAGCCATACGGTGAACGTCTTCACGTTTCTTAACCGCAGTGCCTTTGTTGTCAGCAGCGTCAAGCATCTCTTGAGCCAGACGAAGGCCCATTGATTTCTCGCCACGCTTACGTGCAGCTTCAACCAACCAACGCATACCTAGTGCGTTGCGACGAACTGGACGTACTTCAACTGGTACCTGGTACGTAGAACCACCAACACGGCGAGATTTAACCTCAACCTGTGGGCGTACGTTATCAAGTGCAGACTCAAAGATTTCTAGGTGCGACTTGCCTGATTTTTCAGCAGCCACGTCTAGCGCACCATATACGATTTTTTCAGCAGTAGACTTCTTACCGTCAAGCATTACTACGTTAACGAATTTAGCAAGAAGCTCTGATCCGAACTTCGGATCTGGAAGAATTTTACGTTGACCTATTACGCGTCTTCTAGGCATTTTCTTTCTCCGGTATCTTCAGGTTCGTCTTACTACGACGAATTCCCAAAACAAAATATATAAATTAAAACTTAAGTGCTTGGCCTTACTAACGGAGAACCATTAGCCCTTAGGACGTTTTGCACCGTACTTAGAACGACCTTGTTTACGGTCATTTACGCCAGCACAGTCAAGCGCGCCACGTACTGTGTGGAAACGCACACCTGGTAAGTCTTTAACACGACCACCACGGATTAGGATAACACTGTGCTCTTGCAAGTTGTGGCCTTCACCACCAATGTAAGATGTTACTTCGAAGCCGTTCGTTAGACGAACACGCGCTACTTTACGTAGTGCAGAGTTTGGCTTCTTAGGTGTAGTTGTATATACACGAGTACATACACCACGCTTTTGAGGACAAGCTTTAAGAGCAGCTGAGTTGCTCTTAGTAACCTTGCTGCGACGTGGCTTACGTACTAGCTGGTTAATAGTTGCCATTAAATAGCTCCTGAATTAATAAAAATTACTACTGAAAAAATCAAATTTAGCCAATTTAAACGTTCTGTTATTCGAACGAATAAATGGGTGGCGGAATTTTAATGAGCAAAGTTTAACCTGTCAACCAAAACAACTAAAAAGGCAGCGTTAAAGCTGCCTTTTTATTGTAATTGACGTGTTTTTCGTCAATTTTAGTCTTGGCCGCCAAGCAAGTCTGCGTTTAGTGCGTCAGTCAGTGCCTGAGATGCTTCTTCAGCACTTACTGTTTGCTCTTCAACTGCAGCTTCATTTTGCTTACGACGGTTGATGCGATCTAGGTGGTAAGAGAAACCGGTACCCGCTGGGATCAGACGACCCACGATAACGTTTTCTTTCAGACCACGTAGCTCATCACTCTTACCATTTACTGCGGCTTCAGTCAGGACACGAGTTGTTTCCTGGAACGAGGCTGCAGAGATGAAAGATTCTGTTGCCAGTGAGGCTTTAGTAATACCCATCAGCTGAATTTCGAACTTAGCCGGGATCTTACCTTGTTTCTCTAGCTCGCGGTTTGCGATGTTAACGCGTGCCACTTCGGCTTGCTCGCCCGCCAGAAACTCACTGTCACCACCATCGATGATGATACATTTACGTAGCATCTGGCGAATGATGGTTTCGATGTGCTTATCGTTAATCTTTACACCCTGTAGACGATATACTTCTTGTACTTCGTTTACGATGTAGTTAGATACGTCAGTCACACCACGTAGACGTAAGATGTCGTGCGGAGACTCAGGACCATCGGCGATAACTTCACCTTTAGATACCTGCTCACCCTCGAACACGTTCAACTGACGCCATTTCGGGATCATTTCTTCGTATGCATCACCCTCTGCCGGCGTGATCACCAGGCGCTTCTTACCTTTGGTTTCTTTACCAAAGCTAACGGTACCTGTGATTTCTGCCAGGATTGCTGGATCTTTCGGCTTACGTGCTTCGAATAGGTCAGCAACTCGAGGTAGACCACCCGTGATATCACGCGTCTTCGAACCTTCCTGAGGAATACGCGCCAATACGTCACCCGGCTGAGCCTTAGCACCATCTGTGATTTCGATGGTGGTGAACGAAGGCAGACGAATTTCCTGCAGGCCACGCTCTTCATTTTCAATGATAAGCTTAGGCTCTTTCGCATTCACCTTAGCAAGGTCTTTAACTACCACACGCGTCAGACCAGTCAGTTCGTCTGTCTGTGCTTCTGTGTTAGAATCGTCGATGTCGCTGAACGATACTTTAGACTCATGCTCGATGATGATTGGGTGACTGTGCGGGTCCCAGGTCGCGACAATGTCGTTACCTTTCACTTCAGCACCGTCATTCACTGACAATACGGCACCGTAAGGCACTTTATAGCGCTCTTTCTCACGGCCCTGCTCGTCAATAACCGTAATTTCGGTTGAACGTGAGGTGATCACTATCTTACCGTCGGTATTGATTACGAACTTCGCATTGTGCAGCTTCATGCTACCGTTGTTCTTCACCTGAACACTGTTCTCTGCAGACGCTCGAGATGCCGCACCACCGATGTGGAAGGTACGCATCGTCAGCTGGGTACCCGGCTCACCGATTGATTGTGCCGCGATAACACCCACAGACTCACCAGCATTGATGATATGGCCACGCGCAAGGTCACGACCGTAACACTTAGCACATACACCAAAGTCGTTTTCACAGGTGATAACCGAGCGTACTTTTACTTCGTCCACTGAGTGCTCTTCTAACAGGTCACACAGTTTTTCATCAAGCATTACGTTACGCTCAACCAGCACTTCTTCAGTGCCAGGGATAACCACGTCTTCTGCTACAACACGACCCAATACGCGCTCGCGTAGTGGTTCTACAACGTCACCACCTTCAATCAGCGGCTTCATCACAGTACCTTCAAGAGTACCACAATCAGTTTCGTTGATGACCAAGTCTTGTGCCACGTCTACCAGACGACGGGTCAGATAACCCGAGTTCGCTGTCTTAAGTGCCGTATCGGCTAGACCTTTACGCGCACCGTGCGTCGAGATGAAGTACTGTAGTACGTTCAGACCTTCACGGAAGTTCGCTGTGATAGGTGTCTCGATGATTGAACCATCCGGACGTGCCATCAGACCACGCATACCGGCTAGCTGACGGATCTGAGCGGCACTACCACGTGCGCCCGAGTCGGCCATCATGAATACTGAGTTGAAAGAGTCTTGCTCTTCTTCTTCACCTTTTGCATTCACAACCGTGTCTTTGGACAAGTTCGCCATCATCTCACGTGACAAGTTTTCATTAACACGTGACCAGATATCGATAACTTTGTTGTATTTCTCACCCGCAGTTACAAGACCAGACTGGAATTGCTGGTTGATTTCTGTAACTTCGGCTTCTGCCGCTTCGATGATACCAACTTTCGTAGGTGGGATTTCCATATCGTTGATACCGATAGAAACACCCGACTTCATCGCGTAGTGGAAACCGGTGTACATCACCTGGTCAGCAAAGATAACGGTATCTTTCAGACCCAGACGACGGTAACACTCGTTCAACAAACCAGAGATCTGCTTTTTGCCCAGCGTGCGGTTGATCAACTCAAACGGCAGGCCAGTTGGCATGATCAAAGACAGGATGGCACGACCAACTGTGGTTTCAACCACTTCAGTTACGTCTTTACGCTCACCTGTTTCCCCATCAATGTGGACTTCTGCGATACGTACTTTCACGCGTGCATGTAGTTCAGCAGCGCCAGTACGGTAAGCTTTTTCAGCTTCTTTCGCATCTTTGAAAGCAATGCCTTCACCTTTTGCGTTGATGCGGTCGCGAGTCATATAGTACAGACCCAATACAACGTCCTGTGATGGTACGATGATTGGCTCACCGTTCGCAGGAGACAGGATGTTGTTTGTCGACATCATCAGGGCGCGTGCTTCAAGCTGTGCTTCCAGTGTCAACGGTACGTGTACCGCCATTTGGTCACCATCGAAGTCAGCGTTATACGCCGCACACACTAGCGGGTGCAGGTGGATTGCTTTACCTTCGATCAGAACCGGTTCAAACGCCTGGATACCTAGTCTGTGAAGTGTCGGTGCACGGTTCAGCAGAACCGGGTGTTCACGGATAACTTCATCTAGTACGTCCCAAACCTCTGGTACTTCGCGCTCAACCATCTTCTTCGCAGCTTTGATGGTTGTCGCCATGCCGCGACGCTCTAGTTTGCCGTAGATAAATGGCTTGAATAGCTCAAGTGCCATCTTCTTAGGCAGACCACATTGGTGTAATTTCAGTGTTGGACCTACTGTGATTACAGAACGGCCTGAGTAGTCTACACGCTTACCTAGCAGGTTTTGACGGAAACGACCTTGCTTACCTTTGATCATGTCTGCAAGCGACTTCAGAGGACGCTTATTAGAACCTGTGATCGCACGGCCACGACGACCGTTATCGAGTAGTGCATCTACCGCTTCTTGCAACATACGCTTTTCGTTGCGTACGATGATGTCCGGTGCCGCCAGGTCAAGTAGACGCTTAAGACGGTTGTTACGGTTGATAACACGACGATATAAGTCATTCAGATCAGATGTCGCAAAACGACCACCATCAAGTGGTACCAGTGGACGTAGATCAGGTGGCAGTACAGGTAGTACGCTCATTACCATCCACTCAGGGTTGTTACCTGACTGGTGGAACGCTTCCATCAACTTAAGACGCTTAGTAATCTTCTTACGCTTGGTCTCAGAGTTGATAGTAGGCAGCTCTTCACGCATTTCAGCGATCAGCTGGCCCAGATCCAGGTCACGTAGCAGATCAAGTACCGCTTCGGCACCCATCTTAGCTTCGAACTCGTCACCGTGCTCTTCCAGAGCATCCAGGTACTCTTCTTCACCTAACAGCTGGCCACGCTCAAGCGTCGTCATGCCAGGTTCAGTTACAACGAATGACTCGAAGTAAAGTACACGCTCGATATCACGAAGCGTCATGTCCAGCATCAGGCCGATACGAGACGGCAGTGATTTTAGGAACCAAATGTGTGCAACTGGGCTGGCCAGCTCAATGTGACCCATGCGGTCACGGCGTACTTTAGTCAGTGTAACTTCAACGCCACACTTTTCACAGATCACACCACGGTGCTTCAAGCGCTTGTACTTACCACACAAACACTCATAATCTTTTACTGGGCCGAAGATACGGGCACAGAATAAGCCGTCACGCTCAGGCTTGAAAGTACGGTAGTTAATTGTCTCAGGTTTCTTTACCTCACCGTAGGACCATGAACGCACCATGTCCGGCGAAGCAAGACCAATGCGAATTGCATCGAATTCTTCGGTCTTATTTTGTTGCTTCAGAAACTTAAGTAAGTCTTTCACCTTAGCTCTCCTGTCGGAGTTAATCTTGAGGGCAAGCCGGGCTTGCCCCTTCATTCTTTTCAGTCCGGTCTGGGCCGCTTAGGCGGCCCGGCGGATCAACTTTCTTCCAATTCGATGTTGATACCCAGCGAGCGGATCTCTTTCAACAATACGTTGAATGATTCCGGCATGCCCGGCTCCATCTTATGGTTGCCGTCTACGATGTTCTTATACATCTTAGTACGACCGTTTACGTCATCCGACTTAACTGTCAACATTTCCTGTAGCGTGTAGGCAGCACCGTATGCTTCAAGTGCCCATACCTCCATCTCACCGAAACGCTGACCACCGAACTGTGCCTTACCACCCAGCGGCTGCTGAGTAACCAGGCTGTAAGAACCGGTAGAACGTGCGTGCATCTTGTCATCAACAAGGTGGTTCAGTTTCAGCATGTACATGTAGCCAACCGTTACCTGACGCTCAAATGCATCACCGGTACGACCATCATATAGCGTTACCTGACCACTTCGTGGGTAACCACCCAGCTCTAGCATGTCTTTGATTTCAGCTTCGCGTGCACCGTCAAACGCAGGTGTTGCGATTGGTAGACCACCTTTAAGGTTGTCTGCCAGACGGCGGATTTCATCATCAGAGAAGTTTTCAATATCGACTTTCTGACGGCAATCACCGATTTCGTAAGCTTTCTTGATGAAATCGCGCATTTCGTGTAGTTCACGTTGCTCTTTCATCATGTCTTCAATGCGCTCACCGATACCACGTGCAGCAAGACCCATGTGAGTTTCCAGGATCTGACCGATGTTCATCCGCGATGGTACACCCAGCGGGTTCAGAACGATGTCTACCGTACGACCTCTTTCATCGTAAGGCATGTCTTCAACAGGCACGATAGTAGAGATAACACCCTTGTTACCGTGACGACCCGCCATCTTATCACCCGGTTGAATACGACGCTTAACAGCCAGGTAAACCTTAACGATCTTCAGTACGCCCGGCGCCAGATCATCACCTTGGGTGATCTTGCGACGTTTGTTCTCGAACTTCTTATCGTATTCAGCTTTCAGCTCGTCGTACTGCGCAGCCAGTTGCTCTAGTTCAGCTTGCTGCTCTTCGTCAGCCAGGCTTTGCGTCAGTAGTTTTTCAGCGTTCAGATCTGCGATCTTATCTTCGCTCAGACCAGCACGTACAAGCAGATCACGCGCACGAGTCAGAATACCACCTTCAAGAATACGGAATTCTTCGTTGAAGTCTTTCTTCGCTTCGCGAAGCTGCATGTCTTCAACTTCCAGTGCACGCTTGTCTTTTTCTACGCCATCACGGGTAAAGACCTGAACGTCGATAACCGTACCAGATACAGAGTTAGGTACACGTAGTGAGCTGTCTTTAACGTCAGACGCTTTTTCACCGAAGATAGCACGCAGTAGCTTCTCTTCAGGCGTTAACTGAGTTTCACCTTTAGGCGTAACTTTACCAACCAGGATATCGCCGCCTTTCACTTCAGCACCGATGTATACAACACCTGATTCGTCCAGCTTGCCTAGCGCAGACTCACCCACGTTCGGAATATCAGCGGTGATCTCTTCCGGACCAAGCTTAGTATCACGCGCAATACACTGTAGTTCCTGGATGTGGATCGTAGTTAGACGATCTTCCTGAACAACACGCTCTGACAATAGGATTGAATCCTCGAAGTTGTAACCATTCCACGGCATGAATGCCACGCGCAGGTTTTGACCAAGAGCCAGGTCGCCCAGGTCAGTCGAAGGACCATCCGCCAGAACGTCACCACGTACAACCGGCTCACCAACCATACAAGTTGGTTTTTGGTTGATACAGGTGTTCTGGTTAGAACGGGTGTATTTAGTCAGGTTATAGATGTCGATACCTGCTTCACCAGGTACGCGCTCTTCTTCGTTCACGTTAACAACGATACGGCTTGCATCAGCATACTTCACCACACCGCCACGCTTAGCAACAATGGTTACACCAGAGTCTTTTGCCAGCGTACGCTCGATACCTGTACCTACCAGCGGCTTGTCTGCGCGCAGTGTTGGTACAGCCTGACGTTGCATGTTCGATCCCATCAATGCACGGTTCGCATCATCGTGTTCAAGGAATGGGATAAGTGCCGCTGCCACAGAGATAACCTGCTGTGGAGATACATCCATATACTGGATGCTGTCGCTTGGCATAAAGGTTGACTCACCTTTATAACGACATGGGATCAGCTCTTCTGCAAACTGGTTTTCTTCAGTCAGGTTAGTGTTCGCCTGTGCGATTACGAACTGACCTTCTTCAATTGCAGACAGGTAATCAACGTCATCCGTTACTACACCATCCACGACTTTACGATATGGTGTTTCAAGGAAACCATAATCGTTAGTACGTGCATAAGTAGATAATGAGTTGATCAGACCGATGTTTGGACCTTCAGGCGTTTCGATAGGACAAACACGACCGTAGTGAGTAACGTGTACGTCTCGAACCTCGAAGCCAGCACGTTCACGAGTCAGACCACCCGGACCAAGTGCAGAAATACGACGCTTGTGCGTTACTTCTGACAGCGGGTTGTTCTGGTCCATAAACTGAGAAAGCTGTGAAGAACCAAAGAATTCTTTAACGGCAGCAGAGATAGGCTTAGCGTTGATCAGATCCTGAGGCATCACGTTATCCAGATCACCTAAGCTCAGACGCTCACGTACAGCACGCTCAACACGTACCAAACCAACGCGGAACTGGTTTTCTGCCATTTCACCTACAGAACGGATACGACGGTTACCTAAGTGGTCGATATCGTCCACATCGCCCTTACCGTTACGGATGTCGATCAACACCTTCATCACGCTAACAATGTCTTCTTTGCTCAGCGTGCCAGGGCCGGTGTCAGTGTCATAACCAACACGGCTGTTGAACTTCATACGACCAACCGTTGACAAGTCATAACGCTCGTCAGAGAAGAACAGGTTGTCAAACAAGGCTTCTGCTGCTTCTTTTGTTGGTGGCTCACCCGGGCGCATCATACGGTAGATTTCTACCAGCGCTTCAAGACGGTTTGATGTGCTGTCAATGCGCACAGTTTCCGACATGTAAGCACCGCTGTCTACATCGTTGATGTACAGGGTATCAATTTTGGTGTGACCTGCTTTCACAAGCTCGGCCATCAACTCCAGAGACAGCTCAGCATTTGCTTCTGCAATGATCTCACCCGTTGATTCATCGATGTAGTTTCTCGCAACCACACGACCAATGATGTACTCATGCGGTACTTCAAGCTGGTCAATGCCCTTTTTCTCGATTGTTTTTATATGACGGGCTGTGATACGACGACCCTGTTCAACCAGGACTTCACCGTCTGCATCTTTGATATCAAAAGCAGCGGTTTCACCACGTAGTCGAGATGGCACCAATTCCATCATCACTTTGCCGTTTGTCACTTCGAACGCAGTGGTTTCGAAGAACATGCCAAGAATTTCCTCAGTTGAGAATTCAAGCGCACGTAGAATGATTGACGCAGGCAGTTTACGACGACGGTCGATACGTACAAACAGGTTATCTTTTACATCGAATTCAAAGTCTAACCACGAACCACGGTAAGGGATCACGCGTGCGTTATATAGTACTTTACCCGACGAGTGTGATTTACCACGGTCGTTATCAAAGAATACACCAGGTGAACGGTGTAGCTGAGAAACGATAACACGTTCAGTACCATTGATAACAAAAGTACCTGTGTCAGTCATGAGCGGGATTTCGCCCATGTAAACTTCTTGCTCTTTAATGTCTTTGACTGTGCCTGGTGCATCTTTGTCCATTAGCACAAGACGAAGTTTTACGCGAAGTGGAGCAGAAAAAGTCACACCGCGAATTTGACATTCTTTTACATCGAATACTGGCTCTCCAATACGATAGCTAACGTATTGAAGCTCAGAATTGCCCGAGTAGCTTTTGATCGGGAACACAGAACGGAATGCCGCTTCCAGTCCGGTATCACCATCAGCGTCCGGTGTAATGAACTTTTTGAACGATTCCAACTGCGTTTGCAAAAGGAAAGGTATGTCCAAAACTTGTGGACGTTTACCAAAATCCTTACGGATACGTTTCTTTTCAGAATAAGAGTAAGCCATGGGGTTCCTCAGCTTGCTGATCTTTGACCCAACCTGTTCATGGAGAACAGACTTCATTGGCATCTAAGCCATGATAACAACATCTAATTGTCGTCCTATGAGTCACTCACTTTCAAAATACTACTAACAGATTGAAAAATAAGAAAAAACATAGGAATTTATTGCGCAACAGGAAAGCGTCGCTCTATAGCGCAAAAGGGCCGGTGATTAAATAATCACCAGCCCTTGCCTGATTGCTCAGGCAGCGAACCTAGCAAATGCCAGATTACTTGATCTCAACTTCAGCACCAGCTTCTTCAAGATCTTTCTTAAGTGCTTCAGCTTCTTCTTTAGAAACAGCTTCTTTGATTGGCGCAGGAGCAGACTCAACAAGAGCTTTTGCTTCTTTAAGGCCAAGACCAGTTGCACCACGTACAGCTTTGATAGCAGCAACTTTGTTACCGCCAGCGCCAGCTAGGATTACGTCGAACTCAGTCTTTTCTTCAGCAGCTTCAGCAGGACCAGCAGCAACAACAGCAGCAGCTGCAGTTACGCCGAATTTTTCTTCCATTGCTTCAACTAGTTCAACAACTTCCATTACTGACATTTCAGCAATCGCGTCAAGGATTTGGTCTTTAGTTACAGACATTTTAAGTTTCCTAATTAATCACGAACCATGGGGTTCTAAAAATTTATTTGTGAAAGTAAGAAGCGTGCTATTAAGCAGCTGCTTCAGCTTTCTGAACACGTACAGCTTCAATTGTTTTACACAATTTACCAGCTGACGCTTCTTTCATAGCGCTCATTAGGCGTGCAACAGCTTCGTCGTAAGTAGGCAGCTTAGCTAGCATGTCTACGTCAACAACATTGCCTTCAAATGCAGCCGCTTTCAGTTCGAACAACTCGTTCTTCTTCGCGAAATCAGCGAAGATACGAGCTGCAGCACCTGGATGCTCTGAAGAGAAAGCGATTAGGCTTGGGCCCACTAGCGATTCGTTAAGGCACTCATAGTCAGTACCTTCGACAGCGCGCTTAGCTAGGGTGTTACGGACAACTTTCATCCATACGCCTGCTTCACGAGCTTCTTTACGAAGTGCAGTGATCGCATCTACTGTTACACCACGAGAATCTGCAACAACTGCAGACAGAGCACCTTTGGCAGCTTCGTTGACTTCAGCAACAATTGCTTTTTTGTCTTGAAGATTTAAAGCCATGGGTGTTACTCCTGGTTATGATGGGAACGTGTCCCAGTTCTACTTTACTCATCGTCTTGCGACTGTGAGCTGCTTTTTACGGCGAGAACCAGAAGATTAGGAAAATCTAGCTGGGATTCACACCGTCTACGTAGGGAATTAAGTAACTAAGTTACACCTACGGTCTTGGACGGAAACGCAATTTATCGGATCATTGTAGACTATAAAGTCTGCAAAGTGCCGAAATTATGCGCTTCAACCCGAATTCTTTGCTTCGTTTTGAGCTCAGCTCTCAACGAAATGGCGCAAAATTATAGTCTAATTTTTACGCCATGTAAACGCTTATCTCTAAATTAAGCCACTTGCGTGTTTAGAGTAGCTTGGTCTACAGCAACACCCGCGCCCATAGTCGTTGAGATGCTTACTTTCTTCACGTAAGTACCTTTAGCTTGTGAAGGCTTAGCCTTCTTAAGCGCAACGATAAGTGCTTCCAGGTTTTCCTGAAGCTGGTTAGCGTCGAAATCAACCTTACCGATAGTGGTGTGGATGATGCCGTTTTTGTCGTTACGGTAGCGAACCTGACCCGCTTTCGCGTTTTTAACTGCTTCTGCAACGTTAGGCGTTACAGTACCAGTCTTAGGGTTAGGCATAAGGCCACGTGGACCTAGGATTTGACCTAGTTGACCAACTACGCGCATTGCATCCGGAGAAGCAACAACTACGTCGAAGTTCATTTCGCCTTTCTTAACCTGTTCAGCAAGGTCTTCCATGCCTACCAGATCAGCACCAGCTTCTTTTGCTGCGTCAGCGTTTGCACCTTGAGTGAATACTGCTACGCGTACTTCACGACCAGTACCGTGAGGTAGTACAGTTGCACCACGTACGTTTTGGTCAGATTTACGAGCATCGATACCCAGGTTTACAGCAACGTCTACGCTTTCAACGAACTTAGCAGTAGCCAGTTCTTTAAGAAGAGCAACAGCTTCGTTGATTTCGTATTCTTTAGTAACATCCACTTTTTCGCGGATAGTACGCATACGCTTAGTTAATTTAGCCATTCTCAATTACCCCTCTACGTTCAAGCCCATTGCACGTGCAGAACCTGCGATCGTGCGTACAGCTGCGTCCATATCAGCAGCAGTAAGATCCGGACGTTTAGTCTCAACGATCTCTTCAAGCTGAGCGCGAGTAACAGTACCCACTTTCTCAGTGTTAGGACGGCCAGAACCAGACTTGATACCAGCTGCTTTCTTAAGAAGGTAAGAAGCAGGCGGAGTTTTCATGTCGAAAGTGAAAGAACGGTCGTTGTAAACAGAAATGATTACAGGAACCGGTGCACCTTTCTCGATAGACTCTGTACGTGCGTTGAACGCTTTACAGAATTCCATGATGTTTACACCGTGTTGACCTAGTGCAGGACCTACTGGAGGACTAGGGTTAGCCATACCAGCAGCAACTTGTAGCTTGATTAAAGCTTCAACTTTTTTAGCCATGATAATACCTCGTTATGTGGGTCTTAGCCTTGTGCGCGCGAGGACGCGTACTCAGACGGCTTCCCAATTAAAAAATCTGTCTTTTTGTGCGTCATCGTAATGACATACAAAAAGGCCGCTGATTATAGATTAACCAGCGGCCTTTGGCAATAACTTTTGCTGTATTAAACAACAAAATTACTTATCTTGTTCAACCTGTCCAAATTCCAAGTCAACCGGCGTAGAACGACCGAAGATCAGTACCGATACTTTCAGACGACTCTTCTCGTAATCGACCTCTTCCACAACGCCATTAAAGTCAGCAAACGGACCATCGATAACGCGTACCACTTCACCTGGCTCAAATAATGTTGCCGGCTTAGGTGCTTCTGCATTTTCCTGCAGACGGTTAAGGATACGGTCAGCTTCTTTTTTGCTGATTGGTGCTGGGCGATCTGACGTGCCGCCCACAAAGCCCATCACGCGTGGTGTACTGTTAACCAGGTGCCAGGACGCATCATCCATTACCATCTCAACCAGTACATAGCCTGGGAAGAATTTACGTTCAGACTTACGCTTTTGTCCGGCACGCATTTCCACAACTTCTTCAGTTGGGACTAGTACTTCACCGAAGTAGTCTTCCAGACCTTCGATTTTAATGTGCTCAAGAATAGTTTGAGCGACGCGCTTTTCAAAACCTGAAAACGCCTGAATTACGTACCAACGTAATTTCTTTTCTTTGTTCTCATCCGACATGGGATCAGATCTCCAATCCAGTTAAAACGCTAACCTGTTACAAGGCCAAACCGGTTAAATAGCCAACTGCACGAAACAGAATGCCATCCAATCCCCACAGGATCAGTGCCATTACTACTGTTGCAGCCATTACGATAAAGGTCGTGTGTGTTGTTTCCTGACGCGTTGGCCAAACTACCTTGCGAACCTCAATTCTAGACTCTTTGGCGAAAGCGATAAAGGTGCGCCCTTTTTCTGTTGTCGCAGCAATACCCAATGCTGCACCAATCGCAACTACCACACCAATCGCGCGCGTTAGCACTGAAATATCAGCGTACATGTAGTTACCAACAACTGCGCCAGCCAATAAAACGACTGCCAACAACCACTTTACCGTGTCCATCGAGCTAGACGGGTTTTCAACATTAGTGCTCATAATTTATTTTTACCTTAAATACAGACACAACAACCCTACATAGGAGCAGGGTTAATCCATTTCAATCCAAATTTACAAATAAGCGGTGATGGTAAAACCCATTATTTTAGATTTGGACTGATTATTAAGAGTGGCAGGGGCGGCAGGACTCGAACCCGCAACCATCGGTTTTGGAGACCGCTGTTCTACCAATTGGAACTACGCCCCTGCAAAGTGGATGCCCATTATACTGACGAACAAACTGAAAACAAGAGTAAAAGATGCGCAAAGCGGTATTTGTGCTAATTTCAGCCAGGTTCTGCTTCCACCCAGCGATACAAACCAGAAATTTCCCAACTAATATAAGCGCAGTGGATCACCATAGAAGAAATCACACAGCAGCCATATTTGTTCAAAAGGATGTGTTTGGGGCACAGATAAATGTGGTAACTCTCTTTCGAAGTCGGCCCGATGCCACATTGGGCTGGCATTTCGGATCAACAGCCAGACGCGCTGAGAATGGTAGTGCTTCCCCGCTTTTTGCTTGAGTAAGCGACCCAGGCCCGTGTTCAGCCGCTGTGTGCCCGGCGCCTGCGCCATCACAGCCAGTTCACGTTGCATGGTCAGTGACAGCGGGCGACCGAGTACAGCCATCGCTTCCGTTTCGCTGGCGTAAAGGTGCGCCACTTCAATGTCGAGCTGTGACTCACCCAGATAACAGCTGACATCGGGCTTGGCAGGTTGATTATGCCAGATGTGACGCATCGGCGTGTGCATGAGCCGCTCATAGCTGCGCATAAACAGCTTGGCTGCACCATGTTCCAGCTGTTGCTTTTCTCGCTCACTATCGCGTATCACTGCCTGGTCACGCTTCACCTTATTCTCCGTTAGTCTGAGTCGTCCAGCAGGCGGTGAACATCTTGTAGCAAACTCGATGCACCAAATCGGAAATGCTCTGCTCGCACCCAGTCATCACCCATTATTTGGCGAGCGACTTGTAAGTAATCACTTGCTTGCTCAACACTTTTGACACCGCCGGCGGCTTTGAAGCCAACAGCCTTGCCCGAAACACGGATGCGCTCAAGCATGATTTTTGTTGCTTCTAACGTCGCATT
Source organism: Pseudoalteromonas sp. XMcav2-N (assembly GCF_024124545.1). Classification (GTDB taxonomy): domain Bacteria; phylum Pseudomonadota; class Gammaproteobacteria; order Enterobacterales; family Alteromonadaceae; genus Pseudoalteromonas. The sequence goes on from NZ_JAMXSF010000012.1 coordinate 16,678, forward strand.
CACCGGCACTTTACCGGTACTGGTTTTAATAAAATCAGCCCCAGCCAGAATAGCAACATCACTGGCCTGAACGATTTCCTGCGCATTTTCCAGCACCCCAGATTCAATGATCACTTTAAGTTTTGCCTGAGCGCCACAGAGTTGCTTGCTTGAGCGTACATACTGCCAGGGCGTATCCGGGTCGCCTGCCTGGAGCTGCTGATAAGGCATGACCAGATCAATTTCATCGGCCCCAGCCTGCAAAGCCTCTTTCGTTTGTGCCAGCACCTGTTGCAGCGACTGCTTACCGCCGGGAAAATTCGTGACAGTGGCTACCTTCACCTGTGACCAGCCTCGATGTGCCAGCTCACTTTTACATAACGCCACAAATTGCGGATACACGCACACAGCAGCGGGCAATCCCAATTCTGGTTTAATGCTGTCTAACAAACCAATGATACTGGCTTCGTTATCCTGTTCGTTTAACGACGTCAGATCCATTAATCCAAGCACCTCGCGTGCGACGGCTTGCATTTTCATATTCGTTTCCTTTTTACTGCCCCTGTCCCACGGACATGGCTGCATCATATGAGTCGGATCTCAACGTTAGCTGCTTGCCCCACTCGACCACAGGACATTTGTCCGCACCATTCTCGAACAAGCTCACTTGGCCACACCCGCTGCTTCAGTCAGCCTCCAGGGCGCTAAATTTACGTCATTGTTCAGTGCTAACAAGCACGCTTTGGGATAAATTGTCGGAATTATAACTCATAACCAATAGCTATAACTGTAATCAGACACATGTAACCACGCAAAACCCCTTGATATATATGAGGTAAGCCTGTTTCCAAGTCTTTATATAACTTTTAGTTATAAAAACTGGGTTTAAGTTATTTTTTCCCTGCCAGTACGCGGGATATTCTGCCACTCTAGAAAAAGCCAGAGTTGGCTTATATCAAGTTTTACGATGTTTAAGGGGCAACAGCGTGCAGTACTTACCTATCTTTACCAAGTTGGACAACAAACCCGTGCTGGTCGTCGGCGGCGGTGAAGTTGCACTGAGAAAGATCCGCGCGCTGCTCAAAGCCCGCGCCGACGTAACCGTCCTGGCCCCCGAATTCTGTGACGAGCTCAAACAGTTAGCCGTAGAAGGCGAGCTGCACCTGAAGACAGCTTACTTTAGTGCCGACGCCGTTGACAGCATGGCGCTGGTTATTGCTGCCACCGACAACGATGACGTCAACGCACAAGTGCGCGATGCAGCAGATGCACGCAATATTTTCGTCAATGTGGTTGATGACCAGCCAAAGTGTAGCTTTATTTTCCCGTCTATCGTTGATCGTAATCCAATCACGATTGCGATTTCCAGTGCCGGTACAGCACCTGTATTGGCGCGCCGTTTGAGAGAAAAGCTCGAAACCCTGATCCCACAACATATCGGCCCACTGGCTGAACTGGTTGGCGGATTCAGAGACAAGGTCAAAGGCCGTTTTAAGCATTTTGCGGATCGCCGCCAATTCTGGGAGCGGGTATTCGACTCACACGTCGTCAGTAAAGTACAAAGCGGGGACACACAAGGTGCACAACAGCAGCTACATGACATGCTGAACGACACCGCAGAGCCACAAGGCGAAGTCTATGTCGTAGGCGCAGGACCGGGCGATCCGGAACTACTGACGCTCAAAGCGCTGCAATTGATGCAACAAGCTGATGTTGTGGTGTATGACTACCTGGTGTCCGATGAAATTATGGAACTGGTCAGACGCGATGCCGACCTTATCTGCGTCGGAAAACGCGCCGGACACCACAGTGTCAAACAAGAAGACACCAATCAGATGTTGGTTGAGCTGGCCCAGCAAGGTAAAAAGGTATGTCGTATTAAAGGCGGCGACCCCTTTATTTATGGCCGTGGTGGCGAAGAAGTGCAGGTCCTGGCTGCGGCCAACATCCGCTACCAGATAGTCCCTGGTATTACCGCCGCCGCGGGGTGCAGTGCCTATGCAGGTATACCACTCACGCACCGTGACCACGCGCAGGCTATTCAGTTTGTGACGGGGCACTGTAAAAAAGAAGGGCAGGAACTGGACTGGCAGTCGCTGGCCAAGCCCAACCAGACTTTGGCCATTTATATGGGGGTTATTAAATCTCCGCATATACAGGCCCAACTACTGGCCCATGGCCGCAGTGAACGCACGCCAGTGGCCATCGTTGAAAATGGTACCCGCAAATCACAGCGTGTTGTTACCACTGAGCTTGGTCAGCTGGCAGCGCAAATCGAAGCCAACAATATCCAGTCCCCGGCGCTGCTGATCATTGGCGAAGTAGCCGCTTTGCATCAGGAGCTGGCCTGGTTTGGTAAAACAGAACAAATTGCAAGTTACGCTCAGCCGCTCGCTAAGATCGCCTGACACATGAACCACTTTATTTTTAGTATTTAAGTAGGACGACGACAATGGCTTTAACTCACCTTCAGCAACTTGAGGCTGAAAGTATAAAGATTATTCGCGAAGTCGCTGCTGAGTTTGAAAACCCAGTGATGCTTTACTCCATCGGTAAAGACTCATCGGTACTCCTTCACTTAGCACGTAAAGCGTTTTTTCCGGCAAAGATCCCTTTCCCTCTGCTGCATGTAGACACGGACTGGAAATTCCGCGAGATGATTGAGTTTCGTGATCGTCTGGCCAAAGAGTACAACTTTGACCTGATTGTGCATAAAAACCCGGAGGGACTGGCAATGGGCGTAGGTCCATTCACCCACGGCTCAGCCAAGCACACCGACATCATGAAGACCCAGGGCCTTAAGCAGGCATTAAACAAGTACGGCTTCGACGCCGCATTCGGTGGTGCCCGCCGTGATGAAGAGAAGTCTCGTGCCAAAGAGCGTGTGTATTCATTCCGTGATAAACACCACCGCTGGGATCCGAAAAATCAGCGTCCAGAGCTGTGGAATACCTACAATGGTCAGGTCAACCCGGGCGAAAGTATTCGTGTATTCCCGCTGTCGAACTGGACTGAGCTGGATATCTGGCAATACATCTATCAGGAAAACATTGAGATAGTACCGCTTTACCTGGCTGAAAAGCGCCCGGTCGTTGAGCGTGATGGTACGTTAATCATGGTTGACGACGAGCGTATGCCACTGGCGGAAGGGGAAGTGCCTGAGATGAAATCTGTACGTTTCCGCACGCTGGGCTGCTACCCGCTGACCGGTGCAGTTGAGTCAGAAGCAAACACCCTGACCGGGATCATCGAAGAAATGTTGTTATCGACCTCTTCCGAGCGTGAAGGCCGGGTCATCGACCATGACTCATCCGGGTCAATGGAGAAGAAAAAACGTGAGGGGTATTTCTAATGTCTACCGCAAATGAAGTAAAAGAACTGGGGATTGAAACCTACTTATCACGCCAGCAGGATAAAAGCCTGTTGCGCATGATGACCTGCGGCAGTGTAGACGATGGTAAATCCACTCTGATCGGCCGCTTGCTGCACGACAGCCACCAGATCTATGAAGATCAACTGGCAGCGTTGCATAAAGATAACGAAAAAGTCGGTAATGCTGGTGAAGAGCTGGATCTTGCCTTGCTGGTTGACGGTTTGCAGGCAGAGCGTGAACAAGGTATCACCATCGACGTCGCATACCGTTACTTCTCAACAGCCAAGCGTAAGTTCATAATCGCGGACACCCCAGGACACGAGCAGTATACTCGTAACATGGTTACCGGCGCTTCAACCAGCGATCTGGCGATTATTCTGGTAGATGCCCGCTATGGTGTGCAGATTCAAACCAAGCGCCACAGTTTTATCTGTGACTCGCTGGGTATCAAGCAATTTGTTGTGGCCATCAACAAAATGGACATCGTTGACTTTGATGAAGCCGTGTTCGAAAAAATCAAAGCCGATTATCTGAAGTTTGCTGAGCAACTGGACGTCAATGACATCAAGTTTGTGCCAATTTCAGCTCTGAAAGGTGACAATGTTGTGACTCGCTCTGAGCACACACCTTACTACACAGATCAGCCACTGATGGCGCTGCTGGAAGACTCTCCGGCTGCTGAACCAAACAGTGCATTTGAAGCCCGCTTCCCGGTGCAGTATGTCGTACGTCCTAACCTGGATTTTCGTGGCTTCCAGGGCACGTTGACGTCAGGTGCACTGAGTGTGGGTCAGGCGGTGAAGATTTTACCCTCGGGTAAAACCAGTACCATCAAAGAACTGGTCACCTTCGACGGCAACCTGGAACAAGCAGAAACCGGTCAGGCACTGACTATCACTTTGAATGACGAAGTGGATGTCAGTCGTGGTGATGTGATTGTCCCGGCAGACTCATCGACTAAGGCAACCAACCTGATCCAGGCCAAGCTGGTATGGATGCACGAAGCACCTCTGGTGCTGGGCAAAACGTACAACTTCAAGCTGGGCGCAAAGAGTACGGCAGCCATCGTGAAGCAGATTGACCACACCATTGACGTAAATACGCTGGAACATGGCGAAGCCGAAAGCCTGCAGCTGAACGAGATTGCCATTGTGACGCTGGAACTGACCGAAACCATTGCGGCCGACGTATATCGTGATAACCACGAAACCGGCGCCTTCATCCTGATTGACCGTCTGAGCAACCTGACCGTAGGTGCGGGTATGATTGATGCGATTCTGGATGAGCAAGTCAGTGAAAAGCAGCAGTTCAGCGAGTTTGAGCTGGAGCTCAATGCCCTGGTTCGCAAGCACTTCCCGCACTGGCAAGCGCTTGATTTAAGCAAGCTGAAGTAACGGCCTTTGCCTGTTAACGGGAGTTATCTATGCTGCTAGAGCAGATCATCTTAACAGGCATCATGCTCGTGCTGGTCGCGTGTCTTTTTGGCACGCGGCTTAATCCGGCCTGGTTATTTGTCGGCGCTATCAGCAGCGCCTATTTGGCCGGATTGATCGACCTTGAAACCATGCTGGTCAATTACGCAAACCCGTCGCTGATCACCCTGGTTTTACTGGTTCTGGTGTCTATCGCCATCGAAAAAACCACTCTGGTGCAATACCTTGCCCGCTCGCTGGCCAATGGTTCGCTGGCGCGCTCGGTGATGAAGCTGGGGTTATCCACGGCCTTTTTGTCGTCTTTTACCAACAATACCGCCGTGGTCGCGTCTTTGATCAGTACCATTAAGGAAAGTAAAACCCACTCGCCTTCTAAGTTATTACTGCCGCTGTCGTACACTGCGATTCTGGGCGGTACCCTGACCCTGATCGGCACCTCGACCAATTTAATAGTCAATGGCTTTGCGATTGAGGCTGGTATGGCACCGCTGGGCTTTTTTGATTTTACTCTGGTTGGTATTGGCGCACTGAGTGTGGGCCTGATCACCATTATCCTATTACTGAAGTTTTTGCCGGACCATGGCCGTAAAGAAGAGGAAGTAGTGCCTTTCTATCTGGAAGGGAAAGTCACAGCGGGCTCTAAACTGATTGGCCGTACGGTTGAAGAAAATGGCCTGCGCGATCTGCGTGATTTATTCCTGGCAGAAATCATTCGCGGCGAGCGCCGCATTTGCGCCGTGACCCCGCAACAGGAAATCCAGCAGGGTGATGTGCTGTTGTTTGTCGGCGATATCAAGTCTGTGCCCCTATTACGTCGTTTCGACGGATTACAGGTAGTGCATGATAAACACGAAAAAGACGCCGAGCATTTGGTCGAAGTCGTGATCAGTCAGTCATCCAAGTTTTTGGGCAAAACACTCAAAGAGATCCGCTTTCGCGAACAATTTCATGCCGCGGTGATTGCCATTCGCAGAGGTCACGACCGTCTGCCTGGCGGCCTGGGTCAGGTCAAGCTGCAGGCGGGAGATTCTTTGATCCTCGCCCCTGGCGGTGACTTTTACCAGCTACCCGATCTGAAACGCGAATTTGTTTATATCTCTGGCCTGGACCTGCAAACCCATTTAACGCAGCCACAGTCTAATAAGGTGATGGCCGCCTTTGTCGCCGTGCTCGGCCTGGGTATCTTCGATGTTGTGCCTTTAGTCAAAGGTCTGATGGTGTTATTGCTTGGACTAGTGCTATTTGGCTCCGTCAAAGTCAGTGAAATGAAGCGTCGTTTTCCCATAGAACTACTCGCCATTGTGGGCAGTGCCATTGGCTTAGCTAAGCTGATGATAGACACAGGGTTAGCCGGGCAGATTTCCGATGCGCTGTTTTATGTATTGGGCGACTTTGGTCCGTACGGCGCCTTTATTGCTATCTTTGTGATGACGGTGGTGTTCACTGAATTAATCACCAATAATGCGGCAGCCGCGCTGTCATTCCCTGTCGCGTATGCATTGGCCATTGGCTTTGGCGTGAATCCGCTGCCATTCGTAATGGCGGTGGCCTTTGGTGCATCGGCCAGTTTTATTTCACCTTTTGGCTATCAGACTAACCTGATGGTGTACAGTGCAGGCAATTACCGGATCAAAGACTATGTGACCGTGGGCCTGCCGCTTTCAATTATTTACTCGATCACTGTGCTGACGCTGATCCCCTTGGTTTTCCCGTTTTAGTGGATAGGAATTATGGATACGAATATTGTCTGGCATAACTATGCCGTGAATAAAACACATCGCAGCGAACAAAAGGGCCATCGTCCGGTTATTCTTTGGTTTACTGGCTATTCTGGCTCGGGCAAAAGCACCGTGGCCAATGCATTGGAAAGTGCCCTGCAACAGCTCGGCGCGCACACTTACCTGCTTGATGGCGACAATGTGCGTCATGGTCTGTGTAAAGACCTCGGATTCAGCGACGAAGATAGAGTCGAGAACATTCGTCGTGTGGGTGAACTGAGCAAACTCATGGTCGATGCTGGCCTGATAGTACTCACCGCTTTTATCTCCCCATTCCAGGCTGAGCGCGATATGGTTCGCGGCCTGGTTGAAGATGCCGAGTTTATTGAAGTTTACCTGGATACACCGCTGGCGGTGTGCGAACAACGAGACCCGAAAGGCCTGTATAAAAAGGCCCGCGCCGGCGAGATAAAACACTTTACCGGTATAGACTCAGACTATGAACCGCCTCAAAACCCGGAGATCCGCATTAATACCGGTGAAAATAGTCTGGACCAATCGGTGCACCAGCTGGTAGCGTATCTACAGCAGCGCGAGATAATTCATCTGTAGTACCAAGGAAATACCATGAACGACACCGACTTACTGGAGGAAATTGTTAATCTGGCCCGACGCGCCGGAGACAAGATCCTCACCATTTATGCCAAGGACTTTAACGTTGAATATAAAGACGATAAAAGTCCGGTTACCGACGCCGACTTAGCCGCCAATGAGGTGATCACAGCCGGTCTGCAAACGCTTACTCCGGATTTACCTATCCTCAGTGAGGAAAGCGCCGAGATCAGCTGGCAGGAGCGCCAAACCTGGCAGCGCTACTGGCTGGTTGACCCCATCGACGGAACCAAAGAGTTTATTAAGAAAAACGGTGAGTTCACGGTCAACATTGCTCTGATTGAAAATGGTGAGCCAGTGATGGGCGTGGTCCATGCGCCCGCACTGAACGTCAGTTACTTCGCCGCCAACAGCATCGGCGCTTTCAAAGAATGTGGCGAGGCCCGTATTGAGCTGAAAGTCACCCGCAAAGATAATCAAGGCACTATCCAGGTGGTGGGCTCACGCTCACACCCTTCACCTGACTTGGCTGACTATCTCAAACAATTTGATGATGTGAACATGGTGCCAAAAGGCAGTTCACTGAAACTTTGTCTGGTAGCGGAAAGTACTGCCGATGTGTATCCGCGCCTGGGCCCCACCAGTGAATGGGATACCGGTGCCGGGCATGCTGTGGCGAAAATCGCCGGTGCAACCGTCACTCAGCTGGACGGCAGCCCACTGCTGTACAACCAAAAAGAGTCTTATCTGAACCCTTACTTTGTGGTTTCACGACTCAACTGATCCTTGAGCCTTATCCGGTCGGGTAAGGCTTCTCTCTTATGTCCGTCACCATAAGGAAATGTTATGTCACATGCACCCATTAATTTTGCCGAAAAATTGACCCTGTTTTCAGAGCACTGGAGCCCAAAAGTCATAGCTGAAATGAACGACTATCAGTTCAAACTGGTAAAACTTCAGGGGGAATTTGTCTGGCACGATCACCCCGGCACCGACGAAGTATTTATCGTGCTTTCAGGAGAGATGTACATTGCCTTTCGAGACCGTACAGAATATCTGAAAGAGGGTGACATGCTGGTCGTCCCCAAAGGTGCAGAACACAAACCCTATGCAGAGCATGAGTGCCAGGTACTTATTATCGAACCCAAAGGGGTCGTCAATACCGGAGAGGCCGACAGCTCCCTCACCGCACAAAACGATGTCTGGATCTAACGCACAGATGTAAGGCGAACGAACCTAATAAAGAAACAGGCTTAGCGAATTAGTTTGGCTTTTTATTAAGCAATTGAATCAGATATGTGCGACTTTTTCCTCTTTAGCTAGTGACAAGCCTGTTAAAAATTTTTATACTGCCAGCGCTTTTTAGGTCTGTGCTAAAAGCGCGCTCAATTTATCGAGCACTACAATTTGAAAATGGCCCTATAGCTCAGTTGGGCGAAACAAGACCGAAGCACCGCTTCGCAGCTTGTTGAGGTGGAGGCAGGACGCCGACAGGACCTCGCTTCATGGATGAATTTATTGAGCACTACAATTTGGAAATGGCCCTATAGCTCAGTTGGGCGAAACAAGACCGAAGCGCCGCTTCGCAGCTTGTTGAGGTGGAGGCAGGACGCCGACAGGACCTCGCTTCATGGACGAATTTATTGAGCACTACAATTTGAAAATGGCCCTATAGCTCAGTTGGTTAGAGCACCCGACTCATAATCGGTAGGTCCCTGGTTCAAGTCCAGGTGGGGCCACCATTTTCACCTCCTTTAGTACTTTTATGTATCAATTCTCGTCATTAAACCTGATGACTTTTATTATTCTCAACTAGTCTACCTTAGAACCAAAAACCTTAGCGCCCCACTCCGGTTCCAAGTATCCTAACACTTCCGCATATCAAAGGATTTATTTCATGCCCAATCAAATGTTTACCGATGTCGAGCTTCGCATTATGTCAATTCATGTTAAATCGCAGGGCTTCGTCGACAAGTTACTCAGCGAAAGTAAGTTTGAAATTAAGGTATTTAGTGCCGTAAGTGACGGGGTAGCAGACCATGCATTTAATATGGAGCTGAACGTGATGCCGGTCAGCGAAGGCGGTACCATTAGCTTTGGCCCTGCGGGTTACACGATTTACCGTAATCGTGCCGGACAGATCCCGCGTTTTCTTGATGCCCATATTGCCGTCTTAGAAGATGACAGTGATATTCGCAGCACGGCCAAGCTGATGGCCCAGGTCCGAAAAACCGCAGCATTTGGCGAGCTCACCCGCACCGTCGTGGCTGCGGCGGCCAATCCTTTGTTTGCAGTCGGTATGAATGTGGCTGAAAGCCTGATGGATATTTCCATCGATGTGCTAAAGGACAATAAAGACGACCTGTGGCTGCGCCGTTTCTTCAGTTTTAACTACAATATTGAAGGTTATGAGGGTGTTGCAGAGTTTGAGTCTGACGAAGTGAAAATAACGCTGCAACTCTTTACCGGATAGCGCCGCAATCAGCTTTTCACGGCTATCACGACTCCCTGAGTCAGTGACACCAGCTTGGCTGCTGGCAGCGAGAATACCGCATTGGGTGTACCTGCCGCAGCCCACAGCGTCTCATATTGCAGTAAATCCTCATCAATATAAGTGACAGGCTGGGTAAGGTGTCCGATAGGAGGTATGCCACCAATGGCAAATCCGGTGACCTCCCGGGTAAACTCTGCGTCGGCTTTTACCAGCTTCTCTCCCAGATGTTTGGCCACGACTTTTTCTTTTACTCGATTGCTGCCACTGACCAATAACAACACCGGCTTACCGCTTTCTTTGCCTTTAAATATCAGTGATTTTACAATTTGTCCGAGTTCACACCCTAAGGTGTGCGCAGAGTCTTCTGCAGTGCGGGTGCTGCCGGGTAACTCGACAACAGTAAACGCCCCGCCTGCCGCCGTAATGGCATCCTGAACCCGTTGAGCACTTCTGCTTAGTTTATCCGCTTCATGTCTGCTCATAGCCGCTCCTTGTTTTGACTTTGTTAGCTTCTTACCTACCCTAGCCAAAAATCGCAGCCAGGCCAAATACATTCCGTAATTAGTTATTGATTGTTTTTCACCTGACTGGTGTAACTTCTTTTTCCTATAATCCAAGATCACAACGAGTAATCAGTACTTTTCAACTACACTTACCTGTAGAAAGCTTCTAAAACGGGGTCCGAGTCTTGACAAGGGACAGCCCAGAGTCTCGACTGCTCAGTCACAGGGCCAGGTGATAACACGAAAGAGAGATAGCCGCGTGACCAAACTGTACTCCATTGACCTCAAGCTATGGCTTACACTCAGTGCTTTTTTATTTGCCGCCCTGTTGGCGGTAGGCTTAGTGCAGGTCCATCATGATACCCAGCAAGAAAGTCTGCTGGCGATCACAGAGGCAAGGTTAAAACGCGATCTCTCCGCGCTAAACCTAACGATGCAACATCAACTCTCCGGGTACGATCAAAATGAAATACGTAACACCTTGGTTGCGTATCAGCAGGGCCAGCAATATGTCAACCTGGCATTGGTCGATGCAAAAGGCATGGTGCTATTTAGCAGTACAACCAGCCATGAAGGTCGGCACCACAACGATACCCCATTAGAACTTAAACCAGAGGCCATCAGTCAACGGCTCAGTCCGCCATACATTATGGTTGAATACATTAAACATAAGCACCTGTATCAGGCCTATAGTACGTATGAACAACAAGGCGCATTGGCGGCTAATACCCCCCTTCCAGCACTCATTTATGCCGAATACTCCATTGCTGACCAGGCACAACAACTACTTGAATATACGCGAATGAAAACCCTGTCTATTCTGGCGATTGCGGCACTGCTCACTGCTTTGGTGCTGTATTTCACTCGGCTCTTCATTCATCGCCCGGTATCACAGCTAGTTGCGCTCAGTGAGCGACTGAGTAGTTTTGACTTCAGCGACACACTCGAGACACATGGCGCTGGCGAGTTTAAGCATCTGGCGGACAACCTCAACCACATGGCAAACAGTCTGCAAGTCGGCTGGCAGAAAACGCAACAAGCTGAGGCTGATGCCAGCCGCAAAACAGCGATCCTGGAGGGCATTTTCTCAGCCCTGCCTGACTTGTTTTTTATCATTGATAAACAGGGCACTATTTTAGAGTATCACAGCGGACAGACAGACGACTTATACGTACCTGAAGCCCAATTTTTGGGACGTAAAATTGAGGAATTTCTACCTGCCCAAACCTCGCGCCACTTTACTCGCGCAATTCAAAGTATTGAACAGCCTGGCCAGTTAACGCAACTTGAATATTCGCTGCCCTTTGAGGACGGTAACCGTCACTTTGAAGCTCGCCTCAGTGCACTACCAGAGAGCGAGTCTTTGGTTATTGCAGTGCGCAACATCACAGACAAAAAACGCCAGGAAGAAATCATCCTGCACCACGCTTTTTACGATACCCTGACTGACTTGCCTAATCGCTTTTTGGTGCTTGATCGCCTGCAGCAACTGATCCATGACGCCAAACGAGACAAGTCACTGGTTGGTGTTGGTTTTATCGATCTGGATGACTTTAAAAAAGTGAATGACTCCATGGGACATGAAGTCGGTGACAAAGTCTTGATCCATTCGGCAAAGCGACTGCAGTCGGCTTTGCGAGAAAAAGACACCGTGGCGCGCCTCGGTGGCGATGAGTTCATCATCTTGCTGGGCGACTTGAAAAGCAACGCCGATATTCATCCCATCGCCAGTAAACTGGTTAAACTCTTTCACGCACCGTTTGATATCGACGGCCGTGCCTTCAATATTTCTCTGAGTCTGGGCATAGCCCTTTTTCCTCAGGATGCCGATACGCCCAACGATTTGCTGAGAAAGGCCGACTCTGCGATGTACAATGCTAAGCAACAGGGCCGCAATACCTATTGTTTATTCACTGAAAGCATGAGCAATACGCTGCAACGACGCCTGATGCTGGAAGAAAGCATGCAAGGTGCACTTGAGCGTGGAGAATTCGAGGTCTATTATCAGCCACAGCTGGATCTCCAGGCGCGCAAAGTCGTTGGGGCTGAAGCGCTGCTTCGCTGGCACAGTGATAAGCTCGGCCCTATCTCTCCGGCTGAATTTATCCCCCTGGCGGAACAAAATGGGTTTATTATCGACTTGGGTAAGTTTGTTCTTAATTCAGCAGCCAAAGCCTTACAGCGAATACATACGCAATTTAATGCGTCATTGCGACTCGCGGTTAATCTGTCACCCCGCCAGTTTAATGACCCTGAACTACTCAGCCATGTTGAGCACTTAATAGAACGTTGTGCTTTACAACCTGGTACGCTTGAATTGGAGATCACAGAAGGTCTGCTATTAAACGGTGACAGCACGATCAGAGCCACACTGGATAAACTTCAGCAAATGGGGATTTTGATCTCAATGGATGACTTCGGCACAGGCTACTCATCGTTGAACTATTTGCGTCAGTATCCGTTTGATGTGTTAAAAATTGACCAAAGCTTCATTGCCGACATGCACACGGGGAATGAATCGGCCTATCTGGTAAAAAATATCATCACTATGGCACATGGCATGGGCCTTAAAGTGATTGCCGAAGGGATTGAAGACCATGAACAGCTCACTCGACTGGTGGAGTTTAAGTGTAACATAGGTCAGGGCTACCTGATTGGACAGCCAATGCCTGAAGCCGCATTCCAGAACTGGCTTGAACACAACTTTACTCGACCGGAGAATATAATGAATAAATCCCTGTCGATACAAGACTATTAAAAAGAATATGTTAGTATTGCATGGCAGTGTAAGGATTTAGAACATGAATATAGAACAACTGGTAAGTAAAGCTAAGCAAGTTTGTGATAATCGAGGGGCTCGATTTACCCCTATCCGAGAAAAAGTTTTCCGCTTACTCGCTGCTAAACAAGGCGGTGTAGGCGCCTATGATCTGCTAGAAGAGCTCAAGCTCACCGAGTCTGGAGCAAAGCCGGCAACGGTATACCGTGCTTTGGATTTTCTGTCAGAATTAGGATTTATTCATAAGATTGAAAGCACAAATGCATTTATGCTGTGCCATCACTTTGACTGTATTCACCCAGTGCAGTTATTGATCTGTGACTCCTGTGGTCACGTACAAGAGCTGCATTCCAATGCCATTTCGCACGAGCTGAATAACCTGGCTGCAGAGCACGGCTTTCTTGTTAAAGCACAAACGATTGAAGCACACGGCCGTTGTGGAAAGTGTAATGAGTAGTGCAGCATAGTAAAAAGCCCACTACACTTAAACCAGCGTCCGTTACAACGTAGGAACCTAGGGAAGAAGCATATGAATGTAGAATTCATCAACCCTTTTTTATCGTCACTAATGAATGTACTGGCGACCATGGCACAAACAGAATTAACGCCAGGCAAACCAAAGATTAAAAAAGATGAGGTGGCACGCGGTGATGTGTCTGGGTTGATTGGCATGGTAGGCCCACAAACCAAAGGCTCCTTTTCTATCAGTTTTGATGAAGGCCTGGCACTGACTATCATGGAAAGAATGTTGGGTGAGCGCCCGGACAAAATCAATGAAGAAGTCACCGACATGGTCGGTGAAATCACCAACATGGTTACCGGTGGCGCAAAGAACCTGCTTGGCGAGAAGGGCTACGAGTTTGATATGGCCACGCCAATTGTGGTCTCCGGACCCGGACACACCATTACTCATAAATGCGAAGGCCCTAAAATCATTATGCCCTTCACCTCAGCTGACGGGAATGCCAACATAGAGGTGAGCTTCGATAAGCTATGAGCTGGCATCAAACACATATCACACTCAGGCCGCGTCAACGCGGCTTTCATTTAATTGATGATGAGGTACTTACACAGTTACCACAGCTAGGCTATTACAAAGTGGGATTGCTCCATTTGTTTATTCAGCACACTTCAGCCAGTCTCACCATCAATGAAAATGCCGATCCTACCGTTCGTATGGATATGGAAAGTCACTTCAACCACTTTGTACCCGAGCGACAAAGTTACTATCGTCATGATTATGAAGGAGACGACGACATGCCAGCCCATATCAAATCCAGTACACTGGGCTGTGAAGTGACGATCCCGGTTAGTCATGGGCGCTTACAATTAGGTACCTGGCAGGGGATTTACCTGGGGGAGCACAGAGACCATGCAAGTAGTCGCTCAATTGTCGCAACCTTACATGGCCAGCTTCTGGAATAACTAGCGTGATGAGTCTAACGGGGTGATGTAGTCATAGCTCACCCTGGGTGTGACATTGCAGAGTAATTCATAGGGGATAGTACCCGCACACGCCGCAACTTCTTCAACCGGTAGAGCAGGCCCCCACATTTCAACCTGATCACCGACAGCCACCCCCTCCGGGTTAGTGCCTATGTCCACAGTGATCATGTCCATAGATACCGCACCAACAATGCCATAACGTTTCTTCCTGATCACCACAGGGGTGCCATTGCGCGCATTACGTGGGTAACCATCACCGTACCCCATCGCCACGACGGCCAGCTGAGTTTGTTTATTACTCTGCCAGCGACCGCCATACCCCACTTTTTCGCCCTCAGCGATGGTCTTGATGGCGATCACCCGGGTTGTTAGCCGCATCACAGGCTTGAGGCCATGCTCAGTGCCAACCTGGTTAAGCATGGGAGAAACCCCATACATCATTAGACCGGGGCGGATCCAGTCACCATGTGACTGAGGCCAGCCGAGTACCCCGGCGGAGTTGGCAAGACACTTCGCTTCAGGTTTACCCTCTATCAGACGCTCGAATGCTTTAATCTGGCGTTGCGTTTGCGTGCTATTTACATCATCAGCGCAGGAAAAGTGCGTCATTAGTTTGATATTCGGGTCAACATTGTCACAGGCTTTTAGCCGCTGATAAAAGGTTTCGAACTGTTCAGGCTCGATGCCCAGCCTGTGCATGCCTGTATCGACTTTCAGCCACACAGACAGACGAGCACCCAACTGACTGGTTTCGATGGCCCTTAGCTGATTTTTATCATGAACAATGGTTTCAAAGTTATTGGCAATCAGAATAGGCAAATCAGCACAATGAAAAAAGCCTTCCAGTAAAACGATCGGCTTGGTTAAACCACCGGCGCGCAGCGCCAATGCTTCATCAATACGAGCCACTGCAAAGGCATCTGCGTCATTGAGCTGCTGGGCAATTTTGACCAGACCATGGCCATAGGCGTTGGCCTTAAGCACAGCCATCACGCGGGCACCAGGCGCAAGTGCCTTGATCCGTTTTAAATTATAACTTAATGCCGCGAGGTTAATTTCGGCGGTTGCCAGGCGCATACTTACTCCTAATTCAGGCTGCCGACTCAGTTAGAAAACAACAAATACTCTAATATTCGTCATCGACTGCAGGACCGGCATAATTGTCGAACCGAGAGAATTGCCCCTGGAAGGTTAACCTAACCTTACCAATCGGACCATTACGCTGTTTACCAATAATAATTTCCGCGACTCCCTTATCCGGACTGTCGTCGTTGTACACCTCATCACGGTAAATAAACATGATCAAGTCGGCATCCTGCTCGATAGACCCCGATTCACGTAAGTCTGAGTTAACCGGGCGTTTATCAGCCCGTTGTTCCAGTGTCCGGTTAAGCTGTGATAAGGCTATCACCGGGCACTGAAGCTCTTTTGCCAGTGCCTTAAGTGAACGAGATATCTCTGCGATTTCTAAGGTCCGGTTGTCCGATAAACTGGGCACTCGCATCAACTGCAAATAATCCACCATGATCATGCTAATACCACCATGATCCCGCGCGATCCGTCTAGCCCGTGAACGCACATCTGTCGGCGTCAGGCCTGAAGCATCATCAATGTACATCTGACCCTTTTCCATCAACAAACCCATGGTTGAGGATAACCGTGCCCAATCATCATCATCCAGCTGACCAGTTCGCACTTTGGTCTGGTTAATACGCCCCAGTGAAGCCAACATCCTCATCATGATCTGTTCTGAGGGCATCTCCAGTGAATAGATAAGCACAGGCTTATCCTGCGTCATCGCAGCATGCTCAGCAAGGTTCATTGCGAAAGTGGTTTTACCCAT
The DNA here is from genome assembly GCF_024124545.1 of Pseudoalteromonas sp. XMcav2-N. Classification (GTDB taxonomy): domain Bacteria; phylum Pseudomonadota; class Gammaproteobacteria; order Enterobacterales; family Alteromonadaceae; genus Pseudoalteromonas. The sequence continues at coordinate 32,858 of NZ_JAMXSF010000012.1, forward strand.
CGACGGACGTGCAGCGACTATGATCAGGTCTGAGGGTTGCAAGCCTGCGGTCATCTGGTCAAGATCAGAGTAACCCGTGCTCACCCCGGTTACACCATCTTGCGGCGACTGGTAAAGCTCTTCAATTTTATCGACGGTTTTTTCGAGAATGCTGTGAATGCTCTGTGGACCTTCGGTACTCTTGGTGCGCTGCTCGGCGATTTTGAATACTTTACTTTCTGCCAGATCCAATAATTCGTGACTATCACGGCCTTCCGGATTAAACCCTGCCTCGGCAATTTCATTGGCGACCGAGATCATCTCACGGACCACTGCCCGTTCGCGAACGATACTGGCATAGGCATCTATGTTCGCCGCACTGGGCGTATTTTTAGCAATTTCAGCCAGATAAGCAAAACCACCGACTGTGTCCAGTTGGTTGTTCTTTTCGAGGTTTTCCGAGATAGTGATCAGGTCAATAGGCTGACTGGCCTCAACCAGCTTGCTCATTGCCTCGAATATCAGCTTGTGGGTGCGGGTGTAAAAGTCCTGCGCGACAACCAGTTCTGCAACCCTATCAAACGCCTGATTATCAAGCATGAGTCCACCTAACACAGACTGCTCTGCCTCGATAGAATGGGGGGGAACTTTCAGGGTATCGACTTGTTGATCAGGTTTCGCCATATCACTACAAACACTAAGGGACGGACCTGTTATTGTATACGCAATTGGGGTGGAAATGAATCTAGATTATCAGGCTAATATTGACTCAGGGACGCCCTCGCCGGGCGCCCCTCCTGAGTATTACAATTTCTTCAACGCAATACGTCCACTGACAGTATCGATTTCTACATCCACATCACCGTCGTTAATCACGAACTCCAGTTCACGCGATGGCCCATATTTCGCCTTTTTCTCTTTGTCTGCTGACAGTTCATTGATGATCCGTCCGCCGGCATGCGCATCGATATCAAAACGCGCCGACAGATTGGTGGGAAAATAAAAGTCGACATCACCGCTGACTGATTCAAAGCGAATATTGGCTCTCTTTTCCAGTGCTCTCAATTTAACATTAATCTCGCCATTGACGGTGCTCATTCTCAAGTCCTTCAGGCTGGCAATATCGAAATCAACTTCGCCGTTGACGTTTTCAACCCGAATATCACTCGCCTGAGTCATACTCTCAATGCCACCATTGACCGCATTAAACCTTAGCTTGCCGCTGGACGCCATATCTTCAATATCGCCATTGACTGTTTCATAGCGGATGTTACCGGATAGCTCTTTCCCCTCGATGTCACCATTGACGGTTTCCAGCTCAATTTTCCCGTTTACCTGATTTACCTCAATATCGCCATTGACGGTAGTGACTGCTACGCCCGCACTGAAGTTGCTGACATCCACATCGACATTCACGCCTTCAAAGTCCAGTTCACTCTGTTTCGGCATATAAATGGTCAACCGAGATCCATCTCGCTTGTTATTCCACCCTTTATTGCGACGTGGCATTTTGACAATAAACTCTGTTACATTGCCCTGAGTTTCTAATGTATAGCCATCGGCCAGTTCATCTAGCTCGCCACTGACTTTAAAGCTTGGCTTGTCCCACGACTTGATAGTGACTTTACCACGCTGGTTTTCGATAACCACTTTGCCATCCAGCGGCACTTCAATCTGCTCGTCAATCTTGTCACCCGCCAGGGCAAACAGCGGCAGCGTGGCCAGTCCTAAAATGATTGCTTTCATGCTTCTCTCCTAAATCTGTTGCCACTGGGGCTGATGTACCTTAGTGATTAAATCCAATTGCTGCTGGTATACCTGAGCCAGCATTTTAAGCAGAGCTGCATTGTCGGGATCTTTTGTCAGAGCCAGTTTGATGGCCTGCTCTGCTTCTTCCAGTTCCTGTAATGGCTGCTGCCAATCCTGTGTGAGTGCGGGTTGTGTCTCATACTGAACCAATAGCGTTTGTTTTCTCTGCTCGAAGAAGGCACTCATATTCGCCATAGTATCTTGCTGAGGCTGCGTCATGATGACCTGCCAGCTCAGCAGGCCAGCTGATACACAGGCCGCAACACCAGCCAGCTTAACCCAGGGACTGGCAGAGCGAGGCTCCGCTGTGGGCAAATTGATTGCCTTTTCAATGCCCTGCCATAAGTCTTTTCGCGGTTCAGGTAGCTGATCCTGATCTTGTTGTCGTGGCAGCTGTTGTTTCAGAAACTGCTCAAACGTTGGTTTACTCATTGTCATACCACTCCTGTAACAATTTCCTGGCCCGGTGAAACTGGGATTTACTTGAGCCCACCGCCATATTCAACATGCCCGCCACCTCTTCATGGCGGTACCCTTCTACCGCGTGTAAAACAAACACCAAACGGGCACGCTCAGGTAAACGCAGGACCAGCTTATCTAGCCCGTTGAGCGATTCACATTGCGCGATTTCAGTTTGTTCCATCCCACTGTCTTCCAGGCTGACGACTTTTTGCAACCAGTTTTTTTGCTTACGCAAATAGCTGATTGCAACATTCGACGTGACGCTGTGAAGCCAGGTCGTGAACTTCGATTGCCCCTGAAACTGAGCGATTTTATGCCACAGTTGAACAAACACTTCCTGCGTCGCATCTTCCGCGTGTGCCTGATCGGCAAGCAAACGTAAACACAGCCCATACACCCTGCGATAACACTGCTGATAAAGCTGTTCAAATGCAACCTGCTCGCCCTGCTGGGCACGCTGCACTAACGCCTCAATAGTATCTTGGTTAAATGCCTCTTTGGCATTGATTATCATAGAGTATTCCCTCGTTACCGAGCCATCATCGTGACACATCAGATGTAATAAAGAAAGTGACCCAATGTGCGATGTTTGAGGAGTAAGACGCGGGGGGAAGAGCAAAAGGTTTAAACAAAGAGGAAAAATTTTTCTGAGCGGTGGAAGCGACTAGTTCACTGTGTTATTCGTCTTCCTCCTCTGGAGTCTGATAGTCTTCGCCAGACTCAAAACGCCAGCCCATAAATTCCAGCTTAGCCGGCGTAACCACACCACCGTTGCCGAGGTTAAAGTTTTTCAGTGCTTCATCAAAATGTACACCACTGCCGCCGGTGGCATCTATGGTTGCGCCACGGATAGTGCCGTAAAACTGACCACTCCCTCGCATTGCGATACTGGTAACGGGTGCATAAATTACGGCATACACGGAACTGGCACCTCTCAGAGTAATGCCATTTTGGCCTGAATAAGAAGAGAAGATACTCAAACTTGGAAAGCCGCTATCAGTCATGCCTTCACGTTCAGTGATCACGACGCCACTGGCACCAAAATCAACTTTACCGGTAACAAAAATCGCCAGACTGCTGCCTGCTTTTATAGTAATGCTGGTGTGACCCGTCATCTTGAAGTCACCATCGACCAGCCAGATCACATCTCCTCCCTCAATGGTAATGGTACCATCGCTGGTCAGCTTCATGTTTTTCATCCCAAACACATACTCATTGCCGGTATTACCCTGACCATGGTTTTGTGTAAGGTGCTGAAACAAATAGATGTCTGCGGGGCTCGATGACCAGGTACCACTGCCTCCACGTATATAACGGCCCTCGCTCGGGGTAAACACATAGTCCGTCTGTGCACCGACAGTAAAATCAGCATAGTTGTTATTGCTGTCGATCACTGAGGGCATATTCAAAGGTAACGCCAGTGGATCACATTCTTTATCCGGGTCGTTGGGATCATAATCCGGCGAGCTGGGATCGTATACCCGTACCGCTTCCACTTCTGGGTTAACATTGAAGCGATCAGCTGAATAATGCAACCCACCTTGCATATGGCTGCTCTGGAAGACACCCGTGCCACCATACATAATATCTAACTCAGCCTGGTTTTGATTGAGAATTTCGGCGCCCCACTTCATCGTCACGTCACCATTCGCACGTAGCACGCCGGTGATCTGTCCGCCATTGTGCTTTACGAATCCCTGAGTGAGCACATCGCCATCAACCCGCACGCCACTGCCCGCGGAAATATCGATACCAGTATTAGACTGAACAGTACCGATAACAGGTGAAGACCCCTTTAGATACAGGATACCCGATGCTTTAACATCTCCCATGATAGGAGAGTGACCATTTAGCACCACATCGGCATCGCCAATCACAGTATTCACATCACCATTGCTGGTTTTAGTGTCTTCATAGCTACCCTGAGTGGAATCATAACTGTCGACTAAACCACTGCCCGCAAGATTTACGCCTTTACACCCGGTAACGGCGTTTTGGAACACTGAGCTACGCTCGGGGGGGGTGTATTTAAAGTAAGAGATCATACGCGCCTGGGCCTGCTCATCATAACGCTGTCCCAGGCTGGCAATCGCCACTTCATCACCATTGACTGACAACTGGGCGTCAAAACTCGTACCGTCAAGTTCGCCGCTCCCCAGACCCGCGCCAATCTGCTGAACCGCCTGCTCCAGTGTCAGATTTGGGTTATTGATAAGTGCAGCTTTGAGTGCCTGCCCCCGCTCGATCACGCCCTTTTCAGCCAATAAACGAGCATTCAGGTCTTTTTGATAATTACCACTGAGACGCTCCTGCACCAGGGTATCTTTAAATGCAGCAAATACGACGACACTAGCCACCGAGCTGAGTAGCATCACTTTTATCAGGGTAAACCCACGTTGTCGTAGTGTTTGTATTGCCATGATAGTCACCAGTTCGCCGTCGCCAGCACCTGCTGACTTGCTGCAATATCTATCTGGATCCCCGCGGCATACTGTGCGGGCACACCCACGGGTGTCACTGTAATGGACGTGATCAGGCCGTTGACCGAAAAGCTTAGTCCATTGACCCCTCTTAACAAGCGCTGGGCAGGTAAGTTATCTGAGCTGATATCGCATAATAAGTAGCCATCAAGTAACGAAAAGGTCTCGGTGTAATTCACCACAGGCACGCTGCCATCGCAGGCCGGCGTATTGGCAACCTGACTGACTTCTAATGCCTCACCGTTAAGCATGACCTGAGGTGTGGACGCTGTTTGCTTAATGCTACGAGTCATTAGCTGACTGGTATAGCGGATCACTTCCTGTGCCTGTGCCAGCTCCTGATTTACCGCAATAGTGCTGCGAATGGTCGAATAGGCCACGGCAATACCTCCGAGCATAAACAAGCCTATCGCCAGTGCGATCAGTAGCTCAAGTAAAGTAAATCCGCGGCAATTCATCAATCGACTCACAAACATTCATTGACAAAACTGGCGTGCAAAGAGATTTGGTCCACGCCTATATTGGTCATTCGTTCATCGTGCCAGCTAACCGTCAGGCTCATATCGAGACTAAAAGTGTCGGGCAGCGTTAGCGTGAAGCGAGGATCATTCGGGTATAGCCAGGCAGCTGTCGGGTTGGCACCCGGGTTCAGGCTGGTATTGACACTCTGATAGTGGCAAATGTCGGGCCAAATACGCTCTATCGCATTCTGACCGTGGATCAAAGCCACGGTATAATTAAAACTGTTCTGTGCAAACTGCATGGCCTTGATCTGGGCTGCAGCAAGGCCGAGCAATGCAATGGCTGCGATTACCATAGACACCATAACTTCCAGCAATGAAAACCCCGAAACTACGCGCAATTGTCTGTCGCCTTACCCAACCAGCTTTGCCCACTGTGTAAGATGCATAAACGAACATCATCCGTTGTTGCATCATTATCCGATATCAGTATATTACTGAATGCACTGAGCTCACCGCTTGAGCGCAGTGTTCTGTCAACCAGGTTCACGGCTACTGCCGAGTGGTCAATCGTAAACCGTTTTAACGTGATTTCCTGACCCTGCTCGACCACCTTCATCACCCAGTCATTGTTTTCAAGTTCCAGTTTTACCGGCACTTCGCGTTTTACCGCTTCACTGCGGGCAAAGCGATAAAAGCTGCTTAGCTGATTTGCGGTGGTATTAACTCTGTCCTGTTTAATCTGGCCGATTAAAGACGGCGCAGCCGTAACAGCCAGGATGGCAATGATGGCCAGGACCATCAACAGCTCAATCAGTGTTACACCGTGCTGGGCATGCTTACCAACAGTCATTCAGGTTGCCTCCCTGATTGCCTAAATGGTCCAGCGTGAGCACTCCGCAAATGTCGCCATTTTGACCACCTGCAGCCAGTGGCGTCGCCTTTAAAATATAGCCCATATTGCGAAAATCACCGTTGGCACCTTGTGGCTTATTACGCGCTTCGTAGCTGAACGTGTAGTGTTCAGCAGCTGGCAGACTTTGAAACGTTTGATCATTAGGGTAACCACCATTGCGGGAATAGATGCGCTCCAACGTAGCACTGGTTTGTAACAGCAAGTGCTGTGCATCCAGTCGTCTGCTTTCACGTACATACTGACCATAGTTTGGCAATGCCACACTGGCCAGAATGGCGACGATCGCAATGGCGATCAGCAGCTCAATTAAAGTAAATCCACGCATTCTGGAGGTTTTAAGCATATTGGGTTTCCCACCTAAATGATAACGCTGTCATTAGTACCTGAGTATGACTGTATGACATTTGACCAATAAAAAAAAGTGCCTGTAATAAAAACAGTTAACTAAAATATCACAAAACAGAATTATCTAAAACAGGAACGCGCTTACACGGGATAACAGCCGACGATGTGCCTCAAGGTTACACGGTGGTCAGACCATTAAATACCAGCGTCATTTGTTCCCATAAAGACTATAAGCCGTTTACGAGCGCTGTTGTTTTGATTTGGATTAAATTTCCGACTTGTGTTGTAAACCTTCCATGATGATCCCGATAATCATCAGATCCACACACTGAAAATTGGAGTTGTTATTGTCTTTCAGAGATTGGGAATACAACCGCGTGCAGATACACGCGGTTGGTGCTTAATACTATTAAGCTTCAGCGATCACGATTACTTTGATAGCTGTTGTCACGTCAGTGTGAAGCTGGATTGATACGTCGAACTCACCTGTTTCGCGGATAGTACCGGTAGGCAGACGAACTTCTGACTTAGCAACTTCAAGACCTACTGCAGTGATAGCGTCGGCAATATCGCGAGTACCGATAGAACCAAACAGCTTACCTTCGTCACCCGCTTTAGAAACCAGAGTCACTTCAGCAAGTGCTTCTAGTTTTTCAGCGCGCGCTTGTGCAGCAACTAGCTCTTCAGCGATTTTCGCTTCAAGCTCAGCACGACGTGCTTCGAAAGTTTCGATGTTAGCTTTAGTTGCAGGAACTGCCTTACCCTTAGGGAAAAGGAAGTTACGTGCGAAACCAGATTTAACAGAAACCTGGTCACCTAGGCCACCTAGGTTTGCGATCTTGTCTAGTAGAATAACTTGCATGTCTCTACACCTTTTAAAAACTGTTAATCAGCTGCTTACTTATGTAAGTCAGTGTACGGAAGAAGGGCTAGGTAGCGAGCACGCTTGATAGCAGTTGCTAGCTGACGCTGGTATTTAGCGCTAGTACCTGTGATACGGCTAGGTACGATTTTGCCACTTTCAGTTACATAGTTTTTAAGAGTAGCCAGATCTTTGTAATCGATTTGTTGTACGCCTTCCGCTTTGAAACGGCAGAACTTACGACGTCTGAAATAACGTGCCATGAGTAAATTTCCTCAATTAATTCTTTCAATATGTTGTGCATGTAATACAAGTTGACTCAAGCCACTGCGACTCTCGTGCCGGTTTAAAAAACCGCGTACTTGTATGGTTTGCCCAACGTATAAATGCTCTAGTTGAGTCCGGAACTGCTGTCCGCTGGCAACCACCTGAATACGCACATAACTGTTACGATTTAGGTCGGCTTCTACTTGCATCGATTTATGTTCTAAAACAAAAATACAATGCGCGATACCGGCGGGGCTTTGACTGTACTTAGGTGGCTTACAGACCGTGCCAGATAATACCAGCTGGTTTGTATACAGATCAGACTGAGTGCTCACCAAACTACCAGATCAATTCCGAATCAAAAACGATTAAGCAGTTGCTGCTTCTTTTTTCTCTTCTTTAGCAAGAGGAGATGCTTCAGTTACAGCGTTCTTAGTACGCATAACCAGGTTACGAAGCACTGCATCGTTGTAGCGGAAAGAAGTTTCAAGCTCGCTGATTACTTCAGTAGGTGCTTCAACGTTCAACAGAACATAGTGTGCTTTGTGAAGCTTTTCGATTGGGTAAGCCAGTTGACGACGACCCCAGTCTTCTAGACGGTGGATTTTACCGCCAGCTTCTGTGATGGCACCAGTATAACGCTCGATCATACCAGGTACTTGCTCACTTTGGTCTGGGTGAACCATGAATACGATTTCGTAATGACGCATGGATATTCCTTACGGTTAATATAGCCTTGTCCCGTTTCGGCCAGTCGGGGTAAGGCAAGGAACTAAAGTTAGTTAGGCCGAAAGAGCGCGTATTTTACGTGTCGAACTAAAAATAAGCAATCAGTTTATCGATGAAAATTGGTGGAATAAGATTTAAAGTTGAGCAAGTAAGTCAGAGTGAGAAAATATGGATATAAAGAGAGGGAGGAGTTGGAGCGGCACACGAGGTTCGAACTCGTGACCTCGACCTTGGCAAGGTCGCGCTCTACCAGCTGAGCTAGTGCCGCTTCATAATTTGCTCAATTGTTTTAAACGCTGGTTCGCGACGGGTCGCGTCTAACGTTTTAGCAGCTGAGCTAGTGCTGCATCACAGGGTATGGAAATATAATCCAATACAAACTCGTTATTTAGTCAGTCGAGTAAACTGATTGTAGATTGGAGCGGCACACGAGGTTCGAACTCGTGACCTCGACCTTGGCAAGGTCGCGCTCTACCAGCTGAGCTAGTGCCGCTTCATAAGTTATGGAATATTAAAACGCTGGTGCGCGACGGGTCGCGTCTAACATTTTAGCAGCAGAGCCAGTGCCGCATTCCTGATTACTCATATTTTAAACGCTGGTGCGCGACGGGTCGCGTCTAACGTTTTAGCAGCTGAGCTAGTGCCGCTTTATAAAAGATATCTAGTTTATACACCTGAAGAAGTGTTGGAGCGGCACACGAGGTTCGAACTCGTGACCTCGACCTTGGCAAGGTCGCGCTCTACCAGCTGAGCTAGTGCCGCATCACAGGGTATGGAAATATAATCCAATACAAACTCGTTATTTAGTCAGTCGAGTAAACTGATTGTAGATTGGAGCGGCACACGAGGTTCGAACTCGTGACCTCGACCTTGGCAAGGTCGCGCTCTACCAGCTGAGCTAGTGCCGCTTCATAAATACCCCAGAGACAAAGAAGCTTTGCCGTCTTGAGCGGGGCAGGATTCTACAAGATAGAAAAAGCATTGCAAGTACTTTTTCTAAATTTTTTAAAGATTGAAGAATTTTTGCTGGTAAACCTTCAACTCCATAATGGAGTCTTTGATGTCGTCCAGAGCCAGGTGAGAGCTCTTTTTGTGGATCCCATTTAACAGCTCAGGCTTCCAACGACGTGCCAGCTCTTTAATCGTGCTGACGTCCAGGTTGCGGTAGTGGAAATATTCTTCCAGCTCAGGCATGTATTTGTTGAGGAAGCGACGGTCCTGCCCAATCGAATTACCACACATCGGCGATTTGCCCGGCGGTACCCATTGTTTCAGGAAGTCCAATGTTTGTTTGATTGCATCAGATTCAGAGTGAGTGCTGGCCTTACAACGTGCAGTCAGACCGGAGCGGCCATGCTGGTTTGTACACCACTCATCCATATTATCAAGTAAATCATCACTTTGATGGATAGCAATTACAGGTCCCTCGGCCAGTACATTCAGATCACAGTCGGTGATCACAGTGGCAATTTCGAGGATCCTATCTGTTTTAGGTTCCAGACCCGTCATTTCTAAGTCGAGCCAGATCAGGTTTGATTCATGAAAAGACATACACTACCTAACGGTACTTTCCTTTAGATCCAATGCAATTAGATATATCATATTAGCTTCATCACTCGACCAAAAGCTTTTTTTTACAAAGCGGGGCAATTTATTGAGTTATAGTCCATGATTGGCCTGTATACCACTCGATAGCAATAAATCGTGTCGCGAGTTTATAAGATATGGCAAAACGCAAAAAACTCAGTAAGGGCCAGTCCAGACGGATCAGTGCCAACCATCAAAAACGCTTGCATAAAGCGAAACAACAATCCGACACTCAGGTAACTTGGCAAACCGATAACCTGGGCCCCACAGAACCCGCAGTGGTGATCAGTCGCTTTGGCCAGCACGCCGATGTCGAGTGCGAAAATGGCGACGTCCTGCGCTGTAATATTCGCCGTACTGTCACCAGCATAGTATGTGGCGATGAAGTGATTTTTCGTCGCGCCAAAGTCAGCGAAGGCGATCTGGCCGGCGTGATAGAAGCCGTTGAGCCTCGCCGCTCTCAGCTCACCCGTCCGGATTTTTACGACGGCGTAAAAGTGGTGGCAGCCAATATTGACCAAATTTTAATGGTATCCGCTGTAGTGCCTGAATTCACCCCACAGATCATTGACCGCTATCTGGTCGCCTGTGAGGACATGGGCATTGAGCCTATTCTGTTACTCAACAAGATCGATCTGCTCGATGACGAAGGCCTCGACTATGTCGATGAAGTGCTGGATATCTATCGTGAGCTAGGTTACCGCGTCCTGCTGGTGAGTAACAAAACAGGCCAGGGGATTGATGAACTCAAAGCCCTGCTGACAGACAAGAACAACATCTTTGTTGGCCAATCCGGGGTGGGTAAATCCACTTTAGTGAATACCGTCCTGCCCGATGCCGCCATTCTGACGCAGGAAGTCTCTGAGAACAGTGGCCTGGGTCAGCACACCACCACGGTTTCTAAGCTACATCACCTGCCCAGTGGCGGTAACCTGATAGACAGTCCGGGGATCCGTGAATTCGGCCTGTGGCACCTCGAAGTAGAGCGGGTAACCTGGTGTTTTAAAGAGTTTCGTGAATTTATCGGCGGTTGCCGTTTTCGTGACTGCAAACACCTGAATGATCCGGGTTGTCTGATCCTGGAAGCGGTTGATGAGGGCAAGATCAGCGAGCTGCGCTTTGACAGCTATCATCGTATTCTGGAGTCAATGGCGGATGGCCGTGCAGGTGCACGCGCGCCAAGAGTTTGATACTATCTTCAAAATTTTTTCAGGAATAATAAAAGTGAACTTGGATAAACTAAAGATTGCCCTGCAATATGCTTTACCCAAACATGCCGTATCACGTTTAGTGGGAAAACTGGCCGCAGCCGAAGCGGGTGCACTGACCACCACCTTAATTAAACTGTTTATCAAACAATACAAGATAGACATGAGTGAAGCCCTGCATGAAGATCCAGCTCACTATAAAACCTTTAATGAATTCTTTACCCGTCCGCTGAAGCCGGGGATCCGCCCGCTTGCAGAAGATGCCGGCATCCTGGCCCACCCGGTCGATGGTGCCATCAGCCAGTTAGGCGATGTGGTCGATGGCCAGATCATTCAGGCTAAAGGCCATGATTACAGCCTGCAAACTCTGCTGGGTGGCAAAGAATCCGACGTAGCACCGTACCTTGGCGGTAAGTTTGCCACTATTTATTTAGCACCCAAAGACTATCACCGTATTCATATGCCCCTTGATGGAACGCTGAAAAAGATGATTTACGTGCCTGGTGATCTCTTCTCAGTAAACCCGCTTACGGCGCAAAATGTCCCCAATCTGTTTGCACGTAACGAACGAGTTGTCGCTATCTTTGACACTGAGATAGGTCCACTTGCTATGGTACTGGTGGGCGCCACCATAGTGGCCAGTATCGAAACTATCTGGGCCGGCACTGTCACGCCACCAGCCGGTAAAGACGTCTTCAGCTGGGATTACCCGGCAGAGGGCGACAACGCCGTTAAACTGAAAAAAGGTGACGAGATGGGCCGCTTTAAGCTGGGCTCGACGGTTATTTTGGCCTGGGGAGAAGACAAGGCCGACTTCCTGGCCAATCAATTGCCAGAAACCGTTACCCGTATGGGCACCCCTTTTGCGACCATCCGCGACTAAGTCGGGTAATTCGCTCAAAAAAGCCCGCAGAAGCGGGCTTTTTTAATCGTCTGTGGCATTAGCCACACACATCACATGCTGTATCTCTTTCCAGCGTAAACTGCCTTTGCTTAAGGCTTAGCGCATCAACCACTATCATTTCACTGTGTTTATCAGGTACATCAGAGATAATTAAACTGACTGCTTTCATCGCCTGCATAGAGCCGATTATGCCAAGTAACGGACTCACCACACCTGCGTTCTGACAATTCAATATCGGTTGCGCCGAAGACTGTGGAAAAATGCAGTGATAACAGGGGGAAGGTTTCCTGAAATCAAAGGTCATAAACTGGCCCTGAGTGCCCAGCGCGGCACCCGAGATTAGTACCTTACGTTGTTGTACGCAATACTGATTGAGCAAATAGCGCGTGGCGAAGTTGTCGCTGCAATCCAGGATCCAGTCACTGTCTTGCAATATGCTGTCTATATTGCTGCTATTAAGCTTCACAGGCTGAGGGATCAGTGAGATTTGGTTATTCAGGCTAGCTAAAACCTTACCCGCTGCCTTCGCTTTTGGCTGCCCGATATGGCTGATCTTATACAAAATTTGCCTTTGCAAATTAGACAGCTCAACCGCATCATCATCACAAAAAGTCAGCTGCCCGACTCCGCTTGCCGCCAGATAAAACAGCGCAGGGCTACCCAGGCCACCACAACCCACCACAGCCACCCGCGCTTGTTTAAGACGGAGCTGACCGGCTTCAGACACTTCATTGAGCAGTAAATGGCGGCTGTACCTCAGCCGCTCTTTGTCACTGAGTTCTGTACTCATGACTCGCCAGTGGCCCGTTTCAGGTCAATAATGGCCTGTTTAGGGTCCGCCGCCTCGGTGATGGCACGCACCACCGCCACACTGCCAACCCCGGTTGCTGCAACCTGAGGAGCCCGTGTCAGGTCAATGCCCCCAATAGCCACTGTAGGATAGGTTTCACACATCAGAGGCACAAAGTGTCTGAGCTTTTCGATCCCCTGGATCTGTCCGGTCATGTCCTTGGTGGTCGTCGGGTAAATCGCCCCAAATGCCAGATAACTGGGCCGGTAGTTATGGGCTCGCAGCATTTCATAAAACCCATGTGTGGACACCCCCAGGCGTAATCCTGCCTGCTGAATGGCAACCAGATTCGCCGAATCCAGATCTTCCTGACCAAGATGCACCCCATAGGCGCCATGGCGAATGGCCAGCTCCCAGTGGTCGTTAATAAAGACCCGGCCCTGATACTTTTCCCCCAGTGTGATAGCACACTGTATGTCTTCTTCCAGGGTCACATGATCAGCCTGTTTAATTCTGAGTTGCACTGTTTTTACGCCCTCAGCCAGACACTTTTCAACCCAGTCTACCGAGTCTACGACGGCATAAAGCCCCAGCTCTTCTCCGATGGGCGCAAACCCGGCGGCAAAGTTAAACTCTTCACTGACGGCAAATTCCAGTTCATCACCCAACCAGCTCCCTGGCTCTATCACCTGAGGAAAGTCTGAGATATTCTCTGGGAACCCGGCATGTGCCAGTGGCCCTCGCCCCTCACCAAAGCGCTGCGCTAATTTCAGCCCCTGATTAATATAGGCTTTGGCCAGAATAAAGGCATCTTTGATCGGGTAGCCTTTGGCCAGGCAAGCCGCAACAGAAGAGGCGAAGCTACATCCGGTACCATGACTGTGCGGCGTTTGTATCGCTTCATTGCCAAGCCAATACTCTTCATCCTCACTCCAGCAATAATCAATGCAATAGCCACTGGGATAATCCCAGTGACCCCCTTTAATGATCACCGATTTGACGCCAAATTCGCGCAGCTTACGGGCAGCGTCCCTGACGGCATCCGGACCAATCAGGTATACGCCAGTGAGCACTTGCGTCTCCTGTGTATTGGGCGTGATCACATCGACCAGAGGTAACAGGTACTTTTTCAGGGCATCCAGGGTATCTTCTTCGGTCAGCGCATCACCACTGGATGCAATGGCAACAGGATCAAAGACCACCACAGGTGGTGTCTCCCAGCGGCTCTTGTACTGTGCTAAATGCTCTGCCACCAGCTGTATCTGTGTGCTATTGGCCAGCATCCCAATCTTAATCACGGTCGCTTTTAAATCGGCTTCGAGTGCCAGTAGCTGAGATTCCAACACTTCACTCGACACCGCATTGATCTCTTCAACCGCAAGGCTATTTTGCGCCGTCAGCGCAGTCACGGCTGTGCAGGTTTGCACACCAAAGCTGTGCATCGCTTTGACATCCGCCTGGATCCCTGCGCCGCCGCCCGAATCCGACCCGGCAATGGTCCATACCAGTTCAGCCACAATTACTCCTACTTACTCTGTTTAACATGGGCGCATGAATAAGTGCTATGCGCCACAAAGGCTTAGCGTCACTATAGCGCGTGTTTAATTCTGATGCCAAAAGGGCATCCCCATCGTCGGGGTGGAAGGCGCTGCGACTTCTTTCTCCGGCATGGCCTGCGCTACATAGGCGGCACGCCCGGCAACCACCGCATGATTAAAAGCACTGGCCATGGTCACCGGACAACCAGCACCAGCAATGGCAGAGTTCAGCAACACGGCATCATACCCAAGCTCCAGGGCCTGTACGGCATGTGATGGTAAGCCGAGTCCCGCGTCAACAATCAGGGTATGATCAGGCAAACGCTCACGAATGGTTTTCAGGTTATAGGGGTTGAGTAGCCCTTTCCCGGTGCCAATGGGGGCCCCCCAGGGCATCAGTACTTCGCAGCCCAGATCCGCCAGGCGCTGACACACCACTAAATCATCGGTGCAATATGGCAAGACTTTAAACCCCTGCTTTATCAGGATTTCGGTGGCTTCCAGCAGGGCAATCGGATCGGGCTGTAAATTGTATTCGTCGCCAATCAGTTCCAGCTTGATCCAGTCAGTTGCAAACACTTCCCGACACATTTGTGCCAGTGTCACCACTTCTTTGACACTGTGACACCCGGCGGTATTAGGCAGTACTCGCAATCCGGTGTCTTTGATCAATTGCCAGAAGTCGTCTCCAGCCGACACGGAGTTTTGTCGTCGCAGTGAGACAGTGACGATTTGTGCCTGCGAAGCCACCAGGCTTTGCTGCATAATCTCCGGAGAGGGGTAAAGTGCCGAGCCTATCAGCAAGCGGCTGTCGAACTGCTCACCGTAAATGGTTAACGGTTTATCACTGTGCATCATTAGCCTCCCTGAATAGGCGATAGCAACTCGATGCTGTCACCCTCTTGCAGTCGATGCTCCGCCAACGTGCTGCGCGGCACAAATTGCCCGTTCAGTGCCACGGCAAAAGGCGCCTTTGCCCCTTGCGCCTCAATCACCTCCAGCAAAGACAGTGGCTGTGACAGCGTGAGCGCCTGACCATTGTAACTAATATTCATAATACCCCTTGTTGTAACGCTTGCTGCACCACCGCCGGTGCCAGCAAAAAACCATGCCGATACAGACCGTTAATGCGAATCACATTATCAGTGACACTAATATGCGGGCGATTGTCTTTATATGCCGGGCGCAAGCCTGCGCGCAGCGACATCACCCGCCCCTCAGCAAAGCCACTGTGTACCGTATATGCAGCCGACAGTAACTCCAGTGTTGAGCGTACCGTGATATCACCCCGATCCTGAGATTCAATTTCGGTCGCACCGATGACAAACTCGTGATTTGGTTTAGGCGCAATATAGAGTGGATAACGTGGATGCATCAGACGCACCGGGCGCTGCAGACTCACCTCGGGCGCATAGATGCGAGCAACTTCGCCACGTACCCCTCGCAGCCCGGGGCTGTCGTCTTTGGCATCCAGTCCACGGCAGTCAATGATCCAGTCAAACGCGTCACCATTGACCCGCCCTTGTGCGATGTGTGCCTCTGCCCCTTCATTAAAGCGCACCCCCCTGTTTTTTAAGGTGCTAAGGCTGGCAGCAAAGAATGCCAGATTATCGAGCTGACCCTCACAGGGTAAATACAACCCCTGGTGAAAGCGGCCAGCCAGATCAGGTTCCAGCGCACCAATGCCGTGACCATTCAGGCTTTGCACCTGATGGCCAGCCAGTGGCTTAAGGCGACGTTGGAAACTCAACAAGTCGCCCCTGTCTTGCTGGTGCGCGACGATCACAGTGCCCTGCTGCTGAAAGAACACCGGCGCGTCGAGTTTGGCCAGTAACTCGGGCCATAAGGTCATGGCATGTAAGCCCTGCTCAGCCAGATCTTGTTCACAGATCACGGATTCGGCCATGGGCGCAAGCATCGCTGCGGCCAAAGTGCCTACACTGGCAGGCTCCGCGACCAGATCACGCTCAAATACACTCAGCTGATAATGCTCAGCCAGCATCAGCGCCGCAACCCGGCCTGTCAGACCAAAGCCGACAATGGCAACGCGTGGTTTGTTTGTCTGGGACATCTTGCCTCCATACGGGCCCGAGGGGGCCCGCTACCCTAAATCACAGCGCTTTGTGGTAAAGCTCCGAACCCGTTTCTTTAAATTCGCGTGATTTATTTTGCATTTCGGCTTCCACATCAATCATTTTGATGGCGATAGCTTCACCGGCATTATTTGGATCTATGCCCTCGGCTTCGAGTTGTTTGGCATAGTCGCGTACATCCTGAGTGATCTTCATCGAGCAGAACTTAGGACCACACATAGAGCAGAAGTGTGCCACCTTACCCGACTCCTGAGGCAGTGTTTCATCGTGATAAGACAATGCCCGCTCCGGATCCAGACTCAGATTGAACTGATCGTGCCAACGGAACTCAAAACGCGCTTTAGACAAGGCATTGTCTCGGATTTGCGCGCCCGGATGACCTTTGGCCAGATCCGCCGCATGTGCCGCAATCTTGTAGGTGATCAGGCCCTCTTTCACGTCTTCTTTGTTTGGCAGACCCAAATGCTCTTTTGGCGTGACGTAACACAACATGGCCGTACCGTACCAGGCTATTTGAGCTGCACCAATCCCGGAGGTGAAGTGATCGTAGCCAGGAGCAATATCTGTGGTCAGCGGACCAAGGGTATAGAAAGGCGCTTCATGACAATGCTTTAATTGCTCATCCATGTTTTCTTTGATCAGATGCATTGGCACATGGCCCGGCCCTTCAATGAATACTTGTACGTCATGCTTCCAGGCAATCGTGGTCAGCTCACCCAAAGTACGCAGCTCAGACAATTGCGCTTCGTCGTTAGCATCGGCGATTGAGCCCGGACGCAGACCATCACCCAAAGAGAAACAGACATCGTATTGCTTCATGATCTCGCAGATGTCTTCAAAGTGGGTGTACAGGAAGTTTTCTTTATGGTGCGCCAGACACCATTTGGCCATGATAGAGCCACCGCGCGAAACAATGCCCGTCACTCGCTTCGCTGTCATAGGCACATAGCGTAACAGCACACCTGCGTGAATGGTGAAGTAGTCAACGCCCTGCTCGGCTTGCTCAATAAGCGTATCGCGGAAAATTTCCCAGGTCAGATCTTCCGCCACGCCATTCACTTTTTCCAGCGCCTGATAAATGGGCACCGTACCGATCGGCACCGGTGAGTTACGTACGACCCACTCACGGGTTTCGTGGATATATCGGCCAGTCGACAAGTCCATGACTGTATCGGCACCCCAACGGGTTGACCACACCAGTTTCTCAACCTCTTCTTCAATCGAAGAGGTCACCGAAGAATTACCTATGTTGGCATTCACCTTCACCAGGAAGTTGCGGCCGACAATCATAGGTTCGGTTTCCGGGTGGTTGATGTTGTTTGGCAAGATAGCGCGGCCACGTGCAATTTCAGAACGGACAAATTCAGGGGTAATAAAATCTGGGATCTCGGCACCAAACGACTGGCCCTTGTGCTGCTGCGCCAGTAACTCTTCACGAATTTTCGCGCGACCCATATTTTCACGAATGGCGACGTATTCCATTTCCGGCGTCACAATACCACGGCGCGCATAGTGCATTTGTGTCACATTCTCTCCGGGCTTAGCGCGACGGATCGTAGGCAGGTTTTCAAAACGAATATGGTCCAGACCTTCGTCCGCCATGCGCTGTTGAGAAAACTGCGAAGTGACCGACTCCAGTACTTCAGTATCGTCGCGGTCCAGGATCCACTGCTCACGGAATTTAGGTAAGCCTTTACGCACATCCAGCTTAAAATCCGGATCGGTATAAGGGCCCGATGTATCATAAACACGAACCGGCTCATTCTTTTCGAAGATCGGATCCTCTTCCGTCCCACCAATAAAAGAGTCGCTCAGAGTGATTTCGCGCATACCAACACGCACACCTGCCTGCTCTCCATCAACATACACTTTCTCGGAATTTGGGAAAGGTTGCCCGGTAAGGTTATAAATAAAATCCGACGCGGCCTCGCGCGACTCACGACGTGATAACTTGCTACTGTTGTTTGACATGACATGCCTCATTGTTAAGTTAAGGTGTCTTGTCAGAACTCCGCTAAGGGAGCGAGAAGGGTCCAAACCAAGCTCACAGCTAAATTCTGTGTGCTGGTTTCATTCAGTGGATCATGCTGGCACAGGCACAACATGGCTGGCAACCTAGATATCTTGCGATATACCAACTTAGGTAGCTTGTTCCCTACGCAGGCATTAACCTGATCAGGTCCACGGATCCCGCAATACTGCGATCTCAGCCCAGATGGGCACTCCGACAAGTAACGAACTGTGAAAAAGTTTACTGAATCGCGCCTAGTTAGTCAAAGACTCTGCGTCCAGCGCTTTAAACCGCCAGGTTTGCTCGCCTTTCAGCTGTAGCTTGCTATTCACAAAGGTAACACTGGCGCCTTGTTGCAGCATCTCTAGAAACTGTACTTCCTGATTGTCTAAGGTACTGCCGCAAGACTTGCGAGTCATCCCCAGCTTACTCAGTGTGAGCACCTCTGAATCCATGTTGCCCTCGGCAAAAAACCGATTACAACCTGCGAAGCCAACCACCTGTAGAGCGTCCAGAAATTCAATTTCTATCGGTGAGGCATCTTTGACAAGATGACCATCAACCTGAATTAACTGCCAGTGAGAGTGCTTAAGCTGTTCCCTGGTTACCTTCCCTGTACTGGAACATGCCATTAATAATACGCACATCAGGCATAAAAGAATGGAAATTTTCATGGTAAACCAACCGCTTAAAATATGATTAATATTATAACGTCAGGCGGCATGGAAAAGGCAGTAAAAATCTGTAATTTTCTGCCTTTTTAGTCAAAAAATCAGCCAAAAAGCTGATCAATCTTCTCTGGAAGGAACGGACGTCCTCGTTCATTCACGGAAGTGCCTGTCACAACGGCATCCAGCATCAGTTTATTATCCTCTGCACGGATAATACGCTGGATAAACGCAAACTTCAGTTTGCTGACCCGCAATGTGTCAACCTCAACATAAAAAGCGTCGCCTGGTTTAAGTGAATCCTTGTAATTCATTTCTGAGCGGATCACTACCAGGTTGATTTTTTGTTCCGCAAGTGCAGCAAAATCGACACCATTGGCAATCAAAAATTCATGCCTCGCATGTTCCAGATAATTAAAATAGACACTGTTATTCACTATACCCTGTAGATCACATTCGTAATCCCTGACTTTGAAATCAAGCTTAAATGTCATGGCCTTTCCTCTTGACTAAGTTGCCGAATTTATAACACATATTAACTGTTAACTGGTCGGGCTTTTGCTACACTGTGCGCAATCAAAAATGGAACAAGATAAGACATGAAGCTTAAACTTTCTTCGCTTAGCATCAGCCTGTTGGCTGCCCTGTCATACCAAGCCGCAGCTGATGAATCACGCACCGCAGTGCCCCTTGAAACCATTGAGGTCACCGGTGACTTTCAAAGAGAATCTCTGCAAACACTGAGCGCCAGTGCCAGTGTCATGGATGAAGTTGAAATGACCCATCGCGGCGCCAGTTACCTGGACGAATTACTGAACAGCACCGCCAATGTGAACTTTACCGCAGGTGCCTCGCGAGGTCGCTTCGTGCAGATACGTGGTGTGGGCCTGCGCTCTCAGTTTGTAGATCCTATCACCCCGAGTGTAGGCATGCTAGTCGATGGCATTAACTACTCAGGCCTGGGTGGCAGTGCATTGCTGTTCGATATTGATCAGGTCACCTTGTATCGCGGTCCTCAGGGAACACGTTTTGGTGCCGATGCAATGGGCGGAATAGTCGATCTGCAGTCTCATGCTCCAACTCAGGACACGAACCTGAAACTACGCATAGGCGCCGGCAACTACAACAGCTATGAAGCGGGTCTGGCCGCAGGTACGGGATTGACCGATAACACCGCCGCCCGGGTCAGTGTATATCAACGCGGCTCGGATGGTTACGTTGATAACCTTTACCTGAATAAACCCACTCAGGATCAGGAAGAGAGTCTGGCCCGTTTTAAACTGAGCAGCCAGCTGACAGACGCATTGACTGTCAATCTGGCAGTGCATCATATCAATATTGATAATGGCTATGATGGCTTTACACTGGATAATACACGTAACAGTGTGGCCAATCAGCCAGGTAAAGACACACAAAAAAGCGACGCCTTTGCACTCAGTGCGTTGTATACCGGTCTGAGCGCCTTTGATGTCGAGCTTCAGGGCACAGGGTTGCAGGCTGATACTGAGTATAGCTACGACGAAGACTGGACCTGTCATGATGCGACTCAGGCACAGCTTTGCGCCGCCGGGTTACACCCGGATCACTATGTTGGCTTTGATAACTATCTACGTGATCACGAACGTGGTACGCTGGAAGTTAAACTACTGGACAAGCAGGGCGACTGGGTGATTGGTGCCTACGCACAGCGTCGTGATGTCGACCTGACCCGTCAGTACACCTGGCTGAGCAATGATTTTCGCTCCAGCTATGATGTCACCAGTCAGGCGCTATTCGGTCAAAAAGTCACGCATCTGAATGAACAGACCCGACTGATCACGGGATTGCGAGTTGAACGCTATGATAGTGAATATCTGGATACCAATGGCTTTAGCATAGATCAGGATGACACTATGGTCGGTGGTAAGCTGGCGCTGGAATATCAGGTTGTGCCTCGCACCATGATCTATACCAGCCTAAGCCGGGGTTATAAGGTCGGTGGCGCCAATGGTGAAGCGTTGGCCAAAGCCAAAGATGAAGGCTTCAGCATCCCGGCCTCAGCATTTTCGTTTGAGCCAGAGTATCTGTGGAATGCAGAATTTGGTGTAAAGGGCCAGTCTGAAGATAAAAAACACACCCTGTCTGTTACCGCATTCTATATGGAACGCGAGGACATGCAGCTTAAGCAATGGCAAATTGATGGTGTGCAATTTGCGGGCTTCATCAGTAATGCAGGTAAAGGTGAGAACTACGGTCTGGAAATCGAAGGCCAACGTCTGATCACAGATCGGCTGACGCTCAACTATAGCCTGGGCTATCTCGATACTAAAATTGAAGACTTTGTGACTACATCAGGTGAAAACTTCGATGGTCGCGAGCAGGCGCAGGCACCTAAGTACCAATATGCTTTCTCAGCAGACTACAGTGTACTGGAAAACCTGGTTGTCACTTTAGGGCTCGAAGGTAAAGACGATTACTTCTTCTCTGACAGTCACAATGAACAAGCACCGAGTCAGAACCTGATCAATGCCAGCGTAAGTTATTATGGTGAACAATGGTCACTGACTGCCTGGGGTCGTAACCTGGCCGACCGTGATGTCCCGGTCAGAGGGTTTTACTTTGGTAATGATCCACGCGATGGCTACACGGCGCGAAACTACGTTCAGTATGGTGAGCCGCGAGTCTTTGGCCTGACCTTCAGTTACGATTTGTAATACCAATCCATATCGATATAAAAAAGGCGCTCAGTGAGCGCCTTTTTTACCATTCCAAACGGATAGTACCAGCTGGTTATTCCGGCAGGTTGCGACCGTAGAACACTTCCTGGATCTCGCGGTTCAGACGCTCGCGGATCTGCTCTTCTTCATCTGCATCCAGATCATCTGTTGTGATGCCGAACAAATAGGTGTTCAGATCGGTTTCTTTAAGCATCATCTTAGTATGGAACAGATTTTCCTGATACACATTCACATCCACCATGTGATACGCCTCTTTGGTATCTTCGGTCATGTAATTCTGGATAGAGTGGATAGCATGGTCGATGTAGTGCTTTACGCCATTCACATCGCGAGTGAAACCACGTACTCGATAGTCAATAGTCACCACGTCTGACTCTAACTTATGGATCAGGAAATTCAGCGCCTTCAGTGGTGAAATAATGCCACAGGTAGAGACTTCAATATCAGCACGGAATGTACAAATACCATCATGCGGATGCGCTTCAGGGTAGGTGTGCACACAAATATGGCTTTTATCCAGGTGCGCAACCACAGAATCAGGTAATGGACCTGGTGTTTCATTGCTGTCGAACGTCTGCTGCTCAACCGGCTCTTCCGAGACCAGAATGGTGACACTGGCGCCTTGTGGGTCGTAATCCTGGCGGGCAATATTCAGTACATTGGCACCAATGATATCGACAACATCGCGCAGAATGTCAGTAAGACGGTCAGCACTATACTGTTCATCGATGTATTCCAGATATTCTTTGCGCTGCTGCTCGGTCTTGGCATAGCAAATATCATAGATACTAAAGCTTAAACTCTTAGTTAAGTTGTTAAAGCCGTGGAGTTTAATTTTATCAAAGGGCTTGTTCACGATAGACCCACCTTAAAACGTGAAAATCTGCGCTGCAGAAATAAAAGTTCGCGGATTTTATACGAAAATAGCGTCTCGAAAAAGCACTATTTTGCGCTGTTTTCAACCACCTCATGGCTGTGGGTAATTTCTACTGCTTTTTCAAGCATTAAGGCCACAGAACAGTACTTCTCAGCAGACAATTGTACGGCCCGTGCCAGATGTTTTTCAGACACATTATCGCCAGTCACCACAAAGTGTAGATTGATCTTGGTAAATACTCTAGGCGCACTCTCAGCGCGCTCTGCAGTCAGCTCCACAGTGACATCACTGACGTCCTGCTTAGCTTTTTTTAGAATACTGACAACATCCACAGATGAACAGCAGCCTGCCGACATCAACACCATTTCCATCGGACTTGGCGCCGCACTGTCAGCGCCTGCGTCGAATACCACGTTATGACCAGAATGAGAGCGACCAATAAAGGTGTCTCCGTCAACCCACTTCACACTTGCTTGCATGTTTATTATTCCTCGAGTTCCTAAAACTAATAACACCGCCAATAGGCGGTGTTATATTTGATACATAGCAGCCACAACTGCATTAGTTTATTGCATTGTCGAACAGGTTTTTAACCAGTCCGGCGAATTCCTCAATAAACTCTCTTTGTTCTTCAGTGACGCGCTGCTCTGTTACGCTGGAGAGTACTTCCTGCAAATCATACACAATGCCGTCAACTTCTCTGACTATCAGGCTACGTTGTTCGGTCGTCAATCCGGTATGTTGCTCACAGAGGCGGATCACATGCTCAGCAATCACATCTTCTATTAACTCCAACACCTTAGGTGCATTGGCTTTCACCACACCCGGCTTCTCAAACAAGGCTAAGTGTTGCGTTAGGTACATGACTAACTCATCGTATCCTTGTTTATCTAAAACCATATATTGCCCACCTGAATGTATCAATGACATCTCCTATTGATTTAAGCAGAAACTAGTTTTGATTGCTACTTTTGATATTTGCAGACCAACAAAAAAGCAGCCGAGTTGAAACTTGGCTGCTTTTTTCAATACTAAAGGGTGAGAAAATAAGCGTTTATTCTCTCTGAGTAAGATTTTACTCGATAGTCAGGCCTGGGCTCAAGGTGCCTGGCAAAGTCACTTTGTCCAGTTCAACCGAAGCCACCGGATATGCACAGTAGTCTGCTGCATAGTAGGCACTTGCTCTGTGGTTACCAGAAGCACCGATACCACCAAATGGTGCGGCACTGGATGCGCCTGTGATTGGGCGGTTCCAGTTGACGATACCAGCACGGCTGCGACGCAGGAAGTACTCATAATCGGCCTGGTTATCACCCAGTAAGCCGGCAGACAAACCAAAGCTGGTGTCGTTGGCTTTTTCAATCGCGGCATCAAAGTCGCTGTAACGGAACACTTTCAGTAACGGACCGAAGTGCTCATCGTCAGGGAAGTCAGTGACCTTAGTACACTCAATGATGCCTGGCGTTACAAAACCAGTGCCTTCAGTGTGTGTCAGCTCAAGCAGGATCTCACCACCCAGCTCAACCAGCTGTTGCTGTGCAGTAACCATACCAGCTGCGGCATTGTTAGAGATCATTGAGCCCATAAACGGCTGATCTTCGGCATCATAATTACCGATCTTAATCGCTTTAGTCGCTTTCAGCAGCTGCGCCAGGATCACATCGCCCTGTTCACCTTCTGGCAGGAACAGTTTACGCGCACAGGTACAACGCTGACCGCTAGAGATAAAGGCTGACTGGATGATGTCGTGAACTGCCGCTTTGGTATCAGCAACGTCTTTAACGATCAATGGGTTGTTACCCCCCATTTCCAGCGCCAGAATTTTGCCAGGCTGACCTGCGTACTGCTCGTGTAACAGGTGACCGGTACGAGAAGAGCCAGTGAAGAACAAGCCGTCGATGCCTTTGTGTGACGCCAGGGCTTTACCTGTTTCTACTTCACCCTGTACCAGGTTGATCACACCTTTTGGCAGACCCGCCTGCTCCCATAGCTTCAGCGTCAGCTCTGCCACATAAGGCGTCAGTTCTGATGGCTTGAAGATCACAGTGTTACCCGCCAGCAGGGCCGGTACAATATGACCGTTTGGCAGGTGGCCAGGGAAGTTATAAGGACCAAATACCGCAACTACGCCGTGCGCTTTGTGACGAATTACCGCACGACCCACTGGCATTGGGTTTTCAACCACGCCGGTGCGCTCGTGATAGGCTTTTTCAGAAATAGCGATTTTACCAACCATAGCGCCCGCTTCAGTGCGCGTTTCCCACAGTGGCTTACCGGTTTCCTGTGCAATGGCCACAGCCAGTGCTTCACTGTTCTCTTTTAGTAGCTCAGCAAAGCGCTTAACCACAGTCAGGCGCTCTTCAAACGCCAGCTCACCCCAGCTGTAGAAGGCTTCGCGGGCCGCTTTGACGGCACTGTCAACTTGCTCTGCCGTTGCCGCGTTGGCACGCCAGATCTCTTCGTTATTGGCCGGGTTTACCGACGCAAATGCTGCGCCTTCACCTAAGCGCCACTCACCATTGATAAATTGTGCTGCGTGTGTTGTCATAATTCTTTCCCAATTAAAGAGTTGCAATACTAACGGTGTCACCGTCAGCGATCTGCAGGGCCTTCGCCACCGCACCAGGGATGGCAACTTCTGTTGCTTTTTCTGGCAGCGTTAACGTCAGTGCCGTCGCACGATATCCCGCTAGTTTATCATTAGCTATCATCACGGGGGAACCTTCTGCGTCGATCTGTATCGCATCGTCAATGCGCACTGTGTACTTACGGACTTCGCGCACAGTACGAATGTTGTCAACTTTGGCTTCTACCGTCGGGCCGGCATCGAAAATATCGACATAACCATTAAACGTAAAACCTTCGCTCTTGAGCAGTTCAATTGCCGGGCGCGTGTTGTCATGGACTTCACCTACCACTGACTGCGCTTCTTTGCTCAGCAAATTAACGTAGATAGGGTATTTAGGCATCAGCTCGGCAATAAACACCTTTTGACCAATGCCCGTCAGGTAGTCCGCCGTTGGAAAGTCCATCGAGAAGAAGTGCTCTTCCAGCCACTGCCAGAATGGGCTGTCGCCATTCTCATCTGATACACCGCGCATCTCGGCAATCACGGTATCCGCAAAGCGGTCACGGTGCTGGTTGATAAACATAAAGCGTGACTTAGACAATAATTTGCCATTCAGTCCACGACGGTATTTATCACGCAAGAATAATGTGCACAACTCAGTGGCACCGGTGTAGTCATTACACAGGGTAAGAATATCCACTGCTTTGTAAACATTCAAAGTCCGCGATGAGTGTATCACTTTACTCAGATGATAGTGATAAAAGGCATCATCAAGACCCACTGCGGCTTCGATGGCGCTGGTGCCAACCACTTCACCGGTTTCGCTGTCTTCAAGCACAAACAGGTAACCTTCATCAAAAGGAACATCTGTTTCTTTGCCAAATGAAGCAACTGAACGTTCGATCTTGTTTTGCAGCAATTCTTCATTGACCGGCAACGAAGTAAAGCCATGCCCCGACTCCTGGGCAATGTTTAAAAGCGCTGAATAATCGCTTTTCTGGATTGGGCGAAGGATCATCATGAGCCCGCTTACTCCTCAAAAAATGTAGATAGATGAGTCGCACACAGGTGCGACCCACATGTCACCGACTGGTATTAAGCGTTATTCGCAACCACTTTGGCTACAGCCGCTTCGAAGCGCGCCATCCCTTCGCGGATATCCGCATCAGGGATCACCAAAGAAGGCGTAAAGCGCACAACGTTGGCACCCGCAACCAAGGACATCACGCCCTGGTTAATGCCTTCTACCAGAAATTCTTTTGCTTTGCCCTGGTACTTGTCGTTCAATACACCACCCAGTAGCAAACCTTTACCACGGATCTCACTGAATACCTGGTGCTTCTCGTTTATCTCGTTCAACAATTCACGGAACAGCGCTTCTTTTTGTTTAACGCCATTGAGTACTTCAGGGGTATTCACTGTATCCAGCGCCGCTTCTGCAACCGCACATGCCAGCGGGTTACCACCATAAGTTGAACCATGAGTACCAATTTTAAGATGCTCTGCAATCTCAGCGGTTGTGATCATCGCACCAATCGGGAAACCACCACCCAGCGCTTTAGCTGTAGTCAGGATATCAGGTGTCACACCCAGTCCCTGATAAGCATATAGATCACCAGTACGGCCAACACCTGTTTGCACTTCATCAAAGATCAACAGCGCATTGTGCTTGTCACACAGAGCACGTACACCTTTCACGAAATCTGCTTCAGGTGAAATGATACCGCCTTCACCTTGTAGTGGTTCCATCATTACCGCACAAGTGTTGTCTGAAATCAGCGCTTCCAGTGCCGCCAGATCATTGTAGTCGCTGTGTACAACATCGCCCGGCTTAGGACCAAAGCCATCTGAGTATGCAGCCTGGCCACCCACAGTCACAGTGAAGAAAGTACGGCCATGGAAACCTTTGTTAAACGCGATAATTTGTGATTTTTGCTCACCAAACTTGTCCAGCGCCCAACGACGCGCCAGCTTTAACGCGGCTTCATTAGCTTCTGCACCTGAGTTAGCAAAATAGACTTTGTCTGCGAAGGTCGCATCAGTCAACTTTTTCGCCAGACGCAGTGCCGGCTCATTGGTCATTACATTCGACAAGTGCCAGATTTTCTCACCTTGCTCCTTCAGCGCTGCAACCAATGCAGGGTGGCAGTGACCCAGACAATTTACCGCGATACCGCCCGCGAAATCGATGTATTCTTTGTCATTTTGATCCCATACGCGCGCACCTTCACCCTTGACCGGGATTACTGCAGAAGGTGAATAGTTAGGCACCATTACCTGATCGAAAAGTTCACGATTGATAGTCATTTTGTTTCCTCATTTTGGTGAGTACAGCACTCAACCGGGGCAGGCAGTGATACATGAAATCTCAGCGACAGCGATGTAAAAGACCTGAATTTTTCCCAATTGGTGCAAAATTCATACGCTCATTATTTCAAAAAAAAGCGCATTTGTCTCATATTAAACACCGCTCTAGCCCTTGATATTCAAGGGATTAGTATATAATTGCAGTCTCAGTGAATAACTATTAAGGCGCCCATAATTAACGCCCCTATAACTTCAAGGTGTTTACTGAGATCCCTTGCTTGCCCGGAATGAATGAATAAGCGGGAAAAAAGTGTGGTTTTTTTTAAAGAATTGTCAATTGCAGGCTTTGTAGTGCAGTTTTTGACAGCAGTTCCTGCTCTTCAGTATTGAGCTGATTAAAAGCGAGCCAGTCTTTTGCTTCATCAGGCTCGAGTAAATGAGTATCCTTCAGTACCTGATATTGGGCATAGCAATAGGCCTTGCGCACCACTTGGGTCAGTGGTAATTGCTCAGCAGCATGATTATGCGACTTTGGCAGATAGCTTTGCGCAAACTCCTCCATCGCCGCATTAAACGGCAAGTAACGAAACTCCATGCGCTCAATCAAATACTGTGACACCGTTGCAGAGTGCTCCAGTAACAAATTACGCAAAAATAAAGGGTCGGGTTCCAGACCAACTAAGGCAGTGTGCAGATCTTTTTGCTTTTTATCCCGGGCAATTTTAACTTTACCCTGCCAGACCCGTTCAAAGGTGCGCAAATACAGGCGTGTCAGGGCAATTTTCCCGACATCCAGTAGCATCCCTAATGTAAAAGCATGCTGCTCTTTCACACCATACAAAGGCGCCAATGTCTTAGCTGCAATAGCTGTGGCCATACTCATATCGCGTAATTTGCGTTTTAACAGCGGAAATGGCTCAGTGGAATGGGGCATCCAGTGACGCACGGCAAAAGTCGGGATCACCATCTGCAAATTTTCCAGGCCCAGATAACGTAATGCCAGCGCCGGAGTGTCTACTTTGACCGCCGTCCCTTTGGCATTGACTTTGCGGTATTGGGGCAAATTCACCAAAGAGACCAAATCTCGCCCCATCCATGACAAGTCGTTGACTAGTGGCTCCAATCGACCTACTGACGCCGACTTCACAGCCAGAATGTCCAACACTGTTGGCACGGCTTCCTGGATCCCCACTACTTCGTGGTAAATCGTGTCTAAATCTTCCAGCTGGGTGTTGATAGCCGACTCGATAACCTGGTGCAAGTGTGTGCTGGCCTTAGCAATATACTTGTGATGACTGGTGCTACGCTCCTGACGCTTTGTGGCCGCAGCAAGTTCTACCTCCAGCATAGTGCGTTGAGGTATACGCTCACCGAAATTCATATCAAAAGTATGAATGTAGCCTATCTGCTGCTGCGCAAAGTTATGGCTAATTAGTACATCATGGGCACGCTCTGCCAGAGCTTGCGCGATCCGAGATTGCCTAATGTCTTCAGTCATCAATTATGTTCTTTTTTGGTATTGTCTGGATTACTTTTTTAAGGTTAGAAGCGACTTATAAAGTTATCAAGTAGCTGCAGACCATGCTCGGTAAGAATGGCTTCCGGGTGAAACTGAACACCTTCCAACGCTCGCTCAGTATGGCATAAGCCCATGATTTCATCTAGTTCACCCGCGGTATTTTGCGTCCAGGCAGTCACTTCGAGCGAGTCAGGCAAACCACTTTGCTGCACCACCAGTGAATGATATCGGCATACCTCAAATCGCTCAGGTAACCCATTAAAGGATCCCCCGTCGTTATGCATCAGAGTTGAGGTTTTGCCATGCATCACTTGCTTTGCCCGAACGACTTTCGCGCCCAATGCCTGCGCAATGGTTTGATGGCCCAGACAAATTCCCAGGATAGGGATTTGACCCTGAAACGCGTCAACCACGGAGAGGGAAATACCCGCTTCATTCGGTGAGCAGGGGCCTGGTGAAATCACAATGTGCTCCGGATTAAGTGCGCGAATCTCTGCCACCGACAGAGCATCGTTACGATGCACGACAACTTCCTGGTCAAGGCGTTGAAAATATTGCACTAAATTGAACGTAAATGAATCATAATTGTCTATCATAAGTAGCATACTGCGCTATCCTTGTGATTTCATAGTCAAACTTGGTTGGCTGCCTTTTATCATGTCAAAAAGCGGAGGGGCAGCTACTAACCAGCCACCTTTGGCGCAGTCTGAGACTGACTCTCTTTTTGGTAACCCGACGCCCCTTTAACGATATATCTGAGCTGCCAGATCAATCGCTCAGTCAATTCTGCGCGCTGCTGAGCATCCTGATCCAAAGCTTCTGCCCCAGAACTGAATACCAATGTCACCATGGCTTCTGCCTGCATATAAGCATGATTGGCATCACAGGGGGTTTCGGTTTCCAGATAATGAGACAACTCCATAATAAAATGTTTGATCTCTCTTGCGACAGCAGCGCGAAATGCGGGCGAGGTGCCTGAACGTTCGCGCAGCAGCAAGCGAAACTGGTTACTGGATGTCTCGATGAACTCCATAAAGGTCAGGACAGACGTGTGGATCACGCTTCCCCCTCCTTTGGCAATTCTGCGCCGTGCCTGGCGCATTAGCTGACGCAAAGTCAGGCCAGCCTCATCGACCATGGTCAATCCCAACTCATTCATATCTTTGAAGTGACGATAGAAGGAGGTAGGTGCAATACCGGCTTCCCGGGCGACTTCCCGCAAACTGAGGTTGGTAAAGCTGTGCTCTGCACTGAGCTGATTAAACGCCGCCTCAATCAGCGCCTGGCGCGTTTTTTGTTTTTGCTGGGCACGAACACCTGACATGGTCGCAGTTCCTATAATTTATTAGCTCAGATCAACAATAGGGGCAGTCTAATACTTGACGGCGCAACTTTGAAATACTATTTTAGCGTACAAGTGTACGCTGAGATTTTTAAAAATGAAAAAACCCCCTTTATTGTGGACTAATGTCTTATTTTTTAGTCTGTCCTTTCTTGCTGCGATTACTTTAGTGCCTTGGTATGGCTTTGAGTATGGTTATACGACCACCCACTGGATTGCGTTTGTGGGCTGTATGTTTTACGCCGGGATGTCTATTACCGCCGGCTACCACCGTCTTTGGGCCCACAAAGCCTACGATGCGCACCCTGCTATCCAGGTCTTCTTTGCACTTGGCGGAGCCTTTGCATTGCAAAACAGTGCGCTACACTGGAGCAGTGATCACAGGGTTCACCATGGCCAGGTAGATGACCCGGTGAAAGACCCCTATGCCGCGACACGTGGATTCTGGTATAGCCATATTGGCTGGATGCTCAGAGATTATCAGGGCGATAGCTACGGCGATTACAGTAACGCCCGAGACTTACAACGCAATAAAATTGTGATGTGGCAACACAAGCACTACCTGAAGCTGGTCCTGTTAACGAATATTGGTATCCCTTTGATGCTGGGCCTGGCATTGGGAGACGTATTTGGCATGCTGCTGTTGGCCGGCGTATTACGTCTGGTGCTTAGCCAGCACTTTACTTTTTTCATCAACTCACTGGCCCACATCTGGGGCAAGCGCCCTTATACTGAGAAAAACACAGCCCGGGACAACGGCTTTCTGGCGCTGCTTACTTATGGTGAGGGTTACCATAACTTCCACCATATCTTTGCCAGCGACTATCGCAATGGTATTCGCTGGTATCACTATGATCCAACGAAGTGGATGATCCGTGCTCTGTCTTATCTGGGTCTGGCCAGTAAGCTCAAGCGCACACCGATTGAGCGGATCGAAAAAGCCAAGGCAGAAACCTTGCTGAATAAGACTAAAGTTACCCTGGCGAAATTGCCTTTGGCGCAGGATAAGCTTACATTGTTACAACAAGAGTATGATTTACTGCTGAAAAAGCTTCAGCACTTCTGTGCCGTACAAAAACAGGTACTGGAAACGAAAAAGCATGCCATGCGTGAACAATGCGAGCAATCAGCCCTGTTAAAACAGTATCAGGAACTGGAACAGGCCTGGCAGACACAAAAGCAAGCATGGCTGGCATTAAACTCGAGGTTGTTAAAGGGCGCCACCAGCTAACCCCGAAGCGGCCTCACAAGTCATTATTTAAGGTGAGGCCGTGACTAAGAAAACCTCCACAAAAGCACCCCGTCAGGACGTATCCTATCAGTATGATGCTATCATCATTGGTACGGGTCCCGGCGGTGAAGGTGCAGCCATGAACCTGTCAAAAAGCAACCGCAAAGTGGCTGTGATAGAGCGACAAAAAGACGTCGGGGGTGGCTGTGTACACTGGGGCACAATCCCATCCAAAGCGCTGCGCCACTCCGTCAGCCGGTTAATCGAATACAAAGCCAACCCTCTGTTTCGCTTTAGCGAACGTCCGCAAAGGCTGACTTTCCAGGATATTTTGCATCACGCCAGTGATGTGATCAGCAAACAATCCAGCCTGCGTTCCAGCTTTTACGACCGTAACCGGATCCACCTCTATCAGGGGGATGCCACCTTTGTTGACGCCCATACGATCCAGGTGCAGCATCTGGATGGCTCCAAGGAGTTACTGACTGCGCAAACCATCGTCATTGCCACAGGCTCCAGGCCTTACCGTCCACCCGGTGTCGACTTCGATCACCCGCGTGTCTATGACAGTGATACCATTTTGGACTTAACCCACAACCCGCAGCGCGTGCTGGTTTACGGTGCCGGCGTGATTGGCTGTGAGTATGCGTCGATTTTTAAGGGCTTAGGAGCCAAAGTGGATCTCATCAATACCCGCGACCGGTTGCTGTCATTTATGGATGATGAAATATCTGATGCACTGAGCTATCACTTTTGGAACAGTGGTATCGTGATCCGTCATAATGAAGAGTTTGCCAAGGTTGAGACTCAGGATAAAGGCGTAATACTGCACCTTCAATCCGGTAAAAAGGTTAAGGCAGATTGTATTTTGTGGGCCAATGGTCGAACAGGTAATACCGACTCTCTGAACCTGGATGCTATTGGTCTCAAAGCGGACGGCCGTGGCCAGCTCAAAGTCAATGAGCATTACCAGACTGAAATAGACAATGTCTACGCCGTGGGGGATGTGATTGGCTACCCAAGCCTTGCCAGTGCCGCTTTTGATCAGGGCAGAATTGCTGCCCATGCCATAGTGCATGGCAAGTGCGATGACCGCCTGATCACTGATATTCCAACCGGTATTTACACTATTCCGGAAATGAGTTCAGTGGGCAAAACCGAGCAACAACTCACTGCTGCCAAGATCCCTTATGAAGTCGGCCGTGCCCAGTTCAAACATCTGGCACGTTCACAGATCACCGGCACCGAAGTCGGCTCTCTGAAACTGTTGTTTCATGCTGAAAGCAAAGAAATACTTGGGATCCACTGTTTTGGCGAACGTGCCTCAGAGATTGTCCACATTGGTCAGGCCATTATGGAGCAAAAAGGCAAAGGCAATAACGTCGAATATTTCGTCAACACCACCTTTAACTATCCGACCATGGCCGAAGCCTACCGAGTCGCTGCTCTCAATGGCTTAAACCGCCTGTGTGACTGACGCGAGGATAATTTCTGGCTGCGCTGTTAAAAGCGCAGCTCACCACTGACGCGCCACAATTGTTCAATTTGTCGCGTCGGCCAATTAAAGTCAGCGCGATTTGCCACTTTAGACTCCAGATACTGAAATTCCATTCCGACATGCCAGTGCTCACTGAGCTGCCAGCGACCAGTCAGCGTCACCGCACCTCCCTCGCTGGTATTCGGATCAAACGCCCAGAAGTCTCTGTCTCTGACATCGAACTGCTCTACCCGCCCACTGACACGGTAATCCTGCCATTTATGGGTCAGCAGAATAAACTGGCTGCTAAAGTCGTTATTCACCCCACGGCGCTTGCCCATCGCGGTATTACCGGCCATAGCCTGCATCACAAGATGCGTAGCCCGGGTGATCTTGAAGCGGTAAGCTGCACTGTAAAATTTGGTATCCCAGGCATATTGTCCGGTGTGATAGTTTAATACACTCGGGTCGCCGTTATTGTCGTACCAGTACATGCGTACCGTATGACGCTTCTGATAATCCCAGTGCACACCAAGGTAATAGCCAAACCGGCCATCCACCTCAGTAAAGGGCTCCGTACGCCACGCCTGTTTCGCCAACGGCGGCGCGTTTAGGGCATTAATGGGCGCAAACGCAATGGCTTCGTTGAACACGCTTTGCCGATCGTGCACAGCCCAGCCACGCCAAGCCAGCAAAGTCCCGGCCGGATCATTGCCCTTATACAAGGCGCCAACCAGCTCCCAGTTGTGGCCTGTACGCTGACGTCGCGACAATCGATTGTCGCTGTGCTTAAAGCTCACTTCCGTACCAAAGGTGCGGATCTCCTCACCAAGCCAGGCATTAATGGCGCTGTAACTGTAATTGTAGGGAGACGACCAGCCGATATCCGGGTTTTCCAGCGACATTCGCGGATAAAAACCACCAAAGCGTGCCTGCCACTGCTTGGGCCCTTTATTCAGGGTGTGGTACTGAGCAAACAGCTCGGTAAAACCCAGTTTGCTATCAGGGTCGGGTACATATTGCGCACTGGCTAACAGTGACCATTTGCTCCCTAATTCTGTACGCAGGTCGAGTACCCCACGGCTCAGACTCAATCGCTCTGATTCAGTGCCAAAACGATTCACTGCCACGCCTCGGTTATACCAGGATGCATGCTCACTGCTACTTTGCCAGCTTGCCTGAATCGCCCCTTTGTACTGAAAGCCTTGCGCCTGTGCAGCATTGATGGCCACCGCATTGAGCCCGGCCAGTAACAGCCATTGAAGTGATTTATTCATAGTCATCAAACTCATCACTGAAATCGTCCTGGAACATACCAAGTGCCTGATTCAATTGAATGTTAAGCTTATCACCGGATTTTACTCTTGATAACGAGTTGCTTTCCGGCCTATCCAGATCCATAAACCCCTCATGCCAGACTTTCAAGACCACGTCAGTAAGTTGCGTTTTGGGAAGCGAGATACGTGCGATCCCCTGCTCGTCAGTCACAGCAAAGTGTGTAGAGTCAACCACCAGGATATAACCCAGCATCCAGTCGTGAATATTGCAGCCCAGTTCCACGGCACCGGTCGCTGAAAATGTCAGGGCCTGTGGCTGGTCACGATACAGTTTGAATTCAAAGGATTTAGCGGGAGAAAATGAGTAAACATGATGCAATATAGAGTCATAATTAGGGAAAGACACTTCGGCTTGCCGAGGCACAATCAGCAGGTGCGGTGTAAACGCGCGATCTTTCTGACCCATTTTATAACTTTGCTTTAAGACCGCCTGGTCAGCGGTCAGCCCCTGGCCTGTTAACCACACCGCCGCACCGGGCAGTGCCTTTCCCTGCTTATCGACCAAGTGCACTGAGACTTGCCCACCTGCAGCAAACACACTGGTTGAGACCAGAGCTAGGGCAGCCAAAGCAGTACTAAGAATATGTTTTAATTGAATCATTGCCTGAAAGTTCCTTGCAGCATGAATTTAGTATAGGCCACAGATGTAGACCGGACGACTGTTAGTTTCCATTCATCGCATTTTCAAACTGAATACGTATGCAGAAAGTTCATTGCCCATGGAAGATAACAGTATGCTAAACGCTCACTCACATTTGCAACCGAGATAGTTTATGCGATTAGTCTTCTCAGCAACAGGCATTGCCGCTACGTTGGTCGCCGGTTTATTTACCGGCGCTACTGAGGCTGCAACACACAAAGTCAGCTCGCCCAACGGTAAGCTGACATTTCAGGTCAGCGATGATAACACCCAGCCCAGCTACCAAATCACGTTCAACAACAAGGCGGTGATCGCCCCTTCAAAGCTGGGGTTTGATTTTGCCCGGGCGCCATCACTGCGAGATGGCCTGATCATCAGCAAGACTCTGCGTAACAGTGCAGATGAGCGCTGGCAACAACCCTGGGGCGAGGCTCGAGAGGTCCGTGACCATCACAACGAACTGGTTGTGACTTTGGCAGACGAGCAGTCAAAGCAAGCACAGTATACGCTCAGAGTAAGAGTATTTGATGACGGTGTGGGCTTTCGATATGAAGTCGCAGCGGATTCTGCCCGCTATATAACCCGCGAACTGACTGAGTTTGCTGTTGCAGACAGTGATCAGGCCAATGCCTGGTGGATCCCGGCACGCGGCTGGAATCGCTATGAGTATACTTACAAAACCACAGCGCTACACGATGCGGCTCATGTTCACACCCCTTTCACCTTAAAGAACAAAAACGGCGTTCACGTGAGCATTCATGAAGCCGCCTTGGTTGATTATGCCGCTATGACGCTGAATCAGCGTCGCCCTGGTACCTTTATCAGCGATCTGACGCCCTGGTCTGATGGTATCGCGGTAAAAACCAATGGCCACTTCACAACCCCCTGGCGCACCATTCAGGTCGGTGCGCAAGCCACCGACTTACTCAACTCCCGCCTGATCCTGAACCTGAATGAGCCAAATAAGTTAGGCGATGTATCCTGGGTGGAACCGGGTAAATATCTCGGCATTTGGTGGGGCATGCACATCGGTAAAAACACCTGGGGCAGTGGTGAGAAGCATGGCGCGACCACAGAACGTACCAAAGAGTATCTGAGCTTTGCTGCCGAGCATGGCTTTGATGGCGTACTGGTAGAAGGCTGGAATACCGGCTGGGACGGCGATTGGTTTTTCAATGGTGATGTCTTCAGCTTTACCGAGGCTTACCCCGATTTCGACCTGGATGCCATTGCCACCCATGGTAAAAAGGTGGGTGCCCGACTGATCGGCCACCATGAAACGTCAGGTAACGTCAGTAACTATCGTGACCAAATGGCAGATGCTTTTGCGCTGTACGAAAAAGCGGGTGTCCGCCAGGTAAAAACCGGCTACGTGGCTGATGGTGGCAACATCAAACGTATTGATGAACGTGGCCATGCCCGTTTTGAATGGCATGACGGTCAGTTTATGGTTAATGAGTATCTGGACAATGTGAAACTAGCAGCCAAACATAAGATCAGCATCAATACCCATGAGCCAATTAAGGACACCGGGTTGCGTCGCACCTATCCAAACTGGCTGACCCGTGAGGGTGCACGTGGCCAGGAGTTTAACGCCTGGGGTACCCCGCCTAACCCGCCGGAGCATACCACTATGCTGGCCTATACGCGCATGTTGTCTGGTCCGATGGACTTTACACCCGGCATTTTTGATATGAGCTTTAACGGCCTGGGTGACAAAACCAACCGGCCACAAACCACCCTGGCGAAGCAACTGGCACTGTATGTAGTGCTGTACAGTCCGGTACAGATGGCCGCCGATCTGCCAGAAAACTACCTTGCCAGACCGGATGCCTTCCAGTTCATCAAGGATGTGCCAGCAGATTGGGAGCAGAGTGTTGCGCTGGCAGGTGAGGTTGGTGACTATGTGGTGTTTGCCCGTAAAGCGCGCAAACGCGGCAAGTACTCGGGTAAAGATTGGTATTTAGGGGCCATCACCGACGAGCACGCCAGAAGCATTGACGTCAAGCTCGACTTCCTTGAGCCGGGCCAGCGCTTCGAAGCCCAGATCTATCAGGATGGCCCTGAGGCTGAGTGGAAACACAACCCCTATGATTTGAGCATTCAAAAACAGATTGTCACAGCACAGGATACTTTAACGCTGAAGCTCGCCACCAGTGGCGGTACCGCGATCCGCTTTAAAGCCCTTTAACACGAGATTCTTATCGATACAGCCGCCCGCAATGGGCGGCTTTTTATCAGGCAGCCACACGCTTCAAGTGCGGTGTAATAAACTGACTGAGTATCAAAGAGCACCCCGCCAATGCCGCGCCAAAGTAAAACACCAGGGACTGATCATACAACCACACCACACCAAAACTGGCCGGGATCACCACAGCGGCAATATGGTTGATGGTAAAACTGACACCCGCAGTGGCCGCAATGTCCTCGGGCCGGGCTATTTTCTGGAAGTAGGTTTTCAGTGCAATGGCCATGGCAAAGAAGATGTGATCTACCACATACAGCACTGCCGCCAGCTGGGCCGACTCCACCAGTGCATATCCCACAAACACCAGTACTAACCCGGAATATTCCACTGTCAGCGCCTTTTGCTCACCAATACGATTAATCATCTGGCCTATCTTCGGGGCAACAAAAATGTTCACAACATGGTTGAGCATGTACAACGCAGTGATCTCGGCCACATCAAAGCCAAACTTTTCAACCATTAAAAAGCCGGCAAACACCATAAAGATTTGACGACGAGCACCGGAGAAAAAAGTCAGAATGTAATACAGGGAATATTGCTTACGCAGAATTAATTTCTTGTGCTGCGTTGCTTGCTGCACAAATTGCGGGTGCGTTGCCGCCATAAATAATGTTAATGCCAGTCCAGCCCCGCCAAATAGTAAGTACACCCAGACATAATCTGTGGCCAGCCAGGTAAACGCCACCCAGATTAAGCCAAAAGTCACCAGCGAAGCCATCGATTTAATAGAGAGTAAACGCCCTAATTGCTCTGGCGCCTCCTCTTTGCTAAACCATTGTAAACTCAGCGACTGATTAAGCGTTTCAAAATAGTGAAAGCCAATAGACATAAGCACTGTTGTGGCATACAGGCCATACACGCTGGGGAAAAAGCCCGTCAGGGCGACCCCGGTTGATAATAAACATAAACTTACCAGCGCAAAGGTTTGCTCCTTCAGCACCAGCAACACAAATACTGCCGTAAAAGCCAAAAAGCCAGGCACCTCGCGCAATGACTGCAACATGCCAATATGCGCGCCAGTAAACGCAGCCTGTTCAATGGCAAAATTATTAAGTAAGGCATTCCAGGCCGAAAAGGTCATTGCCATTACAATGGTCGCCAGCACCATAAAGCTCATTGGGGACGGCACAAAGAGTCGGGTTGGGTTTTTCATTCACAGTCCTTAAGCACATTGATCGCCGTTAGTGGCCCGGTTAGTATATGAGCTGAGCCCGCTGGCTAATATGGAAAATCATGACACAAAGTTTATCAAATCGGACAGATGCTTCCTGGCGCAGTGTGTCCAGTCGCTTTAAAAGAAAGACACTGGGCAGGCCGATCTTCCCACGCCCTACCACTATGCCCGCCAATGAGCATGTGCGCTCACACAGCCATCACTGGGGGCAGATCACTTATATTAGTGATTCGGTCATGACCATTTTTACGCCGCAGGGCACTTTCGTCATTCCACCGCAACAGGCATTGTGGATCCCACCCAATGTGGAGCATGAAACATTCTGCCGCTATGGCGGGCATTTTCGCAGCGTTTATATTGATGAAAAGTATGCCGCGATATTAGGCGATCAGGCAAAAACTCTGGTAGTTGATACGCTGCTAAAAGAGATGATCCTGACCATCTGCACCTGGCCCGAAGACTATCTGCTCGATGATAAAACCGAGCGCTTTATCCAGGTGTTTATCGATCGACTGGAGCTGGCGCCCACCAGCGCGTTTTTTATTCCCAAGGCAGATGACCAGCGACTGCTGCCGATTGTCAGTGAACTGTATTCTAACCCGGGCTGTACACGGACTTTAGAGCAGTGGGGTGAACAGGTCGGCGCATCGGCCAGAACACTGAACCGGCTGTTTCATAAAAGCTTTGCCATGAGCTTTAGTCAGTGGAAGCAAAAACTCAGAGCGCTGCGTGCGGTGGAAATGCTCACCGCCGGAGAAACCCAACAGGCCATTGCCCAGCAGCTGGGTTTCGAATCCAGTTCGGCGTTTAATAGCGCGTTTAAGAAGTACTTTGGTACAACCCCCCGGCAATACATAAAACGCTAATATCCCCCTGCAGAGAGAAGATAGTCAGCTCATCATAGGCTGATGATCAGACGTTACCTGAACTGGAGCAAATAACTCAAGGCAGTTTAAAAGAAAAAGGGGCCACAAGCCCCTACGATTCTAGATTTGTGTGGCAAAGTCCATCACGGCTTGTAGTAACAAACGGCTTGGCGGCTCAGCTCACCCGGCACGCCAGTAAAGCCAAATTTACACTCATATTCCGCACCTTGAAACCAGTTTCTTAAAGCAAATTCAATGTCAGTGTAACGCTTAAAAGATTGAGACGTACTTCCGGGAGCCGGATAAGTTGCAGTTGTCTTATTATTATCCTGTTTAAACTTAACTTCATCAGTGCCCTGGCATCCATCTTTCGTCATGATACAAATGTTAGTAGGCACTTTCTTGCCGTCTTTGCGTACACTGAAGTGCATGGTAATACCAGTTTTATTCAATTGACCACTTTCGCCAGACACTAAGTTTGCAATCTGTTTGATCGACTCATCTACCGCCTGGACACCTGCTCGGACCGCAGCACTATTCAGGAAGGCCTGAACCAGCCCCTGTTCCTGTGCCGGTGGCGCAGAAGGAACCGGACGTCGGCTTGTTCGTTGCACATGCTGGAACTGCTGCATTTCAAACCCGTACATTTCATAGCTTTGCTGCTCTTCTGGCACATTACCATGTGGCGTACAGTTATTCCTCGGATCCATGCAGGGGTCATATGGTACATAGCGGTAAGAATAGAGACCACGATTTATCCCTGCACGGATAAAGTCCTCAAGTATGGTTCGGGTATGCGCCTGCGTCATACAATAGCCGTTGTTGATCGTACACAATGAAGAAAAAGTAATATTCTGCATCTTGCCGTTGGCCACGGTCAGAAATACTTGGATCTCTTCCCCTTCCCGGGTTTTGAAGTATATTTCTTTATGAGGGGTGGCAAATGTATTCATGCTGATAAACAGACCCAGCAAGGCAAAAATCATTTTTTGCATTTTTTAATCCTTAAATACTAGACTCAACTTTTCATCTATGTTTCCATAAACGGAAACAAAAATTAACAAAAAAAACACCAAAAATCAACACGCATTGCAAATTCAAGCTTAGAGATATAATTTGGATATTTTTCAGCCAATTAACAT
This sequence comes from Pseudoalteromonas sp. XMcav2-N, assembly GCF_024124545.1. Lineage (GTDB taxonomy): Bacteria > Pseudomonadota > Gammaproteobacteria > Enterobacterales > Alteromonadaceae > Pseudoalteromonas. The sequence goes on from NZ_JAMXSF010000012.1 coordinate 73,413, forward strand.
CGTAATACTGTACAGTAACTCAAGAGACAAGTACTCTGAGCGCCTTTCTTCGTTGTAACCTGCATGGGGTGTCATGAGCACAGCATTTTCGCGTCGATTTGTTACCTTAATCGACCAGTTTAGTGCCGGAAATAAGCGTCAGTTTGCGCTACTTACCGGCAAATCACCGTCGCATATTTATCGTATTTGTCGTGGTCTGAGCAGACCATCCGTTGCTTATCTGGAGCATTTGTACAGTCTATTTGGCCTGGATCTGAACTGGTTGCTTACAGGTGAACAACCCGTTGAACATGCCACGCGATCTGGTGGCGAGGACATGCTGATGGTACCTAAGCTGGATGTGGAAGCCAGTGCCGGTTTTGGTAGCATCAATGGCAGTGAAGATATCACAGAACAGTTCGCCCTGAATAAACGCTGGTTGAGCACTCAGCTGGGCGTGTACAGTGAACAGCTGGCGTTTGTTACTATTCGCGGTGACAGTATGCTACCGACGCTGCAACACGGCGACATGGTACTGGTTGATTTAAGCCAGCGTGACGCGAACAAACGTGGTGTATTTGTGCTGCAAACCGAAGATGGTCTGATGGCCAAACGCTTACAACAGCACCGGGATCATATTAGCGTTGTGAGTGATAACCCTGAGTACCCGGCCTGGCAGATCCAGGCCGACAATGCTCAGCAACATGGTATCGCAGGCAGAATCGTCTGGTGTGGTCGCAGTATGTAACCCCTAAGACAGCAAAAAGCCAGCATAAGCTGGCTTTTTGTTTTTATAGCCTGACGGCTACGGGCGCGGAATAAATCCAACGGCGTCGTATGCCGCTTTCAGCGTTTTCTCAGCACGGGCTCCGGCCTTTTCTGCACCGTTGCGCATGATCTGATCTAGCAGCGCCTGATCTTCACGGATCTCTCTGAAGCGTGCCTGCATCGGCTCCAGCATGGCCACAACCGCATCAGCGGTGTCTTTTTTCAGATGACCATACATTTTGTCTTCGTACTCAGGCACCAGATCAGCCACATCGCGTTTGGTTGCCACTGACAACAGAGTCAGCAGGTTAGAAACACCGGGCTTTTCTTCACGGTCAAAGTAAATGCGCGCCTGCTCATCTGAATCCGTCACTGCCTTTTTAAGCTTTTTCTCAATCTTTTTCGGTTCATCCAGAAGCATAATGTATGCATTGGGGTTGTCGTCCGATTTAGACATTTTCTTTAACGGATCCTGCAAGCTCATTACCCGTGCGCCCAGCTCAGGAATGTACGGCTCCGGGACTTTAAATACATCACCATATAAGTTGTTAAAGCGCGTTGCGATATCACGGGTGAGTTCAAGGTGCTGTTTCTGGTCTTCTCCCACAGGGACCTGATCGGCCTGATAAAGCAGAATGTCTGCAGCCTGAAGTACCGGATAAGAAAACAAGCCAACGTTGACATTATTGGTGTTCTTGGCTGACTTGTCCTTGAACTGAGTCATACGATTCAGCTCACCCATTTGCGCATAACAGTTCAGCACCCAGCTTAACTGGGCATGCTCTGGCACCTGCGACTGCACAAACAACGCCGACTTTTCAGGGTCGATACCGCAGGCCGCATACAGCGCAATACCATCTAAAACTCGCTCACGCAGGGCACTTGGTTCCTGACGCACAGTGATGGCATGCAAATCAACCAGCATAAAGAAACAATCATGATCTTCCTGTAGCTTAAGCCACTGGTTAATGGCACCCACATAATTGCCTATTGTCATACCACCGGTTGGCTGAATGCCACTTAATACTACTGGTTTAGTCATTGTGTTCCTTTAGTCCTATCTTAGTTAAAGGTTGATTTAAAATGGGGATTATATCCAAGAAGCCCTCACAGAGGTACTGTGGATTAAATGTCGCCAGGTCCAGTCCTTGATTGTACCCATTTTTGAGTGCAATCACAGGCATTTCAGCGGCCTGGGCTGCCAAAATATCACTTTTCGAATCACCCACCATAATGGCATCTTGTGGCTCGATGTTCAGCTGCAGACAGGCCGACAGGAGCGGTTCTGCCGCAGGCTTTTTCTGACCGTCATCACCACACACAACCACCTCAAAATGTTGGCTCAGGTTGAGGCTATCGAGTAGCTGTAGTGTAAATTCCCGGCTTTTATTGGTTACGACAGCTTTGGGGACATGATTGAATGCTGCCAATACCGTTTCGACATTGGCATAAAGCAGTGAATATTGCCCAACAAGCGCCCGATAATGGCCTGCAAATCGTTCCTGTGCTTCTGTCACCAAACGCGGGGGCAATTCTGCGTTGATCTCATTGCTACCACTGAGACCACGCTGTACCAGCACGTCAATCCCATTGCCGACCCACTCAAGCACCTGAGTGCGACTGACCACAGGAAATGCCACTTCTGTTAAAGTCAGATTCAGTGCCATATACAAATCGTGCGCACTGTCGACCAGCGTCCCGTCAAGATCAAATAAAATACCCTGATACCGCATTAGCCCACCTTAGCGAGCTCTGTACGCATCGCATCAATGACCGTCCGATAGTCTGGTTGATTAAAAATAGCCGATCCAGCAACAAACATATCCGCGCCTGCCGCAGCAACCTCAGCGATGTTATCGACTTTAATACCGCCGTCGACTTCAAGACGAATTTTTCGACCGCTGGCATCAATACGCTCACGGACCTGACGCAGTTTATCGAGTGTCTGAGGGATAAAACTCTGGCCACCAAAACCCGGATTCACAGACATCAGCAGGATCTGATCCACTTTATCCATCACATAATCCAGATAATGCAATGGTGTTGCAGGGTTAAGCACCAAACCCGCTTCACAGCCCTGCTCTTTGATCAAACCCAGACTGCGGTCAATGTGTTCACTGGCTTCCGGGTGAAAAGTGATAATGTCAGCCCCCGCTTTCGCGAATTCGGGGATGAGGCTATCTACGGGTTTAATCATAAGGTGTACATCGATTGGGGCGGTGATACCGTAGTTGCGCAAGGCTTCACAGATCATTGGGCCAAAAGTCAGGTTGGGGACATAATGGTTATCCATGACGTCGAAATGCACAACATCTGCACCGGCAGCCAATACCTTGGCGACGTCTTCACCCAACTTTGCAAAATCGGCAGACAAAATGGACGGTGCAATTAAGAACTCGGATTTATTATTGTTCTGCGACATACTACCCCCTGAAACAAAATGTCAGCGGCTACTGTAACCTATCTTAGCGTTAAAAACACCTGATTGTTGGGCGCTCGTAGTAATCTCATTTGCGAGCAATTGCAACTTTTGCAAGACAAAGCGATTGTTTAATAATCACTCATAGTGTACTATTTATAGATAACTATTCACTGGGGATATGGTTATGTTAGGTCAGCTAAAAACACGGACGCTTTTGCTTACGGCTGCTGTAGTCTTGTCTGCTGGCGTGTTTTCGTTCAGCGGCGATGATGCCTTAATCGCAAAACACCACTCGTGTCAATGTTCTACAACTCAAGTGAGTCAGCATGCGCAAGCCAATGCATGCAAGCTGGAATCACACACCAGCTGGTACGCCTGGCTTACTGGCGGCAGTAGTAACGGGCAATTCCATTACCTGGATCTGCTTGAACTGTTACTTGGTTCAGATGACGAGCAGACTTCAAGTCAGTTTTCACAATTTTAATTCAGTACAAGTACACTTAGCTAAGGCGAGTTTGTATTTGTACACTATACTGATCGGTATCTTAGTTCAGACAGGAGCCGGGACGCCGTGACAGAACGATTCTTTATACTCATTCAGAGTGTACTTGCTGCGATGTTTGGAGTGCAGAGTCAGGCCAAATATCGCATCGACTTCAACCAGAAACACTTTTGGCCCTTTGCCTTTCTCGCCGTGTGCTTTGTTATTTTACTGGTGCTGGTGTTAGCTTGGTTTGTCAATTCAGTGGTGCTGTCGCAGCCATAAACCTGTAAATGCTGAAGGGTTATACCAATTTGCTTAATTAGTGTTCTATTTTGAGGCAATAAAATAGGGTCGATAACACCGCTCCCGTGTCCTGCTATCGCTGAGGCACCTATGTCCATATAGGCGAGGCAAAAATTTTGCTATTTAGTTGTTCTAAATGAGAAATTTTTAACGCCGTTAGCGTCATATTTGCTCCTTCAAATAGAGCAGGTATTAAGTGAAATTGGTATTAGTCGTGATACAAAGCCATTAGCTCATCAACCCGGTTCCGGCCTGTGCCTTTCGGGCTAATGGTCCGCTTTACCTGGATCACATCCAGTTTAGCTTGGCTATATATTTTGCGTGTCAGCACAGTGTCGTGGTTGGAAATAAGCACAGGAGTATGCTGCTCAAATGCGGCAGTCTCCGCCAGGTTTGCAAGTTGCGCCTGATCATCCAGGTTGAACCCGCCTTTAGCATAAGCAGTAAATGAAGCGGTTTTGCTTAATGGCACATAGGGTGGATCACAGTACACCACAGCTTTGTCTGGGATACGTTTAAAAACCTGCTCATAACTCAGGCAGGTAAATGTGGCCTGCTGTGCTTTTTCTGAAAAAAAGTACAGTTCGTTTTCCGGGAAATAGGGACGTTTGTATTTACCGAACGGCACATTGAAAATGCCCTTCAGATTGTAGCGGCATAAACCATTGTATCCATGGCGATTCATATATAAAAACAGAATAGCTCGTTCATATACGTCGACACTTTCATTAAATTGCTGACGATACGCATAATACGCATCGGAATGGTTATTCAGATCCACAAACAGCTTTTTGGCATCACTGATGAACTCATCCGGTGTGCGTTGCAGCTCTTTGTACAGGTTAATCAGATCCGCATTGATGTCATTGAGTATATAGTGCTTAAAGTGGCTGTTGAGAAAGACAGAACCGGCCCCAACAAAGGGCTCCACCAGAGTTTCGGCCTCTTCATTTGCGGCTTGCAAGCGCTTGGTAATATCTTCCACCAAGGCGTATTTTCCACCTGCCCATTTTAGAAAAGCTCTGGTTTTTTTTTGCATGATCTGACTAGTTACCCCAAAGTAGCGCGATTCTACACTATTTTTGTGTTTGTGACTGTTGGATTTGTTGCTTAATTTGCACGATACGTTTAAAAAACGGCTGCCCTGCTAATACCGCTTCCGGTAAATTAGCCCGTGCCTGTTTCGCCTCATCTAAGGTCGCAAAGGGTGCTACCGTCACAAACCACCAGTCTTTCCCGGCACGCACCACCTGTGCAGTTCGGATCTGTGACAAATTATGCTGTTCGATATACCGGCGTGCTACAGTATGATCTGTGACAGCAAGTAACTGAATTGTCCATGCGTTGCTGTCCTGAGTCATAAACCAGTCATTGTCAGATTTAGTCTGTGGTTGCGCATCATTTGCAACCTGTACTGGTTTAACTGTGGGGTCTGGCTTCTGTGCCTGGTTTTCTATAACTGGCTGTGCGGTGTCATTGGGAGCTCCCTGCTCTGAAAGCGCCTGCGCAACAGCTGGCACATCAGCGGTACTTTGCAAGTCTGGTACGGGTGTTATATCACCTTCCTTTTGTTGTGCAGGGACCACACTCTGACCTGTACCCTGATCCGTATCACTCAGAGTTAAAGCATTCAGTATGGACTTCACATCATGCTGACTCATGCTCTGAGTATGCTCTCTTTCTTCGGCTGGTGTTTGAGGTTCAGGCTGCTCAGCCTCGGACAACACCTCTTGAGTTGTCAGCACCGTCGGCTGCGGTAGTTCGGTAACAGCTGCTTTTTCAACATCCTGTTGCATGCGCAATAGGTCCGCCCAGTCTTTTTGATACACTACCGCTACCAGCGATAATATACCAATCGCAATAAATGCCCCCAAAAATCCACGTAGTTGTCGACGGCTTATTGTTCGTTCAGACTTGAGCGTCAGTTGATGCTGATTTTGCTGCCATTCCAGCAAAATACTGGGGTTGCCACCTGACTCATTTAAAAAAGTGGAGAAAATCGGATCTTCTTGCGGCGGAAGCTCTTGAAAGAACATTGCCATCAGACGACGACTTTCCATTAATGATAAGGGTTCCAGGTGAATATCCAGCGCCTCGGGTAATATCTTTGGCGCTTGTCCTGTAGTCAAAATATATAAGGTATCAGGTGCTTTTTTCGCCAGCAACTGAAGTTCCTGGATAAGTTCATCACTGAGGTGACGTGCACCATCAATCACCCACAGAGACGGGCCACAGGGTTGTTCATTGTACAGAACAAAAAAATTCTCACTCAATGACAACTTATGATCAACCAGAGGAGCGCGAAAACTGTTCTCTAGTAATTGCTGAACCAGTTCGGTGTCTTTGGTATGCGCGCTGAGCTTTACAAAGGCTTTATTAAATTCAGGGTATTTATCTGTGATGAAAGACTCAGCCAGATAGCTTTTACCTAATCCGGAATTGCCAACCAGGCATATAAGATTCTGCCCATACTCAAACTGCATTGCAATCCGGTCGACCAGGGCAGCCCGACTCGGTAAAATTTGCGACTGCATCAGTGCCCTATTAGCTGGCCTAAGGTGTCATCAGATACGTCGTCCACCAACTGACATTCGCCAAGCGAAGTTGGTATGATAAAGCGGATCTTACCTTGCTTGTTTTTCTTATCTTTACGCATGTGGGAAATAAACTGTGCCGTTGTCATAGACTCTGGCGCTGCAATCGGCAGTTGATACATTTCCAGCAACGCAGCAATTCGCGCCACTTCAATGTCTGTCAACGCACCTCTTGACTGCGCCAATCGGGCAGCAAGCATCATGCCCGCAGCGACTGCCTCACCATGTAACCAAACACCATAGCCCATCTGCGCTTCAATGGCATGACCAAACGTATGCCCCAAATTAAGCAGCGCACGCAGGCCTGCTTCCTTCTCGTCTTGCGCCACAATCTCGGCCTTAATAGCACAACAGCGGTGGATCACTTGCATCAGCAACTCGGTGTCCAGGCTTTGTAATGCCCTGCTATTGTGCTCAAGCACAGTCAGGAAGGCTTTGTCGTAGATCAGACCATATTTGATCACTTCAGCCATACCAGCGGCAAACTCTCTAGGTGGCAGGCTTTGTAGCGTGTTGGTATCAATAAACACCGCTTTAGGCTGATAGAAAGCGCCTATCATGTTTTTGCCTAGCGGGTGATTGACAGCCGTTTTGCCACCAACCGATGAATCGACCTGAGATAGCAAGGTTGTGGGGATCTGAATAAATGGCACACCGCGTTGATAACACGCCGCAACAAATCCGGTCAAATCACCCACGACACCACCACCTAAGGCGATCAGGCAAGTATCCCGGCCACAATTATGCTCAAGTAAGAATGCATTAACGCGCTCAAACCACTCAAGTGTTTTGTACTGCTCACCATCAGGAATACAGAAATGAAGTGGGTTTGTGCCATCCAACTGCATTAGTAAACTGTCGAGATACAGAGGTGCAACCGTCTCGTTGCTAATGATGACGGGGCGCGCATTGCCAATATGCTGCAATAACCGCCCCTTATCGGAGAGAAGATCTTGGCCAATATAGATAGGATAGCTACGCTCGTTTAAATCGACTTTTAATTCAAGCATGTGCTGTCACCTCCTATCTAGCCTACATGTTTAGAAATCTAACTTCTCAATAATTTGATTCGCCACCACTTTGGCGCTTTGCTCATCTGTGCGTACAACGTGATCCGCTACTTCTTTATAAAGCGGTTCACGTTCGTTTGCCAGACGCACTAATACGTCGCGTGAATCTTCTTCTGTTTGTAGCAAAGGACGACGCTTATCGCGCTGTGTACGTGCTACTTGCTTTTCAATTGGAGTCTCAAGATAGACCACAATACCACGCGCAGATAGCTTGTTACGTACCTCTTTACTGATGACTGAGCCGCCGCCAGTAGCCAATACGATGCCTTGCTTTTCGGTAAGATCAGAAATCACGGTCTCTTCGCGACGACGAAACCCTTCTTCCCCTTCAATATCGAACACCCAGGAGATATCGGCCCCTGTACGGCGCTCGATTTCTTGATCTGAATCGAAGAACTCCAGATGTAATTGGTCCGCAATGTGACGACCAATCGTGCTCTTACCAGCCCCCATTGGGCCTACCAGAAATATATTACGTTTCTCAGCCATATCTTTTTAGTACAAACGAACTCTAAAATTTGAAATAAAACCCCGCCTAACGACCTGGCCCCAAAATTAAGGAGGGGATTATCTCAGCATTCAATGCGTGATTTCAAGTCAAAAGGCAACTTTCACGCCCATTATTATTATTTTAGTCAGACTAGAGCGAGTCATGCATGATCTTAGGCGTCACAAAAATCAGTAACTCTCTCTTTTCGTTGATTTCTCGAGTGTTCCTAAATAAGACACCTAAATAAGGCACATCACCTAGTACAGGCACCTTGCTCACCGCATTGGTCATTTCCTGCTGGTAAATACCACCCAACACGACTGTCTGACCGTTTTCTACCAATACCTGTGTTTGGATCCGTTGCGTGTTGATTGCTACCGCCGGGCCATTGGCTGTTTGCACTGTATCACCTCGCGTATCCTGCGTTATGACAAGATCCAAAATAATTTTATTATCTGGTGTAATTTGTGGTGTCACCTCTAAACTCAACACCGCTTTTTTAAACTGCACAGTTGACGCACCACTTGAGGCTGATTCCACATACGGGATTTCGGTACCTTGCTCAATGCGTGCCGTTTTCTGGTTTGCAGTCGTGATACTCGGTGTTGCGATGATTTCACCCTTATTTTCCTGCTCCAGCGCTGACAGTTCCAAGTCTATTAAAGTCCCATCTGACAATTTGGCAATGTGCATGCCTAAGCTGCCTGCAGGGTTTTGCACCGGCAGATTCACGTTCAAACGCTCGGTCAAGTCAGGGATAGTGCCACCGGAGAGCTTATTGGTGGCTTCCAGAGTGCCCGAAATCGCATCGGTGCCTTGTTGGTCACTAAACCCCCAGCGGATCCCTAAATCTTCCTGAACATTATCAGATACCGTCACCATACGAGACTCGATACGTACCTGCTTAACTGGCACATCCAGCGTCTCAACCATGCGTCTGACATTCTCAATGCTGCGTGATGTATCCTTGATCAATAAGGTATTGGTCCGCTTATCAACCGATACACTGCCGCGCAAGCTGATGATCGAGTTTTCATCTGTTTTTAGCAGATCAGCAAACTCCTCAGCTTTGGCATAATTGAGTTGAATATACTCGCTATATAAAGGTTCAAGTTCCTCGACCTGCCGTTTCGCCTGCAATTCTTTCGCTTCTCTGGCTGCCAACTCCTCAGACGGTGCCACCATTAAGATGGCGCCTTCCATCCGCTTGTCCAGCCCTTTAACCCGTAACACCACATCTAATGCCTGATCCCAGGGAACGCCGTCCAGACGTAGCGTAATATTCCCGGTTACTGAGTCACTCGTGACCAGGTTAAAGTTATTGGTATCGGCAATGATCTGTAGCACTGAGCGAATAGGAATGTCCTGAAAGTTCAGCGTGATCGGCTGGCCCTGATAGTTTTTCTTGTCTGTGTAAGAGAATTCCTGGTCGTCTTTTTCGACTGTCAGCGTAAAAATGTTATCCAGTTGCTGATAATTGAATTTAAATGCCCCATTGGGCATTATCACCAGCCGGCTCTTGCCTTCTTCCCGGAACGTTTCTACCGTGCTTACAACAGTGCCAAAATCCACCACGTCAAGTTCATACAGTAACTCATCAGGGATATCGATGTGATGAAAGTCAGCAAAGATCTGCCCGCCCCGTTCCTGTACATCTATTGCTGCCTGGCTGGAGTCCAGAAATGCCAGGATCTGCGCCGCGCCTTTTTCTGTGCGCCTGAAGTCAATATTCTGGATCCGATTCATCGCACTGTGCAGTGTATCTGCCTGTGCATCATCGCTGGCAACCGGAATAGGCTGATCAGAAACCTTAACGTAAACCAGGTTGTTCTTTACCTCGGTACGATACAGTTTGAGGGTTTTCATTTGCACACTGAGCACAAAGCCGCCATTTTCCATTCTGCTCTGGATCTGTTCAATGCCAGCCTTGTTTACTTTAAGTAATTCCAGGCTTTCCTCGAACTCAGCATCAGGAAAAAACAGCTCAATACGTGCGGGCTCGTTCATTACCTGCACTTTTGGTTCAATGGTCAGTTTTTCATCAAAAACAAGCTGCAACTCTGTTTCGCCGGTTGGCACCGGGTTGTAACGAACATCGTACAGCATTGGCATCGCATGAGAGAACAGCGCAGTACCCATTAAAATGCCGCCCATCAGCGTTTTCACAACGTATTTGATCCCGTCGCGCGCAATCATATTTTCACCTTTTTATTATTCACCGGCACCGACGTCCTCGGCTTCCACCATTTCGACTTTGCTCAAGCGCTCTTTCCAACACCCTGTCCCATCCGGGATCAGCTCCATCAGTTCGAGATGGTCGGCCTGTACACTGACAACTTTACCGTGGTACAAGCCCATATATTCGTTTTTCTTTATTCTGAACAAGCCCTGCTCGCCAGCACGGATCAACGCCCAAATTGTCTCTCCCCGAGTAATGGTTCCTTTCATAATCAGGTTATCTAAAGCGTATTTTTCTAAGGGATCTCGTGGTCGATTCGGGTCTGGATGCAGACAGTTTTTTACTTGTACCAGTCGACTTTCAATGACTTCCGGTTGCGGTGCCACAAAAGGACTGCGTAATTTACCCGCACTGTAGGGAAAGTGCTCAAACTGTGCCATTTCGGGCATAGGATCTATGCTCGGTGTTGCGTTGGCCTGCACCCGATCGATAAATTCTTTTTGTTCTGCGGTATTATCATTACACGCTGCGAGCAATGCCAGCGGCAGCACGATGAACAGATGCCTCATTAATCAGCCTCCTGCTCATAGCGATAGGTTTTTGCCACCACACTGAATACCAACTGATTATTACCAGCCCCTTCAATTCGAAAATCGTGCAAACTCACGATCCTTGGCAGTTGCGCCACTTTGCTGACAAACTCGCCAAACTCATGGTATGTCCCGACCACCTCAAGATTGATAGGTAGCTCAGTGTAAAACTCTTTTTTCACTTCGGGCAGCCAGCCAATTTTTAAAAAGGTCAGTCCGCTCGATGTCCCCACATAGGTCAAATCGTCAAGCAGTCCCGGCGTTTCGTTTGAAGTCGGCAACTTTCTTAACAGCTGAGAAAACTGCGCTTCCATATCCTTCATTTGCTGACGATACAGCTCCAGGTTATTCGCGCGACCATATTTGATCCGATAACTGGTGCGCAAGTCTTCTTCTTCTTTCACTGCATGCTCAAAATTTGCCACGGACGCAGACACTAACATGCTGTAGCCGATCACCAGCATCACAACCACAACCAGTACACAACAAATGGCTTTGACTGGCATTGGCCATTCGCCAATATTGTCCAGTTCAATCTCGTTCCAGTCGATCTCCTGCAGCGACTTCAGGTCAAATTTCATGGCCTAGTTCCCCGCCTGCTTGGTCTGCGCTAATTCTGCGCGCTCTTTTTCCATTTGTGCGAACGTTTTAACGTAAAAGTTCATCGTAAAGTTACTCAGCAAGCGTTCTTCACGCTCCCCGGCAACAATGCCCTGTAACACCGGATCTCGTAGCAAATAGGATGACTCAACCGCCCGCAGCATTTGCGATAAACGGTTATTCGATTCACTGCGTCCAATCACTTTTATCATGTTTTGCTGACGCTCCAGGCTGGTCAGATAAACACCCGCAGGGACCACGCGCGCGACTTCGTCAATCAGCTGAGTGCCCAAGTTACGATTACTTTGCAGCTCTTCAATCAAGCGGATACGACGTTGCAGGTTTTCTTTTTGCTGATTGAGTCCCTGTATCTCGCCAATCCGCTTATCCAATTTTCTTATTTCACTTGAGAGGTAGCGATTCTTTATTTCCTGCCCTTCTCTAAGCGTATCGTAAAACGCCCCGATCCCGTACATCAGCGCCAGGCTAGCGGCAACAATCACTCCCAGAATGGTCAGGAATTTTTGTTGAGAAGCTTGCCGCTGTTGTTCCCGCCAGGGCAGTAAATTTATATGTGGCATGATGAAAAGCTCCTCAATGCCAGACCGGTAGCAATGGCAAACTGTGCTCTGTGGTTGCTCAGTACACCTCTGTCTACTTTCGGTGCAATTTCCATATTTGCAAACGGATCCGCCACAATCGCATGAACACCAAGCTCATCCACCAGCAGACGATCAAGCCCTTCAACCTGAGCAGTGCCGCCTGTCAGAACAATATAGTCAACCTGCTCCTGACCGCTGGTCGTCATAAACATTTGCAATGCACGACGCACTTGCTGAAGCAACGAAGTTTGAAACGGTGCCAATACCTCAAAGGTGTAATTTGGCGGCAGATCTCCGGTGGTTTTTGCCAGCTCAGCCTGATCAAAACTCTTGTTATAATAGGCTACAATGCTATTCGTATACTGCTCGCCCCCAAATACCTGATCTCGGGTGTACAAAGTTTTGCCTGACTGCACAACGCTGACCAAAGTCACCACTGCCCCTATATCTATGATACCCACGACTTTATCATAGGCATCCGAAGGTAACTGGCCATATAAAACGTCCACAGAACGCGCCAGTGCATAGCTTTCAACATCCACCACTTTGGCTTTTAAACCCGCTTCTTCTAACGCGCTGACCCGCGCCTGAACACTTTCAGTTCTTGCCGCAGACAGCAGCACATTGACTTTAGACGGATCCGCTTCATTCACCGTTAACTTTTCAAAGTCCAGACTCACTTCATCAAGTGGATAGGGGATCAGACTGTCAGCCTCAATGGCAATTTGCGATTCTAGTTCAGCATCGCTTAAGGATACATCCATGAAGATCATTTTGGTGATGACCGTTTGTCCTGATACGGCAACGGCAGCGAAATGCGTGGTTTTAGGCAGACGCTTGCGAATTTTACTGATGACTTTACCGACCGCTTCAATGTCCTGAATCGCTCGCTCTTTCATCGCGCCTTTAGGTAAAGGTTCAATGGCCACAGCTTCTACCCGATATCCGGCACTCGATTCAGCCAGCAAAACGGCTTTTACACAGTGTGACCCTATGTCTACCCCGACCATCATGGGTGCTTGTTTTTTTAAGAATTGACGCAGCATGCGATTAGCCCAAGTATCCAGAATACAGTACTGTCTTAATTAAGAGTTTAGTCATTTAGGTACGGTTTGGCGAAAAGCGTTATACTACCTGCCAACTTTCGGCCACACTCCCATGCGCCTTAATCAGGCACAAAGTAATTTACGCAAAAATTATTAATCGTTTTTTAATCAGGATATACTAACAGCGTCCGATTGTAATTGGGAGTCTCGCTAGGGATAAATTCGTGAATTTATTAAAAAGATTACTACAACTTATACTGCTTTGCACGACACTGGGCCTGCTTACCCTGTTCGGCCTTTATTACTATGTTAAATCCGACATTCCCAGTGTTAAGGTTTTAAAAGATGTACAGCTGCAAACCCCAATGCAGGTCTTTACCCGCGACGGCAAGCTGATCAATCAGTTTGGCGAGAAGCGCCGTATTCCGGTTAAAATCGACGATATTCCCGAACCTTTGCTCAAAGCCTTTTTGGCAACAGAAGATAACCGCTTTTATGATCATTTCGGCATCGACCCGATAGGCATAGTCCGTTCCTTTATCGTACTGGTCAGCACAGGTGAGAAAAAACAAGGTGCCAGTACCATCACCATGCAGTTGGCACGAAATTTCTTCCTGACCCGGGAAAAAGCCTATATTCGCAAAGTGAAAGAAATCTTCATCGCCCTGCATATCGAGCGGCTACTGAATAAAGATGAAATTCTGGAGCTTTACCTGAATAAAATAGAACTCGGCCACCGTGCTTTTGGCATTGGCGCCGCGGCGCAGGTTTACTATGGTAAAGAACTTCATGAACTCACATTGCCACAAATGGCGATGCTGGCTGGTTTACCCAAAGCCCCTTCAGCACTTAACCCTATCCGCAATCCGCAACGGGCAAAATTACGCCGTAATGTGGTACTGGGCAGAATGCTTACCGAGGGTTATATCTCTCAGGTTCAATACAACGAAGCCACTCAGGCGCCCATCACCGCCAAACGCCATGGTGCAGAAATAGAGCTCTATGCGCCTTACATATCAGAAATGGTGCGCGCGTACATGGTGAAGACCTATGGTGAAGATCAGGCCTATAACTCAGGCTTTAAGGTCTACACCACGGTCGAATCAGATATTCAGGCAGCGGCACAACAAGCACTAATCGACAACCTGCACGCCTATGATATGCGACACGGCTTCCGCGGACCTGAGGCACAATACTGGCAGGCAGAAGAATTACCCTGGTCACCCCCTCAGATCCTGGAAAAGCTCCAGACGGTCAAAGAAATAGACCCTTTGCGTGCCGGAGTTGTAACCGCAGTTGACGAGCAAAGCGCAACCGTCATGTTAAAGAATGGCGCTGAGATCACTGTGCCCTGGTCTGGATTAAAATGGGCACGCGCGTATATCACAGAACGCCGTCAGGGATTGCCACCCAAACTCGCAAGCGACATTCTGGCGCCTGGCATGCAAATCTGGGTACGTGAAACAACTCAGGACTGGCTGCTAAGCCAGCTGCCACAACCGGCTAGTGCACTGGTTTCTCTCGACCCACAAAGTGGTCGTATCAAAGCCTTAGTGGGTGGCTACAGCTTCCAGCAAAGTCAATATAACCGTGCCGTTCAGGCCAAGCGCCAGGTTGGCTCTAACATCAAGCCTTTCATTTATTCAGGCGCACTGGAAGCCGGTTATACCCTATCGACCATCATCAATGATGCTCCCATTAATCACTGGGATAAAAGTATGGGCGTGGCCTGGCGTCCCAAGAACAGTCCCGACGTTTACAGCGGCCCAATCCGTATCCGCCGCGCACTCGCTCAGTCAAAAAACGTGGTGTCGGTGCGGCTATTGAGAGGCATGGGGCTCAACGAAGCGGCCGACCATATTCTTAAGTTTGGCTTTGATAATGAAGACATCGTACGCAGTGAGTCATTAGCTCTGGGGAGTGCTTCACTGACGCCGCTTGAAATGGCACGAGGCATGAGTGCCTTTGCCAATGGGGGCCACCTGGTCGAAACCTACTTTATCGAAAAGCTCACCGACAGTTACGGCAATGTGTTGGGCGCGGCACAGCCACTGAAAGTGTGTACTGAGGATGAGTGGGAAGTGGATCAATACACTTGTGCACCGCGGATCATCTCGGAGCAAAATGCCTTTTTAATCGCAGATGCAATGAAAAGCGTAGTCTGGGGAGGCGGCAGCTGGAAACACAAAACCGGCTGGAGTGGCACCGGCTGGCGTGCCCAGGCACTTAAACGTAAGGATCTGGCAGGGAAAACAGGAACCACGAACAATTCTGTCGATACCTGGTTTACGGGCTTTAACCGCAACGTATTGACCACCGTATGGGTTGGATTCGATGACCCGGGTAAATCACTGGGCCGTGCTGCGTACAATGCCAACCTGGGTAAGCAACAAGTGGTTGGTGCCGAAGCCGGGGCTACCTCTGCGCTACCAGGCTGGGTGCAATTTATGCGCGCAGCGTTAGAAAACGAACCCCTGGCACCAATCGACCCACCTCCGGGTCTGGTGTCTGTGCGTATCGATCTGAAAACCGGATTACTGAGTGAGCGTAACGATCACACCAGCCGCTTTGAATATTTTGAACGGGGCACAGCACCGAGTAAATACGTGCTGGATACCGGGTCAAGTACACCATTTGAAGAGCAACTCCCGGATACCGAAGAGTTGTTCTGATAGCCATGACTAAAAAGGCCGGTCACTGACCGGCCTTTTTAGTCATGAACGGTACTGATTACCTCAGCTGCTGCGTTAACCAGTACAAGTCTGAGTGGATCCCTGCCGCGGTGACTTCTTTACCTGCACCAGGACCTTGGATCACCAACGGGTTTTGTTCGTACCACTGAGTCGTGATAACGAAAATATTATCTCCCGGAGTCAGGTTCGCAATCGCGCTGCCCTGAGCAACCTCAGCAATGCCCACTTTAGCGTGAACTGCCCCCGATGCATCGATTTCTAATGCCCCTGTATAGCGCAGCACCTTGTCACTGGCCTGTGCCGCATCATTGCGCTGCTGGTAAAATGCATCTAACTCCGCTTTGCGTGCTAAAAAGGCTTCCCAGCTACCTTGTGCCAACGCATCAGGCATCAGGGCCTCTAATTCAATATCATCCAGCTCCAGTTGCAGACCCAGTTCACGCGCCAGGATCAGCAGTTTGCGCTGCATATCCCGGCCAGATAAGTCTTCTCTGGGATCGGGTTCGGTGTAACCCATTTCTTGTGCGGCCAGTACCAGCTCAGAGAAAGGGCGCGAACCGTCGAAGCTGCTGCACAGCCAGGATAAGGTACCCGAAAAAACCCCTTCAATTCGGACCACTTTGTCGCCGCTATTCTGCAAATCGGCCAGTGCAAAATTCACCGGCAATCCGGCTCCGACACTGGTGTTATAACGCCACAGTAAATTGCGCTCCTGGAGTTGAGTGCGTAATGCCTGATACCAGTCATGCGAGGCTGTACCAGCATATTTGTTAGCGCTGATCAAATGACAGTCGTGTGCCGCAAAATCGGGATAAAGCTGGCTAAATGCCTCGCTGGCAGTGATATCAATCACCACTTTGTGCTCATAATCAAGCTCACTGATACGATCCAGCAACTCTTCATGCGAGTAATCCTGCGCTTCACTTTGCCACTGCTGTTGCCATTGAGACAAGGTCAAACCGCTGGGGCAGAACACCATTTTTTGTGAACGCAGTAGTGCGACCACTTTGAGATCAAACTGGCTCTGCAAACGTGCAATTTGCTGCTGGCACTGATTGAGGAATACTTCACCCACATTACCCAACCCGGCGATGATCACCGCCAGTTCACGGCCTTTGTTTACCAGTTTATCGTGCAAGATAGCTAAAACATCGCTGTCAATGGCCTGATCCGTAAGGAACAAAGCATAGTCTGTGGCGCTATGAGTAAAGCGCACTACGACGGCCTGCTCATCCAGCACAGCCTGTGCCTGACGCACTAATGGCGCAATATCAGGACACGGCGCCACAATGGCAAATCCGCGTAAGTGAGATTCAACGATGGTGACCCGACCGCTCAGACGCAATACCACCTGATGCGTGAACTCGCTGGGCACCAGCAGGTAATCTTCTCCGTTTTGATTGAAGTGATGAATGCCATGCTGAATAAGTTGGCTAAGCGCCCCGACTTCACCTGAAACAAGCGTATCAACGCGTAATAAATCCAGGTCGCCAAAGGTGGTCACAAAGCGCTTTTCTTTACTATACCCTTGCTTGACGACCTCGGTACCTTGCACATCAGGGTCAAAGCTGCTGCGTACCTGCAGCTTAATCGCGGTCTCTTTCAGTGGTGACAGGGTTTTTGCATGCAAAACCGGGTTGCCCAGACGTGCCAGCAAATTCGCCTGTGCACGACATACCTTGCTGTATTTTATGGCATTACCCACTTTACGTGGATCGGTACTGAACACACCAGGAGTGTCTGTCCAGATAGACACAGACGCCGCATCCAGATAGCTGGCTAACAATGTCGCACTGTAATCGCTGCCATTGCGCCCTAGCGTAACCGTATTGCCCGCACTGTCGGCAGCAATAAATCCGGTGACAATATAAATTTTGTCCTGGTTGAGTGCCTGATGGCAGGCCAGACGATTCTGGCCATGCATCAGCTGCCCCTGGTGCTGAGTAAACAGCGACCGCGCATCTACATCTTGTGCAGCAATATTCAGCGAGTTCAACAGGGCTGCGAGTAAACGTGCCGACCAAACCTCGCCGAATGCCAGTAGTGGCGCCTCCTGCAACTGGCGGGACTGTGCTTGGCGGCCAATGCTGCTTAGCTCATCTCGTAACTCAGATGCCAGCTGATCCTGCTGGACAGCAGAAAACAACTCACTGATCAGCTGCACCTGATGATTTTCAACCTGCAGCAATATATCGCTGAAAGCACGCTCATCCTGCTGCTGATAGCTTTGCCACAAGGCAACCAGAGTATTGGTCGTTTTGCCAGCCGCCGATACCACGATACAGTCGCCAGTTTGGCAGTGGCCAATGATGATATTGGCAACTGCCTGATAGCGTGCCGCTGAGCTCAGACTTGAACCACCGAATTTATGTACTGCTTTTGTCATTTCTTCTACCACAATGCCGTATGTGCTGGCGAGAGCTTGAATGCTTTCGCATTATCACTGGAACCGCCTTGCGTGGTTTTCACCGCAGCAAAAGCCTGCTCTAGGTCTGCTAATAAATCGTCGATTTCCTCAATGCCCACCGAAATACGTATCAGTGTATCCCCGACACCCGCTTCAAGACGTGCCTCAGGATCCATGCCCGCATGCGTCATAGTCGCGGGGTGACAGATCAGGCTCTCAACTCCACCCAGAGACTCAGCCAGCGAGAATTGCTTCACACTCGTCAGAAACTTAGCGGCATCCGCCAATTCCCCTTTAATGTCAAAGCTCACCATACCACCGAAGCCTTGTTGCTGTTGCTTAGCCAGCGCATGCTGCGGATGGCTTTCCAGCCCTGGGTAATATACCTGACTGACAAATTCAGATTGCTCAAGATAACGTGCAATCGCCAGGGCGTTTTCCTGATGCTGTTTCAGGCGAACATTGAGCGTACGCAAACCACGCAACGTCAGGTAGCTGTCAAATGGCGCCCCCGTGATGCCAATATTGTTCGCCCACCAAGCCAGTTCATCACCGAGTTCCTCGGTTTTGGCAATCACAGCACCACCGACTACATCGGAGTGACCATTAATATATTTGGTCGTAGAGTGTACAACAATATCCACACCAAATGCGATGGGGTTTTGTAACGCTGGTGAAAGAAAGGTGTTATCAGCTGCAACCAATGCACCGCACTGTGCTGCAACGTCCGTGACCGCTTTAATATCAGTTAATCGCAAAATCGGGTTGCTTGGTGTTTCAACCCAGACCAGTTTTGGTTTAATGACCAGTATCTCTTGCAGACTCTCGCTGCGCGTCAGGTCCAAGACTTTCACCTTCAATAAGCCGCGCTTTTCCAAAGAAGTAAACAAGCGATAGCTGCCACCATAACAGTCGTGTGGGATCACTAAGGTGTCATCGGCATTGAGCAGCTGAGTCACCAAATGTACCGCAGCCATGCCGGTAGCCGTAATAATGCCCTTTGCACCACCTTCAAGCTCTGCCAGCGTTTGCGCGAGAATGTCGCGATTCGGGTTGCCGCTGCGGCCATAATCATAGTCACGCTTCTTATCGAAGTCCGCAAATGAATAGGTGGTCGACAAATAAAGCGGGGGCACCACTGCACCATGATGCTTGTCAGCATCAATGCCTGTACGTACCGCTATGGTTGACTTGTTGCTTTGGCTCATAGGTCACCTGGCTAAGTTGGATGTTTAGACGTCTAAAAGGTTAGATGAACAAAAGTTAGAAGTCAAAACATTTATACTGCTAAATGGCTAAATAACTAGTATTTGACTATCTTTTTTAAACCGATAAAATTTCGCCACTCAACGCGAACTCTATGCTAATAAGACTGAGTATTTGAGCTTAAATATGGCAAATGACGTGCAACATTGCCAACAGAGAGCCTACGTGTCACGGTTGGATCCATACACAGTACGCAGTCTTATTCGCATTGCATCTACAACACTGAGGCAAGTACACCACTATGGCTAAATGGAACGGTGAATATATTCACCCTTATGCAGAACACGGTAAGAAATCAGAACAGGTAAAAAAGATTACCGTTTCTATCCCGCTCAACGTGCTTAAAGTGCTGACCGATGAGCGCACCCGTCGCCAGGTTAACAACCTGCGCCACGCAACTAACAGTGAGTTACTGTGTGAGGCATTTCTGCATGCCTTTACCGGCCAGCCGCTACCTGGTGATGAGGACCTGCGCAAAGATAACCCGGAGAAGATCCCGGCAGAAGTGCGTCAGATCATGACAGAAATGGGGCTGGAGATCCCAGAGATTAACGAAGAATAATCTCGTCGGCACCAGTGAACAACAACAAAAAAGCCTCACAATGTGAGGCTTTTTTTTGCTCAGACCGGCTTATGCCATATAATTTTCTGGCATCTCTATTTGCGCCACACCGGACTCAACCGCCGCCTCAGCCACCGCTCTGGCTATACGTGGCAACAAACGCGGGTCCATAGGCTTAGGAATGATGTAATGTTCACCGAATTCCAGACTGTCGACATCCGCCGCTTTGAGTACTTCAGCAGGAACCGGCTCTTTGGCAATGCTGCGGATCGCTTCAACCGCCGCAATCTTCATTTCATCGTTAATGGCCGTTGCACGCACATCCAGTGCACCACGGAAGATAAACGGGAAGCACAGTACATTATTAACCTGATTTGGATAGTCAGAACGACCTGTTGCCATGATCAGATCGTCGCGAGCACCATGCGCCACTTCCGGGCTGATCTCAGGATCCGGGTTAGAGCATGCAAAAACCACTGGCTTGTCAGCCATCAGTTTCAGGTCTTCCGGAGACAGTAGGTCCGGACCAGACACGCCCACAAACACGTCCGCATCTTCAATCACATCCTGTAAGGTGCGCTTGTCGGTGTTGTTGGCAAACAGCTTTTTGTACTCATTCAGATCATCGCGACGCGTATGGATGACGCCTTTACGGTCAAGCATATAAATGTGTTCACGCTGCGCGCCGCACTTGATTAACAACTCCATACAGGCGATGGCAGCAGCACCAGCACCCAGGCAAACGATAATAGCGTCATGAATGTTCTTGCCCTGTATCTCCAGTGCGTTCAACATACCCGCAGCAGTAACAATTGCAGTGCCATGCTGGTCATCATGGAATACCGGTACATCACAACGCTCAATCAGCGCACGCTCAATCTCAAAACACTCAGGTGCTTTAATATCTTCCAGATTGATGCCACCGAAGGTATCGGCAATATTGGCAACCGTGTTGATAAAGTCTTCTGTGGTACGATGCTTAACTTCGATGTCTATCGAATCCAGGCCTGCAAAGCGTTTAAACAGTAGCGCTTTACCTTCCATCACAGGCTTAGACGCCAGAGGGCCAAGATTACCCAACCCCAGGATCGCAGTACCATTACTGATAACGGCAACCATGTTACCTTTACCTGTGTAACGATAAGCATTGCTCGGATCGGCAGCAATTTCACGGACGGGTTCAGCAACACCTGGACTGTATGCCAGGGCCAGATCCTTGACGGTTTCCGCAGGCTTAGTCAACTCAACGCTGATTTTTCCTGGAACGGGGTGGGCATGATAATGTAACGCTTGTTCACGAAAGTCTGACATGACGCGATTTTTTCCTAACGAAGAAGTTGAAAGTGAGAGTGAGATAAAAAATTCGCTAACTGCTTTAAACCATACCTTTTTTAAAAATTAATTCAAGCGATATCAGGTCTATCCTGTTAAAGCAAAAATAGTTGGCAGTTAGCAATATTTAGCGACTTTTTTGCTACTTTTCGGCAAAGTTAACTCACAATAAATGATCTGATAAGTGTCACTTTCAGTTCAAAATAGCGTCATTTTTATGCAGAATATAAACGAAATAAATAAAGCAAACTGGCAAAACAAGTTCGCAGCATTTAATGATTTTTAGCTTGAATTTACACACAAATCGAAGATTTTATAGAATTATAAACCTGAATTGATAACGGATAGCTATGCATATTAATCAGCTGAATATGGTCATTCACGCTGAAACAGGTCATGACAGGATTATCATAAAGCCAGCCTTTGAAGGTATTAGCGAGTACACCCGTTTTCTGACAATAGACACCTTTATACTGGAAACTTTACTAACCAAACCGAACTGATCCGTCCACTTGGCTCTGAAGGGAGAAGGCAAATACCAGATTGAAAAACAGGGAGTGCAGAAACGAAAAAAGCACCCGAAGGTGCTTTTTCTACAGCAAAAGTAGTGCTTACTTCTTGCTGCTAAGCGCACCGAAGCGCTTGTTGAAGCGATCAACACGACCACCTGTATCTAGGATCTTCTGCTTACCAGTGTAGAACGGGTGACAAGCAGAACATACGTCCAGGTGAATGTCTTTACACAGTGTTGAACGAGTCTCGAATTTGTTACCGCACGAACAAGTTGCTGAGATTGTTTCGTACTTAGGATGAATACCTTCTTTCATAGGGCACCTCTAGTTAAGGCCGTATCGCTCTCCAAACCCGAAGTCTGGCACCATACGTAGTTATACAAAAATTGTGGACGCGTATTTTAGGGTCAATTAGGATGATCCACAAGCAATAAATGCAATTTAGCAGTTATTTTTTGTGCAATCTCATCATGAGGCCGTGAATCACCAAGCGAAAAGCACGCTGTGTCAGCATACACATGCAATTTTACGCTGTTACGGTATACTGACCGCCGGTTCTGATTGCATGTTTAATCACAATCAGACAGCTATCCTTAACTTTGATACTCAGATGCCGGAGTCTCCATGCGCTTCGCCGAAGTCGCTTTAAAAGTGCCTTTACATAGAACCTTTGATTACCGCCTTGATCCGCAGCAGCAGCCTTGCGTCGGAGGCCGGGTGCGGATCAAATTCGCCAACAGAGCCTGCATTGCCGTCGTTGTCGCACTGAAAAATCACAGTGATGTACCACAAGACAAAATAAAAGCCATTGAGTCGGTACTCGATACCACGCCTATCTTGTCGCCAGAGCACCTTGGTTTTTTGCGCTTCAGTGCACAATATTACTGCCACCCGTTAGGCGAAACCCTGTTCACCGCCCTGCCTGGCGCATTGCGCGAGGGAGAGCAGGTTGATAAAACGCAAGTCCCTGTATTGACCCTCACTGAGACAGGACGTGAAACCACACAACTCAGGGCCAAAAAGCAACTTGCCTTGCTTGAGCAACTGCGCAGTGCCGGTGATGCGACCGCCAGTGAACTGAAAACACTCGGCTTCTCGCAGGCACAGATCAAGGCACTGCTCGAAAAAAATCTGATCCGGGAAGAACTGCGCACCGACACCGACTGGCAATCGACCCCATTGCAACTGGGCACTAAACCCAGGCTAAACCCTGAACAGGCCACGGCTTGCAGTGCCATCAACAGTCAAACCGGATTTCGTACATTTTTACTTGAAGGTGTCACGGGCAGTGGTAAAACAGAAGTGTATTTACAAAGTCTGGAGGCCATTTTAGCCAGCGGCAAACAAGCATTGGTGCTGGTACCAGAAATAGGCCTGACACCACAAACCGTGAATCGCTTTAAGCGCCGCTTTGAGGGGCTGCCCATTGATCTGTGGCACTCCAATCTGACCGACAATGAGCGCTTGCATACCTGGCGTCGCGCTGAACAGGGTGAATCGGCACTGGTGATAGGCACCCGCTCAGCCATCTTTCTGCCTTTTCAGGCTCTGGGTATGATAGTGGTTGATGAAGAACATGATGGCTCCTTCAAACAGCAGGATGGACTACGTTACCATGCGCGTGATCTGGCCGCGTACCGCGCCGCTCAGGGTCAGTTTTCTTTGGTTTTAGGTACCGCAACACCAGCGCTGGAGACCTTACACAAAGCCTTGCAGAACCGTTATCAATTGCTGCCACTGACTAAGCGGGCACAAACCCAACAAGATAACCGGTTTGTGCTGGTCGATATGAAAGGACAAGCTGACCAGGCCGGATTTGCCAAAGCCAGTCTGGATGCCATTTCCGCCACCCTGGCTCGAGGGCAGCAGGTCATGGTGTTTCTCAACAGGCGAGGCTTTGCCCCCACCCTGATCTGCCATGAATGTGGCTGGCTCAGCAACTGCGACCGCTGCAGCACCAGCGCCACTTATCACAAATCGTTGCGCAGGCTCATTTGTCACCACTGCTCCGAGCAAGCCTTTGTGCCAGTGCAATGTCCCGACTGCGGCAGCACCCAGATCATGCCAACAGGGTATGGCACAGAGCAGCTGGAAGAGTTCTTATCCGAGCAGTTTGCCGACTTTCCTGTGCACCGCATTGACCGCGATTCTACCCGTCGCAAGGGCAGTCTCGAAAGTGCACTGGATGAAATTAACCAGGGAGGAGCACGACTGCTGATCGGCACTCAAATGCTCGCCAAAGGTCATCACTTCGCCGACGTCAATCTGGTGGTGATCCTCGACGTAGACAGCGGGCTGTATTCTTGCGACTTCCGTGCCACGGAACACATGGCTCAGCTGATAACACAGGTGGCCGGGCGGGCCGGACGTAGCGGCGAAGCGGGCACTGTGCTGCTGCAAACTCACTTCCCCGAACACCCTTTATTACAAGATTTGGTCAACAACGGGTATCAGGACTTTGCCCGCTATGCTTTACGTGAACGCGAAGAAACCCAAATGCCACCGTATAGTCACATGGCTCTGATCCGTGCAGAAGCCACCAATGCACAACTGGTCATGGCGTTTTTATCGGATCTGGTTCCAGCCACCCCCTACCCTGGTATACAATTACTCGGACCGATCCCCGCGCCGATGGAACGCCTGGCCGGAAAATACCGATATCAATTGCATATTCAGGCAGCGCAGCGCAAAGTACTGCATCAATACCTGGCGCAACTGGCTGATTATATTGGTCAGCATAAACTTGCCAACCGGGTGCGCTGGAGTATTGACGTTGACCCTATGGATACCTATTAAAAAAACGTTATGGCACAACACGACTATATAAATAAGAAGCCTGGCGGTAAAAAAGCCGCCAAAGGAAAGGCCAGCAAACCCTTTCCAAAGGTTTTTGCGGCCCTGACACTGTTGCTGGTCGGTGCCTTTGGTTATGGCCTGTGGTACATCAAGCACCACGGCGAGCCTCAGGTACAGCCAAGCAGCCCTAAGCCTGCAAAACAAGCTGAGCAACCCAAAGTTGAAAAAGATCTCCCTCGCCCACCTGACTTTATAAAGGACATCAAAGATCATGAAGTGATCGTCAAGGTGAAAAAGCTGGAGAGCAAAGGCCCATACCAGATGCAATGCGGCTCTTTCAGAACCTATAAACAGGCTGAACAAATGAAGGCCAAAATGGCGTTTGCTGGCCTGATAGCCGAGATCCGCCGCACCGAAGGATCAAATGGGGTCTGGTATCGAGTGCGTCTGGGTCCCTATGAAACCAAGCGAGGCGCTGAGAGCGACAAAAATAAGCTGGAACGGATTAACATCGTCAGCTGTGGGATTTGGAAGTGGACTTGATCTTCACAAAATCGTCCCTATCTCTACCCTAATTGAATTTACAGGTGAGGCTTAAGCCTCCTGATTAAGGAATACTATGACAACTATCGTGAGTGTTCGCCGAGGCGACAAAGTCGTAATTGGCGGAGATGGCCAGGTCTCTCTTGGCAATACGGTAATGAAAGGCAATGCTAAAAAAGTGCGTCGCCTGTACAACGGTAAAGTACTAGCAGGCTTTGCCGGTGGCACTGCCGACGCGTTCACCCTGTTTGAACGCTTTGAAACCAAACTGGAAATGCACCAGGGTCACCTGACCCGCGCGGCCGTTGAAATGGCAAAAGACTGGCGTACCGACAGAGCGCTACGCAAATTAGAGGCACTGCTGGCTGTTGCCGATGAAACTGCGTCATTGATCATCACAGGCAATGGCGACGTAGTACAACCTGAGCACGACCTGATAGCCATAGGCAGTGGCGGTAACTTTGCCCAGGCCGCAGCCACTGCGCTGATTGAAAACACCGACCTGAGTGCCCGTGAAATTGTGGAAAAGAGCCTTAAGATCGCAGGCGACATCTGCGTCTTTACCAACAATTTCCAAACCATCGAAGAATTGTAATAGGAATTGCCATGACAGCAATGACCCCCAGAGAAATCGTCCATGAGCTTGACCAACATATTATAGGTCAGGACAAAGCTAAAAAAGCCGTCGCCATCGCACTGAGAAACCGCTGGCGTCGTATGCAGCTCCCTGAAGAGCTGCGCAGCGAAGTTACACCAAAAAACATCCTGATGATTGGTCCAACTGGCGTAGGTAAAACCGAGATCGCCCGTCGTCTGGCTAAACTGGCGAACGCGCCATTTATCAAAGTTGAAGCCACCAAGTTCACCGAGGTAGGCTATGTCGGTAAAGAGGTCGAAACCATTATCCGTGATTTGGTGGAAGTCTCTTTCAAAATGACGCGCGAGCAGCAAACCAAAAAGCACAAACATCGCGCTGAAGAAGCTGCGGAAGAGCGCATTTTGGATGCTCTGCTACCACCAGCGAAAGACGCCTGGGGGGAAACTCAGCAAAGCGATAACAGCTCTACGCGTCAGGTGTTCCGTAAAAAGCTACGTGAAGGCCAGCTGGATGACAAAGAGATAGACATCGACATCGCTGAAACGGCGCCTCAGGTCGAAATCATGGCGCCGCCGGGCATGGAAGAGATGACCAATCAGTTGCAGGGCATGTTCCAGAATCTGTCGGGCGACAAAAAGAAAAGCCGTAAACTGAAGATCAAAGAAGCCTTCAAGCTGTTGATTGAAGAAGAAGCCGCCAAGCTGGTCAACCCGGAAGAGCTCAAAGAGCAGGCGATTTTTGCCGTTGAGCAAAATGGTATCGTATTCATCGATGAGATTGATAAGATCTGTAAGCGTGGCGAAGCTTCAGGTCCGGATGTCAGCCGCGAAGGCGTGCAGCGCGACCTGCTTCCGCTTATCGAAGGCTCAACAGTCAGCACGAAACATGGCATGGTTAAAACGGATCATATTTTATTTATTGCCTCAGGTGCATTCCAGATGGCCAAACCTTCTGATCTCATTCCTGAGCTGCAAGGCCGTTTGCCGATCCGTGTTGAATTGGAAGCGCTCACTGCAAAAGACTTTAAACGTATTCTGACAGAACCACATGCATCGCTCACAGAGCAGCAACAGGCCCTGATGAACACAGAAAGTGTCAGTATCGAATTCAATGATGATGCGATTGAACGCATTGCTCAGGCAGCCTGGCAAGTTAATGAAAAGACAGAAAACATTGGTGCCCGTCGTCTGCATACTGTGATGGAAAAGCTGATGGAAGAAATTTCATTCGACGCTTCCGACAAAGCCGGCGAGTCACTGACGATAGATGCCGCGTATGTCGACAAACATTTAGATATGCTGGTCCAGGACGAAGACCTGAGCCGCTTTATTCTTTAACGGATACCAGCCCGATCAATGATCGGGCTTTTTTATGCCTATGTATCAAGTGACCAAACTACATTACCACACCCAGCAAAACCTGCTCGATGTGTACTTTGATGATGGCCTGACTCACTCGCTCAGCGCTGAATTTTTACGTGTCCATTCGCCTTCAGCCGAGGTGCAGGGGCATGGCCCCGGTCAGCAACAACTGGTGCTCAACAAACAGAATGTGTCCATTGGTCAAATCGAGCCGGTCGGCCACTATGCGGTCAGGCTGGTGTTTGATGACGGACACAACTCCGGGTTGTTCAGCTGGCAATACCTGAGAAAGCTGTGCGAGCAACACGAGACACTGTGGCAAGACTATCAGCAGCGTGTGTCGGCACGGCACGATGTGCCGATCAAGTTTATGCCCTGACAACTTGTGTTAGACAAAAAAGGCGACCTGTATGGTCGCCTTTTCTTTTATCAAACCCTGGTGGGTTATACCTGGTATTTTTCTACCGATTCATACAAGTTACGAGCTTGCTCTGAGAGCTCTTCACTGCTCTGTGCATTGCTGCTGGCATGCTCAGAGGCCACCTGCGCAATGTCACGGATCTTAACCACATTCTTATTCACTTCAGATGCCACCTGTTTTTGCTCATCAATGGCGGTGGCAATATGGGTGCTCATTTCCATAATGGTTTGTACATCTTCGGTGATCATGCCCAGTAAATCACCCGCACGCTCTGCCTGAGCCACGCTCTCATTACCCTGCTCGCGGCACTGCTCCATGATATTCACCACTTCGCGGGTACGCTGTTGTAAGGTAGAAATGATGCTTTCAATTTCCTGAGTCGAATCCTGAGTACGCTGAGCCAGTGAGCGGACTTCGTCTGCCACCACCGCAAAGCCCCGACCCTGCTCACCGGCACGGGCGGCTTCAATGGCCGCATTCAGCGCCAGCAGGTTGGTTTGCTCGGCAATACCCCGGATCACATCAAGGACAGAGCCAATAGTTTCACCATCCCGCTCTAACTGGCCCACAACATCCGATGCCCCACCCAAAGACTCAGACAGCTGCATGATATGCTCTATAGTTGAGGTCACCTCAGTGCGACCCAGCTGGGCATTCTTATTAGTAGACTCGGCTTTTTCCGCAGCCGCTTCGGTATTGTGTGAGATATCCTGGATAGTCGCCTGCATTTCGGTTGCTGCCGTTGCGACCATATCGGCTTCATGAAGCTGCTCAGTCATGCCGGCACTGGTCTGTGCCGTGGTATCCGACAAGTGATGGGTTGCATCATTAATGATCGCCAGCGCACTGTTCACATCACCAATCAGCTCTTTAAAGTCGCCAATCAGACTATTGAAGTCTTTGGTCATCAGAGTGATTTCGTCATTACCCGTCTGTTCAATTGGAATACGCAAATTGTTTTCGCGGCGGATCCGCTCTATGGTCTGATAAACCCGTTCAACCGGACCAATAATCGACCGACTAGTCGATAAAACCAAAATCATCACCAACACGGATGCCACCACAAAAATGACCAGTGCGGCCATTTGCGCTGTTCGGGCATTATCGGCAACCTCTTGTTTGGCCTGATTGACAATCTGGCTCACCACCGCATCACTTTGCTCCACGCTTTGCTTCATGCTGCCGAGAGCGCCACTGTTAAGGTCCAGACCCAACTTGGTCTGTGCATCCACTAAATTTCTGAAGCGAGTCTGATATTGCTTGATCAGGGTCTGGATCTGACGCTCATATTGGGCGTCAAAACCCGCCGACTTAACCTGCCCCTCAAATTTGCTGATTTGATCGTCAAACTTCTTGAGGTATTTTAAATCCAGTCGCAGCATAAAGTCTTTTTCAGCCCGGCGGAGCATCAACATG
Source organism: Pseudoalteromonas sp. XMcav2-N (assembly GCF_024124545.1). Taxonomy (GTDB): domain Bacteria; phylum Pseudomonadota; class Gammaproteobacteria; order Enterobacterales; family Alteromonadaceae; genus Pseudoalteromonas. Next base: position 102,447 of record NZ_JAMXSF010000012.1, read on the forward strand.
CTTACCAGCAGATCGTCGCGTTCTTGCTGCTTTAGCATAGTCTCAACTTCATGAACGGCACTACGCAGCGCGCCATACAGCCCGTCTTTAGGATGCAGGCCGATGGTTTTTTGCAAGTTAACAACGTTGTTAAAGTCGTCCACATAAGTTTGTGCCAGGCGCTCGAACTCACGTAAATTGCTATCGTCTATACCGAATTCAGCAAAAATCTCGTCCAGTAGAGCAGCCTTACGCTGCAGCTCGCTGTAATCCTTGGCATATAAATCCAGTGCCTCAGTATCTTTATAGAACAAAAAGTTCTTCTCGTGTTTGCGCATAGAGAGCTCATGAATATCGAGCTCTTCTGCATACTGAATGGTTTCATTCAGCTTACGCATGGTACTGGCTTCGATCATGATCACTGCCAGCATAACGACTAAAGCCACACCCACAACCAGCGCATTCAATTGCAAGCGCCGCTTAATGGTTAGATTTTCCAGAAATGCCATACGGTTACCCAATTATTACAAGACCTGCAATAAGTATAGATTATTCCGTCAGCATCGCCGCGCACTATTTATCAATTTTGCACGACTTTATTACTATTTGCGCATTAATTAAGCAGCCCTTGATGCTTTATTGAGCACAGTTTGCCAGAGCGTGTCATGTAGCTCACTGACATTGCCCCATTGTCCCTTGGTTAGCCACAACGCCAACGGTGTTGCATCACTTGGGAAATTGATCTGTTGCCCCGCAGGAGATTCGAGCCACTCATCGAGGGCTTCGGAATTAAGATAATTCATTACCTGGGCCAGCCCCAGTGATTGTAATGTCATCGCATTGCTTTGCTGCTCAAATTGTCCCTGTAAAGGCTTTAACAGCAATTTTTTACCAAACTTCAGTGCTTCACTGGACAGCTCAAACCCGGCATTTGCCACAACGCCGGACGCATTGGCCAGATCACAGATAAAGCCGTCGCGCGAGGGCGAGCGCAGATGGATATGGTTAATAGAGGTGTTGTGTGCATCCGGGTGGTAGCAATAAAATTCCTTGTCCGGAAAGTCTTTTAGCAGCTCAACAATGTGAGACAAGTCTTCAAATGGCAGATAGACCAGCACTTTATTGGCAACCGACTGATTACCAAAGTCACCAGGCTGATACGGAATAAAGGGGGGTACTATGTTTTCTGCAAAGGGTTGCCAGTGCACACCAAGATGAATATCAGCCGGCGCAAACCAGCGAATGAGTGAGCGCAGTAAAAAATTACCACCGAATAAAGGCACATTGGGTGATAAAAAGGCACTTTGATGACTCATTGCAACCACAGGGACTTTTGCCCTTCGTGCCGCCCAGGCGGTCACCGGCTCAAAGTCGTTAAAGACCATATCGTAGCCGCGCATATCAAACGCCCGAACATCTTTGACGAAGCGACCGAGTCGCAACTGCTGGAGCGTGCCCTGATAATTTAATCGACCATGCTTAGTCGCAAAGCTGATCCCGCGCCGGGTTTGATATTCACCGAACACCGACATATCAAAATAGCGCTCGTCTGGTCGACCAGAGAATACATAGTCAACGTCGATCCCCAATCGGGTAAAACATTCTGCCATCACCCGTGCACGAGTGATATGGCCGTTGCCAGTCCCTTGTACGCCATATAAAATCTTCATAATTCCCCTACAACTCCTATTGCCAGCAAAGCACAACCGCTACCTATAATCGCGCCCAGAATGACATCAATTGGATAGTGCACACCAACCACAATTCTCGACAAAGACACTCCGGACGCCCAAATCATCAATGGCAAAGCCAGTGCAGGAAAAGGCTCCATCAGACACGTGGCGTATAACCAGGCACCGGCACTATGTCCGGAGGGCATGCTAAATTTATCACTTGGTGTAAGCATGGCCTTAACAGCAAGGCAATCACAGGGCCGGATCCGTGCGATACGGTTTTTCAGGTAAAGGTAAAGTGGCCGCTCAATGGCAAATGCGACCACAGCACAGAGTGCAAACTGCTGGCCCACCTCCCCCATAAACAGCGCACTCAGGATGCCAAGGATCACATATAGTCCACCGTTTCCGCTTTTTGACAGTGCCAACATCACCATTTTGAACCAGGGCTTACACTCGGGTTTATAAAGGGCGAAATACAGCGCCGTATCGAGTTTAATGATCTGTGTTTTCATAGTTCATGCTTACATTTGTTCACAATTTCAGCATAGAAGAGCTAAATAACACTGCCACGACATTTTTGTGACACAATTATGTATGTTGATTCAAAGCATTGCGCACCTACGTAATGGGAGTATACTGGGCTCTGAATTCAGTTATTTTCGAGGACGCCCGTATGGATTACAGCACTTCCGACTTATGTGACCATTTTGCCGATGCCGTTGATGTATTGGAGCCAATGTTTATCAATTTTGGGGGTCAAAGCGCCTTTAGTGGTCGTATTAAAACGCTTAAGTGCTTTGAGAATAATGAGCTGATTAACCAGACACTACAGCAAGATGGCACTGGCCAGATACTTTTAATTGATGGCGGGGGCTCCACGCGTCGCGCACTCATTGATATCGAGCTTGCTGAGCTGGCAATCGAGAATAACTGGCAGGGTATTATCGTCTATGGCGCAGTTCGGCACGTTGAAGAACTGGAAGAGTGCGACATCGGAATTCAGGCCATTGCATCCATCCCTGTCGCAGCCGACAGCCATGGCAGTGGTGAACAAGGCATCCCCGTGAACTTCGCTGGCGTATCTTTTTACGACGATGATTTCCTGTATGCCGATGCAACGGGCATTATTATTTCTGCGGAAGAGCTACTGCTGGAAGTCGACGACGAGCAGAGCGAATAGCATAGCCTTTTATTAATTCATTCGGGCAAAGCCTGCCTTTGCCCTGTTTAACCCCATTGATCGACCAATATTATGAGTAACCACTGGCTTCATATCTACAGCGAAGCGGACATCACCGCGTTTAGTCACACCCGAGAAAATGAGCAACGCTTTTGGCAAACCCTGTCATTCCTGCAACCCAAAGAGGACCTAACTCAGGCTCTGCGCGATGCGGCGCAATTCGGCATTAAGTATGTGTTGATTGCCATCAACGAAGATTTAGGTCCCCGGGCAAACTGTGGCCGGGGTGGTGCGCACCTGGGGTGGCAGGCATTTTTACAGCGTTTTCTGAACTTACCCTGCAACCGTTTTCTGGCTCCGGATGATGTCTTACTGCTAGGGGAAGTCAGATGTGACGACTTGCAACAGCAAGGCGCTGATCTGGACAACCGAGATGCGCAGCAACTCGCGCAATTACGTACCTTAAATGCTGAGCTAGATGAGCGTGTCAGCGTTGTGATGAAAGCCATCTTTGATGCCGGACTCACGCCCATAGTGATTGGTGGTGGCCACAACAACTGTTTTGGTATATTGCAGGCACTGGCGCAAAGTACACAGCAAGCGTGTCATGCCATTAACTTTGACCCGCATGCTGACTTTCGTGCGCTTGAGGGACGCCACTCAGGTAACGGCTTTAGCTATGCTTATAAACAAGGTTATCTGGCGGATTATCATGTTGTCGGAATGCATGAACAGAAAAACAACCATACCATTATCAGTGCATTAGATAAGGCCGGATTCAGTTACAGCAGTTACCAGGATATCCTGGTGCGCCGAAAACTATCCCTGACTGAAGCCTGTAATACCGGACTGCGTCGCTTTGCCGAACGTGCACCACTGGGCGTCGAGGTCGATGTCGATGCCATCTCTGGCATGCCAGTTAGCGCCTACACAAACTGTGGGTTTACGGTCAATGACGCCGAGCATTTTGTCCATCTGGCCGCCAGTCAGGATAATGTCCGTTATCTGCACTTATGCGAAGCTGCACCTGAACACCACCCTCAAGGACTACAGCAAGGGATCAGTGATGCAGGTCAGGTTTTGGCCTCTCTGGTTTGTAGCTACTTACAGGCACGCAAGTCAGACGTTTAATGTGAATCTGGCTGAGGCGAAACAGATGCATCTTCCGGATGCTCCCAGCGCCATTGCTTCAGCCAGCTGATCATCCCAACACTACTCAAAGGTCTGGCAAAATAATAGCCCTGCGCAGCAAAGGTATTCAGACTTTTCACAAACTGGAGTTGCTCTGGTGACTCAACGCCTTCACAGATCACTTTACATGCCTGGATCTGTTGCATTTCAACAATGCCACGCACGACACTTTTAAACGACCCCTGATTGCCATGGTCAAGAGTGAGTGAGCGGCCCAGTTTGACATAATCAACTGTCAGCTGAGGTAGCTTCGACAAAGTAACCGGCGTTTCACCAAAACTGTCAATACACAGGCGTATTCCTATTGAACGTAACCGAGACACCATCGCGATACCCTGAGGGTCAAGGCTGGTAAATAAACTGGAAGGACATTCAATAATGAGATCCCCTGGCTTTAACTGATGCTCCAGCAGAACGTGATCAATAAACTCTATGAATTCTTCATGCAACATTTCCGGACCAAACAGATTCAAACTCAGTGGCATTGAAATACCTTCCACACGCAGCGCTAACGCAATCTCAGCTGCGCGCTCAATCACATACTGTGCAACGGGTAATGCCAGCCCAGCGATGCGAATGTCCTCAATGAACTTGCCCGCTGCCAGAATTCCCTGTTTGGGATGTTGCCAACGCAACAGCAACTCAAGAAATTCAATATCACCGTCTTCATTGCGCACAACAGGTTGAAAATACAGCTCCAGTTCTTTTCTGAAGTCAATATGAGCCAGCTCGGCCAGACGAGCCTGCTGCTCCAGTCGATTGATTTGCATTTGTTGCTGATAAGGTGCGATGGCGCTGTCAGGCTGACTATCCAGTGCTAAAAATGCGCAGGTTAACAGGTTTTCGAATTGTCCCTGTTCTTCGTCACAATTCACATAGCTGGCACGTGCCTTAACCTCTATCGTGCAGTTACCCACATTGAACGGCTTCAGCGTGCTTTCAATGATTTCGTTGATCATCTGCTCATGCAGGTGGTGCTGATTAACCAGACTACAGACAAATACAAAGTGCAGGCCGCCTAAATGTGCCAGCCGGGATACATCATTACCCAACGGCACTGGCATCACATCAGGATGCTGTAAATGTTGCTTTATACGGTTGGCCGACTGAGCCAGTAACAGATCGCCAAACTCCCGGCCAAGGTGAAAATTCACCTGTTGAAATCCTTCAAGGCGGATCATGACTAACATAGCCGCACTGGGGTCTCGCTGCCGGAAGTCATAAAACGCACTGCGAAAGCCAGCCCTGTCGGGCAGCTCCAGAATGTCAGCCGTTTTACCCTCCTCGGTACCAGCCTGTTGCACCTGCACCTGAGGCATTCTTGCTAACATCAGTTCGGCCAGAAACATCGGTAATAAAGCGGCGACCAGTAAACCCGGTGTTAGCTGCCAATAAAGTACGCCAGCCAATGCCAATGCGGCGCCACAGGCACTGAGACAGGTGACCACCTGAAATCTCAGCTGTTCTGATCGCAGCGCCAGCCAGACATGTAACACCAGCAGCGGTGCCAGCAGGTAAGAAAAATAGTGTGTCGTATTGGCGAGGTATGCCAACACCACTGCGGTTGTAGTGGCATACAATAACCGGTGCAATGGCTGCTGACTGACGATAATGGCTGCAACACTGGCACTGAGTAAGGTCCCGGCTACAAACGCCACCAGCAAAGGTGACTGTGGGCCTGAGACTTGCCAGAAGGTAGCTGCCGACACCACCGGAGCGAACAGGACCAGAAGCAAGGTCATACTTATATTACCATGTTTTAGCAGCGCACTTTTTGTCATCGACAGACCATTGCGAAATTCATACTATTGCACAAGTTTACCCGAAATCCAGGTATTTAACAGATCATTTACGCCAAACTGATAGCTCAGTTCAGCCGGGTGGCCGACCTGCCACAGCACCATATCAGCGCGCATACCCACTTTCAGACTCCCACGATCTGACAGCCCCAATGCCTTCGCTCCATGGCGAGTGACACCGAGCAGAGCTTCTTCAGGCGTCATACGGAACAAGGTACATGCCATGTTCAACATAAGACGTAAAGAACATAATGGCGCAGTGCCCGGGTTGAAATCACTGGCAAGCGCAATCGGGACATTATGCTGACGCATCAGATCAATCGGTGGTAACTGTGTTTCACGCAGGAAATAAAAAGCCCCCGGTAATACCACGCCCACAGTCCCCGCTTTGGCCATCGCTTTAACGCCCGCTTCATCAAGGTACTCAATATGATCCGCAGACAGGCCGTTAAATTCCGCTACCAGCTCAGTGCCATGCTGATTGGACAGCTGCTCGGCATGACATTTCACTTTGATGCCCAGCTCAGTGGCTTTGGCAAACACGCGACGTGTTTGTTCATTACTGAAACCAACATTTTCACAAAATGCGTCGACCGCATCAGCCAGCGAACGCTCAGCGACCTGCGGCAGCATTTGCTCGCAAACCAGTTCAATGTAGCCATCGGCGTCATCCCGATATTCCGGTGGTAATGCATGCGCCCCCAGAAAAGTGCTTTGTACACTGACAGGGTGGTGTTCATCAAGCATGCGGTTGACTTCAAGCAGCTTGATTTCGCTTTCGCAATCCAGGCCATACCCGGATTTACTCTCAACTGTGGTCACCCCTTCTCTGAGCAGTGCATTAAGTCGCTCTTTACCAACCACAAACAACTGTTCATGATCCGCCGCACGGGTGGCTTTCATGGTGGTCGCAATGCCGCCCCCCTGCTGCGCGATTTCTTGATATGACACACCATTGAGGCGTTGTTCAAATTCTTGAGCCCGTGAGCCGGCAAATAAAATATGGGTGTGGCAGTCTATCAGGCCTGGTGTCATCCAGGCGCCCTTTGCTGAAATGGTGGGTGTTGATACCGCATCAAATTCTGGTAACTGAGCCTGCTCGCCAAGCCAGCAGATCACACCATCTTTGACCATGATGGCGCCATTTTCAATCGCCCCATAAGGGCGCTCAATATCCGGGTCCATCGTTGCCAGATTGACATCCAGAACCACTAAATCTACTTCCATCACCACTCAAATCCTCATCACTAAATTGCTGATTTGAGTGTAGCAAGAATACTTGTATATACAATAGAGGTGTGCCATGTTTATTAGCTGACTATGTTTACTCTCTCTAACGCAGAGTAGACTTTCCTTTACTAACCATGGCACGAGACTGTGACAACGCAACCTAAATTCGCTCAGATAAAACAACATATTATTGCCCAGATCCGCAGTGGTACCTGGCAAGAGGATCAGCAGGTTCCCTCAGAAAATGCGCTGTCGGCACAATTCAGAGTCAGCCGTATGACCGCCAGGCGCGCGCTCAGTGAACTGACCGATGCAGGCATACTCACCCGCAGCCAGGGTTTGGGCACCTTTGTTGCTAAGTTTAAGTCACAATCTTCCCTACTGGAGATCCGTAACATCGCCGATGAGGTAAAAGAGCGTGGAGGCAATTACACCTGTGTTGTGCTGTCATTGGAGTCCATCGCAGCCATTGCCCCCATCGCCATTGCACTGGGTGTCGACATGGACAGTCAGGTCTACCGTAGCGTGCTGGTACACCATGATAATGAACAGCCTTTGCAGGTTGAGGAGCGCTTCGTCAACCCTCAGCTGGCGCCGGACTATCTGCAACAAGATTTCACTCAGATCACGCCACACGAATATCTGATACAGATTGCACCGCTTACGGAGGCTCGCCACACCGTTGAGGCGATCATGCCCGGGCCCGACATTTGTCAGTGGTTAAATATGTTTCATGAAGAGCCCTGCCTGCAACTGATCCGCAGAACCTGGTCGCAAGGAGGTATTGTCAGCTTTGCCCGACTCATCTCACCGGGCAGTAAGTACCGTCTGGGTGGTCATCTGACATTTAAAAAGTAAACAGGGTCAGATGGTATGCTGATAGGTGAACCCCAGTTCGCCAATCATGGCGCCGTCAATGATCCGCTCTTTACTGCCATCACTGGCAAAACTCGGTGGGGTTGTGCCTGAGCGCTCGCAGTGCGCCTGATAGTAGGTTTGCTTGACAGGGTGCTCGGGCGCGCACACATTGTACACTGACTGAGCCTTGGGCCAGTTTGTGAGTACCGTCATGATGGCTGAAACCACATCATCCCGGTGGACCATATTGACACGCTCCTGACTGGCACTGCGCAGCGCTTTCCCGGCAATAAACTGTCCGGGCTCTCGCCCAGGCCCGACTAACCCCGCTAATCTCAGAACTTTTCCGCCACGCTCTAACACCAGCTGTTCAGCCTGTTGTAAAATACGCTGGCGCTGAGAGTCCATCGCTGCCAGTGCACCACGCTCGGTATACACACCATCTGCCTCAGCATAAACGCCGGTACTGGAGCACAGCAAGAACCCCTGCATGTCGAGTTCACTCGCCAAAGCCAGTGTCGCTTCGAGTGTAAGCAAATAATTACTGTCCTCGCGACGTGCCCCCGGCGGCATGGCGCACAGCCAGAACGCCTGTTGCAATGACACATCATGGATCAGGGCGTCACCATTATGTACCAGCTGTCTCGATAACGCATCATCATGTGGCTGTCGGCGGGTTGCCTGCACTTGCCAGCCAGCGCGAGCAGCAGCCTGTGCCGTCGGCATACCCAGCCAGCCAGCGCCAGCTACAACGAGTCTATTGAACATGTCTTTTTCCTGTGATTTTGAGCGTTGCCTGCATGATGCACCAGCCAACACCACAGTGGCAATACCATGGCTCAACACAGTAAGTAAGAAAAACGGCTGATTTATTGCTAAAAGTTAAAGTATCTGTCCCCATTGCCGATTATTGATGTAAAGATTTTTCGCCAAGTGTTATCAATCAATCGCCGTAAATTGTAGCCTTCTGGGGTGAGATATGGTTTGATTAAAGCTTGCCTGATCCCAAGAAAAAGAAAAACGCATGTTAGTAAATTTATCTCTTCGAAAAAAAATCCTCCTGTTAATTGGTGGTACCATCTCCATTTTGCTGGTTGTTGCGTCTGGGTATTTTGTTAACCACATTGCACACCTCTCCAGAGAAGGCATTGAGCGTGAAGCCCAAAGCCATTTGTATGCTGAAAAACTGTCAATGGAGTCTTTCTTTACCCGATATGGTGCAATTGTAGAAACTTTCGTGACCAATCCGCATAATGTGAACTGGTTCAATGAATATACCGAGCGCGAAAAACCACTCAGCGCAGATCTGGGATATCAGGAAGTAAATCAGGATTTTATTCGTATCTCGGCCAGTGATGAGAATATCCTCTCGGCCTTTATGGCATCAGCAAAAACAGGCGAATATTTCAAAGAAAACGAACGTACGTCAAATTATGCTGACGGCCGTCCTTATTACTCATATAAACGTCCGTGGTGGCAGGACGCGTTAAGCCACGGCGGGTTATATGTTGGTGCGGTATCAGTTGATATTAATACCGGTGCAGTCTCAGCGGTGGTGCAGCAGCCGGTCTATAATGCACAACGCGAACTCGTTGCCGTGGGTGGCGTAGATCTGCAAATTAATAAAATCAGTGAGCTGGTCGAGCAGATCCAGTTCGATGGTCAGGGCTACGGCTTCTTACTAGACCACAACTATAAAGTCGTCCACCTGTCCAAACGGACAGGTCATCAGCTGTCTATCACCGATGAGGGCCCAAATGGCAAAGAAGGTCTGGAAGCACTGGAGAGACAGTTTGCCGATACGCAAGGTTTTGCAGAGCTTAATCGCGCGATGCGTTCAGAAGGCGCCGGAGCAGCTAAGGTCACCTTAAAAGGTGTTGACTACTATGTGGTCTTCAACAATGTGAAGCTGGATAAACCTATCCTCGACTGGCATTTGGGCATTCTTATTCCTGTTAGTCTGATTGAAGAGCCAGTTAACGATGCAGTAATGAGTACCGTCACAGCCGTGATCATCATTCTCGCCATTATTGTTGCGATGATATTATGGGCAACGCAAATGATTGCAGCGCCGATCACAACGCTGACCAATACCATGCGTGATATCGCCTCTGGTGAAGGTGACCTGACCCGTCGTATCGACATCAACAGCCAGGATGAAGTCGGCCAGCTGGCGCATCATATGAACACCTTTATCGACAAGCTGCGCAGCATGATGCTGGACACGGCTGCACAGGCACAACAACTCAGCGGTGCCGCTGCGCAATTGCAAGACGTCTCTACCAACACCAACAACGAGATCCAGCAAGAGAAAGAGCAAGTTGACAGTGTCAGCGCCGCAGTGACAGAAATGGCTGCCACGGTGACGGAGATTTCCCGCAATGCCCATGAAACCAATCGTGCAGCGGATCTGGTACAGAGCATGACCAATGATGGTGCTTCCCGTTCTGGCCAGGCACAGGAAGTGATGACCGAGCTTGCCAGCCACATCGGAGAAGCAGCCAAAGTTGTGGCCGGCCTGGAGCAGGAAACCAGTAACATTGGCGCCGTGATTGATGTTATCAATGGCATTGCAGAGCAGACCAACCTGCTTGCCTTAAACGCCGCCATTGAGGCTGCTCGTGCTGGTGAACAGGGCCGTGGTTTCGCGGTGGTTGCTGACGAAGTTCGCAGTCTGGCAAGTCGTACACAAGAGTCGACCGACGATATCCGCAATATGATCTCACGCCTGCAACAGATTGCTCAGCAGGCTTCGGTCATGATGCAACAAGGTCAGGAGCGAGCCGAAGGCTCCGTTGGACAAACTCAGGAAGTGCTGGACGCACTGCGTAATATCACGGAGTCGGTTAGTACGGTACAAGATCAAAGTCATCAGATTGCGACCTCAACGGAAGAACAAACCGTCGTGGCCGAAGACATTAATAACAGCCTTAATGCCATTAACGATCTGGTGAACAGTACTGCCAACCATGCCCATTTACTGGCAGATGAGGCCCGAGATTTGAACAGTCTGGCTAAAGCCCTGAACAATACCGTAAATCAGTTCAAACTGTAGTAATACGTCGCTAGCCCGAATGCCGGGCTAGCACCTTTTTGCCCGCTTCTATCACGACTCACCCATTGCCAAAACTTGACTAATGCACTGTTGCAGACGATCACTTATAGGGTGACTCTTTGCAATATCGTGCTTAATTATGTTTAAAAACCTCAAACTGGCGCAGATGCTTGCGTACTCATTTGGCGCCCTCATCGCTCTGATGACGGTGATTTCTATCTCTGCCTACCTTGGGCTTAATACCGGTTATAACAACTTCGTCGAATATCGTACATTGGCACGCAATGCCAATTTAAGCGGCCGTCTGCAGGCGAATTTACTGATGGTGCGCCTCAATGCACTCAAATACCTGAAAGAGCAGAGCACAACCAACATTAATGAATTTAATGAGCGTTTTGATTTGCTCAAGGAACTCATGGATCAGGCCCAGGCAAGTATCTCGGATACCAGTTACCAAAGCCAACTCAATAGCAGTGCGAGCGACATTGAAGAATATCGGCGAGCATTCGAGCAAATTGTCCAATTATACGCTAAACGCAATGACATAGTAACCAACCAGCTAGATGTCAAAGGCGTACAAATGCGCACCATACTCAGCGACGTGATCAACAATGCACATCAACAAAACAATAATGAAGCCTTGTTCGCAGCGGCCCGGTTGCAAGAAACGCTGTTGCTCGGCCGTTTATACGTGGTCAAATTTCTAGTGACAAACACAGACAAGGATTACCAACGCGCCATTGAGGAATTTAGCCAACTGGCAGCTCTGCTGGACGAACAGGCCGGAGCATTTGCTTGGCAACCGGTGCAGGGCATGCTTGTTGAGTTCTTACAGCACAAACTCGATTACATTACTGCCGTCAAAGCCGTGAACCAGACCATATTGCAGCGTAACCAATTAATCTCACAAAAACTCAATGTCATTGGCCCCCAGGTAGCTAATACACTGGAAGAGATTAAACTGGATGTTAAAGCCCGTCAGGACGAGCTCGGCCCTCAAGCGCAAAGCACCAGTGAGCAGGCGGTCATGCTGGTTACTACAGTGTCGGTTTTGGTGGTGTTCGCAGGCGCGTTCCTGAGCTGGTATGTCAGCAACTTACTACGCGAGCCCATAGGCGGCGAGCCAAGAGAAATAGAGGCTCTGGCCAAAGCCATCGCTAAAGGCGATCTCAGTTACCAATTTGCGACCTCGAATACCACAGGCATATATCGGGCGATGTCCGAAATGACAACCACATTGCGGGACATAGTGAGTAAAATCAAATCTGCTACCATCACATTAAATGATACGACCGGTGCAATGATTTCAATCACTGAGAAAACCAAAAGTGAGACCGATCAACAGCAAGATCAACTGACCCAAAGTGCCACAGCGATGCAACAAATGAGTGCGACCGTACAGGAGATCACGCAGAGCGCGCAACTGGCTGCCGACGCAGCCACAGAAGCTGATCAGCAATCCCAGAGCGGGATCCAGGTGGTACAAACGTCCCGTGAAGCCATGAGTGAACTGGTGGGCAGTATTCAACAAGTCAGCGAGGCCATTACCCAGTTAGAAAACGAGACGGAGTCGGTCGGCTCCATTTTGGATGTGATCCGCAGTATTGCAGACCAAACCAACCTGCTGGCACTCAATGCGGCAATCGAAGCCGCGCGGGCTGGCGAGCAAGGCCGGGGCTTTGCCGTGGTGGCCGATGAAGTGCGCAGTCTGGCCAGCCGTACGCAGCAAAGTACCGAAGAGATCCAGGCGATGATCTCGCGCTTACAAAACGAGGCAAAACGTTCAGTAGAGCATATGCAGCGCAATGTTGACCATGCGGAGAACTCCGCGGAGCAAACCGAACACGCCGGCGCAACGTTACAAGCAATTTGCGGCTCAATCAGCACCATCCGCGAAATGAATTTACAAATTGCCAGCGCATCAGAGGAGCAGAATACGGTCTCAATGCAAATATCTGAAAGTGTCACCCATGTCAGTGAGAGTGCCGCAGAAACAGCGCAAGGGGCACAGCAAGTGTCTCAGGACGCCAAGGCGCTGAGCCACATTGCCCGTGAACTGAACACCCTGGTGGACCAATTTAGGCTGTAGGGTCTGACAAGATGGGGCAGTGAGCGCCATCACCAGCCCTTCCTTTTGCTTTAGATCAACGCCCCAAAGCACAACTTTGCTTACACTAATCTTCTCAATAGCAAAGAGAGTGCGATCGTGATTAAATTACCTCAGTGGGATGACTCCCTTATCAACAAATACAATATCTCAGGCCCCAGATATACATCCTATCCAACAGCCCTGTCACTTGAATCGGGTTATACTCAGGCCGATCTGGTTGATGCCATCGCACACTCAGACACCCGTGCACTGTCGTTGTATATTCATATCCCATTCTGTCACCAGCTTTGCTATTACTGTGGCTGTAATAAGATTATTACCCGACATCAGTCCAAGGCCGACGTATACCTCGACCATCTGGAATTGGAGATAGCCGCTCAGGCACCGCTCTTTAAAGCGTATCAGGTTGAGCAATTGCACCTGGGGGGCGGCACCCCCACCTTTCTGACCACAGCGCAAATGACACGCCTGGTCACCATGCTGGAGCAGCACTTCACCTTCACACCAACTGCCCAGCGCGGCATTGAAATCGATCCCAGATCACTGGCCGAAGACATGCTGCCAGCACTGAAAGCGCTCGGCTTTAATCGGGTGTCATTCGGGGTGCAGGATTTTAACGATCAGGTACAGGCCGCAGTCAATCGCCCGCAACAGATTGAAGAAGTACTGACACTACTGAAACAGGCCCGCGAACTGGGGTTTAAGTCTATTAATATGGACATGATCTACGGCCTGCCTCATCAGAGCGTCGAGTCCTATCGTGACACCATAGCGCAGCTGATTGAGTTAGGCCCTGATCGGGTGTCGGTATTTAACTATGCCCACCTGCCAGACAGATTCGCCGCCCAGCGCAAGCTGAAAGATGCCGATATGCCGGGACCAAAAGAAAAGCTGGCTATCTTTAAGCAAACGCTGGAACAGATGACCGCCGCAGGTTATCAGTTTATTGGCATGGACCATTTTGCAAAAACCGATGACGAACTGGCCGTTGCACAGAGACATAATCACCTGCACCGCAACTTCCAGGGCTACACCACCCATGGTAACTGTGACTTGCTCGGTCTGGGCGTGTCGTCCATATCACAGATTGGCAATGCCATTTTACAGAATGAAAAAGACCTGAAACCTTACTATCAGACCGTGACTGAGCGCCAGAGCGCCATTCATAAGGGCGTGCAACTCACCCGGGACGATGAAATTCGCGCTGCGGCCATCAAACAGCTGATCTGTCACTTTGAACTCGATAAAGTGACCTTTTCCTCGGAATATGACATCGACTTTGACGACTATTTCGCAGATGCCCTGATTGCGCTCCAGCCACTGGCAGACGATGGGTTGGTTGAGCTTAGCGAGCAACGCATAGAAGTCACGGCCAGAGGCAACCTGTTTATTCGTATCATTTGCATGTGCTTTGATGCCTACCTGCAGCAACAGCTCAAAAACACCCGGTTTTCACGAGTGATTTGAGCATAATAATGGCTGGAGTAGCACAATGCTGCGCAGCCACTTTTTCTCTACAGTCTGAACTTACCTATAGTGCCTGAGAGGGACTTAGCCTCACTATCTAAGTCATTGCAAAACTGATAGGTCTGTTCCATAGCCGTTTTTGTCTGCCTAGCCGTATCTGAGATAACCGTGACATTCTGGCTGATATCTCTGGTTGCTGCTGATTGCTCTTTAGTTGCTGTGGCTATTTGAATATTCATTTCTGATAGCCTGACTATGTGCTCAGAGATCTCTCTCAACGATTTACCACATTCGGATAAGAGCTGAGATGTTTTGTGGGTCCCGTCACTGCCATGCGTGATGGTGTTCACTGTTTCGGTTGCAGTGGCATTCAGGGAGTTGATCATGCCATTGATTTCTTCCGTCGACTCTGCGGTCCGCTTCGCCAGATTACGTACTTCATCTGCTACTACCGCAAAACCACGCCCCTGTTCACCCGCCCGTGCCGCCTCTATAGCCGCATTGAGGGCTAACAGGTTGGTTTGCTCAGAAACCCCTCTGATCACCTCCAGGACTCCTGAGATTGATTCAATTTCTTTTGATAGTTGATTAACAGAGAGCACAGAATTACGCATTATCGACTCCAGCTCAGCCATATGCCCTATGGTATCTGAAACAATCTTGAGGCTTACCTGGGCATTGCCTTCGGTATCCGACGCCACTTTTGAAGCGTCCTGCGCGTTATTTGATATATCAGAGACCGTCATATTCATCTGCTCAACCGCTGCCGCGACCGAGTCTGTACTGGATGATTGTTGTTCAGAGAGGCCATGGACATGCTTTACATTCTGATATACCTCAGCGGCCGTGCCTTCGACATGCTTTGCCGTCTCAGATACGCTTTTAAACATCTCGTGCAATTGATCCAAAAAGATATCAATCTGTTTTCCAAGAGAGCCCACTTCATTGTTTTGCTCAACTCTCAGGCGCGCAGTGAGATCCCCGCCTTTACCAGACAGTTCTGTTACCGCATCTGAGATCACTTCTATTGGCTTAAATATCCGATTCGCAAGTAGGTTTGCACCAAACAGACCTATCACAGCAATCACAAAGCCAATTACAATGTTTGTCATAATTGCAGTATGGATTGCTGAGAACATTTCCTCCTCAGGGATTTCCACAACCACATACCAGTCTAATGAGTCCAGCTTTATTGCCGAGCGCACGACGGCCCTGTCATTGACTTCATCCGTCACCACATTGCCTGCCAGAGCCGCAATGTTAACCTTGCTACCCACGGCGGATCTGTCAGGGTGGATTTGGATCGTGTTGTCGGCGTCCACTAAAAAGACGATACCAGATTCACCAATTTTATATGAGCTTATCAACTCCGTCATGGCGCCCAGAGACTGACCTACTCCCGCCAAACCAACTCTGCGGCCTTTGTCTTCAATGACATAATTAATAAAAGCGGTCGCTTCGGTGGACGACTTGTCTACATCAATCGAAATTTCATATTCAGCACCGGAATTGATAAAAATATCCAGCCACGGCTCTTTATCAGCCTCCACTTTCCTTACAATACCCGCGGGTGTGTAGTAATTCCTGCTAACAGCAGAAACAATAAACGCAGTATTGCTATTGTTCACACGCTTTACTGAGCCCAGCTCCCGAACGATCATGCCAAGGTCGGCTGGGGCTTCCCCATTCGCCATCCAGGCTTTGATAAACTCGCTCTTTGCCAGCGCTCTTGATGGCGCAATGGACGAATAGATATCAAGCTCAACCGCATATTTTATTTGTTTGAGTACGGTGGGTATTTCGGACTGCTCAACCTTCTCAGTTAAAAAGGTGCTGATCGTGGTCGCGAAAACAAGGGTAACGATCAGCAGAGGTAATATCGTTGCTGTAATCAGGGAAAGTACCAAGAGTTGCTTGAGCTTCATAAATTACCTTGCTGAAATCAAAATATTTTCTATAAAAACAATATAGTAGAGTATTGCTCTGATTGACAAAGTTTGCGGACCATATTGCAACAAGTACGCTCAAAAGCTCAGATTAGAGGTTTTAACCTACTGGTTTTAATAACATTACTCGGTCTTGATTGGCCACTGATAACAGACCAAAACGTCTACCAAAGTCCAAGGTGTTTTCTTAGGGGGGGTTGGTGGTGAGGCACATTCATGGAGCATCGCTTTATTCAGACGACCCTTTACATGTTCTGAGCGCCCCAAACGCAAAAACCCCGACCAAAGGCAGGGGCTTTTTAAAAGTCTCATTCAGTTAAATATGAACATTAAGTGAGCACTGGATTTTGTGCAGTCACCTTGCTCCACAGACAATCCTCTTATTTTCTAGTGGCTGCTCACAAAACGGCTATTTAGCCAATGAATCCCTACCGCAAAAGTTGCAGCAGCCACACAATACAGAGGCAAAACGACGAGCAATAAAGCAGACGTTGAACTCCCGGTAGCAATCTGGCCTATATCGAAATAAAACCCTAATGTTGTCAATAACATCAAAAAATGAACAATCCCATTCACCATTTGCTGGCGAAAACTGATACGAGACTCCTGATAATGATTGATCAGGTTAATAACAAGAAGAAATAATGGCACTGATATTATCCACAGCGACATTAGCACGGAAGATGAACCAATCAGAATCAGGTACAGTCCAATCAATATTAAACTTACCAGTTCAGTACTGTATTTTGTTAGCATAGAAGCTCCAAATTCCTTATCAACAATTCAGTTCAATGTTTACTTAGATTGTTCTGAAGCTCGGTAGGCCGGCGAATGGTGAGAATGATACTTACTCCTTTAGTGCTTAAGTTATGAATCAGTAACTAAAATGGGTACTCCAGAGTATAGCAATAAAAACAAAAGCCAACCAAGTGTCAATGGGTGAAACTAGCTTCCTACCAAAGTCCAGGATGTTTTCTTAGGGATTTTGGCGGTGACGCACATCATGGAGCATCGCTTTATTCAGACGACGCTTTCCATATTCTAAGCGCCTTAAACGCAAAAGCCCCAGCCAAAAGGCCGGGGCTTTTCAAAAGTTTAATTTAGTTAGAAACTAAAATTAAGCTTTCTCAGGACAAACCAGAACGTCTACCAAAGTCCAAGATTTTTTCTTAGGGATTTTGGTGGTGACGCACATTCACGGAGTGTCGCCCTATTCAGACGACTCTTTACATGTACTGAGCGCCCCAAACGCAAAAGCCCCGACCAAAGGTCGGGGCTTTCAAGACAAACTTAATTAATAAAAATTAAGCTTTCTTAGGACGAGCCAGAACGTCTACCAAAGTCCAGGATGTTTTCTTAGGGGTTTTGGTGGTGACGCACATTCACGGAGTGTCGCGCCATACAGCAAACCCTTTTGAACATTCTGAGTGCCCCAAACGCAAAAGCCCCAGCCAAAAGGCTGGGGCTTTTCAAAAGTTTAATTTAGTTAGAAACTAAAATTAAGCTTTCTCAGGACGAACGAGAACGTCTACCAAAGTCCAAGATTTTTTCTTAGAAATCGGCGCACATTCACGGAGTGTCGCCCTATTCAGGCGATTCTTTACATGTACTGAGCGCCCCAAACGCAAAAGCCCCGACCAAAGGCCGGGGCTTTCAAGACAAACTTAATTAATAAAAATTAAGCTTTCTTAGGACGAACCAGAACGTCTACCAAAGTCCAAGATTTTTTCTTAGAAATCGGCGCACATTCACGGATAGTCACAGTATCACCTGCTTGCGCAGTGTTGCTCTCATCGTGTGCGTGCAACTTAGTTGTACGCTTGATGAATTTACCGTAGATCGGGTGCTTAACCTGACGCTCGATAGCAACAACGATTGACTTGTCCATTTTGTCGCTAACTACACGACCTTGAAGAGTACGGATCTTATCGCTCATTATGCACCTGCCTTCTGGTTGATAACCGTTTTAACACGCGCAATATTGCGACGTACTTTTTTCAGCTCGTGAGTCTGAGCCAGCTGACCAGTGCTCGCTTGCATGCGCAGGTTGAACTGCTCACGCAGAAGCTCTAGAAGTTCAGCATTTAGCTCTTCTACGCTTTTGTCTTTAAGTTCGCTAGCTTTCATTTACATTACCGTCCGAGTTACAAAAGTGGTTTTGAAAGGTAATTTACGAGCAGCTAGGTTGAATGCTTCGCGAGCAAGCTCTTCTGAAACACCTTCCATCTCGTAAAGTACTTTACCAGGCTGAATTTCAGCAACCCAGTATTCAACAGAACCTTTACCTTTACCCATACGAACTTCAAGCGGCTTTTCTGTAATTGGCTTATCTGGGAACACACGGATCCAGATTTTACCTTGACGCTTGATGTGACGTGTCATAGCACGACGAGCTGCTTCGATTTGACGAGCAGTCATACGGCCACGGCCAGTCGCTTTCAAGCCGAAAGAACCGAAGCTAACTTTATTACCGCTAGTTGCAAGACCACGGTTGCGGCCTTTGTGCACTTTACGGAATTTTGTACGTTTTGGCTGTAACATTAGTCGCTACCTCTTACTTAGCACTTTTTTTAGCTTTCTTCGGAGCGCGCTTGGCTGGCTTCTCAGCTTCTTGTTTCAGTGGAAGACCACCGATAACTTCGCCTTTGAAGATCCAAACTTTAACACCGATGATACCGTAAGTGGTCAAAGCTTCAGAAGTTGCGTAGTCGATGTCAGCACGTAGAGTGTGTAGAGGTACACGACCTTCACGGTACCACTCAGAACGTGCGATTTCAGCACCGCCAAGACGGCCGCTAACTTCAACTTTGATACCCTTTGCACCCAGACGCATTGCGTTCTGTACCGCGCGCTTCATAGCACGACGGAACATTACACGACGCTCTAGCTGTGAAGAGATACCGTCAGCAACTAGTTGTGCATCAAGCTCTGGCTTACGTACTTCTGCGATGTTGATTTGCGCAGGTACACCAGCAAGCTTAGTTACAGCGTGGCGAAGCTTTTCAACATCTTCACCTTTTTTACCGATAACAACACCAGGACGAGCTGTGTGAATTGTTACACGGATAGATTTAGCTGGACGCTCAATAACGATTTTAGACACAGAAGCGTTTTTCAATTCCTTAGTAAGGTATTGACGCACTTTGTGATCACCAAAAAGCTGCTCAGAGAAATCTTTTGAATTCGCGTACCAGGTAGAAACCCAAGGTTTAGAGATACCTAGGCGAATACCAGTAGGATGAACTTTTTGTCCCATTACTTATATCTCCTAGCTATCTGAAACCACAACAGTGATGTGGCTTGAACGCTTAAGGATGCGGTCAGCGCGTCCTTTAGCACGTGGCATAATACGTTTCATTGTAGGACCTTCGTCTACAAATACTTTAGCCACTTTAAGCTCATCAATGTCAGCACCTTCGTTGTGCTCCGCGTTAGCGATAGCAGACTCAAGTACTTTCTTAACTAATACAGCCGCTTTCTTTGGGCTGTACGCTAGGATTTCTAGCGCGCGATCAACCGGAAGTCCGCGGATCTGATCTGCAACTAGACGTGCTTTTTGCGCCGAACCAGAGGCGAATTTGTGTTTAGCTAATGCTTCCATCATACCCTCCGATTAACGCTTTTTAGCTTTCTTATCCGCAGCGTGACCGCGGTAAGTACGTGTAGGTGCAAATTCACCTAGTTTGTGACCGATCATTTCGTCTGTAACGAATACAGGTACGTGCTGACGACCATTATGGACAGCGATGGTCAATCCGATCATGTTAGGGATGATCATTGAACGACGGCTCCAAGTCTTGATAGGCTTCTTGTCACCGCTTTCCAACGCCTTCTCTACCTTCTTCAGCAAGTGTAGGTCAATGAATGGACCCTTCTTGAGAGAACGTGGCATGGCAATTCCTCAACTATTACTTAGTACGACGACGTACGATAAATTTATCAGTACGCTTGTTCTTACGTGTCTTAGCACCTTTAGTCGGCTTACCCCATGGAGACACAGGGTGACGACCACCAGATGTACGACCTTCACCACCACCGTGTGGGTGGTCTACCGGGTTCATGGCAACACCACGAACTGTAGGACGAACACCACGCCAGCGAGTTGCACCAGCTTTACCTAGTGAACGTAGCATGTGTTCAGCGTTACCTACTTCACCGATAGTTGCGCGACAATCCGCTTCAACTTTACGCATTTCGCCTGAACGTAGACGTAGAGTCACGTACTGGCCTTCACGCGCTAGGATCTGTACATATGCACCAGCAGAACGGGCAATCTGAGCACCTTTACCAGGCTTAAGCTCAACATTGTGTACCGTTGTACCTACTGGGATGTTACGCATAGGCATTGCGTTACCAGCTTTGATTGGTGCATCAACACCAGACTGGATTGCATCACCCGCTTGAACACCTTTAGGTGCGATGATGTAACGACGCTCACCGTCTGCATATAATACAAGAGCGATGTTTGCGCTACGGTTAGGATCGTACTCTAGACGCTCAACTTTAGCTGGGATGCCATCTTTGGTGCGTTTAAAGTCGATTAAACGGTAGTGTTGCTTGTGACCACCACCGATGTGACGAACCGTGATACGACCGTTGTTGTTACGACCACCTGATTTAGAGTTTTTCTCTAATAGCGGAGCGTAAGGCTTACCCTTGTGCAGATCAGGGTTAACCACTTTAACGACGTGACGACGACCCGCAGAAGTTGGTTTACACTTTTGAAGTGCCATAATTCTAACTCCCCTTATTACTCGGCGCCGCCGACAAAGTCTAGCTCGCTGCCTTCTTTAAGAGTAACGTAGGCTTTCTTCCAGTCTGAACGACGGCCGAAACGCATGCCTGTACGCTTAGTTTTACCCTTAACATTTAGCGTGCGAACACCTGTTACTTCTACTTCGAAAAGCTTCTCAACAGCAGCTTTGATTTCTGCTTTGTTTGCATCTTTAACTACTTTGAAAACAATCGTGTTGTTCTCTTCAGCAGAGATGGTGCTTTTCTCAGAGATGTGTGGAGCAAGGATTACTTTTAAAAGACGTTCTTCACGGATCATGCTAGCGCCTCCTCAAGTTGCTTAACAGCAGCAGCAGTAATCAGTACCTTATCGAAAGCGATTAGGCTTACTGGGTCGATGCCAGCTACATCACGCGTGTCAACCTTGTACAGGTTACGTGCAGAAAGGAATAGATTCTCATCTACTTCTTCAGTCACGATTAGTACGTCTTTAAGCTCAAGCTCTTTCAGCTTAGCTACTAGTTCTTTAGTCTTTGGTGCTTCCAGACCAAATTCTTCAACAACTACCAGACGATCTTGACGAACAAGCTCAGAAAGAATGCTCTTGATCGCACCGCGATACATCTTACGGTTAACTTTTTGGCTGTGATCTTGCGGCTTAGCTGCAAAGCTCACACCACCGCTGCGCCAGATTGGGCTGCGGATTGTACCAGCACGTGCACGGCCAGTACCTTTTTGGCGGAATGGTTTTTTACCACCACCAGCAACTTCAGAACGTGTCTTCTGAGCTTTAGTACCCTGACGAGCACCTGCTGCGAAAGCAACAACTACTTGGTGTACTAATGCTTCGTTAAACTCACGTCCAAAAGTAGCTTCGGAAACTTCAAGCGCACCAGCGCCTTTAATTGCTAATTCCATCACTAAATCTCCAGGACTTAAGCTTTAACAGCTGGTTTAACGATAACGTCGCCGCCGATAGCGCCAGGTACTGCACCTTTAACTAATAGCAGATTACGCTCAGCGTCAACACGTACTAGCTCTAGGTTCTGAGTAGTTGTTTGCACATTACCCATTTGACCAGCCATTTTCTTACCTTTAAACACCTTACCAGGTGATTGGTTTTGACCGATTGAACCAGGAGCACGGTGAGATAGAGAGTTACCGTGAGTAGCGTCTTGTGTGCTGAAATTCCAGCGCTTAACACCACCTTGGAAACCTTTACCTTTTGAAGTACCAGTAACGTCTACTTTGTTTACTTCGTTGAATAGCTCAACAGTAAGCTCAGCACCTACTTCAAACTCACCTTCACCGCCGTTAAGACGGAATTCCCACAGGCCGCGACCCGCTTCAACACCAGCTTTAGCGAAGTGACCCGCTTCTGGTTTGTTTACACGGCTTGCTTTTTTCTCGCCTGCAGTAACTTGAAGCGCGTTATAACCGTCTGTTGCGTCAGATTTGATCTGAGTAACACGGTTAGGAGTCGCTTCGATAACTGTCACAGGGATAGATACACCATCTTCAGTGAAGATGCGTGTCATACCCACTTTACGACCGACTAGACCTAATGCCATTTTCCTAAAACCTCTCTAATCTTTCGATTAACCCAGGCTGATTTGAACATCAACACCAGCAGCAAGGTCTAGGCGCATTAGAGCGTCTACAGTCTTGTCAGTTGGTTCTACGATGTCGATCAGACGTTTGTGGGTGCGGATTTCATACTGATCACGCGCGTCTTTGTTTACGTGCGGAGAGATCAATACAGTGAAACGTTCAAAGCGAGTAGGAAGTGGGATTGGACCACGTACCTGAGCGCCAGTGCGTTTCGCAGTTTCCACGATTTCCGCCGTTGATTGGTCAATCAAACGGTGGTCAAAAGCTTTTAGGCGAATACGAATGCGTTGATTTGACATTCTTAAACCTCAATTAAAAGAGCATTTAAAAAGAGCATAAAAAAACCGCCGAGGCCATCTCAAAATATAAGAGGTCGGTTGTTCTTCTATTTCTACCATTGAACTCCAAATCGGAGTTCCTGTTTACGTGCCTGAAATCCAGGCCTTTGTATGACTTTCTTGTGACGAATCACAGAAAGTTTGAGCATTATAATGACACTGGTGATAAATGCAACAATTATTGCAAAATTATTTGTCCTGCGCCGCGTCTACACTGTAAGTGGCTCAAGGCGTCTATACTTTACGCAAGGGAATACATACATCAGCCTTGTCATTGTACTGACACAAATGGTCAGTCCAGTTAAAGCCTGTTATTCTATACAGCAAAAATACAAATCTGGTACCGCTATGCGCTTACTTTCTCAGGGGCTCAACCGAGTGGCCCAATGGACCAACCGCTTGCTGGTCAGGAGCAAACTGTTGCCGACAGATCCGGTCTCGCAGTTCGACCTGGATCCAAACTTGCCCACTTTTTATGTTGCCCGACTAAACTCTCGGGCCGATCTGGCTGCTTTGAATGCGATGTGTAAAAAGCTGGGACTGCCAAGCCCGATGCAGGATCAGGTGCTGGG
This sequence comes from Pseudoalteromonas sp. XMcav2-N, assembly GCF_024124545.1. GTDB lineage: Bacteria > Pseudomonadota > Gammaproteobacteria > Enterobacterales > Alteromonadaceae > Pseudoalteromonas. The sequence continues at coordinate 126,193 of NZ_JAMXSF010000012.1, forward strand.
AAGTAAAACACTGCCGCGTTTTATCGGCATCAAGAACCCGACTCCGCTACTGAGTAAAACACCAGGCCCAAGCCCGGCGATTGATCAGGGCAAAGCCATTTTCTCTGCCCTGCGCGCGCACCCGGACATCAAAGCACAAGTGATCCCGGTGACTGTGTTATGGGGTCGTAATCCCGGTAAAGAAAAGCCCGGTTTAGGTACCCTGTTTAGCCATTCGCTGACACCCAGCTGGTTACGCAAGGCCATGGTGGTGCTGTTTTCCGGCCGCGACAATTTGGTACGCTTTTCCGCTCCCATCGCGCTGGATCAACTTATGACAGACAAAGCAGATGTCGACGAGTTACCCCACAAATTACTGCGGGTAGCCCGGGTGCACTTTCACCGCCAGAAGCTGGCCGCAACAGGACCCAAGTTGCCCTCTCGCGAAGCCTTGTTCAACTCTCTGTTGGCTGCACCGAGCATAAAAAGGGCCATTGCCGACGAAGCCAAATCAAAAGGGCTGAGCCATGACGAAGCGCGGCTAAAAGCACTGGAGTTGCTCGAAGAAGTCGCAGCCAACTATTCTGAAGCCATGGTCCGTGTCGGAGATCGCGTACTGACCTGGCTATGGAATAAACTCTACAACGGCATTGAAGTAAAAAATGCAGAACGCGTACATGAACTGGCCGACAAAGGTCATGAGATCATCTATGTGCCTTGTCATCGCAGCCACATGGACTATCTGCTGCTGACCTATGTGATTTATCATCAGGGCCTGGTGCCGCCGCACATTGCTGCAGGGGTAAATCTCAATTTCTTCCCGGCTGGCGGTATTTTCCGCCGTTGTGGTGCGTTTTTTATTCGCCGCTCCTTCGCTGGTAACAAGCTCTACTCCGCCATCTTCAAGGAATATCTGACCCAACTGTTTATCAAAGGCTATTCCGTCAAGTTCTATACCGAAGGTGGCCGCAGCCGTACAGGCCGCTTATTGCCACCCAAAACCGGCATGCTGGCCATGACTATGCAGTCAATGTTGCGTGGTATCGACCGCCCCATCTCCATTGTGCCTGTTTATATTGGCTATGAGCATGTCATGGAGATCAACACCTATCTGAAGGAACTGGCAGGTAACAGTAAAAAGAATGAATCAGTCGCCGGGGTATTTAAAGCCATTAAAAACCTCAAAAACTATGGCCGCGGCTATCTGAACTTTGGTGAGCCTATCCACCTGAATCAATACCTGAATGAACATCAGGCTGACTGGCGAGATACCATTGGCCAGGATGAAGCCGTTAAACCACAATGGCTGAACGGTCAGGTTGCGCTGGTCGCAGACCAAATCATGACCAACATTAATGCCAGTGCGGCACTGAACTCCATCAACCTGCTGGCCATGATACTGTTGTGTAATGAACAGTTTGCACTGAGCAAACAGAAGCTGTTAGCCCAGTTACGCTTCTACCTCACCCTGCAAAGTCAGGCACCTTACAGTGCCAATGTGACCGCACCGGACGAAGACGCTGAGGCGCTGCTAAAGCATGCGCTGAAACTGGACAAATTCGATGTGCTGGAGGATGAGCTGGGTGAGATCATCACCATTAAGGAAAAAGAACGCACGCTGTTCAATTATTACCGCAACAACATTTTACACCTGTTTGCCGTACCCAGCGTGATTGCTCAGATGTTGTTTAACCGTTACAGCGTCACGGTTACTGAGTGCCAGGAGCGTCTAAGCACACTGTACCCACTCTTTGCCAAAGAGTGGTTTATGCATGATCTGCGTGAAGACTATATAACAGAAGTGCTGAACTGCTTCGCTCAGCAGGGTCTCATAGACTTTGATGGCCACCTCGCCACTACAGTGAAAGACAACAAGGCACTGGCACAACTGGAAATGCTCGGCAAAGTGATCCATCTGACACTGGAGCGCTATGCCATCAGTGTCAGCTTGCTACTGCGAGATAAAGGGATTGCTCGTGCTACGCTGGAGAGCGAAAGTGAGGTGCTGGCAAAACGACTGGGGACCTTACATGGCATTAAGAGCCCGGAGTTTTTTGACAAGAAAGTGCAGAGTAACCTGATTAGTGTGCTGCAGGCACAAGGCTTTATCGACATTTCTGATCAGCAAAAAATCGCAGCGTTGCCCTCGCTCACAAACCTGTCTGATCACCTCAATGATCTGCTGCCAGCCAGGATCTGGCAGTCCATCCGAGACACACTGTAAAGGACGAACTACCAACCCGTCGGCGTCAGCGCGCTTCGCGCTGGCGCATAACCCCTTCCTGAATAGTCGACGCCACCAACTCCCCCTGACGATTAAAGAACTGACCCCTGACCAGACCGCGACCATTACTAGCACTGGGGCTATCAACACTGTAGAGCAGCCACTCGTCCATGCGGAAAGGACGATGAAACCACATGGCATGATCTATGGTTGCAACTTGCATATTCTTCTGCATAAAGGATACGCCATGGGGCTGCAACGCCGTCGGTAAAAACTCAAAATCCGAGGCATACGCCAGCAAGTAGTTATGGATACGGCGATCATCGGGCATCTCGCCACTGGCTTTAAACCAGACATGACGCACAGGCTCCATCACCTCAGGCTGAAACGGGTTGTGAAATTCCACCGGGCGCATTTCAATGGGCATCTGTTGCGTAAACTTGGCAACCAGTGGCTCAGGGATCAGATCGGCTTTGTCCTGATAAAACTCCAGCGATGACCGCAGTGCCTCGGGCCCGGGAACCTCAGGCATTTCAGACTGGTGTGATAAGCCTGGTTCATCTCCCTGGAAAGAGGCCGTCATATAAAAGATAGGCTTGCCGTACTGAATGGCGCTGACCCTGCGTGTACTGAAGCTGCGTCCGTCGCGAATATTCTCCACATCGTACACTATGGGTTTGCTGGCATCACCCGGGCGTAAAAAGTACGAGTGCAACGAATGAACATAGCGCCCCTCTGGCAATGTATATTTAGCTGCCGACAGCGCCTGACCCATTACCTGGCCGCCAAACACTTGCGGGAAGCCCAGATCCTGGCTCTGACCGCGGTAGATCCCCTGTTCAATTTCTTCCAGCTGAAGTAGCTCCAGCAACCCTTTTAATGCCTGACTCATTGCGCACCTCTTTCACTCGTAGCTGATCTCATAATTATACACTATTGTGCAAGTAAAGAGAGGCATCGCAAGTTAAATCAGGTGGTTAACCCTGAACGATAGACTGAGTACATAGCGGGTCAGGCAAGAGTGAGGTAAACTGGTTGCCCGCTTCCTCAGACAAGGTAATTGACATGGCATACTGGTTATTTAAAACCGAACCCGACGCATTTTCCATTGACGATCTGCATCAGGCCCCGGAGCAAAGTACGTTCTGGGAAGGGATCCGCAATTATCAGGCACGCAACTTTCTGCGCGACGACGTAAAAGTGGGCGATCAGGTCTTTATTTATCACTCAAGCTGTAAAGTCCCAGCCGTTGTGGGTATCGCCACAATAACTAAGGACGCTGAGGCCGACCCCCACCAGTTTGACTTGAGCAGCGATTATTATGATGCCAAATCCAGCCAGGAAAACCCACGCTGGGTCGGTGTAACACTGCGCTATGCGCAACATCTGACACGCCCTGTGACACTCAAGGCAATTAAAGCCGATGCTGCCATCACCGAGCTGGCGCTGAAAAAAGCCGGCCGGCTATCTATTATGCCAGTCACTGAAGCGGAGTGGACACATATCTGCCGGCTTGGTGGGGCTGTGTAACACCGCCAGGCCAGCGCGCACTGGACTTCAGCGATGTTTTTTTTGTTTTCCCCCCTTGGGGATCATAGAGAAGTACAAGATCAACGCCAGCCAGGAAAACAGCAAAGTACCTATCAGCCAGCCATTTTTTTCATGGCCACGGGTGCGCTTGCTGCCTGCAACCAGCCCTATGGGCAGTAAATACAGGCAGAGCGCGCCCATCAGTAACATCAGTTCGTCGGTCATACTCGCTCCCAGTTCACCTCACTATGGAGCACCCGCTGCGGAGCTATGTAATGTAGTACATCCCCCCCTTTCAGCGCGTAGTCCAGAGGTGGGTTTAAATCCATATCACGACCGCTGAGGTCGTGCGCCACCCCCAGCAAAGTCGCATTGTGATGCTCTTTAAAATACAAAAATAGCTGACCAAAGGTCAGAGCGCCCAATGACATCGGCAACTGCAAACTAAACTGAGTATCACCATGCAGAGTCGATAGCAGCTCTTCCTGAATACGACTGGACCCCGGGTCCTGCATCGAACGCACCAGGATCTCGGCAGACATGGCCGTCGAGCACTCGACATTACGGCAGTGCTGACGCAATAATTGCGCTTTAGTTTCATCGTTAAAATGGGCACTGATGTGCGCAGACGTTTTTACCAGTGGGCTCAGTTTTAACGCCGTAGTAAAGGTCTGATCGTCATCCTGACCATCCACAATGATTTTGTCTGCATGAGCCAGTCCGGTGCGACTCAGTTGCTGATCATCGGTAAAACTTACCAGGCGAACAAAGTCGACCTCGGTGAAGCGCAACAGCGGGTGCTCCATCTCATCACACACCGCCAGCACGATGCGCCTGGCTATGCGTTTGTTGTCGGCCAGTATATATTCGATCATGCGTTCCGTGCGTGTCGCATGCCAGCCGAAAATAATGATGTGATCGCTCAGATGTGAATAGTCTTTATCGCCCTTCATTGCTCGTTTTACCCAAATTGTAATTAGTTGCCCAACCTTACCCAGCAAAATACCAAACAGCGCCAGACCCAGCGGGATTTGAAATATGGCTACAACCCAGCGTCCCATATCGGTTGTGGCACTAAAGTCGCCATAACCGACGGTCGATGTGGTCACCACGTAATAATAGATATAAGTGCTGACGGGCAATAAGGCATGCTCCTGAGCGAACCATAATAGCGCCCAGGTTGCCCCCATATGCAACAGTGTCGCCAGACCAATCAAGGGCCAGCTGGCCTGATCAATATGCGCCTGCAATACCAACAGCAAGCGCTTAAATAACAAAGGCATTGTCCTTCCTATGTTCCAAGTCTCTGATTTACCATACTGAATAATCAGGATTATGCAACTGAGACAGGTCCTAGGCCATCTTCAGCCACCGGTCTTAATCCTACTCAACCTGCCAAAGCCCAAATAGTGTGCACAGAGAGTGTTAATTTATTTACTAATAAGTATATACTGAGAGAAGGTACATATCTTAGGATCGCTTTATGGCCGGAGTATTAGCATCCGTTGATCAACGCACACAATTGGTGGGAGAAAACCGCCTCGAATTACTGTTGTTTCATCTGCACAGCCGACACTTGTTTGCGCTCAATGTATTTAAGGTCAAAGAAGTCGTTAAACTGCCCCACCTGAATAAGATGCCAAATGCACATCCTAAGGTAGCAGGTGTAACCACCATACGGGGAGAGTCTATACCAGTGATCGACTTACGCCAGGCGATCTGCATGCCGCACTGTGAATACGACAGCGACAGTAACCTGGTGATCACGGAATATAATCGCACCATCCAAGCATTCCTGGTCGGTAAAGTCGACCAAATCGTCAATACCACCTGGTCTGATATTATGCCGCCACCACGCTCAGTTGGTCGCAACCACTATCTGACCGCACTGACCAAGCTCAAACGGGGCGATCAGGAACTGCTGGTTGAAATCATTGACGTAGAAAAAGTACTGGCCGAAATCATTGCGTACGACGTGGTGATCCCCGAAAATATTCTGGATAAAAACATCATCAATGAGTTCCAGGGACGAAAAATCTTGCATGTTGATGATTCTCCCACCGCTCGTCGCCAGGTGTCAGATACTCTGGCCCAGCTGGGCATTGAAGTACTGCCCGCCACCGATGGTCATGAAGCATTAAAGCTATTGCAACACTGGGCCGACGAAGGCATCAATGTCGAACAGGAGCTGATGGCGGTGATCACCGATGCGGAGATGCCGGTCATGGATGGTTATCGATTAACCTATGAGATTCGCAACGACAGTCGTCTGAAGAATCTCTATATCGTGCTCAATACCTCGCTCAGTGGCAGCTTCAACAAAGCCATGGTTGAAAAAGTAGGGTGTGATGTTTTCCTGTCAAAGTTCCAGCCGGACCGCCTGGTTGAGGAAATGCAGCGTCGACTAAAAGACGTGCTGAATCAGTAACTGTATATAAAAACAGGTAAATAGAATTTAAAACCTCATACTTATCATTTAGTTAGTTTTAAAGGAGTGCAAAACACCCGCACCAAACTGGGCTTTGTGCCCTGCCCTAGGTATACTTTGCGCTGAATATAGACGATGGGCGCAAAGATGGACGTATCAGAATTACTTGACGGCTTAAACGACAAACAACGTGAAGCAGTGGCTGCGCCGCTGCAAAATATGCTGGTATTGGCAGGCGCTGGCTCGGGCAAAACCCGGGTACTGGTGCACCGCATTGCCTGGCTGATGCAGGTTGAGCATGCCTCTCCCTACAGCATCTTTGCCGTCACCTTCACCAACAAAGCCGCTAAAGAGATGCGTACCCGGGTTGAAGAGACCTTGCAAAGTCCGGTAGGCGGCATGTGGATCGGCACCTTCCATGGTCTGGCTCACCGTATTTTGCGCGCCCATCATCGTGAAGCCAAACTGCCCGAGTCATTTCAGATTTTAGATTCCGACGATCAGCTAAGAATGATCAAACGCCTGCTGAAATCGATGAACATCGATGATAAAAAGTGGCCACCCAAGCAGCTCAGTTGGTACATCAGTGCGCGTAAAGACGAAGGTCAGCGCCCTAAAGACATTACCGCCCATGACGTCAACGAACAACTGATGTTGCAGGTGTATACCGCCTATCAGGATGCCTGTGACCGCGCCGGATTAGTCGACTTTGCTGAGATCTTGCTACGCTGCTATGAAGTACTGCAACAATACCCCACTTTGCTGCGTCACTACCAGCAACGCTTCCGCCATATGCTGGTTGACGAATTCCAGGATACCAATAGCATTCAGTATTTATGGCTAAAACTGCTGGCAGGTAGCGACAGCAATATCATGATTGTAGGCGATGACGACCAGAGTATTTATGGCTGGCGGGGCGCACGCATTGAAAACATCAAACGCTTTTTGAGCGACTTTGACGCAGAAACCATTCGCCTGGAGCAGAACTATCGCTCCACCGGCACCATACTGAAAGCGTCCAACGCGCTGATCCAGAACAACGCCGAGCGCATGGGTAAGAGCCTCTGGACCGACGGCAATCAGGGTGAGCCGATTTCCGTGTATGCCGCGTTTAACGAACTGGATGAAGCGCGGTTTATGGTCGGTAAAGTAAAATCCTGGCTGCAGGGCGGCAACGCACTGAGCGACTGTGCTGTGCTTTATCGCAGCAATGCCCAGTCTCGGGTACTGGAAGAGGCTTTGTTACAGGAAGGCCTGAAGTATCGCATTTACGGCGGTATGCGCTTCTTCGAACGCCAGGAGATCAAAGATGCCCTGTCTTATCTGCGCTTGATCAGCAACCGCAATGATGATGCCGCGTTTGAACGGGTGATCAACACCCCGGCTCGTGGCATTGGCGACAAAACTCTGAGCCATATTCGTGATTGCGCCCGGGCAGAGTCGCTGCCGCTGTGGTATGCCGCCAAAGCCGTGCTGGAGCAAGGGCACCTGGCTGGCCGCGCCGCCACCGCTATTCGCCGTTTTATTGAACTGGTTGAGCAGCTCGACGACAAGCTGATGGAACTCGAACTGGCCGAACAAGCCAAGACCACCATAGAGCAATCCGGGTTGCTGGCCATGTATCAGGCCGAAAAAGGTGAAAAAGGCCGTGCCCGAGTAGAAAACCTTGAGGAATTGATCAACGCCTGTGGTCAGTTTGAACTACCGGTAGAAGAAGAGTTTACCTCGCCACTGCAGGGGTTTTTGGCGTATACCTCGCTGGAGTCTGGAGAAGGTCAGGCCGATGAGCATGAAGATGCCGTACAGATGATGACGCTGCACTCGGCCAAGGGCCTGGAGTTTCCACTGGTCTTTATGGTGGGCGTGGAAGAAGGCATGTTCCCGTCACAACAAAGCCATGAAGAATCCGGTCGCCTCGAAGAAGAGCGCCGCCTGTGTTACGTGGGCATGACCCGGGCAATGGAAAAGCTCTATATCAGTCATGCGGAAAGCCGTCGCCTCTATGGTCAGGAAAAATACCACAGCCCGTCGCGCTTTTTACGCGAGATCCCCGAAGACTGCCTGGAAGAAATTCGCATCAAGACGCAAGTATCTCGCCCGGCACCCAGTGGTCGTTTCAGCAGCTCGGTGAGCCATGCCGTGTTTGAAGACAGCGGCTTCAGCCTGGGCCAGCGCGTATTACATGCCAAATTTGGAGCCGGCACGGTACTCAATTACGAAGGCAGCGGCGCACAGTCACGCATTCAGGTTAACTTTGACGATGTCGGCAGCAAATGGCTGGTGACTGCCTATGCCAGACTGCAAGAACTCTAAGCTTGCGCGCCTGCTCACACAACTTGCGCAGGCTCGGCATCGTCAGCTTTTACTGATAAGCGGCGAACAGCACTGGACTTACAACGAAGTACAGCGTTTGTTCCCTACTCTGGCTGATTCAGCATTAGTACTGAGTCAGCATACACAACTGCCTGGCGCCCGCTGGCCTGAACACCTGCATCAGGTGCTGGGCCAGGAATATTCCTGCGTCGTTTACGACCTCTACAGCGGAGTGTTACCAAATAAACTGGCTGCCGCCGCAGGCACAGTGCAAGCTGGTGGTCTGTTGATTTTGCTCGCCCCGGAGTTATCTCAGTGGCATAGCTGGTGCGATCCGACATTGACGCGCTGGCTGTCTTATGACGAAACGACACAGTTCAGTCCTTATCTGCAGCGCTGGCAGCGCCTGCTAACCAGCAACTCAGTATGGCAGATTAGTCAATCACAGGGCGACTTACTACCACAGCACTATGACGCGCCGCAAGCAACGCCAGACACCAGTGAACAACAAAACACGCTTACTCAGCTGACAGCCCACTTAACGCAGCCTGCACCCGGGCCCGTGTTACTCAGCGCTGATCGTGGTCGGGGCAAATCCTCGTTACTGGGCAAGCTGGCAGCCAGCCTGCCCGATCTGACCTTTATTCTGTGCGCGCAGCAGCGCCGCGCGGTACACAACAGCTTTGTTCATCTCGGCGCGGCACTGGATGAGCCGGTCAGCGATAAGCTCAACCAGCTTGCCAACCTGCGCTTTATGCCACCCGATCAGCTTCTTGCACAACGCCCGAGCTGTGATGTGTTGCTGGTTGATGAGGCCGCGGCTATTCCCGTGCCCATGCTGATGTCATTGTTAGGCGCTTACCCTAAAGTGGTGTTTTCCAGCACCCTGATTGGCTATGAAGGCAATGGCCGGGGTTATACGCTACGCTTTGCCAGGCAACTTGAACACGCTCATCCGCAGCGTCTGAACTTGTCACTCAGTCTACCAATCCGCTACAGCGAAGGGGATCCGCTTGAAGCCCGGTTGCGCCAGCTGTTTGCCCTGGATTGCGATTATCGACAACCCCCGTCACCGTCGGCACCCTGCACATTCGAGTCATGCTCAGGTGCACAACTGGCAGCGGATGAAGACACCCTGTCTCAGGTTTTTGCTTTGCTGGTGCTGGCGCACTACCAAACTTCGGTGAACGATCTGCGCCAGCTGCTCGACAGCCCACATAACCGCTTGTACCTTGCCCGTCAGCAAGGCAGCGTGGTGGCGGTGTGTCTGCTCAAGCTGGAAGGCGGCTTTGACACCGCCCTCAGTCAGGACATAACCGCAACAACGCGTCGCCCGGCCGGGCATTTAATGGCACAACAGCTCGCTCAGCTCACTGGTAATCCGGAGCTGGCACAACGTCGTGGTGCCCGGGTGGTGCGCATTGCCGTGTCACCGCAGCAACAAGGACAGCTTATTGGCAGTCAGCTACTGCGCTTTGCAGAGCAGCAACTCACTAACCAGGTTGATTACTTTGGCAGCAGCTTTGGCTGTAATGCACAGCTACTCAGGTTTTGGCAACATCATCAGTACCGGCCCGTTAAATTGGGATTTAAGCAAGATAAAGCCAGCGGTGAATTTGCACTGCTGGTGATTAAACCTCTTAATAAACATATCCAACTCGAACCACTCCAACTATGGTTCAAACACCTGCTGCTCAATCAGCTCAGCGAGTTATATCGTGATTTTCCCTGTACCTTGGTGACAGAGCTGTATAAAACACTCCCGCGCTATGCGCCCGATACCCTCTTGTTAGCCCAGTTAAGCTACTTTACGAACAGTACGCCAGGTGAACAACAGATCGCAGCCCTGGTTACTGAGCTGCTCAAGTGTCGACCCGATCTGCTGGACCGATTATCAGCCAGTTCCCAAGCCTTAGTGATTCGGCTATTATTACAACGTCACCCGCCAAAAGTATTAGAAGAAGCTTTGAATTTGGCTACAAAAAAACAACGACAGACCGCCATGCGGTCACTTGTGACGGAAGTGCATGCTGAAATTAATCTCAACCCTGAGCTGTTGCATCGCCCTGCTGGGCAGCCCTGAGCTTATCGCCGATGAGGAGCTCAGGCTTGGCATGTCAGTCGCATTGAGCGGGCCCGCCAAAGATATTGGCCAACAACTCAGGCAAGGCGCAGATCTTTACTTTAATTATGCGAATAGCCGTGCGAATAAAACCCACCCTACTATCTCATTGGTGGTACTGGACGACGGATATGAACCCAACCGCACTGTGGTCAATACGCGCTATTTAATTGAACAGCATCAGGTTATGGCGTTGTTTGGTAATATGGGCACACCCACCGCTCATGCCATCCAGGCTATTCTGACGCACCATCAACTGCCTTTTTTGATGCCCTTTACCGGTGCGGACTTTCTGCGCCACGACCCCCCTTTTCCGGTCTTTAATTGGCGCGCCAGTTATATGGGTGAAGCCAGTGAACAAGTTACTTATCTGGTTGACGAACAGGGGCACAAGCACATTGCACTGTTTATCCAGGCTGACGAGTTTGGCCTGACACTGGAAAAAAGCTTTCGCCGGGCCCTGGCAGATCGGGGCATGCAACCGACCGTGATCGCCCGGTTTCGGCGCAACAGTGCCGATATTAAAAAAGCACTCCAAGTTATCATGCGCAGCGAGGCTACCGCTGTCGCCATGATTGGCACTTATCAACCGCTGTCGATATTCATAGACAAGGCGATGCATCGGGGCTTTAAGGGAACCTTTAGCGGAGTCTCCTTTACCTCGTCCAGAGCCCTGTTTGCCCAGCTCACCAGCACACCTACCCTGATGATCAGTGAAGTCGTGCCAGCCCTTCAGGCTTGTCAGGCTGAATTATGCGATTTGTTCCGAAAGCTGGCACGCGAGCAAGGGCTACAGACCAGTCCGCAGGTGTTTGAGGGCTTTCTCAATGCTGCCATTTTTACAGCAGCACTCAAGCATTGCCCGCGCCCGATAACCCGAGGGTGTCTGCCTGGTGCCTTGCAACAGGTGCTGACAGAGGATAAAGCGATCAGGTATATTTTCGGCCTCACAGAGAAAGAGAATAAACCCCGCGTGTATCGATCTTACTTTCAATAATGTCTATGCTTAGAGCATCAGGTAAACGTACAGAGGCAGACATGGATTTAATCAATTTTCGGGTAGGGAAAAAAACCATTTCACTAAAAATACTGGATATCCTGCTTACAGAGCGTTACGAAGGCAACCTCACCTCTTTGCCCAATGATAATCCCAGCTTTATGGGCGTGAAGGATTATATGGGCACACCGACGCCCATCTTTGATCTGGGCTTGATATTAAATAACCAGTCGTCCTACGATATTAACAAGTCTCTGGTCACTATGTTGCAAGAACGAGAGCAAGATCAAAAAGCCTGGCTTGCTGAGCTGGAACGCTGCATCTATAACGACCAGCCTTTTACCCAGGCCAAAGACCCCAAGCAATCTGCGTTTGGTAAATGGTACTACAGTTTTAAAACCGACAATGAAGACTTACGCACGCTGCTGGCGCGCTTTGAGGAGCCCCACAATAAACTCCATACGCTCGCCGATAAGCTGCTAACCATCAATGCCAAGGGTGATAAAGATGAAGCTCTGAGATTGCTGGAAAAAGAAAAGGCGACCACCTTTATGAAGCTCATCCGTCTGTTTGAATCAGCCCGGGATCAAATCATTCTGGACCACAAACCCATTATTGTCTTCACCACCCAGGATGGCCAGCGGCCACACATTGGTCTGTTGGTTGATCAGGTCGAGGACAATATTCACTGCGATGAGTCGGACATCAAGTCTCTGCATGAAATGACCAGTATGGGTTTTGAAATCGATCCGCAAACCCGCAAGATGATGAAAGGGCTGATTAAGCAAGGAGAGCAACATAGCCTGGTACTCGACCCCAGCGCCATCTTTCGCCCAGACCACTTGCAGCAATATGAACCGGAAGAAACCGAGGCCTATGGTTTGTTCTGAGCATTCAATACTGGCAACCATGAAATGACACGCATTGGCTTTGAAATCGAACCACTGACACTCAGACCCGCAAGATGATGAAAGGGCTAATTAAACAGGGAGAGCAACATAGTCTGGTACTCGCCCCCAGTGCCACCTTTCGCCCGGACCACTTGCAGCAATATGAACCGGAAGAAACCGAGGCCTATGGTTTGTTCTGAGTACTCATTGCTGACAACCATGAATTGACCCGCATGGACGGTGTTAACACATTCGTTATAGCAATAAAAAACGCCGCAGATGCGGCGTTTTTTGTATTCGATAAGTAAATAGTTACTTGGCCTGACGGCTTGCGCGCTTACGCTCACTTTCAGTCAGTAGCTTCTTACGAATACGGATGCTTTCTGGTGTTACTTCCACCAGCTCGTCATCATCGATGAACTCAAGTGCTTGCTCAAGTGTCATGATGATAGGCGGAACCAGGTTCTGTGCTTCGTCAGTACCCGATGCACGTACGTTGGTTAGCTGCTTGCCTTTCAGGGCGTTAACAGTCAGGTCGTTGTCACGTGCGTGAATACCGATGATCATACCTTCGTATACTTCAACACCGTGACCGATGAACAGCTTACCACGGTCTTGCAGGTTGAACAGGGCGTTGGTTAGCGCTTTACCCGCTGCGTTTGCGATCAGTACACCGTTCTTACGTTGACCAATGTTACCGCCTTTGTGCGGGCCGTAGTGATCAAACGTGTGATACATCAGACCTGAACCTGAAGTCAGTGTCATGAAATCAGTCTGGAAGCCGATCAGACCACGAGAAGGCATGATGAAGTCCATACGGATACGGCCTTTACCATCTGGTGCCATGTCAGTCATTTCTGCTTTACGCAGGCCAAGTTGCTCCATGATAGAACCTTGGTGCTCTTCTTCAACGTCAACCGTTACTGTCTCGTACGGTTCTTCCAGCTGACCATCTACTTCACGAAGAATTACTTCTGGGCGAGATACCGCCAGCTCGTACCCTTCACGACGCATGTTTTCAATCAGGATGCCTAAGTGCAGTTCACCACGGCCAGAAACGCGGAAGCTGTCCGGGTTATCGGTTTCTTCAACGCGCAGTGCAACGTTGTGTACCAGTTCTGCCTGAAGACGCTCAAGGATATTACGTGACGTAACGAATTTACCTTCCTGACCTGAGAACGGAGACGTGTTTACAGAGAACGTCATGGTTACTGTAGGCTCGTCAACAGACAATGCCGGTAATGCTTCAACGGCATTGACATCACACACAGTGTCAGAGATTTTCAGCTCGCCCAGACCTGTGATAGCGATGATGTCGCCAGCCTGTGCTTCTTGTGCTTCGTGACGGTCAAGGCCCAGATAAGTCAGAACCTGACCTACTTTACCGTTACGTGTTGAGCCATCGGCACCAACGATAGTAACTTGCTGGTTTACTTTCACTGTACCACGCTTGATACGGCCTACACCGATTACACCGATGTAAGAGTTGTAGTCCAGCTGAGAGATCTGCATCTGGAAGTCACCTGCTGGATCTGCATCCGGCTGGTCAACTTGCTCAACAATCGCTTCGAACATTGGCTGCATGTTGTCTGACGGCTCATCCAGGTCAAGCGTCGCCCAACCATTGATAGCAGATGCGTAGATAACCTGGAAGTCAAGCTGCTCATCAGTCGCGCCCAGGTTGTCGAACAGGTCAAATACCTGATCCATTACCCAGTCAGGACGTGCACCTGGCTTGTCGATCTTGTTGATAACAACGATAGGCTTCAGACCCAGCGCGAATGCTTTTTGCGTTACGAAACGCGTTTGTGGCATTGGACCTTCCTGGGCATCAACCAGTAGCAATACTGAGTCAACCATTGAAAGTACACGCTCTACCTCACCACCAAAGTCGGCGTGTCCCGGGGTGTCTACGATATTGATGTGGTAGTCATTCCACTCGATGGCGGTGTTTTTCGCCAGGATGGTGATGCCACGCTCTTTTTCAATATCATTCGAGTCCATGACACGCTCTTCGTTGCCACCGCGTGTCTCTAATGTGCCAGATTGTTCCAGCAGCTTATCGACTAGGGTAGTTTTACCATGGTCAACGTGCGCGATGATCGCGATATTTCTTAACTTTTCAATGCTCATATTTTTACTCAGAGAAGTTGGCCCTCAGTGATCCTAGTCGAATCGCGCAAAAATGCGCACCTAAGATGCCGATCCACAATTAAAGGTCGCGTATTATCCCCTAATAATGTGACAGATGAAAGTTTATCCAGCTTTTTTTTACAGCCCAGCCCGTGAAATAACTAAAGTCTGCTGTTTTATCGCTCCACAGTCACAGCCATGTGCTACAGTGAACTCATCGCACAGTGCACCAGGGTGGTGCAAATTCCGATATCAATACGCACCAACTTGGTGCGCATTAAGGTTCCATACATTACAGGTAAAAGTAACTCATTGATTAACAATGCATTATAAAACTGGCACGAATAACGCTTAGTAGTGCGCAAATGCAGAGCACTGCAACAAAAAATAACCCTACGAGTCGGAGGACACATGTCACAATCGGTTTTAGACCTTATTAAAGAACACGACGTTAAATTCGTTGATTTACGTTTCACGGATACCAAAGGTAAAGAGCAACACGTTTCTATTCCTCATCACCAGGCCGATGAAGACTTCTTTGAAGACGGCAAGATGTTCGACGGCTCGTCTATCGCAGGCTGGAAAGGCATTAACGAATCAGACATGGTACTGATGCCAGATGCCTCTACCGCTAAACTGGACCCTTTCTCAGAAGAAACCACGCTGATCGTACGTTGTGACGTGCTTGAGCCATCAACTATGCAAGGTTACGAGCGTGATCCGCGTTCTGTAGCAAAACGTGCGGAAGACTACATGCGCTCTACCGGCATTGCTGACACCGTATTGTTCGGTCCAGAGCCTGAGTTCTTCCTGTTTGACGACGTGAAGTTCAAAACTGATATGTCTGGCTCTATGTACAAAATTGATGCCCAGGAAGCAAGCTGGAATTCAGACAGAAGCTATGAAGAAGGCAACATGGGTCACCGCCCAGGCGTAAAAGGCGGTTACTTCCCGGTTGCACCGGTTGATTCATCAGGTGACTGGCGTAGTGCGACCTGTCTGGTTCTGGAAGAAATGGGTCAGGTTGTTGAAGCACACCACCACGAAGTAGCGACTGCTGGTCAGAACGAGATCGCAACACGCTTTAATACTATGGTGATCAAGGCTGACGAAATTCAGGAAATGAAATACGTTATCCATAACATGGCGCACTTGTACGGTAAAACAGCAACCTTTATGCCTAAGCCTGTTGTTGGTGACAACGGTTCTGGTATGCACTGTCACCAGTCACTGGGTAAAGATGGTAAGAACATCTTTGCTGGCGACAAGTACGGCGGCCTGTCTGAAGAAGCGCTTTACTACATCGGTGGTATCATCAAGCACGCCAAAGCCATCAACGCATTTGCTAACGCTTCTACTAACTCGTACAAGCGCCTGGTACCTGGCTTTGAAGCTCCTGTTATGCTGGCTTACTCAGCACGTAACCGTTCAGCGTCTATCCGCATCCCGGTTGTACCGTCTGAAAAAGCGCGTCGTATCGAAGTACGTTTCCCGGATCCAACTGCGAACCCGTACCTGGCGTTCTCTGCCATGTTGATGGCTGGCCTTGATGGAATCAAAAACAAGATCCACCCTGGCGATGCGATGGATAAAGACCTTTATGACCTGCCAGCGGAAGAAGCGGCAGAGATCCCTACGGTTGCCTCTTCACTGCAAGAAGCACTGGATTCTCTGGACGCAGATCGCGAATTCCTGACTCAGGGCGGTGTATTCACTGATGACCTGATCGATGCATACATCGCATTGAAGTCTCAGGAAGTTGAAAAGCTGAACATGACAACTCACCCGGTTGAGTTCGAGATGTACTACAGCGTATAAACTGGTTTTTAGTATTTCGGTGTGTGCAAGCTGTTAAGGCATGCACACTGCGCAATCCGGAATGCTTAATTAAGCCATATTCGCTCACAGAGCAGTCAGCTGCTCGGTGAAAGAACAGGCTGACTCTGCGCTCTTAAATCATATGTGTTCTCAAGCCCGCATTGCGGGCTTTTTTCATCCTGCCGCCATGGTAAATTGACGCTAAAAGCACTAAAGTTATAGCTGGTAATGAGCGTCTTTTGAGCAAGGTGAAATCGTGTTGCGGCTTTATTGGATCATTCTCTGTTTAGTGTACAGCAGCAGTGCTGTATCGGATCAAAAAGTCTACCGCTGGAAGGACAAAAACGGCAACTGGGTCTATTCGGATGTACCCAAAAAGGGCTCTGAAAAAGTCAAACTGAGCACCAATATGCTCACTATGCCCGCCACAGATACCAGTATTCTGACACCCACCCAGACAACACCTACCGTAACCTATCAGGCGAAAATAACCGCGCCAAGCGACCAACAAACGCTGCGTGAAAACAGCGGCAGCGTTTATGTGAATGGGTTAGTGACGCCTCGGTTTGCTGCTGGGTTTCAGGTGCAACTCTTTCTGAATGGGAAAGCAACAGGCCCTAAACAGACTACGGCGTCTTTTGCGTTAAGAGATGTGCCCAGGGGGGAACACAAATTGCAGATGAAAGTCTTTAATGACAAAGGCATGCTGGTTGCCCAAAGTGCAATAACCACCTTTTTCCTGCATCGCGCCAGCCTGCTTAACCGTTGATTATAATAACAGGTGTGCTAATCTGCAGTGCACCAACTTGGTGCAAGGCGATCCAATATGGCACAACCCTCCTCTGAACTGATACACGAGTTATGGCAAAATTTATCTACCGCGGTGATCTTATTGACCGAAGATCTGACCATTTACTTTGCCAACAACAGCGCCAGTGAACTGCTGGGGCTAGGCAATAAGCGGCTGCTGAACCAACCTTTCGAAACCATTTTTCATCACCACATGATCGACATGAAGCGGCTGCAACGATATGTCCTGGACGATGGTGTAGACTGCCAGCAGCACAAGGTTGACGTGGTCTTCATCGACAATCGCGCCAGTACACTGAACCTGTTCGCACGTCGCTTTATGCTCCAGGATCGTGCGTTTATTCAACTGGAATGCCGTCGTATTGACGAAGAGCTGCGCTTTGATCAGGCCTTTAATCAGGCTCACCAATATCAGGCAGCCAGAAATCTGATCCGGGGGCTGGCACATGAGATAAAAAATCCCTTGGGTGGGATCAGAGGAGCGGCGCAATTATTGCAGTATGAAGTTCAGCAGGAAGAGCGGGACGAATGCGCCGAGCTGATCATCGAACAAGCCGACCGCCTGACCGAACTGGTTGACCGTTTGCTGGGACCCAATGAATTACCCAGAAAGGAGCCCTGTAATGTCCACCGTATGCTGGAGTCGGTGCTCCGCCTCAGCGAACTCGACGGCGCACCCGGGATCCGATTGGTCAAAGATTATGACCCCAGTATTCCGGATGTGGTTATGGATGAAGCAAAAATCCAACAGGTGGTTTTAAACATTGTTCGCAATGCACAACAGGCACTGGGTGAGCAAGGTGAGATAAAAGTCTCCACTCGGATCCGCCATCGCATCAGGCGTGGTAAGCAGTTAATGAAGAAAGCCCTGCAGATCCGAGTGACAGACAATGGCCCGGGTATTGCGCAAGAAATGCAGGCAACCCTGTTCTACCCTATGGTGACCAATAAAGAAGGTGGCTCGGGACTAGGCTTGTCGATTGCACAAACTCTGGTTGAACAGCACCATGGCTTTATCGACTGTGACAGCTGGCCCGGACATACGGAGTTTGCTATCTACCTGCCCTTTGACGCATAAACGCATCGCAAACAAAGGTGCGCTGGTAACTAATTATGAGAAGTGGGATCACACCATGAAAAATGTTTGGCTTGTCGATGATGACGCCTCTATTCGCTTTGTTCTGGAAAAAGCGCTGGCCCGTGCGGACTTTCAAACTGAGAGCTTCTCCAACGGCCAGGATGTGCTCACAGCCCTGACCTATGGTCAACCCGCGGTGCTGATCTCAGACGTCAGGATGCCAGGCATAGACGGTATGGCACTGCTCGAAGAAATAGCCGAACAACACCCAAACCTGCCGGTCATCATTATGACTGCCCATTCCGATCTGGATTCCGCTGTCAACGCCTTCCAAAAAGGGGCCTTTGAGTACCTGGCTAAGCCATTCGATCTCGATGAAGCAGTCTCTTTGGTTGAGCGCGCCTATCAGGCAAGCTCACAGAATAATAAGGCCAGACGACCCAGCAACAATGCCAAACAACCCGACATCATTGGTGAAGCACCAGCCATGCAGGAAGTTTTTCGCGCCATAGGTAAACTGTCTGTCTCCAGCATGAGCGTGCTGATTAACGGTGAATCCGGCACAGGAAAGGAGCTGGTAGCAGGAGCTTTACACAATCATAGCCCGCGTAAGGAACAACCATTTATCGCTCTCAACATGGCCGCCATTCCCAAAGATTTGGTCGAATCTGAACTGTTTGGCCACGAAAAAGGCGCCTTTACCGGTGCTGACAGCATTCGCCGTGGACGGTTTGAGCAAGCTAATGGCGGCACGCTGTTTCTGGATGAGATAGGCGATATGCCACTGGATGTACAAACCCGGTTATTACGGGTGCTGGCTGATGGTGAGTTCTATCGTGTTGGTGGTCACCACAGTGTGAAGGTGGATGTGCGGATCATTGCAGCAACACACCAGGATCTGGAGCGCCTGGTTGAACAAGGGGAATTTCGTGAGGACTTGTTTCATCGTCTGAATGTTGTCAGGCTCAGGCTCCCTCCGCTGCGAGAACGTCGTGAAGACATTGCCAAGTTAAGCGAGAACTTTCTGGCTCGCAGTGCAAAAGAGTTGAAAGTACCCAGTAAGGTATTGACTCAGGAAGCGCTTAACGTCATGCAGGCGTTTCACTGGCCCGGTAATGTTCGCCAGCTTGAAAACAGCTGCCGATGGCTAACTGTGATGGCACCGGGCGATGTTATCAATGTCGCTGACCTGCCTGAAGAGCTGAACCAACCTGTACAACTTAGCTCGACAGATGCCATTGAAGGTGACTGGCTGGACGCCTTTCAGCATTGGCTGGAGCAGGAGTTGCATCAGGGCAAAGAAGACATCTGGCCTCAGGTTCAGGCGCAACTCGAAACCAGATTGATCAAAACAGCACTGGCCGTGTGCCATGGCCACAAACAAGAAGCCGCCCTGAAAATCGGCTGGGGACGCAATACCCTGACTAGAAAGCTGAAAGAACGCAACTTTACCTGAGTGCGCTGGCAGCTGTATGAAAAAACATCACTTGTTCCTGAAAGCTTGAATCCGTACTTTTAATACGTGCCTTAGCACACTAAAAGAACGAAATACAACATTTAAGGAACGACCATGAAAATCAGATTACAGAAAAAATCGCTCAAACGCTTGAACAACAAAACGCCGTTAGCTCAGGAGCTGACCCCACAAGCTGCTGGTGGTATGTACGCGAGCTCACCTTACAACCCCGGATGTATGACATACAAGGGGCTGACTTGCCCAACCTCTCCGTATGATCCGGGCTGCTAAATGCATACCTGACTGCCGAGCGACTGCCCGGCAGTGTCTGTACCGGCTTCTGCCTTGACCCCACTGTAAAAAGCAAGCACTATGCAGTCATACTGATCCGAACTTGCTTTATATCATGAAACTACTGGAGCATATCCCACTGATCAAACAGTTGGAAATTCTCAACAGACTGACTTTCTTTAAAGAGTTTACCCTGTCTGAACGTCAGGTACTGCTGGAGTCCTTTAGTCACCTGTACCTGGTCAGTAAAGACAGACATGCATTTCGGCGCTTTGACAAAGATAATCGACTCTACATTGTGCTCAGCGGCGAGCTGTCAATCTACACTCAGGATCAGCATCACGCGATTGGCAAAGTCGGTCCGGGTGAATTCCTAGGAGAAGGGGCGTTCATAACCCATAGGGAGCGCAGCACCAGTGCACAGGCAACCAAAGACACCATTTTACTGGCAATCACACCCGATGCACTCACTCGACTGCCCAATGTGATCAGAGAAAAAATCAAAGATAAGATCATAGATGGAATGAGCGCGCGGATCAGTCAACTCAACCATTATATTGAAGATCATTTATAACTGGAGAGCATGATGCTGAGTGCACTCGTTGACCTAAACCATGGAAAGCCTTACTGATTAAAAAAATCTCAATTGTCAACTGAGATTCCCCGCAGATATGATGGTTCTGTTCAAACCACACTATAAGGACAGCACTATGAAACTGACTCTATCAAAAAATCCATCAAGCGACTTAACCAGACACCACTGAACAACCAGCAGACTCACGACGTTGCAGGCGGTAACAGCCTGGCACCGACGACCTGCCCACATACACAACCCGCCTGGCACTGTATGAGCTATCTGGGTTACATCAGCAACAAGCCTCAGTACGGCTGCTGAGACCAAAGAGTATAAAAAGGCGTCTAACCAGACGCCTATTTTATGACTACTGTGCCAGTAACGCTTCGAAGTGTCCGAACAAAGTGTCCAGCTCTTCGATGGTGTTGTAGTGCATGCATCCAATACGCACCACGCCACCGCTCTCCATCACACCCAGCTGCTCACATAAGCCTTGCGCGTAGAAGTTACCGTCCCAGACACAAATATGCTGCTTGCCCAGATACTCGGATACAGTGCGCGGTGCAATGCCCTCAAAGGTCAATGCAAAGGTAGGTGTGCGCTCTGCCAGACGCGTGGTGTCTGAGATACCAAACAAGCGGATCTGCGGGAATGCCTGCAAGCGTGACAAAAAGTGCTCACTCAACGCCATTTCATGGGCTTTGGTATTGGCAAAAGCCACCCCTAAACGTTCACGTCGTGGGGTATCTTCAGGCAGTCCGCTCAATGATGCAATGTAGTCGATGGCGGCGACAACGCCAGCCAGACCTTCAAAGCTCTGTGTTCCAGTTTCCCAGCGACCTGGCACAACGTCTTTTGCCGGTTCAACTTTATAAGGTGTAAAGCCTGCAAGGTGCACCATTTTACCGTATACCACGCCCACATGAGGGCCGAAAAACTTATACACCGAACAAGCCAGGAAATCACAATCCAGCGCCTGCACATCGATAAGTTCATGCGGCGCATAATGTACCGCATCAACATACACTAAGGCACCAAATTGGTGCGCCAGCTCAACTATTTGTTTAATGTCGTTAATAGAGCCAGTCGTGTTAGATGCGTAGGTCACCGCCACCAGCTTAGTCTTGTTACTGAGCAAACTGCGGAAGTGGTCCATATCCAGCGTACAATCGGCCTCATTCACTTTAACTGCATGGACACTGGCGCCCTTGTCTTCAGCGGCCTGGCGCCATGATGACACGTTCGAGAAATGATCGGCGTTAGTGACAATCACTTCATCACCCGGCTGCCAGTCGCGAGAGATGGCACGGCTGAAGCTAAAGGTCAGGCTGGTCATGTTAGCACCAAACACAATCTGCTCTTTGGCCGGAGCGTTAAGCAGATCTGCCACAGCCTGGCGAGCATTATTCATCAGCTCAACAGTCTTATCGCTGGAAAAAAACGCCCCACCAAGGTTTGAGTTAAAGTAACCCAGATAAGCAGACATGGCACTCAAAACCGACTGAGGAACTTGTGAGCCACCCGGACCATCGAGGAAAATAGGTGAATGACCGGCCACTTGCTGCATTAGCGCAGGAAACTGACGACGCACTTGATTCAGGTTCATAGCAGCCTCTTACGCGGTAAACACGAAGCAGTCCAGGTATCCTGTCTGCGTTGCATCCAACTTATTCATTGGTGTCGCGTTGTGCCACACCTCACGATCATTGACCAAAGCGAACAGGCCATCTTTGATCTCCATCTTAAAGCATGGCTCTGCCTCTTTGTGTTCATATACCAGCAGCTCACCACCGGCGATATTTTCGTGAGAGACGCCACACACACAAACATGGTCAAAGCCATCCTGATGCACGCCTTCCGGTGCTGGCGGCGTATCGCTTTCAATGGCCAGCATACGGAATTGGTGTACTTCGATATCACGCTCATCGCTGATACCTGTCATCGCTTTAAACTCATTCAGCAGATGTTTAAACCCATCACTGTGGATCAGCTCATCCTCCAGGTTTTCATACACGCGCTCAACATTGCCCTGAAAGGTGTTAATTGAGTCGTCCTGCACAAAGGCTTTGGTCGGCTGCAATGCCACCTCGCCACCGGCGAATTTCACGACGGAATAACGGCGTTTACGGAATGCGCCGTCCGCATATGGGTTGTCTGGCAGACGGTTAAACGAAGGTTTAACGGCATCGATCTGCGCTTGTTGAATAAAACGAAGTTGTAGCAAATTCTGGTTGTTTACTGCGGTCATTTTGCTCTCGCCTAGGGATGACAATTTGGCGGTGATCTTAATCCATTTTAGAGGGAATTATGATTTTGAATCTGTTTATTTAGTCGGTTTAAAAGAATAATTAGCCTGTTTTTTGCAATTTTTTAAATCAAAAATACAGATACAGCAAGTTCACTTGTAGTTGAATACAAATACGCAGCCTATACTCACACAGCAATGGGTTCAACCGATAGACATAGTCAAGAAACTAAGCGGCTACAGCTCCAACACCTCTGCCTTAATGAACACACGGGCGATTTTTCGACTCACAATACGTGGGTGAGTGATGAAACAGTGAGTGGGTGCCAGGCTTATCACCACCCAAATTGGCCGGCACTAAGGCCGTAAGGCTACAGCTTATTGTTAATTGCCGCCAGTTGTTCACTAAAGCTCAGGTGGCGTAAGTCCCCTAACCCAGCCTTTTGCGTCATTTGGAAAAGCTGAGTTTCGAGTGTCAGTAATTGCGCTTCAACACGTTTATCTTCTACGGCGGTTTTTCTCCTCAAATGCTCTGAAAAAAGCTGTTCCAGTCTTTTTATCTGTAATTCAGCCAGGTTCACAGTATGCTTTATGTCATCATAAGCACGCACATTTTGACGAATAAACTCCCGAGCAGACTCTGTCGTGACTTTGACATCCTGAAAAACCGTAGGTAAAACCTCGACCTTGTCTGAGCTTGCTAGTCGTTTCACGCCTCCAAGCACTTTCCCCAAAAAGTAGTGCTCAGCAGCATCCTGCTCTAACGCATGAAGCTGAGACTGAAATTCAGGCAAGCTCCCTTCAACCAGTGCGCGTTTGCCTGCCACCAGCATTTCCTTGAGTTCAAGGTGACGACGTTTAACACGTTCATAACGGCGCTCAAAGTGCCGTGGAGTTTCCAACTTATCGAGCACCGCAAAATGTGAACGGATCGGTTCAAGCACGCTCACGATAGCTTGCTTTGCACTGTGCGCAGCCGCAAGCAGGCTTACGATCTCCTGACTGCTTGCCATCACCTCATCGGCTTTTGTATCAGACGAAAAAAGCGAGGCACTGTCGAGAGACTCACCGGGGTTCGCACGCAGCTCAGCAAAGTCGCCCTGTAAAGACTGCCAGAGCTTGTTTGCTTTAGCTGTGCGCTCGCTGTCGTACTCAACCAGGGACTCCTCGGCGGACAAAGCGATTGCCCGCTGAGCCTCCAGATAAGCAGCCTCCGCTTTACTGTAAGCTGCCTGGATCTGCTCTGGTGTAGCGCTGTCACTGCTGACAATATTACTCACCGAATCGAGCGTTTTACATCCGCCTAACAAGGCTACTGTCAGTAATAATGCGATACTGCTTTGTTTGTACATTAATAGCTCCACTGTAATCCAGCTGAAAGAGACACATTGGTATATTCGATATCAGGCACGGTCCGCCGGCTACCATCTGATTCTGAAATCGCATCACGTTCTTTATAGGACACATCAACCCCCGCCATCACGGCAATGGTTTTAAATACCTGATAACGAACGCCCGCACGGGCTTGCATGCCCCAGCCGTTAAACGTTTCACTGAGTGTTTTTTCTATAGTGCGAGTATTTTGCACCCGTGTATATATCGGGAGCGTAATTTCAGCATCGGCATACCAGCTGAATTTATTGGCGGTGTTCTGCAACTTGCTGTCATACCTGACTCCGACAGCTGCAATAATACTCATTTGATCTTCAGTCGTTGACACCACAGATTGCAAGTTCCCTGGCAGGCCTTCTAAATCTCCTGTGCCAATGTTGTTTTGCCCGGGCAAATTAAAACGGGCGACCGGATCATTCTCGCCACGTGGAGCTGACTGTAAAACCTGATCAAACTGACCTGCACCGGGCTGTGCAAATTGAAAATCCGAGCGGGTGAAACTGGTTGTGAATACCCGTCCACCCATAGTCACTTGCAATGCCCGCGTCATATTATAGGCGGCACTCATCGCAATTTCGTTGGACTTAACTTTAAAATCGTTGAGCTGTACTGCGCCAAACTGGTGTATCACAGAACTGTCGTTGGGGTCCGTGAAATCATGCACATACCAGGTCTCTGTATCCAGACCTGGATATATAGTTGCAGCCGTCCCGATATAAACTCCCCAGTCATCGTTGATGCCAGAATATGACAGTTGTCGGATAGTCGGGTTCCTGACAGTCGCATCCTGGGTAAGACGACCCAGTCCGCTCAAATCATTGAGTGCTTCACTATAATCGATGGATTCAAAGCCAAGCCGGATTTCACTATAAGAGGGGTTAGGGGCTGCGGCAGCTGTGCCTGTTGCAAAACAGCACGCCATGATGAACGATTTATTCATAGAATTAGACCTTGCGCAGAGTGGACGTGAATGCAACACAAGGAGCATGTAACGATCCCTGGTCACAATTTCTTACATCATTGTACAATTTTAATTCAGCTCACCGGATAGTCAAGGCGACCTGAATAATCAAAAATACCAGCAAGAAATTGAAATATAATCAAAAAACACTCAGCACAGATTATTAAGACGCTTTTTTGATACACAAGCAGTATTCGCTCTGCCCCGAAAACTAAAAAAGCCAGCACGAGGCTGGCTTTTCGAACATACTACTCTTACACAGCCTGCTGAATAATCACACTGTCTGCTTTTTTTGTGTAGTGAGGCATTTTGTGGAAGTTCAGATAGCGATAAGTATCAGCTGCAGTGGCATTGATCCGCTCGGCATATTCCTGATACTCCGCTGGGGTCGGTAATTTACCCATAATCGCTGCCACGGCGGCCAGTTCTGCAGACGCCAGATAAACATTGGCACCTGTCCCTAAGCGGTTGGGGAAATTACGCGTCGACGTAGACACCACAGTGGCTTTGTCAGCCACCCGAGCCTGATTACCCATACACAAAGAGCATCCCGGCGTTTCGATGCGCGCACCAACACGACCATAAATCCCATAGTAACCTTCATCAGTTAGCTGATCCCTGTCCATTTTGGTAGGAGGCGCCACCCACAGTTGAGTGGGTAACCGACCACCGAAATTGTCCAGTAACTTACCTGCCGCCCTAAAGTGACCGATGTTGGTCATACAAGAACCTATAAAGACTTCATCGATTTTCTCGCCGGTAACTTCTGATAGCAAACGCGCATCATCAGGGTCATTCGGCGCACATAAAATAGGCTCTTGAATTTCTGCCAGATCAATCTCAATTGTATGCGCATACTCTGCGTCGGCATCTGCCGTCATCAGCTCTGGATTGGCCAGCCACTCTTCCATTTTAGTAATACGACGCTCTATGGTTCGAACATCACCATACCCCTCTGAGATCATCCACTTTAACATGACGGTGTTGGAGTTCAGATACTCTTCGATGGACTCCTGTGACAACTTAACTGTACAACCCGCAGCTGAACGCTCAGCCGATGCATCAGATAATTCAAATGCCTGTTCTACAGTGAGGTGTTCAACCCCTTCAATTTCCAGTATACGACCAGAGAACTCATTGATCTTACCCTTCTTTTCAACCGTCAGCAGGCCTTGCTTGATGGCATAATAGGGAATCGCATGTACCAAATCACGTAACGTAATACCAGGCTGCATCTGACCTTTAAAACGAACCAAAACGGATTCTGGCATATCCAGTGGCATCACGCCGGTCGCCGCCGCAAAGGCTACCGCACCAGACCCCGCAGGGAAGGAAATGCCCAATGGGAAACGCGTATGGGAATCTCCGCCAGTGCCTACTGTGTCAGGCAGCAACATTCGATTCAGCCATGAATGGATAACCCCGTCTCCAGGGCGCAATGACACACCGCCACGGTTCATAATGAAATCAGGCAAAGTATGATGCGTATTCACATCGATAGGTTTGGGGTAAGCAGAAGTATGGCAGAACGACTGCATTGTCAGATCTGCTGAAAAGCCCAGACAGGCCAGATCTTTCAGCTCATCCCGGGTCATAGGTCCAGTGGTATCCTGTGACCCTACTGTGGTCATAGTTGGCTCACAATATTGTCCCGGACGTACACCTGGCATATTGCAGGCACGACCCACCATTTTCTGCGCCAGAGTGAAGCCTTTGCCTGAATCTTGGATCAATTTCGGTTTACAGAATATCTCTTCCTGCGCCATGCCCAGCGACTGACGCGCTTTGTCAGTCAAGCCCCGACCAATGATCAACGGGATCCGGCCTCCGGCACGCACCTCATCCAGGATCACGTCTGATTTTAGGCTAAATGTGGTGATCACCTCATCACTGCCGTGACGCTTCACAACGCCCTCATACGGGTAGATATCAATTTGATCACCCATGTTCAGGTCGTCTACGGGTAACTCAATCGGCAGCGCGCCCGAGTCTTCCATGGTATTGAAGAAAATAGGTGCAATCTTACCGCCAAGGCAAACACCGCCCACTCGCTTGTTCGGGACAAACGGAATGTCATCCCCCATAAACCACAGTACAGAGTTTGTCGCCGATTTACGTGAAGAGCCGGTACCAACCACATCACCGACATACGCCAATTGTAAGCCTTGTTGCTTCAAGACCTCCAGCTGGTCCACCGGGCCAACTTCGCCCGGCTTGTCCGGATTAATCCCATCACGTTCATTTTTCAGCATCGCCAGCGCATGTAATGGAATATCCGGCCGTGACCAGGCATCAGGTGCCGGTGACAGATCGTCGGTATTTGTTTCACCAGTGACTTTAAATACGGTGACAGAGATTTTGTCTGCGACAGCCGGCTTTTCTAAAAACCACTCAGCGTTGGCCCAAGACTCAATCACTTGTTTAGCAAATGCATTACCTGCTTTGGCTTTTTCTTCAACATCATAAAATGCATCAAACATCAGTAGGGTATGAGACAACCCTTTAACAGCAATGGGTGCCAGTTCGTCGTCATCCAGAAGATCTATCATAGGGGCAATGTTGTAACCGCCCAGCATAGTACCCAGCAACTCGGCTGCATAAGCTTTTGAGATCAATGCCGACTCAGCTTCACCTTTTGTGATAGCGGCCAAAAAGCCCGCTTTAACATAGGCAGCGTCGTCCACCCCTGGTGGTACACGGTTGATAAATAGATCGACAATAAACTCTTCTTCACCTGCCGGTGGTGTTTTCAATAATTCGATCAGTTCTGCCGTTTGCTGCGCGTCGAGCGGTTTAGGGACGATCCCTTGTGCCGCGCGCTCCTCAACATGTTTACGATATTCTTGAAGCACAGTTTTGCCCTCTTGGTGACGTGAACGGATAGTTAAAGCCAGGTACTCACAAGTACCAATAAATTTACTTAAACATAAAATATGATGATTGATTATAAGGTCTTAGAGTATAGATGAAAATCAAACGGCTACTTAGTCGTCTTATACTCGATATAAACAACGTGAATGTCAGAAAAGAAAAAGAGCAAACTCATGAATATATGTAACCGTAAATAGTCAGTGACATGGGTATAAACCAGCCACAAAAAAGCCCGGTTCACTCCGGGCTATCTCTACTCAAATCTGATTAACGTTGAACTTTTACGCGTTCGATTGATTTCACTTTTGCTTCTACACGACGGTTTTCCGCATGAGCTTGTGCAGAGTCACCCATGTTTCTAAGTCGTTCTTCACCATAGCCAACCGTTGTAATACGCATTTCATCAATGCCTTTCTCGACTAGCTGTTTTGCCACGGCATCTGCACGCTTCTTGGACAACCATTTGTTGTATTCTGCTTTACCCACCGCTGAGGTATGACCTTCAAGCACCACCGTTGTTTCAGGATGCTCATTCAGAAAGCGTACAACCGCCTGAATGTCATCCAGATACTGCTGAGACACGCTGGAGTTATTGTTAGGGAATCGTACCAGCAGGCTAACCGTCACTTCTTTGTCTTCATACAGTGTGCACCCCTTGGCATCGACTGCATCGCTCATAGGTGTGTTAGCACATTGATCATCCATGTCATAGATACCATCTTTGTCGCTATCAACAGGCGCTGCATCTACCACCACAGGCTCTGGCTGCGGAGCAGGAGCAGGTTCAACAGGCTTGCTGTGACCTGAACTGCCAAAGAAATAATTGATCCCCAGCTTTGCGCCAACATCCGTGTACCCACGGTCAATACCCTGATAAATCGCCGTCTCAAAATTAGCCGCAAAGTTATCGCTGAAGTGATGGCGATATCCTGCACCCACATTCACAAAGGTATTGCTGTCAAAGACATCAATTGACTTGAGACCCGCCAGCGCATAGAAAGGTCCACCGTTGAAGTGATACAAAGCGTCAACGCCAATCCTGTCACCATCGACAGAATCGTTACGAACGCCCGACAGATCAAAATCCATGTCTGCATATTCAATGCGACCACTCCAGTATTTACTGAAACGGTAACCCAACTCAGCACCCCAGCCTGTTGAGTCATCCACCGTAACACCGGCTGCATCTCGGCTATTTTCCCACTCCGCATTGTAGTAGTCGCCAAAGACACCTAAATACATGCCTTCTTTGTGCTCGTCGGCTTGCGCACCGGTTGCAATTAAAGCTGATACGACAATGCTTAGCATTCTTAGTTTCATCATCCTTCCCTCTGTAAAATAATAGTGCAATCTGATATTTGCAGTAATAATAGTAGATGATGTCTTAATATTTACTTAACACCAGATAGGAATTTTTTGTTAATTTTACATTCAGCTCTGATGACCAAATAGCACTCGATAAAGACCTTGCTCTGCAACCAGGCTAAGGTGATCGCCAGCCTGACTCACCACTCCATCATCCAATACATAGATTTGATCTGCCTGACGAATCGCACTCAGACGATGTGCAATAATGAGTGTGGTTCTGCCAGATAAGAAGGTATTTAAGTTGCGGTGGATCTTCGCCTCTGTCTCAACATCTAACGCCGAAGTCGCCTCATCGAGTATCACTACTTTAGGGTCGGCAGCTACCATGCGTGCAATCGCCAGACGCTGTTTTTGTCCTCCAGATAAGCGAACGCCATTTCTGCCTACCACGGTATCGAGCTGCTGTGGCATTTCCATAACGGTCTGGGCAAGTTCGGCTACCTTTAGCGCATGCCAAAGCTGCTCATCATCACACGGCTTACCCATTGACAAATTTTCCCGAATACTGGCATTAAACAGTATCGGCTGCTGTAACACAGTTACAACATGCTCGCGAATTGCGTGAAAACCCACTTTTTCTACCGGTATATCATTAATCATGATATCCCCGGCCTGCTTCTGGTATAGCCCCAGTAGTAACTGAACGACAGTCGACTTGCCGCCACCAGACACCGCCACCAAAGCCGTTTTTTTCCCACTGGGTAAAGTCAAAGACACATCATTGAGTACTGGCAAACCATCCTGATAAGCAAAGCTGACATGACGGAAATCTATCCGGATATTGGACTGTTGAAATATCTTGCTGTCTGCCACCTGATGCGGCTCGGTGTCAAATGCCAGAACCTGATTGAGGCGCTGTAGCGCAGCCGTGGCACCGTAGTAAGCATACTGAATGCTTAGTATTTCCTGTACCGGCCCCATCATAAACCACAAGTAGCCAAACACCGCAAAGATCTGGCCAACGGTCAGATCAGAAAAGACCACCATCAGCATGGCAATGGCGCGAAACACCTCAAAGCCTAATAAGAATACTGTAAAGCTCAAGCGATTGACCGCATCGGTCTTCCATTGTGACTGTACAGAGTGATGACGCAATGACTTTGCAGCATCCACAACGGTATCAAAATAGCTTTGCTCACGTCGCATGGCTTTTAACTGAGCGATGGCATCTAAGGTGTCGACCAGTGCACTCTGAAACGCTTCAAAGGCATTGTTTTGACGCTTTTTAAGATCCTTGACACGTTTGCCAAATTGCCGGGAAAAGTAAATCACTGCAGGATTCAGAGTCAGAATGATCAATCCAAGCACCCAGTCGATCCAGAGTAACACTACAGCCGTTCCTATAATCGTTAGAATACCAATTAAAAAACGGGATAAAGTTTGGCTGATAAATCCATCGAGTGTTTCAATATCTGTGATACATCGAGAGCTGATCGCCGCAGCACCCTGTGTTTCATATTCTTTTAGCTGCACTTTTGCCAAATGCACCAGCAGTCTTTCGCGGATCCGATAAGAAATATCCTTACCAATAATGGTAAACTGCCGAGACTGAGCAACCCCCAACAGCAGCGCTGCGAGCCTCATGCATATCACGGCAATCAGGATCGATACGATATAGCCTGTTGCGCCTTGCCACTGCGCAGGTAAGAACGCATTCAACGTATCTACTGCCGTCCCGGGATGTGCCAATAGTACTTCATCAACCAGCAAAGGCATCATCAGTGGGATAGGCACACTCACCAAAGCAGCACACAATGCGATGAGATGGGCATAAATCAATGGCGTTTTGTGCGTGAGGATCTGCCGTTTGATTTCCTGCCAGGTCAATGCCTGATCGGTCTGTTCACTCATAGTTTAAGTACCACAAAACGTTTGATAGGTCTGTTCGTTCGACATGGTTGCCAGCCACCTTGCAGGGTATACCTGATATAAGTAAGGCGTTTTGAGTGCATGCAGCCATTGTGTAAATTCGTCGCTATGCTTCGCGAGGTTAAACTCGCCAATGAAGTGCTCGACCATACCATTGCGCGGGATGATCGCAGGATTAACCGACTGCATGATAGTATGTGCAGCTGACAAGTTGCTGTCTCCAACTCGTTTTCGCCACTTTCCGGTCCAGTCAGCCAATACCTCTGGTATCACATAACCAGGAAGCGGAGTGGGCTGTATCGAGTTGGTAAGGGCTGCAAAGGTATTGGTGTAATCGAGTTTGTTTTGCTGCATGAGCGATAGCAGTTCACTTAACAGTGTCTGATCAGACTCCTGCCAGCTTAGTAGCCCGAGCTTTTTTGACCACATCTGTTGATAGCCCTGGTTAAATTCTTCCGCAAACTGGCTTAAGACACCGGAAAAGCGTTCGAGTGCGGCATCTTTATCATCCATCAACAGCATCAGCGACTCAGCAAGGCGGCCACAGTTCCAGCTGGCAATATTCGGTTGCTGACCAAATGCATAACGTCCCTGACGATCAATGGAGCTAAACACCGCATCAAATGAGAAAGACTCCATCATCGCACAGGGCCCATAATCAATGGTTTCACCGTTAATCAGAGTGTTATCCGTGTTCATAACACCATGGATAAAACCAACCTGCATCCACTTTAGGATCAAGGCACACTGATGCAAACATACACGCTCGAAAAAGTCGAAGACTCTTTGCTCACCACTTGAGGAAATGTCATTAAACTGATCTGTGATGCAAAGCTCCACCAATTGCTGCATTGCATCAACGTCCTTTTTCATTGCCATCAGCTGAAATGTTCCAACCCGGATATGGCTTCTGGCAATGCGACATACAACGGCACCGGGCTCTCGCTCTTGCCTCATTACCTGCTGATTGGTCGACAACACTGCCAGACACTGTGTTGTCGGTACTCCCAGCGCCCGCATTGCATGACTCATGATGTATTCTCTCACGGCAGGACCCAGTGCGCATAACCCATCGCCCCCACGAGAAAAAACCGTCGCCCCAGAGCCTTTCAGGTGCATATCATAGGTATGCCCCTGCGCTGTAGTAAAGGAGGCGATTAGATGCGCTCGGCCATCACCAAGCTGTGGATTAAAGTGACCAAACTGGTGACCGCAATATGCCATTGCAACCGGCTCGATGTTTTCAACTCGGGACCTACCCGCCAGATAGTCTCGCAACTGCTGCTGATCAACATCCATACCCAATTCGGTTAATAAGTCTGAATTGGTTAATAGTAGCTGTGCGTGTTCAAACTGCTGAGGCCGTTGCGGCACCAGGTAAACCTCACCCAATTCGGTGTAACGGGAAAAAAAGTCACTCATGATGAAACTCCTACCACATTGTCACCCACGCTATAAGCAACGAGCTGACTTAATTTTTGCAACGAATAACCACTTTGTCTACGTAGCTCATTGAAGAAGGCTTGTGCAGCACGCAATGACTTTTGGCTATGCAGTCCACCAGAGATAACATCATGTGCTCTCAGATAAGCCTCAACATCACGGCTCAGAATAAATGTATCTTTTCCAACAGCCCTCAGTGCATAAGGACCTGTGTTACCACCCAGCCGGCTCCCCTGCTTTTTCAGCAAGAGCCATAATTCTATAATGTTGTCTTCCGGCCAGTTCGCCACTAGCTTACTAAACTTACCATGTTCAAGTGCCAGCTCATGGATCATCTGACAGTTATGAGCAACGCTCTGCACTTTCTTGTAGTTACGTACTATACGTTCGTCCTGTGCACGCTGTTCATACATTTCAGGCGACATATACAGTAGCTTTTCCACCGAAAAGTCCCAAAATACTTCACGAAAACCGGGCCACTTTGCATTGATCACAGACCAGTAGAACCCACTTTGAAATATTTTTCTTGTAAATTCTTCTAACCAAACATCATCGGATAGCTTTATCAGCTGTACTTTTGACAATGGCTCCGTGAGTAGTGGCTCCAGTGAATCATTCAAGCCTTTTCTCGCGCATGCTCGTTCATAAATATCTAAAAAACTTTCCACAACTTAGCCTTTTATTCTCATCATTTGGTTAATCGCTTTTGTTGGCCTATTCGTTTTATTCAACAATAAGCGCTATAGTTTTGTTTAGCCCAGTTTTTAGAGCCTTGTCAGTGAAATACATTATTTTTGCTTTGGTTTTTAGTCTCACTACCGCAGCCGAGACAGTACATATTACAACAGGTCAATGGCCACCATACGTAGACAGGCACCGTGAGGATCAGGGCTGTACCGCTCAGCTTATCCGAGATGCATTTGCTTTGCACGGGATCCGGGTCAGGTTTGTGTTTATGCCATGGCAGCGGGCCTATGAGGAGGGGAAAAAAACTGAATTTATAGGTAGCGCTTACTGGTACTATAATGAAAAGCGGGCATCAGAGTACATCTATACCAGTTATCCTATCACCTCAGAAGTATCTCACTTTTATCATCTTGATACTCTGGCATTCAAATTTAACTCTTATGCCGACCTCAAGCCCTATCGATTACTAATTAACAAAGGCCTGACTTATCCAGATCTGCTTTGGCAAGCCATTAAGGAACATGAGATTGAAGTCATGGAGGCAACGTATACCACCAAAAACTTACAATTTCTGCTACGCCGACGCACAGACATTATTATTTTGGATGAGCAGACAGAGAGAGAATACGCCAAAGCCCTACCAGACTCTGATCTGAAACGCCTGGTAAGACAGCCAAAACCAGCATTCTTTAACCAGGGGTTTCTGTTGATAAATCAACATAGTGAAAAATATGCGAGGATATTCGATCAGTCAGTGAGAAAGCTGATGTCTGACACCACTTATCAGGAAAAATATAAGGCAAATTGCTCAGCAATTAACGACTACTAAAAAATGCTGTTTTAGTATCCAGCAGAAAACTTATTTTATCTAGTCAGGCTTGATCTTGATTGGAGTCTGATAATGATTGTCTCCTCTGAGTACGATCCATACTCACTGTGTGGCCTGTTAGTAGATCCCGCATCAAGTGCGGGATGACGGTAGTGTAGATCTGTTTGAATGGAGAAATGTCGGCGCTCTCAACTAATACCAAATTGATTAAATTTATGATCTAATATCAAAATCTAATATCCATCGATGTGATAATGATTTTGCTGCCCTCTGAATTTAGTAAGCTCTCCAAACAGACTAAAGATCCCAGAAAGAAAGTACG
>NZ_JAMXSF010000013.1 GCF_024124545.1 Pseudoalteromonas sp. XMcav2-N
AGCACACTGAAGCGATGATAAAAGTGAAAGTGCTCAATAGAATGGCCGGGCTAGGTATGCCTGAATATCAGGGAAACAGCTGAAATCGCAGCGTTTCCTAAGCTATTTGGATTTGATCAACAAGGCCCCGTTTGTGACTTAAACCGTTACAATGTGACTTATTCCCCCTTACATACTGCATTGGCAGAGTCGCCTCACCGCGATATTCATTTCCCAGGCAACACTTACACGGCTAAATTAGTAGTGACTATACAAAACACAACGGAGTGGTAATAAGGTAGATCCCGGCTCGCAAGCGTCCGGGATGACGGACTGATTCTGCGGCTCGTCTACATAAGGAATAACCACGCGGTGTATACAACTACAAGAACACCTTGCTATCAGGGTTTCAAATGTTTGCTAATAACCCCGATTTAAGAAAAAGCTGTGACGAGATATAACCAAGTAAATTTTACTTTCCGATAGGAAAACACACGGCTTACTTCACCTAATCGGTAGATACTTTATCCAGCGGCTTGTTAAAGAAACGCCTGAATTTTGAAGCGCATCAAAGTAGAACTTTTCAGTCTTACTGGAGTAACCTCGATAGGCAATTTCCAATCGAATTTGCTCAATTAAGGTATTCATCACTCACCTCGGCTCATCTTCCGAGGTTCAAGCCAATTGTTATGGTCCCGTTTCTTTATGCACTTGTCAGCTACCTAAAAGCCGTAGTTGAAAAGGCTGGGATAAAAATACCCGATAACGACTAGAAGAATGAAACTAAACGCTAAACTTCCCAGCACAGCAAATGGATGTATTTCCGATCCATCTGGGTTATCAGTTTGACCTGGCATGTACTCACCCTCTGTAATAACACCGCCGCAAAAAAGTAGTGAGATAATTATGAGCATAGAACTCAAGAATGGTATCTCAAAAAAGTACGAAACAGTCAAAACAAGTACGCTAAAAATACTCAAAGGTAATACAAATGCTTTCATAGTTTGGGTAGTCTGCGTCCGATTAATGGATAAAAATTTGACCGAAGCGAATCGCCCCAAGCTTTTACCCCAGTTTATGTACTTGTCATAGGGAACTAGTGACAATAATACACAATAAAAACAAACATTTAACCTATAATGATTTCAATACCCTTAAGTATATAGCCTATCACTGAACTTTCTTTAGGCAATTGTAAGGATGTTAAGAACTTAAAAATAAACCAGACTGCGTTATAACGCCATTGTCTGAGGAATCCCCAGATAATTTTATTTTAAATCAATATGATGGACACGCACGGTATTGTTTGATCAAATTTATTTCGCCAAAAACTAACCAGATAACAACACCATGAGTGATATCAGTATCCTACACGATATGCTCAGAAAAAACTGCCCCCAAATTCATGCCCGGTGCCTTGATTCATTAGTGCTAGCAACTGAGACTTTGCTCGATAGCAACCAGCTTTCTCTTATGAGCTGGGTCGAAATATAAAGGGCCCTATCGCAGTAAAGCACAATTTCAGGCGTTTGAATTAGCAGCTTGGCAGCATCGCCATGTATAACGACCAACTTGCTATTTACCGCTTCCATACACGTGATATGTGGTGCTAATCCCAAACCGACCTTGCAGGTCGACTATCAGGCTTAGCAAAAAAGTTAGGTTCAAACGATTATGTTATGACAGGAAGGCAACTGCGCTAGATTAAATGCATACCAGCAACGTACTTTTAAAACCACATGTTATCAGAAAATGCTAAACTAAAGGCGTCTTTTTGAGCAACTTGTTGCCAGCCATTTTCTCGACCCAAGTG
Source organism: Pseudoalteromonas sp. XMcav2-N (assembly GCF_024124545.1). Lineage (GTDB taxonomy): Bacteria > Pseudomonadota > Gammaproteobacteria > Enterobacterales > Alteromonadaceae > Pseudoalteromonas. The sequence goes on from NZ_JAMXSF010000013.1 coordinate 1,793, forward strand.
CCATCCTGATCTTTTGTAAATATACGTTCACCTCTACCTGTCTTAATGACAAAATTATTATTTCCTTGCCACTGTGCGCAATTTACTAAATCCAAGACTACGATCTGAGTTTCAATTTTTTGCTTAACAATAAAAGCCGCCTTTGCATCGCCATGAGCTTGCAAGATACTGAGACTCAGTGTTTTTTCTTTGTAATTGTTCCAATATGCGTAAATAACTTCTAGCCCATCAGGGGATAATTTTTTCAATGGGTTTACTTTTCCCCATGAACCATCGGGTTGATTTACGAAAATTACTGGCCCTATATCGCTACTTCTTAATAGTAATTCTGAATTATTTAACCACTCGATAGACCAACGTTGGAAATCACTAGCCCCAGTATTAACCGTATATAAATTTTCGCCACCTGCATCCAGTATTGAAAGAACTAATATTCCTGAGTCACTCCGAACGGAGGCCTCACGATTTTCATCTGGCGAAGCAATACGTGTTTCTCCAGAACAACCAATCAATTTAGTAGATGCTAATAAGACAAAAATTAACGTTAAGATTCTAAATTTCATAACTAACGCTGCTATAAGCCGCAACCGACCAGAGTGTTTTTTGGGCTATACTGGCGCTCGCGCCAAGCCCAATAAAGGCGACGGAAGGGCGTCGGCTTGATGGTTTTGTTAGGCGCTGCACTTGGCCCATAAATCTTCTCTCTGATCTTCTCCAATTAGCTCAATAGCTTGAATAGCTACCCACTCACTCCCTTCACGCAGTCGCCCCTGAACGACGGCTTCTTCTAATCGTTCAATTACATTTTGGACATATCCAATTATATAGCAAAGGTGTTCTGCGACAGGGTCTGCATTGTCTTCCTGAACTCGCTCCATCGCACTAATAATCTTGAATAGCTGCACATCACTAACTTGTGCCAGACGAGCCAACGCAAAGACACGTCGAGGATCGTTTTCTTCCATCGGAAAATACCAGGAAAGCCTGTAACCAGCATCTGCGACAGTCCACTCATCATGGAGTAAGGACAAAAACGTTTCGAATAGCTCTTCCCACGCTAACTTTTTGTTTACGCTGACATTCTTTATCTGCTTATTACCTTCATGCTGAATCATCGTTGCGGACATTGAATCTTCAAAGCGTCTGTTGATTCGCGTAAATTCAGCGCTAGATATCAGATTTGAAAGAGTCTCGGCTCTTAACTCGTCACACTCCAATGACAGATTAACAGACCATGGGCCATTGGTTGAAAGGGCTCGACTAGCGAAATCACTTAAGTTAGTCCAAACCGCTTTTTGGGTTTCAGGATCGTAGACAACACCAACTACTGGCAATGTACAGCGTGACCAGTACTCAAAATGAGCCCTATCACTTCGAAACACATACTTACTATCACCTGAGCGCCTAAAACTTGGTCCAGCTTTAATTTGAACACCAATAAAAGCTCCAGTGGCGACGTTTTCAACTTGAGGTTCTATCAACCCGTCAATACCAACATCGAATAGCTGAATAGGACGAAAAATAACTTTACTAGCCCCACACAGAAGTTGCATGAACGAAACTCCCAACTCTCCGGTATGAGATTCAGGGCTGACTGAGGTCATTAGCTATATCTCCGAGGTTATTTGCCGCCTGACGCTTTAGTATTCATGCGTACGCTGTACGCATAATCGCTTGTTGAACTGGGCTGCTACCTGCAGGCGTATCCGGCTGGTGCGGTTTACGCTATGGGAATTTGCTTTTGAGGAGTAACTTTTGTTTTCAACCATTTGTGACTTAAACCGTTACAACGTGACTCATTCCCTGCCCGAACAACGTTAATTATGCGTATTATTAGACCCACTATTTACCTATTTGGCAAGGTGTTGTGATTTCGACATAGCATGACTTACTCCCCCTTGCATATTGTATTGGCAGAGTCGCCTCACCGCGATATTCATATATCAGGCAACCACATCGGATAGCTATCTCGTTCGCTCTATTTCTCCTTTTCGCCAACTATCTGAATGCGCCTTGCATCTCTCAAGTAGCAACATCGATATCACGTACACTCGCCTGGTTTGGCAACACTTGCACGGCCAGCTTGGTGGGCTCGCACACGCCCAGAGTGACGGAGTGGTTTGTAAAGTTCGTCTAAAACAAGTTACAGCTGCGTGATTGTAGGCAGATCCCGGCTCGCAAGCGTCCGGGATGACATACGGCTCGTCTATGATAAAGAAAAAACACGCGGTGTATAGGTAGAACGCGACTCACGAGCCGTCTGGGATGAAGGAGTTATTTATCTGGTTCGCTTACAACGAGGCACTACAGCGTAGTCTGCTTTGCTTGGCCTGCCTTACTCAACAATACGTTGAGTAAGGCAGTTTCTAACATGCATTAGAACTCGAAGTTAACTTGTACCGGGTAGTGATCAGATAGCTCGTTATAGTAACCGTTATGATAGTAGCGACCGCTGCTTAGGTTCCAGTTGCCGCGCAGATAGCTCCAGTACCAGTTTTGTTGTGCTTTTGGATAACGTACCGTCATGCTTGGCGCATTGCTGGGTTGTTTGTGGCCACTATGCCAGAAAACGTAATCCAGTGTGTCGTTGTAATCCAGGCTGTAGTCAAAGTAATAAGCGTTGGCCTTGGTGAACCAGTTGTGTTTCGCCGGGAATGACCCTACCTCTGGCGTCTGAAAGTTTAATTGCGCATGCGCTGTTGCAAGCATATCCGCGACTTCCTGCTGCTTGCTCCACTCCACGTTCATATCACCACCAATGATAACAGGCTCGCTGGCAGGAATATTTTCTGCCTCAATAAATGACTGAATTTCACTTAGCTGGCCCATACGTACGCGGTGCTCTTGTGCCGTATCGCCGTCATGTGTGGCTTGTAAGTGCGTGCCTATCAGGTGATAACGTTGATTGCCTTTTTCTATTTCTACATAGGCGAACCCTTTGTTTGCCAGATAATCCCAGCTGCCGTTCAGGCTGTTTTTAAACACGTGTGCTTTTTGCTTGAGGATTGGATACTTAGACAAGATCACCACGCCGCCACGGATCACAAACGGGCTGTTTGAACAGTTCCCTGTTAAACCATCCCAGCCACTGCCGCTACAATCCTGCCCGACGTTAGGTGTCTGGTAGGGGTAAATCGCAGACAATGCAGCCAGCGCCTGCTCTGCATCATTGTTAAAGGCCTCGCTTATCAGGATCACATCCGGGCTGTCACTCAACGATGCCAGCACACTGGGTAAACGCTCTGCCCGGTTTTGCTGGTCCCAGTCTTGTACATTGAGTTGCATAATATTGTAGGCCATGACTTTGAGTGAATCGGCCATACTGTGTGTACTCAACAACATCAGTGCACAAAGCATCAGGTGCTTAACTTTCATCTTATTCTCCGGTAGTTCGTTGTTATTTTGTCTTTATTAAGGCATTACCCAGACAGGCCCACAGCATAAGTAACCCGGATGAGTAAAAAATTTCGCTGCACACCTTAGTGACAAAAAGTGACGCTTCCATTGCACTAACCCACTATTCTGATGAAGGTTTTTTGAGATATACATTGCTGATTTAAGACTTACCAATGACACCTTCACTCGTTCACACGCTGCAATTGGCACTGTGAATATTCGGCACTTCGTCAAAAGGTATTTTTTGAAATGGAGTATTTAAAAGCAAGTGAGGTCAACAGCAAACCGACAACCCAATAAATGAGAATGAAAAAGGGAGTGAGCACACACTTACGCGTTAAGAATAATCTCTGACTGCAAACGCTTCAAAAAACCAATCACACTTAACAGCCCGCTCTTGTATCAATCAACAACCAAAGTTCAACCAGACTTTACATAAACACTTGCGTTGATCCACACAACAAAAACAATTAATATAATTATTCTCATTTGCATTTAAGGAAAATATAACCATGAAAATACTCTCTGTACTCCTGCTGTTGCTGTTCTCCCTGCCGGCCCTGGCTAAAAAGCCAATCCGGGTTGTCGATATCGGTGTAATGGGCCTTGCTTCTCATGATCTGTTTCAATGGAATGCACAAGCGCGTGAAAATGAAGAAAACGGTCGCTTTGACCTGAGTACTATTTTTGACTATGCCGATGGCACTCGCATTCATCAGGGTGGTAACCCTAAAAACTCATCGAATGCTGCGGTGTATTCAATCACCCAGAATCTGGTGAGCTTCTATGCAGGTAAAAAAGCCGCATTGTTGATGTCCAGAACGGTTACTGAAGAGCAGGCTCACATCATCGCGCGCCAGCAAACAGTTGCCTTCTTTATGGGTATGGTTAAAGAATCTTATGAGCGCTTTACCAATGCCAGATTCCCAGATTATGCGCTGGCACAAGCCGTTACCGACGACGAGCAAGCTGTGATGCGTGCACTACATGATGTCTTACCCGGCAAAATTTACGTAAACCGAAACCTGACGCGCGAAGTGTTTGAAGTCACTGACTTCAGACTGGCCATGACTCAGCTGTCACCAACTGAAATGATGAAAACAGTGAAGTTTTACGATGGTAAATATGATGAAGAATACCTGCATGTCGTCGTTCCTGGCTTCCCGGATCCAACCATCATCAACCTGCAAGCCATTGATCAGAGCTTTATTGCTGAGCAAACGAATTACAATCTCGACGACATGCTCGTCGAGCTACAATTCTATGGCCAGTTCCCCTTCTTCGGCAACCTGGTCCACTTCACCAGCTTTGGTTACCACCTGGAAAACCTGTTTGCCAAAGGCATTTGCAACAAATACGTTGATGGTAGCCCGAATACCTGGAATACTGTTGCGGTCGAGTGTTATTGATCTACTTGATTAATATGCTTTATTGATTGAGCAAAAAGGCGCACTTGTTTTTTAGAAGGCAAGTGCGTTTTTTTGAGTTTGATGCCCAGTCCGAAAAGTTAACCTTGAGTTATATATATTTTACACGCAAAATCAGGGTATTACTTTCCTTGCTAGGAAAGCGAGTCTCTAACAGCACGTTTGTAAAACTGTCTAATATGATAATTAGGTGCACCTGCCAGTTTCTTATAAGGAAGATGTAGTGATTCAAGTCTAGGGCATTATGTAGAGGTAATTTCTGAGCTGGGCGCAGATCTCTGGTTTCGGGGTGTTGGAAGTATTGATTTTCGATTAATTCCGCAAGCTCGGTGGATGCAATTAGATGCAGAAACAGAAGACACTATTGCTTACCGATTTCTCCGGGACTATGGTAAATATGTCGAATCTAACGAATCTAACGAATCAAACCCATGGAAAGTGTATGCTTTGATGCAAGATCATGGTCTTCCAACGCGACTATTAGACTGGTCTCGCTCTCCTCTTGTTGCTCTATATTTCGCGCTAACACAAGATACCACTACAACCGATAATCCGCGACAAGGTGTATGGGTTCTTGACCCTCATTTAATGAACTAATGCAAGTCATGCTAGGCACTTTGCTTCTACAGGAGTGATGAAGCAAATGACTTTACTCTTTTTATCTGCTAGTTATAAATGCTCACAAAATTTTGTTTCAATAGATTAGTTTTGAGAAAATTTAATGTTGTAATGTTCAGCTCGCTCTATCAAACCCAACGCGACTTCACTTACACCATCTCCGGCCTCCATCTTTTGAATAAACGTCTTTTTAAACTCTGGGTAGAGATTTGCAAAAGTTTCAGTGAGCGTTGTCGACAGTGCAGTTACAACTTGATGGAGTTCGTCCTCTATCTCTGTGATAACCTGTTTGTGTTCCGCTTCGAGATCCAATTCCTCTCCACCAGGTCCAGTACACTTGCCTAAACTTCCAAAAGCTTCCATAGCACTTGCCGCATAATAATATTCTGGAAGGCTCCCCAAAGCCCTTCTCTCTCCCCGATGAAAAAGTCTATCTCTTTCCTCGCGTACGTGTTTGCCCGCTTCAGCTATTGCATTTATTACTTTTATTAGTCTACAGTTAGCTAATACTTTTTCACTGCGAACTAATGCTTTTTTGGATACTTGGCGAGGAAGTAGACCAACCTCACAAACCGATTCAATCAATAGAAATGCGCAATCCCTAATAGACGTTACTCTGCTTAACAGAACATCTAGAATAGATCTAACCCAGTTATACCGTGAAATATTCCCAAGAGGAGTCTCGATCGGAAGATTAGTCAGTGATAATAGTTGGTAGATAGTTTCAAGTGACTTGAATGTATCGTTCAAGGCACTCGCCCTGTGATGGACGCCCAGTAAATAACTCACTTCGGGAGGTGCAGTTTCAAATTCAAAATCTCGAAAGTAAAGTGGTTGGTATAAATCGTACACGACGCCGATGAATAAACATCTATCGAGAGTCCCACAATCAAACTTTATATCTGACATATCAGCGTTTGTTCCTAAGTTGGCTGCGCCTAAACTCCTTAGCTGACTCCAGCCATTTGGGCTGTTTTAAGTTGTCAACAAACCACCTGATGAATTTTTCAGAATAGCGAGGCCTTCCATCAATCACCCAACGCATATCAGACTTTGTCTGACTATTAACTTTGTGTTTACTTAACACAGCTTGAAAAGCCCCACTCTTAATTGGAATAGTTGACTGCCGTTTGTTTATTTCTTCAATCGCCCCTTTAGTATGATAGGGATGAGTAGCATCAGGGTCTTTAGTCTTCGTAATAATAATAGCGCCTTCGCCTGTATCGCCAACACTAAGCGAAAGATCACTTTCGTCTTCCCGTTTAACAAGAGCAAGCCTGTAATCAATAGGTATTGAGAACTCTGTAGAATCAACTTTTCTCGATGTTTCGTCAAAACGTTGAATGAACTTTGCAACAGATCGAGCAGCATGTTTACCGTATAACTTTTGTATTAATGCTATCTCTGGAACTGGGCCATCTACTACCAAGCTCAGCATACCCACACTTTGTCCAGCAAGAGGTGCATTGCCCATTTCGTTCCTATAACGTGTTTGAAAGTTCAAGACAGTGGCTTGAAAAAGTCGGGATAATTGTGGCTGTAACTCTGGTATCAGCAAGTGGATGGCATGGTCACGTAAATCAATAATCGACTCCAAATTGATTCGGACGGGATCTTTCTCTTGCAGCCTTCGTTTAACCGCATCTGAAATGGATATACTTTTTTCTCCATCGTAAAAGATTTTTTCATATCCTTCTGCTTTGAGGATCTCTGCTTTAAGCAGCAACTCCCAAGCATTGACCATCATGATTGCAAATGCCTCAACTCGATTTTTCATACTTGGTCGGTTATATACTTCCAGCGCCAAAGTGAATGCATCGAGGCTCCGACTAACCAATTTGTCGTGAAACTGCTCTTCTGGTGATTTCTGCTTAACTTTTGCTGACTGGCTCATTACCGAAAGGAATGCGTCATTTGACAATGCACTTATCCCTTCAATACGGTATTTGGTGCGTGAACCAGCATGAAAAATGAACTTATCAAGCAACTTCTCATTAATGTACTTGTTGATGGAGTTTTTACTATAAGTAGTGCGTTGAGCTACCATCTCAGCGGTAAAGGTAGTACCGTTATCTTCAAACTCTCTTAAAACTTCAGCCAACGCGATCTGGTTATTATTCCTTGCCAATTTACTCACATCCTTCTATGAATTTGATAGAAGCAAGTTGTTGCATGCCCCTAGAATAATAGACACTTTTAAGCATTACTAAAACTAAGTCAACAGGCAAGTATGCACCAAAGCTAGTTCAGCCATGTACAACAAGAAATGATGTAGGAATATGAGATAGGCATTGGACTAGTCGGCCATTTGACCTGTCAGCCAAATACCAACCATAAAATCGACAGCTCTGCTTTTTCACGGATATGGCTCCTGCTTTACGCAACATGAGCTTTCTGAATATTCAAATATTACACAGAACATATATGGCAAAGTAACAGCGTAGCTGGAAAGTTTTTTTTTAGCTTTAGAAGATTTTTGATTTTGAAGTGAAATCTGACACCGCAAACTTTTGGAGTTTGGGTGGCAGTCTTACCAGCCACATCCCGGCACACGAGTCATTCGCTGTGGCTGCTTCCTTCCGGACCTGACCAGGTTCACGAACTATCGTTGCGAGAGGACCAATAAGACTACCATTGAGGGCCTTGTTTGGCGCGGGAGGGATTATCGCGAGTTTCGCGTCATGTTGCAAGGGGAAATGTTAAAAAGCCCGGCTAACTGCATAGTGAGTATACAATTAGACGAGCTTTGTTGGTTTGGTTGGGTTTTTTACTTTGTTTTCGGGTTACTTGGCCAGCTCGGCTTTTAGGTCTTGCAGGCGCTTTTTCATTTTTTTCATGTTTTCCGGACCCATACGCAGGAAGAGTTTTTGTGCATCAGACAGTTGCTCCCATTCTGCATAGGCATATTTGTAGGTGACTGACTCTTGTAGTAAAGGCAGGCTGGTTTCCGGGATTGGAGTTTCCAGCAGCTCGCCTATGGCTTCTTGCAAAGTCAGGTCGAACTCGCCCCCGTCGTAGCCAATTTCTTCATAGGCTTCCCCTATCAAGGGTCTGAATTTGTTGTACGTACGCACCAGTTGCGCAGTACTCATGGCATTCAGCATGTTCACATAAGGCGTGTAGCGCTCGAAGCTGTTTGGATCTGTGATGATGATATCATCTTCAATAACCATAAAGCTGTCTTTGGGCTTGCTGACCGGGAAGTGCTTTTTAGCCACTTTACCCTGTGCCAGGTTGTCCACAAACACCACGCTACGACGGATCATGTCCTCGGTCACCACTAAATCCATCGCGGTATCGCTTAGATAATTCGAAATTTGCTCGCTCAGAGCCACGTCGCTGTCGTCCAGTGAGGGCAGCGGCGTTGCAATCGGTTGCTCTGGTTCGCGCTGTGGCAGCGGCTCTGGCTCAGGAATAGGCTCAGGCTCCACAATCGGTGCAGGCTCAACAGCTTCTTCAACCTGAGGCTGCGGCTCCGGGCGCGCGGTATTAACGACTTCCATTGGTGTTTTCTCCGGCACCACAACATCCTGTTTAAACTTTGTGTTTTCCTGTTGATTGTCCCGGTTTGAAAGCACAAAAATGGCCACTATCACGAGGACCACGACCACGCTTACGGCAAGCAGTAAGTGGCTATTAGAAGGCTTGCTGTTCCTTGATTCTGCTGAGTTGTGCTCTGACATGGAAACTCCATTAAATTTGCTAAACGAATTTGTTGCACTTAGGGTGATTAAAGTACCAGATATAGCGGCCTGCCACTCACCAGACAACAAAAATAATCTATAATATACAAAAGATTATAGCTTATTGATGGCCGTTTTGACGACCTTTGCGCCTGCAACCTGTGGCTTTTTTGGTATCTTTAAACGCGTCTACTCACCTATGCTTCCTGTATTGGTGAGTATTCAATACTAATCCAGGTGAGCAGGTCGCCATGAGGAGGATAAACTCAGCCGCTCACGGTATCAGGGCGCTCACATGCATTGCGATCAGGCCGTGCCATTTTTGCCTTAATATCGCTGAGCCCGGCTTGCCTTCAGGCTAGCTACTCAATTGAGTGGATCAGTATAGTAAAAGATATCGCATCCCTGATAAGGTGCAATACCAATTACAGGTTAGTGAGCATATGGGCTCAATATGAATCGTCAATGAATTTGCTTCGGTTAAGCGATGTATTACTGTTTTACTAAGTTAAACATACCGTTATAGTAGTAGTGTCTGACCTTTTATGGCTGATATGGCAATCTCAAATCAGCCAAATAAATTTGAGTGGTTAAGGAAGCATATGAGTCAACATCACACCTCGCGTTCACGACCTCAAACGGCCCTGCTATTAACCGGTGGCGGCGCTCGTGCGGCCTATCAGATTGGTGTACTTAAGGCACTGGCACACAGCCTGCCCAGAACCGCACCGCTGCCATTTCGTATTATTAATGGTACATCGGCGGGCGCTATCAACTCAGCGGGCCTTGCCTGCTATGCCTCGAATATGCATCTGGCCATTCGAAAAGTGGAGTCTATCTGGAAAAACTTCCATACCGATATGGTTTATGAAAGCGGTTTTATCGGGGCATTTGGCCATATTCTGGGTAATATGATGCGAAGTTTTCAGGCGGAATACATTAACCAGCCACCAGCGAGCTTGCTCGACAACACCCCTCTTCGCCATTTATTGCGCGATGTGCTCGATCTCTCTCGGATCGACCGCCATATTCAGCGTGGTTATCTGGATGCCTTGTCAGTTACTGTATCCAGTTACTCGACTGGTCGCTCTGTGTCATTTTATCAGGCAAGAGATGCACAGCCCTGGCAGCGCGCTAAACGTATTGGCGTACCCGATCACATCACGCTTGATCATCTGATGGCGTCCAGTGCCATTCCCATGGTGTTTCCCAGCGTACGGGTCAGACATCATTATTATGGCGATGGCTCAATCCACCAACTGTCACCGCTCAGCCCTTCGATTCATCTGGGGGCAGAAAAAATTTTTATTATTGGTGTGGAGCAGCCAAAAATACCCACGCCAATTGGTTACGAACCGCATTTTCCGGGCATGTCTGTGGTGGCAGGTCATTTACTTGATAGTGTATTCAGCGACACGCTGCAGTCTGATCTTGAGCGGCTGGAGCGGGTTAATCGCACGGTGGGCCTGTTGCCTGCCAGAGACAAACACAAAGAGCTCAAACATATTAATACTCTGGTGGTTAACCCTACTCACAACTTTAATGAACTGGCGCTGCACTACTACGATGCATTGCCAATGGCCATCAAGCTGTTACTGCGTTCTATCGGGGTAAAACGGCACTCTCCGTCGAGTTTAACCAGTTACCTGCTATTCGAAAAAGCCTACACCCGACAGTTGATTGAGTATGGCTATCAGGATGGCTTAGACAGGTTAGACGAGATACGCGCTTTTCTGGAGCTGGATTAACGGGCCTAAGGCAGGCCGTCTAACAGGAATTGTTCCGCCCGCTCTACCCGGCGCGGTTTGCCCTTTAGCAGCAATACATCACTGGCGCACAAGGTGGTTTCCTCATCGGGGATGGAAATTTCCTCTCCGTTGCGCCGCAGTGCTTTTACCACCACTTTATGACGCGCCAGGTCCAGCTCTGCGATTGACTTATCTACAGCGTAGGCGTCGTCTGGCAATGCGATTGCATGCAGGTATTCCAGCCTGTCTGAGCTGTAACTTGCGCCTTCCGGGCCTGCGTATTCTTTCATTTCCTGGCTGTCGCCGGTAAAAAAGCCGTGCAAATATTCGTAGCGATTTTGTCGCTCTATACTCACTCGTTTAAGGATCCGCCGCATCGGCACGCCCGACATATACAATACATGCGACACCATCATCAGACTGGCCTCCAGCGATTCGGGCACCACTTCTGTCGCCCCCAGCTCTTTTAGGGCTTCAAGGTGGGTGTCATCTTTCATTCTGACGAGAATTTTTACCTCTGGCGCAAAACGTTTCACTGCATCAATGACCGCCTGAGCTTTATCAAAGTCATTCAGTGAGATGATCACCAGGCGGGCTTCGCTGACATTGGCAGACTTGAGCACCTCTTGTTGGGTTGGATCGCCAAACACCACAGGTTCACCGGCGGTCAGGGCCTCCTGCACAATCGCCGGGTTGCGCTCCACCGCAATGTACGGAATGGCCTCCGGACGTAAAAACCGGGCAATAGTCTGACCAACACGAGCATACCCAAAAATCACCACATGGTTTTTCACTTTGCTCGACGTTATAAACCCCTGTTCGTGTGGATCAAGCCGGCCTTCGCTGTCAATGCGAAGCAGCTTCACTAGACGGTCTGTTTCACTGATCAAATATGGCGTAAGTGCCATAGACAGCACGCCCAGAGCTATCAGAAACGACGCGACCTCAGCGCTGAGTAGCTGATGTTTTCCGGCCAGAGCAACCAGCACAAAGCCAAACTCCCCCATTTGCCAGAGCAAGATACCCGCTGCAAACGCATCTTTGCGGCGCTCTCCCATTAACTGCGCCAGCAGGAAAATAATGCTTAGCTTCAGCAATATGAGTAACGCAAGCACCAGAATAATGTAAACAAAAGACTGAATTACATAAGAAACATCTAACTGCGTGCCCACAGTGACGAAGAACAACCCCATCAGAATATCGCGAAACGGCCGAATTTCAGCTTCCAGCTGGTGCCTGTACTGACTCTCACCGAGCATCATACCGGCCAAAAACGCGCCCAGAGCCATAGACAGACCAAACGCATAGGTCAGCGCCCCGGCACACAGTGCTACCACCAAAGTCGTCAGTACGAATAATTCATCGGTGCGTGCCATCGCTACTTCATTGAATACTTTAGGCAGCACCCACTTTCCAATGGCCCAGAGCAACATGCAGACAAACGCCCCTTTAGCGAGCGCGAGGATTAAAGCCCCAACCAGCACCTGGTTGTCAGACTGGCTTAATAAAGGAATGGTGATAAGCAAAGGAACAACGGCAATATCCTGAAAAAGTAATACGCCTACGGCCAGCTGGCCACGACGTATGTTTAATATGCCCCGCTCTTTAAGCTCCTTGACCACAACCGCAGTAGACGACAAGGCTATCAGACTGGCAATGATCAGTGCCTCTATCCAGTTAAAGCCGAGATATTTTAAGATCACCGCCAGTACCACAGTGGTGACCAGAACCTGTAAGCTTCCCAGACCAAATACCACACTGCGCATTGCCATCAGTTTAGGAATTGAAAATTCCAGACCCAAACTAAAAAGTAAGAAGACGATCCCCAGTTCGGCGATCAGTTGGATCTCATGGCTGTTGTCTATCCAGCCAAACCCATAACTGCCTGCCAGTAAGCCGGTCAGCAGATACGCCAGGATCGGCGGCAGCCCAACACGCTTGAACGACCACACCAGCGCAACGGCACAGAGTAATAACGCTATCAACCCGGCAAACTGACCCTCCAGGGCGGCAACTAATGTACTGGTGACATCCTCACCTAAAAACCCGGCAAAATTTTGCTGCAAACCGCCTCCCAAGCGTCAATAAAATAGTGTTGAGCATTTTTTATTCACTACTAAATATAGCAAGCAGCTGTTTTTCAGCCAGTTTAAATTTTTGGCATGAAACTCGCTTAGAACAGACTGAATGTTGTACTTTAGGGGAATATTAGATGGAAAATGTCCATATTTTGACTCAACGGGCGCCGACGCGCGGGGATTTTTTGCCGTTTAACGCGCAAATGCAAATGTCGCATGTCCCCGAAAACCCGATGAGCCTGACTGAAAAATTGCAAACAACTCTGGATGTAAATGGACTACTCGACATCTTTGCTGGTTACATTAAGCGTATAATAAACTTGGCCGGACTCCAGTTTCATTCTAGTGAAGGCGTGTTTCAAATGCAGCAGAGCAACAACCAGCTCAGTCCTTATACCTTTGATCTGGAATTGAATAACCAGCATCTGGGTCAGATTGTGTATTTCAGTAAATATCGCCTGAGTGAGGCACTGCAGGCCAGGTTGGTCCAGCTGCACACTTGCTTGCTGTATCCACTGAGAAATGCACTGATGTATCAGCGTGTGTTAAAGCTGGCAACCAAGGACTCACTGACCGGATTATCAAACCGTAGCCAGTTCAATGAGTTTTTGGCAAAGAAACTTGAACGCAGTCGTCGTCACCACTGCAATTTTAGCCTGATGCTGCTGGATTTGGATAATTTTAAGCAAGTGAACGACCTCTATGGCCATAAAATGGGTGACAACGTGTTGATTGAGTTTGCCCGTATTCTGGAATCATCTGTGCGGGCCACAGACACTGTGTTCCGTTTTGGCGGCGATGAGTTTGCGATCCTGATTGACGATCCAGCCTTTACTACCAACAAAGTAATTGCAGAACGTATTATGGCATCGGTCAGGTGCTGCACTGTCATGAAGAATCATGATGTTACAACCAGTATTGGTTTTACGCTGGCCACCAGCCAGGATTGTCCGAATGAGATTTTCTCGCGGGCAGATAAGGGGCTGTATCGCGCCAAGGACGCAGGCCGAGACTGCGCACGTACAATTTAACCCGCAACAGCTCAACCATATTGCGTCCCCTAACGCAATATGGTCCTTACTTGCGCAACACTGTCAGTTTGTAAAGCAACAGCAGCAGGGCAAAGCCACCAAAGAAGCTGTTGATCACCCAGGCCAGTGACAAAAAGTCTGGCAGATCACTGAATATGATGGCCAGCATGGGCGCACCCAGGCCAAAGATAAAAAAGCTGCCACCTTTACCGTGCCAGTAAGCCAGCAACAGTACTGCACTGAGTCCACCCACACTTAAGCTAAGCGCGACATTGGCAATGTTCAGTCCACCATTTACCGCCAGGATTATAAACAATGCACCGCAGCCAAGTACTGCCCAGATAGCTTTGTTCGCCAGCGATTCACCGATCTTTTGTGTTTCTTGCATCTTCTAATTTCCAGTTGAGTCCCTGAGACGACGCATACGCCTCATTAACGAAAAAGCCCACCACCTGCACCAGCTCGTCGTTGTAGTAAATCAGGGGCACACGGCTGCGCTCCCAGGTTGGGACACCATAATCTTTTAGCCAGTGTTTCAGGGTATTACGGCCACTTCGTCCGAGTGGTTTAACTTTCTCGCTCAGACAATTAAATCGTACTGACACTTGCTCATCTGGCGCAGGTACACGCACGCCTTTACCCTGCTGCACCTGTAAAGTATGGGCATCATCCAGCACCACCGGCGTCTGACCTATGTCATGGCTTGCACGCCAGGCTGGTTGTTCTATCACCCAATAAAGTGCGCCTCTGAAACGTCGAACCTGCCCCTGAGGCAAAGTAACAGCCATTTGTGCGTCTGCTCTGGCGTTAAGTGCCTGTCCGAGGATTTGTTCAAGCTGCTTATGCGAAGGCATCTGAACGCCCTGCTCCGCCAGCCAGGCTCGCACCAGATTTTGCTGGCGCAACAGCGTAAATCCGCCAAGGCGCTCGATACATAAGCTGTTATCGTTCGAACAGTAGGCCAGGTCCGTCTGGGTGATTTCATCCAGCAGCGCCTGTTGCCCCTGTAACAATTCAACGGAACGCATAACGCTTGGCACAAACCCTGAAAAGCGGGATTTTAACAAGGGCAATACCTGATTACGCAAGAAATTGCGGTCAAAGCGGTCGCTGAGGTTAGATTCATCTTCGATATGTGAGATCTCAAACATGTGCGCAAACGCTTCTATGTCAGCGCGCTGGGAGGTTAACAGAGGTCTCAGACACACCCGGCCGGATGGCAACACAGTGCGTGCATGCATCGCCCCCAGCCCTTTCAGACCTGAACCTCGTTTCAGGCGCAGCAGGAAAGTCTCAACCTGATCATCCGCATGCTGCCCGAGTACTAATGCATGATGTGGATATGCCTGTGCATCCAGTGCCTGATAGCGTGCCGTGCGGGCTTGCGCTTCGAGGCTTTGTCGGCTTTGTGCCACCACTTTGACCGAGGCCGGAGTAAAATCGACCGCCAGCGCATCGCATTGCGCCTGGCAAAATGCCCGCCACTGCGCTGAGTTAGGCGATAAACCATGGTCGACATAAATTGCCTGTAACGCCAGATGGGTATGAGCTTGTACGTAGTGACGGCATAGGTGCAGCAACACCACAGAATCGACCCCACCGGAGAGCGCAACGGTAAGACCACGCATTACCGCAGGCGCTATCTCACCTGTTGCCGAGTACACTCTCTCATCAGCCAGTAATTTGTCCAGGCTGGCTGCAAAACGTTTATAGAACGGGGTCTGAGTCATATATATGGCAATTGTCTGTACCTGAGGTGTATTATCCCGATTTCACGCGCACAAAAAAAGCCGCGATGCGGCTTTTTTCAATCTTGTGCTGTCATTGTGGCTTAGCAATAGCCAAATGACATCAGGCGCTGGTAGCGTTGCTCAAGCATTTCTTCTGTGCTGAGTGCTTCAAGTTCGCCCAGGTCACGCTTCAGCTGTGCCTTCAGGTTCTTCGCCATCGTATCATAGTTACGATGTGCACCACCCATAGGCTCATCAATGATGGTATTAATGAGATCCAGCTCTTTAACGCGTGTCGCTGATACACCCATGGCTTCTGCGGCCAGAGGTGCCTTCTCAGCACTCTTCCACAGGATAGAGGCACAGCCTTCTGGTGAAATCACTGAGTAGGTGCTGTACTGAAGCATGTTAACACGGTCGCCCACACCAATCGCCAGTGCACCACCAGAACCACCTTCACCAATGACAGTACAAATGGTAGGCACTTTCAGAGCAGCCATAACTTTCAGGTTACGTGCAATTGCTTCACTCTGACCACGCTCTTCAGCGCCAACGCCCGGATACGCACCCGGTGTGTCGATGAAGGTGATGATTGGCATCTTGAAGCGCTCGGCCATTTCCATCAGGCGTAAGGCTTTACGATAGCCTTCAGGCTTTGGCATACCAAAGTTACGTTTGATTTTTTCTGCCGTGTCACGGCCTTTTTGCTGACCGATAACCATAACTGGCTTGTCGTCTAATCGTGCAACACCGCCCAAAATAGCCGGGTCGTTTGCAAATGTACGGTCACCCGCAAATTCGTCAAATTCAGTGAAAATACGCTCGATATAATCGCGTGTATAAGGGCGAAGCGGATGACGCGCAATCTGAGATACCTGCCAGGCACCCAAATTGTCGAAGATCTTTTTCGTCTGTTCTACGCTTTTTTCCTTGAGGCGGCTGATCTCTTCTTCAAGGCTGAGATCAAGACTGCCAGAGCGGCTTACGTTTTGTAATTCATTGATTTTTGCTTCTAATTCTGCGATTGGAAGCTCAAATTCAAGATAATTGAGGCTCATGCTCTAAACTACCTGTTTAATTAAATTCTAGTTCTATTTCCTGCGCCGCCATCTTGGATAACCGTCTGAGGAGATCATCACTGGGCGTCACACACCATTGCATACCTAATGTCACTTCCGCTATCGCGTCCGGGCGCTGATATTGGATTTTTACCGGACACGTACCGAATTTATACGGTTCCAGTACTTTTTTCAGATTATCGATGAAATTCGCGTCAATTTGCACCATATTCAATGTCATTTTTATCGCACTGATCCGCTTTTCGCGGGCCTGAGCTATGGTGCAGACTTCTCTGGCGGTCATTGTAATGCCGCCGGAGAAGTTATCAAAGCTGACCTGTCCGGATATTACCAAGATTTGGTTCATTTGCAGCATATCTTGGTACATTTCAAACTGTTCAGGGAATAAG
Source organism: Pseudoalteromonas sp. XMcav2-N (assembly GCF_024124545.1). Taxonomy (GTDB): domain Bacteria; phylum Pseudomonadota; class Gammaproteobacteria; order Enterobacterales; family Alteromonadaceae; genus Pseudoalteromonas. The sequence continues at coordinate 18,972 of NZ_JAMXSF010000013.1, forward strand.
CGTACATCAATTCGTGCGCTCTTGTCATCTAAAGTTATCAGACCCCAGCGTTTGCCCTTTTTGTTGATCAGCACCCTTGCATTGATAACCAAACCAGCAGCCGTCGATTGCACATCGCGATTCGTCGGCTGTAATTCTACTAGACGACCCGAGGTGTAATTTTTTAACTCTTTTCTGTACTGATTTATGGGGTGACCGGTCAGATACAAGCCTAACGTGTCTTTTTCGCCCTGCAACCATTCATCGTCCGATAGAGGAAGGGCTTTAACAAATGCCTGCTCTACTTCATCCGGCTCAACCGCCAGCAGGCCAAACAAATCGCTCTGACCCAAAGACTCAGCTTTGTGATGCTGCTCGGCAGACTTCATGGCATCTTTGAGGCTCGCAAGCAATGTAGCACGGCCTGGTTGTGTTTTCTCCGGACCCAACTGGTCCAGTGCGCCTGCGTAAATCAGTTTTTCAATCACCCTGCGGTTGAGGCGTTTAAGGTCAACCCGGGCACAAAAATCGAATAAGTCTTTAAACGGGCCGCCCTGTTCACGGGCTTCGAGAATGGCTTCAACCGGACCTTCACCCACACCTTTGATGGCACCGATTCCATAGACGATCTCGCCTTGGCGGTTTACCGCAAACTTATACACACCTGCATTGACATCTGGTGGCAGCAGCGTCAACTTCATGTTTTCGCATTCATCCACCAGGGTGACGATTTTATCAGTGTTATCCATATCCGCCGACATTACTGCTGCCATAAACTCGGCCGGATAATGGGTTTTCATCCACAGCGTCTGATACGATACCAGTGCATAAGCAGCGGAGTGAGATTTGTTAAAGCCGTAACCTGCGAACTTCTCTACAAGATCGAAGATCTTCATTGCCAGTTCGCCATCAACGCCGTTGTCTTTCGCACCGTCTTCGAATGTGGTTCGCTGCTTGGCCATTTCCTCGGGCTTTTTCTTACCCATAGCTCGACGCAGCAAGTCCGCGCCACCCAGGCTGTATCCCGCCAGAACCTGGGCTATCTGCATTACCTGCTCCTGATACAGGATGATCCCGTAAGTCGGCTCCAGGATCGGTTGCAGACTTTCGTGCTGGTATTGCGCATCAGGGTAAGAGATGTCTTCGCGACCATGCTTACGGTCGATAAAGTTATCTACCATGCCCGATTGCAGCGGACCCGGACGGAACAGGGCTACCAAGGCTATCATATCTTCGAAGCAGTCAGGCTTAAGACGACGGATCAAGTCTTTCATCCCGCGCGATTCCAGCTGGAATACCGCGGTGGTTTCGGCTCTGAGCAGCACTTCGAAACTGGCCGGGTCATCCAACGGAATCGCCGCTATATCCACCGGATCAATACCATCTCGCGCCAGCCGCTCGTTGGTCATGTCCAACGCCCACTGCAGGATGGTTAAAGTACGCAGACCGAGGAAGTCGAATTTAACCAGACCTGCGGTTTCTACGTCGTTTTTATCAAACTGGGTAACCGGGAACTTACCTTCTTCGTCACAATAAAGGGCAGCAAAGTCGGTGATGCTGGTGGGCGAGATAACTACGCCCCCGGCGTGCTTACCAGCGTTACGTGTACACCCTTCAAGGATCCGGCACTTGTCGATCAGCTCACGCACTTCATCATCGCCGTCGTACACTTCTGGCAAACGCGGCTCCACCTCAAACGCTTTGGCCAGTGTCATACCCGGGTCGCCAGGGACGAGCTTAGAAATACGATCTACAAAGCCATAAGGATGGCCAAGCACCCGGCCAACATCTCGAATTACCGCTTTGGCCGCCATGGTACCAAAGGTGATGATCTGAGACACCGCCTGACGGCCGTATAACTTAGATACGTGGTCGATTACTTCATCCCGGCGGTCCATACAGAAGTCGACGTCGAAATCGGGCATCGAGACACGTTCAGGGTTAAGGAAACGTTCGAATAGCAGGTCGAATTCCAGAGGATCCAGATCGGTAATTTTTAGTGCATAGGCCACCAGGGAGCCTGCACCGGAACCCCGCCCCGGCCCCACCGGAATATCATTATCCTTACTCCACTGGATGAACTCCATTACGATCAGGAAGTAACCGGGGAACCCCATCTGGTTGATTACGTCGAGCTCAATTTGCAGGCGCTCATCATAAGGGCCACGTTTCTCTGCCCGCTCGGTATCGTCCGGGAATAAGAACTGCAAACGCTCTTCCAGACCGTCTCGGGATACCTTTACCAGGAAGTCTTCGATTTTCAAGTCGCCGGTCGGATAATCTGGCAGGAAATAAGTGCCCAGCTGAACGGTAACGTTACAGCGTTTGGCTATCTCGACCGTGTTTTGCAACGCTTCCGGAATATCACTGAATAATTCCTGCATTTGCTCGGGGGTTTTCAGATACTGCTCTTTGGAGAAGCGTCTGGGCCGGTTTTTGTCTTCCAGCGTATAGCCATCATGGATCGCTACGCGAATTTCGTGCGGCTCAAAGTCATGCTCGTGCAGGAATACCACTTCGTTGGTTGCAACAACGGGCAAGCCTCGCTCAGCTGCAAGCGCAACCGCTGCATGAAGGTATTCTTCTTCCTGCTCGCGACCGGTGCGATGTAGCTCCAGAAAATAATGATCGCTAAAATGGGTCTCGTAGAATTCTACAGTCTCGGCGACCAATTGCGGGTTGCCCTTGAGTAGTGCTTTACCGACATCACCATCTTTGGCACCAGAGAGTAAGATCAGGCCTTCTTTGTACTTGGCAAGCCATGCTTTGTCGATAACAGGCCGGTGGAATACGTGACCCCGTAAATAGGCCTCGGAGATCAGCAGCGTCAGATTTTTGTAGCCTTCGTTGTTTTTTGCCAGTACCACGATGCGGCTGGGCTCATCCGGAAACTGATCGCTCTTCAACCAGAAATCGGCACCAACCAGCGGTTTAATACCCGCGCCATGCGCTGCGCCATAGAACCGCACCAGACCACACAGGTTCATCTGATCCGTTATCGCAAATGCGGGCATGGCCAGCTCAGCGGCACGTGCCACAATAGGCTTAGTCTTCGCCAGCCCGTCGACCATCGAGAAATCACTGTGTACTCTTAAATGAACAAACTCAGGGACTGCCATAACTACTGCTTCTCCGCCAGAATACGCTGCACGGGTTTAAAACTGGTTCTGTGGTGCGGTGTGACACCATGCTCACTCAGCGCAGCAAAGTGCGCTTTCGTTGGATAGCCTTTGTGCGCCGCAAAGCCATATTGTGGATACTGCTTATCCAGCTCCAGCATTTCCTGATCCCGCGTGACTTTTGCAAGTATAGATGCTGCACTGATCTCAGCCACCAGGCTGTCTCCTTTAACAACAGCCTGCGCAGGCACACTCAGCTCAGGCAAACGGTTGCCATCAACAAACACAAACTGCGCTTTCACCGCTAAGCCTTCCACGGCACGCGTCATGGCTAACATAGTGGCATGCAGGATATTAAGCTCGTCAATCTCACTGACCGTGGCACGTGCCACATGATAGCAAAGTGCTTTTTGCTTAATCTCTTGCGCCAGTAACAGGCGCTTTTTCTCGGTGAGTTTTTTCGAATCCGTCAGACCTTCGATTGGGTTGGCCGGATCCAGGATCACGGCTGCTGTCACCACGTCACCAACCAGAGGGCCACGACCCACTTCGTCTACGCCTGCAATAAACTGCACATCAGGACGTTCAATTTGCATCAATTAACTCCACTACGGCCTGTGCCGCCTGTTTACTGGCGTCACGGCGAATATTCTGGTGAATATCATAAAATCTTTGGATCAGCGCTGAGTTATCCCCTTTCAGCAAAGGTAGCAATGCATCCGTGAGTGCATCAGGGTTACAATCCTGTTGTAAAAACTCTTCTACCAGGGCTTCGTCTGCTAACAGGTTTGGCAATGAAAAATGCTTAATGTTGAAGGTAAAAAAGGTATTAAAAATCCAATAGCTTAAGGGCTTAAGCTTGTATCCTACCACCATAGGCTTTTTATAGAGCATGGCTTCGAGCGTGGCGGTCCCGGACGCCAACAAAACGGCAGTGGCCGCGGTCATAGCCAGCGAGGACTGGCCATCCAGCAAAATCGTTCTCAGCTCGGGGGCTACCTGGGCCTGAATAGCCTGAAACTGAGCTTTGCGCTTTTCATTTACCAAAGGGACAAGAATTTTTAAGTTTGGAATTTTGTCAGCCAGCGCTTTGGCGGTCAGCAGATAAGTTTCACTGAGCTGGCTCACTTCTGAGCCGCGGCTGCCCGGCAACAGAGCCAGCACAGTATCAGAGTCTTTGAGACCCAATTGCGCACGTGCAGCTGCCACATCCACATCCAGAGGAATTTCATCTGCCAGTGTATGGCCGACGAAGGTACAGGGCACGTCGTGCTTGTCATAAAACGCCTTTTCAAATGGCAACAGAGACAACACCAGGTTGGTCGCTTCTGCGATTTTAAAAATACGCTTTTGTCGCCAGGCCCAGACTGATGGGCTCACATATTGCACGGTTTTAATTCCGGCCGCTTTTAAAGGCTTTTCGACACGCAGGTTAAAATCGGGCGCATCAATACCAATGTAAATATCTGGCTTACGTGCAATAAAATGTTCTACCAGTTGTTTGCGTATTTTCAGCAAGCGTGGCAAACGTCCCAGTACTTCTACCAGGCCCATCACGGCCAGCTCTTCCATATCGAATAAGGTTTCACACCCCGCGTCCAGCATTTTTGGACCAGCAATACCGATAAATCGTGCATTTGGGTAATGTTCGCGCAGGGCATGGATTAGCCCGGCACCTAGAATGTCACCAGAGAGTTCGCCGGCAACAATCCCTATCGTAATTTCTTTTTCGTTGGCCATGTGATTCTTTTAGAATAAAAAAACGCCATACAGGCTGTATGGCGTTAGTATATCAGATACAGATATGCGATGTAGAAAGGTTATCGGCCGTTATATAAATTTAACGAACCAGGCCTCTTTCTGAGGTCGCAATAAAGTCAATCATTTGCTGTACACCAGCAAACTTAGCTGCGTCCTCACGCATTGCTTCCAATGCTTCGTCCAGCTTAAGCCCTTTACGGAATAGCGTTTTATACGCCCGGCGAATAGCCATGATCTCATCCGACTCATATCCTCGGCGCTTTAACCCTTCTGAGTTAATCGCGGCAGGTCGGGCCGGTGTACCCGTGGTTGTAACAAATGGCGGCACATCCTGATTTACGCCGCTGTACATGCCAACAAAAGCATGTGCGCCGATTTTACAGAACTGATGTACCCCGGAGTTACCGGCCAGAATGACAAAGTCGCCCACATGAACATGCCCAGCCACACTGGCGTTATTAGCAAAAATCACGTTGTTGCCAATGACAGCATCATGCGCAACATGAGTGTACGCCATAAACAAATTATTGCTGCCAATCTGGGTAATACCCTTGTCCTGAATCGTACCCCGATGAATGGTGGCACACTCGCGAATAATGTTGTTATCACCAATCACGAGTTTCGTTGGTTCATCCTTGTACTTTTTATCTTGACAGGCTTCGCCCACTGACGCGAACTGAAAAATGTGGTTGCCTGAACCAATCACGCTGGGTCCTTTAATCACCACGTGAGATTCAATTTTACAGTTATCCCCGATAACCACATCGTTGCCGATATAGCTATACGGACCAACCGATACGTTTTCGCCCAGCTGAGCACCTGACTCAATAATTGCAGTAGGATGGATCACACTTAAAACTCTCTTCTTGCACACATTATTTCAGCGCTACATACGACCTTACCGTCGACCTTAGCAACACCAGAAAACTTCCAAATATTGCGGCGCTCTTTAACAAATTCAACATGTAAATGCATGGTGTCACCAGGCACAACAGGTTGTTTGAAGCGCGCATTATCTATCGCTGCAAACAAGTATAGTTCATTATCGCCGCGGTTCTCGACTGTCTTAAAACCCAGAAGGCCAGTCGCCTGAGCCAGTGCTTCTAAAATCATCACGCCAGGGAAGATTGGCTGATCAGGGAAATGACCAGTAAAGATAGGCTCATTGGCAGTCACATTTTTAACTGCGTGTAAGTATTCACCTGGTTTGTGGTCAATAACCTTGTCTACCAGCAACATCGGGTAACGATGTGGTAGCAGCTTGAGGATTTCTTGAATATCGAAGCTATTTAATTCGTTGGCCAAAATAACATCCTTTAGTTATCAGTATGTTTAAGCTGTTCAGTGAGGCTTTCCAGCGCTTTCAGTCGCGCTTTAAAATCAGAAAGATTGCGTAGGTGAGCAATATTTTTACGCCACTCTTTATTGGTGGTGTGTGGCATACCTGATGAGTAAATCCCCGGCTCGGAGATCCCTTTGGTTACCATGCTCATACCTGTAATGACGACTCCGTCACACACTTCATTGTGTCCGTTGACAGCCACCATACCGCCTATCTGGCAGTACTTACCGATTTTTACACTACCGGCCATAACACTACAGCCAGCAATGGCCGTACCGTAGCCAATCTCAACATTGTGTGCAATTTGAATTTGATTATCCAGGATCACATTGTCGTGGATCACAGTGTCATCCAGCGCACCACGGTCAATGGTCGTACTCGCGCCAACTTCTACGCAATTACCGATAATGACGCTACCGAGCTGAGGAATTTTAACCCACTCTCCGCCTTCGTTTGCGTAACCAAAGCCATCGCTGCCAATCACAGCACCTGACTGAAATAAGCATGACTCACCAATAACGACTTCGTGATAAATGGTGACATTGGCCCACAGTTTAGTCTTTGCACCTATGCGGGTATGCTTACCAACAAAGCAGCCAGGGCCAATTTGCACGTCATCACCCAGCTCAACGCCCGCTTCTATTACGGCGTTTGCGCCAATGCTGACGTTCTGCCCAAGTTTAACGGATGCATCCACTGATGCCCGCTCATGAATACCCTGTGCGGCACTGGGTGTGGTATCCATATATTGCGCCAACTTGGCATAGGCAACGTATGGGTTATCACAGATGAGCTTATTCCCGGAGAAGTGCTCAGCCTCACCAGGCGAGAGGATCACTGCACCTGCTTGCGTGGATGCAAGTTGGCTGCGGTACTTTTTATTCGCAAGGAACCCAATGTCCTTATCACCTGCATTGAGCAAGGTGGCGATTTTCTCAATTGGCTGAGCTGGATCGCCTTGTAAATCGGCGCCCAGTGCCTCAGCCAACTGCGACAAAGTGTAGTGTTTGGTCATTACTTTTTACTGACTACTTCAACAATTTTATCAGACAGGTCAGAAACTTTATCAGGGTTGAAGTAAATTGTCGTATCTTTTACTCGAACTTCGTCATATTTTCCTTTTTTGGCAACTTCTTCAATGGCATCAACGATCAGTTTCTGAACTTTTGCCAGTTCCTGGTTTTGACGCACTTTAATTTCTTGCTCAAGAGGACGACCTTTTGTGGCCAGCTCTTGCTGCATGCCCTGAATTTTTTTACGCAATTCAGCTTGCTGGTCTTCGCTCATTGTCGCGCTTTCACGCTTGAACTTTTCAGCTTCGAAACGGATATCACCCTGTAGTTTTTCTAATTCTTGGCGACGTTCAGCGAATTCGGCTTGCAGTGTTTTTTCAATCTCGGCCATTTGCGGCAACTTACCATAAATGTTTTGCATATCGACCAAGCCAACTTTGTGTGCAAAAGCAGACGCAGACGCACCCATCATGAGTGTAGCCATCAGCGCCATGGCTGAAGTTTTAAATAGGTTTTTCACAATTAGCTCCTTAGAAAGTATTACTTATATTGAAGCTGATGAAGTCTGTTTCATCATCTTCTTCTTTTTTCAGTGGGTAGGCGAAACTGATCAGCATAGGTCCCATTGGTGAGATCCACTGTACAGATAAGCCCGTAGACACTCTGAATCGACTTGGATCAGAGTAGTCCGACAGTGTGTTATAAACACTTGGTGATAAGTTGGTGTAACGATCAACGTCAAACTCCGTATCCCAGACGTTGGCAGCATCAATAAAGAAGCTGGTGCGCACTGAACTGGTGTTTTCCTCGTCCATAAACGGAGTCGGAACAATCATTTCGATGCCCGCTAACGCTTTTGCGTTACCACCGATACGACCACCCTGGATCAGGTTATCAAATTCCGGGTCGCCACCAATTGAGCCGGGTACTGTACCATCTGGCAATGGTGAACCGCCGATAGAGGTAGGTACACGCTGCAACGCGCGCGGTAAAATGGTGTTACGGTCAAAGCCGCGTAATTCCATTTCGGTAATACGGTAGAATTCCTGGAATGGCAGTGTTTGCTCAAAGCCGTTGACTTCTCCGTAACCATTACCATAGGCAAGTCCCGCGCGAGCAGAAAACACCCAGCGGTGGTCGTTACTGACTGGCCAGTAGAAACGTGAATCGTAGTTGATTTTAAAGAAGTTCAGATCCGAGTTAGGTGTGGTAACCCTGAAGGTGGCATTTTGACGTGAACCATCTGTCGGGAACATACCACGGTTAACCGTGATGCGAGACCAGCCTACACTTAGCTCATACTTGGTAAAATCAAATCCGGCATCCGGATTGTCTTGATCGGTAAACGCCAGAACCATGACTCGAGACTGTTCGTAGTTTGGAATGCGATCCAGCTCCTCTTCTATCCAGCGCACACCAAAGTTAATGCGGTTAACGGCATCGATTGGGAAACCGAAGTTTGTACCCAGACCATAGTTTGTCTGGTCATAATCAATCAGGCCCAGCTTACTACCGTCAAAGTCACTGTAGAAAACACTCGTCCCCTGAGATACGCCATCCGGTGTAAAATAAGGGTTTGTATAAGACACAGTGTAACGCTTGGAGCCGCGACCCGTATTAATGTTAAACGCCAGCTGATTACCGGTGCCGAGGAAGTTAGACTCACTCACCCCAACGTTAAACTGCAAACCACCATACGACCCATAGGCAACACCGGCCTGGAAGCTACCTGCTGGCTGCTCTTTTACTTTAAAATCAACGTCAACCTGGTCGTCAATACCCGGAATTGGCTTAACTTCAAAGTCAACACTTTCCATATAGGGCAGACGTTGGATCTGTAGCTTTGAACGCTCGAGGCTTTGGTTAGATAACCACGCACCTTCAAGCTGAGTCATTTCACGGCGAACAACATGGTCCGCAGTCACTTGGTTACCGTTGACCGCAATGCGACGCACATAAACACGTTTGCCCGGGTCTACGGCCAGCGTCAGCTTAACTTCTTTGTTTTCATCGTCAATATCTGGAACGGTACGTACTTCTGCATTGGCATACCCGAAACGTGCCAGATAGCTTTTAATAAACTCTTCCGAGGCGGTCACGATCGAACCGTTGTATAGCTCGCCACTTTTTAGAGGTATGACGCTGCGGATCAGCTCTTCGCGACCGAGTAAGTCACCAATGAACTCAAAGTCTTTTACCATGTACTGCTCACCTTCTGTGAGGTTTGCTGTGACATAAACCGACTCGCGTTCAGGGCTGACAGAAACCTGAGTTGAATCGATATTGAAACGCAGGTAGCCACGGTCCAGATAGTAACTGCGGATCTTCTCCAGGTCGCCTTCTATGGTTTGCTTCTGGTAGCGATCACTTGACATGAATTTCCACCAGGGTAAGTCTTGTTGCGACTCAGCCAGCTTTAACAGTTCTTCATCAGAGAAGAGCTCGTTGCCTACCAGGTTAATTTGCCTGACGGATGCGGCGTCGCCTTCATTGAAATCCAGCTTCAGCCTGACCCGGTTTCTTGGTAACTCAACTATGCTCATTTCAATTTTGGCATTGTATTTACCAATACTGTGGAAAAACTCAATCAGACCTTTCTCTACGCTATCGATAACCGTTCTGTCGAGGGTTTCACCGGCACGAATATTTTGCTGGTCTAAACTTTCTTGTAGCTGTTCATCTTTAATGTCTTTGTTGCCATCAAACTCAATAGAGGCAATCGTGGGACGCTCTTTGACCTTGAAGATAACCTGGTTGCCATCTCTAAATGCGGCAATATCATCAAAGTGGCCTGACGCAAACAACGCCTTAATCGTCTTAGACACTGTGTAATCGTCAATTTGATCACCAACGTTGATTGGAATGTGCGTTAACGCAGCGCCCAGCGCAACGCGCTGCAGGCCTTCAACTTTCAAATCTTCTACGATAAAGGAGTTTTGCCCCAGAGCAGCAAAGCTCGCGCCCAGTAAACTCGTTACAGCTAAATGTTTTTTTATAGGCATTTTATTATCTTTATCCTTTACAGCTTACGGCGAACAGTGCGCCTCAATTGCTATCGCACCTAGCGGCCTAAAGCCTCGATACATCGTTAAGTAGTGCAAAACAAGTTAGCGCCAGGAGCACAACCGCACCCACCTTGTAGCCTAACTCTTGTGTCTTTTCAGAGACCGGTTTTTTGCGAATAAGTTCAATAAAGTAATACATTAAGTGCCCGCCATCTAAGACCGGCAGGGGTAAAAGGTTGAAAACCCCAAGGTTGACGCTAATTAATGCCAAAAAGCCCAAAAATGCGACAAACCCATAACTCACACTATTTCCGGCTCCAACAGCAATGCCAACTGGCCCACTGAGATTCTTGACCGATACCTGCCCGGTCAATAAATTACCAATCATCTCAAAGCTGAGCGCCGTCAAGTCGTAGGTTTTTTTAACGCCCAGCACGATACTATCGAATACCCCGTATTGTCTAGTTTCAATATAGCCTTCCGGCCAGGGTTCAAGTACAGGAACAACCCCTAAATAGCCAGTCAGTACTCCAGAGCTGTCTTTTCGACCCTCAGGAGTTGGATAGAGGTCTACCTCCTCTGCCCCTCGTTGCACAACCAAATGACTGCGCTTTTGGGCTGAGGTTTGTACGAGCTGAACAAACTGAGTCCAAGAGTTAAGAGGTTCATTGTTGTAACGCAGCAATTTGTCGCCAACTTCCAATCCACCTTCCTCTGCCGCAGAGCCCTTAGCAACCTGAGCTATTTCCAGTTTCAGGTTGGGGCGATAGGGTTGGATCCCCACAGATGTCAGAGGCGGTACGTCCTGCTCGTCCAGTCGCCACTCCCGCGTATCGAGTTGACGTAAGGCAAGTTGACCTTTGTTGTCCTGGACTTTGAGTATCACCTCTGATTCGCCTAAACCACTCATCAGCGCAAACGTTACTTCCTGCCAGGACTGAACAACCTGTTCATCAACACTTATGATGCGGTCTCCGGATTGTACCTGCGCCTGTTCGGCAATGCTATTTTCAGTCACGCCTCCAACAATGGGTTTGGCATTTTGCACCCCGACCATGTACATCAGAGCCAGTGCGAAAATAGCAAAAATGAAATTTGCAAGTGGTCCGGCAGCTGAAATTGCGATTCTGGAAAGGACGGGTTTGTTGTTAAAGGACAAGTGCTGCTCTGACGCTTCAACCTCATCAACTCGTTCATCTAACATGCGAACATAACCACCCAGGGGGATGGCAGCTATGACATATTCAGTACCGAGTTTGTCGTACCAACGTACCAGGGGCTTTCCGAATCCAATAGAAAAGCGAAGTACCTTAACGCCTGCTTTTCTGGCAACCCAAAAGTGGCCATATTCATGTACAGCCACCAAGATCCCCAGTGCGACGATGAAAGAACCCAGGTTCCAAAAAAATTCAAGCATAACAACTCCTACTTAGTGATCAGTTCCCTGGCAAGTCTGCGTGCTTGCGCATCCTGTGCCATAATCGCGTCCACAGAGTGTAATGGTTCCTGATGGCAGCGTTCAAGCACTTCGGCGTTAATGCGATAAATATCGCAAAACCCAATTTGCTCGTTCAAAAAGGCAGCAACGGCTATTTCATTTGCCGCATTCAACGTGGTCGTTGCAGACTGACCACTACGGCAGGCATCAATTGCAAGCTTTAAATTGGGATAGCGATTGAAATCGGGTTTAGTAAAAGTGAAATCAACAATATCCGCAAAATCGAGTGGTTTTACGCCGGCTTCGATTCGCTCAGGATAAGCCAGGCCATAAGCAATTGGCGTGCGCATATCAGGTTGCCCCATTTGCGCAATCACAGAGCCATCTATGTATTGCACCATAGAATGGATCATACTCTGCGGGTGGATAACCACTTCAATGTCATCAGCCTGGCAATGAAACAACCATTTTGCTTCGACAAACTCCAGCCCTTTGTTCATCATGGTCGCGGAGTCTACGGAGATCTTCTGTCCCATTGACCAATTGGGGTGTGCGACAGCCTCTGCAACGGTTACATCGGCCAGCGTATCAATGGCCCGGGTCAAAAACGGGCCGCCGGAACCGGTTAGCAGGATTTTTCGGATCCCTTGAGCGTCAAGGGCGGTGCTGTCACCTTTTTGCAGCGCATCAGGTAAACACTGGAAAATAGCATTGTGTTCGCTGTCTATGGGCAGCAAAGTTGCACCATGGCGCTTTACTTTATCCATAAACAACTGACCAGACATGACCAGAGATTCTTTGTTGGCCAGCAGGACTTTCTTGCCCTGCTCTACCGCCGCCAGTGTTGGCAATAATCCCGCCGCACCGACAATGGCTGACATCACTATGTCGACGTCAGTGTGAGCGGCAATATCACACATGGCCTGAGTGCCACAGAGCACCTCCGTCTGCTGGCCACTCAGTGCTGCGCCCACTTCTCTGGCTGCTTCTTCAGCTCCCATGACGACATAGCGAGGCTGATGCTTCAGCGCCTGCTCAATAACCAGCTGCGCATTACGTCCGGCAACCAGCGCAAAAACCTGATACTGTGTGCTATTTCGCTCGACAACATCCAGCGTTGATGTGCCAATAGAGCCAGTAGACCCTAAAATAACCAGGTTTTGCTTGTCACTCATAGTGTCACCGTCCAGGCATACAACAAGGCAAAAATCGGCGCGGCCGCAGTTAAACTATCGATACGGTCAAGAATACCGCCATGTCCCGGCAAACATTTGCCCGAGTCTTTTAACCCGGCTTCACGTTTAAACATGCTTTCCAGCAAATCACCGACAGCAGAAAACAGCGCAATCACAACGGTTAAGCCGGCATACAATAGCCACTGGTGTTGCTCAACGTCGCTGCAATAGCAGAAAATAACCACAAACACGACAGACGTCAGTAAACCACCGATCAACCCTTCAATCGTCTTATTGGGGCTAACATTGGGCATTAACTTGTGTTTGCCAAAATTCTTACCGGCAAAGTAAGCGCCTATGTCTGCACTCCAGACAATGCCCAGTACCACCATGATTAATACCGAGCCATATTGCTCTGCCTGATGATACTCTGCACTGCGCAGTACATTCAGTGCCAGCCATAGTGGAATTAAGGTCAAAAAGCCGGCGATGGTACGCATGATCATACCTTCATTCCAGGCTCTGGCCATACGTGGATAATTCATAACCAGAACGGTCGCAACCAGCCACCAGGCTGCGGCAAGCGTAAAGACATAGTTCGCATCTGCAACTAAACGCCCTTGTTGCCATAATTCAGTGATCGGCCAATGTACATGAAGAGCCGCCAGCACGGCTGCCATAATAAGGACATAGACGCCTTTGTGGAGCCGATTAGTCAGGCCTATAAAGGCCGCCCATTCCCAGGCGCCCATCAAAATAATGGCGCCGGCAATCACGCTAAATAGATTAAGTGGTGTGAAAAACACCAATAGTAAGGCCAGTGGCGCCAGCACCACCGACGTCATAACACGTTGTTTTAACAAACTTTATACCTTCAACTTGTTGTTTTGCGCTCGGCGAGTAATTGTTTTATTTGTTCGCCGGTACAACCGAAACGTCGCTCTCTGGAAACGTAGCAGGCAAGCGCCTCTGAAAATGCTTCCTCATTAAAATCTGGCCATAGCGTTTCGGTGAAATAGAGTTCAGCATACGCAGCCTGCCACAGTAAGAAATTACTGATGCGATAGTCTCCACCCGTTCTGATCAACAGATCCAGTGGACTTTGGTCCGCCATGGTTAGCTGTGAAGATAGCGCCTCTTCCGTAATGTCGGTTGGCTGAATCTCACCACTGGCCACTCGCTGTGCTAGGGACTGGGTCGCCTGCACTATATCCCAGCGGCCACCATAGTTTGCTGCGATATTTAGCTTCAAACCTGTGTTGCTTTCGGTTAACTGTTCTGCATCAGCGACTTTTTGTTGTAACCCGGCTGGGAAGCGCGAGATGTCGCCTATGATCGACAGTTTCACATTATTCTTGTGGAGCTTTTTAACTTCTTTACTCAAAACAAACAGGAATAATTCCATCAAAGTACTGACTTCGTCTTCAGGACGACGCCAGTTTTCGCTACTAAAGGCGAACAACGTCAATGACTCTATCCCTAGCTTAGAGCAAAACTGCACGGCACTGCGCACTGAATCGACCCCTTTTTTGTGCCCAAAAGCACGGGGACGTTTACGCGACTGAGCCCATCGACCATTTCCATCCATAATGATGGCAACATGTTTGGGCAGAGATTGCTGTGAAATTGCGTCAGCGGTTAAAATCATAATGCCTATTTAAGTAAAAAAAACGCCGTCTAGTATACCTTAGACGGCGCTGCAAACCTAATAAATTTGTGGTTGCTTAGATTTCCATCAGCTCTGCTTCTTTCGCGCTCAGCTGGGTGTCCATCTCTTTGATAAACTTATCAGTTAGCTTCTGGATCTCGTCTTCAGCCTGACGTGCTTCGTCCTCAGAAATCTCTTTGTCTTTAAGTAGAGACTTCACGTCACCATTTGCATCACGGCGGATATTACGAACCGCAACACGACCGCCTTCTACTTCGCCACGTACGATCTTGATAAGGTCCTTACGACGCTCTTCTGTCAATGGAGGCAGTGGAACACGGATAACCGTGCCCGCAGACATAGGGTTCAGACCTAAATCAGATGCCATGATGGCTTTTTCTACTGCTTGTGCCAGAGACTTGTCAAATACGCTGATAGCCAGAGTACGAGAGTCTTCTACCGTGACGTTGGCAACCTGGTTCAGTGGCGTGTCAGCGCCGTAGTAAGATACTGAAATACCGTCAAGTAATGCCGGGTGTGCACGGCCAGTACGGATTTTAGACAGCTGGCTTGCCAGCGCAGCTACACTTTTTGTCATGCGCTCTTGCGCATCTTTTTTAATATCATCAATCACAGTGCTATCCTATTCTTTACTGTATTAATCGGACTCAGCTGGCGAGTTTTATTACGGTTTTGCTAAGGCTCTTAACCTAAGCCCTTACTCCGCAGCTGGTTGTGTACTGATTAAAGTGCCTTCTTCTTCACCCATGATAACACGCTTTAGCGCGCCTGGTTTGTTCATGTTGAATACGCTTAAAGGCATGTTGTGGTCACGAGCCAGGGTAAATGCCGCCAGGTCCATAACCTTTAATTCTCTTTCAATCACTTCATTGTAAGTCAGGTGACGATGTAGTTCTGCATCCGGGTTTTTCACCGGGTCATCACTAAATACGCCATCTACTTTAGTGGCCTTGATCACCGTATCCGCTTCAATTTCGATACCGCGCAGGCAGGCTGCTGAATCTGTCGTGAAGAACGGATTACCAGTACCCGCTGAGAAGATCACGACGCGACCTGATTTCAGCAAGCTGATTGCTTCTGCCCAGTTGTACGCATCACAAACACCATTGAGTGGAATGGCGGACATCAGTCGGGCATTCACAAACGCACGGTGCAGCGCATCACGCATTGCCAGACCATTCATGACAGTTGCCAGCATACCCATGTGGTCACCCACTACGCGGTTCATACCCGCCTCGGCCAGAGAGCCGCCACGTAAGAAGTTACCGCCGCCGATAACCAAACCCACTTCTACGTCGAGTTCTACAAGTTCTTTTATTTCTTGGGCCATACGATCCAGTACTTTAGGATCGATTCCAAAGCCTTCATCTCCCATCAAAGCTTCGCCGCTAAGTTTAAGAAGAACGCGTCTAAAAACAGGTTTTCGATTGATAGTCATAATTTCCGGGCCAAATTAAAAGTGAGATACAAAATAACCGCGCTTATGCTACACATAAATGCGCGGTTATTTTAGAGAATTTTGTGCAGTGAAGCAAAAGCAAATCTCATCTCGAGGGAGCTTTTGCATCACTTAATCACCTAAGCGTGATTATTCGCCTTTCGCAGCTGCGATTTGAGCAGCAACTTCAGCAGCGAAGTCTTCTTCTTTCTTCTCGATACCTTCACCTACTTCAAGGCGAATGAATGAAGAAACAGAAGCACCTTTCTCTTTCAGGTACTCGCCAACAGACTTCTTAGGCTCCATGATGAACGCCTGACCAGTAAGAGAGATCTCACCAGTGAACTTCTTCATGCGGCCAACAACCATTTTCTCAGCGATTTCAGCAGGCTTGCCTTCGTTCATAGCGATTTCAACCTGAACCGCTTTTTCTTTCTCTACAACCTCAGCAGGTACGTCTTCTGGGTTTAGGTAGTCAGGCTTAGACGCAGCAACGTGCATTGCAACGTGCTTCAGAGTCTCTTCGTCAGCGTCACCAGTTACAACAACACCGATACGGTCGCCGTGACGGTATGCAGAGATGTTTTCGCCGTCGATGTACTCAACGCGACGAACGTTGATGTTTTCACCGATTTTAGCAACTAGTGCAACACGTGTTTCTTCGAACTTAGCTTTCAAAGTTTCGATGTCTGTCTTAGCTTCAGCAGCAGCGTCAAGAACAGTGTTAGCGAAACCCAGGAAGTTTTCGTCTTTAGCAACGAAGTCAGTTTGACAGTTAACTTCAAGAAGTGCAGCGAAACCTTCACCTTGCTTGATCAGGATTGTACCTTCAGCAGCAATGTTACCAGCTTTTTTAGCAGCTTTAGCAGCACCGCTCTTACGCATGTTTTCGATCGCCAGATCGATGTCACCGTTAGTTTCAGTCAGTGCTTTTTTACAATCCATCATGCCAGCGCCAGTACGCTCGCGAAGTTCTTTAACTAGGGCAGCAGTTACAGCCATTAGAATATCCTCAATTCTGAATTCGGTTTTTTGATAAGCGAATTACCGCTTGTAAAGAATATCAAGTCTTCGGAAAAATAAGATGAAGACTTGATGACAGCTTAGTGCGTTACAACCGGCCACCCGCACACCTGTGTTGCCAGTGGCACGGTTTGTAATCTATTACTCAGCTTCTACGAAGTCGTCGCTTTCTGCTTGAGCAACGATGTTGCTTTCACGACCTTCAGTGATAGCAGTCGCAACTGCACCAGTGTAAAGCTGGATAGCGCGGATCGCGTCATCGTTACCTGGGATGATGAAGTCAACGCCATCTGGGTTAGAGTTAGTATCAACAACAGATACTACTGGAATGCCCAGGTTGTTTGCTTCACGGATAGCGATGTGCTCGTGGTCAGCATCGATGATGAAGATAGCGTCTGGAAGACCGCCCATATCTTTGATACCACCAAGGCTCTTCTCAAGCTTTTCCATTTCGCGAGTTTTCATCAAAGCTTCTTTTTTAGTCAGCTTCTCGAAAGTACCGTCTTGGCTTTGAGTCTCAAGGTCTTTAAGACGCTTGATTGACTGACGAACTGTTTTCCAGTTAGTCAGCATACCACCTAACCAACGGTGATTTACGTAGAACTGCTCGCTTTGAATAGCTGCTTCTTTAACTGCTTCGCTTGCAGCGCGCTTAGTACCTACGAAAAGGATTTTACCTTTGTTAGATGCAACGTTCGAAAGGAACTTAAGTGCATCGTTGAACATAGGAACAGTCTTTTCCAGGTTGATGATATGTACACGGTTACGAGCGCCGAAGATGAAAGGCTTCATCTTAGGGTTCCAGTAACGAGCCTGGTGACCGAAGTGAACACCAGCTTGAAGCATATCGCGCATTGAAACGTTTGCCATTTGTATTTTCCTCTAATTTAGTTAGGGTTAGGCCTCCACATATCCCATAACACCAACAAGTTCGAAAATTCGGTTACCCGATAATTTGTTCCGCGCTTGCACCCAAGTGTATGTGTCGATATGTGTGTGTGTTAAAATTAAATTTCGTGTTGTCTTCGTTACAAACAACCTGTGAGCCGAACCCGGCTGAAAGATTTATTTGTAAAAAGACGGCGCGCTTTATACCATATAAAAGAAATTAACTCAACGTTTGGGCTAAAAATCGTTCATAAACTAGCCTGGTGTTGTTGCGTCGAAACTATGACTTGGAGTCTCAATGAGTGCAGTGATCAAAACCCCTGAAGAAATCGAAAAAATGCGTGTTGCCGGTAAGTTAGCCGCTGAAGTATTAGAAATGATTGAACCTTATGTCAAACCAGGGGTGACGACCGATGAGCTGAATACCATTTGTCATAATTATATCGTGGATGTGCAGCAGGCAGTCCCGGCACCACTTAACTACCACGGTTTCCCGAAGTCAATTTGTACCTCTGTAAATCATGTCATTTGTCACGGTATTCCAAACGACAAACCGCTTAAAGAGGGCGACATCATTAATATAGATGTGACTGTCATCAAAGATGGTTATCACGGCGACACCTCAAAGATGTTCTTTGTTGGTACGCCGAGTATTCAGGGCAAACGTCTGAGCGAAGTCACTCAGGAAGCACTGTATATCGGTATTCGTATGGTGAAGCCTGGCGTACGCATTGGTGACATCGGCGCTGCGATTCAAAAATATGCCGAGGGCTTTAACTACTCTATCGTACGTGAATATTGCGGCCACGGTATTGGTGCTGAGTTCCACGAAGAGCCGCAAATTGTACACTACGGCAAACCTGGCACCGGAGAAGCACTGCAAGCTGGCATGTGTCTGACCATTGAGCCTATGGTCAATGCAGGTAAACGCCATTGCAAACTGCTTAAGGACGACTGGACCGTGGTCACTAAGGACCGTAGCCTGTCTGCCCAGTGGGAACACACACTGCTGGTAACTGAAAATGGGGTAGAAATCCTGACACTGCGCAGCGATGACACCATTGAGCGGGTAATCGAGCACAAAGCTTAAGCTGATACCAATTTCACTTAATACCTGTTCAATTTGACGGAGCAAATATAACGCTAACGGTGTTAAAAATTTCTCATTTAGAACCTTTACCTAAGGTATGAGTTCGCAAATTTTTGCCTAGTTATCGACTATATTTTCTCGCCTCAAAATAGAACACTTAATCAAGCAAATTGGTATGAACTCAAAAACGCCACCAGCCGGTGGCGTTTTGCTTTGCTGGCCTGTGTGCTGGCTTTTCATCCAGTTAACCACCTTCTCTTTGCCACTTTCTCGCATTTTTTTGCCACTTAGTGTAAAACTGAGCTGTGAGTTTTGCGCGCAACATAGGGAGCCCAGGTGGCACTACCAAACAAAGTAAAAACGCTTCTCGACGAAGCGCAAACCTTGAATGACTACAAAAACTGCCAGGCCTATTTTTATAAATGGCTAAACAATCAGTTTTCTAAACAACCAGTCCGTCAGCTTATCAATGCCCGAGCTGAGTTTATAGACAGGCTGCTGATCAAGCTCTACTCCGACACCGGATTGGCCCAATTTCCCGACCTCGCTCTCATTGGCGTAGGTGGATATGGCCGCGGCGAGCTGCATCCTTATTCAGACATCGATTTCCTCTTGCTCTGTAAAGTGGAGCCAGGCCCCGAATTAACAGGATCATTAGAGTCATTTATGACTTTGCTGTGGGATTTGAACCTGGACATTGGTCACAGCGTGAGGACTCACGAGCAGGTGCTGGAGCAAAAACGCGAAGACGTGCATTTTACCACCAGCTTGCTGGAAAGCCGCTTAATTTGTGGTAATCACGTGGAGTTTGAGCGGCTTAAGAGCCATATTGTTGAAACGCCCATCTGGCAATCAGATGAGTTCTTCATTGCTAAAGTCAAAGAGCAGCGCCTGCGACGCAAAAAGTGCCACGGCACCGCTTATAACCTGGAACCAAATATCAAAGAAAACCCCGGTGGCCTGCGCGACCTGCAAACCATCTTCTGGGTGGCCAAAAAACACTTTCATGCCGAAACACTGGAGGAGCTGATAAGCCACGGCTACCTCACACATGAAGAATATCAGGAGCTGCTGGAATGTCTGGAAAACCTCTGGAACATCCGTTTTGCTTTGCATCTGGCTGCAGGGCGCAGCGAAAACCGCCTGCTCTTTGACTATCAACCTCATGCCGCAGAACTATTAGGGTTTGGCTCTGAAGGCAAACCCTCCGTTGAACGCATGATGAAACGTCTGTTCCGGATCATGAGCAGGGTACGGGAAATGAACCAGATGCTGCTGGCGTATTTTGAGCAGAGCATTTTGCCAGACCAAAGCGAACAAACTGTGATCCCGCTCGATAACCACTTTGAGCGTGTTGGCAACAAAATTCGGGTGAAAAACCCTTCCGTGTTCTTTCGCAGGGAAAACCTCATTTTGTTGTTTGAGCATATTGCTGATCATCCGGAAATTACCGACATTGACCCCAGCACCATTCGTACCGTACGTCAGGTGAGGCGACGTCTGCTGGGCGATTTACAGGATTATGCCGCCTGCCGTGACGCGCTGATGCGCCTGCTTAAACACCCCAACGGTATGGGTCGCGCATTTACCCTGATGCACAAGCATGGGATCATTGCCGCCTATTTGCCACAGTGGCGTAATATCTTTGGGCAGATGCAGTTCGACCTATTCCACGCCTACACTGTGGATGAACACACCCATAAGTTGATCAACAACATTTACCGATATTTCAGTCATGAACATCAGGGCGAATTCCCTTTGTGCTCTGAAATTGTCACCCGTATGGATAAGCCTGAATTGCTGTATTTGGCAGGGATTTTCCATGACATTGCCAAAGGCCGCGGCGGAGATCATTCAGAACTGGGAGCGGTAGATGCTTCAGCCTTTGCACGCATGCATGGTTTTTCTTCGTCCGACAGTAAACTGGTTGCCTGGCTGGTCGAAAACCACCTGCTGATGTCGGTCACCGCGCAGCGTAAGGACATCAATGATCCGGATGTGATCAACGAGTTTGCCTCACGCATCAAAAACGAACGCCAGCTTGATTACCTCTACTGCCTGACCGTTGCCGATATTCGCGCAACCAATGACAATCTGTGGAACGACTGGAAAAATACGCTATTGCGCGAGCTCTACTTACTCACCCAGCGTGCATTAAGGCTTGGGCTTGAAAACCCCATGGACATGCGAGACCAGATCCGCGATAAGAAACAACAGGCCAAACAGCGACTTATTAACAAAGAGTATCGCGAAGACCTGATTGATATGATCTGGGCGCGCTTTAAAGCCAATTACTTTACCGCATTTAGCGAGCAGCAAATTTCCTGGCATACCGAATACCTGCTCGGTCGTGATGATTTGAGTCAGCCTTGTGTGGTTGTTTCTGAACAGCCTATGCATGGCGGTACTCAGGTATTTGTCTACGCACCTTACGAAGCCAGCCTGTTTGCCAAACTGGTGGCCGTGATTGGCTCCAAAAAAGCCCAGATCCAGCATGCGCAGGTCCTGACTACCAAAGATGGCTACGTGGTCTTTAGCTTTGTCATTCTGGAAGTGGACGGTCGACCTATCAGCGGTGGCCGGGCCAAAACCCTGCGCCGCAGCCTGGAAGTGATCCTGACCGATCCGAAAAAGAAAATACGGCTCAAGAAAAATCGCTCACAACGCTTTAAAGACTTCAACATTAAACCTAAGGTTGTGGTACGCCCCCACGCACGCAGCGATCGCAACCTGATAGAGATCCAGGCGGTAGATATTCCCGGCCTGTTAACTAAAATAGCCGAGGTATTTCAGCTTCATTCACTGCACATTCACGCCGCACGCATTACCACTGTGGGCGAACGTGCAGAGGACTTTTTTGTGGTCTCGGACAAAGATTATCAACGTCTCAGTGAAGATGCCAAAGCATCACTACATCGCTCACTGATGAAAAAACTCAATGCAGAATCTGAATAAATGAGGACACTATGTCGGATTTAAAAACCATTATTGAACAAGCCTGGGAAAAACGCGATACCATCACACCAAGTGATGTGTCTCCTGAGGTTAAAAATGCCATTATTGATGCGCTGGCCATGCTGGACTCAGGCGCAGCCCGGGTTGCGGAAAAGATCAGCGGTGAGTGGGTTGTACACCAGTGGCTAAAAAAGGCGGTGTTGCTGTCATTTCGTATCCGCGACAATCAACCTCTGCATGATGGTGTCAATCAGTTTTATGATAAAGTCCCGCTCAAGTTCAGCGACTATACACCAGAGCAATTTCAGCAAGGTGGTATGCGTGTCGTACCTAACGCCGTCGCACGTCAGGGCAGCTTTGTCGGCAAAAACGTGGTTCTGATGCCGTCTTATGTCAATATTGGCGCGTATGTAGACGAAGGGACCATGGTTGATACCTGGGCAACCGTGGGGTCATGCGCACAGATTGGTAAAAACGTGCATCTGTCAGGTGGTGTGGGCATTGGCGGTGTACTGGAGCCATTACAGGCTAATCCAACCATCATTGAAGACAACTGTTTCATTGGCGCCCGCTCCGAGATTGTTGAGGGTGTGATTGTGGAAGAAGGGGCTGTGATTTCTATGGGTGTGTATATTTCACAGAGTACCCGCATCTATGACCGCGAAACTGGTGAGATCCATTATGGCCGGGTACCAGCCGGTGCCGTTGTCGTGCCAGGTTCATTACCAAGCAAAGACGGTACTCACAGCCTGTATGCGGCGATAATCGTTAAGAAAGTGGACCAGCAAACTCGCGAAAAAGTAGGAATCAACGCCCTGCTTCGCTCAGTTCAGGACTGATCCACTGTCTGATTTCAGCCCGGTGCATAAACCGGGCTTTATCTCCCCCAAAGTTAAAATGCCCACTTAACCCCGAACGACGGAATAATCGATAGCCAGTGCCCCCGCTCTTCCTTTTTGAGTAACTTTCCTTGTCCATCTACTGAGTAACTGGTTCGATCAATACAACATTCATTGTCAAAGTTCAGGACATTGGACACTTCAAAAAATACTGTTAACTCGCTGTTTGATAAAGGATAGATTTTGTGGATCCGGAAATCGACTCGTTTATAGTTTCCCAGTTTAAGCTGGTTTCGCGCATTCAGACTGCGCTTAATCTCAACCTGCCCCCCTGCAGATTTCTGCAAAGAGCCTGACTCTCCGGTGAGCGGCCACCCCGAGTGAAAATACATCAATCCACTAAGCTGCCAGCCATTATCGAACTCATAGTTACTTGCCAGCTTCACAGAGTGCCTCTGGTCCCAGCTGCGCGGGTACCAGTGCCCGTTTATACTGTCCTGTGCGTTAGACCAGCTATAACTTGCCTGCCACTGCCATTGCGGCGAAATACTGTGCTGAAAACTCAGCTCAACGCCTTTCACTCTGGCAGACTCAGGCGCAACCTGATACCTGTCTGCCTGCCCTTCGGGTAAAAACTCATAAATATCAAAGGCATTTTCATACCATGGGCGAAGGTCAGAGAGTTTTTTCAGATACGCCTCGACGCGCCACTGGAAACTCGGGCTGAGTCCCCCCTGATAGGACAAAATCATATGCCGGGCTTTTTCAACACCATGAAACCGTGTGGCTCCATCAGCAACCTGCAGGCCAAGTATATCCTCAGGCTGATAGTAATCACCGGCACTCAAAGAGACACGATGACCTTCTGAAAGTTGATGCAAAAGCGCAACTCTGGGGCTCCATTGCGACCGGGTGAATCCATAGTAATCTTGTTGATCCCAACGCAGGCCCAGCTCAGCCACCCAGGCGTCAGAGAGCCGCCAACGGTCGCTAACATAGGCACCAAGTACATTGCCGGATGCCGTTAACCGGGTCTTACGATAGCGGTAGTCTTCACCATCATAATTTAACCGATACCAGGCTTCCATCCAGTAGTCATATTCCGCGTCCAGGTATTTAGCGTCAAAGCCCGACTCTATGTAATGATCTTCGCTCAGATGCCACTGCCAATCCTGCTTCAGAGAGTAGGCGTAAAAAAATTTATTATCATCCAGAGTAAGCCAGATTTCCGCGGGGTCATACTGACCACCACGTCGGTCTTCCTCTACTTTGGCAACCGACAACAAGGTCTGACTACTCAGATCAGTATGCCAATCAGAATTCAGTACCGCCCAGACATAAGCGCTACTGTACTTACCGTTCACCTTTTCCTTGACCTGATACTCTCTGGCGCCATCCCATTCCACAAAAGTATCATCGAGTATTTCATCGTCCCAGGCATACAGGAAATGGCCCGACAAAGCATGCGTATCCGACAGGTTATAGCGCACTTTTACAAACAGATCGCCATAGATGGGCTCGAACTTATTAGACTCATCTTCAACCGCCTCAAGCACCAAGTCCAGGTAGCCGCGTCGAGCCGACACCATCCAGGTGCCCTGCTCATTTGCAAATGTGCCTTGTGAACCTGCTCTTGCATTGATAAAGCTAACCCCCAAGCTGCTTTTTTGTTCAGAGATATCATAGATACTGTCGATGGCCATGACGCCGCTCATTTTGTTGCCGTAGCGTGCCGTAAATCCACCACTTGAGAATTCCAATGATCCCACGTTCTCAGTGTCTACTATGCTGAAGGCACTGTTGAAGCTCTTCATATGGAATGGCCGGTACAGCTGTTGCCCATCCAGTAAGACAAGTACCTCATCCGAGTGACCACCACGGACAAAGAAGTTAGCAGAATAATCTCCTGCTGCTACGCCCGGCAAACTTGGCATGAGACGAAAAATATCGTCGGCAATGTGGGGCATGGCTTCTATGTGTTCTTTGGACAGGAAGTGCGTTTTTTGCTCAGCGGCAAGCGTATACTGACTGCCGCTAACCGTAATACGCTCCAGGTCCGTTTCCGGTGAGCTGGCGCAGACCACTGCGGTGTTCAGCGAAACATAGACGGCAGTTGCAAAAGGGAGGTTGTGTAAAGTCATACTAACCCCCCGTGACGCATTGACTGGACATGCACCTCTACCTGAGATGCATGATAAACATATCTGATGAAAGAGCTGTGCTGGCGGTAGTGAACATAGGAGGGTGCGTACTGAGCGAATGTCAGGTGCTGATATCGCAAATGGGACAACTGCCATTGCTGACTGGGAACTTGTCTTGTCATTGTTGTTTTCTCCATCGAAATAACAATGACATCCTGGTGCGTCAGTTCACTGCAGTCGTCCTGCTCGACAGATCAGGACAACTTTTCTGAGAGCTGTTTGTGCTGTTTTCGGTACTCCCCTGGCGTTACTCCGGTATATCGTTTAAACGCCCCGTAAAACGCAGATCGTGAATTAAAGCCGCTGTCCAACGACACATCAAGAACACTCCTGTTCGGGTGCGCAAGCAACTGCGCCTGAGCATGTGTCACTCTCAGCTGATTAATGAAATCGAAAAAACTGACCTTTTTACTTTGGTTGATTGCCTGAGAAACATGGTGCCGTGAATGTCCACTTGCACAGGCCAAATCATGTAATGTCAGATCCGGGTTTAAAAAGAGCTTTTCATCCTGAACCTGGTGTTCAATCAGCCTGCAAAGCTCAGCAGCCAGCGTTTCAGAAAGGGCCGAATTAACGTACTTGTCTGTTTCGGATTTATCTAGAACAAGGTATTGATTACTTTGGATAAATATTTCTGGTTGACGCAAACCATAATAACTCATCAAATAGAACACAATCACAACGCCCAACTCGGAGAAGAAGAATACCCGCTCTCCGA
Source organism: Pseudoalteromonas sp. XMcav2-N (assembly GCF_024124545.1). Classification (GTDB taxonomy): domain Bacteria; phylum Pseudomonadota; class Gammaproteobacteria; order Enterobacterales; family Alteromonadaceae; genus Pseudoalteromonas. The sequence continues at coordinate 44,625 of NZ_JAMXSF010000013.1, forward strand.
TTAGCCAGTCGTAGTGACACCCTATACCGGTACCATGATCAATACAGGCCATGGCATTCACCTCGATGGCCTCGTCGAGAAACCACAAACCATACAGCGAGCCAAGCATAAGCAATAATCGCTTCAGCCAGTTCAGATTTATCAGCTCAAGTGACGAAAAGTTATTTTCTGAGACTATCTGATAGGTGTTAAGTCGACGCCACGATAAAAACAGATAAATTGCGACCTGGATCATGGCCCCAAAAATAAACACATTTTCGTACCAGGACAGATACCAAACGGGTAAATCCGGCGCATACATATCACCATACAAAAACTGCCATTTACTCTGAGCATCGAGTAAATAAAAAGGCGTGGCACACAGCACGGCGATGAAAAATGGCAACAGGTGCGTGCGAACAAAAGGAAGGTAAGCTGGCGAAGTTAATCTGCGTACATAGTAGTAGAAGCAAGGCGCCAATAAAAAAGTAACGGGCTCCTGAAAGCCAATCAAATGAGGAACGTAATAAAACGCGCCACTTTCATCGAGCAAAATAAAGAACAGCAGCGCAACAAAGCACTGGATACACAAGGCGAGCATTCTGTTAGCATCATTCGCTGTATTTTTGCGGATGAGCTCATAACTGAGATACAAACCGTGCAGGCAACCCAAAGATAATATAACCAGTGTAAACATCTTGATTTATCCACATCAAAGCAATTCCCCGTTGTGGGTCATTAGCGTGTGGCTTTATTGTTAATTATTATCACATAGTGTGTTCCCTTATTGGCGAAAATGCAAGGCACTATATAGAGTGCCATTTTGTCATAAACTGGATGAGAAAATGGCACTGGGGCAAAAAGGTGTTTTACCAGTATGAAGCTAAAAAACTAGATTAAGTGGGTACCTTTTCCAGTGTATTGATGCTGATATGAGGCCAGCGGATCAATTCACCGGGCCTGTCTTTGCGATTAAAGAAATCCAGGATCACCGTTTGGGAATACTGCAGCCAGAGCCTGGGATTACCATTTGAGTCGGTTTCTGTCAGCTCGTATATCCAGAATGTAGAGTGCATCTCTGCTGCGTTCGCCTGACGAGTAACGAATGGAATATTGTTTACAGACCCCGACGCCGCGGTTGTACGTACTTCCAGCTTGGTCGTATTGCGTACCTTGCCATCTCTGAGTAAAGGCGCAATCGCCTTTTGTAACAGTGCATTTGCCTGAGTTGGGTCAAATACCCCTTCAAACGGATTGTCCCTGAAATGTTTATAAGGTGCCAGATAAGGGCTTGTATCAATATCCCCGGCGACTCCGATAGGTAAGCCATTCAGTGCCGGAATTTCGAACCCAGAATGAGACTGTGCACTTTTACCCAATGCGATCACCGCATCGCCATGAGGAATACTCGACAAGCGAGCAATATCCAGCTCATCGGTCAATTGATCGCGCATATGTAGCCATAATCCGGGCTCATGATGGATAGCCAGCCCAGGCTTGCCAGCCAGGCCCGAGTGCGGAAAATCATCCGCCGCAATCTGGTTAATAATTTGAGTGTAATCGAGTGTGGCAACGGATTGATCGTCGGGTATTCCCCTGTTTGGCACGCCTTTATCAACCAGATTGAAAGTCAGTGTTTCATCATATTGGTTCATCAGCAAACGATAATCCAGATCACCCGCAGCAAAAGGCAAGGCGATCATATTCCAGCCGTGCCCCTGCAGGTTACCGATATTTTGCCAACTGCCGGGTAGGTGGCATAGCGGACCCAGCTCTGAGTCTTGTTGCTCTCCGATAATAATTTTACGTTGGTTCTGATCAAATCCCAACTGTGATTTAGGTGACGACATAAAAAGCTCCTTGTACTTGCTTGATTGCTGCGCCCAAGTCGCTAACAACCCAATAGTGACAGGCACATAACAGGATGGGACTGCAAGCAGGAAGCCTTTCAGTTTGTCCAAAACAACAGGGAATAACAGGCAATCGAAAACAACCAACGACGGCTAAAGGATTCTTGCTCCCACAGCAAAGCTAGTACAGGAATGGAGATTAGACGAATAAAAAATAAAAACAGGGCACGAGCGTGCCCCGACAACACGATATGTTAGCTGGGGGGACCAGGCTGATAGGTATGCTATCAGAGGTTTTAAACGTCAGGCCGACTGCTTTTCATCGACTAAATCGCTTTGTGCCCCCTGCTCCAGCAAACTCATAAAGTTTGGCTGGCCAAAAATCATCATAATGTCCAGTAGTTGACAGGCTGATAAGTCTGACTTACCGCACTCCCAGTTAGAGATGGTTGCTTGATCAACAGGTGTGACAAGCTTCTTACCTAACTCTGCCTGAGTTAAGTTCATTTCTCTGCGCAGGCGACGGATCGCAGTTTGAATTTGCTTCCTGGCTGCTATTGTGTGTGCTTTACGCACAGATTCGTTTCTTCTAACAGTAGTCATAACATATCCGCTTATTATCAATCACAGTGTATTACACACCCAGACATAGAGTTCCAGCCTTTGGCGAGTAAGCCCCTAAACACAGGTCTTGAGTTTCACACTTAGCTGTTTTTGTTGTCGTTCAAGTGCTTATTTTTTCGTCCCCGTTAGACATTTGACTAAGAGTCATGTAGTCTGAACGGGTCAGGTGGATAAATAATTAACCGGATTGGGTCATATGTCAAATACTTTTGCTACAAGATTAAAACAGTTACGTATCAACTTGGGGTATTCTCAGGTTGGCTTTTCAGAAATACTGGATATTCCTACTGCTTCGTACCGAAAGTATGAAAAAGATGTTAGAGAACCCACCCTGTCTGTCGTCAGTAAGTTCTTTTTACACCCTGCGACTAAAGACAGTGCCCTGTGGTTATTAACCGGTGAGCAACAGATCCAGCACTCAGCACCGCAAGCCACGGCGCAGCCACCTTTGGTATTCCAGACTGACATGGAACAGAGCCTGATCAACAGTATTGCCAGTTCACTTGAGTTTATTGCGCATATGAAGTGGTTTACACCTGGTACACAAGCGGGTTATCAGGACTATGGACATATTATCCTGCGCGACCTGAAACCTTTACTTTTACAAGACAATGCCGCGCAGAGTGAAAAAAGACGAGCCTAGTGTTATTCGGTTTAGACAAGCCGTTTTAAATCGTCGTTATTGAAAAAACCAAAAGTAACCCAAAGCGACCACTTTTATTCAAGTGACCGCGCAGACTGACAGTCTGTGTTTAATCTACTAACAGCAAATTTTTGGCACACGCTAATGACAACGCCAAACTTTCTGCACGTTCATAAGCACTCGCCAGCGACTTTTGATGCCTTTCATCGTTAAATTCCTGATATTCACTTACTATCTCATAAACAGCGTCTGCCCCCAGATAACGGCTCAGGGTGCGTAAATGTGGCATCAGGTGATTGCTGCTTTCCCGAATTTCTGACTTGCCAAAGCCAAACTCTCCACACGAGGCAATGACAACCAGCGTTTTTCCAGACATCAGAGGGTGTAACGGAAAATCTCCCCGCTTCAGATCAAAGTCAAATGTTTTGTTTATCCGGATAATTTGGTCAAACCAGGCTTTTAGCTGTGCTGGCATACCGTAGTTGTACATGGGTGTAGAAATCACAACGATGTCTGCACGTGCTAATTCGTCGATGAGCGTATCGGAGAGCGCCAGCTGCTGCTTGTGATTTTCTGTTCTTTCACGCTCAGGGGTGAACACCGCACCAATCCAGTCCTGAGTAATAAACTGTGGAGGATGAATACCAACATCGCGATAAATATACTCATCTATCACACCTTTGCTTTGCCAGGTTTCGATGAACCTGTGTGCAATGCTCTTGGACAATGAATTATGCGATGGATTTGTATTACTAATGGCTCTGACACTTGAATCTACATGTAATATTGTGCTCATAAGAATGACCTTTTTGACTATTGAACGCAATATAGTGTGCGACACAGCGCACTATTGAACAAATGATACTATTGCACCTATGAATGAGTTAAAATCATCTATATCTTTCTATTCGGGATGCTGATTTTGGCTTTACATGTCTCCTTACAGGCGCTCAGAGCATTCGAGGCTGCTGCACGTCATGGCAGCTTTAAACACGCGGCAGAAGAGCTGGCATTAACACCCACCGCGATTTCTCATCATGTTAGCAAGCTTGAAGACCGCCTCAATGTCAGTTTATTTATTCGCCAGACCAGGAAGATAGTCCTGACCGATGCGGGCCGACTGCTAGCAACAGCCACAACCGAGGGGTTTACGCAGATAGAAACGGCACTGGCGAGCATCAGGCAACTTAATGAGGTTGTCCGGGTTACCACCACTTCCTCATTTGCGGCACTGGTGCTGCTCCCGGAGCAATTTGCATTTAATCAACACCATCCAGACATTGTGGTGCAGATAGCCAGCGGTGAGCTAATGGACTGCCAGCCACATACAGTCCCGATAAGGCTCGGTAATATCAAAGCGGTCCAGGCGCAGGACAGGCTGAATGTGGAGCATTACAATCTGTTTGGTTATCAGCACCTGGCGACGCTCAGCGCCTCTGGCACCCGTCCTGTTATCTACACCACCCGCTGGAAAAATCTGGCACTGTGTAAACCTCCTCTCGAGGCTTGGCTGGCAGAAAACGGCTTAAATAAAGCGGACTTTGATATCAGGGAATTTGATCAGGAACTATTCTGCGTACAACAAGCGATTGCAGAGAAAGCATGGGTATTTTGCTCAGAAACGCTCACTCGTCGGCTGTGCGCACTGGGTCAGCTAAGGCCCATAAGCAATACAAGCATAGCCTCAGAATTATGCTATTACATTCCCGGGAAAAACCGATTTCAGGACAACAAGACCAAAAAGTTTATTGCGTGGATACAAAACTTGATTTTACCCGACGCCGCGCCATGATATCGCCATTGAGGGAGGGGTTTGGTAGATAATTACCCAAAGCGGTTATCATCAAACAACCGCTCAGAGGCAAAGGACAGAATCACTTAACAAGCTTAAGTGTGACTTTTTCTTGTTTGGTCATCTGGTGGTTTTCTGCCCGGAACTCTTCAACACGGTCATATATATCTTTAACGCCGTAGTATTGCTCCAGGTTTTTTTCCGCGGCAAGTAAGTCACCAAATTCCATAACGATTTCATAGGCTTCAGCATATTTATCTTCCACCTCATCATCATCGTCTTTAGCAACGATAATCAGTGTTTTAAAACGCTGCTCAAATGGCCTAAGCCTTGCTCCCTTAACGATCATGGCCAGCATAAAAATGAGTGCCACTACAATTAATAAACCGCCGATATAGATTAATTCCATTATTATATCTCTCCCTTGGCAAGTCTTGATTCCATTAGCTTGTATAGCGGGTATTTGGCTAAAACAACAAATGTACTTACATTACATAGCATTACTACAGGTCCATAAACATAGAACAGAATTTCACTGTTAAGGTAACCTCTCAGAACTAGCTGAGCAAAATTCATAAGCACTGTCAAAAATGCCAAATAGGTTACAACCCTAGCAGTGGCAGAAAACGTGCACCCCCTAATTGCATGTAGTAAATACAAAACGAGGATAAAAGAAACACCATTGCAGACCATTGCAAAATAAAAAACTTGCCTGCCCTGCATTACTTCTAGGGGAAGATCTATAATATAGCTAGCTAGACTTCCGCTGATTGTATAGAACACTATGATAGCTAAAGATGATAGAAAGCATGAATGAAGTTCATGGTCGCTCTGCTTTTTCAAGGTACTTTTACCACCAAAAAACAGTTCAAAGCGATGTTGCTTAAAGCTGTAAAGCAGAAACAGAACAATAAACAGTTCTAATGTTCTAATAATCCACCCAGTAACTTGATAAAACTCATTCATGCTCGTTTAAAATCCTGCTGTTTACCCACCAAAAGTTTGTGTGGCTTCGGGAGAAAAACTTTGTGCGCGAGGTTGTGCACCGTCACCACCAGTTCCTCCAAATACCAACTGAACACTTTCAGCACTCAGGGCTGTTGTTCTTTTCGGTTGGGTCATTTTTGATTTTTTCTTTAAGCTCTTTATAAAAAACTTCATATTTTCCGTCCTTCTAATGAATTGAAAGGACCACCCACTAAGGTTACGCACATGTTAACCTTATTGCCATATAGTAACAAGCACTAATTGCCTTAAATTCACTGAATTGCGGATGATCTCGTACATCATGACATTGGCCAAAAAGCTTAATACTGACCGGATCACGATACTGTTCATGATAAGGAAAATTAGAAAAATTGGAACAACAAAACGACAAACCGGCCATTTCCCCGTCGATTTTCAGCACTCATAACTGACCCAATCTCAGGTTTAATTCGGCCCTAAACGCCATCATAGCGTGCTTTTAAAGGACAAAAAAGCCGCGGTCAACAAACCGCGGCTATTGATGTGGGTGCAACACTTATAGTGCTGTTTGCATTTCCTCGAACTTGTCTGTGATTTCAGTACTCGGCTCAGAGGTTGCCAGGCTTACCGCTAAAATCGCAATTGATGAGGCGATAAATCCAGGTACAATTTCATAGATAAACGCGCTAAGTGGCTGACCGTTAACAGTCACAGGGCCATAAATCCAGAACAATACCGTTGCAGCCCCCACTATCATGCCCGACAGAGCGCCTGCAAAGTTCATCCGTTTCCAGAACAAACTCAGTAGTACCAGCGGGCCAAATGCGGCACCAAATCCAGCCCAGGCATTACTAACCAGACTCAGAATCGTGCTGTCTCTGTCGTAGGCTAGGTAAATGGCACACAGTGACACCAGCGCAACGCTAATCCGACCAACCAGCACCAGCTCTTTGTCTGAGGCATCTTTGCGCAGGAATATCTTATAGAAATCTTCCGTCAACGAGCTGGAGCTCACCAGCAACTGCGAAGAAATGGTACTCATAATGGCAGCCAGAATCGCCGCAAGTAAAAAGCCTGCTATCAGCGGATGGAACAGCAGTTCTGATAAGATCAGGAAAATCGTCTCCGGATCTTCAACCACAATCCCATTCTCGTGAGCATAAGCCGCGCCAAACAAACCTGTTGTGATAGCGCCAATTGTCGCCACCAGCATCCAGCTCATGCCAATGCGTCGTGCCGTAGGCATGTCTTTCACGCTGCGCACCGACATAAAGCGTACAATGATATGAGGCTGGCCAAAATATCCCAATCCCCAGGACATCGCAGAGATGATGCCAATTGCGCCACCGGCACCAATCCAGGTAAGCAGCTGAGGATTAATGTCGTTGAGTGTGACGCTGAGCGGGTTATCCAGCAGTGAATAAGTCACAGCGGGTACCAGAATTAACGCCAGGAACATAATACACCCTTGCACAAAGTCGGTCAGACTGACCGCCAGGAACCCGCCGAACAAGGTGTACAAGACCACCACACCGGTCGTGATATACAGGCCTGATTCGTAGCTCATACCAAAGGAGTTTTCGAACAGTTTGCCGCCCGATACCACTCCTGCCGATGTATACAGGGTAAAGAAAATAATGATCACCAGCGCCGAAACAATACGCAGCGCATTGCCTTTGTCTTCAAAGCGATTAGCAAAATAGTCTGGAATGGTGATCGCATCATTGGCCAGTTCGGTGTATACCCGCAGTCGCGGTGCCACCAGTAAATAGTTTAAAAACGCACCTATCACCAGGCCTATAGCTATCCAGGTGCTACTGAAACCACTGACAAACATGGCGCCTGGCAGACCCATAAGGATCCAGCCACTCATATCCGAGGCACCCGCAGATAAGGCCGCGACACTAGGTGAAAGACTTCTGCCACCTAACATATAACCCGATACGTCGCTGGTTGACTTACGATACGCATACAGTCCGATACCCAGCATGGCGATGAAATACATGGCAAGTGAGATCATAGTGCCAGTTTCCAAAATTACCTCCTTTAGTCCGGGCTTCTCTCCACAATATCAGATGCTGTTATTTTCTTAGCTGAGATTGGGACAAAAGCCATTGCGAAAGGCCCACTATAACATGGCAAAGATCACCACCCAAGTTACACGGGGTGAACTGAACATGAATTGCGCGCAAACACACTCATACCTTAATACCAAAAGCTGAAACAAGCTGAATTAATTAATGAAATAAGGCTGAGATTGCCTTATATTGGTGTGCAGTAGAAGTATTCAGTCAGGTGTATCTTTCATGTATTTTTATGCCGCCAGGCAGCCAATCCTAAATAAAAACAAAGAACTCGTGGGTTACGAGCTGTTATTTCGCGACGGGTTAGATAATGTCTTCCCGGAAATTGATGGTTCCGAGGCGACCTCCAGGTTGATTGAAGGCAGTCAGTTTAACTTTGGCCTGGAAGATTTAACCGACAATAAACCCGCCTATATTAACTTCACGCTGGAAACCTTACTCAAAGGCTATCCCACTATGATGGGACGTGAGCAGCTGGTTGTCGAAATTCTTGAAACAGTGCAACCGGGCAAGCGCTTGCTTGCCGCCGTGCAAGATCTCAAGAGTAAAGGCTACACCATAGTGCTGGACGATTATCAGCACCAAAAAGTGTGGCGACACTTCTATCCGTTTATCGATCAAATCAAAATCGACGTGCTGACCACAGATATTGAAACCATTAAAGAGATTAAAGACGCCATCGCGCCGTTCAAGAATATTGAACTAGTTGCTGAAAAAGTCGAAACACATGAGCAATACCAGCAAGCACTTGAGCTTGGTTTCAGTTACTTCCAGGGATTCTTTTTTGCCAAACCCGAAGTGGTTCAGAGTAAGACCTTACCCCCGTCTGAAATGGCACTGGCGGAACTGTTATACGAAACATCAAGTGTCGACGTTGACCTAAAGCGAATTACTCAGGTATTCGAGCGCGATGTTAACCTCAGCTATAAATTACTGCGTTACTCTAACTCAGCCGCGTTTAAGCGTCGCGCCGAGATTTCTACCATTAAGCAGGCTCTGGTCGTGTTGGGTAATCAGGAGCTTAAAAAGTTTTTGTCTTTGCTATTTGCGTCGCAGGTTTCCTCAGAAAAGCCGCTGGAACTGGTGCGTCTGTCGCTCACTCGCGCACGCTTTGCTGAACTATTGGCGGTTAAGCACAAAAAGCTCAAGGACACGGGTATGGCCTTCCTGGCGGGCATGATGTCGCTGATGGACGCCATCTTGGATGAAAGCATGGACAGCGTCATGAATAAGCTGCCACTGGCCATTGAGATCAAAGATGCCTTGTTAAAACAAGAAGGCTTACTGGCCAGCTACCTGACGCTTATTACGTTGTATGAACAGGCAGACTGGCAAGGTGCGAATGAACTGGCGCAGCAGTTGAGCCTGGACCCGGACCTGCTGCCAGATTATTACCATGAAGCGCTGCAGTGGTGCGACCAACAAATGGAAGTGATGTCAATATAGCACTGTCAGTTGTTTACTGGTTTACCAAACAGCCCCCTTTTCGGTGGCTGTTTTTGTTTCAGGTCAATGTTTTTTGTTTTCTCCGCTTAATTCGGTTCAAGTGCGACAATTTGTCACATCCCAAGCTTTTGTCTGACAAGTAAAATTCCTCTCAACAAAAACGTGAAAACACTTTGGGATGAATCATGACCAGAAACCTTATTTGGCTTGCGGTAACGACCGCCTTTTCTGCACATAGCCAGGATGCACAACACGACACACACACAGATAGCCTTGAACGCATCGTGGTTATCGCGCCTATGCATAGCCCGCTGGATATCAAAACCGACCCTAAGGCGCCCAGACAGCCTTTACCCGCACAGGACGGTGCCGATCTGCTGTCCAGCATCGCCGGTTTCTCTTTGGTTAAAAAAGGGGGCGCCAGCAGCGACCCGGTGTTTCGCGGAATGGCCGGGTCGCGCCTCAATATTATTACCGATGGAGGCCTGACACTCGGTGGCTGCGGTGGCCGTATGGACCCACCCACGGCCTATATCACGCCACAAACTTACGATACTCTGACTGTGATCAAAGGACCGCAGACGGTGCTTTATGGGCCCGGAAATAGTGCTGCCACAGTGATTTTTGAGCGTGAATCGGAGCGCCTGAGTGAGACAGGCTGGCAAGGCTTTGCCAACGCAACCTTAGGCAGTTTTGGTAAGCGTATGGTGAATGCCGATATCAAAGGCGGTACACAAGACTTCTATGCCCGAATGGCCGCCAGTAAAAGCGATGCCGATGATTATGAAGATGGCGAAGGTAATTCCATTCACTCCGCGTATGATAAATGGAACCTCGACTCCGAGTTTGCCTACACTCCGGATGACGACAGCCTGTATAGCCTGAGCCTTGGCCGCAGTGATGGCGAGGTCGCCTATGCCGACCGCATGATGGATGGCAGCAAGTTCGATAGAAATCATGTTGCGCTGAACGTTGAGTTGAGCGAACTAACAGGGTTTGTTACTGCGTTGGAAGCCAATGTGTATTACAACAACATAGATCACATCATGGACAACCACAGCCTGCGACCATTTACCCCCAATATGATGATGAAAACCCCCACTTCATCCAACCCGGACCGCCGTACCTGGGGAGGCAAGATCATGCTCACTTCTGCCATCAATACAGAGCACACATTGCGTTACGGGGTCGATCATCAGCAAAACCGCCACCGCATTCGCGTCAGCATGAACCAGCCAATGATGCCGGTGGAAACGCTGCCTCGCCGTGATAATGCCGAGTTTAAACAAACCGGGCTATTTGGCGAGTTTGAATACGCACTCAACACAGAGGGCCCAAAGCGCAGCCAGTGGGTCAGCGGGCTGCGTATTGATGACTGGTCAGCAACTGATAAGCGTCAGCAACTTGGCTCCATGATGATGCCAATGCCTAACCCAACGGCCGACCAGACGCGTGATGACACCCTCTGGAGCGGATTTACACGCTATCAGGTCCAGCATAAAGATATGAGCTATTACATCGGTGCCGGGCGCAGTGAACGTTTCCCCGATTACTGGGAGTTAATGGGTGGCGGACGCCGGAGTATAGATAGCATGAGTGCCTTTTTGTTAGAAACGGAGAAAACCAATCAACTGGATATCGGCTGGATGTTACAAAAGTCCGGCATGACAACGTCCGTCTCTTTGTTCTACAACCGTATTGACGACTATCTGCTGACCGACAATCGTTATGAAGTGATGGACAAAACACTGGCGGTTACCCGCAACATAGATGCTCAAACCATGGGCCTCGAAATGGAAACCCGATTGGCGCTCAGTAAACGGCTGAATTTCACGACCAGTATCAACTATGTGCGCGGCAGTAATAAAACGGATCATACAGTGCTGGCTCAGCAACCTCCGTTGCAGGCCCGGTTCGCCATGGATTACACGTTGGACAAGTGGCAGGTGGGCGGTTTATGGCGTCTCGTAAAAAGTCAGAATCGCGTTGCCATTGGCCAGGGTAACATTGCCGGTCAGGACGTTGGACCCAGCCACGGCTTTGGTACACTGGCATTGAACGTGTCCTATAGCCATTCAGATGAACTGCTATTTAGCCTTGGGGTCGATAATGTGCTGGATAAAGCCTATGCCGAACACTTAAGCCGCGCCGGCGCTATGGTCAGTGGCTATGCGCAAATTGATAAAGTCAATGAAGCTGGCCGCACGCTATGGGCCAATGTGAACTGGCGCTTCTGATCCCGGCAATCGGTTTGGGGGCCAGCTTGTGCCTGCCCCCAATCCACTATTCAATGGTAAACTCAGTCAGTGGTGGCACTGGCTCATCATTTTCGTGATCTCCAATCAGGTAAACCTTGTCTTCTTTGACAACCAGGTCGCTGGGGATGGCCATGTCCTCCGGTAACAAGTCGTAGACTGCCACCACCTCTGCGCTCAAGTTCAGTTTGACCACTTTGGTGAATTGCTCCGAGAGCAGCCATAGTGCGCCATCAGCAAAATATAGTCCCTGCGCGGTATATTCGTTAATACTGCCATCAATTTCACCCGCATAACTGAGCGGCTGGCGTGACATCAGGTTGAACTGGTGGTCCAGCGTAAACAGCCAGTCCTGTTGTGATTCATCATCACTATCAGACACCAGGAAAAAAAGGTGGCTTTGCTCATCATACGCAATACCCGCAAACTCCAGGGGCTGCGCGTCGTCTCCCTGTAATGTGAGACCAAACTCCCCAGCCAGCTCATAACCTTGCTCTGTTTGTATAAAGTGTCCAACCAGTCCGTTGTCTGCCAGGACAAATAACCCATCAGCCGTGCCGGTAACGGCTTCTGTACAGCCCTGACTACAATTTATCGAGGAAAATACCAATTTACTGCGGCTCTGGATCTCCAGGTTTTCATTTAATGAGTAGACTTCGGCCTGATCGGTGACAATTTCCCAGCCGCCGCTTTGCCACTGCCATAAACCCGAAGGCTGTTTAATCCCCTCGGGGAGCGTAAAACGGCGCTGCACCGCCAGATTACCACTGTCTGCGATGGGGCCATCCCCTAACAGCTTGTCTCTGTCGGCCAGCAAAAACAGATTGTTTTCCTGTGCATTGCTTGCCACTGCGACCCGACCATCCGGCATCAGTGTCAGATCGGTAAACTCGGTTTGACCAAAGCCGCTCACCCTCCAGGCATTTGCGGGGTTGAGCTGCTCTTGCGCGACCTCAAACTGGAATACCACGGCCTGCCCCTGCTCTGCCGCCAGCAGCCAGAGCTGCTCTTCAGTAAAAGAAAGCCCCTGAATCGTCATATTGTCCGACAGGGGATAGCGCAATAGCAGCTCTGTCTCGGGTGAGAAACGATATATTTCGTGCTCGTGCCCATTATAACTCCAAATTTCGCGATTATTTTCGTTGTCGATCGCCAGTTCAGTCAGAGTAACTTTGTCCCCGAATCGCCAGGAGCGCGTTTCGCCATTGTGTAGATTGCGTCTGTATAACTCGTTGCTACTTTTCACATACCATAATTCATGCTCAAACAGCTCAGTGGCCACTATGCTATCCAGCGCACTCAATTGAATATCCAGAGGACGATAAATCAGCGACTCCGTCGAAGCATCAATCAGCCCGACCTCAATCCCCTGCTGAAAGGTATGGATCTTAGGCCAGTTCACATCAATGCTGGTGAGGCTTGTTAGCGGCTGCGCACCACTGTCATACGTCAGGTACTGTGTGACCGGAAAGTCTTCAACTAATTGATGCTCTGCTGAAGGTGAGCTCAGTGCGATATCATGCACAACTCTGCCAGAGTCTGGTACCTCCCCTCCGCCGCCTGGCGGGTGAATTCTGTCATCATCGCCACAGGCGCTCAGGTTCAGGGCAATACACACTGCCATAAGTGATTGTAGGTATTTCATGTCATAGGTCCTTGTTGAGTGAAATCGCAGTTACTGTAACAATGTGAATGTCAACAAAGTGTCTATAGAGGCGCTGAGCCAGACCAGCTAATCTGGTTTTTAGCCGGGAAAAGTATGCCCTAACCATCCAAACTCGTGTTGAGTGGCTCTGGCTATCAGAGTGAAGGAATCAGATGGAATAAAATAAGCCGACATTAAGTCGGCTTATCTAATTGCTGTTTATAGGTTTTCGAGGAAATCCTCATCGAACTCTTCTGGCTCCTCCTCAACGGGTGGATTGCCATCGTGGAGTTCATAAAGCTGACGCTGGAAATAGACATCCTTAAGAAAAATATACGGGTCGAGTGACTCGTTAAGGAGTTTTTCCTGTGACATCAGACTGGCTCTTGCCTCAACCGCACGCAGGGCAAATACCAGAATAGTTTGCGGTGTGGACAAGGCAATTTCTGGCAGCACAACATTGTCGACGATATCACCCGTAAGGTTACGAGCCGTTGACGGGCCATAACCCGGGATCATCAGATAAGCACCATCACCGACCCCCCAGATACCCAGTGTCTGACCAAAGTCTTCATCTTTGTGTTCCAGGCCCAGTGATTTTGCTACATCAAACAGACCAAAAATGCCCACCGTTGTGTTCACCAAAAAACGTGCAACGTTCACACCTGCATCACCCGGTTTTGCCTGCAGAGCAGCGTTCACGGCATCTGTCGGTGCAGCCAGGTTGGTTGTGAAGTTCACCAGGCTGCTGCGCACCGGTGCTGGTGTAATAGCAATATACCCTTTCGCCGCAGGACGTAAGATATAGGCATCCAGGACATCCATATTAAAGTCATACAACGGACGGTTGAGCGACTGCAGTGGATCCCGGGGATCTTGTTTTTCTTCGGGGACTTGCGCACACCCTGATAAAATTAGCGCCAAAGCGGCGCCAACGAGTTTTTTATACATTTAGCTTCCTGTGCTGGTTATAACACGACTGATAGTGACCGCGACCTGCTGCACCTCTTGAGTTAAAGTGATGGTCTGAGTCACGCCTTCTAACTCACCAGGTTGCAACGCCACATTACCATCCACGGAAATACGTGCAGTTACAACCACTTCTTTGAACCCTGACAGCTTCAGGTTAGGCATCATCGCCATACTATCGTCCAAGTTGACACTCAATGGCAAGTTAAAATCTGTAAGTTTAGCGACCGCCAGTGGCATTGGCGGGCCTTCCGCCGCTTTGGCAAAGACAAACAAAGTCGCGTTTGCTGGTATTTTATCAGCTAACTCGTCTGCCAGTGTCACTGTTACTTGCAGCCCATCAGCCGGCATCGCTGGCTGTGAAGCTTGTGCTGAGTTCAGCTTTTCGTTCAGTTCAGTAATGCGCTGACGGATCATCGCGTAACGCGGGTCGTCCTGAGTCATGCTCGCCAATAAAACTTCAAAGGCCGCTTTGGACTCTTTCCAGTCCTGGCGCTCATAGGCGATCAGCGCTAGCAAAGAAATCGCATCGATATTACGTGGCTCACTTTGTAGCACCTGAGACAACATACGTGCAGCACGGTTCATCGCATTTTCAGAGCCCTCAACCAGCAGCGCCTGGGCATAGCTAACCTTCACATTGCTGTTATTGGGTTGCATTGCCAACGCTTTATCAAACGCCTGCATCGCCATTTCAAAATCATTCAGCGACATTGCAACACGGCCCAGCAGCATCCAGGCAACCGCGTCATCACCGCTGTTTGCCAGTTTAGTACGCAGACCCAGCGCAAACGCCTGAAGCTCATTGGGACTGAGTGGCTCACCCGTTTGCATCACCGCACGCTGGCCATACTCGGGCAACATATCAACGGCTTTATACCAGTCGGCAATTTGTTTTTGGCTGCCGGTAAAAGAGTAGAATACCGCGCTAACGACCAGCAAGAATGCCACACCTGTGGCGGCAAGCACCAGGTTGTTACCCCGTGTATCCAGCGTACGCTCCGGTGACAGCTCGTTCAGTAGTCGACGCTTAAGCTCCAGTACAGATTCATCATGACTGCTTTGGTCAATACGCTGATTGGCCAGCTCTTCTGCCAGCTCCTGTAAACGCTGCTGATAAATGTCTATGCGCTCGGCATTGGCATCATGATCTACAGCCACCAGCTTGTCACGACGGAAAAACGGCATCACCACAAACAGGCCTGCCAGCACAGTCAGAAGCGCAAACATGCTCCACATTTGCATCATGTCATTCATGACGTACGCTCCTTACGCTGGCTTTGTTTGATAAGCTCTGCCAGTTTTTGTTCATCTTCCGGGCTCCAGCTTTGCTTGCGGGCGGCTTTTTTCTGTCTGAATACAATAAAGCCAAAACCCAGCACTAGGATCACTACAGGCATCACCCACAATACAATGGTGGCCGGGGTAACGGGCGGCTGGTAATGAACAAAGTAACCGTAGCGGTCAATCATAAAGTCGATGACTTCTTGCTTAGACTTGCCTTCCTGGACCATATCCAGCACGCGATCGCGTAAATCTTTGGCGACCACGGCATCGGAATCCGCAATGTTCTGGTTCTGACACTTAGGACATCTCAGTTCCTGCACCAGCTCTTTAAAGGTCTGCTCTCGTTCGGCGTTTTTGAACTGGTATTTGTCTTCAACAGCATGGGCACTGAGCGACCACAGGCCTGCCAGTAATGCCAATGCCAGCATTAGTTTTTTCATGGTTGCAACTCCTGAATTGCCGGAGCAAATTTGCTGCGCCACACGCGCGGATTAATGTCGCCGGTGTGGTGCAAAATGATCTTACCGTTTTTATCTACCAGGAAAGTTTCCGGCGCGCCGGAAACCCCTAAATCCAGCGCCAGAGTGCGCTCAAGGTCAAGGATATTAAACTGATAAGGGTCACCTGCCCGCGACAACATTTGCTGTACGTCGGCACGCAGGTAGTTAATATCAAATTGATCGCCAAAGTCGGGGTCATAGGCTTGCTCGTAGTACAAACCGATGATACGCACGCCCTGCTCACGCAGCTCGGTCAGATAACCCAGCTCCGCAATGCAGGTCGGGCACCAGGTGCCCCACACATTCAGCAGGTACACCTCTCCCAGCAAGTCCTGATCGGTCCAGCGCTTTTGCTCATCCATCAGATCAGGCAACTCAAACGCTGGCATGGTGTGACCCAGGCGGCCGGTTTGCAGCTCTCTGGGATTACCGAATAAGCCCTGATACAAGAACACACACAACAATACAAAGATCAGCAGTGGCACCAGGCCTAAAAACTTCTTGTTCATTATGCGTGCTCCACAGAGGGTTGCTTACGGCGACGATAACGCTTATCGGCCAAGACAATAAAGCCCGCCAGGGAGATCAGAATACCACCCAGCCACATCCAGCGAACATACGGTTTATGGTAAATGCGCAGCGACCAGGCACCATTGCCCATGGACTCACCCAGTGCCAGATACAGGTCACGGTAGAAGCCATCGTCAATTGCCGCTTCGGTCATAAACTGCATACCCACATCGTACAAACGTTTTTCTGCATGCAACAAGGTTACATACTCGCCGTCCTTAAATACGGTTACTTCACCGGCATGACCGCCATAGTTAGGGCCACGGATCTCGTTTACGCCTTCAAAGCGATACTCATATTCATTCAACGTTGCGGTTTCACCTTTTGTCATAACCACTGAGCGTTCAACAGAATACGCTGACGTCAGGGTCACACTGGCAATCACAAATGCAATACCCACATGACCCAGCACCATCGCCCAGTAGCTCATGCCCAGGCGTTTCAGACCCTGAGCCGTGCTCGGATGAACACTGGCTTTTTCAACCAGGTCAACCACAGTGGCGATACAGATCCATACCGCCAGTGCGGTGGCCAGATAGGTCAGCGTACTGATGTCATCAAAGCTGGAGAATAGCCAGGCACTCGTGATCACAATGGTGGCGACAAAAATAGCAACCCACTTCTTAGCCAGTGGTGGCAACTTATTCTGTTTCCAGCGCAACATAGGCGCCATGCCCATTAAGATGGCAAAGGGCACAATCAGGATGGCAAACATCTGGTTAAAGAAAGGTACACCAATGGAGATGGAACCCAGCCCGAGTTCTTTGTGGATCATTGGCAAGAGCGTGCCCAGCAATACAATCAGGGTTGCCACAACCAGGAAGATGTTATTCACCCACAACCCGACTTCGCGTGACACAAGCTTGTAGCGACCTTCGCTGTACACCTGGCTCACACGTAGCCCGTAGAGTGCCAGGCTTCCTCCCACCACTAAGGCCAGGAAAGACAGAATAAACAAACCACGATCGGGGTCGGTGGCAAATGCGTGTACCGATACAATGATGCCGGAACGAACGATAAACGTACCCAACAAACACAAGCTAAATGCGGCAATAGCTAATAAAACAGTCCAGGATTTGAACACGCCGCGTTTCTCCGTTATAGCCAGCGAGTGCAGGAGTGCAGTGGCCACCAGCCAGGGCATCAAAGAGGCATTTTCAACCGGATCCCAGAACCACCAGCCGCCCCAGCCTAGTTCTGCATAAGCCCACCAGCTACCAATGGTAATACCTAAGGTTAAAAAGCCCCATGCCGCCATGGTCCAGGGACGCGACCACTTGGCCCAGGTATTATCCAGCTTGCCAGTTAACAGGGCAGCAATTGCAAACGAGAAGGACACAGACAAGCCCACATACCCCATATACAGCAAAGGTGGGTGAATGATCATGCCTGGGTCTTGCAGCAATGGATTCAAATCGCGGCCTTCAACCGGGTAGTAAGGCAGCAAACGCTCAAACGGGCTCGACATCCACAAGGTGTAAAGCATAAAACCAACCCCGAGGAAACCCAGCACACCCAGTACGCGCGCGCGCAGCACCCAGGGCAAGGACTTAGACATCATGGCAACTAATGCCGTCCAGCTTGCCTGCATCACCAACCACAACAGGATGGCGCCTTCATGGCCACCCCAGGTTGATGTGACCTTGTAATACCAGGGCAGCGTACTGGAAGAGTGATGTGCAACATAAGCGACGGTAAAGTCATCAGTCAATGTGATGTAAATCAGCACGCCAAAAGAAAATAACACCAGTAAACACTGACCCACCGCCAGTGACGGGGCCGTACGCATCAGACGCAGATTGCCTGTATAAGCGCCCCAGAGAGGAAAAATACACAACAGCAGGCTCAGGCCCATGGCCAGAACCAATGAAAAATAACCTATCTCAGGGATCATACTAGTTCTCGCTGTTTAAATTATATTTAGGTTTTTCGTGCTTGATCCCTTTCACGGCCTCAGCGATCTCAGCGGGCATATACTCTTCATCGTGTTTTGCCAACACTTCAAATGCTTCAATGACATTAGGTTCAACCAGTGTGCCCTGGGCAACAATACCCTGACCTTCACGGAACAAATCAGGCAAAATACCGTGGTACTTAATGGTGACCATAGGGCCGGTGTCAATAAGCTTAAAGGTCACATCCAGAGAGGTTTCTTCCCGGTCCACACTGCCAGGCACAACCATGCCACCGATGCGCAGCTTTTGCCCGATATAAGGCAGCTCTTTGTCAGGGCCTTTGCCTTCAATCAGCTCGCTGGGCGTATAAAAGAGGTTAATGTTTTCTTGTAACGCATACAGAGTCAAACCGACCGCTGAGCCGATCCCAAATATCACGGCCAATACGGCAAATAAGCGTTTTTTACGTCTTGGGTTCATGCTTTAGCCTCCTCTTGGGCTTGCTTGATACGTGCTTCACGCTTCATTTGTGCATCGACTTCACGCTTAATGCGCTTGGCGTCGTTCAGCGACGCCCATACCAAGCCCAGCAGGATAAAGGCACAGCTACCAAACGATAACCAGACATAAAAGGCGTAACCGCCCATGTGAAAAAAGTCACTCAAAGATTCAAACTGCATACTTAACCTCGACTAACCAGCTGGCGCACCCAGGGGCGGTGCTTCTCGACCTGAAGGATCTCGTTTTTAAGACGGACCAGTGACAGTGCGCCGACAAAGGCGGCAAACCCTAAAATATTGATCAGCAACGGCCATAACATAGACGGGTCGATGGCAGATGTATCAAACTTGGTGATGGTTGAGCCCTGGTGCAGAGTATTCCACCACTCAACAGAGAAATGAATAATCGGCAGGTTGATCACTCCAACAATGGCCAGAATACAGGCCGCTCTGCCACCTGACTTTTTGTCCTCAAAGGCGTGATACAAAGACAATACACCAAAGTACAAAAACAACAGGATCAGTTCTGAGGTCAGACGCGCATCCCAGACCCACCAGGCACCCCACATAGGTTTACCCCAGGCCGCACCGGTAATAAGGGCAATGGCGGTCATCGCCGCGCCAACCGGAGCAATGGCAATCACGGCCAGTTCAGCATTACGAATCTGCCACACAAGCGCTACGATTGCGGCAATCGCCATAGAAGAATACGCCCCCATCGACAAAATAGCCGACGGCACATGGATAAAGATAATGCGATAGCTGTCCTTTTGCTGATAATCTGCCGGGGCAAACGCCAGGCCCCAGACCCATCCTACGGCGATACAGACCGCCGTTACGGTAACAAAGTACGGAAGCAAGGTGTTACACAATTGGTAAGCACGCTCCGCTTTGGCATAGGGATGTAACCACTTCCACATTTTAACTTACACTCACTCTTAAAGCTGACGATATGGCAATTGGCGCCGTGACAATGGCAACGGCCAGCATGGCGCCAAGGATCGCAAGTTGTCCGCCATAAGCAACCGACATACTGGCGGTATCAATGGCAGAGGTTGCGAAAATCAGAACCGGGATATACAAAGGCAAAACAAGCAGACTCATCAAAATACCGCCTTTTTGCAGACCCACGGTTAATGCGGCGCCTATGGCGCCAATAAAACTTAACAACGGCGTTCCAATCAACAAAGTCAGAATGGTTGCGCCAAGTGCCTGGCTGTCGAGGTTCATCAACAGCGCAAATAACGGTGCCATCAGCACCATAGGCAATCCGGTGATGGTCCAGTGCGCGGCCACTTTGGCCAGCACAGACAAAGACATAGGATAGGGTGAAGCTATCATTTGCTCCAACGATCCGTCGGCATAATCATCGCGAAATAGCTTGTCCAGACCCAGCATGGTCGACAGCAACGCGGCTACCCAAATGATACCTGCAGCCATGCGCCCCAGCAAGGCCGGTTCGGGTCCAATTGCCAACGGAAATAACGAAATGACTATCAGAAAAAACAGAAGCGGGTTTACGATTTCGGCGCGTTGGCGAAAAGCCAAAGTCACATCTTTACGATAAACAGCGACAAATAAATGCCAGTAAGAATGCTCAACCTTCATTAATGGCGGTACTCCAGAGCCAGGGTTTTCAGGGAGCTGAACTGAGTCGTCAGATCCTGATGGGTGGTCAGTAAGATAGCGCCGCCATTTGCCAGGTGGGATTCAAACTGCTGTTGCAGCAGCGCGACGCCTTTTTTGTCGAGTGCAGTAAAGGGCTCATCGAGGATCCACAGGCGAGCTTTATTCAGCCATAGCCGCACCAGCGCAACCCGACGTTGCTGACCTGCGGAGAGAGTTCGCACGGGGACATCTTCCAGCCCAACCAGACCAAGCTGGCCTAGCAGCGTATAGATTTCTTCTTCGTCTGCCCCGTAACCGTGCACTTGTAACCAGTACTGGACGTTTTCATAGGCTGTCAGCTGCTGGTTTACACCGGTTTTGTGTCCGATAAACAACAAGGACTCGGCGAAGGTGTCGTAGTCCCGACTGATGTCCTGGCCTTCAAAGCAGATCTGGCCTTCATCGGCACGGGCGAAACCCGCAATAATACGTAATAAAGACGTTTTACCTGCACCATTTGGGCCTTCAACTTGCATGATCTGACCCGCCTGAAGCGAAAAACTCAATGACTCAAATAAACAGCGGTCCTGTTTTACACACGTGACGGACTTAATCTCTAGCAAGGCGCGACTCTCTGACGCTAAAAAATTGGGCGTTAGTCTATCATAATGGTAGGGTAATACGAATAATTGGATGCGACCGATCAACGAAAATTTGATTTAAAATAATGAATAAGCCGACGATTTCTATTCAAAACAATGTACATTTGGCCACATCACAGCTGAATGAACGCGGGTCATCAGCAAACACGACCGCAGCGACTGAACAGAGCTTCAATGCCCGCAATTTGGTGATCAAACCCGACAGCATTCAAATGGAAGTGACGATAGATGGCCGCTGGCAAGGCGTACGACTGGCCAGCCAGAGTCAGTTGCAGCAGCCGCTGAAATTACCCGAAGCCGAAGTAAAGATCAGTGCCGACGGCACACTACTGACGGTCAGCACACCAGAACTGAAGCTACAGATCAAACCCGCGCAAACTTTGCTGAGTCTGCTGAGTCTGATCAAAGGGCTTGGCGGACAAAGCGCTTTGCAGCTGGATGCACAGCTTAAGGGCAGCAATCAGTCCACCTTAATGCTGGAAAAAATTGGCCTGGCGCTGCCAGTTCCCCCTGCTCTGGCTGACTTGCTCAAGCAAGAGAATAAACTCGTTGCCAACCTCAGTGCCAGGCAGAATAACTTGCTGCTACAGATTTTTAATGCCTTTGGCGATGAGCTGATGAAAGCGCCAATTAGTAAGCACAAACTAACTTCTTTACTGGCACAACTTGGTAATCAAGAGCAACCCAAGATTAAGCTTGGCCGCAGCAGCGCCACATTGCAGCTTGCCAACCAGCAGGTTGAAGTGAAAACCCCTGAAGCCCAGAATGCGCTGAAGCTCAACAGCTGGTTCAATGCTCAGCTAAAAGCCCAGCCCGACGGACTGCAAATCGGCATAGCCAGGCAATCAACTGAGGTAAAACTCGCCACGCCTTTGCAGCAGGCACTGCCCAAACTGGCCACACACCGTTTCGCTGCCGAGCTGGAAAAAGCCATTAGCCCTGCACCTGACAGTAAATCAACACTCAGCTACGACAAACCTTTGCTCAACGTGTCGATGGCAGACATTAAACAGACGGTTAAACAAGCCCTGGGTCAGCTGCTGTCCAGGCCCTTTTTCAACACAAAACAAGCCCAGGGTTCTCAAGCACCGGCTGTTACTCAGCCTTCTCCCTCGCCTGCAAAATCACCCAATGCGACTTTACCTCAGATTGCAGCCAACAATGCAGCGCTGGTACTAAAAAGCATGACGCCGGTACACAGTCAACCTCTTTTACAGCTGCTGGATAACGTAGAGCAAGTATTCACTAACATCACTAAGCAAGCCACGCCAAAAAGTAACGTGCAGACGCCTCAGGCATCATCGAGTAACTCAGCCGCTGAACGTAATACCGACTCGGCAAAAGCTGGGACAACAACACAAGAACCAGGCAAAACCAGCAAGGCTTTGTTACAAGCACCTGCGCCGACCTCCGGCTCAGCTGCCACAGCCAAAGATGCACAGACGGTAGCGCCTGCGACAACAGACAAGCCAGCTGTTGCTTCCCAGCTGTCCGGTACGTTTACTCAACGCCTGGCGATACTTCAGCAGGTATTTGCGTCAGTGGTTCCTCAACAAAAGCCTTACAGCGCACAGCTTATAAACCCTCAGTTGCAACAGGCACAGGCGATGAGTGAGGAATCAGCAGGCAAGCCCGCAGAGAACCAGTCAAACCAAACGATCTCGGCAAAAGCTGAACAGGCAGCGTCGGCCAAACCCAGTTTATCTTTACCAATTGCCCAGATCCTGAGCAAAACACTGCGCCAGATAGAAGCAACACCAACACAATCAGGCCCACCACTGCAACAGCAGCTCAGTGAAACTCTGTCTGCGACGCAGCAATTTCGCAACCCGCAGTCGGCCGACTTAATGCGCCTTGTGCATCAGGCCTTTAGTAAAATGATGGACGAAACACGTCATTCACCCGAGCAGGTGAGCCATGAACTGTTTGCCCGGCTGCCGGCGCTTGCCAGCCAGATCCAGCCTACTTTGCCCAATAGCAGTTTTGCGCAAGCACTGGATAAGCTCATAGTGACTTTACTGGGCACTCAGCTTACTGCCAAAACCCAGAGCTTACCGCCGCAAACCAGCCTGGAACAGCGTGTTTCGGCCCTGGTCGAAACCCTGCAACCCGGCACTAAACTCTCGTCTCCCGGTCAGTTTATTCAGGCGGTGACTCAGCAAGCTCAGTCTCGTCTGATGGACGACCTGGCGCTGTTGCAAAACAACTTGGCCAACAATGCCAGCCCACCGCCGCTGGCGCAAAAATTCGATAGCGAAAGTCAGTTGCTGATCAATTTATTTATGCCCCTCAAATTGCCGCAGGAATGTCGTCAGAGTGAACTTCAGATAGGCAAGTATAAGAAACCCGCCAAAGCCAATATGCCGGAAAAACAAGTATGGTTTGTGCGGCTTAACTTTGATTACGCCAAGCTTGGTCAGTTAAGTGTACAGGCGGAGCTGATGGACAAAGCCGTCGACTGCGAGATTGTTGGCGACAGCGCGTCGGTTTGCCAGCTGGCACAACCGCACCTGGATGCGCTGCGCAGTAAACTGGCCGCACATGGTCTTCAGGTTGGTGAAATCGAATTACGCGAGGATGCGTCGCAGGTGAAGCGCTTTTACGACAGCCACGCCATCGTGAGTATTCAGGTGTAACACAAATTTTACTCGTCAGGATCACAGCCTGTTCGGGCTGCTTTCACTTTTGACCATATGTTCTACAGTTGTAGCGCAAGTCTGACTTGCCTAACACTACATCACATATGCAAAGGAGAACGCTATGTCTTCGCACCACCCACACCTTGGCTGTGCCTGCTGTAACTACCAATTGTTTGGCCATGCCGTACAAAGCGATAATAACCAGTCAGATAAGGGGATTTTCAATCTCGATAAACTCCTGATTGCCGCCGAGCATTACATAGATGATTACATTGCCAATCAGTTTGTCAGGCCCCCTCAGCAGCACAAGATTTTTTACGGCGGTACTATTCGTACGCTCGAGAACGGTGATGTAAACAAAACCGTTGAAGCCGTTGTCATCGAGCATGGGCAGATAGTCCATACGGGTAGCCTGACTGACTGTCAAAACCAGTATCCACACGCCGACTCCGAAGATTTACAAGGGGCCTGCATGTTGCCGGGACTGATTGAACCCCATGTTCATTTGACTCCCACCGCTTCTTTTAACGCTTGGGTGCAGCTGGCACCATTCAGAAGAGGGGTTGAAAGTGGCGGTCATGGCGACGACCAATATCTGATAGGCAGGGAATACAACAAACAGTCGGTATGTACTACTTTGGTTGAAGCCGCCCGGGAGTTACCAAGAAATCGTAAATGGCTGCTAGCTTTTGGCGTCGATCCCAGTCAATTCAACCCCATTACAACAACATCCGCTGGCGGGACAGTGAGTCCCACTCCCTGGCAGGACTTCACAAAAGATGACCTGGATAAAATTAATGATCAGGCTGACAGAAAAGACCTGTGCATTTTTATTATGAATGCATCCGGTCACGTTGCTTACGTCAATACCAATGCGCTGAATGCAACCAAACAACCTGCCACTGGAAACGGTATATTACTTGAATCTGATGAGATAGGTCCGGTCATAAAAGTCGCGCTGGAGCAGTACTTTTTGGAGCATCCCAAAGGCATTACGAACCTATTTAGTAATCTACAAAAGATCTTTAAACTCGCGTTGTCACGGGGCGTAACCCTGATGTGGGATGCCGCGCTCGGCGCGTCTTTAAAAAACGCTGAACTGGAGATTTTGAGTAAGATGGCCACCAGTGGCCTTGCCGGGTTACGACTGGGCGGCGCATTGTTTTATACCTGTCCCGATCAGTGGACTAAGATCACCCCTACCAAACCTGCCCATTACCATACCGACTGGTTCAATATTGCCCATGCTAAAATCGTCAGCGATGGCTCTAACCAGGGTCTGACCGGATATCAGCTCACCAAATATCAATTTCCGGACAGCAATATCAATGACACTTACCCCAATGGTGTTTGGAATTTCAACCCGCCGGATGGTGAAGCGGACCATGAAGTAGAGTCTCCGTTTCTGGCACTGGTGAGTGAGTTAGATAAGCGAGGCTGGCCGTTGATGATCCACGCCAATGGAACGCATGCCATAAATAACACCATCCTGGCTTATCGTGATGTACTCAACAACCAGGAAAAAGCGGGGCTGGAAAAACGCCATCGCATTGAGCATGCTTCTTTACTGAGCGACCAGAACCTGGCTGATATGGACTATCTGGGACTCTCGCCAAGCTTTTTAATCGGGCATGTGGGCTACTGGGGTTATACCTTCAAACATAAGGTGTTTCCTCAGCAACCCGTTGTTGAACACCTGGATCGCACCGCCTCTGCGACTCAACATGCGCTGCGCTATACCCTGCACAGTGATCACTTTGTTTCACCGATTGGGCCCCTGCGTATGATGGAACAAGCCGTCACCCGTATGATGGAAGACGCCCCTGAGGAAGCCTATCAAAATGGCCACCCTCCTATTCTCAATGAGCAAGAGTGTGCCACCATGGCGCAGGCCCTGCGCGCTGCAACCTATGATGCAGCCTGGCAATGTCATATGGACCACCTCATCGGTGAACTGGTGGTTGGTAAACAGGCCGACTTGGTTATTCTGGATGAAGATCCCCTAACACGCCCCGCAGTCGGACTGAGAGATGTGCCAGTCCGCCAGACCTGGGTAAATGGCAGATTGTGTCATAATACCAATTTAACTTAATACCTGTTCAATTTGACGGAGCAAATATGACGCTAACTGTGTTAAAAATTTCTCATTTAGAATAACTAAATAGCGAAATTTTTGCCTTGTTATCGAGCATATTTTCTTGCCTCAAAATAGAACACTTAATTAAGCAAATTGGTATAACCGCTAAACTGGCAGCCCTTATCCGGATATTAATCCGGGTAAGGGGTTTTTATCTGACGGTGTTACATGCTACTTTGATACTAAGATGTCTGTGTAGTTAAATGTTATGGAACAAAAAACCGCCATTGGCCTGTTATATGAAGCGGGTAAGTCGCCCGAAGTCGTTTGTAAGGGTTTTGGCGAACTTGCCGAAGAGATCATTGCACTTGCCAAAGAAAAAGACATCATGATCCATGAAGATGCCACTTTGGTCCAGACGCTCAGCCAGCTCGACCTGCATGAAGAAATCCCCAAAGAGCTCTACTATGTGATTGCAGAGCTAATCGCTTTCTCTTACGTACTGCGTGGTAAATTTCCTCCTGGTTGGAAACACTTCCAGGGAAAGCTGAATATAAAGGCCTGATGGCACAAACCCCAAACCTCATTGTGTGAACTCACTCTTCTTTGGGTTAAGGAGCGATACTTTGCCGTCCTGTGACACATATAAATTCCCGACATTTTATTTAATATACTGACAACTATGATAATTTTTTCCTCGTATGTCGGTTAATTGACGGACTTTGTCGCATCAGTTAATGCCCCTGCCCCTCTGCTTGCCTAGTATTTCACCGTCCTATCGGACACACCATATAAAGCAAAAACGGTAGAGGAAAATACCATGTCACACATCAAACTATTCATGAATTCGGCGCTGCTGATTGGCGCTTTAGGCACTTTGGCAACGTCCGCTCCAGCGGAAGCAAAACGTTTTCGAGTCAAAAACTGTACATCCATTGAGTGGGTGCAAGTGGCCTCTTATAACAGTTCAGACAGCTCGATGTTTTCACCTCACAGTAAAAAACAGGTTAAGTCCGGAGAAACTGCCCAGCTAAAATGTGATTCAAACCGCTGCCGTTTTGAAGTACAGGACACACGGTTTAGTTACCGCAAGGGGAAGATTGGCAAACGCAAATGGCTGAAACTGGACATTACCCGACATGGTAATATGCAAAACTATTTTTACGCGTCGGTCAGCAAAGACGAGCCAGAGTGCTAGCAACCATCACACGGGGCAAGCCCTTTTATGTGCTGCCCTGTGTAACCCACCGAAATCAACGCAAGTATTCATTATGAGCAAAATCGCATTTGTCGCAGCAACCAGCCTGGTTATTCATGGGCTGATGACACTTGTCTGGGTGACGCCCGACCCACAACCCGTTGCACCAAATCATGATAACCGGATGTGTCACAATACTGAGCAACCTCTCAATGAAGATCACATTGTTCATCAACCACAGTTAAAGGTACCAAACAGACCCGTTACGCAACCCCAAACAGCACTTGCTTCACAAACAACACCATTCGCCGCGGCTTCTTCCACTCAACTGGTTAGCCAGACACTCGCAAGTTTGAAAGCTGAGCTGAACAAGCGCTTGCACTCGACAGAGGAGCCACATGCCCTGTTGACCTTAACTGAGCAAGCAGTACTCCTGAAACAACCAGAGTTACTCTTTGCGCATACGAATAAAATTCTGCACCAATCACAATCCCTTGATGCACTACAGCAAGAAGACTTACTGATCTTACTGGAAAATAGACTGCAACCTGAGCACCTCGAAGCACTCACACCTTATTTAACGTCACAATACGAAGACGTTCAGGAAGAAGCATTACTGAGATTGCTTGAAATCAACGCAGCGCCTCAAATTGAACAGCACCTGCGCTATCTGGCCAATTATGGTTTGACCCTCTGGGTGAGAGAAGAAGCCGAGAAACAGCTGGATATGCTGAACGCGCGTATACCTTTAAAAGCCTATCTATCAGAATGATCAGCCTTTTTAATCTTTAGTCCATTTTTGCTGCACACTTTTTCGCTATGTTATTCTGGGTTACTTTTTTAACAACTGAATTTCATCGCTGAGACACTATGGACGCTGCACAAAACCCCTTTATGACCGTCAGCAATACCCGGATGCAAACCATTATTAATGCGGTAGGTATATTGGGGCTGATTGTACATGCCTTACTGATTGTCGACTTTATCATTCTGGCAATCCCAGAGTTAGTTGTGTTGGAAGTATTCAGCACCCTGGCATGGTACATTGCACTGCGGCTGAATCGTAGCAATAATACTTCAGGCGCCGTACTGTTAATGGTCGCAGAGGTACTCGTCCATTCGACGGTAGTTATCCTGTACTTAGGACTAGCGCCCGGTTTTCAGCACTATTTATGGGCCGCCGTTCCCTTTATTCTGTTTTACCGGAAAATCCCTTTGTGGGGCATTGTGACCTGTACTTTGTTGTGTATGGGCCTGTTTGTCGCTTGCTACCTGTTTGCTCAGGATATTGAGTACACCTATGCCTATGCAGAGCTACTCCCATATATTCATGTATCCAATGTGATCATTGCGTTTATGGCGTTGGGACTCACTTGTTTTCATTTTTACAATGCGACAATAGAAGCGGAGCAGGAAATTGCTAAAATGGCGGCTGAGAAAGTACAGCTGACAGAAGAAACTCTGGCAAAGAAAAATACCTTTTTCGCTAACGTATCTCATGAATTCAGGACTCCCTTAACACTCATCACCGGCCCGCTTGAGTCAATCATAGCCAGTACAGATCTAAAGGCTCAGAAACCGCTGAAAAAAATCCTCGCTAATGCCAAGCGGCTGCAAAGATTAGTTGAACAAACTCTGGAACTGACCAAAGCTGATTTTGCACAGCCGAAAGAACACCATACTCTGGCATTAAACGCGCTGGCTGAGCAGTTAAGTTATGCCTTTATATCGATAGCCAGGGAGAAAAACATTGAGGTTCATTGTGATACAGATGTCGATTGTCTGGTGGACATTGCCAGTCAGGATGCCGAAGCCATTGTCTGTAACTTACTGTCCAACGCAATCAAGTATTCAAAGCCCGACAGTAAAGTAACCATCAGATGCACGCTGGCAGAGGAGCAGGCCCAACTATGCGTTAGCGACTCGGGTATCGGCATTGCGCCTGAGGATCAGCACCGCATTTTTGAACGCTTTGTCCGCCTGGATACACCTATGAGCAAGACGGTTGCAGGTACGGGTATTGGGCTCGCGCTGGTAAAAGACTTAGTTGAGCGTGCAAAAGGTCAAATACAAGTTGTAAGTGATGGAGTTTCTGGCACACAGTTTACTGTCACCTTCCCATTGAGTCACGGCGAGCCACAAACGCATATCAGCTTGCATACAAGTGAGGTCGTCACACTGGAGCAGGCAAACCTTGAACATCAAATCACATCAGAGGTTGTGCAAAATAGCGATGACAGTACACAACATTTACCACGCATATTGATTGTCGAAGACAATCCTGACATGCAGTCTTATCTGGCTGATTGCCTTAGCCATTCCCATCAGCTGTTGTTCGCCAGTGATGGTGAAAGTGGTTTTATGCTTGCCAAAACACAGGTACCGGATCTCATACTCTCTGATCTAATGATGCCAAAAGTTGATGGATTTCAGCTTGCACAACAATTACGGGAAGAAATCACGACCTGCCATATCCCAATACTGATGCTGACCGCGAAGGGCGATGAAGAAAGTCAGATGCTCGCCTGGAAAATGGACATTGACGCCTTTATGAGTAAGCCCTTTAACACAGAGCAGCTTAAAACCCGTATTCAGAACTTACTTAATATTCGCACGCTGATCAGTCAAAGAATTGGCGCTCTGTCCAGTGCAGTGGTGCCGACAGCACATCAGGGCACTAAATACGCTGGGCTTAGCAATAAGGATATCCAGTTTATTGAACAGTTAGAACAATGGTTAGCAGCCCACTTTACGGAACAAACCCTGAGCATCAAATGTCTTCTGCCAGTGGTTGCTATGAGCGAACGACAGCTACAAAGGAAGTTCAAAGCCCTGTTAGGCCAGACGTTCTCTGAGTACGTTAAAAAATTCAGGCTGAACAAAGGAGCCGAAATGCTGGCAAACGGCATGAGCGTCACCCAGGTTGCCTTTGAGTGTGGCTTTTCGTCTCAAAGCTATTTTAGCTTGTGCTTTAAAGCACAGTATGGCATAGCGCCCAGTCAGTTTAACCAGCAGTGAGGACGCTGTTAATCTGATTTACGCGAGGTAAAGGCTGTTTCAACGCGTTCAATAGGTAATACTGGTACAGGCACATCTATACTATTCAGCCAACGCTAAAACTCCGGTCTGGATGTCGTTGGCTGATTTGGCTGAGGATAAACCACTCTATGATTGTTTATTGTGTAGGGACATTAACAGTTCTGCTTCGGCCCGGGGTAGTTCACACTCGCGCATGATTTCTTCTATGTCTGCGCCCAGTTCAACCATTTTGACTGCGCGTGAGTAAATCTTAGCATCAGGATCGTCATATTTTTGCGCAGCCTGTTGCTGGGCCAGATCCTTTGCGTAATTCTCGCAGGCAACCAGTCGTTTACCAATACTTAGTACACTAGCACGGACCTCGGCGATTTCACTACGTAAAATAGCAACTTGCTCGTTTTCTCGCTTCATATGCTGAAGCAATTTACCGTGTTCGTGGTTTTGTTGTTGTACTTTTTTACTCAGCGCAAAAATAAACCCCAAGCACACTAAACATAGCAGGCTTGAGGCAATGACCAGGAGCAATAAAATCTCGTTTTGGGTTACTGCTTGCACGGGTTAAATATGACTCAACTCATCCCACTCATCATCGCTGAGTAGTTTGTTCAAATCAACCAGGATCAGTAGCTCACCTTCACGGTTCGACACGCCCTGAATAAACTTAGCACTCTCTTCAGTACCAATGTTTGGCGCGCTATCAATCTCTGAGCTGCGCAGATAAACCACTTCGGCTACGCTGTCGACCAAAATGCCAACGACTTGTTTTTCAGCTTCGATGATCACGATACGAGAGTTATCAGTGACATCTGAGCTTGGCAGACCAAAGCGAGAGCGTGTGTCGATAACCGTAACTACGTTACCACGTAGGTTGATGATACCAAGCACATAAGTTGGCGCGCCCGGCACAGGGGCAATCTCGGTATAGCGCAATACTTCCTGCACTTGCATTACATTAATGCCGTAGGTTTCATCCTCTAGCTTATAGGTAACCCACTGAAGGACTTCATCATTACTATCTGCATTTTTATCAGCCGAAAGTATTCTCTCTTGACTCATGATTTTACTCCAGTTAGATGCTAGTTACTGCTCTCGGCTATCGAGGCCATGCTCTAGCAATCGATTTAAATTCTCAACATCTATCAGTGCGCACATTTTTTCTTTAATGACGCCCGCCAGCCATGGCCTTTTGCCGTCGGCTGTTCGCCATTTAACGTCTTCTGGTTTCAACGTAATATTATTGACCAGATTTTCTGCCAACAGTCCCCACTGGCTATCGCCCAGCATGATCAAGTACTGGTAATTGAGCTTTTCTTCCAGCTCAGGTGTAAACTTCTCCGGCATAACCCAACGTGCAGTATCTACAACATTGAGCTTTTCTTCCCGGTTGAGCATCACGCCCTTAAACCATTTTGGCTTACCAAACAATTGATTAACTTCTGTAAGCTGATGTATACCACCAAGCGACTTTAACGGCACCGCCAAAGTCAGCCCGGCAACTTCAAAGAATAACGCCTGAAATTCATTTTCAAGATAGGCATCCCGCGCACGAGCCGGCACAGCCTGTTCAGCTTCTTCTTTGATAATAGTAGTATTTTCAGTTATCTCAAGATCATCAGCCGGGGTTATTACCTGCTCTTGCGGCTCAACTTCCTGAGGTATCGTCAATTCTGCCGAAGGCTCGGCAGCGGGTTGTTCTGGTAATGCTTCAGTAACGACATCATCCACGACGCTTTGCTCAGCAGGACTTGGCGTGGCAAGGCCCTCCTGCGCTTCAGGAACAGACTCCAAAAGCTTAGCGACTGGTGCAAGCGTGACGTCGTCTTCCTCTTCTTCACGTAACAAAGCACCCAGATATTGTTTCATGACCTGTTCGTTGGCAAACAGATGCTTACTCATCGTTACCTCTATCAACTTCAGCCAGATGTTCCAACAAGGCGCGATAAGCATAAACGCCGCGCGATTTTGGGCAGTACTGAACTGGCACCTGTTGCGCTAAACTGGCATCTCTGAATTTGGTGTCAACCGGGATAACCCCGGGCCAGACTTTGTCCTGGTAGGTTTCCACCAGAGACTTGTATGCTTCAAGAGATGCTTTTGTGCGCTTATCATACATAGTTGGCACTATAGTATATTGATATTGCTTGGAATGCGAACTTTGCATTAATGACATTGTTCGCATCATACGATCAAGTCCCTTTAACGCCAAAAACTCAGTTTGCACTGGGATCAAGATACGTTCACTCGCGGCCAGCGCATTGACCATGAGCACGCCAAGCACAGGAGGACAATCAAGAATAGCATAATCATAGTGCTCACTTATCTTAGCAAGCGCCTTTTTAAGGATCAGTCCCATACCGGAACGGTTACCCATACTGCGGTCCAGCGTGGCAATGGCCATGGTCGCCGGCAAAATATCCAGGTTCTCTATGGTTGAAGGACACAGTGCCTGCAGGATTTCCTCACTGGCCATGTTTGAGCCGCGAATAAAGATGTCGTATACACTGACTTCTAACTCTTCTGAGTCAATGCCAAAATAGTAAGTCAATGACGCATGAGGATCTGTATCGATTAATAATACACGCTTTCCCTGAAGCGCCAGAATCCCACCGAGACTCACTGTGGTGGTGGTTTTACCCACCCCGCCTTTTTGGTTTGCTACCGTCCAGATTTTCACGTTTTTCTTTTATTCCTTCGGCCAAACACAGACAAGTATTCAGGCATATATCAACTATGCACAACCTATCTCTTTGTTTATTCTGAGTGCAACATCCTGCAAAGCAATATCTTCAGACGAAATACCCGCGCTGGCAACAGCTTGTGGCATACCATATACCACACAGGTTTTTTCGTCCTGTGCCCAGATAGTCGCACCACTTTGTTTCAACATTCTGGCACCATCACGTCCGTCTGCTCCCATCCCAGTCAGGATCACAGCTAATACATCTCCTCCGTATGCCTTAGCGGTACTGGCAAACGTGACATCAACACTGGGTTTATAGGTGATACGGGGACTATCATCTTCAAACACTTTCAGCGTTTTACTTCCACCTCTGGCTTCAACCAACATCTGCTGACCACCCGGCGCCAGATAGGCAACACCAGGTTGCAACCTGTCACCCTGCTCAGCTTCTTTCACTTTGATTTTACACAGGCTATTTAAGCGCTGTGCAAATGCAGGAGTGAATGCTGCTGGCATGTGCTGAATAAGCAGAATTGGATGTGGAAAGTTCGCTGGCAGCTGAGTCAAAATTGTTTGTAATGCGACCGGCCCACCAGTGGAGGTGCCAATTGCAACAATTTGGTATTTCTTGCCTGAGGCTTTAAACGATGCGCCAGTGCTTGGAGTGTCGGCCGCTGGTCTTGAAAAAGAACGGTCTGGTTGTGCTATCGGTTTGGCCGCTGAACGCAACCCCGAGGGCGCAGCGGTTGGTGTACTCCGCATAGGTGGAGGTGTTGACGAAGAACTGATCGGGCGGGTAAATCTGCTTACCCGACGTCTGCCGATTTCTTTGACTTTGTTTTGCAAAGAGCGGATCGCATCTTCACTATTACGCGCAATATCCTCGAACTTTTTGGGCAAGAAGTCGACTGCACCTGCATCTAATGCATCCAGAGTCGCGCTCGCACCTTCACGTGTTAACGACGAAAACATCAGAATCGGAGTCGGTGAGCTCTGCATGATCTGCTTCACTGCGCTGATCCCATCCATCACCGGCATTTCCACATCCATAGTGATCACATCCGGTCTGAGGCGGGCAGCTTTGTCGACTGCTTCCTGACCATTTACTGCGAAATCAATCACTTGAATTTCTGGATCTTTTTCTAGTATTTCACTCACTCGGCGACGAAAGAAGCTCGAGTCATCTACAACTAATACTTTAACTGCCATTGGCATTGCTCTTTTATTCGTTACAGATCCGAAAAGTGGTGTCAAAGACACCACTTTGTCGGTATAAATGCGCCAGGTATTTACTTACCGGCGTAATATTTCAACATGCTGGGGACGTCCAGGATAAGCGCGATACCACCATCAGAGGTGATTGTTGCCCCTGCCATACCAGGCGTACCCTGCAACAAGGCGTCAAGCGGTTTAATCACTACCTCTTCCTGACCGATAAGAGAGTCAACAACAAACCCAACCTGTTTGGTGCCCATCTGAACGATGACGACATGCCCTTCAGCCTTGCGGGCGCCTCTGTCAGCACCTTTCACAAGCCAGTGTTCCAGGTAGAACAGGGGTATGGCTTTTTCACGTACTATAATCGTGAGTTGCCCGTCAACGACATTAGTCTTAGTCAAATCCAGGTGGAAGATTTCGCTCACTCCGGCAAGTGGCAGAGCAAATGTTTGCTGACCGATCATAACCATTAAGGTTGGCAAGATTGCCAATGTCAGAGGCACTTTGATTTCAAGGATAGTGCCCACGCCCAACTCTGACTGGATATTTACAGAACCATTGAGCTGAGTGATCTTGGTTTTGACCACATCCATACCCACACCTCGGCCAGAGATGTCGGAAATTTGTTCTTTGGTTGAGAAACCTGGTGCGAAAATGAGGTTATATGCCTCGTTATCTGATAAGCGGCTTGCCTGATCAGAATCAATTACACCTTTGCTGATAGCAATTTTCTTCAGCTTCTCTGGGTCCATACCTGCACCATCGTCACGGATGGTCAACAGAATGTGATCGCCCTCCTGAGATGCAGATAGCGTCACTGTACCGGTTCTTGATTTACCAGCGGCTTCACGCACGTCTGGCATTTCAATACCATGATCCACTGAGTTTCGAACCAAGTGAACCAAGGGGTCCGCAAGGGCTTCAACCAGGTTTTTATCCAGATCGGTATCTTCCCCCTCCAATACCAGGCTAATGTCTTTCTTAAGACTGCGAGCCAAATCACGAACAACCCTGGGGAAGCGACCAAATACTTTCTTAATTGGCTGCATCCGGGTCTTCATGACAGCACCCTGAAGGTCTGCTGTAACCACATCCAGGTTTGAAATGGCCTTGCCCATTGCTTCGCTGTTAGAGTTATTGGCCAAACTAACCAAGCGGTTACGCACCAACACTAACTCACCGACCATATTCATGATCTCATCCAGGCGTTTGGTATCTACCCGAACTGTGGTTTCAGCTTGCGCGGCAGGTTTTTTCGCTACGGCTTTATTATCTGCTGCCGGTTTAGCCTCTGATGCAGGTTTTGCAGCTGGCGCCTTGGCTGCTGGCGCTGGCGCCGGTTTAGCTACAGGTGCTGCTGGCTTGGGTTCTGGCTTAGGCGGCGCTTTTGCGGCTTCTTTAGGCGCTGCTACATCTGTCTCTGTCGACTTTGGCGCTTGCCCCTTGCCATGTAGCTCATCCAGTAAGGCTTCAAATTCGTCGTCATTGATTTCGTCATCGTCACCACCACCCGACGCAGGTGCCTTTTCAGCGGCTGCGGGTTGTTCTGGTGCCGGTGCAGGTGCTGCAGCAGCAGGTGTTGCACCAAATTGCCCAACTCCGTGTAGCTCGTCTAATAAACTGTCGAATTCGTCGTCGGTTATATCACCATCATCGCTGCTCGACGAGCTTGGTGCCGCGCTCGGTTTAGCCGGTTCTTGTGAAGCTGCTGACGGGCCGTTTCCTGAACCGTGTAGTTCGTCCAGCAAACTCTCAAATTCTTCCTCGGAGATTTCATCAATGCTGTCAGCGCTTTCATCTGAAGACTCGCTTACTGGATCGGATGGTGCATCAAAAAGCACATCGTCTGCACTGGGTGTCGCGACAACTGGCTCTGGCTCTGCTGCGGCAGGGGCTGCAATCACCTCATCTTCAGATTCAGGCTGGCTAAGTTGGTGTAATACTTCCAATAAATGGGGGTCTGCCGGCTCGGGTTGCTCGCGGTTTTGGATACACGAGAACATTTCATTGATAGTGTCCAGTGATTGTAAAATCACATCCATCAACTCAGCCGTAACGTGACGCTGCCCTTGGCGTAGGACATCAAACACATTTTCCGCACCATGACAGGCGTCCACCAGTTCGGTCATGCTTAAAAAGCCTGCCCCCCCTTTGACGGTATGGAAGCCTCGGAAAATGGCATTTAACAGCTCTTTATCTTCCGGGTTATTTTCTAGTTCGACAAGCTGCTCTGATAACTGTTCGAGTATTTCCCCAGCTTCAACAAGAAAGTCTTGTAAGATATCTTCATCGACTTCAAAGCTCATTCGC
Source organism: Pseudoalteromonas sp. XMcav2-N (assembly GCF_024124545.1). GTDB lineage: Bacteria > Pseudomonadota > Gammaproteobacteria > Enterobacterales > Alteromonadaceae > Pseudoalteromonas. The sequence goes on from NZ_JAMXSF010000013.1 coordinate 81,061, forward strand.
ATACTCTCCTATTAGAAGCCCAAACTCGACAACAGGTCATCAACTTCGTCCTGCCCGGATACGACATCATCTCGAGACTCAGCGTCCATTATTGGACCCTCTGGACCTGACAACTCATCAGCAACGGGGGTGGCTTTAGTTTGTGACTGCGGCTGGGCTGCAGTTTGTTGACTTTCATCTGCAGTACCGAATACAGTCAACAAGTGAATAAGGCTGTCTTCAACTTCACGAACCAGCTCTATGACACGCCGGATCACCTGTCCGGTTAAATCTTGATAATCTTGCGCCATCAGTACATTGGTCATCAGATTTTGTAACTCATCTGTACGGCCTCTTGAGGACTGCATAAAACTGTCAAGATCATGACATAAAGACTTGAACTCTCCGAGCTGGATATCCCGGCTCATTAGTCTGTCCCAGGTGGGCTTAATTTCAGAGAGTTCATCGGCAAGTTCTTGGGCTAAGGGAAGACTCGCTTCTACGGCATCCATGGTTTTATTAGCAGCGCTTTCTGTCATCTCCATGACATAATTGAGGCGCTGCTTGGCATCTGGAATGGCTTCTGTCGTGAGGTCTGCTAATCGGGTATCTAACTCAAAGTTTTTCAACGACTCATGAAGTTGTCGAGTCAGCTTGCCCACTTCAGCGAATAGCTCTGATTGTTCTTTGTTGGTGGCCTCAATTAATATCTCATCAGCCTTTTCCTGCTCACCTTGTTCAAGGTATTCAACGAGCAGTTTAGCCTGTTCCAGAGTTATCTGTGGCACAGAAGATGTTGACATAAGCCTACCCTTATCAATACTAGCCTAAACGTTCGAACACTTTTTCTAGTTTGGTTTTCAGGGTTCCTGCCGTAAACGGTTTAACAATGTAACCATTAACTCCAGCCTGGGCAGCGGCAACGATTTGTTCTTTTTTCGCTTCTGCTGTAACCATGAGTACTGGGATGTGTTTAAGCTTGTCATCAGCACGAATTGCACGTAGCAAATCGATACCTTGCATGCCCGGCATATTCCAGTCAGTTACGACAAAGTCGAAGTCCTGATTTTGCAACATTGGAAGTGCCGTACTGCCATCATCAGCCTCTTGAACATTGGTAAAGCCTAAGTCTCTTAGCAGGTTTTTGATTATTCTTCTCATCGTAGAGAAATCATCAACCACGAGAATTTTCATGTTCTTATCCAAAACTTCCTCCGGTGAGGTTTGAACCTATATTGTAAAACTTACTCTAATTGATCCAGTCATTGATCTTTGCACGAAGCTTGATCATTGCTTGACCGTGAATCTGACTCACTCGAGATTCGCTGACCTCTAAGATCGCGCCAATCTCTTTTAAATTCATCTCGTCGTTGTAATACAAAGACAACACCAGGGCATCACGCTCAGGTAAAGTCTTGATAGCATTGACTAACGACTCGTTAAAGCGCTCATTTTTAACATTATTGAATGGTTTGTCTAGCGCAAAATCGTTGCCTGCGGGAGAAATTACGTCTTCGTCGACCCCCAAGTCTTCGATACCGATAACTTTACTCGCATTCACATCATGTAAAATATGATGGTACTCATCCAGCGTAATATCAAGTTTTTCAGCGATTTCAGTATCTTTTGGTTCCCGCCCAAGCTGAGATTCTAACTCAGCAATGGCTTCTGCTACCATCCGGCCGTTTTTGTGAACAGAGCGCGGAGCCCAATCACCACGGCGGATCTCGTCTATCATTGCGCCACGAATTCGGATACCTGCAAACGTTTCAAAGCTTGCCCCTTTGCTTGCATCAAAGTTTTTACAGGCTTCGATTAGTCCTATCATGCCAGACTGCACGAGATCGTCTAACTGAACACTGGCTGGTAACCTAGCTAATAAATGACAGGCCACCTTTTTTACCAATGGCGTATGACGTTCAACCACCTTATGAAGGTGGTCCGTCGTTTTATATCCCGCCATGCGGTTGACCGGTGAAGCCATCGTTAACCGTTTACCAGTTGCTCAATAAAGAATTCCAAATGACCTGATGGTTGATGGGGGATGGGCCACTTGACAGCTTTGCTTGCCAGACCTCTAAATGCCACGGCAGCAGGTGAATTGGGGAAAAGCTCAACGATGGTTTTTTGACGTCGCGAAGACTTACGCATATTTTCATCAAAGGGTATCGTTGCAACCAGTTCTAAAGCAACATCTAAAAACCGGTCGGTGACTTTGGATAATTTAGCGAAGAGTTCTTGCCCTTCTCTTAAACTGCGTACCATATTGGCCACAATTTTAAACTTATATACACCATGTTCGCGGCTTAGAACTTTAATCAGCGCGTAAGCATCGGTGATTGAGGTGGGTTCATCACACACCACCACTAAAACGTCCTGAGCAGCTCGGGAAAAGCTCAAAACCATATCTGAAATACCTGCTGCGGTATCGACAATTAAAATGTCGAATTCGCTACTGAGCTCGCTGAATGCACGAATTAGGCCTGCGTGCTCGGCAGGTGTTAACTCTACCATACTCTGCGAGCCAGATGTCGCCGGGACGATACGGATGCCAGCAGGTCCCTCAACCAGGATTTCGTCTAGTTCACATTCGCCAGACAATACATGAGATAAATTTTTCTCTACCCTTAAACCCAACATGACATCACAATTGGCCAGACCTAAGTCAGCATCAAGCACCAAGACCCGATTACCCTGCTGTCCTAACGCAATGGCAGTGTTAAGGGATACATTGGTTTTACCTACACCACCTTTACCACCAGTCACTGCGATTACTTTTACACTGTGGTTATTTTTTTGGTTCATTCTCCGCAGGCCACTTGCTTGATCTAAAACTGTATTAATCATACATTCCTACTGTCTGGGACGCCACTGGTTCACGTCGCGAATGTTGTGCTTTTGTTCTCTTTAAATACAATTGCTCAGCCTTTTTGACTAACTTCTGAGCGTTTGCCACGCGAATGTCTTCAGGCACTCGCTGACCATTGGTAAGATACCCTATTGGCAGACGATTTTGAATCGCTATGCTAATAATCTCACCTAAACTTAGACTTTCATCAAGTTTTGTAAAAATACAACCACTTAAATTGACTTTTTTGAAGTGGTTTACTGTCTCTTGCAGTACATGCATTTGTGCTGTTGCACTTAATACCAGGTAGCTGCGAATGTCAACACGGCTGCTGCGCATCAAAGTGTTTAACTGCTCGGTTAAACGCAGGTCGCGCTGACTCATTCCAGCCGTGTCTATTAATATTAGACGCTTATTGCGTAAATGATAAAGAACCTCAGCAAGTTCATTGGCATCTTTTACTTGCTTGACAGGACAGCCGATGATCCGACCATAGGTTGCCAATTGCTCATAAGCACCAATACGATAAGTATCTGTGGTGATCAATGCCACATTGTCAGCACCATATTTTTGGGCGCCCAGTGCCGCCAATTTTGCAACGGTAGTCGTTTTACCTACTCCTGTTGGTCCAACCATCGCGTACACACCACCCTGACGCAGGATATCGTTGTTGGTTGTATGCATCTGATTGACGACCATATTAAGCAGCGCATTCCAAGCTTCTTTACGAGAAACGTCATCCGGAATAAAACAGGCCATCTGCTCAGCTACTTCAGCACCGATCCCCATGCCTTTCAGGCGTTCAACCAGGCAAGCACGAGTTGGATCTCGACGTGCCATTTCCTGAGTCATCAGCCCTGACAGCTGAAACTCGAGTAGCTGGCGGATTGCGTTCATTTCATCGCGCATAGAGGACATTTCGTCATCGTTGGCTGTTTTCTGCGCCGCAGGTTCGTCACCAAACCCTTGTTCCAGATCATCCCCAAACTCCCAGGAGGTACTCTCTTCACGCGCGTCAAAACTATGACTTGGAGCCTCATAACGCGGCTGTCGAGCTGCCTGAGGCATTGCCTTAGCCGGGGCTTCGCTGCGTTGTTGAGGCTGAAACATATCATCTGTGTTGATACCAGATTGAGAAAACATCGAAGCAAGCTCAGGCGACTTAGGACGAGGGGCTTGGCGCTCAAGTAAAGCTTCGAGACTATCTGCAACTTGTGCCTGCTTTTGTGGCTCGGCACGACGAGGCTGTGGACGGACCATTCTGGCAGCCTGGTTATAGCCTTGCTGCGCGCTTTGCTGAGGGGCAGCCTGACGAGGGGCAGCTTGTGCTACTGGCTGTTGAGGTGCCGTCTGAGGCTGAGGCGCAGGCGTGCGGTCATTATCAACTGCGGCAACGATCTCTACACCGTCAGCCAGCTTCTTGTTTGACATAATTACCGCATCCGCACCAAGCTCTTCTTTCACTTCTTTCAAAGCGGTACGCATATCTTTTGCAAAAAAACGTTTAATTTTCATGGTCAGCCCCTTCTAGTCCTCTACTGTCCAACTGAGCTCACTATCTTAATTTGTCTTTCATCCGGTACTTCCTGATATGACATGACTCTGAGTCCCGGGATGGTGTGTTTTACAAATCGTGACAGCACACTTCTTAACATACCTGAGGTTAATAAGATGGACGGCTCGCCGAGCATTTCTTGCGTTTGATGGGCTTCTCTTAATGAACCTTGAAGCCGCTCTGCAAGGCCTGGCTCTATGCCTGCCCCCTCATCACCTGCGTTCTGAAGTGACTTATGCAACATCTGTTCCAACTCAGGCGCCAATGTTATGACAGGGATTTCATCTGCCCCGCCAACCGCATCCTGCACTATGAGTCGGCGCAGTGAAATACGTACGGCAGCCGTTAATACATCAGGGTCCTGACTGCGAGGCCCATATTCAACCAGAGTCTGAACAATAGAGCGCATATCACGAATTGCGACCCCTTCGTTTAACAAGTTTTGTAGCACTTTTACTACGGTTGTCAGTGGTAATACATCCGGCACCAGACCTTCGACCAGGCGAGGGTGACTCTTGGCCAGCATATCCAACAGATTCTGAACTTCTTCATGGCCCAACAGTAAAGACGCATTATTAGTCAGCAGCTGGCTGATATGTGTGGCGACCACCGTGGCCGCATCCACTACTGTATAGCCCAGAGAATGAGCCTCATCTTTTTGTTCAGGTTTGATCCACACAGCTTCCAGGCCGAAAGCAGGGTCTTTAGTGGCAACGCCATTAATTGGACCAAACACCTGGCCCGGGTTAATCGCAAGCTCATCACCATGTTTCAGTTCGCCGTCTCCTGAGCCTACGCCCATCAAGGTAATACGGTAAGCGTTCGGGTCCAGCTCCAGGTTGTCACGGATATGTACTGGAGGCACAAGGAAGCCAAGCTCCTGTGACAGCTTCTTACGCACTCCTTTAATGCGATTCAACAGCTCGCCCCCCTGTGATTGATCAACCAGGGGAATAAGACGATATCCAACTTCCAGACCAATCACATCTACCGGCTGTACATCATCCCAGCCAAGCTCTTTTTGTTCCTGCTGCTGAGCAGCAACCGCGCCGCCTTTTGAGTCCTCGGCTTGCTGTTCTTGTGCTTTAAGTTTTTGCTGGTGTGAATAATAAGCCAGATAGCCAATGAGTGCGCCCAAGCCCAGGAATGCAACATGAGGCATACCAGGTACTAATCCCATGACAATCAGGATCCCTGCTGCGATAGACAAGGATTTCTCGTTGCCCAGCTGCTGGGTCATTTGCTCGCCCATGTTGTGTGATTCGTTCTGACGGGTTACAACAATCGCGGTACCAATTGACAACAATAATGAAGGAAGCTGAGCGACAAGACCATCACCTATCGTCAGTAAGGTATAGACTTCCATGGCTCTGCCAAAGCTCAGGTCATGCTGTACCATCCCCACAAACAGGCCACCAATGATGTTAATCGCCAGGATTACAATCCCCGCTATCGCATCGCCTTTTACGAACTTACTGGCACCATCCATTGAACCGTAAAAGTCTGCTTCACGCGTTACTTCTTCACGTCTTGCTCTGGCTTCATCTGCCGAAATAAAACCGGCATTCAGGTCTGCGTCAATTGCCATTTGTTTACCGGGCATCGCGTCCAGGGTAAAACGGGCTGATACTTCGGAGATACGACCAGCACCTTTGGTGATTACCACAAAGTTGATGATGATGAGGATCAGGAAGACCACCAGACCAACCGCGTAGTTACCGCCAATTACGACGGAGCCAAACGCTTCAATCACTTTACCAGCTGCGTCTCCGCCGTTATGACCTTCCAGCAGTACTACCCGGGTACTGGCTACGTTAAGTGCCAATCGCAAAATTGTTGCGATAAGCAATACTGAAGGAAACATGCCAAATTCAAGCGGCTTCATGGTGTAGACCGTAACGAGCAGTACCACCAATGCCAGGGCAATATTGAATGAAAACAAGATATCAAGCAGGAAAGGTGGCATAGGTAACACCACCATGCCCAAAGCAGCCAATACCAACACTGGGGTACCAACACCTTTGGCGTACTCTTTTTTATCTCGATTAACCTGCTGTAAAACCGCTTTAAAATCCATAACTTACAAACCACAAATTATTGACGCAGTTACATTAAAGCAAGTTTGATACCAATTAGCTTAGTGTTTAAGTTCGTCTGGAATGGGGAGGTCTTTTTTAAGGGCAACAGGCCGCTTACCCCGCCCTTTGTTGAACTTTTTCAACTGGAATACGTAAGCCAGTACCTGTGCAACAGCGGTGAAGAGTTGCTGTGGAATTTGATCACCCACTTCGGTCGTATGGTACAGAGATCGCGTCAAAACAGGTGACTCGACAATCGGGACTTCATTTCCTTTGGCTATTTTACGGATCTGCATGGCCAGCTCATCCACCCCTTTAGCGATAACCATAGGTGCACCCGCTTTTTCGGTGTCGTATTTGAGCGCCACAGAATAGTGGGTCGGGTTGGTTACAACCACATCAGCATCAGGTACTTCCTGCATCATCCGTCGCTGTGACATCTCGCGCTGTGTACGCCGAATGCGGGCTTTGATCTGAGGGTCACCTTCCGAGTTCTTATATTCATCTTTTACTTCCTGAAGCGTCATCTTCAGCTGTTTGTGATGATTGTAGCTCTGATAAGGCGCGTCGATTGCGGAAATAATGACCATAGTGCAGCTCAGCGCGAGAAACATCCAGGCTAAAATTTCCAGTGAGTGCAGAATGCTGCCAGGGATTTGCTCGATACTCAGATGCAAGATCTCATAGAAGAATACCTTGATCAGTAAGATTGCAAACCCGGCTACCAACACAAATTTGAGTATTGACTTAACCAGCTCTATAGCTGCCTGAGGCCCAAACATGCGTTTAATGCCTTTCACAGGTGACATTTTGCTCGGCTTAGGTGCAGCAGCCTGCCAGCTGAAATTAAAACCACCTAACAATGTATTACCAATTATCCCGGCAACCATGATGATTAAAACGAACATACTGAGTGGAAAAACGATCTCGGAAAATGCATCCCCCCAGACAGAAAACATTTTAGTGGTGTCGTAAGTTTCATTGCGATTCAGTGTGAACATACGGCCCATCATGTTATACAGGCCTTTGGCAATGTCTGGTCCGTACAGTAATAACGACACGGCAGAAAAAATAAGCACGAATGTCGTCCCCAGCTCTTTTGAGCGGGCCACTTGCCCTTTCTTACGGGCATCTGCAATTTTTTTGTCTGTGGGTTCTTCCGTGCGTTCCTGACCAGAATCTTCTGCCATCTTCTCGCTCCCGGTACTTGATTACACCGTGCAACCAATCAGGTTGCACATTAGTTCTGTCATTTTCAGCCACTGAAACTCGTACTGAATAATAAAGTTGCCCATCGTTGCCCAGATAATCAACAGACCCGACACCATAGTAAACGCAAATCCAACAGAGAAAATATTCATCTGCGGCGCAGCGCGGGTCATTATGCCAAATGACAGGTTAATCAGTAGCATGGCCGTTAAAGGAGCCAAAGACAGCGCAAGCGCTGTAGCAAACAGCCAGCTACCCCAGGTAACTATCAGCCAGTAGTTATCAACCACCCACCAACTGCCATCGATAGGCCAGGTCTGAAAACTATAGACCACCATGTTGATCATCATCAGATGACCATTGAAGACAAAAAACAATAACGTCGCGAGGATCAGATAGAATTGACCTACGGCGGGTACACTCAGGCCATTGGCGGGGTCAACCACAGACGCAAAACCCAACCCGGTTTGCATTGCCAAAATTTGACCCGCCACAATAAACGTATTCAGTAGTAGTACCGAGGCGAAACCAATCGCAACCCCGACAATCATTTCATGCGTCACGACCAATATCATGGCGAAGGAAAATAAGTCAGTAAACTGAGTCTGGGGGATGGCAGGCACAACCGCCACCGTGACCACAATCGACAGAGCAAGCTTCACACGAGTTGGCACACTTTGGGCGCCCAAACCGGCCATAATCATGATCATGGAGCTGATCCGGACAAACGGTAACATGTAGTCGCTCAGCCACTGTATGATGATTGCTAAGGGGTACTCCATTGCACTACCCTGCAATTTCAGGGATTTGGAGTACCAACTGGTTGAAGAAATCCATCAGCACCTGCACCATCCAGTGGCCACCGAAAATCAGTGCCACAATAGTGATGATGAGCCTGGGCAAAAAGCTCAGAGTTTGTTCGTTAATCGACGTTGCGGCCTGGAATACCGCAACCACCAACCCTATCATCAGACCGGGGAGTACAATAGCCGTCACCAGCTTGATAACAATAAAGAGCGAGTCACTAAGAATGTCGACAAAAACTTCTGGTTCCATGTCACACTCCTAAGCCAAAACTTCGCGCCAACGTGCCCATTATCAAAGACCAACCATCGACCAACACAAACAGCATGATCTTAAAGGGTAAAGCCACAATCATGGGTGAGAGCATCATCATACCCATCGCCATCAGGACGCTGGCAACCACCAAATCAACTATCAGGAAAGGAATAAAAAACATAAAGCCAATGATAAAAGCGGTCTGTAGTTCACTGGTCACAAACGCCGGAATAATGACCACAAACGGCGTGTCCTCCGGGCTATCCAGCTTATCGTAACCCGCTATCTTAGCGAATGTTTCCAAATCCTTGATACGGGTTTGGGAAAGCATAAATGCTTTGATTGGCTCTTTGGCTTGCTGCAATGCCTGTATCGACGTCAATTCTTCGTTCAAATAAGGCTGTACCGCACGGTCATTAATTTGATTGAATATTGGCGCCATAATAAAAAAGGTCAGAAACAGCGACATGCCCACCAATACCTGGTTTGACGGCGATTGCTGCAAGCCAATTGCCTGACGTAAGATCGCCAAGACCACAATGATACGTGTAAACGAGGTCATCATAATCACAGCAGCAGGGATAAAGCTCAGTGCTGTCATGATGGCCAAGACTTGCAGGGTTACAGAATATTCCTGAGAGCCATCCGGGTTAGTTGTAACACTCAAAGCCTCAATACCATCAGCAAAGGCATTTGATGCGAAGAAAAACACACTGATGAGGAAGAGAATTCGGATCATAGGTTTATTTCTTATTGTTATTTGCGCCAGACATTAAGCGACTGAGTTCTTTGGCAAAAGGCGCTGTGGGAGTCACCTCCAGTGGCGACTCTAGCTGATATAAATAATTGATACTGTGTGGCGTGACACCGAGCAAATGTTGCTTATCATCAATTTCAATAACCAACAGGCGCTCCTTGCTCCCTAACGGTAAACTTCGTATCACTTTAAAATCCTGGCTATTACCCAGATTTGGATTGAAACGTTTTACAAGCAATGCCAAGCCAATAATGGCCAACACCACAAAAGCCAATGACAGGCCAACCGATAACAGCTCACCGCTGAGCCCGCTTGGTGGCTGCACCGCAGCCACACTGGAGAACATTAAAGCACTCATTACCCAGGCTGCTAGCGAAGCTTTTTAATGCGTTCGACCTGGCTGATCACGTCAGTCAGGCGAATACCAAACTTATCGTTTACTACAACCACTTCGCCGTGCGCAATCAACGTACCATTAACCAATACATCCAGCGGTTCACCGGCAACCCGGTCCAGTTCAACAACGGATCCCTGATTTAACTGGAGTAAATTACGAATATTGATTTTAGAGCGCCCCACCTCCATTGAAATGGTGACCGGGATATCTAAAATCGTATCGAGTTTGCGCTTTTCATCCGCACTCAGATTAGCACCGCTGTCCTGTAACTCTTCCAGTTCCGCAACTTCGGCTTCAGCACCGTCCTGGTCAGCTTCCTCGGCCTCTGCAAGTGCAGCCGCCCATTCGTCCATTGTATCTTGATCATCGCTCATGCACTGACTACCTTAAATTAACTTCTTCATCACCAATCTAAATCCACACCTTCAGACAGGTGCAGATCTTCTTCTAATTCTGCCAATTCGGCATCCGAATCCAGCTTCTTACCACCCTTGGTAAAGACGTGAAGCTCAGATTTAACAGACTCTGGGCGTTTAATCTTCTCACTGATCTGCAGCGCCACATTATCGCGGGAACGTCCCATTTTAGCCCGGAAAGTCGGCAGTTCTTCTACAAACACTGTGATGTGCTCGGGCATTTCAACGGGGATAATATCTCCCTCTTTTAACTGCATGATCTGCTCCAGAGACAGATCTACCTCAAGTAACTGCGTAGACAGCTCAACTTCGACGTCCATAATTTCGTCGCGTAGCGCTTTACTCCAGCGCAGATCCGTATCTTCAGTGTCTGACTGGACACCCGCATCGAGCAATTCCCGGATAGGTTCAAGCATTGAATAAGGTAAGGAAATATGGAAGTCGCCTCCCCCGCCGTCAAGCTCGATATGGAATGAGCTGATCACCACCACCTCGGTAGGTGACACTATGTTGGCCATCGCGGGGTTCACTTCCGAATCCAGATACTCAAACGAGACATCCATAACCGGTGCCCAGGCTTCTTTGTAATCTTCAAAGATTATCTTGAGCAGCATCTGAACGATCCGCCGCTCTGTTGGCGTAAACTCTCGTCCTTCAATTTTTGCATGATAGCGCCCATCACCACCGAAGAAGTTGTCTACCAGTATAAATACCAGTCGGGCTTCCATAGTGATCAACCCGGTACCCTTCAGCGGGCGGAAGCGCACCATGTTCAGGCTGGTGGGGACAAACAGCGTGTGGATATACTCGCCAAACTTGAGCATTTGCACACCATTGATGGATACTTCTGCGGTGCGACGCATCATATTAAACAAGCTGATCCGCATATGACGGGCAAATCGTTCATTAACAATTTCGAGGGTCGGCATACGACCACGAACGATTCGGTCCTGCGACGAAAAGTCGTATTGTAGGGCGTTACTCGTCCCGCCATCGTCACTATCGGGGACTTCTTCTTCTTCGACTTCATCAACACCATGCAATAAGGCATCGATTTCGTCTTGTGATAATAAGTCGCTCACTGACTCTTCCTACTGCATTACAAAACCGGTAAATAATACGCGTTCAACTACTTTGCTGCCTTCCACACTCTCCATTGCGGCCTGAACCTTATCTAATGCACTCAGTCGCAGTGTTTCTTTGCCCGCGCTGGTACTCAGTTCGTCGGCTGTGGTGGTAGAAAACACACTCAGCAAGGTCCCCTCAATCAGAGGAATATGCTTTTTAGCTACCTCTTCATTGACGTCACCACGTACAAGAAGTTGTACCTTTATTTGTACGATACGATCCCGGCTTGCTCCGGGTACGTTAAATACAAAAGGTCTAGGCATAGCAACATACAATGCACTGCCCGTCTGCGCTGCATTTTGCTGGCTAGCCTGCATCTGTTGCTCAGTCGTTTCTTCGGCCAGCGATTCGGGGGCTTCATCGGACCCTGCAAATAAAAAGTAGCCTGCAACTGCGGCCAAAACAACTACCACAGCGGCAATGATGATGATTAATTTCTTTTTCGAGCCACCCGTCTCTTCTATTTCTAAATCGCTTTCTTCTGCCATATTCGCGCTTCTTTAAGTCACACTAACCTTAATCATAGCAGCTGTTACGCATAGTAATCTATTGCTGAATCACTTTGCCGTCTGCTAGTTGTTGATTGTTGGCCGTTATTTTGCGCTTCGCTGACATTATTAGCAAGTGTTCCATGACCTTGGGATGCTTCCTGCTGCTGTTGCTCACCGCCCTGACCTTGCTGAATGTTACTTTCTCCAAGCTGGATCCCCTGCTCGGCCAGCATTTCTCTGAGTTTCGGCATGGACTGTTCAAGCTGTTCTTTGGCTTGCTGGTTTTGCACAACAAAGTTCACCTGAGCCTGCTCTCCCTCGGAACGTATACGTATCTGCATACTGCCCAGTTCAGGCGGGTCTAAGCGGATCTCGGCTTCTTTGTTATTGATATTGAGCATCATATTGACACGCTCTTGTAAGGCTTTGACTGCGTCATTTCTGGCAATATTAATGGCCTGACTGATAGCGGGATCTGTCTGCATGGCTTTTTGATTAACAGCACTTTGCTGATTGACCTGCTGACTCTGTCTAACCTGCTCAACTTGCGCCAGCACTTCATTAAACTCGTGCTTCATACCTTCGTCGGGACGCTCGCCACGAATTGCCTTAAAAATATTTTCAACAGGCGCAGGCATTGCACTGCGTTGCTGTGAATTCTGTTGCTCCGGTTGGCCACCTTCTTTTTTGAGCTGGGCTAACTCAGGGTGTTCACCTTCTAACGTGTCTGCTACCACTGTCTGCTGTACGTTTTCTTTACCCGGAGATTTTGCATCGACGCTGCCCGCCCCCGACTGGCTTAGTGCTGCGGCTTGTTTATTGACTTTATCAGGTGCAGCATGGTCCGTTGCACTAAATACTTTAACGTCCTTTTCGGCAATCGCAGACTTCGGCGGCTTATCCGTTACATCTGCCTGTTTGGAGCCTGGCTCAATAGCTGATTGTGGTTTGCTCGCAGCACTCTGTGCAGGCTTTGCCCCTAGCTCATGCAACACCTGCTGTGCCTTAGCGCGCTGCTCAGGATCGCTTAGCTCGCCACTTTTTAATTGCGCGCGAAGGTTCGTCTCCAGTAGTTGCTTTTGCTCAGGAGTAAGAGAGTCAACCATCGCCTTCAATTCAGTCGTCGTTGTCGTCGTTGCCACAGTTGCACTGCTTTTTGCTGGCTGTTGAGATTTTATGACCTGCTCGTCACCCTGTACGCGCTCTTTATCTCCTTGAGGGGCAGTAACTACGGGACCAATCTGATCAACAGGACGTCGAGACTTCCCGGCACTAGAGGGCTGTAACTCACTCACATCGCTGTGTGCAGCACGACTATGTGCGGATGCGTTATCGCGTAAAGGCTGCAGTTCAGTGTCGGCCTTTACTGACTGTGCTTCATTTGCAAGTTTTACAGCGGCCTCTGTGTTACCTTGTTTACCAGTTGCTGTGTCTGCAGCCTGTTTTGCGCTATCGGCGCTCTCACCTTTAGCAAGCTGAGCAATGGGATCCAGCTTAACATCACCCTCTGCAGGCTTGTTTTGAGTCTGTAATCCAGTTTCATCTGTCGGCTGCGAGATAACAGGGCCTACCTTATCAACTCGTTTGGCAACAATCGGATCTCCCGGCTCTTCTATCCGCACTTCACCTTGACCAAGTTTACCACTGCCATACAGGCTGGCGTCCAAAGTTGGCTTTTTCACTACGCCACTTTGCGCTTCAGCGTTTGCAGAAACATCAGGTAGCTCTGTGTCATCGCTATTTTGCTCCGCAGGCGACGGTAAAACAGGCCCGATACCATTAACCGGCTTTGTATTATCCGGACCTGTCACTTGTTCAGCTTTAGACAAATAATCTTTCAGTGCTTTAGGAACCGGTGCCAGGTTTTGCGCTAAATCAGTACTTTGCGCATTCGATGATTTGATCTGCAAAAGCAAATCATCTGCATGGCTGCTGCTGGTATCTGTGGCTGTATCAGTGCCCGGAGTGACGACCGTACCGGCCCCCATTTTCGGGTCTGTCTTGCCTGGGAGCGCTGAATCATCCAGCTTTAAAGGCTCATCCGGCAGCGTTTTTTTGCCAGCGGGAAGCTGGCTGTCATCCAACCCCAACCGGCGGTCAAGGCCACCTGGCAAAGGCATATATTCTCCCGCCTCATCCGTATTTGACTGCGAAGCTTCATCGCTACTGTCTTGCTCTGCCTGAGCTAACATTGCGAGAAACCCCGAGTCCTCGGACTGTTCCGTTTGATCCTTTCCCTTCGCCGAAACTCCGTTATTGATTGCTACTTCTAGCGAAACATTGACCATACTCTCACCTTTATATGCGGCAACTTCACGCCGCTAACCGGATTAAATTGATGTGCTGTAATGACTTTGCAAAAAACACGCCATTATTGTGCAAATTTTGATATGCCTTAGTAAGCCTGCTTACGACGCATAAAAATATTAGTCGCAAACTCGTCAAGCATTTTCTGCTCAGCTTTTGCAAGCCTCTGCTGCTGTTCCAGCGCTTTTTTCTCAATCAGCTTCGCGATTGCTTTGGCCTTGACCTGCTGCTCTAGCCATAACTTGCGGCGTTGGTCGACCACCCGCTTAGCGGTTGCAACTGTATTGGCCTGCTGGCGAATAGCTTCTTCAATTTTGTTGATAAAAGCGTGATATTGGCCAAACCCGGCACTGGACAGGCCCTGTAAAGCCTTTTGATGCAGCTGCTGACTATATTCAAGACGAAACTCGTTCAGACCAGTGAGCTTTTGCTGGTTGGCGTGAAAGTTTTGCTCCGCCTGGATAAAGTTGAGGCGTAGCTTTTCTTCTTTTTCACTTTCCAATTTATAAAGTAAATCAAGTTTATTGTTTGCCATTAGCCTTGTCCCAGAAGTTGTGCCAGGCCTTGCAGACACTCATCGTAATGCAGAACATCTTTCATGCCCTGCTGCAAGAAGGCGTTAATATTTGGCATCATATTAATAGCCTGATCCAGCATTGGATCACTCCCCTGTTGATAGGCCCCTAACGTGATCATGTCTTTATTCTGCTGATACATGGAATACACCTGCTTGAGTACCCTGGCCTGTTGCATATGACTGTCTGACACCACCTGAGGCATCACCCGGGAAATCGATTTCTCGATATCTATGGCCGGATAGTGGCCGCTGTCAGCGAGGTCACGAGATAAAACAATATGACCATCAAGAATTGCACGCGCAGAGTCCGCGATCGGGTCCTGCATGTCATCCCCTTCACTCAGTACGGTGAAAAAGGCGGTAATGGAGCCCTGTCCCTCACCTCCATTTCCCGCACGTTCAACCAACGCAGGCAGTTTGGCAAATACCGAAGGCGGATAACCTTTCGTTGCCGGAGGCTCTCCCACCGCCAGTGCGATTTCACGTTGCGCCATGGCGTAGCGAGTTACAGAGTCAAGCAACAAGAGTACGTTCAGCCCCTGATCTCGAAAGTATTCAGCAATTGTGACTGCGCTCTCACACCCTTTCAGCCTCATCAACGGAGACGCATCGGCAGGTGCCGCGACCACCACGGAGCGACGCCGCCCTTCAACTCCCAGGATCTCGTCGATGAACTCTTTAACTTCTCGTCCCCGCTCACCGACCAGCCCAACAACGATGACATCCGCTTCACTACCGCGTGTCATCATGCCAAGCAGGACTGATTTACCAACACCACTGCCCGCAAACAAGCCCATCCGCTGCCCCTGGCCGACGGTCACAATAGAGTTAATTGCACGAACACCCACATCCATAGGCTCTTTGATCGGGCGTCTGGCCAATGGATTAATGGCTGACTGTGCAAATTTGAGGTGAGTTTCAGCCTCAATCGTGCCTAAGCCATCTAAGGGACGGCCAAGACCATCTACGACTCGACCCAATAGACTCATACCTACAGGTAACCCCGCTTCTTTGATCTGCGGGATAACCCGGGCACCGGGTAACACGCCAGAGATATGATCGTTCGGCATCAGGTAAAGCGTATCCTGATTGAAGCCAATGACTTCGGCATCCACAAAGCCACGTATTGTTTCTATTTTACACTGACTGCCAACCGGTGCGTTGAGGCCCTTCGCCTCCAAGGTTAAGCCAACCACACGAGTCAGGCTGCCCGCCACCGCAACCCCATAGGGTTGAATGTGTTTTTGAAATTTTTGCAGGCGCTCCGCCAGTGGCTGCTCTGATGAACTGGATATTGTCATTTGCTATCAGTGAAAAATTGAGATAGTCCACTTATGCAAAAACCTAACCAACTTTTAGAAAGGACGGTACCGCCACCAGCAGGTACCGAGTAATGAAAAGTGTTAAGGGTCTACACCACTGTCTTGTAAAAAGCTGCCCAGTACTTCGCTAATACGATTTTTCAGGCTCAAATCGATGGATGAGTCCGGCGTTCTGATGTGACACCCACCACGCTCAAGCGTTGGTTCGGGCACCAGCTGCCAATGCTGCTCGGCAATGGTTTCTTCCCCATAGGCTTCTTTCACTAACGCCAGATCTTCAGGGTGCAGATTAATCCGCATCTGAGTATCGTGTAGTGGCAGCGCATCAAGCCCCTTTTTCAAGGCTTGCAGAATAAGCTCGGGCCGGGTTTTAACTTGTTCGAAGATGACTTGCTCTGCCAATAAATTGACGAGCTGCAACAGTTGCTTTTCGGCGGCCTCGTCAATTTGTCGCAGCGGCTTTTGTGTCGCTTCCAGTAACGCAGACAGCGATTGAAGACGTTCTTCAATCAACGGTTTAGACTCTTCAATCCCCTGTTCCTTACCGAGTGTCACGCCTTCTTTATAGCCCGCTTCTTTCCCTTCACTGACACCTTTGTCAAAGCCTTCAATATACCCCTGTTCGTGGCCTTGCTTCAGACCTTCTTCAAAGGCATCTTGTCTGATCTGCTCCAGCTCTTCCAGCGTGAGCATTGGGACTTCTTCTTCCTCAGGCTCAGGCGCAGTTTGTTGTACTTTGTGCTGATAAAGCTCCTCAAGTGGCGTGCCCATTGCCGTGGAGCGCCCGGAATATTTACTTAAGTCTTCTTCTACATTAGGGATTGGCCAGTTTTCCAGCAACTCATCTAATGCTTCGGAGCTGACCGGCTTGCCACGATATAGCTTTTTTTCCGCCATGGTTTACAGGAACTCCTCACCGCCACCGCCGCCAAGCATAACTTCACCTGAGTCAGCAAGGCGTCGAGCCGTTGCCAGGATCTCTTTTTGCGCAGCTTCCACTTCACTGATCCGCACCGGTGGCATGGCTTCTAAATCATCCGCCATCATCTCAGCCGCACGTTTAGACATGTTCTTCATAATCTTGTCTTTCAATGAATCGTCGGCGCCTTTGATGGCTTTCATCAGTACATCCTGTTGCACCTCACGCAGAATCGCCTGAATACCGCGATCTTCCACATCCATGAGGTTTTCAAAGACAAACATCAGATCCTGAATTTGCTGCGACATCTCTTCATCATGTTCACGGATAGAGTCCATCAGCTGACCTTCGATGTTGGTATCCAGGTAGTTCATGATATCCGCAGCGGCTTTCAGGCCACCCATTTTCGCAGCTTGCGCACCGGCCTGACCTGCGAACTGTTTCTCCATGATTTCATTCAGCTCCTGCAGTGCTGCTGGTTGTACTTCTTCGAGGTTAGCGATCCGCATTGTCAGATCGAGGCGAACTTTCTCAGGGAACTGAGAGAGAATTTCAGCGGACTGCTCTGGTTCGAGATAAGACAATACAATCGTTTGGATCTGCGGGTGCTCATTACGAATAATGTTGGCAACCTGCTTGGAATCCATCCACTTCAGAGAATCCAGGCCTTTAGCGCCCGATCCCATCACAATCTGGTCGATCAGGCTGGCAGCTTTATCTTCGCCCAGTGCTGCAGTCAGTGCCTTCTTAATGAAGTCTTCTGACTGGAAGCCAATGGTACTGAAACTCTGAATTTGCTCGATAAACAGATTGTGGACCGCACTGATTTTGGCCTGCGATAAGTCATCGAGTGCCGCCATTGCCATACCCACTTTTTGCACCTGTTTAGGTTCAAGGTGTTTCAGGATCTGGGCGGCATCTTCTTCCGTCAGGCTTAGTAGCAGGATGGCGGCCTTATCGACCCCATCCAGTTTGTCTACATCGAACGCCGGCGGCAGTTGTTTTTGTTCTTCATCACTCATCTTCGGTTAACCATGCTTTGACTACTTGAGAAGACAGCTCTGGCTCATTCGCAACCAGTGCACGGACAGCTTTAAGCAAATCTTCATCACCATGTAAGTCTGGCAATTGTAATGTACCATCGGAAGAGAAGCCAACTGCTGATTCATCAAAGTCATTGTTTAACATATCTAAAGTGCTGTCACCAAGGTCTACTCCAGAGGTTAGTGCATCTTCATCATATTCTTCAAGCGTATCTTCTGGGTAAATCAGGCGTTTCAGCATAGGTCTCACGACCGCCAGAATCAGCACTATGATAACCAACGCGCCCATAACCAGACGGATGGTTTTCATGAACCATTCCTGCTCCCAAAGGGGCAAGTCGCTTTCTTCCAAAATATTTTCACGTACAAACGGTACAGTCACCACTTCCAGCGCGTCACCACGTTGCATATCAAAACCCACCCCACCCTGTAGCAAGCGACGAATGTTATTCAGCTCTTCCTGAGAACGCGGTGTCATAACCATATTGCCCTCGGCATCGGGCTTATTCATGTAGTCCACAGCAACCGAAACACTGATGCGACGGATCACGCCGGTTTGTTGACGTTTATGTGAGATGGTGGTGTCCAGCTCGTAGTTACGTGTCGCTTCTTTGTGTATACGTGACGGGGTTGTGCCCGAGCCATTGCCTTGTCCGGCTACTTCTGGAATATTTGAGTTCACCGGAGGCTGGTTCGTTAGCGCACCAGGGATCCCCACCGCCAGGCCACCCACATTGTTCTCTTCAAACGTGGTTTCACTGCGTACCGCGGGCAAATCCGGGTTAAAGCGTTTCTGAGTTTCTTCTATCGCGCTGAAGTCCATGGTCAGGTCAACCTGTGCGGTATACTTACCCAAACCGACAACAGGGATCATGATACTGTCGATTTTTTCCAGGTATTCCTGTTCACGCTTACGCTCTATCTCATATTCTTTGCGAGAACGTGCTGCCAGAGAATCCTGAGAGCCAGAGTTAAGCAAACGACCATTCTGATCTGTCACAGTGACACGTGCCGGTGTTAACCCCTGTACCGCAGACGCAACGATATCAACAATTGAATCTACTTCTTCACTATCCAGTGTCCGACCTCGTTTAAGCGTCACGACTACAGTCGCTGACGGCTGTTTTTCACGTCGTGCAAATACATTCTCTTTCGGAATAGCCAGCAGAACTTTAGCGCGGTTAATGTCCTGCAGTTCTTCAATGGTGCGGGCCAGTTGTTGTTCACGGCTGTGCTTAAGACGTTCACGCTCCAAACGTTGACTCACACCAAAGCCCATATCCTGCATCAGAATATCGGTGCCACTGCTAGGTGCCTGGCTAAACCCGTCACGGGCCATTCTCAGCTTGATATCCTGATAATCTGACTCAGCCACCATGATGGTGTTGCCATCCAGTTCATACTCAATTTTCTGTGCATCCAGAAAGTCCAGGGTCTGAACCAGCTCTTCGGTAGGATATTGACCTAATGGACGCATATCTGGCTGACGTGCCCAGATAATGATAAAAATCGCGATTGCCAGACAGATGGCCAGTGCGATCACCAAAGTAACCTGGCGGAGCATATCAACACCGCTCAAAGCACTAAAGTAGCCCGATTTTTGCTCTTGTTGCGTATCTGCTTCGCCACCTGCGCCGGGAACTGTTTGTCCATCAGCAAGTGCCAGATCGGTTGATTGATTAGTAGCCACGATTACTCTCCGCTAAACTCTGATTATACTGGCATGCTCATGATGTCTTTATAAGCTTCTATCAGCTTATTTCTGACCTGTACTGTAGCATCAAATGCCACCGAAGATTTGTTCTTGGCAATCATTGCTTCAGCCAGTGAAACACTGCGGTCGCCCATTTCAACAGCAGTCACCTTTTCTTTAGCGTCACGCTGTAATCCAGCTACGGTATTAAGTGCATCGCTGAGTAAGTCACCAAACTGGGCGCTTGACGTAGCAGCTGTTGCCTGAACTGGCAGCTTATTCGGATCCTGTGGTCTTACGCGGCCGGCTTCTGAGGCCATTGCCTGCATTTCCTGATAAAGCCCGGTAGATTGAATTTTCATGGTCTGGCTCACTTTGTGAGTTATACATACCTCTAACAAAGCATAAAGCGTGCCAATTATAACTTCATTATATTTCAACTAGTTAAGTTGATTTTTGGAAGGTCGATTTTTTGACAGTAGGATAGTTCTGCGATCGGATCATCAAAAACCCCCTTTATCCGGACATATCAAATGCCCGGATATAAGGGGTTTCACTCAGGCTGGAACAGGTAACCCCAGGTCACGCATTCTGGCGAGTTTGTAGCGAAGCGTTCTGGGGCTGATCCCCAACAGCTCAGCGACGTCCTTACGCTTGCCATTACACCGGGAAAGTGTATCCAGAATAATTTGATGCTCTTTGTCCTGAAGCTCTTCTTTATAATTGAGCCCCTCAGCATCGTCATTATTCACATTAATGGCAATCGAACTGACCTCTTCAGCATCGTTGCGCACAGGTGTGAGAACCTGATCAACTGGCTGCTGCGGTGTACTCACTGATCGCGGTGAAAAGTTCTCAATAAAAATGTCGTCAGCAGTGATCTCTGTTCCCTGTTGCAAAATCAAGGCTCGTTGCACCACGTTATCCAGCTCTCTGACGTTACCCGGCCAACGATGACTGAGCAATTTATCCTGCGCGCTCTGTGATAATACAGGAGTCAATTTGCCGGATTTGTCACAGTGACGCTGTAACAGGTGCTCAGCTAGCGGGACAATATCCCCACCACGCTCCGCAAGAGGCAGCCAGGTCAGAGGAAAGACATTCAAACGATAGTATAGGTCTTCGCGAAAGACGCCATCATTAACGGCTTCTTTAAGATCTCGGTTACTGGTCGCCAATACTCTGACATCCAGCTCAATGGTCTTTCTGCCCCCAAGACGTTCTACTTCCCTTTCCTGTAATACCCGCAACAATTTAGCTTGTAAGCCCAGATCCATTTCAGTGATTTCATCAAGGAGTATAGTGCCCTTTTGTGCTTGCTCAAACTTGCCTGGGCAAGCTGCAATAGCGCCAGTAAATGCCCCTTTTTCGTAGCCAAACAATGTTGCTTCAAGCATATTCTCCGGGATAGCGGCACAGTTAATTGCCACAAAAGGCTGTTCTGCACGATCCGAGCGGTCGTGAATATAGCGCGCGAGTACTTCTTTACCTGAACCGCTTGGGCCCAGCACCATCACACTGGCATCAGAGCGCGCTACTTTCTTAGCTAACTCAAGCAACTCCAGGCTTTTACTGTCAGCAACCACCGGGCCGTCGGTTTCTTTCTCTTTCTCCGGCATATAACGGCTGACCATGTTAAGTAATACCTCAGGTGCAAATGGCTTAGCCATGTAGTCAATCGCTCCCAGGCGCATGGCTTCAACCGCGTCATCTATTGTGGCATAAGCAGTCATCATCAACACAGGTAGCTCAGGGTAATTAAGTTTCACCGTTCTGAGCAGATCCAGGCCACTCATGGCCCCCATTTGCACATCGCTGACCAACAGGGAAAATACCTGCTCTTTTAACAGTATGACTGCCTGTTCAGCGCTATCGGCTTCGACGCACTCAAACCCTGACATTTCAAGGGTGTCTATCAGTGCTTCACGCAACCCGGCATCGTCTTCGACAACCAAAATTTTGTTGCTCATACGGCCTCCTGTAATGATGAATGTTCGCTGGAAATAGGCAGTAACATGCTAAAACATGCTCCTCCACTTTCATTGTTCTTGACGTCAACCCTACCTTTGTGAGAATGGGCGACCGAGTTCACAACGGCTAACCCCAGACCAGTGCCCTGAGATTTAGTTGTATAAAAAGGTTCAAATAATTTGCTTGCCTGATTCAGGTCAACACCAGGGCCATTATCGGAAACACTGATGCGGACAGTGTCTGTGCCAGACTCACGCTTGGCACAAATTTCAATTTTGGCACCCGCTCCAATATGCTGAACACTGTTATGGATCAGATTTTGAATTGCACTGGCCAGCGCTGTTTTATTGCCCAGAATTTCGATATCTGGCTCAGGTAGTTCAACGGACAACTGTGCTTTGTGCAGTAGCACCATTGCATCAGCCCCCGCTTTGACCTCACTTAGCAATTGCTGCATTGAAACACGCTCAATCACCTGTTGCTCACCACTTTTTGCGAACAACAACATATCATTGACCTGATTTTCAAGGTCTTTCAAGCGAGACATCAACTTAGTGTGGAATTTATCTCGTGATTGAGCTGGCAGTTTACTGCTGCCCAAATTGGCGCCATACAGCATGGCCGCAGACAAAGGCGTGCGCACCTGATGAGCCAAAGAGGCAACCATCTTGCCCAGCGCACTCAGGCGCTGCATATGTGCAACACGTGCCTGCAGGCGTCGTGTTTCCGTCAGATCCGTCATCAGTATCAACTGACCAGGTTCTGGCGTCAGTGCTGTAATATCCAGCTTGATAAGACGCCCGTCTTTAAGCGAGACTTCATGGCCATCATCCTGCTGTGGACTAAAAGAGCGCTGGATAATACTGAACCACTTTTCGCCTTCCAGTGGTTCACCCAGCATATCAATTGCTATTTGATTCGCCTTGGCTATCATGCCCTGACCATCCAGTACCACCACACCCGCAGGCATGGTGTCAACCAGATGACCCAACCAGCTGGCCTGCTGACGCAGATCGCTCAGCTCACCCATGTAGGCTTCTTGCAGCAGACAGGGATTGTACTGGGTCGTTGGCACAAATTGTGGATTAATCACTTTTGCTAATGCCATGATATTGCTCTCTTAAACCTAGATACTTGTAAAAAGCAATTGATGTGCCAACTTTATTTTCTTTTAAATTCAGCAAATTACGCAAAAAAAACACCTTCAAAAGTTTGACGCTGTTTATTTGTACAGCACTTCAATATACGCTAAACTGGTACATGTACATCACCTAACTTACGGAAAATATCATGCGCACACGCTGTCACTGGGTTGATTTAAGTAAGCCGGATTACGTGGCTTACCATGACGATGAATGGGGAAAGCCAGTCCTTGAAGACATTAAATTGTTCGAGTTTATTACATTGGAATCAGCACAGGCAGGCCTGAGCTGGTACACCATTTTGAAAAAGCGCGACAACTACCGGGCGGCTTTTCATCAATTTGACCCGCATATGGTTGCCGCAATGACTGAAGAGGACGTCATTAAGTTGATGGATAATGCAGGGATCATTCGTAACAAGCTAAAAATTCAGGCAACAATCAATAACGCCAAGCGGTTTATTGAGATACAACAAGAATTTGGCAGCTTTGCATACTACCAGTGGCAGTTTGTTGATTTTACGCCGATCGTAAGCACGATCCACAGTCCTGAAGATTATCAGGCAACCACAGAGATAAGCACACAATTTGCTAAAGATTTAAAAAAGCGTGGCTTCAAGTTTCTTGGACCTACCACCGTTTATGCCCATATGCAGGCCTGCGGCATGGTCAATGACCATCACGAAGACTGCTTTTGCAAAGCACCTATTATAGAGGCATGTCAGCAGTTGGATATTAAAGCGAAGCTGAGTACTCAAAAGTAGCATACATCAGTGTAACTTATGTCAATTTCACTGAATACCTGTTCGATTTGAAGGAGCAAATATGCCGCAAACGAGGTTAAAAGTTTCGTTAGAAGAATTGGTATTAATTTAAAACAAAAACACCGGATGATATTTACTTTTTCGCCCTGGCCACCCGACCAGAAAAATCGGCAGGCAGCATTTCCAAGACCATGAAAAACGGCGCTATAGAAGCGCCGTTTCTCAGTGTGTTACGATTATTTCTAGTCGCGATTCAGGTTGTATTTTTTCATTTTCTCGACCAGCGTTGTACGGCGTACACCCAATATCTCAGCGGCTCTGGCGACCACATAATCATAGCGCTCAAGAGCCTGAGTGATCAGGCTAATTTCCATCTCAGCCAGGTACTCTTTAAGCTCGATCCCTTCGTCTGGCAATAAACCCAGGCCGGTTTCTGCACTGCCTTGTTCGAGTGTTTCTTCTTCATCCTCAAAATCGCTGAATCCTTCACTGAACAACTCGTTGAAGACATCTTTTTCGAGTAGCTCTTCTGGATACTCAGGCTCAAAGGCTTCGACGTCGATGTAGCGATACTTACCGGGCAGATCCGTCACATCCACGACTTTTTCAGGGAACATAATGGCCATACGTTCTACCAGATTAGCCAGCTCGCGAATGTTGCCGGGCCAGCCATGTACCTTGAGGCTTTCAATTGCGCGATCGGTAAATTTGACCGAACTACCACCTTGTTCACTTACGCGGCGCAGTAACTCTTTTAACAATAATGGAATATCGTCAGCACGCTCTCGCAGTGACGGGTTCTCGATGGGAAACACATTTAGGCGATAGAACAAATCCTCACGGAACTTGCCCTCTTCAATCATGATTTCCAGATTGCGGTGTGTTGCAGCGATCACACGGACATCAGCTTGAATTGGCTTGGTTCCACCAACACGCTCGTAGCTACGCTCCTGCAATACACGCAACAACTTAACCTGCATTTGCAATGGCATATCACCAATTTCATCAAGAAAGAGTGTGCCGCCTTGCGCCAGTTCGAAGCGGCCTTTACGCGCAGAAATCGCCCCGGTAAACGCACCTTTCTCGTGTCCGAAAAGCTCACTTTCAAGCAACTCCCCAGGAATAGCACCACAATTGACCGGAACAAATGGACCACTATTACGGTTAGAGAGCAAATGCACATTACGCGCAACAACTTCTTTACCGGTTCCGGACTCACCGAGGATCAAAACGTTAGCATCTGTTTTAGCAACCTGAGAAATCAAAAAGCGCACTTCTTTAACGGCTTTAGTATCCCCGACCAGGCCATCAAACGATTTAGCATCGTTCAGTTGAGTCGATTTCCCAGGTAGCATGCGCAAGTATTGCTGGCAGTCATGTAACAATTGCATTGTCACTTCCTGACCAAAAGGCTCAGTGATGAGGCCAATGACGTTGGCCAGAGCAAGTAGCGGCCTTAACGTTTCCCCAATTAACAGGAACGGGACGGCGGGCAAAGACTTAATCAACGCCTCATGCTCTAATTGCGACAAAGCCCCCAGGATGACCACCGGCTCCTGCAGATTGCTTAACAGCGCTGGGGTAAAATCAGACTCCGCAACTACCTGAGCTGGCTGACCAACAAAGCCCAATGCCGCTGCCAGTCCAGATGCTCTGTTATTATTGTTATCGAGGATCGTAATCATGCCCGCAAGATCCAACTTCTTTGTTTATATCAATAGTATTGATTGTAAGTCAGTGACATGGGGATGCAATACCTAAGTGGCAAGTTTTTGACATCAACGCCAAAAAAACGCCACCGCTTATGCGCTAAATCAATACTTAAGGATTAAAGTGTCGAAAAATCAGAGGTGTGTACATTTTAAGGGGACATGTGCGTAAGTACGCTGAGTGACTTTTTTATCGCAGATATAAGTAGCGCCGGCTACTGTATGATTGCAGTTACATCAACGTGCCGGGAGGGCGCTCGCCAGTGGACAAAATGCACAAAAAAGCCAGCGTTGATTCGCTGGCTTTCGTGAAATGCTTGTTGAGACCGCGGTGAACCTATAGCAGACCTAAAACAGACGAAGCTGACTGATTAGCCTGACCGCGCAATGCAATAGAGGCCTGCGATAAGATGTCATTGGCCGTTTGTTCAGCTACGGCACTGGCATAGTCAGTATCTTGGATCCTGCTTTGACTTTCCACGATATTGTCTCGTTGCGTACCCAGACCACGTATGGTGCTATTAAGAGTATTTTCGAAAGCCCCTAGCTGCGTTCTTTGCGTGTTCAGCGCTTCCGACACCTGATCGGCCGCATCTATGGCAGTTTGTGCACCCGCCTGCGTTGAAATATCAACACTCAGTATAGGGTTTGCGAAGCTACCGTCCGATGCGGTGAAACCTTGTGTGGTATTCGCGTCCGGACCAACTTGAAAACTAGTTTGATTGCCATCAAACAGTGATTGTCCACCAAACGTCGTATTCTCAAACGTGTCCGTGATCTGTGACTGTAACTGAGTCACTTCTTCTTGCAGAGCTTGCCTGTCGCTGTCAGTCAGCGCACCGCTTCCTGCCTGAAGTGATAACTCGCGGATCCGCGACACAGCATCGTTCACTCCAGACAAAGCAGACTCTGTCGTTTGTGAGTATGAGATGCCGTCGTACGCGTTACGGATAGATTGGTTATATCCTTCCTGTTGCGACGTCAGACGATTGATAATTTGTAGTGCGGCCGCATCATCTGCAGCCGAGTTGACCTTTTTACCACTAGCAAGCTGTTGATTCAGCTTATTATTGGTTTGATCAACCTGATTAAAAAAACTATTGCTTTGAGATTTTATCTGCATAACGCCTCCCCATCAGGTGTTATATTAAGTTAAGTCTACTCCTTTGTGTTCAAAAAGTCATCTATTGTAAGAAATTGAATACTACGCTTGGTATATTTACTGCAAAAACTCCATAACTGATATAAAGTGTTGAGTAATCACTTTTTTATCTTTAGTTAGGCGGGTTTCTTACAGTCATACCTTTTTCTATACTGTAAAGAATTCAATGCACCTTTAGGTGGACTTTATGTTTGATAACAAAACCATTCTCATCACAGGCGGCACCGGCTCATTCGGCAAAAAGTATGTTAAGACACTACTTACCCGATACAAGCCAAAAAAAATTATTGTTTTTTCTCGTGATGAGCTAAAACAATTTGAGATGCAGCAAGTATTTAATGACCCTTGCATGCGTTACTTTATCGGTGACGTTCGAGACAAAAGCCGCCTTTATCGTGCCATGCAGGGCGTTGACTACGTGATCCATGCCGCAGCACTCAAACAAGTGCCGGCAGCTGAGTATAATCCCATGGAGTGCATCAAAACCAATATTAATGGCGCCGAGAACGTGATTGAAGCTGCGCTCGATAACAACATCGAAAAGGTGATTGCCCTGTCAACGGATAAGGCAGCTAACCCGATCAACCTGTACGGTGCCACTAAGCTGGCTTCCGACAAATTGTTTGTTGCAGCAAATAACATCGCAGGTGGACATAAAACCCTGTTCTCTGTCGTTCGGTACGGCAATGTGGTGTGTTCGAGAGGCTCAGTTGTCCCTGTATTTCAACGCTTTATCGATGAAGGTTGCGATCATATCCCTATTACCCATGCCGATATGACTCGGTTCTGGATCAGTCTCCAGCAGGGCGTGGACTTCGTGCTGAAGAATTTCGAGCGTATGTTGGGCGGGGAGATTTTCGTACCTAAGATCCCTTCCATCCGCATTGTGGATCTTGCCACAGCCATGGCACCGCAACTACCACATAAAATAATTGGTATACGCCCGGGAGAAAAACTGCACGAAGTAATGTGTCCCGAAGATCTCTGCTTTGATACCTTTGAATTTAGCGATCACTTTGTCATCGCGCCCGGCATTAAGTTTAGCAGCCGCAGCAATGACTTTGATACCAATGCACTCGGGGAGCAAGGTCATGCCGTAGCACCTGGATTTGAGTACAATTCACTCAGTAATCCGGACTACCTGTCTGTCGAAGCCATTAAAGCCTTTAATACTCAGGCATTGATCTAGCCTGACAGGAGCACAACATGATCCCTTATGGCAAACAGAACATCGCGCAGCAAGATATAGATGCAGTTGTAGCGGTGTTGCAGTCTGATTTTCTGACTCAGGGTCCGGTTGTACCGCAATTTGAAGAAGCTGTTGCACAGTACTGTCAGGCGGCACATGCCGTGGCAGTGAATAGTGCAACATCTGCTTTGCACATTGCCTGTCTGGCACTGGATGTCACAGCGGATAGTTTGGTCTGGACGGTACCAAATTCTTTTGTGGCCTCATCAAATTGCGCCCTGTATTGCGGCGCCTCGGTAGACTTTACCGACATTGATGCCGCAACAGGTAATTTGTGTATCAGTGCACTGGAAGACAAACTGAAACGCGCCCAAGCACTCGGTAAACTCCCCGATGTGGTTATCCCCGTACACTTTGCTGGGCAGTCTTGCGATATGGAAGCTATCGCAAAGCTCGCCAGCCAATATGGCTTTAAAATCATCGAAGATGCATCCCACGCTATCGGAGGACGCTATCAGGATAAACCTGTTGGCCACTGTGATTATTCAGATATTTGTGTGTTCAGCTTTCACCCGGTTAAAATTATAACTTCGGCTGAAGGCGGTATGGCCGTGACGCAAAATGAGCAGCTTGCACAGCGCATGCGCTCACTACGCAGCCATGGTATCACGGCAGATCCCACCTTGCTGACTGAGCCAAGCCATGGTCCCTGGTACTATCAGCAACAAGCGCTGGGGTTCAACTATCGCATGACGGACCTGCATGCCGCGCTGGGTCTGAGTCAGTTGGCACAACTTGAACAGTTTGTTGCCACTCGCAACAAGCTTGCACAACACTATGATGCCTTGTTCGCTAAAAATGAAGGTATCACTCCGTTGTCCCAATCTGATAATCAATACAGTGCTTATCATTTGTATGTCGTGAGAATTGCTCATAGCACCGAGCAGTTACATGAGCATCTTGTTACTCAGTTAAGAGCACAAGGGGTCTATGCTCATGTACACTATATCCCTATCTATTTGCAGCCTTACTATCAACAATTAGGGTTCGAGCCCGGCTATTGCCCAGCCAGCGAAGCCTATTATCACAGCGCTATCACCTTGCCACTGTTTCCGTCTTTAACGACAACACAACAACAACACATCGCCGATACCCTTTGTCAGCTGCTCAGCAACTGGCACAAAACTCACTCTGCACTAAAGGAGTAGCAACCATGACAACCAAGCCCTTAAACCTAGCTTTTATTGGCGGAGGCATGAATTCTGCCGTCGGCTACGTGCACTTTAGTGCTGCGCAGCTGGATAATCGCTTTAAAGTGGTGGCTGGTGCCTTCAGTCGTGATCAGGATACCAATAAAGCGACCGCACAACAGTGGGATATCGCCACCGAACGCACTTACAGTGACTGGCGCACCCTTATCGAACAAGAAAAAGACCAGGTAGACGCGGTGGTGGTTCTCACACCGACACCCCATCACTTGGATGTACTGACGGCATTACTGGATAAAAATATTCCGATCATTTGCGAAAAGTCGTTGGTCTGTGGAACCGCTGAGACACAAGCGTTAGCAAAAGTGTATGACCCCGCAACACACTTTCTGGCGGTGACTTATAACTACAGTGGCTATGCTATGGTTCGAGAGCTCAAACACCTTATTGATCAGGGTAAGCTGGGCCAGATCCAAAAAATTCACCTGGAAATGCCGCAGGAAGGTTTTAAACGCCCACCGGATATTGCCGGCAAACCGGCGAAACCTCAGGCATGGCGACTTCAGGACTATCAGGTGCCGACTATCTGCCTTGATTTGGGTGTACATTTACACCACTTATCAAGTTATTTACTGGAACTGGAACCAACAGAAACCTGTGCTCAATTTGCCAACCACTCCGATTACCCGGGATTAGTCGACGATGTACAAATGCTGCTTAAATACCCTAATGGGATCCGTGGCAGTATGTGGATGTCAAAAACCGCCATAGGCCATCGTAATGGCTTGCAAATCAGAGTATATGGCACGGCCGGCAGTGCTACCTGGGTACAGCTCAACCCTGACGAGCTGCAGCTGCAATTTAGTGACGGCAGAAGAGAAATCCTGGACCGCGCAGGACAATGCCAATACGCCAATCAGTTTCGTTACAACCGCATGAAGCCGGGTCACCCAACCGGGTTTGTCGAAGCGTTTGCCAATTTGTACACGGATATTCATCAGGGTCTGACGGCCTATCAGGCAGGTATTGCGCCCAAAAATGAATATGTATTTGGTTTTGCCCAGGCTCAAGCGGGGATGGCATTGTTTGAAGCGGCTGTGACCTCTGACCAGCAGCACGGCTGGTGTCAGGTTTCCTCCTGACACCCCTTTTTACACCTCTGAATAACGCGTTTTTACGTCATTTCTAAGCACTTTGCCCATCGGGTTTCTGGGCAAAGCACTGAGGCGCTCGAGCGTTCGCGGCTGCTGGTAGTCAGTGAGCTCAGATAAACACAGTAACCGCAGCTCGCGGCTGATATCTACATCCCCCTGCTGCTCATAAACCACTTTGATATATTCGCCCAGCTGCCTGTCCGCACAACCAAAAGCAACACAATCAATCACTTTGGGGTGCTTCTTGATAACGGCCTCGATATCCTGCGGAAAGATATTGATGCCCCCGCTGGAGATCACCTCTTTTTTACGTCCGACATAATACAAAAAGCCGTCTTCATCCAGATATCCCAAGTCGCCCGTAAGAAAATACCCGTCAGCGTCATAAGCATCTTGCGTCTGCTGTGGCATTTTTAAATAGCCACTGAACCCGGTTGTCGTCTGACAGGCAATTTCACCCACTTCACCGGCATCCAAAGTACACCCTTCTTTATCCAAGATTTTAACCTGAACAAAAGGCAAAGCCGCGCCGACAGCACCGTTTTTATCGCGTCGTTCGCTGACACAAAAATCACTGACAACGCCCACTTCAGAGGCGCCATAACACTCATGCAAGCGACAAGGTAGTTTTTTTAACAGCGCCTGTTTAGATTCTCCCGCGAGCACAGCAGACGACGACACCACGCAGCGCAGCGAGCTCAGATCCATTTCTTCGTCACAGCTGAGCAAGCTTTCTAATTGAGCTGATACGGCAAATAAAAAACTGACTTGATGCGTTTTGATGGCTTCCAGCCATTTCGGCAAAGTAAATTTGGGCAGGATCACACTGGTTGCCCCCAGCATCAGCGGCATCAACACCCCGCGCTGGGCCAGCGAGTGATAAAGCGGAGTGGCGACCAAGACAACTTCATCCGGAGTTAATCTGTAATAATGGATTGTGGCGTCAAACGCTCGGGTGATTTTACACTGCTGGCTCAGAACGATGGG
Source organism: Pseudoalteromonas sp. XMcav2-N (assembly GCF_024124545.1). Taxonomy (GTDB): domain Bacteria; phylum Pseudomonadota; class Gammaproteobacteria; order Enterobacterales; family Alteromonadaceae; genus Pseudoalteromonas. Next base: position 112,124 of record NZ_JAMXSF010000013.1, read on the forward strand.
TTTGGGCTGACCTGTCGAGCCGGATGTCATAGTGAGTATAAAAGGTGCATTGATATCCACCACTGGCTCGCGGGTATTCGCCGCCTGCGCCGGCAACTGCTCTGACATAATATCCTGCCAGCACGGCTCATCAGCAACGGGCTGTGAAAGACTGATCAGATTAGCTGGCTCTATGACTGCATCCGCCAATAGCGTTCGCCCGATAGAAGGCCAGGCTATTACCGCTGCAACAGGGGTTTTCTTTAACGCCACCGACAGCGCATCACCCTTCAGGCTGATGGGTAGCGGCACAATGGCAAGGCCGAGGCGCGCCGCTGCCAGCATCACCACCGGGTATTCCAGGCCGTTCGGCGCAAATAAGGCTACTCGCTGACCCGGCTGTAACCCTAAGCGGTAAAAATGGGCACACAGTTTCAATACTTTGATATTCAGCGCCTGATAACTCACCGTTTGTTGCTCAAACACCAAAGCGACCTTATCTGGCTGAGACTGCACATGCTGCGCAAAAATTTGATAGATATTACTCACAGTCTGTCCTCATTGGGTATTTGGCGACAAAGTTAAAGTCCTGGTGGCTGGCATCAGGAAAGAGCTGCTGTACAGCTTTATAACCTGGCTCATCTTCTGCCAGGGCCACAAAGCCCGCCCGCTCATTGAGCAGGTTAACAAATCGATTTTGTTTATTGATCACCGCAACCCAGACGGCATCAGGGAAAACCTCGCCCGTGAGTGTCAGCTGCCACTGCAAAATAAGCTGAGCATGAACAAAATTAACCGCGTCACTGGCTGCAAACCAACCACCAAACAGATAGGCCTGTCCCTCTATTGCTGTACATTGATGCCAGACATAGAGTAGCGGTTCATCGCCCTGCAACAGCACAAATGAGTCACGGGTTTGACGGAACCACCAGCGATAATGCTCTACTTCATTAATTCGCTCGGTAATAGTCATACGCCAGGCGTTATCACTGCGGTTACGGGCTCTGAGGTAGCGGTTGATGTGCACATCTGCCACCGGGAACAATTGCAAGTTACCCGCCAGTGTCCAGCTTGTGTCTGGCTGCTCATTGCCGCCTTGAGGTGCTGTCAGTCCTGCTCCCGTTCCATTTAACAGAGCAGACGCAATACGCCGTGCCCCCAGCCCATCTACATTAATAGCTGCTTTTGTGCAAAGCTGTTGTACCCGCTTACGCTCACTGTATAAAGTTGCGATTAGCTCAACAACCTTGTGCGTATCTTGTGCCAGTAAGTCTGGGATATGAAGGTAATGCCCCAGCGCCTCAAGGTCCGCCATTTCATTATCCTGATTGACAGCCAGGCTAAAGCTCAGCGCTGGGGTTTGTGTCGCGGCCAGTTCATATAAAGATGTTCCCAACGCGCCCACAAATAAGCCACAGCGCTGGTAGTAGCTGGCCAGGCTGGTTGCCTGTTCAATCAAAGTTAAGCGGCGGTGTTTCGCAGCCAGTGTATACAGCTGCTCAGTGTTCGTGGCCTTAGGGCCAATCACCACCTGTATCGGCATACTTTCAAGTCCGCAAGGCGGCGTTTCGAGTAAGCGGAAAATCCAGCGTGCAGGCACATGCCAGTCTCCGCCTCCGCCCAATGAAAATAACACCCCCCCATCACGCACTTCAGCCTGAAGCTGACGGTACTCGGGTGCCAGAATACAATAATCCGGGCCCAGTAAAGTCTGGCTGTGCTGCGCAAGTTTGCCTTCATAACGTGCAGCAGTCTTTAACCCCTGCCATTTAGCATCCACCACCAGGTCAGCCACATGGGCCCGGGCCAGATCATCCATGGCCAACAAGGTTGCTCCGGTTTGCCGAATAAGCTGTTCCCATCGCACATCGAAGCCATATCCATCGACCACCCACCGACTGGCTGTTTCTCCTCGCTGTGAGAGGGCATCCAGAGCAAACTGCGCATCATTTACGGTGTCTGATTGCTGAGGCACTTCGATAAGCCCAACATCAAGATCATGATAGAAACGTGCTGGCACTGTATTCGCATCCACCAGCATCATCACTCGCTGGTGTTGTTCAATTAAAGCTTTGGCCAGCCACTTCATGCGCATGAAGTGGCCCATACCACAGCGCGTATCGACACGGATGGCTATCATGCCAGCGCCACTATGGCATCAGCGAAACGCCCCACTTGTGCATTGCGCGTATCCAGCAGCAGTTCGGGTGGGACTGACAAGCCTAAATGCGCTTCAATGTGCATGATCATCGACAATACCTCAAAAGAGTCCAATACACCGGCAGCGACAAAATCGAAGGACTCAAAATCAGCTTCGCTCACCACCACAGCACGCGCTTCAAAAAACGCTTTTAGCAAAGTCAGTACGGCTTCTCGTTGTATACTCATTGCATATCTCCCCAGCTTAACTGCATCCCGCGTACCAAAGCTTTGTTTACTGTGCGGCCAATAACATCCGGCAGGGATTTGGGCATAATTTCTCCGCCACCTGGTCGCATCTGTGCAACATGCTCTGGCGTGATCCGCTCCCCTGCTTTGATGTCTTTGACGATATACACACAGCGGCGTGCTTTAGACGCCTCGCTGGGATAATGAACTTGCCCCATTGCCAGCTCAATTTGCCGAACACCATGCACTAAATCAGCCAGTTCATCGGGCGTCATAGAGAAGAAACTGTCTGCGGTGTTATCCTCTTTACTCATCACAAAATGCTTTTCAATCATGCATGCACCGACCGCCACTGAGGCCAGCGGTACATCATTCCCTAAAGTATGGTCAGATAAGCCTACAGGGCAACCAAATGCCTCTCGCATATGTGGGATAGTACGCAGGTTTATGCTGTTGGCCGGAGCAGGATAGGTGCTGGTACATTTCATCAGACATAATTCTTTAATACCCGCGTCTTCAGCTACCTTCACCGCCTCCGCAATCTCTACCAGAGTGGCGCCGCCCGTTGACATGATCACGGGCTTGTTGGTGGCCGCCACATCTCGGATCAGTTGATGGTCAATCAGTTCCGGTGAAGCAATTTTATAGGCCGGCGCATTCAGTTGAGCCAGCAGTTCGACTGCAGTTTTATCAAAGGGTGAGGAAAAACAGGTGATGCCAATTTTTTCAGCCAGCTCAAACAACTCAGCATGAAAATCCCAGGGCATATAGGCCCCTTTATATAAGTCATATAAATACTGACCCTGCCAGGGGCCGGTTGCCTCAAAATGCGGCAGTTTGCAGTCCATAGTCAAAGTATCTGCTGTGTAGGTTTGCAGCTTTATGGCATTCGCACCGGCTTCTTTGGCAGCATAAACCAGCTCTTTGGCTTTACTTAGTGATTGGCCATGATTTGCAGACATCTCTGCGATGATGTAGCAAGGTTGGTCATGGCCGACACTCTGACCTGCAATGTTGAAACCTGATTGAAACGTCATGATGTTCTCAAATTCAATTTAACTTATTTATTATCTTAGCTTTTTTGAGGTTCCCTGTCTTTGATGTCTTGAATCACAGCAAGCTTGGTTTAGGTACAGCGTACAATTGTGTTTCCAAAAGCCAATGCCCCTCTTGTCTCAGATAGTAATGATACCGACCCGGAGCATATGATTCGATCAATAACGGGATTCTCCACAAATCCTCAGGTGTATGATACAAAGATAATGCCAATGTTGGTGTGTATTTAGAAATATATTCACCAGCCTGGCACAATGCATCAAAATCAGCGCCTTCAATGTCCATTTTCAATACGTTACACTTTACTTGATGCATTATAGTACCGAGGTTAACACTCTCAACCAAACAATTTGGTGGTACCTCTTCGTCCGCGGCAACTACGCTGACAACCGTAGCTGACGAATTCTCTTCGACTCTAAGCCTTTGTCCTTCAGGGAGTCCAACAGCAAGACGACGTATATTGACAGGCTTACCCTCTACACCCATAGCAAGTATACGATTGAGAAACAGTTTGATATTGTTAGCGCTGGCTTCAAGTGCCGTGTAATCCTCAATAGACGTCGCATAACGCGAATAGAAAGCTGCAAAAGTGTCACCATCAAACGCTCCAATGTCTAAAATACGCATCGTATCATATTGATATAAATCAGGTATCCCTGGTGGAAAGTACATCTCGTATTGCTCCGGTATCGGGTAATACTGCCGGCAGGGATTACTACGATAGTTAACAATCTGCTCAAAAGTGTGCCGTGACCGTTGATCACTGAGCAAAGATAAAACCGCTTCACAACAGGTTTTGTTTATCTGGCTGCTCGCAGGTGCCTGCATCCATAACACACCACACTCATTCAATTTCCGAAGAGCCTCAGGGAACATGTCAAATGCAACCAACGTATCTATAATGTGTAGAAATCCAGCCTGACGCAAATCTTCTTCCACCCCACTAAAGCCGAGAATAGTGACAATGATCGGATAGTTGGTATCCAGACCCGCCTGTGGAAAAGTAAGACAAGGTACACCTGCATATTCTTTGAACTTGGGCGCTCTGTCTAAAATAGCGCGTGGTCTGAGACCCATTTCCATTAGATAGGCTGTTAACGCCTGTCCATAGTGGCTCCCACCATAAACATAAAATTGAGTGTCTGCTAGTTTCACTGCCTTCCCCTGTTAACTTACTTTCAATCTAGCATGTGTGCACTACTCCTACTTCCACAGCTACTTCTACTACCGCCTTATAAAAACAGATTTACTATTGTATATAAAGCGTTTCTTATACGTTAACTCTATGCATGGTTGTCCTGGGGTGCAAGATTCCACAGTCATAATCAGACTTTATTATAAATAACGAGCAACTATTGAGTTACTTTTGTACAGAACCACCAACTCACTCTATGGATATCCGAATTTGGCTTTACTTGCCTGATGTCACTCATATAATATCCAAACCAACACTGAGCTCCAGCGAATAGGTTTATCTTGAAGGACGTGCAAATAATTATTCAGGCCAGAATGACTTCTACCCGCCTTCCTGGCAAAGTGATGCTGCCATTGTGTACCAGCTCGGTACTTCAGGTGATGCTAGAACGTCTTGGTGATTTGGCCAAACACGTTATCATTGCAACCACGGATGATGGCACAGAGCACCCAATCGTAGAATTGTGCGAAAGAATGGGCATAAACTATTTTCGGGGCAGCACAGAAGATGTGCTAAGTCGATACTACCTGGCTGCGACCCAATTCGGTGCTCAAAGTGATACTGCGATTGTTCGTCTAACCAGTGATTGCCCCCTGATCGATGCAACGCTTGTCTCGCAGGCTATTCACTATTATCAAAATCATGACGTCGACATGGTCAGCCTGGGACCCCATAGCGGATTTCCACGTGGGCTGGACACATGTGTGTTTGCCTATCACCTGCTTAAACGCACACATCAAAAGGCCACTCATTCATCAGACAGAGAACATGTCACCTTAGGTATGGCAAAGTTCAGCACTATGAATAGCCATATCATTAGCGCAGGAGACGATCACAGCCATTATCGCCTGACACTGGATGAACCAGATGACTACACTGCAATTCAGGCGATTTATCAGCAATTTAATAATAATCTATGCTTTAGTTACAGTGAGTTATTAGAAACATTAAAGAACCATCCCCACCTTGCCGATATAAATAAGCACGTTGAACAAAAAACTGTCTAACACAGCGTAAGTCAATGGCGCCCGCACACATGGGCGTAATTTTTGCTAGAGCATTGTCATGCCAGGTGATTAAAGTATTCAAAAAGAGAGAACAATGAGCAATAAAACCGTTTTAGTGACCGGTGCCACCGGGTATAAGGGCACGGTATTAGTACCTAAGCTGCTCGCCAAAGGCTATCAGGTTATCGCACTGGATACCCAGTGGTTTGGTAACTTCCTGCCGGAACATAAAAACCTTACGGTGATAAAAGGTGACGTGCGTCATACCTCAGACATTGAGCTGAGCGGTGTAAACAGCATCATTCACCTCGCCTCTATCGCCAACGACCCTTGCGGTGACTTAGACCCTAAACTGACCTGGGAAGTGAGTGCACTGGCAACCATGCAACTGGCTGATAAAGCCAAACGCGCTGGGATAAAACAATTTATCTACGCATCCTCGGGCAGTGTTTACGGCGTCAAAGATGAAGCGCAGGTCACTGAAGACCTCACCCTCGAACCAATCTCAGAATATAACAAAACTAAAATGGTTGCCGAGCGTGTATTGCTGAGCTACGCGGATGATATGGCTGTACAAATTGTTCGTCCTGCAACAGTTTGTGGTTTATCTCCCCGTCAACGCCTGGATGTATCCGTCAATATGTTGACGATGCAGGCGCTTGAGAATGGCAAAATCACTGTATTTGGCGGTGCCCAGGTGCGTCCAAACATCCATATCGACGATATTACTGACCTGTACATTTACATGCTGGAACATCCAGAAAAAACCAGCGGTGTATTCAATGCCGGATTTGAGAATATCTCCATTATGGATATTGCAAATATGGTAAAGGCTCAGGTTGATTGTGACATTGAGGTAACCCCATCGAATGACCCAAGGTGCTACCGGATCAACTCAGATAAACTGCTGGCGACAGGATTTAAACCCACCAAAAATGTCGCCACTGCGATTGAAGAACTGATCAGCGCCTATCGTGCTGGCCAGTTAAAAAATGAAGATCGCTTCTATAACCTTAAATGGATGCAGCGAGAAGTATTATGAGTAAACAACAAGGCATCGTCGCCCCCATACCACGCCAGGATCCGATTGTCGCTCTGACTGAGGACTATGTTCACACGCTCAGCCAGGTACTGACACAACTTGATGGTAATGCAGTCAAGCAGCTGGTCAGCACTTTGCTGGATATGAAAGCCAACGGCGGTACCTTGTATTTGTGTGGCAACGGTGGCTCGGCCGCCAATGCCATCCACCTTGCAAACGACTTTACATTTGGTGTTCACCCCCAGGGAGATGCCCTGAAAGTGGAAGCACTGGCAGCAAACAGTTCAGTGTTGACATGCCTTGGTAACGACATAGGCTACGACAACATTTTTGCTCACCAGCTAAAGGTCAAAGCATCGGCACAAGACGTATTACTCGTACTGTCTGGCAGTGGCAATTCAGGCAACATTATCCGCGCCATAGAGCAAGCCCAGACTTTGGGTATGCATACCGTTGGAATACTCGGGTTTGATGGCGGTCACGCCAAGCGACTGGTCGACCAGGTATTTCACTTTGCTATTCAGGACATGCAGATATCAGAAGACACCCAGGTGGTGCTGGGTCACATTTTAATGAAGGCCTTATACGAAGAATTAAAAGCAGGAAATTAAATGTCTACTGTAGTTTATGGTATTACAGCCTCTACCGACATGTTTGTTCGCTCAGAGTTTAACAATGACGACAACATCTATGCGTGTACATCTGGTGGAGAAGAATTCATGGGAGAGACAGCTATCTCCCTGCAAGCATTATCTGAGCTTGAAAATAAACAAGACCTCAGAGTAGTGATTTGTTCGGAGTTTGTCCTCGACATTTTGAATTCTCTGCAAAATATCGGTATTTCCATTGAGCAGTCATTCTTTTTTAACCATACCAGTGGTCAGCTGGTCCCGTGCGCGGAGTTACTTGCAGACAAAGCAGATGTGAACTCCACATTATTTGCTTTCTATGACTTGTCTTACAATTTACCGTGTTTTGATGTCACAACTTTCGTGGTACTTGCTGAAATCGAAAGACAAAAACAAAACAAAAAATTCATTCAGTTTGTTATTCTGCCCAGTCGCTGTGAAAATACGACCGAAGTCAACGTGTTCCACGACAAGCAAGACGCTAACTGGCGAATTGAAAAGCTCGTTAAACCTATGTTTTCCTGTTTACCTGCTTGTATCGGTATCGATCAGCCTTTCTCGAAAAGTTGTGTAGACTTTTATAAAAAGCTGAATGTTTGTACGTATCCAGATAATTATTTCAATAACCCTCGTCAGTTAGCGGGGGATTTCACTATTTTGAAATCCTATGTCAACGACAAAATCAAACTCAGTAACCTGATACCGCCTAAGCAAGCGAGTGCTATTGTGGCAGAGTATATTCGCCATCAGGTAGGTGACAAAAAGCTGATAACCATCACCTTACGTGAATACTGGTCAAATGCAGAACACAGAAATAGCAATGTAAATGCCTGGCTAGATTTTGTCTTGTCTCTGGATAGAAATGAGTATTACCCTCTCATTGTCCGAGATACCTACAAGGTAAGTGAGCCACTGCCCGATAAATATAGCGATTTACCAACCTACCCGGAAGCGTCTGTTGACCTTAGTATCAGGCTTGCGTTGTATCACAAAGCATACATAAATATGGGCGTAGACAATGGACCACTCTATCCCATTAGTTACCTTGCTGGTGCTCGCTCAATTATTTTTAGGTTTCAAACCAACGACATTCCAAATTTGTCTGATAGAAGTAACGAAAAGCACTTCTTTGAGGTAGGTAAGAACCACTTTTTTAATGATAACCCATTCCAAATCAATGCTTGGATGAATGATTCACTTGAGAACATTCAGGCGCAGTTTTTCTCATTAGATTCAAAAATAAAAGAGGCTAACAGTACACTATGATCGAGTCTCCAGTATTAGTCTTAGGAAGCAACTCATTTTCCGGTGCCTCTTTTTGCTCTTACCTGCTTAAGCAGGAAAAACAGGTTATTGCGGTCAGTCGCTCAAATGAGCCAAACCCCGTACTGCTCCCCTACAAGTGGCTTTCTTTAGATCATCAAATTAATTTTCATCAATTGGATCTAAATCACCACCTGGCAGAAATAATGGCGCTGATTGAGAAGTACAAGATACGCCACATCTACAATTTTGCGGCTCAAAGCATGGTTGGGCAAAGCTGGCAGTATCCAGAGCACTGGTTCATGACTAATGCCGTATCAACCATAAAGCTCCATAACTTGCTCAGACAGTACGATGGGCTGGAGAGGTATGTACACGTATCTACACCGGAAGTTTACGGCTCGTGTTCAGGCTTAGTTACTGAGTCCAGACATTACCAACCAAGTACGCCTTATGCAGTGTCTCGAGCTGCCGCAGATCTGAGCCTACACACCTTCAACGATGTGTATGATTTCCCTGTTGTCTTTACCCGCGCTGCAAATGTATTTGGTGAAGGCCAACAGCTTTATCGCATCATCCCTAAAACGATTATGTGTGCCTTAAACAATGAAATCTTGCCGCTGCACGGCGGCGGACACTCTACCCGCTCCTTCATTCATATGGATGATGTATCAAGTGCAACACACTCCATTGGCGAAAACGGACAAAACGGAGATATTTATCACATCTCCACAACCCGAAACATCAGCGTCAGAGAGCTTGTGATGAAAATTTGCGAAATGCTCGGAAAACCATTTGAGCAGGTCTGCCAGGTGAGTGAGGACAGGTTAGGCAAAGATGCCGCCTATCTTCTGGACAGCCAGAAACTGAAAAGCGAACTGGGCTGGCAAGACACAATCACACTTGAGAATGGCCTGGAACGCACCATCAGCTGGGTAAAAGACAACCTGGATACTTTAAACACGCTACCTAAGGACTATGTGCATAAACCATAGAGAAATGGCAATGGGAAAAGAAATAGATTTACTTAAGAATTACCCAAAAGCAAAACGAGACTTAACTGGGCGATTGGAATCAAAAAGTGAGGCCGTAAGAGCGATTGCGCGCCAATTTGGCAAAGAGTTTTTTGATGGTGAGCGCGATCATGGCTACGGTGGCTTTAACTATCATCCCAGATTTTGGCAACCTGTCATTCCTGACTTGATAACACATTTTAACCTCAGTAATGACAGCAGCGTACTGGATGTAGGGTGCGCTAAAGGGTTTATGCTATTTGATTTGATGATGGCTTTACCTGATATCCAGCTTAAGGGTATTGATATCTCTGACTATGCTATTGAACATGCCAAAGATGAGGTTAAACCCCATCTTTTGAACGCATGTGCATCTGACTTGCCTTTTGAAGACAATAGTTTCGACACTGTGATCTCAATCAACACCATACACAATCTAGAAGAAGACGCTTGTGCGCTGGCACTCCAGGAAATCGAACGAGTTAGCCGTGGTCAGAGCTTTATCACTGTTGATGCTTATCGTAGTGAGCAAGAGAAAGCCAGAATGGAAGCCTGGAACCTAACGGCAAAAACCATCAAGCATGTTGACGACTGGAAAAAATTCTTTGAGAAGGTAGGTTACAGTGGAGATTACTACTGGTTTATCCCTTAGTACGTAAATGAGGCGCCGGAGATGTTCGATACTAACGTTGAAGAAGTACACATTCAATTTCAAATTAGCCCAGACTATTCGCTCGGCGATGCAGTCTCATACCTGTTTACTTCTCTCTTTGTGCGAGCAGCACCTATAACTTTAACTCCTCTGCTAAAAAAAGCAGACTTTGCAATTGCAAGGTCTACAAGACAAAGCTCAGCCTCTACAGTGAAAAATTCTAGTGCAATCGATTTGTACGGCAGGCTGAGCAGCGGTGTGTGTTTCATGACTGGCAAACTCAATGGCCGACTAAGTAGCTGTAACTCAGTGATAAACGAAACTGGTCCTCTTTCACTCAAGTTTTATCAAAAAATAAGAACATTAATGCCTCAGTATTTTCTCGATGTGCAACAAGTGGCATCACTTAGAAATGTTGCTCACATCAGCGACAGCCCCATTGCGTTTTGTATAGCTACTGTGGATAAGGGTAAATAAAACCATGCCTGATTTAAAAGAAGTCTATTTTCAGACGCTCAGAATTCGAAAGATAGAAGAGGCTATTGCCGAGCGTTATAGTGAGCAGAAAATGCGATGCCCAACGCACCTATCCATAGGTCAAGAATTGGTGCCAGTTGCTATTTCACAATACCTTACGACGCGGGACAAAGCGTATAGCTCGCACCGGGCACACGCCCACTACCTTGCTAAAGGCGGAGATTTATCCAAATTGATTGCTGAGTTGCATGGTAAATCCGGTGGGTGTACAGCTGGTCGAGGTGGCTCTATGCACTTGAGTGACCTCGACTGCGGTTTTATAGCCAGTACAGCCATAGTCGGAAACAGCATTCCTCTTGCAACAGGGAATGCATTACATCAGCAATTAAGCCAAAGCGATGGGATTACAATCAGTTATTTCGGTGATGGAGCGACCGAAGAAGGTGCTTTCTATGAATCGTTGAACTTCGCGACTGTACGCTCATTACCCATATTATATGCCTGTGAAAACAATCAGTACTCAGTTTACAGTCCTTTAAGCGTCAGACAACCCGCTTCACGCAGTATTGCCAAGTTAGCAGCAGAAATTGGCGTCAAAAGTTTCAGTGTGGATGGCAACGATCCTCAACGGGTACTTGAAGCTTCCCAGGCAGCGATTGAGTTCATCAGGAAAGAACGTAAACCTGCGCTTGTCGAGTACTTTACCTATCGACATCGGGAACACTGTGGGCCAAACTTTGACGATGAACTTAACTATCGTGAGGCGCACGAAGTGGAAGAGTGGCTTGCCAATGATCCACTGAAAAATTTACAGAAATTGCTATCCTCAGACTCCGACTTCTCTCATTTCCAGGCACGCGTTTCTGAACAAATTACCCAAGAAATAGAAGCCGCTTTCAATTTTGCTTCAAGCTCCCCTTTTGGGGATCCCATAGATAACGAGAGGTATATCTATGCCAAATAACTCCACTAGTTTCGCAACACAACTGCAGAAAGCTCAGCATCATGCAATGCAAAATGACCCTGGTATGATATGTATGGGATTGGGCATAGACGATCCAAAAGCAATATTCGGCACAACATCGGGCTTACAGACGGCTTTTGGTCAAAGCCGGGTATTCGATATGCCGACCGCCGAAAACGCAATGACAGGTATAGGAGTCGGTGCCGCTATTGCTGGCACTCGTGTTTTAATGACTCACCAGCGGGTCGATTTTTTCCTGCTTGCAATGGATCAACTGGTCAATAACGCAGCTAAATGGCACTACATGTTCAATGGTCAAATGTCGGTACCTTTGACCATTCGCCTCATTGTTGGGCGAGGATGGGGACAAGGACCCACTCATCAGCAAAGTTTACAGTCTTGGTTTTCACACATTCCCGGATTGAAAGTGGTGGTTCCCGGCTTAACAGACAATGCCGGACAGTTACTGTATGACGCCATTATGGACAATAACCCAACTATCTTTCTGGAGCACAGGTGGCTTCATAACCAAATTGCAAGCGAAGATGAATGTCAGCCACTGACTGAGCAGCCCCGCCATACGCGTATTTTGCGTGAGGGTGAAGATTATACAATTATCAGCAACAGCTACATGTTGTCTGAGGCACTGCAAGCGCAAAAATATATGCAACAATTTGGTATCCAGTGTGAAGTCATAGAAATCGCCTCACCGACCAATATTGACTGGCACGTACTGTATCAATCTGTAAAAAAATCCAGACGCTGTATTGTAACGGATATGGGCCATACGTTTTGCTCTCTAGCCAGTGAAATAGCCAATCGAATTTATAGCGAGTGCTTTCAGAGCTTGCTATGTCCGGTCACCACCCTTGGCCTGCCACATTATCCAGAGCCAACTAGCTACGGCCTGACACCCGACTACTACCCCAACATTAATTCATTTATTCAAACAATATCAGGAAATTGTGGTGTGGATATTGCTAGAATTACAACTACACAACATCATGATATTCCTGGCGAATGGTTTAAAGGGCCTTTTTAATTATGGATTTAAAGATCGCAAACAAGCTTGCTCTGGTCACCGGCAGTAGCCGTGGCTTGGGTGAATCAATAGCCGAGTCACTTGCAAAAGAAGGTGTGAACGTTATTTGGGCCGCGCGTGACATCGAACAACTACAACAAAACGCAGAGCGCTGTGGTGCTTTGTATAACAACAAAAACTTTGTTGTGGAAGCCAATTTACAAGATGGGTCAGGTGCCAGAGCGTTGGCTGAAAAGCTAAAAGAACTAGGCTTGATACCTGATATCATCGTTAACAATGTGGGTGGCAACTTAGGCGTCACCGATCCGCTCTCAGGTCTCCAAGACTGGAAAAACGTGTTTGATTTTAATCTTTTTAATGCGATTGAACTTAACAATCACTTCATCGATACCATGATCGAGAAAAAATGGGGCAGGATCTGCCATGTCTCTTCTATTGCTTCTTTGGAAAATCAAGGAGCACCGCAATATTGTGCTTCCAAAGCCGCGCTAAACGCTTACGTCCGTAGTGTTGGCAGATACGTTTCGGAACATAACGTCATAATGACTGGTATTTTACCAGGCGCGGTCTTCACTGAAGGCGGGTACTGGGATGAAACGAGCAAAACCAGACCTGAACATGTTGAAAAATACCTAAACGAGCGTATGGCCATTAAACGCTTTGGTACACGGGAAGAAGTCAGTGAGTTAGTTGCTTTCTTGGTTTCGGACAAAGCCTCTTTCTGTGTAGGCACTTCTTTACTGGTTGATGGTGGTCAAGGCCGCGTCTTTTATGAGGGGTAATTTATGAACCAAGACCTAAGAAAACGCATTGCGGAGATCATCTACAAGTCAAAAGAAGGGCATATTCCTAGCTCCTACTCCATTGTCGATATCATCAACTATCTCTACACCGACGTGTTGTCATTTGACGCTGGCAATCCCCAGTGGGAAGAGCGAGATTACTTCATCCTGTCTAAAGGACATGGATGTGCTGCGCTGTGGGTTGTGCTAGAAAAGCTCGGACTCCTCCCAGACAATGCACTTGAACAATATTCACAATTCGGAGGTATATTGGGAGGTCACCCAGACCGTACAAAAGTGCCCTTCGTAGAAGCGTCAACGGGGTCACTAGGGCACGGCATGCCTATGGCTGTGGGTTGTGCACTTGCGAACAAAATAAAGCGTCAGAGTAACAGAGTTTTCTGCTTGGTTGGCGATGGTGAATGCCACGAAGGGACTGTCTGGGAAAGTGCCCATGTTGCAGCAAACCGCAACCTGAATAATCTAACCGTCATTGTTGACTGGAATCAGTCTGCTGCGCAGCTATGCCCAAAAGATGATCTCCCCGCAAAGTGGAAAAGCTTTGGTTGGCATACCGTGGTTTTTGACGGGCATGACCCCCAGCAAATTGAACAAGCATTTTCACAATCGAGTGATGATGCTCCTACAGTTTTAATTGCCAAAAATATCAAAGGCAAAGGGGTAAGTATGACCGAAGGACATGGCCCCTGGCACCATAAGATCCCTACCAAAGAAGAGCTAGATCAAATAATGGAAGCACTGTCATGAGTAACCTGAGACAAGAATTTGCCGATAAAATGCTGGCTGTAGGCGCTTCAGACCCTCGTCTGGTTGTTATGGTAGGAGATATAAGCCATGGCATACTTAAACCGTTTGCAGCTGAGTACCCTGATCGCTATTACAACGTGGGCATTTGTGAACCAACCATTGTGGGAATGGCAGCAGGTGTAGCAAGCACAGGCCTAATACCTGTGGCACATACGATTGCTCCCTTCTTAATAGAGCGGTCTTTTGAGCAAATTAAACTAGACTTTGCCTACCAGCAACTTGCTGGTAATTTTATCACGGTTGGCGGGGCATTCGACTACGCACAACTTGGTTGTAGTCATCACTGCTACAATGATGTGTCACTAATGTGCCAGCTGGACAATACTGTAGTGACAAGTCCTGCAAGCGCATACGAGTTTTCGACTCTGTTTTCACAGTGCTATGATCAAGGCTCCATCAATTACTTCAAACTGACTGAAAACCCACACTCATTTGATTTAACTGGAAAAATAGAATTAGGCAAAGCGGTGATCATTGAGCAAGGCAGCGACATCACACTTATAGCCGTAGGTCCTCAGTTAAAACAAGCTTCTCGTGCCTGTGCAACATTAAAAGCACAAGGACACAGTGTTGAATTGTTGTATATCCATACGATTAAACCGTTTGACGCTGAAACAGTCATTCAGAGTATCTCCAAAACAAAAGCGGTGATCGTATGTGAAGAGCTTTCACAACATGGCGGTGTATATGACTTAGTTATGCGCCACTGGGCAAGCCGTGACAAAGCACAATTTAAGCAGATGGCGATTAACAACATGATTCACGATTACGGCACATATGACGAACTGTGTCAGGTTGCTGGTTTAACGGATGATAACATCGTCATGCATGCAAATACCCTAATTGAGAACAAAAAGGTTTAGTTATGTCACAAGAGCACGAACTGAATAAATATCGCAATATTAAGTATGAAACTCGAACAGCGTGCTCAGTATGTGGCCACACCAACACCACACCAGTGCTGGAACTTCCAGCACTGCCGCTTACTGAGGTCTTTATCAACCGGCCCGGCCTCTCAGGACTCGGTGAAACTGACCAGTCTTTGCACTACTGCCAAAAATGTGGTCATGCCCAGTTACAGCATGTCCTGGATCAATCACTTCTCTATGCGAGTAAATCAGGGTATGAGTTCAGAAGCTCGCAAAGCTATACAGGCCGAAAAACGGCTGAATTCTTCAAACAGTTTTTACAGTCTCTCAACTTCAAGCCGACGTATGATTGTGTTCTTGAGGTTGGCTGCAATGACGCATACTTGCTGAAGGAACTGAAGCCACTCGCACATCAGTTAATTGGTGTTGACCCTATATTGCGTGGTCATGAACAGCAGATCAATGACGACCAAGTCACCGTATACGGTGAATTCTTTGAAAGCTGTAAGATTAGCGAATCCCCTGACCTGGTCATCTGCAAAGACGTCATTGAACATGTCACGGATCCTAAAGCACTCATTCAGGAGCTGGTTGAGGTTGCAAGTAAGAATTCGCTGTTCTTAATTCAAGTGCCAATTTGGGATAAGTTGATCGAGAACTACAACTTTGATCATGTTTTTCACCAACATCTTAACTATTTCAGCCTGGCCTCATTTAATACGCTGCTAGAGTCTCTGGGGTGTACATTAATAGACTGGACGGTTAATGAAGATCATTGGAACAGCGCAATTTTCGCCTTTACTAATCAGCCTGCCGCAGAAAAAGTAACAAACCCGCCGATATCATTGGCAACCGTTTCGACTAGTCTCCGTGTTTTTAATAGTCAGATGCAAGCTTGCGAAATAGCATTAGAAGCTGCTGCAACAAAGTTCCCTGTATATGGTTATGGCGCCGCGCTAATGCTGCCAGTCATCAAGTATCATTTCCCAAATAAACTTGCTGCTATTAGTAAGGTTTTTGATGACAACCCTAATCGCAATGGCCAGTACTATTTAAACTCGACAACGCCCATTGTATCAACTGAGTGTCTTGACAACATATCCGACGCCGCTGTCATGCTCAGCGCATTTTCTTCTCGATTAAATGCGAAAAGAATGCTGGCCAGGCTCAGTAATGAGCTTAAACCAAAGCAAATTTATTACCCGTTTAATTTACTAAACGGCACGCTATAGAGGGTGCAACACTATGTCTTCTTTTCACAATAAGCATGAAGCTATCACCGATAAAATCTTCAGTGGTGAACTGACGATGCCGCATCGGTATGTATTTGTTTTAACGAATCTGTGTAATCTGGACTGTAGCTTTTGCTTTCAAGACAGGGACAGACGTGACGACGCTATGACAACACAAGACTGGCTTAACGTAGTTGCA
Organism: Pseudoalteromonas sp. XMcav2-N; assembly: GCF_024124545.1. Lineage (GTDB taxonomy): Bacteria > Pseudomonadota > Gammaproteobacteria > Enterobacterales > Alteromonadaceae > Pseudoalteromonas. Next base: position 128,741 of record NZ_JAMXSF010000013.1, read on the forward strand.
CAATTGCCTGAGTATGCGCGTGTGACTTTCACAGGAGGCGAGCCCTTAGCATTTAAAGACTTCGAAGTCATCGTGGATGAAGTCGCCAAAAAGCACGATTGCAACATGATCACAAATGGACTATTACTGTCTGAAAAGAAAATTGACTTCATCTTAAGTAAACCTAGCTTTAAAGTGCTCTCTATTTCGATAGATGACATAGGTAACCTGAATCGAGATGTGAAGCCTCGACAGTGGGAAAAGTTGCTTGAACAGATCCGCTATTTTCACAAACGAAAAGCGGAGTTGAACAGCGAGTGTGTACTCGATATCAAAACAGTTGTTCTGGACAAAAATGCTCATGATCTGCTTGCAATCCACAAGTATTGCGTTGAAGTACTTGGCGCTAATACACACGCCTTCCAGTTTTTGAAAGGCAGCCATCTTCAGCATTCTGATAAGATGCATGAGATGGTAGAAATGTATGCAACATCTCACGCACCGACATACACCCACTTTGACGTTATTCTCGAGCAGCTTGAGTTAGTCCGACAGTACAATCAAAACAGTGCCTGTAATGCCTTTGTTCACCCTAAAATATGTGATCTCAGCTCTTCTGAACCGATCCCGAGGGTGACTTATATTAATAGCGAACGCTTTCGACCTAAAGATTTTCAGGCGTGTAAATTCCCCTGGTCCAGTGTTCACATCAACGTTGACGGCAACCTTTTCCCATGTATTGCAGTAAGTATGGGAAATGTAAAGACCACCTCTTTACATGACATCGTGACCGGTGAAGTCTTTACCGAGTTCAAAGCCGCGCTGTCAAAACACCTGGTGGAGGGGTGTAACCGGTGTGGCTGGATAAGACCCAGACCCGATCTCAATATCATAGACTCGTTAACGTTATAGAGGATACACATGGATAGAACACTGATTTTAGGCGGTAGCGGCTATATCGGCCGCAATATTGCAGCCACACTGGCTGAGCAAGGTATGGCCGTTACCGCACTTAGTCGCAAGGACGTTGATCTTGAAAACCAGCACCAAGGTGTTGCAGATCTCGTTGAGCACCTGAGGGACTGCGACAACTTAATAATCTGCTCAGCTATCACCCGTACCGTGGCGAATGACACAGATAGCTGCCAGCAGAACATTATTCAGCTGCAGACCATACTCAAAGCATTACAAAACACCACACCCAAGCGAGTAGTCTACCTCAGTGCTGCCGACGTTTATGGCCACTATGGTAGCCAAGCACAAGAGATCGTCCCTTTGGAGCCTAAAAATGAGTATGGTGCTTTTAAGGTCTTTGCCGAACATATGCTGAGAATTAATCTGGCACACCAATGTAAGCTATCTATTATGCGGTTTTCCGGCGTTTTTGGTGGTGTGGGTGATACCAGCAGCTTGATATATCGTTTGTTTCATTCAGTCAAATCAGGCGCTGAAATCACGTTAACCAATAACGGGCAAAGCAAGAGAGATTTTGTACCGGTCACCCTGATAGCCAGTGCCGCCTATAGCTTACTTACTAATAACAAAAGTGGCACCTATAACGTTTCAACAGGCCAGGAAATGAACATCGCAGATGTCATTAAGCTGATTGAATCCGTCAGTTTAACGCAGGCCAGACTTCGACTGTTCCAGCAAAAATCCGACAGAGATTTTGATCTCTCTCTTGATAACTCACGGCTTGAACTTAGTCTTCCTGACTTGGTAGTACCAAATATGCTTACTTCGCTAACCCACTTTGTCTCTGAGCTGAACGATGAATAACATTATTCCAGACCATTTTAACGCTGCCGTATTAACTGAGCTAAATAAAGACTTACAGATAAAAAAATTAAAAGTGCCCGAGCTTCGAACCGGACAAGTCCTTGTAAAATTGACCCGCGCAGGACTGTGCAGAAGCCAGCTGATGGAAGCAAGAGGACACCGGGGAGAAGATAAGTACCTTCCCCACCTGCTAGGTCATGAAGGCGTCGGCAATATCGTCGCAACCGGACCAGGTATCGCAAAAGTAAAAGTCGGGGATCGGGTTATTCTGGGTTGGTTAAAAGGCAGTGGCATTGATGCCGGAGGTACTGTTTTCTCATCACAAGACGGCGAAACGATCAATGGTGGACCAGTGACCACTTTTTCAGAATACACTGTCGTGTCAGAAAACCGGATCACACAATGCCCCGATGACATAAATGATGACATGGCCGTGTTACTCGGATGTGCCCTGCCTACCGGCGCCGGCATTGTGCTTAACCAAGTACAACCAAGCCACGAACAAACAGTCCTTTTAATTGGTCTGGGAGGAATTGGTTTGAGTGCTCTGCTAATGCTTAAGCACTTTAGACCGAAGCATGTGGTTGTAATTGACACAAACCCCGAAAAAGTCAGGATTGCAATGGCACTGGGTGCAGACCATGGGTATGTACTTCATGATGACATACAAAGTGAAATTGCTGCCAATTTTCCGCAAGGTTTTGACTTTGCAATCGAGTGTGCAGGACACACCAGCTCAATTGAAATGGCATTTGAATTAATTCATAACGCCGGTAAGTGTATTTTTGCCTCTCACCCACCTAACGGGGAGAAAATCCAACTTGATCCTCATGCCCTCATCTGTGGCAAAAGAATTGAGGGTTCCTGGGGAGGCGGTTCCAACCCAGACAGAGATCTAGTCAAAATAGGACGCATTATTCAAGAGCTGGATTTTCCTATGGAGGTTTTTATTTCACACCAATATACCTTGAGTGAAATCAATAATGCTTTGAATGACTTGGAAAATAATCAGGTAGTCAGAGCCGTCATAGATTTAGAAGGGTAACCTTATGGATGTGGTTAATGCGTTTCATCAACTCTACAAACGCCATAATTTGGAACATATGCCATATTATCTGTATGGCTCAGGGAGCTGTGCACGGATAATCTTAAATTATGTTCAGGAACAAAAGTGTATACCACCTCAGGCAGTATTAGATCTGGCGCCAAACACGGAGTCGATATCTGAAGCATTAAACTTGAACAGTTTAGATGAAAATACCACAGCCACAAATGCCAAAATTGTCATCGCTTCACTTGGCTTTATTGAAGAGATTACCAATAAAATTGTAAATAACTCACATTTTTCAGCTTCAAACATTCTGGACTTACGAGGCAGTGATACATTAGAAAGGTCGTGGAATGAGTATAGTGACCTTTGTTCTGCAGCATATTCTAATCACACAAAGCCAGAGAGTGATTTTGCAAAAACAAAATTCTACGTTTCGTCTATCACTGCCGAGCAGAGCAAGCAAATCATCGATGCGATAGATCAACGTTTTAATTATGATATAGACCAACGCTCAACTTTTGGTTACGTCAGTAACAAGAACATTTCCAGTGATGAAGTCAAAAACACAATTAAATCTGTCAGCTACCGCAAAGAAAATTCAGCGCTCGAAGCCCGTGTGCTTGACGCCCTGAAATCTGTCTATTCAGAAGTCAGCCAACAATTAAAGAGTCACTGGCAGACAGAGTCAGTCAAGGTAAAGCAGTTCAATTTATCTGAAGAACTCGTGGGGTCGGAAGTCTTTCATTTAGATGGCTACAATGAAAATATATATAAGATACTCTTCTATCTGACCCCACCTTCAATGACAACAGGTACTACGCAGTTTATTGACCCGGCAGGCGAAATAAATACAATTGAGGGTGAGGCTGGTACTTTCTTACTGTTTAATAATTCTCTTGTCACACATCGAGGTGTCAGAGGCTCATGTGGTACTCGTACTCTACTTGAAGTAACCATTTCCAAGAGTATGAGCCCCCCCACAGACAACGCGTTGCTGAGATTTACAGCCCCTTTGTGCCATTATCGTAGCAGTCCCTGGCTCAGAAGTGCGTATGGTTTGATTATTTCGCAACATCGAGATTCGTTAACACCCGGTTTTATTACGCTTGCAAACACCGAAACCGAGCACTCACTGAGTTTGCATGGTGAGTATATGCTTGAAAGATTGCCTAAGAAGACATTTGACTTAATTTACATTGAAGATGCTGAGCTACTCTATCAAGCGGGACAAGATATACTCAATGCGGTGCTGTCCTGCCTCAGCAACGGTGGCGATCTGATTGCAAAATACATCCCACAAAGCGGGCAACGCAGTGAAAACCTCATAACATTGCTATTCGCAGTAAAGACCTTGCAACACGTGTCCAGTGACTTACATCTAATTGATGAGACTTTTCCCGAATTGCAGTTAAACAAAGATAACGCCCATGTTTACTTACTAAAAAAGGTAGAGCAGTAATTTATGAGTAAAACAGTCTTAGTTCAGGGAAACTTTGACGTTCTCCACCCTGGCCATATTAGATTGCTAAAATTTGCAAAAGAGTGCGGAGACTTTCTGATTGTTGCCGTGAATAGCGACCATGCTATGGAAGTTAAAAGTCGAGTTAGTGAGACACATAGATTAGAAATGGTGAAATCTCTCGAATGTGTTGATGAGGCTTTCCTGACTTTAGATACAGCCAGCATGCTCATTAAAAAATACCGCCCTGATGTTGTTGTTAAGGGCAAAGAATTTGAAGAAAAGCAGAATCCGGAGCTGGATGCATTAAAAAGCTATGGCGGCAAGCTCATTTTTGGTTCTGGTGAGTTTGAATCAAACGCTGACAAATACATCAAGCGTGCAGATCAATTAAAGAGTAGCTTTGACTATGCTGAGTCAAAAACCTATGCCAAACGTCATGGCGTAGACCTGGACTCAATAAATAAATGTTTGCAAAACGTAAAAAAAATCACCGCAGTGGTTATTGGCGAAGTGATCGTAGACGAATATGTTCAGGGTACCGCTGTGGGTATGTCACAAGAAGATCCCACCATCGTCATGACGCCCAACAGGACCGACACATTCTTAGGTGGTGCAGCTATTACAGCCGCTCATATTAAATCAATTGGAGCAAAGCAAGTAAGCTTGATATCTGTGCTTGGGAACGACAAAGCGGCTCAGTATGCACATGATAAAATTAAAGACTATAAGGTAAAACCTTACTTTTATCTTGATGAAAGCAGGCCTACACCTCTGAAAACAAGATATCGGGCCGGTAACAAAACCCTCCTCCGTGTCAATCAGGTCAGACGACATAAAATAGACAAAGAAAAGCAAAACGAAATTTTGGTGCAGCTTGATAGCCTTTTACAAGAGGCCGATTTGTTGGTTTTCTCTGATTTTAATTATGGTCTGCTACCAACTTCACTGGTACACCGTATTACTGCTTTGTGTAAAAAATACAGCGTGAAAGTTGTTGCCGACAGTCAGACCTCTTCACAAGTTGGTGATATTTCGCGCTATCTGGACATGGACCTGATAACACCAACGGAAAAAGAAGTCCGTGTTGCACTCAATAACCCCGACGATGGATTAGTCATACTTGCCCAGAAACTTGCTGAAAAATCCAATGCTAAAAACCTTATGATAACATTGGCTGAAGAAGGAGTGCTGATCCACAAACCGAATACAACATTCGATAAGTGGGAAAATGACAGATTACCAGCATTAAATCAGAATGCTGTAGATCCCGCAGGCGCCGGTGACTGCCTTTTGGCTGCCAGTTCGCTTGCATTGGTGGCCGGTGGTAATATTTGGCAAGCCAGCTATCTTGGCGCCCTCGCTGCGGCCTGTCAGGTCGCTTCGCTGGGTAACACGCCCCTTTCCTCACAGTTTCTGGAAAAAGCAATCGAGGAGTCATTTAGCTAAAATGAAAGCAATTTTACTCGCAGCCGGGCTCGGAACTCGATTACGTCCCATCACAGACAATATCCCGAAATGCCTGGTCCCTATCAACGGGCAACCCTTACTTAGTCTGTGGATCGAAAAGCTGGTACACCTCGGGGTAGAAGCCATTCTTATCAATACACATTATTTCGCTGAACAGGTTGAGGCATTAGTAGCCAATAGCCCTTACAGGGATAAAATTACTTTGCGCTATGAGCCCCAATTATTAGGCACTGCTGGCACATTGGTGAAAAACCATACATTCTGGCAAGACGAAACATGTATGGTGATACATGCTGACAACTACTGTCAAAGCTCATTAGAGAGCATGCTTGAGGCTCATAACCAACGCCAGACGCAGACCGATGCCACTTTACTTTTGTTCGAAACCCCGGCGCCACGTAGCTGCGGTATAGTTAAATTAGACGCCAATCAGGTTATACAGGAGTTTCACGAAAAGGTCGAAAACCCACCTGGTAACCTTGCCAGTGGTGCGCTTTTTATCTTTTCGCCTGAGGTCTATGAACGCTACTTCTCGCACCTGGAAGCACAGCGCCCCTATGAGCTTAGTCTGGATGTTGTGCCTGGTATGATTGGCAAATTACAAGGCTGGCTGGTCGATGATCATTACATCGATATTGGAACGCCAGACAGCTACGCACGGGCACAAATTATGGCCAAAAGCGCGGTTCATCATACCAGTCACGCTGGCTCAAACCTTGCTTAACAACAGCATAGTTACTTCGAAGGATTTATATATGTCATTTTGTCAAAACTGGGATCAACTGTACCGCAACAATCAACACATGTCCGTGTGGCCGTGGAGCGAAGTCGTCAGTGGTGCACTACGCAATACCCGTCTGCGCGACGGCGACCCGTCGTTTACCATACTGGAAGTGGGCTGTGGCGCGGGCGCGAATTTCCCCTTTTTCTTGAGTTATTGTCCAAATGTCTATGGCATTGATGGGAGTGACTTCATTATCGGTGAACTGAAAAAACGATTCACTGATATTGCCGAAAACTTATATGTGGGCGACTTTACTCAGCCCTGGCCCTTTGAGGCACAATTCGACTTAATCGTCGACCGGGGCGCGTCCGTGCACAACCCGGCCAGTAGCATTCAGCGCTATCTGGATCAGGCGTACACTCAACTTAAACCCGGCGGTGTAATCCTAATCACAGACTGGTTTAGCACTGAACATTCTGACTATAACAAAGCGCCAGAGTCAGTCGATAAATACACCAAAACCGGCTACACCTGGGGCCCGTTTGCAGGTGTCGGTAATGTTAACTTTTTTGATGCTGACCTTATCCACCAGCTGGTATCGAAATTTGAAATAGTTTCACTCAGTCATGCTCAGTCTAGTGAATATGGCAGTGATAGCGTCCATGCGGCGTGGAGTATGGTGCTGAAAAAAACCGCTTATGAAGAATAAGTTTAGTCTTGAACGCTGTGAGCTGGACCCGAATTGGGACAGCTTCATTGCTACATCTCCCCATGGCAGCCCGTTTGTTCATAGCCAGTTTATTGCCCAACTGAGTGTGAAATATCACGCCTATTACTGTTGTAAAGGCAAAGAGAGAATTGCCGCGGTGCTACTTATCGTAGATGATAGCGAAGCACAGGTTATCGGCCACCATGATGTGATCCATGATGGCATAGTGCATCGCAATACCAATCATCTTAATCGTGCCCAAGGCCATTCCGAGTTATTCGCTGCACAAGAATATATTGCTGAGTATCTCGCTGAGCATTACACTCAAGTGCAACTCAAGTTACACCCCGCCATTAAGGATATTCGTGCTTTTTTGTGGGTCAATTATCATAACGATGGACCCAAGTTTGCCGTAAACCCGCGCTATACTTCCATACTTGAGCTGGACGAGTTTGCCGCACCACTGGATACTCTGGAATGCTCTGACAACTATAACAACAGCTCGGTGTCGAGACGTCAGGAGATCCGCTACGGTATTAAAAAAGAGGTTACCCTCAGAGAGTCGCAAGACTTCGCGTTGTTTGCAAAGTACTACGGAATGACCATGGCACGCCAGGGAATTGAAATTAGTACAGCGCAATTGGATACGCTTGCATCAAGAGTCAAAAGCCTGGCACAGCAGGGGCTGCTTTGCATGTATCAGGCACAAACTCGCGATCAGGAAGTCGGCAGTTTTGCGACCTACTTGATGCATCAGGACACGGCTTATTACTTTTACGGCGCAAACCACCCGGATATGCGTGACAGCCATACTGGTACTGCAGTGCTATGGCAGGCTTTCCCTTTACTCGCACAAAAAGGCGTATCACGATTAGATTTAGAGGGGATCAACAGCCCTCAGAGAGGCTGGTTCAAACTGAGCTTTGGCGGCAATGTAGAGCCATATTTTCATGTTCGACTGGCAAGGGCCGACGCTTAACTCGCGTCGGTTGCCTGCATAATCGACTCGTAGGCTTCGATCAACACCTCAGCCTGACGCCAGCACTTTCCGCTGAACCGGCCTGATACGATGACGTTGTCAACACAGTTTGACAATGTCTCGTAGTTTTGCTGATTAACGGCCTGAAACTCTGTGGTAGGAACCGGAAACGTGTTATTAATTACCTGAGTCTCTCCACTGACACACTTTGCCAGTGGGTCAACTATCCCCATCGACACAAGCTGCTCTATGATCTCCGACTGTGTAAAGGAGTTAATCTCATCGGGACTGCACAAAATCTCAGCGGATAAGTGATTATGATTACATTGCCCGGTTAAATTTGGATACAAGGTTAGACGGAAAATCGCACTGCTCGGATCCCAGACCCAGAGATAGTGGGACTGCTTATCAAGCAAAGGCCTGTCAAAGTTGAGATGAAAAATAAGCGCTGTGCGTAAGGTTACCTGGCCTCTGGCTGGCGTCAGGCCCATCGCGGCTAAGGCAATAAAAGGCGGAGCACTCCAGAAAAGAAAATCGCAGTCAAGCACACGCCCGCTGTTGGCCAAAACCAGGCTGGTCACCTTTTTATCATGATGCGCAATGTTTGCCACACGTTCAGAGGTGACAATTTCAACACCCACGCGCTCAACGCGTTTTTGCAGTTGAGCGACCCAGTAGCCAATGCCCTCTCCCGTCGTTGGGTAGTAGTAAGTCACCTCACCGAGATTATCCTGTGCTTTACGCTGCTGAAAATCGGCTTCCCGCTGATAACCAAGCTTGGCATCAAAGGCAGGTAGCTGCTTGAGAGTCGCTGTTACATCAGCGGGCAATGCCAGAATACGGGTAAAACCAAATAATCCCGCAGCCATAGTCAATGATTTCAGCGGCGCATCCTGACCATATAACTTGCGTAATATTGGCACGACTATACTCTCGGTGAAAACAATCCCCAGAGAGTTGGCGCAATATTCATAAATCAAGTTTGATTCTGGTAAGCTGGCGAGGTTGATCAACTCACCACATCCTTGCTGATAGATATCTTGTGGTAACTTAGACGCGTCCGGAAACGGACTGTTCAAGTCCCAGCTGCCACCGAAGTAATTGCCTGAGCATAGCCTGGCAATTTTATGCCAACTGCTTGTATCCGCATCAGCGAATAATATCTCGTCTAATTCTGCCACACCGGTGGCGTTGGGAATATGTGAGCCCATATCATAAGCAGCACCTGAACTGTCTTTGACGGAGCAAAACAAGCCACCAACCGTATCGGCTTGCTCGATCAGCACCACATCAGTAAAGCGTTGCTTTAAGAGCAAAGCCGCAACCATGCCACAAATACCACCGCCAACAACAACCGCCTGATTATTTGCCATAACTACGTCTCCAACTGTTCCTCTGGTGACAACATTTTCAACAATCCATGTGCCTCCAGCTTCATAATTGCACCTGCAAATTCCGTGACAGATTGATTGTACTTGTCTGCAATGTCGATGGTGTCATGCTGGCCATCGCTGTAACACAGTAACATCTTAATGTGGTTGAGCTCGTCGAGCTGACGGGTCCGCTCTTCACTGAAAAAACTCAGCGTCGGATACAAGCCTCGATTACCCAGGTTAGGTTCACCATAAGGATGGGTATTTTCAAACCGCGCGCTTTGTTCAAATGCCAAAAAGATTTTTTCGAGCTTATCAATGCTGTCCAGTAGTGGTTTGATACCCATATAGTCTTTGTTATCCAGTGATGTATGATATTCCTTGTAGCCGGTATGAAAACTGCGGCTTACACAACATACGGGGAACTGGAATCCCGGCGCATTGTACTGACGCTCATCAGAACCACTGAGCGGACTAAATGGAATGTTGCTATGACCATGACCTTGCTCACTCAGGTGATACAAGAGTTTGTCTAGTAGCCCATTGTCATTGCGGCTGTGTTTAAATACCAGCTCCTGAGGGTCTCCTCCCAAGCAGTTCAATACCAATCCTGACACCAAGTTTTGGCGAAAATGGTCCTGCATCAGATGCAACACACCCAGGCTCCCTATGGTTTCAGGGTGCAACATAAATCGGTACGTATAGCGACGATTTGGCCACTGCTTTATCCTGTGATACAAGCCCAGTAAAACTAGCGGACCACTGAGTTCATTGTTGGCCATTGAGGGATGACACAAATAGGAGCTGAGCAACACCTCCTGCTCAGACTGTCCTTGAAGTACCGTTTGTGCTAGATCCAGATGTCCATCGACAAAGCGACTTCTGATCACCGCACGGTACCGACCTGGCTTAAGCTGCTCGCGGCGTGACTGACTGAGACAAAACCCCCAGCGTTTTTTATAATAACTGGTCACATAGGGCACCGCTTCCGGCAGCTCAGGTAAACTGTACAAGTGAGCTTGTAACTCCTCCAGAGACAGAGTGATGTCCACAGGCTCAGAGTAATTGACGACTTCAAGGTTAAGTCTGTGCATATCCGCCACACGTTCACCATCTGGCCCTAACAGATAGGCCTCATCACAGTGCCACTCCTTTGGAACCTGCCAGTCAAATAAAGCTGTGCCCGAGGGGATCGACAACCGCTCCAGAGGCAGGTAACGACCAAAAATATCATAACTTTGTCTCAACCCAGGGCCTGTTATCGATCTCAGGATGGGAAACAGCTCATCATAAAGGGTACTATAAAACGCTTCTGTTTCTTGATATTGCACCGCTAATTACTCCCGTCCCAGGTCACACTTTTCTGTGTAATGATCACAAAAATGTGTATATATTTCTTTGATATAGCTCATCCATAAATCATTTAAACGGCGGTATTGTTCGACGCAAAACGCTTCATCTTCGTACGTATACAAGAGCGTTATCAGCGGACAATGGTAATAGAGCAATGACCCTCTTATCACATGAAACAAGTGTCCCCATTTAGAGTCTCTGTATGCATACAGATAACGTGCCTGTCGTCTCAGCTGATCTGCAGCTTCACGTCGGTTTGCTACCGGCTCAGAAGCTATCTGACAGATATGCTCCGTGAGCTCTTTTAGCCCATCGAGCGCAATAGACTCATCACTGACGTCGTCAAGAGGGAATGTGCTAAAACACTCCGCTTTAATCTGCTCAACTATCGACTCGATATCATATTGTTCTTCAATATCCAGCAAATCTTCAGCTTCGACTCCCATCGCCTTCTCAAGCTTGGCGCCATTGCCAACATTCAGACAGGAATTAACATCATAGTAGCGAAGTAGCTTCTCTAACTGAGAGTGCGCAACCATAAACAAATCGTTCGACAAAACATGACCGCCAAAATTAGCTGGCAGCGTATGACCTTCGATTGGCACATGACAATGTCCCTCGTCATCTGTATCTTCATTCCGGTCGCGGTAGATGCTGTCTTTACTGTGATGAGCACCACCGGGGGCCTTACCATTATCCACACCAAATAAATACACGTTGCGAAAACCCAGATATAAAGCAAACGACATCGCTGCGTTGGCCACTACAGGGTTACAGTAAGGTATTTTGGGGAGTGTTTGAGAAAGGTGTTGCAATGCCAGGATATCCAGCAGAGAAGTCCCCGCCTCTGCCCCTTTGGCTGCAATACCGGACCATTTATATCTGTGGTTCGTATCAGGGTAAAGTGTGCTTAAGCCAATTAAATTGGTATTCTGATATACCTCTGGCGGTACTATTTCCCCAAATATTTTGTAGTTCGAGTAAGGTCTTTCAACGAGTACATGAAAATCAACCGAGATCCCTTTTTTATACAGGGTCGCAATAGAAGTCCCAGCAGCAATGACTATTGCCTTGTGGTGGTTGCGCTTAATAAAGGCTTCCGCCTCATCTAACGACGGCCCATTGCCAATAATAAATATCGGTGTCTCTTTGTTGAGATGCTTCGCAGAGTTAGTCAACCAGGCGGCTTTATTGCGAATATGATGGATGCCGTGGGCCAGACCGGTCACAGCATCATTATAGAAACCATGCCCAAACTGGAAGCGGAAATAGTCTTTAACCCATTGCTGGATCAGTGTGTTTAGCTCTTTACCTGGCGTATGTTGATAACAAAAACTACGTACCAGCGCAAACGCCCCAACATCTTCCGCCACCTTTTCAATATCCTGGATAAAAGATGCGTGATCAACCCCCAGGTGAAAAAACAGACAACCACCTTGTTCATCAATATCTGCAATCACCTGATGCCAGTCAGTACAAAAAAGGCTTGCGAAAAACTGTTCGAAATCGGGTTCAATTAAAAAGATATAATCAAACTGAGTACGTTCGAGTAACAATGGGATGTGATAGCCCAGCCCTATCCCAAAGATAATGGCACTGGGAAAGCTCTCTGGGATCTTGTGCAATTTTTCTTTATTTTGCTCACGGACATCAACCATCAGATTGGTCAGTTGAGTCATATACTTAACGTGTAAGCGTTCATCTTCCTGGTTTTGACCATAGCCCGTATAGTCTGTCAGGCTCATAACCGGGTTATTGAGCTGCTTATCAACCTGCCCTTGCGTTTGCTCTATGGGTGACTGGGAGTATATTGGCGCAGAGCCGTTTTTAGGCACAAAATTGCCATGCCCGGATGTTGTCACATGCAAACAGAAATCGTCTCGCACTTGGTGTGCATTGATTGCTTTTGCGATATCTGGGTAGTATTGCTCAAAGCACTTCAGGTTTTTACTAAAACGTTCGTTTGCTTCTTTGGCAAATTGCTCTTCTCGGGCTTGATGAGCGACACTCTCAGCAAGCTGGTCGCTGAGAGATTCTAATTGTTGTGAAATGGAATCTTTGTTCATACTTCAGCCAATGTCGTATTAAGTATTTTTATACGCTTTGATCTTTTTTTGATTGCCAACAAACTGCGACAGTTCTTTTGCCACTGACGATCTGTTTAGCTGTAATTGGGTGGTTAATTCTTGGATATGGTGGTAGATGTTAGCAGCAGAGCGCTGACACTGTTCAGAGTCTGCCAGCACCTCTCGGGTCAATGTGGCGCGGATCTGCGCATCTGCTTGCTTGAAGAGACGTTGCGCCTCTTCCAGTTCACCAGCCTGACAGGCAACATCTAGCTTATCCAGGGTTGCTTCTATTGGCGCAAAATCAACCGACATTGGCGTCAGCGCCATTGGCAGTCAATGTCTGCTGACGCACGTCAACAGGAATTGCATCCCAGGCTGACTTGATTTCCTTTAACAGGTTTGATACTTCGTCGACGATCGCCGGATCATTTTGAATGCTGGCGTCCAGTAACCTATCGATCATGTAAGAATACAATGCATACAGATTCTCGGTCACTTCACCACCAACTTCGAAATCCAGACAACCACGAAGCGCTTCCAAAATTGCAGAGGCTTTTGAGATATGCTCTGCCTTTGCTTCCAGGTGACGTTTCTCAATAGATACTTTTGCAAGTACCATCTTTTCGACTGCGCCAGCCATTAGCATTTGGATAATTTCGTAACGATCCGCACCTGCCACTCGGGTTTTCAGTGCTTCTTTTTGGTAATTTTTAACTCTTGCGTTATACATAATGGCTCCTTACGTAGACTTGGTGAACCCTGGTAAATTCGCGAGCTGAGCCCCAAGATAAGACTGGGTTTGCTGCATCTGAGCAATCAATACATCTAGCCCAGCATACTGCTTTCTCAACCGTTCTTCCAAAGACGCCATTCGAAATTCATGATTTTCAACATCGTCTTCTAAATCACTGATCTGGCCATTCAGGCCATCTTCACGATCTTTAATCAAACCACTCGAACTTGCATAGTTATCAAGCAAAGTCTCAAGTTGTTTCGCGACTCCATTCTCTCCTGCAAACGCTGTGCCAATATCATCGTAGTTACTGTCCATTGCATCATTCAGGCTACGAACCAGAGATGATTTTTCAAGATAGCCGTCATTATCCACTCCCAAACCAATATCAAAGATGGTTTCAAATGGACCTGCATCGGTCAGTGTCGTTGACAGTGTAGTGATGAGCTGGTCACTCAGAGTACGCATCGATGAATCGCCATTCAACGGTTTGCCAATTCGAGTCTGAAAACCGATATTTCCAACAAGGTTGTTATAATTAGCGATAAACTCATCAATGAGTGTGTTAACTGACTCTCTGTCATAGTCAACATTCAAGCTTGCCGTATCATAGCCATCGGTGTCGTTTCCTGCGCTTTTCGCCAACGCCTTGATGGTCATATCCTGCACTGCATCTTTAAAGGTATTGGTATCGCTTTGTATTTCTAAGCCATCCACAGTAATGATTGCGTTACGTGCAGCATCGTCTGTAGCAATGGTCATTCCACCAGTTGTACCAATCGAGACTTTATCAAGCTCTGCATTGTCATTAGTTACGGTCAGGTCGTTACCTGAACCACTGACATTCGATGTCAGTATCAACTTAGACCCTGCTGCAGTACCGGTGTTTACTATGTTGGCTGTCACACCAAAGTTTGTATCGGACGCATTGATTGCATCTCGCAATTCACCGAGCGTCATGCCAGCTGTTACATCTAATGTGAAGCTATTATCTGCGCCAGCGCCAAATGTTAACGTCCCTCCAGTGGCGCTAACGACGTCATCAATTGATGTATAGGCACCATCAGCAGAGACAGCTCGGCTCCCCTGTGCCAATTGTTTGACGGCAATATCAAAATTACCAACTGAAATATCTGACGTAGGTGTCACACTAATGATGTCGCCAGATGTAGGCTGTGTAATGTTGGCAACCCTTTTACCGAAGTTATCAGGATCAGCCAGCTTTTTAACTGTATCGTTGAGTTTGGAGATAGCAGACTTAACCTCGCCCAAGGCAGAGAGCTCTACTTTCAAAGACTCTTCTTTCTTGACGAAGGCCTGCATTTTAGGAATATTTTCGGCATCAACGGATGCTTTAATAATACTCTCCAAATCCAGGCCTGAGCCGACGCCTGCAGACGTTATAAGTGGCATTTGCTACCTCCAATTCACTTTCATTTATGCTGTCCTGTCAAACAGCAAACCTTTTCCTGATACTTTATCGGCAAATTCTTCCAAAGCCTTAGCAACTTCGCGAAATTCCTCTGAGGGGATCTCACGGATCACTTCGTCACTTCCTTTGTCAATGACTCTGATGAAAGGCGGATTACCTTTATCATCAAACTCAAACGACAAATTGGTTGCTGTGACCGGTATAAAGTCATTTAGCTTTGCCAGATCAGATTTAACCTGGGCGAACAATTTCTCCTCTGCATCAGGGTCAGCTTCTTCCTTTTGCTTGTCCTGAGCACGAACTGCAGGGCTGTCAACCAACTTGGTCAACTTCTCTACAGCCCGCAGCGTCTCTGCGTTTTCCTCAGGCTTAATTTGACCAGGAGTGAGCACCGCATTATTTGAGCCAAGCCCTAATGTTGCCTGAATCTCTTTCACAATACACCTCCAATCTCTAGTCTAATTGTAAGTATACGCCAAGTTTCGCGATTTCTCATGCAAACTTGACGTCACACTATTATTAGCCTAAGAGCGACAGGGCGACCTGAGGACGCTGATTAGCCTGACTCAGGATTGAACTACTTGCCTGTTGCAGGATCTGCATCTTAGTCAAACTGGCTGTTTCGGCCGCAAAGTCAGTGTCCTGAATACGAGAACGCGCAGCTGTCAGGTTTTCCGCAACGTTTGACTGGTTACGAATGGTTGACTGGAACCGGTTTTGTACCGCACCCAGCTCCGCACGTTTTTTGTCCACAACAGCTATTAGCTGATCCATACCGGCAAGTACCGCTTGCGCATTGGCCTGCGAAGAAACTGATATACCCGCTTCAGTGAATACGTTTGAGAACACTTTCGCGTCAGCTTCTGTACCTATCGTTGTACTGATGGTTTCTGTGGTGGTACTCAGTGCAACCCCGGTTACCCCACTGGCGATACCAGCAATACCAGACAGCGTGAAGCCACCGTTCGCTTGCAGGTCGTTGGTTGTGGCGGCAACGTTTTGCATACTGAAGCCGATGGTTTGTACCGCATCCGCACCTACCTGGAAGTTTGCGTCATAAGTACCATCAAGCAGGTTCTGACCACCAAAGGTGGTGTCAGCTGCAACTCGGTTTACTTCCTCAGAAAGTGAGCGAATTTCTTCTTGCAGTGCCAGTCTGTCTTCATCGGTGTTTGAACCGTTAGACGCCTGTTGTGCAAGCGTTCTGATCCGTTGAAACATTTGAGTGGTTTCGTCCAGCGCACCTTCAGCAGTTTGCGCCAATGAGATACCATCATTTGCGTTTCGGATACCTTGATTCAGACCGTTGATCTGACCGTTCAGACGGTTGGTGATTTGCATACCTGCAGCATCGTCTTTTGCACTGTTAATGCGCAAACCCGATGATAGGCGTTGGAAAGATGTATCTAACGCACCTGAGGATTTATTCAATTGCCGCTGTGCGTTCAGTGAACTCACATTGGTGTTTACATATAAAGCCATAATAGCCTCCGCTTTATCAATATAACTCGCTGAGACGGGATACCCCTACCCTGCCAGCAGCGATGATTTAGAGTCCTAGATTTATAGTTCTCTAAATCCGCTATCGACTGATAAAGCGAAAGCTTTAGCCTTATTTGCAAATTATTTTAATTTTTTTGTGTTATTAACCCTGTAGCAGACTCAGTGCGGCCTGTGGACGCTGATTTGCCTGGCCAAGAATGGTCTGGCTAGCCTGTTGCAAGATCTGGTTTTTAGTCAGTTTAGCTGTTTCCATCGCAAAGTCTGCATCTTTGATCCGAGATTTTGCTGCTGAAAGGTTTTCTGAGACATTCGCCTGATTTCGAATCGTCGACTGGAATCGGTTTTGTACCGCACCCAGTTCAGCACGTTTTTTATCGACAACCGCAATCAGTGCATCCATCCCCGCCATAACCGCCTGCGCATTGGCCTGTGACGACACAGAAATGCCTGCGGCAGTGAATACGTTAGAGAACACTTTGGCATCTGCTTCAGTACCGATATTTGTACTGATGGTTGCTGTTGTCGCACTCAGCGCTGCACCCGATACCCCACTGGCAACCCCTGCCACACCTGAAAGCGTGAAACCACCATTATCAGCCATAGAGTTGGTCGTGGCACCCACATACTGCATACTAAAGCCGATGGTCTGGACAGCATCTGCACCCACCTGGAAGTTAGCTGAATAAGAGCCATCCAATAAGTTTTGACCACCAAACGTGGTATCGCTGGCAACCCGGTTTACTTCGGCTGCCAACTGGCGAATTTCTTCCTGAATTGCCAGCCGGTCTTCATCGGTGTTCGAACCGTTAGCGGCTTGCTGCGACAAAGTCCGGATGCGCTGGAACATAGAGGTAATCTCGTCCATTGCACCTTCAGCAGTCTGAGCAAGAGAAATACCGTCATTGGCATTCCGGTTACCCTGGTTCAAACCTAAGATCTGCGATTGTAGTCGGTCCGAGATTTGCAGACCGGCAGCATCATCTGCCGCACTGTTGATCCGTAAACCTGAAGACAAGCGTTTGAAGGACGTATCCAGCTCAACACCGGAGTTTTGTAGTTGTCGTTGCGCATTAATGGAACTGACATTGGTATTTACAAATAAAGCCATGATTCACTCTCTCTATACAAATGCTCAGCATTGAGCTGTTCATTGGTGTACAAGGAGGCAATTGTTTTCACTGGCCGGGGCTCAGTGAAGGGGCAATCCAATGCCGCTTGTACAAACTTAATTTCTTCTGGAGTGAATAAAGCAAGGTGTGTGCCAAGAAATTTTGACAATGCGTAAAATAGCATCTTCGACTCGCTACATCGTACTGTGAACTATACTGATCAGTACCGGTTCTGTTGTAACGGCTAGCGAAATACCAGTAAGGCGTGCAACAAGGTCTGTCTAAAACTTGCCTGCATAGCCAAATAAAAGAAAAAGAGGCCTGAGAGCCTCTTTTTTGAAGTTTGAGAGTGGGTGTCAATATTTTTTCATAATATTGGCACGGAAAGTGCTAATATTAACGTGTTCATTGTTTTGATGAACTAAATTGGATTTAAGCTCCTCCGCTTTATCATCCAATTAGGTGCCCTGGCTAATACCCCATCAAGTCCGGGCACCTGTTTTCCTACCTATCTTATCCCAGTAGACTTAGTGCAGCCTGTGGACGCTGGTTAGCCTGACTCAGGATTGTCTGGCTCGCCTGTTGCAGGATCTGCATTTTAGTTAAGCTTGCAGTTTCCTGAGCGAAGTCAGTATCTTTGATACGTGATTTCGCAGCTGACAGGTTCTCAGAAATATTCGACTGGTTACGAATCGTAGACTGGAAGCGGTTTTGTACCGCACCTAGCTCTGCACGTTTCTTGTCAACTACTGCAATCAGGTTATCCATACCAGCCAATACTGCCTGTGCGTTTGCCTGAGATGATACTGAAATACCTGATTCAGTGAATACGTTAGAGAAAACCTTCGCATCTGCTTCAGTACCGATATTTGTACTGATGGTTTCTGTCGTCGTACTCAGAGCAACACCTGTTACGCCACTGGCGATACCTGCGATACCTGAAAGCGTAAAACCGCCATTTGCCTGCATATCATTGGTAGTACCGGCAACATTTTGCATGCTGAAACCGATGGTTTGTACTGCATCAGCACCCACCTGGAAGTTTGCAGAATAAGTACCGTCAAGCAGGTTTTGACCACCGAAGGTTGTATCTGCTGCTACCCGGTTCACTTCTGAAGAAAGTGAGCGGATTTCTTCCTGAATTGCTAAACGGTCTTCATCTGTATTAGAACCGTTTGACGCTTGCTGTGCCAGAGTACGAATACGCTGGAACATTGAGGTAACTTCGTCCATCGCGCCTTCAGCTGTCTGAGCCAGCGAGATACCGTCGTTCGCGTTACGGTTACCTTGGTTTAAACCGTTGATTTGTGAGGTCAAACGGTCTGAAATTTGTAGACCTGCTGCATCGTCAGCAGCGCTGTTGATACGGAAGCCCGATGATAAACGCTTGAAGGAAACATCAAGCGAGTTGCCTGAATTGTTTAATTGTCTTTGAGCATTCAATGAACTTACGTTAGTATTTACATAAAGTGCCATGGTGATTCTCCCACTGTAATCTGAGTGCTTACTCTTCGAGTGCTTACTCTGTAAGTGCCCACTCTCAAACTTCTAAAACTTACTCTCTTAGCCTTCAAGGTTTGTTTTCACTCTCCGGCTTGGTTACTTAAGTTATCGGACGGCAGAAAAAATACTTTAGAGAAATTTATAAAAAATTATCAAGCTTTTGATTTTAAATGGAATTAACTTATTAAAGTTGTTCAAAGTGGGAAATAAATTGCCGCCTTTTATTCTACGAACAAATCTGAAACTGAATAGTAAAAGGCATATAAGTTATAGGGTTAGAATGTAAACTGGTAAAAAACGGAAAGAAATGTAAGCGGCCGAGGTACACCTCAAAAGCCGCTAAAATGTAGGACTACCTGATATAGTCAAGTAAAGACAGGTTGGAAAGCCGGCCAAAGGTAGCCTGAGATGCCTGCAAAGCGGTTTCGTGCTTAGTCAAATCGGTGATGGCTTCTGCCATATCCAATTCAACCAGCTCGGCTTTTGCAATCTTGTTATTAATATCTAAGTCTGCGTTGGCATCAGTGATACGTGTTGCTGTATTGAGCCTGCCACCTAAACCCGACTGTGTCTGCGAAACCCGATTTTTGGCGTTATCTATTCCTATCATGGAATCGGCCAGTACCTGACGGTAGTCTTTTTCACTGAGTGTAGTGTCATTCAGTGCTGCGACCAAATCATCCAGCATGTTAAGTACATTGTCTTTTTCTGGCGCTTCCAGATCAAAATCAATCTGCGCAGGAGCATTGCCGGTAAAGCTAAACTCCATTCCCGCCACTTCAATGTGATTTTCCTCATAGCTTCCGGTAGCCAATACTGTCGCGCCTTGCTGCAAAGTGTAGGTATTAGGTGTGCCTGCAGTCAGTACCAGACTGAAGGTATTCGAGCCAGCAGGCGCTGTCGGGTCAGGATTGTAATTCGCTTTGTGAAACTCATCAAAAGGACCTTGTTTGGTCACATAGACATCAGAGCTCACCACGCTGCCTGACACAGTTGCGGTATTGGAAGCTACATTCAGGCGCGTATTTACACTTTCAAACACGTCAAACCCGTTATCACTGGACTTAATCTCAACCCCTTCTGCAACCTTGATCTTATGCTGACCCTGGTCGCCATTATACTGATAGCGTTGCTGCGTGCTGTTGTACGAGTAAGCTTCGGTGTTGTCCTGATAACCGGAAAATATGTACCGACCATCTTCGGTTTTGGCATTCATCAGGTCGTGCACTGCCGTTTGTATTGCACTAAGCTCCTCTGATAGTGATGCCCGGTCTACATCTACCAGAGAACCATTACCGGCCTGAACCGTCAGGGTTAAAGCCCGCGTTAACGAATCTTTGATATTGTCCAGTACACCCTCTTGAGTATCCAACCGACCTTTGAGCATGGTCAGGTTTTTTGTGTACTGTTCATTGGTCTGGATCCTATCTGTATATAATAAAGCCCGTGCCATCGCAGATGGATCATCGGACGCAGTCAATACGCGCTTTTGGGTATTAACCTGCTGCATCGCTTTATTTACTTCCTGCTGATTGTCGAGTATCGAGTTCAAATTGTTCTGATACATCATATTTTGAGATAAACGCATAATTACCTCGCCGCACTTAATAAGGTGTCAAACACAGTTCTTGCCGCGCTAAGTACTTGCGCAGCCGCTGAGTAAGATTGTTGGAAACGTAGCAAATTGGCCGCCTCTTCATCCAGGTTTACGCCTGCCATAGACTCGTACCAGGCTTCTGACTGAGCAGCCAGCGCTTCATATGCTGCACCATTGGTTTTGGCCTGATTAGCCACAACCCCAATTTCTGTCACCAGACCGGCATAGGCTTCATTGAACGTCTTCAAGTTGTCTGCTGTTGCAGTGGTGACTACATTTTGTCTAACCAATTCCGCGCTTTGTAATTTGCTCAACTCCAGACCATTCCGGTTATCATCGAAACCGCCCGTATTGAACTCAATAGTGTAGGTATCACCTGTCGCAGGTGTTCCCTCTATATTGAAATCGAAACCATAGCTGGCATACGCACCGCCTGCCTGTGCAAGGATGTTTTCAGCTGGCGGTGTAATGGTAAAGGTATTAGTACCATTGCCATCCACAATCTGATATTCGTTGGCATTTGCCGTCTTAGTTAACGTAATGGTGCCATTGGTAAGACTCGGTGGTGCCGCTGTAAAGTTACTGGTCGCGGGGTCCGTGTTGGTTACAGAACCCACTGAAATAGTGGCATTACTGACATTATTTGCCGCGGTCTCTGTACGAATGGGAGAGGCCAGTGCAAGACTTTCAGGACGGTCTGTTGCCAGCTGCAGATTACCAGCAGTACCGGAGTTGAGTTTAACTAAAAAGCTATCCCCAACATTAGCGGTGCCTGTCAGGTTCATCTGCAAACCAAACATGTCAACGCCCGCCGCTACCGAATTCGAATCAATTACCCCGGCATTGACTGTGGCGGTGACAGGTGTTCCAAGCACATTTCCCTTACTATCAACCGCAGCTATCTCAACCGTATTTGCAGCCGTGTACGTTACTCTGAAGTCGGAAGAGGGTACCTCGCGACCTTTACCTGGTTCAACAGTTGCCGTTAACTGTGCCGTACTGGTGTTGCTGGCATAGGGATACCCACCGACAGTCGGTAGCTCAAATATATTCCCACCTATATTACCGTCTAAGTCCATCCCCAATTGGTTTTGCTGATTAAAGGCATCCGCCAGTGATAGTCCAATTTGGCCCAGTTGAGTCTGAGCGGGTACCAGAATGTCATCGCGAAAAGCCATCAGCCCGCCGATTTTCCCCCTCAGCGTAGTGTGATCTACTTCAAGTGCGACGGCTGAACCATCTTTGACGTCAAGAGTCAGTGTTTTATGATTGGGATCGGGGTCGCCATCCATCGAAAAAAGACTAAAGCTGCCATTCTCCATCACCAGAGACTGTCCTGAACCCAGAAAAACCAATTTCTCACCATTGGCTCCATCTAAGGTCTCTATGTCCACCAGCTCGGCTAAATCTCTGATGGCCTGATCGCGTTGGTTAAGCAAAGAGCTGCCACTGCCATCACTGTTATTACCATTCAGTGCAGCAACCTGACCATTCATATCGCTGATCTTCTGAATGAGATTGTTGGCTTCATCAGAGTAGATAGACAATTGTTCGTTAACGATGTTGCTCTGATCAAACACAATACCGGATAATCGATCCATCTGATCGATCAAGTTCTGGGCATCAGTCAAAAACAGGGAGCGCGCAACCGTTGAGGAGGGTAAGTTCATCGCCTCCTGCATATTGTTGAACAGGGAGTTAATACTTTGATTCAGATTATTTGATTCTTCACCAAACAAGGTATCAACCCGAGTGGCTTCGGTCACAAACTGCTCATAGTAAGCCTGACTCGATAAATCTCGATTGAGCTGTTTCTGGGCAAACTCATTGAGCAAACGTACCGTTTCACCACGGCCTACCTGATTGTTAATCATGGTAGTATGCTCTGTCCGCTCGCGAACGTAGCCTTTGGTATTCAGGTTTGCGATATTTTTACTGGTGGTCTGGAGCAGCTCAGAGCTGGCTCTGACTCCCGACGTACCAATATTCATAAGATTAAAGGACATCTTAATTTACTCCCTGATGCACTGACGCTGACAACATGGACTGAAACTCTCCTCTGCCCAACACACGTTTAATTTTCTCTGCATAATTTGGATCTGTTGCGTATCCGGCCTGTTGCAGTGCATCCAGATATTGCTCCGGATTGTCTGTCTTATTCAAGGCGTCCTGATACCTGGGATTTGACTGCAGGAAATCGACATAATCATTGATGCTATCTTTGAGCGAATCATAGGCTCTGAAGTTAGCTTGTTTTTTCACCGGCAAACCTTGTTCAAACTCCAGTGTCATTTTACTGGCGCTGTCACCCTGCCACCGCTTATCTGCTTTGATGTTAAAAAGGTTGAAGCTGCTTTCTCCATCCTGGCGCGCGATAATGTGTTTACCCCACCCGGTTTCCAGTGCCGCTTGCGCAACCATAACCGCTGGATTAAGCCCAATCTTCTCTGCCGCAGATTTGGCATAGTCCCACAACTGGCTAACGAAAGACTCAGGATCATCAAAGCGCACTTCACCGTCCGCCTTTTCCCGGACCTCAGTTGGCTTATCCTGAATTGGTTTATTAGCTTCACCATTAGCTATTCGGTCACTCTGTAACTCTGCGCCGGTACGCAGCACCGAACCAGGCATGTACCCGTCGCGATTCGGTGACAATTGCTGCACAATAAGATCAGCAAGACCCAGACTGCCCTCGCTCGAAAGCTGCATAGACATCTGTTGATCATGCATATCACGATAGAATTTGACGCTGCTCGAGTTGAATGGGCTATCTTTGTCTTCCAGCACTTCATTCGCCTTACGCATACTGGACAACATCATTTGCGTGAAAATAGATTCGAATTGCTGAGCCGCTTTGCGCAACGCTTCCTCAGAGGCATCGGCATCTCCGGTACTTTTCAGTGCGTCCTGTCTTAACGAGTTCAAATCGGTTAAGTCATAGAAACTTTGGTTGCGAGTCGGATCAGTATTCATTGCTCAAAATCACATCAATATACATAACCAATTACAATGCAATTATTGAGCCAATAAAAAAGCCCCGTAAAACGGGGCTAACTATTTGATTATAAAAGAAGCGTTAAATGACGACTAATTGACCATGTATCGCGCCAGCTTCTTTTAGCGCTTCCAGTATCGCCATCAAATCGCCAGGCGCGGCGCCGACTGCGTTGATAGCTCGCACCAAATCATCCAGGCTTGAACCAGGGTCAAATACGAAGGCACGAGAATCATCTTGGTCAACATCGACAATGCTTTGACGCGTAACAACCGTTTCTCCCTCAGACAAAGGCTGTGGCTGAGATACGTTCACCTGCTCTGCAATGGTCACGGTCAAACCGCCATGAGTGATGGCCGCTGGCTGCAGTTTCACTTCTTTACCAATGACGATAGTACCGGTACGCGAGTTAACGATAATCTTGGCGGAAGTATCTGCCGGGGTGAACTCTAAATTCTCCAGGGTCGATAAATAAGCAACACGTTGTGATGGATCGCGCGGTGCTATAACACGTACAGATGCCGCATCCATAGCCTGCGCACTTTGCGGGCCAACCAGATCATTAATGGTGTCCGCCAGACGTTTCGCCGTAGTGAAATCTGGACGGTTTAGATTAAAAGTGATGTGGTCGCCCTGCGTAAACGGACTCCTGACTGCACGCTCAACGGTGCCGCCATTTGGAATTCGCCCTACCGTTGGCGTATTGATGACCACGCGGCTCCCGTCTAACCCCTCTGCACCCAGGCCTCCTACAATCATACTGCCCTGAGCAATGGCATAGACATTACCATCAACCCCTTTAAGAAAAGTCTGTAACAGCGTTCCGCCGCGCAAACTCCCTGCACTACCTATGGAGGACACGGTAACGTCAATTGTTTGACCAGGCTTTACAAACGCCGGTAACTCAGCATGGACGGCGACCGCCGCGACATTTTTAATTTTTGGCTTGAGGTTGGCAGGCATGGTAATACCAAAGCTATTCAGCATGCCTTTAAAGCTTTGTTCGGTAAAGCGCGTTTGTTCACCTGTTCCCGGCAGACCCACGACCAGACCATAGCCAACCAACTGGTTTGAACGTACGCCCTCAACCATAGTCACATCTTTGATCCGCTCTGCATGTACAAACTGGCTTGTAACAAGTGACACGGCCAGAACAAGCATGTTGAATAATCTCATCGTCTTTTACCTCAAAATGGCATGATGGCGCTCATGAAGAACTTAGTCAGCCAGCCAGCACTTTGTACTTCCTGGGTATCGCCTTTACCTGAATATTGAATACGCGCGTTGGCGATGCGATTTGACTCTACCGTATTATCAGCATTGACATCTTGCGGCCTGACCAGGCCCTCAAGGCGGATAAATTCCTCACCTGTATTCAGAGTTAGCCACTTTTCACCTCGGATCACTAAGTTACCATTGGGTAAAACCCGCATCACATTGACAGAAATATTACCTATCAGACTATTTGACTGGTTGGCCTGCGCGTCACCTTGAAAGGACGAGTTTGAGCCAGCATCCAACTGAATACTTTTGCTTCCCCAGTTAACCGCTGCGCCCCCTAATCCCAATATAGGATCGATATCAACTTCGCTGTCTTTATCCAGCTTGGAGTTCGCGGCTTTTGACGCCTGAGTTGATTCTCGCAATACCACCGTGATGATATCTCCGGTGCGAAGCGCCTTTTTATCCGAGTACAGATCGTTGGCATAAGCATTGAACAGTGAACCTGTTGGTACAACTGGCGCCGCTTCAGCTTCTGGATACATGGGGGCGTAGTAAGGATCGTCCCGCTTAACATCTTTATTCTGCGTTGTTGTACAACCACTCAATGCTATACAGCCTGCCGCTATCAGGCCAAGTGTAGTTAACTTGTCCATACTACCCCCAATCAATTAAAGCTGTTGATTAATGTAACTAAGCATCTCATCGACCGACTTGATCACTTTAGAGTTCATTTCGTAAACTCGCTGTGTTTCTATCAGATTGACCAGTTCTTCAGTTACGTTAACGTTAGATGTTTCCAGTGCCCCCTGCACAATTGATCCAAGACCTTCAACGCCTGGGTTGCCTTGTACTGGCGCACCACTAACCGCCGTTTCGGTGTAAAGGTTTTGGCCAATCGGCTCAAGGCCAGACGGATTAATGAAGTCGCTAATCACTAGCTGGCCAATAACTGTATTAGCCGCTTCTCCCTGAATACTGACAGACACTTCCCCATCCTGAGAGATGGTGATGGAATTGGCATTATCCGGTACATTCATTTCCGGCTGTAGCGGGAAACCTGCACCAGAGGTCACGATACGACCTTCTTCATCGGTGGTGAACTGGCCATTACGCGTGTATGCGATTGTGCCGTCTGGCATCTGAATTTCAAAGAATCCTGGTCCCTGAACCATCCAGTCCAGTGAGTTCTCTGTGCTCAGCATATTGCCTTGCGAAAAGTTCTTCTGGTTGGCAACCACCTTAGCACCGGCACCTAGCATCAAACCTGATGGCAGTTCGGTATCCTGAGAGGAGCGTCCACCAGGTTGGTTAATATTCTGATAGAGTAAGTCTTCAAATATCGCGCGGCTCTTTTTGTAGCCAACCGTGCTAGCATTCGCCAGGTTATTTGAAATAACTGATATATCAGTCTGCTGGGCATCTAAGCCGGTTTTACTGATCCATAATGCTGGGTTCATAATCTTTACCTCACTCTCTTAAACGATACGCAGGAGCGAAGTGTGTCGCTCATCAATTTCTTCAGCTGTTTTCATCAGTTTCATCTGCATTTCAAACTGGCGCTGAAGGTTTACCATGTCCACCATCTCGTGAACTGGGTTTACATTAGACATTTCCAGATAGCCACTCATAACCTTGGCGGTAGGGGAAATTTCACAAAATCCACACACCCCATCTTCCAGTAGCTCTTCTTTTGGTCTGAACAAACCGTCATTACCTTTTTCAAGTTTGCTATTGTCTGCGCTGATTATCTTTAATCGGTCGACCACTTCCAAAAAGTTGGCAGGCGCTCCCTGGGGTCTGACCTGAATAGAACCATCGTCACTGAACACCACCTTTTCTACCGGCAAAGGTAAAATGATGGGACCACCTTCGCCAATAATTTGACGACCATGGCTGGTGACCAATGCACCATCAGCGGTGATATTCAGCGTGCCAACTTTGGTATAAGCTTCTTCACCTGCGGCATCCACCACACTGATCCAGGATTTTTCATCAACCGCAATATCAAGATCACGTCCCGTTTCAGTGATAGCCCCGCCCGTCATCATGGTCCCCGGACGCTCCTGCATAGCAAACACACGGGTAGGAAGCCCTTCACCAAAAGCCTGCATAGAGCGGGCCTGTGCAAAGTCTGCCTTAAATCCGGTGGTATTGGCGTTGGCCAGGTTGTTCGCTTTAAGCCCGACACCAACCAGGTTTTGTTTGGCACCAGACATGGCGACATACAGCATTTTATCCATGGGAACGACCTAAAATTGTTCAATCTATACTGAATAAGCAATATAAATGCCAACATGATCGTCAAGAAAATGAAAAGGCCGCATTGAGCGGCCTTGAGAGGTGATGAAGGTGATTATCGGATCTGCAGAATGTTCTGCTGAAGTGTTGAGTTCACTTCCAGTGCCCGGGAGTTTGCCTGGAAGTTTCGCTGTGCACTGATCAGGTCAACCAATTCGTTGGTCAGGTTAACGTTCGACTGCTCGAGTGCTGAGGAGTTGATGGTTCCCAGCGTACCCGACCCTGGCTCACCCGCAATAGGCTCACCTGATGTTAAACTCTTTTTCCATCCTGTGTTGCCTACTTGCTGTAAGCCTTGCGAGTTTGAGAAACGAACCATCGCAACCTGGCCCAGATAAGTAGAGTCACCATTACTGTAAGAAGCGACAATTTTACCATCAGAGCCAATATCAATACCTGCAAGTCGACCCGTTGTCGCACCATCCTGTTCGAGTGCTTTTACTTCAAAACGGCTCGCAAACTGTGTCGGTGGCTTAGTATTTGCCTCGTCACGCCAGTTCATCTGGATATTGCTCGGGAAGGTCGCACCATTGGTCAATAATGTTGACAAACCCGCGCCTGCACCCGCTGGGATATTGAACGGGTCAAAAGTTGGTCCAGAGACTGGCACACCTGGATCACCGGTTGAGGCTGGGTTACCATTAGAATCAAACTCAAACTCGGTAATTGGACCAGCTACACTGCCGTCACCCGCCGGGCCGACTAACTGCCCACCCAGTGTTGCATAAACCTGCCACTGGTTTGGGTTTGTCGCTGGATCTTCTTTAACAAAGTACATCTGGAGTGTATGCGGCTCACCTAAGCTGTCATAAATCGTTGTAGACGTTGAGCTGTTGTATGAAGCACTTACTGTTGGATCAAACGCCAATGTAGGCGCTGTCACTCTTGAATCCAGGTTAAATGAGGTGTAAACGTTTGTTGTTGCACGAGGAGAACCCGATGCATCTGGGATCTGTAATGCAGCAGATGTACTCAAGCTGACCGATGTCGTATCACCTGTGCTTGGGTCAACAGGGAAACCTTGCAGGAAGTTGCCCTGAGCATCAACAATAAAATTATCTTTATTGAGCTTAAATGCACCTGCACGGCTGTAAGTAAAGTCTTGAGAACCCAACTCTTCACTCATTGCGAAGTAGCCCTCACCCGTAATCGCCAGATCCAGCGAATTCTGAGTAAAGTTCAGAGATCCCTGGTGGAACTGCTGTGCAACCATAGTGGTTTGCACACCATCACCATTTTTTGTTTTACCAGCGCTGAATACCGAAGATGCATAGACGGATGCGAACTCAGCACGTGATTCCTTAAAGCCTGTCGTGTTTACGTTGGCAATGTTGTTAGCTGTCGTATCCAGATCTTTCTGAGCCGCAGCTAAACCTGTTAATGCAATATTGAAACTCATACTCTCACCTCTTGCGATTAAGGTTAAATCTTTTTAATTAGGCCAATTCTGCGACGTCAGTCAGTCGCACGGCACCTGCTTTAGTATTAATAACGATGCCGCTAGCACCATTGACGTTGACGCTCTCTATGTTTCTGAAAGTCGCCGTAGGTAAGGCTGTAAACTTGCCATTTACTGAGCCTTCAGCCTTGATTGTGTAATCACCAGGCGGAAGCATCTCGCCTTCTTTATTTTTGCCATCCCATTCAAATCGCACCGCGCCGGGTTGCTGATCTTTCATATCAATGGTTCTGACAAGCTCGTTTTTATCATTGAGGATACTTACCGTCAGTTTTTCCACCGGCTCCGTCACAATGATTGATCCACGTGCTTGCATGTCTGGGCCATGCTCAATCGTGTCCGACTCTAGCAACGCCTTTTTACCGATCAAGGTAGACGCCTGCAAGGCAGAATTAGAAGTCATAGAATCAGCCAATGATTCGAACTTTGAATTCAGATCCGATATTCCCTCGGCCATTGTGAAGTTCGTCATCTGCGCAATCATCTGATCATTGTCCGCAGGCTTGCTCGGATCCTGATAGGACAATTGTTGAGTCAATAACGCAAAGAAATCCTCTTGCTTCAACTCATCATTCTTTTCTGTCGGCACCTGTCTATCTGGCCAACGCAATGAATCGACATAGGTCGAGGTTGCTGAATTGACGTCGTTACTCATTGGCTATACTCCCACTTAGCGCTGACCAAGTTGCAAGGTTTTGCTAAGCATTTGCTTAGCGGCATCCGCTACCTGAACATTCGTTTGGTACGAACGCGATGCAGAGATCATATTTGTCATCTCTTCAACCACATTCACATTCGGTTTATAGATGTACCCATCTTTGTCAGCACTCGGATGATTTGGGTTGTACTCAACCTGAAGTGGTTTGTCACTTTCAACAATCCCCAGTACTTTCACACCCACGGATGATCCCATCGTGTTAGGATGAGCAGCTGCTGCCTTGTTCAATTCAGCAGCAAACACTGGGTGTCTGGCTCGGTAAACCTGATCCTGACTTGAGCTAACGCTGTTTGCATTGGAAATATTACTGGCGGTCGTATTCAGACGGACATTCTGAGCGCTCATGCCTGAGCCCGCTATATCAAAAACATTATATAAACTCATGATTACCCACCTTGACCACTAAGGGCTTTCTTCAGCCCTTTAAATTTACCAGATAAAAAATTCAAACTAGCTTGGTACTCTAATGCATTTTGTACATACAAGTTTCGTTCCACTTGTATATCAACAGAGTTGCCATCACCAGTATCTGCTTGATTTGGCGTACGATATTGTTCAATACCATTATTTAATTGAGTCCCACCACTGAGGTGTTTATCATTGGTTCTTACCATCTTATTGCCGCTTAGCTGTGCCGATTTTGCCGCTTTAAAAGCCTGACCAAAGTCGATATCCTTAGCTTTGTATCCAGGAGTATCTGCATTGGCTATATTGCTAGCCAAAATTTCAGCACGCTGAGACCGGATCAGCATAGTGTGGGGATGAACCCCCAATGCTTTATCAAAACTAATTGCCATAACCCGACTCCAAAAATTTGACTTAGTGAGATAAAAGCAAGAATGAGGCCAATATTATGGTGGCGGAAAATTGCCGCATTGCCTACAAGGCTACAATCAGGTAACGGAAGATTCGCCGTCGAAAAGCTAAGCTATTCACTGCTGAGATCACCTAATACCAAATTGATTAAGTTTATGATCTAATGTCAAAACCTAATATCTATCGAAGTGATAGTGATTTTGCGGCCCACTGAATTTATTAAGCTCTCCAAGCAGACTATAGACCCAAGAAAGAAAGTACGCATGCTCGCGTTGGCTCATTTCTTTGAAGGTAAATCTCGCTATCAGATTGCTGAATACTTAAAGGTCAGTCGTACGAGCGTGAACAAATGGGTGAAAGACTATCTCGAATATGGATTAGAAGGCCTGGAAGAACTACCTCGCTCGGGCCGCCCTTGCAAACTGGATGATGCACAATTGAAGCAGCTTAAAGCATATGTACTCGACTCTATAGACCGCACGGAAGGTGGTCGGCTAACACTAGAAGATATTCAGCAGTATATATCTGAGTCTTTTCACATTGAGTACGAGTTATCAGCCGTTCACAGATTGTTGAAAAGGCAAAACTTCTCATGGATCAGCAGTCGGTCAATCCACCCTAAAGGGGATAATACCAAATTGATTAAATTTATGATCTAATATCAAAATCTAATATCCATCGATGTGATAATGATTTTGCTGCCCTCTGAATTTAGTAAGCTCTCCAAACAGACTAAAGATCCCAGAAAGAAAGTA
>NZ_JAMXSF010000014.1 GCF_024124545.1 Pseudoalteromonas sp. XMcav2-N
CACCACCGTATACTTTTGCAAGTACGTTAGTGATTGCTGCAGTTAGGGTAGTTTTACCGTGGTCAACGTGGCCGATAGTACCAACGTTAACGTGCGGTTTCGAACGTTCAAACTTTTCTTTTGCCATGACGGAACCTATAAGTTTTGTGTATCTAGATTACATATAAAAATAATCCACACGCCACAACGGCGGCAGACTAAAATTATTAAGTACAATTATAAATGTTTTTATGACAAATCAAAGGAAGTATTTAGGAAGATCCGAAGACTGGTGCTGATAGGCAGATTTGAACTGCCGACCTCACCCTTACCAAGGGTGCGCTCTACCAACTGAGCTATATCAGCACACCAGAAAACTGGAGCGGGCAGCGGGAATCGAACCCGCATCATCAGCTTGGAAGGCTGAGGTAATAGCCATTATACGATGCCCGCTTTAGGAACCTGTTCTTAACTACCTCTAACCGTCAAGAATAAAGTGGTGGAGGGGGCTGGATTCGAACCAGCGAAGGCAGTGCCGTCAGATTTACAGTCTGATCCCTTTGGCCGCTCGGGAACCCCTCCACGTCAAAAAATTCTTGTCTAAAGCGTTGCTGTTTAAAAACTGGTGCCGACTATCCGAGTCGAACGGATGACCTACTGATTACAAGTCAGTTGCTCTACCAACTGAGCTAAGTCGGCACTGCTTTAGTACGGGGCGAGATATTAGAGGAATGGCCGGGACTATGCAACACCCAAAGTAAAAAAAATCACAGATAATTGTTTAAATGGTCACATTTACAGCAAAAACTTGTATTGCAGGCAAATTATTATGCAAACTGCTGATATTTACGCCAGTACATCAGGCCCTGCAGCACTAAAATATCGTTGTACACACAAGGGCGTGTTAAATGCTGTTGCATTAATTCACCATATCCGCCTGCACAAACAATCACAGGGTTGTCGTCAGACTGGCCCAAATAGTATTCCAGTGCCCCCAGGGTTGCGACCAGGGCACCATTTTTGACCGCGTTGGGTGTATTAGTACCCAACTCAGGCAAAAACAAACTGGCGTCATCACTGAAAACTTTCTGGGTATTGCTGACCAGGCTGCTGATCATCATATCCAGGCCAGGCAAGATCCAGCCGCCCAGATGCTGTCCGGCTTTATTAAGCACATCTATTTTGCTGGCGGTGCCACAATCGAGTATCACGCAGCTTTGTTGCGGATAAAGGTGATAACAGGCCACCACCGTCAGCCAGCGATCGATCCCCAGGTTCTCAAATTGCGGATAGGCACATGTTAGCCCACCCAATGTTGCACTGGTCTTAGCCTGATAATATGGAATAGCCAGTTGCTGCGCACGCGCAATCAGTGGTGCAACTAACGCACTCTTACCTACTTGCGCAATCAGCACTTCTTCTATCTCTGACCAGGGAATATCTGCTTCAGGCACTAAGGTGATAACCTCCCCTCCCAGCGTTGCCGTTTTCAGTGCCGTATTGCCCACATCTACCAGCAATTTCATGATGCTTCCTTACGCACTGAGATTTCGCCGCCATAATAGGTTTTTAGTTCACCATCCTGACGCAGCACTAGTCCACCTTGCAGATCTATGCCTTCACAAATACCCCGCCATTGTTTTTGACCTGTGGTTAAAGTCACGGCCTGCTCACGATGCACATTCAGTGCATTCCATTGCTCTGTCATCACGCTCAGCCCGTGGCGCTGATAGATCTCCAAGCGCTTTTGCAGACATAAAGTCAGCACAGCCACCAGCTGATTTTTATTCACCGCGTTTACGTGCTGGCTCAGATCCGTCCAGGCCTGGTCGATTTGTCCGGCGGCGCTGTCCGGCATCGCGACATTGAGACCAATGCCAATCACCAGATGGCAAGGGCCTTCAACCTGACCGTCCAGCTCAACCAAAATGCCCGCCAGCTTTTGCTCATTCAGATACACATCGTTTGGCCACTTCAACTGCACATCCAAATCAAACAAGGCTTTAAGCGCATCATGTACCGCCAGCCCGACGGCAATCGACAACCCCATGGCAGCCTGCATACCTTCATCCAGCTGCCAGTAACAGCTGTAATATAAGTTGGCACCAAATGGAGACTGCCACTGACGACCACGCCGACCTCGCCCGGCCTGCTGCATTTCCGCAACCAGCACTTGCCCTTTGGGAATAGACTGGTGGGCCTGAATACGACGCATCAGCTCGCTGTTCGTCGAATCAATAATAGAATGTACTTCTATCTGACATGGCGTGTCACTGAGCTGCGCCCAGCTCTGACGGATCTCAGCTTCTGCTAATAGAGGTAAACTGTTATTAAGTCGATAGCCCTTACCCGTCACTTTAAAAATGTCGATGCCCATTTGCTGTAATGATTTAATGTGCTTAGACACCGCCGCCCGGCTTATCCCCAACTGTTCGCCCAGTGCCTGTCCGGAGACAAATTCGCCGCACTTCAGGGCATGTAAAATGGCCCGCTTATTGCCATCGGGTGCTTTAACCATAGTGCGCTTCCTGTATTGTAATTTCCCCCTGCGGGCCTATCAGCCTGACCTCATGCTCCAGCACAATGTCAAAATGAGTGAGTATAGTGTGCTGAATATGGCTGATCACCGCCTTAAGGTCCTCACCATTGCTGTGGCCTTCATTGACCAGCACCAGGGCCTGGCGCTCATACACTCTGATCCCACCCCGCTGATAGCCTTTAAGCCCGGCGCGTTCAATGAGCCAGCCAGCGGCCAGCTTGCTATGCTGCGCATCGACCGGGTAACTGGGCAGGTCGGGATAACGATTGGCCAGAGCGTCGGCTTGTGCTTTGTCGACCACCGGGTTTTTAAAAAAGCTTCCGGCATTTGCCAGCACCTGAGGGTCGGGCAGTTTACTGCGTCGGGTTGCCATCACTTGTTCAGCGACCGCCTGAGGGGTCACCGTCTCGCAGCAGAGTGTTTTTAGCGGGCCATAATTCAGCACAGGCTGCCACTGCTTAGGTAGATGCAGAGTCACTTCAGTAATGATAAAACGATCTTTCAGCGCATGTTTAAACACAGAGTCGCGATAGCCAAGCTCACAGGTCGCTTTATCCAGGGTCTGCATGGTTCGACTGGCAATATCAAAGCCCCGTACCTGATACAATACATCGGCCAGCTCCACGCCATAAGCACCGATATTCTGGATTGGGGCTGCGCCCAGAGTGCCCGGGATCAAGACTAAGTTCTCCAGTCCGCCAATCCCTTGTGCCAGCAGGTGCATCACCAGTGCATGCCAGGATTCGCCGGCTGCAGCGCGTACAACATAATGAGTAGCTTGTTCTTCGATTGCCACCCCACGATTGGCCATTTGGATCACTGTGCCCTCATAATCGCTCAGGAACACACTGTTACTGCCCTCACCTAAAATATAAAACGGCGTACTAAAATCGTGATCATAAAGCTGCGCCGGATCGGTAATACGCAATAATGTGCGGCACGATGCCGGTAGCGAAAATGTGTGTAATGACTGCAAAGAGTACACGCCCAAACCCTGTAACAAATGCAAAATTGCCGCTAGTGTAGCTTATCCTAAGCTCCAACGCATCAAGGTGTCATTTTGGCACTTAAGTGGTATAACAGCGGCTCTACTCACATCATGAGCAAGGATAATAATGAAACTTTCTGCCCTAACCTTTGGTCTTGCCTTAGCAGGCTTGTCACATACCGCGCTGAGTGCTCAGGCGGTGGACGAACACACCTATGCCAACCTCAACGACGTGATCAGTACACACCTTCATCTGGATCTGGATGTCGACTTTGCAGACAAACAGCTGGAAGGTTTTGTGGAACACACGCTGGCATGGCAAAACAAACAAGCCAGAACCCTGGTGCTGGACACCCGTGACCTTGAAATAGACAAGGTGATGTACCAGGGCAGTAACGGCAAATGGTATCCTGCCTCTTTCACCCTTGCTAAACGCGATGATGTGAAAGGCGCCAAACTGACTATCCGCTTTAAGCAACAAGCGAAAAAAGCGCGCATTTACTACAACAGCTTGCCACAGGCATCCGGTCTGCAATGGCTGACGCCAGAGCAAACCGCCAGCAAGTCGCACCCATTTATGTACAGTCAGTCTCAGGCTATCCATGCCCGCAGCTGGATCCCCGTCCAGGACACCCCTGCGATGCGCGTGACCTACTCTGCGCGTGTTAATACACCCAAAGATGTGCGTGCAGTCATGAGTGCCGACAACAGTGGCGCGTTAATCAAAGATGGCGACTATTGGTTTGATATGCCGCAGGCCATTCCACCTTATCTTATCGCCATCGGTGCCGGTAACCTCGAATATAAAGAGATGTCGCATCAAACCGCCATCTTTGCCGAACCACAGATATTAGATGCCTCTGTTGCTGAGTTTAATGACACCCAGGCGATGATAGATAAAACCAACGCCATGTACGGCGAATATGCCTGGGGCCGCTATGACTTACTGATGCTGCCGCCGAGCTTCCCGTTTGGTGGCATGGAGAATCCACGCTTATCCTTTATCACGCCTACTGTGGTTGCGGGTGACAAAAGCCTGGTTAACCTGATCGCCCACGAGCTGGCGCATTCCTGGTCGGGCAATCTGGTCACCAATGCCACCTGGGAAGACCTGTGGCTGAACGAAGGTTTTACCTCTTATGTCGAAAACCGCATTATGGAAGAGGTGTTTGGTCGTGAGCGCGCGGTCATGGAGCAAGCATTGGATTCCGCCAGACTACGCACCGTTGTTGAGGAGTTGCCCGCACCAGATACCCGCCTGAACCTGCGTCTCAATGGTCGCGATCCGGACGATGCATTCAGCACCGTTCCTTATACTAAAGGCCAGCTGTTCCTGATCTACCTGGAAGAAAAATTTGGTCGTAAAGTGTTTGATGCCTTTGTTAAAGGCTACTTTGATGCCTACGCGTTTAAATCGCTGACCACCGCCGAGTTTGTTCAGTATATTGAGAAGCACCTCATCAACAAACATCCTGGCATTGTCAGCATGGATAAGGTCAATGAGTGGATCCACCAATCGGGATTACCGGCCGATGCACCGAATCCGACCTCAGATGCATTTGACAAAGTAGATGCCGCGACAAAGGCCTGGTTAGCTGGAAACAGCACGCTTAGTGCCATTCCCACCACCAGCTGGACAGTGCACGAGTGGCTGCACTTTATTAATAACCTGCCGCGCGACCTGGCACAGGATAAAATGGCAGCGCTCGATCAGGCGTTTGGGCTGACCAACTCAACCAATGCCGAGCTGGCCTTTGCCTGGTTTATGCTGGCCGTTGGCAATGGCTATGACGCCATTTACCCGGCCCTCGACAAGCACCTCAGTGGCATTGGCCGCCGTAAGCTCATCGTGCGCTTGTACAAGTCACTGGTTGCCAATGGCAAACGCGACTGGGCCTATGAAGTGTATCAAAAAGCCCGCCCGGGCTATCACCCGTTAGCACAAGGCACCATAGATGCCATCTTTGCTAACTAATTGATACCGGTAATAGTACGGCCTCATTGAGGCTGTACTTTTTCTAAAAACGCCGCGCGCTGAGCCGGGCTAGCCTGTTGCCACCAGAACTCCAGCATCGCCGCTGCATCGGGCTTACCAGCCTGAGGCGCTGCGGGTAAAGCGTCAGACAAAGCAGGCTTACTAGCTTGAGGCGCCACAGGCGGTTCGACAGGTAAAGAATCAGCGTAACCTGACTTAGTCGCCGGGGTGTTAAGCCTTTCTGCCACCTGCGGGACAGAGCGGATCCGCAGTTGCTCAGTCAGCGTTTTGACTGGTGTACGTGTCCCATCTGGCACTTTAAGCCACAGCTGTGGCTGCTTTGCAAACTGCTTAGCGGCTTTGAGTGTATCGGCCCGTTCAAACTCCACGTGATAACTTCCCTGCTCACTCACCTCAATAGTGATCCAAAAAGGCTTAGACTCAATCACTTCATG
Source organism: Pseudoalteromonas sp. XMcav2-N (assembly GCF_024124545.1). GTDB lineage: Bacteria > Pseudomonadota > Gammaproteobacteria > Enterobacterales > Alteromonadaceae > Pseudoalteromonas. The sequence continues at coordinate 5,937 of NZ_JAMXSF010000014.1, forward strand.
GTCGTCATAGCCGATTTCATATAAGTCCGTATACTTGACCCGGATCTGATGCATCCCATTGGAAAGCGTCAGATCTCGCACTTTGTTAAAAAATGAATGCTCTATTTCCTGCTGCCCGACCTGTAACGGCAAAAGTTCTTCCGGAAAATGCAACTGCGCCGCCATAACACGCCCACATAACAGGCTGACGCACAGAAAGTAAAAAATGCGTATTTTCTTCATAATTCCTCTTTATTTTGTTGTTAATGTGGCTGACACTTAGCTGTGAACCTAAAATAGCCACAGAGTAATTAAGCGTCCTGTTCGGACTAAAACACTCATTCACCGGAGATTGGTATCCGCTTGTCGAGTGACTAAACTCTGAACAACACTTTTCGCTTGTATCTTACTCTTTGCACGCTATGCTGATCAGCTAAACTTTCGTATACAAGGAAAAATAATGAGCCAAGAAACAATTTTTACCAAGATAATTAATCGGGAAATTCCCGCCGATATCCTGTTTGAAGATGAGTTGGCCCTGGCGTTTAAGGACATCAATCCGCAAGCACCCTTTCATGTTCTGGTGATCCCTAAAACACCGATCGCCACCATGAATGACATTAATGAAGAAAATGCACACCTGGTTGGGCATTTGTATCTGGTAGCAGCTAAACTTGCTAAAGAACACGGTTTTGCAGACGACGGCTATCGTGCGGTTATGAACTGCAATAACGATGGTGGCCAAACGGTTTACCACATTCATTTACATGTACTTGCAGGAAAAGAAATGGGCTGGCCTCCATACCAGGATAAGAAAAAAGTAGTAGGCTAAATTATTCTTTGTTAATGAATGTAATTTACTAACATATTAGCAAACAAAAAAATAAGAACATAAATATCAAAGCCTTAAGGTTTTACCTGAGGCTTTAATTCGACAACAAGATCAGAAATGCCACAATATATAGCAGAACAATCTATTTATTGATGATATTTCTAATACAAAAGGTCTGAGTCCCGTGATAGCATTGCGTAATCAGACAGAATGAGAGTGTTTTCCACATGAGCAGTACTGCATTTTTATTGCTAGACAAAGAACCTATTAACACCATAGGCGTCAATGTATTACAACCATTGCTGAAAACTCAGGGGTTGGACGTAATCACCGGGACAGATATTTCAGAAGTACCAGAGAACACTCGTTTACTCTTCATTGAAACGGCTGTCAATGATGCCTGGGGCAAGTTAAAAGAGCAGCTTGTCAACCTCAAGGTCAGTTGCGACATTGTGTTGTTTAACCTTGATGAAAACCCTGAACTGGCTAACCGTGCCTTGCTCAGTGGTATCCGCGGCGTCTTCTATACCACGGATAATGCGGATGTACTGATGAAAGGGATCCGCCTGCTGATGGAAGATCAGCTCTGGTATCGTCGTGAGATTATGTGTAATGCACTGAACCGCATGCTGCAGTTTAACAAAGACGCACTACACAAACTGACTGAAGGTGATATTGAGCCGGTTAAACTCACCAAGCGTGAAAAGGCTATCATTACCTTAATGAGTAAAGGGTCAAAGAACAAAGAAATTGCGGAAGATCTGAACATCAGCCCACACACAGTGAAAACTCACCTGTACAGTGCATTCAGAAAAACCAAGTGCCGTAACAGGATTGAATTATTGTCCTGGGCGCAACAAAATATCCCGGACGAAATCCGCTAGTTTACGTCTCATTGTGAATGTGCCGATGCTAACTCGGCACATTTTACCTTTTAGCACCGCTTTACTGATCCTATTCTTCCTTTTATGCTAGCAAAGTTCATTTATTGCTAGAGCGCACCATGCTGGATCCTAAAACTCTATATGTTACCAGCGTCGTCATGACTGCCATGATGACCCTTCTTAACTACCTGACATGGCGTGCGAATAAAGACACTCCAGGCACACTGGTCTACATTTTCTATCCTATGGTGTTGTTTGCCGGTATCATCGGCTTTGCACTTCACAGCCACTTTCAGCAGTGGCAAACCATAGGCATCGCTAACGGTCTGCTCTTTGCCGCCTCGATACTTCATTGCTGGGCAATTAGTCAGTTTCTTGGAGTCCGTGATAAAGCCTTTCAATTTTATCTAATCGTCACCGGTGTTTTATTTTGTGCTCTGGTCTATTTCAGCGCCATAGCGCCGGGTCTCAGGCAACGTATTCTGATCTCCGATCTCCAGCACATCGCCGAAGCACTGCTATTGCTGTACTACTTTGTCCGCTATGCCCACCCTTTATATCCTAACGGCAGCATTGTATATCTCATTGTGCTGAGCTTTATCCTTTGCGTTTTTACCGGTCGTACTGTGCTCATGGGGGAAATCCATCATGGTAACCTGCTCGACAGCCCCTGGTTTACCATTACCCTGTTTTTTAATGGCGTACTGGCACCTATCTTTTATGCCACCGGTATGGCTATTTTATGTAATGAACGGCGCGAACATAACCTTAACCGCCTGACAGAAAAAGCACAGCAAGACCTGGAAATCCGGGGCTTATTCCTGTCCACGGTCAGCCATGAGATCCGCACCCCACTCAATGGCATACTCGGCAGTGCTCAGCTGGTACTCAATCGCATTGGGGATCAGGCCAGCAAGGCATACTGCGAAGCCATTATTAATTCAGCTGAGTCTCTCAACCTCCTCATAGATAAAGTACTTGATTACGCCAGCCTGGAGCAAAGCGACGAAGTACTGGCCGCCGAGGACATTGAGTTTAAAAGCTGGCTCAACAATCTGTGTCTGCTAATGACGCCTATGGCAGAGCAACGCGGGCTAACCTTTACCTTGGTATACGATATGCCTGAGCAGGTTTGCTACTACTGTGATCAGCAAAAACTTCGTCAGATCCTGTTAAATCTGGTAGGTAACGCCATCAAGTTTACCGATCAGGGTGAGGTAAAGGTCTGTGTTGAGATGATCAAGGAAGGCAATATGGCTCACAGGGTACGTTTCAGTGTGATCGATACCGGCCCCGGCATTGAAGAGGAAGACATCGAGAAGCTCACCGAGCCCTATGTGCAAAGCAGTGCCGGTAAAACAAAAGGAGGCACCGGGCTTGGACTTGCCATCACTGCGCGACTGCTGGATAAAATGGGCAGCCAACTGGAAATCCTCAGTGAGCTCGATAAAGGCAGTTCATTTAGTTTTGATTTAACGCTGACAGTCGGAGAGCTCAGCCTGGTCGAGAAGCGCCATCATAATGTCGACTATGCCACCGGCCTGGACATTTTATTGGTCGAAGACTTGGATCTGAACCGTAAGATTGCCATTGAATTTATGGCCAGTGACGAACACAGGATAAAACTGGCCAACGATGGCGAGAGTGCCATCGAGCAGCTTACCGAACATACATTTGATGTGGTATTACTGGATATGAATTTACCTGATTTAACCGGTCAGGAGGTACTCAAGCGACTTAAAAACATTGAACACAAGAATCGGCGCACCCCATTTTTGGCCTTTACCGCCAGCCTCAGTCCGGAAGAAATCAAAGAGTATCTGGCACTGGGGATCCGAGATGTAGTCGGTAAACCCATCAAACAAGATAAGCTGCGTCAGGCCATCAGTAATTCGCAAAAAGCGCAAAAACCAGATATCAGTGTCGAACTGAGCGATACCCTCTATGATGAAAGCGCTGTAGGCTCACTCAGCGGCTTCAGCGAAGATGAAGTCTCATCCATCTATAACGAATTTGTTTTGTCTGCCCGGACTAAATTACGCCACATTCAGCAACTGCTGGATGAAGATGATCAACAGTGTATTAAGCTCTTGCATCGCCAGGCCAGCACCGCGCTCCAGCTTGGTTTTAATCGCTATGGTTTAATGCTTAAAAAAATCGAGCGCAGGCTTTTGGATAAAAAGCGCTGCGATGAAGAGCTATCCGATGCCATGGTGTTATGGCAGCAAAGCCTGGAAGCCTACCTGCAGTATGTGCGTCATCACACGCTCAACTAGGCAGCTTCATGCAAACGCGCAAAGCATTACTTTTATCGCCAGAATGTCGACTTTATGGGAAAAGTTAGTCATTCTAGCTGACACAGGGTGCTGTGCTACCCAAATAACAAGAAATCTGAAGGAAATTTCATTATGACACTACTTAAATCACCGCTGGCCATTGCCATCGGTGCGGCCATGATCGGCCTCAGCACGCCCTCAGTGGCGGCAACCACAGATAAAGCTGAACAAGCCAGTACTAAAGAGTGGAACGTGCTGACTCCCCCGGGTGACAAGCAAACCATTACCATAGACACCAACGAGACCACCTGGAGTAACCTGGATGTCAGCCCGGATGGCAAGTCCATTATTTTTGACATGTTGGGTGACATTTATGTGATGCCAATGAGCGGTGGTAAAGCCACAGCGATCACCAGTGACAGAGCCTGGAACTTCCAGCCTAAATTCTCTCCCGATGGCACAAAAATCGCCTTTATCTCGGACCGTGAAGGGGCAGAGAACCTGTGGGTAATGGACGTCAATGGCGACAACATGCGCAAAGTCTCTGATGAATCTCATAACCTACTGCATAATCCAGCTTGGTCACCAGACGGTCAGTATATCGCGGTTAAACAAGGTCAGGTAACGGGTCGTACGATTCCGGGTGGCTCAATCCGCATGTACCATATCTCAGGTGGTAAAGGTGTGGTGGTAAGAGATCGTTTGCATGGTGCTAAGTCGCAGAAAAATATCGCTGAACCGGCTTTCTCAACCGATGGCAAAAAACTGTATTACTCAGTCGACGCCACACCTGGTGTCACCTGGGAATACAACAAAAATGCCCTGGGATCTGTGTTCGAGATCCGCTCATGGGATCTGGCCACTGGTGAAGAAGAAACTGTGATCCGTGGCTCCGGCGGCGCGATTCGCCCAACACCGAGCCCGGATGGTAAATCATTGGCGTTCGTTAAGCGTATTGAAAATGGCAAGGTCATGCAAAGCGCCTTGTATATTAAAGATCTGAAATCAGGTATCGAAACTGAGATCTTTGCCGGTCTGGACCGGGACCTGCAAGAAGCCAATGGTGCACAGGGTAACACCCCGGCATTTGCCTATACACCGGATGGCAAAGCCTTAGTCTTCTGGGCCGGCGGCGTATTCCATAAAGTCGATATTGCCAGTAAACAAGCCAATGTGATCCCGACTCGCGTTGTTGCAGAGAAAGAAATCACACCTGCACTTAAATTTGCCGTCGACGTGGCACCGGATACTTTCAAAGTCAAGCTGGCGCGCTGGTCACAGATTTCTCCGGATGGTAAAACGGCGCTGTTTCAGGCATTGGGTCATTTGTACACCAAAGACATCGCTTCAGGTAAAGTACGCCGTGTAACAAAGCAAAACGACCACTTTGAGTTCTACCCAAGCTTCTCACGTGATGGCAAATACATCGTATACACCAGCTGGGACGATCAGGACCTGGGTGCCGTACGCATAGTATCAGCCAGTGGCGGCACAGGCCGAGTGATCACCCAAGACCCAGGTCACTATATCAACCCGAGCTTTTCACCAGATGGTAAACACGTCTTGTATCGTAAAGTGACTGGGGGCTACCTGCTCAGCGGTGACTGGTCGATGGAACCGGGCATTTACCTGACCAGTGCCAAAGGTGGTGAAGCCAAGCGCATCATCAAACATGGTGACAACCCCCACTTCGGCGCAGAAAAAGACCGTATCTATTTCAGCGTCATGAGCGATGGTACACACCGTGAACTAAAATCTGTTGACCTCACTGGTGAAAAAGAGCGTTCACACTTCAAGGGCGACTACATTTTTGACTACCGTGTTTCTCCTGATGGTCACTATGTTGCCTTCATCGAAAACTTCAACACCTTTGTGGCGCCATTTACCAGCACAGGTAAAACCCTGTCAATTAACAAAGGGACTAAGTCGTTCCCAGTGCAACAAGTCTCAAAATATTCTGGTGACTTCCTGAACTGGAAAGCAGACAGCAGTGCGTTAACCTGGGCTTTTGGTCCTACTTTGTATCAGCGTAAGCTCACAGATACCTTTGCGTTCTTAAAAGGCGCAGCAGCCGAGCCGGCAGAACTGACGGCGCAAGGCATTGATCTGAGCTTTGAGAAAAAGGCCGACAAGCCAGAAGGTATATTGGCCCTGGTTGGTGGTAAAGTTGTGACTATGCGTAACGCAGACGAGCAGCAAGAAATCATCGAAGATGGGGTGGTACTGATTGAAGAAAACCGCATTATTGCGGTGGGCACTCGTGCCGATATTGAGATCCCAAGTAAAGCCAAAGTGATGGATATCACTGGCAAAACTGTGATCCCTGGTCTGGTAGATGCACACGCCCACGGCAGCTATGGCAGCCATAACCTGCAACCGGAACAAAACTGGAATCAGCTATCCAACGTCAGTTTTGGTGTTACCACAATTCATGATCCATCCAATGACTCGAACGAAGTCTTCTCTATGGCCGAATTACAACGTGCAGGTTTGACCGTCGCACCGCGTATTTACTCGGTAGGCCGTATTCTTTACGCAGGTAATGCTCCGGGATATAAAACCCCAATCAGTAATCTGGAAGACGCACAATTCCATGTTAAACGTCTCAAAGATGCGGGGGCTATCACAGTGAAGAGTTATAATCACCCACGTCGTGATACGCGTCAGCAAGTGCTCGAAGCTGCCAAGCAAATGGAAATCATGGTGGTACCGGAAGGCGGTTCGAAGTTCCAGCAGAACATGAATATGATCATCGATGGCCACACCGGTCTGGAGCATGCGCTGCCGATCCCGAACATCTATTCAGACGTTACACAAATGTGGAGCCAGACCAAAGCCGGTTTCACCCCAACGTTTAACGTGGCCTATGGTGGTATCAAAGGGGAAGATTACTTCTACGACACCACAGATGTATGGAAGAACGAACGTCTGGCCAGCTTTGTTCCAGACTACATTCTGAACCCGCGTTCAGTGCGCCGTGAAAAGGCACCTGAACACCACTATAACCATATCAACGCTGCAAAATCCGCGAAACAACTGCGTGATAAGGGCGTAACGGTACACATTGGTGCACACGGTCAGCGCGAAGGTCTGGGTGCACACTGGGAGCTATGGTCAATGGCGCAAGGTGGCTTTACGCCATGGGAAGCGCTGCGCAGTGGTACCATCGATGGTGCCAAATATCTGGCAATGGACCACGACATTGGTACCATTGAGAAAGGCAAGCTGGCAGACTTAGTGATCATTGATGGTGACGTACTGAACGACATCCGCGAATCAGAAAAAGTCGCTTATACCGTTTTGAATGGTCGTATCTATGATGCTGCGACGATGAACGAAACGGGTAACTATAATGTGCAGCGTCAGCCGCTGTTCTTCGAAAACGGCAGTAAAACGCCAATGCATCCGGCAACGGAAGCGTATATGGAAGAAAAAGCACATAAATATCACTGGAAACACTAAAACCAGATCATTTCATTGCTAAAGCAGCCGAAAGGCTGCTTTTTTTTCGCCTACCTCTCTATCTGCGCATTTATCTTCTGGCAGCAATGCCTTACACACCTCAACTTGTCCCGCTCTGTGCGCTGGATATTGTCGAGAACTGTTCTAAACTGTGTCACTGAATAGGATACTCTGTCGTCAGGCTCATGCTATGATGGCGGCGCAGCGAGGCCGCGTTTACAGGCGCCACCAGCACAGCCTCACGGGTATATCAGCTAATACAAGGAGCAGGGAGCATGTCTGATCTCAGCCACTTCTTTAAGTCACTTAACCTGACACAAAAATTGATCTCGGCCTTTCTCTTGGTCGCCCTGATCCCAACCGCCATCGTCATCACTATGGCCCTGATGCAAGCGTCCGATGCTATGACCCGACAGGTCTATGCCCAATTGGGGGCGGTCGGTGAAATTAAAGAAAGCGCCATTGAGCGTCATTTCAATGGCGTGCAGGATAAACTGGTATCGCTGGCGGTGAACCCCTATGTCAAGCAAGCTGCCAGGGACTTCATCCGGGCCTATGCCGAAGTCGATAATGCCGTTGCAACACCCGCCAGCCTGACGCGCTTTTATCGCGAGCAGTTTGCGCCACGCTTTAAATCACTCAATGAGCAAGCCGCACCGCCCGCAATATTACTAGACGACTTGTCTCCTCAGGGGATCACTTTACAAACCCGTTACCTGGCCGAGAACCCGCATCCTTTGGGGGAAAAGCTTAACCTGCTCAGTAGTCCTGTTGACGACACATACGATCAAGTACACAGGCAATACCATGAGTTTTTTACTAAAATTGCCGACGTTTACGAGTTTTACGATATTTTCATTGTCGATAATCTGAATGGCAATGTTATCTATTCGGTCTATAAAGAGAGCGACTTTGCCACCTCACTGCTCTACGGCCCTTACTCAAAGAGCAATATTGCCAAAGCGTTTCTCTCAGCCCGCGAGTTAAGCCAGGAAGGCGATATGGCGTTTGTTGATTATGAGCAGTATTTGCCTTCTTACAATGCCCCCGCCAGTTTTGTCGCGGCCCCGTTAGTGATTGATGGTCAGGTATCAGCCACATTAATCTTCCAGCTCTCGATAGACGCCCTGAATACCATAATGACAGAACGTCAGGGACTGGGAGAAAGCGGAGAGACCTATTTAGTTGGTCCGGAAGGCCTGATGCGCTCAGACTCTTATCTGGACCCGGTTCATCACTCAGTCACGGCCTCATTTCGTCATCCAGAAAGAGGCACAGTGAATACCGAAGCATTCAAACTGGCTATGCAGGGACAACAAGGACAGAAAGTCGTACTCGACTATAACGGCAACCCCGTTTTGTCGGCCTATACCTCAGTAGAGGTGTTTAATGTGCGCTGGGCGCTGCTGGCTGAAATCGACGAAGCCGAAGCCTTTGCGCCAATCAATACCTTGCGCACCCAGTTACTTATGGTGCTGGCGGCCTGTATTATTATGATTATTCTGGCCGCGTTCTGGTTCGCTCGTACTCTGACTCGTCCGGTCCACGCGCTGGTAAATACCATTCGCAAAGTGGAACAAGAGGGTGACTTTGCTTTACGCACTGAGATAAATACTTTGGATGAAATTGGCCGATGCGGCCAGGCGTTTAACTCCCTGCTGGACGCGTTGCAGCTATCTATTTCAGAGACAAATCGAGTAATGAACCGCATGGCCGCAGGTAGATTTGACGACAGGATCAGTGTGCCGTGTAAAGGGGAGCTGGATACCCTGAAGCGTGCTACGAATGACTGCGCGCAAAGCCTTCAAGCGGCATTGAGTGATGTGGGGCAAGTGATCCATGCAATGTCAGAAGGTCAGTTTGACAAGCAGCTCCAATCCGAAATGAGTGGCGACCTGGCAACCCTCAAACAGCATATCAACACCTCTATGCATTCTATCAATTCGACTATGACAGAAATTGTCAGCGTGATGTCAGAGATGGAGCAAGGTCACTTCCGGGGGCAAGTACAAGTTGAGGCGCAAGGTAGCCTGCAACGGCTAAAAATAAGCGTAAATAACTCAGTAAGCAGTGTTGCCGGGGCCATTGACGGGCTCGCCGCTATGATGAGTGCACTGCGTCAGGGCGACTTTAGCCAGCGTCTTGAGTTACCGCTACGCGGCCAGCTTGAGGAACTCAAAGACGACACTAACTCCAGCGTGGAAAATCTCGCCGCCATTATCGAAGACATCGGTCACACTATGGCTGCCGTCAGCGAGGGAGACTTCAAACAAACCGTATCAACGCCAGCTCAGGGGCAGCTCGGGGAGCTCAAGGAACACATTAATGTCTCGGTACGCAGTGTCGATGAGGCCATCAGTGAAATTTCATCGGTCATGATGGCAATCAGCCATGGTCGCTTCGACCGCACTATCAATTCTCCTATGTGCGGTCAGCTGGATACACTCAAAGGCGATATCAACCACTCAGTGAATAATCTCAGCCGCGTCATAGAAGAGCTGGCCAGCGTCATGTCGGCGATGAGCCAGGGAGATTTTACCGTCCAGATTGGATCCGACTTGCAGGGCCAGTTATTGCAGCTGAAAGAAGACGTCAACGCCTCCACAACCACTGTATCTGACGCCATCAATGAGGTCACACGGGTATTGGGCGCGCTGGCTAAAGGACAGCTGAATGAACAGATCAATGGCCACTACGAGGGCGTATTTGAAACACTGCAACGCGATGTTAATGCCACCATCGCCAAGCTAACTGAAGTGATTGAAGGGATCCAATATGCGGCGGGTCAGGTGACCCAGAGTGCCGGAGAAATAGCAGCCAGCAACACAGAGATCAGCCAGCGTACCGAAGAGCAGGCGGCCAACCTGGAAGAAGCCAGCGCCAGTACCAGCCATATGCTCGAGGAGCTGACTTTAGTCGCCAAACAATCAGGCACCGCAGTGGAGCTGGCAAGTAATGCGGAAACCATAGCCAAAGAAGGCGGCTCTCTGTCACAGGATACCGTGGCAGCCATCGGTGAAGTGAACCGGGCCAGCAAAGACATCAATGAAATTGTGTCAGTGATCGATGCGCTGGCTTTTCAAACCAACTTGCTGGCACTCAATGCCGCCGTAGAAGCAGCACGGGCAGGTGAAAATGGCCGGGGTTTTGCGGTGGTTGCAAACGAAGTGCGTGAGCTGGCGGGTCGCAGTGCCGCTTCTGCCAAGCAAATCAAAGAGATAATTGCCAATAGCAATGAGAAAGTGGAGCAAGGCACGCAGCTGGCCAATCATTCGGGTGAGAAGCTTGATCAAATAGTCGAAGCCGTCGCCGATGTGAGCCAAAACATAGTGAAAATCAATCTGTCGACCACCACACAGCAGCAATCGATCAAAGAAGTGGATATCGTTGTGCAACGCCTGACGGACTTAATTCAGGAGAACTCGGCTATCACGGAAGAGACGATGGCGGCAGCACGACAAATGTCAGAGCAGGCCAATGCGATGCGTGAATTACTCGGTTACTTTGAAGTGAATGCGTGTCAACAGAGCGCCCTGGCGTCACCTGAACAGGAGCTGCTGATCCACAGCTATAACGCCTCTTAAATCTGCACAGAGGTCCATCAGTGTATGTACAGCGCGGTTTAGGTTTCACCGCGCTGTATCTGGTTTCTTATTGCAGGGCAAATGAGTCCGCATCCAGATGCGCAGGAAAGCCCAGCTTGAAGGACTCCAGCAACGCCCTATCCAGGCTGACCACCAGCACGTCGGCTTTATCATCCGCGATACCCGCCAGTAGGGCACCGGTGTAATCATATGCGGCTGTCCCACCATTGTGTGCTGTGCCATAGCCATCCTCACCAACCCGGTTACAACCCAGCACATAACACTGGTTTTCAATCGCTCTGGCTTGCAATAACGTATCCCAGATGCGACGTCGGGCAGCAGGCCAGTTTGCCACATTGATCATCACATCATAGTCATTGCGATTACGCTGAAATACTGGAAAGCGCAGGTCATAACACACCTGAGGTAAGATCCTGAAGCCATTTATCTCGAATACCACACGCTCCTCTCCGGCAATGACATACTCCCCTTCTTTGCCCAGACAAAACAGGTGGCGTTTATCATAGTAGCGCACTGTGCCATCCGGCCAGCACCAGTAAAAACGATTGGCTTTCTTGTTACCTTGCATCACCAGTACGCTGCCCGCCACAACTGCCTGCCAGCGCTGCGCCTGCTGTTGTAAAAAAGCTAGGGCCTTACCCTCCAGGGGAGGTTCTGCGCAGGGTTCGGCCAACGCAAAGCCTGTCGCGAAGGTTTCCGGCAAAATGATTAGATCACAGCTGTGTAATTGATCCTGTTGGGCTTGCAGCTGAGTATCCAGCTGAGCAAAGTTATTCTGAGGTGCCAGCCAGTCAATCGACTGCTGCACCAATGCAACGGTTAAAGTTGACATAGGCGCTTCGCAGCCTCCTGTAAGGTGCTGTCTTCTTTGGCAAAGCACAAACGGATCACCTTATCTGTACTGCCGCCGGCATAGAATACACTGAGGGGGATCGCCGCAACTCCGACTTCCTCCGCAAGATATTCGCAAAAACGCACATCGTCCAGTGACGAAATGGCACTGTAGTCCAACAACAAGAAGTAGCTGCCTTCACTGGGCAAAATGGTAAATCGGCCCGGCTGAAGTGCTTCAACCAGCAGATCACGCTTATGCTGATAGAAATCAGACAATGCATCGACATGTTCCGGCTCCTCTTTGAGCATATCAGCCAGCGCCAGCTGCGCCGGGGTAAAGCAAGAGAAGGTGACATACTGATGGATCTTACGAAACTCATCACTGAGCGCCTCAGGTGCAATACAGTATCCCAGCTTCCAGCCGGTGCAATGAAAGGTCTTACCAAAACTGGCCACCACCATGGCTCTGGCTGCCAGATCAGGGTCCCGCAACGCACTCATATGCGGCTGAGCATCAAAGGTAATATGCTCATACACTTCATCGCTGATCAGATACAGGTCATGCTCATTTACCAGCGCCTTTAGCGCTGTCATGTCCGCGGCCTTGAGCGTTTTTGCACTTGGGTTATGCGGTGTATTGATAATAATCGCGCGCGTTTTTGCTGTCACCGCGGCCGCAACCTGTTGCCAGTCAACCCGATAATCAGGTGCCTGTAGCGCGATATGCACACTGGTACCGCCGGCCAGCTCAATGGCTGGATGATAAGAATCATACGCAGGATCGAACACTATCACTTCATCACCCGGGCGCACCAGCGTCTGAATGGCAACAAACAGTGCCTCTGTGGCACCTGCTGTCACGGTTACCTGAGCGTCTGCCCGGATCTTGGCCCCGTATTTTCGTTCAACCAGTGCGGCAATTTGCTGTTGCAAAGCAGGCATGCCGGGTGAAGGCGCATACTGATTCATACCCGCCTGAACATACCGGGCCAGTCCGAGCTTGAGCCGCTCAGGCGCATCAAACTCAGGAAAACCCTGAGACAAATTGAGTGCGCCATGCTGATTGGCCAGCGCGGTCATTTTTGAAAAAATACTGGTGCCTACATGAGGTAATTTACTTTCCACGGCCAAGTCCTCGTTTGCGTGTGGTGTAACGGCCCAAGCGATGCTATCATTGCTGTAAATAGAAGTATAGCCGTCTAAAATCATCCACGATATTACTCGTGAGAGGTAAGCGTATGCAATCAGCACAAGCAAAACATGCCCTGATAGAAGCCGGAGGCTGGCTCAGCGAACAAGGCTGGGTACCGGCAACCGGAGGCAATTTCTCCATTAGAACAGAGCAAGGCTTTGTTGTCACGGCCAGTGGTCATGACAAGGGCGCATTACAACCTGAGCATTTTCTGGAATTCGACATCGAGGGCACACAAACAGCCGGCACTGGTAACCCCTCGGCTGAAACCGAGCTACATCTTGCGCTTTATGCACTCAGCCCTCGCACCCATTGTATCTTACATACTCACTCTGTTGCCGCCACAGTCTTGTCACGCCTGACAGCACATCACAGCCTGGACATCACTGGGTATGAAATGCAAAAAGCCCTGCATGGCTATACCAGCCACCTGGAAACTCTGGCCATTCCGGTATTCGATAACGATCAGGATATTCCCGCCCTGGCTGGTCGGGTAGCTGAATATCATTCCCATACGCCTATCCAACACGGCGTGCTGATCCGCGGGCATGGGTTGTATGCCATGGGCGGTGATATCACCGAAACCCGTCGCCATATTGAAGCACTGGAATTTTTGTTTAACTGCGAACTGACGCGCCGACAACTGGAAAAAAACGGATGATCAAAGCAATTCTAACCGACATCGAAGGCACCATTACGCGCATCTCTTTCGTTAAAGAGATTTTGTTTCCCTATGCCGCGAACAACCTGACAGATTTCGTCACTCAGTATGCGCAACAACCCGAAGTCAGTGCGCAATTGGACGCCGTGCGCGCTGAACTGGGCGAGCCACGCGCTTCGCTGGAGCAGGTTATTCAGGCGCTACTTAGCTGGATCGCCGAAGATAAAAAAATAACCCCGCTGAAGCAATTACAGGGCATGATCTGGCAGCATGGTTATCAGAATGGCGACTTTACTGGCCATATTTATCCGGATGCCTACCAGTTTTTGTGCACAGAGCATGACGCCGGCAAGGCACTTTATGTATATTCATCCGGCTCCGTTCAGGCTCAACAACTGCTGTTTGCGCATTCAGACTATGGCGATATGCGACCTATGTTCAGTGGCTATTTTGATACCCGGGTGGGTGCCAAACAACAGCCTGAAGCCTATCAAGCCATTGTCAGTCAGTTATCTTTTGCGGCGCACGAAATTCTCTTTCTAAGTGATGTCGTGGCCGAACTGGATGCCGCCAAAGCAGCCGGATTGCAGACCTTACAGCTGTGGCGCGATGCACAGCCACGTGCACAACAGCACAAATATATTGAAGATTTCAGCCAATACCATGCACAGGAGTCGCTATGAGCCAGTTGACCGTTTTCCACGACCAGCACCAGAATAAAATAGAGTTCCAGAGTGAAGCACATCACCAGATAGCCGCCCAACTGAGTAAAGTAGGTGTACGTTTTGAACAATGGCAGGCCGCTTATGATGTCGCTCAGGCCACCTCTCATGACGATATTCTTTCGGCTTATCAAGCAGATATTGCGCGACTAACAGCACAAGATGGATATCAAACGGTAGATGTGATCTCCTTACCCAAAGGTCACCCCGACGCAGCCTCACTGCGTCAGAAGTTTCTCTTTGAGCATACTCACAGCGAAGATGAAGTCCGCTTCTTTGTGCAAGGACAGGGGCTATTCTGCCTGCATATTGGCGAGCGGGTGTACCAGGTGCTGTGTCAGCAGGGCGACCTGATCTCAGTCCCTGCCAATACACCTCACTGGTTTGATATGGGCAGCGATCCTGAGTTTACAGCGATCCGGCTATTCAACAATGAACAAGGCTGGGTAGCACAAAGTACCAGCAGCCCAATCGCAGAGCGCTTTCCGTTACTGGATTAAAACGCCCTTACGGCACGGGTCTTCTCATACCGTGCCTAATACGCCAGCTGCAACCTCTTGCGGATAATATACCCCGGTATCGAGTACCCAGGCCGTGACTAACGCGGCAGGCGTGACATCAAAGGCAGGATTGTACACTTTCGCCTGCTCCGGCGCCCACTGGCAACGACCAAAGCTGCCACTCACTCCTGTGACTTCTGTCTCTGCGCGCTGCTCAATAGGAATGTCCTGCCCGGATGCACAGCTGCTGTCCAGCGTCGTCACTGGTGCTACAACATAGAAAGGGATCTGGTGATAATGCGCCAGTACAGCCAGGTTATAAGTCCCCACCTTATTAGCAAAATCGCCGTTAACCGCAATGCGATCTGCGCCGACGAGAATCTTATCGACTTTGCCCGCAGCCATAAGGCTGGCTGCCATATTGTCGCAGATCAGCGTGTATGGGATCTGCCACTGAGCCAGCTCATAGGCCGTCAGGCGTCCCCCCTGTAATAAAGGCCGGGTTTCATCAACCCAAATATGAATATTCGAGTGTTGCCTGGCTGCATGATGGATAACCCCTAATGCCGTACCAACACCTGCAGTAGCCAGTGCCCCGGTGTTACAGTGAGTGAGAATATTGTCTCCGGACTCAACCAGTTCAGCTCCGAATGTGGCCATTCGATCGCACAAGGCACAGTCTTCCTCAAACAGACGCTCCGCCTCAGCAACCACGGCCTGCGCATACTCAGGTTGTTGCAGCGCCTCGCGCAGTCTGGCCATACAATGCATCAGGTTTACTGCGGTTGGACGCGTAGCGGTCAATTCATCAATGGCGTCGTTCAATTGCGCTTTACTGCTGCCCTGCTCTGCCAGATAAGCCACCAGCAAGCTGGCCGCCAGGCCAATCAAAGGCGCCCCGCGTACTTTAAGTGCTAAGATCAGCGACTTCATCTGCTCCACATTTTCGCAGTGATGCCATAGTTGCTGATGTGGCAGCAGATACTGGTCCAGCACTTGAACCATGCCATTTTGATATTTAAGACTGCGTGCGATTAACTCTTTCAACCTTGCTTCCCCCGGCTTGCTCCTGAGTAATGCCAATCATCAACCAGACCTGCTCGTTCAGCGTGATCCCATAATGAAATGGCTGGCAACTATTCTACATCAAGATCTAAAGATGTATAGACTTCTAAACGTTCGAAGGTATAGAATGCTGATCTAATTTTATTCTATGTGGATGATCCGGATGAGTGCTTATCAGGCGTTTGACAATGAAATGGCCATTGAATACATCAATAACCTGGGGGGGATCTTCCCGCCAGACGCCCAGCTGAACTGCTATGAGTTTGGCGATGGCAACTTAAACCTGGTGTTTAGGGTCACGGATCAACACAACCACAGTGTGATCCTGAAACAGGCACTCCCGTATGCCCGCTGTGTTGGTGAAAGCTGGCCATTGACACTGGACAGGGCGCGTATTGAAGCCAACGCATTGCTCCGCCATGGTAAGGTCTGCCCGACGCACACCGTTAAAGTGATACATCATGACAGTGTGCAGGCCGTCACCATACTCGAAGATTTAGGCCACCTGCGCATATTGCGTGGGGAGCTCAATGCCGGGCGTACCTTTGCGAATCTGGGGAGGGATGTTGCCCGGTACCTGGCCACAGCCAGCTTTTATCACAGCGATTTCTACCTCAGCGCGACCGAAAAAAAATCCCTGGTACAGACTTTCACTAATCCGGAGCTTTGCGCCATCACGGAGGAGTTGTTTTTTGATGACCCTTATCAGGACTCTGAGCGCAACCACTATCCCGATGCGCTGAGCCCTGAAGTCAGTAAGCTTCGTCGCAATAAAGCGCTCAAACTGGCCATAGCGCAGCTCAAAACGCGCTTTTTGTCTTCGCCCCAGACACTGTTGCATGGTGATGCCCACAGTGGCAGCCTGTTTGTTGATGACACAACAACCAAACTTATTGACCCGGAATTTGCCTTTTTCGGCCCCATTGGGTTCGATCTGGGGTCTTTCATCGGCAATTTGCTGTTGAACTTCTGCGCCCAGCATGGCCGCATCAGCGAGCCATCGAAACGCCGCGATATTCATACATATTTGCTGCGCACCATAGATATCTGTCTCAACGAGTTTGAGCAGCAGTGGCTCAGTTTGTGTAAACAACAGGGTAAAGACAGCACTTTGCTGGTAGCAGGATATGCTGAACACTTTTTACATGAAGTCTTTCAGGATGCCATCGGTTACTGTGGTTGCGAAATGATCCGACGGACAATAGGTCTGGCCCATGTCAGCGATCTGGATGAAATTGAGGATGAACAGGCTCGTCTTCGCGCCCAGCGCCTGGCTCTGGAAGTGGGTGAACAACTGATCCTGCACGCCCGTAGCTGTCACAGCAAAGAAGCTTGCTACCAGCTGATCATCAGTGTATTGCAGTAATTCAGAGCCGCAAGCAATGCAGATCAACCCACAATTGCGGATTGATCTGCATGTGGTTTAGCGGGTTTGATCCGCTTGTTGCGCCGATGCAATATAGTTATCGATCTGGGATTCCAGCACGCTTAATGGTACTGAACCATGACGCAGGATCTGATGGTGGAACTCACGAATATCGAAGGCATCACCTAATGCCGTCTCGGCTTTCGCACGTAGGCGCTTAATAGTCAGCTCTCCAACCTTGTAAGACAGGGCCTGCCCCGGCCAGGAAATATAGCGATCGGTCTCGGTTTTAACATTGTGCAGTGACAAGGCGGTATTATCGCGCATAAAGTTCATTGCCCTTTCGCGGCTCCAGCCGTACATATGCATGCCGGTATCCACAACCAAACGGGCCGCCCGCCACATTTCATAGGTCAGACGTCCAAAGTTACTGTACGGATCCTGATAGAACCCGGCTTCCAGGCCCAGGTACTCCGCGTACAATCCCCAACCTTCACCAAATGCCGAAATATAAGAATCGCGACGGTAGTCAGGTAAATAATCTAACTCCTGATTCAGTGAAATTTGCAAGTGATGCCCAGGCACAGCTTCATGCAAAGTCAGTGCTTCAAGTACATACAAGGGACGTTTATCCAGGGCATAAGTATTCACCCAGTAGTAGCCTGCATCTGTATCCTTGTCCGCGCCCAGATAGCGACCTGTGGTGTACTTAGGTGCGATCGCATCTGGTACCGGGGCCACACCATACGGGCGGCGCGGCAGCGTATGGAAGAGTTTAGGTAGCTGAGCGTCCATTTGCTTCGCAATATACGCCGCTTCCTTAAGCAGCTCTTCGGCACTGTTGGCGTAGAATTGAGGGTCTGTTCTCAAAAACTGCACAAATTCGGCAAAGCTTCCTTCAAATTCGGTTTGCCTGATGATTTGCATCATTTCACCTTTGATCCTGGCAACCTCTTTAAGTCCCAGTTCGTGGATCTCTTTGGGTGTCATTTGCGTGGTAGTGAAATGTGCAGTGCGATTACGATAAAACTCGACACCATTTGGTGTACTGGAAATACCGATGTCATCCCGTGCACCCGGTCGATACTCTTCGACAAAAAACTTTAAATACTCGCGATACGCGGGAATAACCTGCTGTGCCAATACCGTTTTTGCCCGCGCCTGGATCGCGGCAAACTCCTGCTCAGGCAAATTATGCTGATTGACAGCAAAAGGCCTGAAAAACTGCGATTGCGTTACATCATCGACAATAAACGCTTCAATAGACGATTCATATCCTGTCAGCACCGCTTTGGGCTGAGTCAGCCCCACTGCCAGCCCCTTGCGCATCCAGTCAATATTTTGCTGGAAATAACGTGGCACTTCAGCGAGCTTATTCAGATACACCTCATATCCCGCAGGCCTGCTCAAATCCACATCATTAAACAGCCAGGGCAGACTACTGTGAAATCCACTTTCAGACTTGAGCGGCATGTAATGTGCGTTGAAACGGTAGCGATCGACCTGATCCTGGATTTGGGCGCGCAAAATCGTCAGATTGATACGGTTGTCTTCACTTAAATTTCCCGTGTTTAGTGCGTCTAATCGCTGAAGAAAGCGTTCACGCTCCGTATTTTGAGTCGCCAAAGCGGTCGCACTTAGATCGGGCAACTGAGTTTTAATCGTGTCTCGATTGTCGTTACGAAACGTCATAACTTGCTCAGCCAGACTGGTAAATTGCTGATCGGCACTGACCTGAGTCAGCTCACACCCCGTCAGTCCCAGTGCCAAAGTCACAGCGCACACAGTGCGAGATAGAGTGGTTTTCAGTGAAGCGTTCACGCGAGTGATCCTTTAACAATAATGTGAAATTTACGCAACACCTAAACATGCCAGTAAGAGGCTTGCAACTTAAAACGACCAGTCACTGATTGACGCCTGTCAGGGTTCAATCAAGCAGGCCCCAAGAGACCAAGGAAAAAGTGATTACTAATTCATCAGCCCTGAAGAAAAGCAATAAATTTGCCTCTGAACATTGAATTTTGCTTTGCAAAACCCGGAAGAGCGATTAATGTAGCCGCAACGAAGCTGGCACCTCAGAGGTGCGATATCAGACGCTTCGGCAATTCGTACAACAGCAACTGATTATTGTGGTAAGTGAAATGATGTTCCATGATTCCATGGCAATGGCACAAGAAAAAATGACTAAAGTTTGTCAGTTTCTGGAACAGAATCAGTTGCCCCCTACGCCATTGAATTACCATATAGGCTATGTCTATATCAGCCAGACCAATCGTGACCTGACCGAACGTCTGGATCGGGACATTCGTAACCGTGTTGCTATAGATAGCATTTACATTGAGCAGCTCTATTATGAGTACCTGCAAAAAGAACATCAGACTGAAGCCAATCTAATCCAGCAAGTCGGCGGTATGATCGATCAGCTCAATGACTCAGCGCAACAGTCACAGCAAAGTCTGATCGGCTTTGCTAAGCAAATCAATCACTGCCTTCATAATCTGGATGAACACAATGTCGTGAAAACCCGGGCTGCCCTGAAGGATTTTGGTGGGCATACCGAGCAACTACTGAAACAACACCAGCAGTTTAAAAATGCCTTGCGAAGAGCACGTGAAATTCATGAGAAGCAGCAACAGCAGTTACTGAAACTGCGTAAGCAGCGCATTTTAGACCCGCAAACCGGTCTTTATAAACGCCATTATCTGGGGCATAAAACGCAACTGTGGCTAACTCAGGATAAATCAATCTGTGCCATTTCAGTGCTGATCGAAAATCTGGATGCCTTCAGCCAGGACTTTGGTGAACTGGTTGGCGAAACGGTGCTGCAACGTGTCGCTAAACGGATCCAGAAGTACGTGCTACAAAGTGGCCTGCCGGGCAGAACGGGTAAACAAGAGTTCACCATTGTACTGGCTGACTGTGAAGTCGACACTGCGGTGGTGGTGGCAGAAAAAATACGCCGCGGCGTGACCCGACTCAAGTTTGTCAGTGCCAAAGGTGATGTGTCGTTTCCGGATATCGATTTGGCCATTGGGATTGCACAACATCAACCGGAGCATGATTTCAACACCCTGTCACAACGTGCCGCCTTTGCCGCCAAGAAAGCCCAGTCTCTGGGTCAGAATTATTATATATCCGCGCCCAATTAGTAACGGCGAGCAGGCCACCAAAGTGCAATAGGACATCTACACCTGGGGTTATTGATTAATCTGGTTAAATTGCTGACACCGATTGCGCTCACTGAGTGCGATCAAGTACACTATTGACACCCAGATCCGGCACAAATAACGCACATGAAAGAAGCAAATCGCGACACCACACACTTTGGCTATAAAACAGTAGCAACGCAGGAAAAGGCCTCCATGGTGGCTGATGTTTTCCATTCCGTGGCTGCAAAGTATGATGTGATGAATGACTTGATGTCATTTGGGATCCATCGCTTATGGAAGCGCCAGACCATTGCGTGTTCAGGTGTCCGTCAGGGCCATAAAGTTCTGGACCTGGCCGGTGGTACCGGTGACCTGACCGCGAAGTTCAGTGAACTGGTTGGTGAATCAGGTCAGGTTATCCTGGGTGATATCAACGACTCAATGCTGCGCGTTGGACGAGACAAACTGCGTGACCTCGGTCGGGTCGGTAATATCGAATATGTGCAGATGAATGCCGAAGCCCTCCCCTTCCCGGACAATAGCCTGGATGTGATCACCATTGCTTTCGGACTACGTAATGTTACCGACAAAGACAAAGCACTACGCTCCATGTATCGCGTATTAAAGCCCGGAGGCAGACTACTTGTTCTTGAGTTTTCAAAAACAGACAACGAGGCACTGTCCAAGCTCTACGACTTTTATTCGTTCAACATTCTGCCAACCATGGGCAAATTGGTTGCCAACGACAGTGAGAGCTATCGCTACCTGGCTGAGTCCATTCGTATGCATCCGGATCAGGAAACACTCAAGTCAATGATGGAAGAAGCCGGTTTTGAACAGGCAAGCTATCAAAACCTCACGGGCGGTATCGTGGCACTCCACCGAGGCTTTAAATTCTAACTCCGGGGAACAAAGGAAACTGTATGTGGATCACGCTGCTCACAGCCGTTGCCGAAAGCGCACTGGAAAAACTGCTGGACAAAGAGCCGTCTCTGGCCGTTCAGCTTTCCTCTGTAGAACATAAAACACTGGCCATTACCTTAACGGATCTGGGGTTGTGTTGTGCGCTACATTACGTAGGGGAGCAACAAGGTAAGCCGTGCTGTTTCGTCTACGGTCATTATCAGGATCAGGCTGACTGCCACATCACCACGACCTTATCGACCTTAGGTGAAATTTCCGATCCAAGCCAGCTAACGCGCCTGATCCGTGAAGAAAAGCTGGACCTGGATGGCGATCTGCAATTGGCACAAAGTTACAGTAAAGCTTTTTCTGGGTTACGTATTGACTGGGCTGAACACTTGTCCGCTCACCTTGGCGATGCGCCGGCACAACTGCTTGTAGAACGCTTTAATTTAGCCACCCAAACCGGGGCTGGCCACCTCAAAACACTGCAACGAACCTTTGCTCAGTTATGTCAGGATGAGCTTAAAGTGGCCGTTCATCCACTTGAAGTTCGTCAGTTCAAATCCCATACGCGACAGTTGGCGCAACAGCTCGCAGCACTGGAACAACGTATTAACGCCTTAAGCGAATTATAAGGAGCTGGATTTGTCCATCGCTCGTCTGTATCAAATCGGTAAAACGTTTCTCAATTATGGCCTTGACGACTTGCTGCCAAGGCAAAAACAGCCTTGGTATGCCCGGGCAATAAGGCGCAGTCTGTTCTGGCTGCCAAACCAGCATCGCGACAAACCCCTCGGCGCGCGATTAAGACTGGCACTGCAAACTTTGGGGCCCGTGTGGATCAAGTTTGGCCAGATGCTATCCACACGCCGCGATCTGCTGCCGCCGGATATTGCTGAAGAGCTCGCCCTGTTACAGGACAAAGTCGCTCCCTTCCCCGGCGATCAGGCACAGTCTTTAATAGAAAAAGCTCTGGGGCTGGACACCATTAGCGACGGTTTTGTTGAGTTTGAGCAAACACCACTGGCATCTGCCTCCATCGCACAAGTTCATTGCGCCAAACTGGTGGTTGATGACGAGCTCAGAGAAGTGGTGGTCAAAGTGATCCGGCCAAATATTGAAAAACAAATACTGGCAGACTTGTCGCTGATGGAACGTTTTGCCCGCTTACTGGCTAGCCTGATCAGCGCTGGACGCCGATTGCGACCCGTGGAAGTGGTCAGGGAATATCGCAAAACCTTGCTGGATGAATTGGATCTGATGCGTGAAGCTGCCAACGCTATTCAGCTGCGCCGCAACTTTGAAGGATCTGACTCACTGTATATTCCTGAGGTATACAGTGACTATTCCAGACGTAATGTGCTGGTAATGGAGCGTATTTACGGCATTCCAGTTTCAGATACTGAGTCGCTGCTGGCGCAGGGCACCAATATGAAGGTACTCGCAGAGCGAGGCGTCGAAGTGTTCTTTACCCAGGTGTTCCGCGACAGCTTTTTCCATGCCGATATGCATCCGGGCAACATCTTTGTCTCTCGGGAAGACCCCCATAATCCGAAGTATATTGGCATTGACTGTGGCATCGTTGGCACTTTGAATCGCGAAGACAAACGTTATCTGGCAGAAAACTTCATTGCTTTTTTCAACCGCGACTATCGCCAGGTAGCACAATTGCATGTCGATTCTGGCTGGGTACCTGCGGATACGTGTGTTGAAGAATTCGAGTTTGCCATTCGCACAGTGTGTGAGCCAATCTTTAACAAGCCTCTGGCCGAAATCTCATTTGGTCATGTACTGGTCAATCTGTTCAATACAGCGCGACGCTTTAATATGGAAGTACAACCACAGCTGGTACTGTTACAAAAAACCCTGTTGTATGTAGAAGGTTTGGGTCGCCAGCTATACCCGCAATTGGATCTATGGAAAACCGCCAAGCCCTTTTTAGAAAAATGGGTGCAGGATCAGGTCGGTCCGCTGGCTGTTGCGAAAAAACTCTATACTAATTTGCCGTTCTGGGCAGAAAAAATGCCAGAACTGCCGGATCTCATTTATCAGAACCTGAAACGCAGTCAGCGCCAGAGCACGCCAATTGCACCCAGTCAAGGCAGCGATACGCGCGCACTGCTGCTTGGCATAGCCGCTGCTGCACTCACTATCGTGGCTGGTTTGTGTTTTATTGACGAACGCCAGCTCGCCAGCGGTGTCTGCTCAGTACTGGCAATCGCAATATTTATCAAAGCTTGGCGTAAAACAGGGTGATATTTTACACACTCGGCGTATAATCTTTATTAATTCAATAACACAATAAACGGAGTAAACATGGGTTTTGGTGGTATCAGTATTTGGCAATTGCTTATCATTCTGGCCATTATTGTGCTTTTATTCGGCACTAAAAAACTACGTGGCATCGGCAGTGATTTAGGCAACGCAGTAAAGGGCTTTAAAAACGCAGTTGCAGAAGACGAAGAAGAAAAAAAGTCGGATAAAGCTGAAAATAAAGAGCAACTTACCGATCAAGCGGCACAAGCTAAAACAGCCAGCGAAAAAGAAAAAGACAAGGTGTGATCTGACATGGGGATGTGGGAACTCGTTGTAGTGATGATCGTTGGCCTGATAGTGCTTGGGCCTGAACGCTTACCTGTTGCAATCAGAACAGTGAGTCGCTGGATCAACACCGTCAAATCTGTCGCCAACTCTGTTAAAGCAGAGGTGAACGAAGAATTGCGCGTACACGAGTTGCATAGCAACCTTAAAAAAGCCGAAGAGCAAGGTCTGGATAACATCGCGCCGGGCCTGAAGCAATCGGTGGAGGAGCTACAACGCGCGGCAGAATCAGTGCGTCACAGCTATGGCAAGTCTCCAGATTCGTCAAAAAACGACAAAGATCCGTCCTCTCCAAACTAACTGTCTACGAGTTTTTGCATGTCAGATATGACAAACAGTGGCTTTATTGGCCACCTTATTGAGCTTCGAAATCGTCTGATCAAGGCGCTGCTCAGTGTCCTGATTATATTTGTGTCTTTGGTTTATTTCGCCAATGATATTTATGCCTTTGTGGCGGCTCCGCTGGTTGAAAGTTTACCCGCTAACAGCACCATGATTGCGACGGATGTTACGGCTCCTTTCTTTGCGCCATTTAAGCTGACGCTATTCGTGTCACTGTTTTTGGCGGTCCCCATGATACTGCATCAAATTTGGGGATTTCTGGCACCCGGTTTGTATCAGCATGAAAAGCGTATGTTGATGCCTATTTTACTGTCCAGTATCTTGTTATTTTACGCCGGCATCGCTTTTTGTTACTTCGTTGTGATGCCCATTATACTTGGCTTTTTTACGGCCGTCGGCCCGGATATGATGACCCTCTCTCCGGATATCAGCAGTTATCTTGGCTTCATTCTGAAACTGTTTTTTGCGTTTGGCGTCGCATTTGAAATCCCGGTAGCCATCATGTTGCTCTGCTGGAGTGGTGTCACAACCACCGACAGCCTGGCACAAAAGCGCCCCTACATCATTGTTGGTGTCTTTGTGATAGCAATGTTCTTAACGCCACCAGATGTGTTGTCGCAAACCCTGCTAGCCGTGCCCATGGCACTGCTTTTTGAAGTCGGTTTGCTGCTAGCAAGACTCTATAGTAAAAAACCAGCAACAGAGGAACAAAGCCATGAATAACCCCCAACTGATGCTGGCGATCACCTGCATATTATCCACGGTACTAAGTATATTTCCCGCACAGGCTAAAGGGCCATTACTGCATAAAGTGAAAACATGTAGTCAGCTCGAAGCAGATACACAGCGTCTGGCCTGCTACGATAAACTGGCCGCGGATATTGCCGCCAGGCCACACCCTGCACCTCGCCATACTGAGACCAACAGTAAAACCGCATTTGGACTGGAACACAAAAAAGAAGGCGACCAAGAGATCAGTGCCACGCTTTCTGACGTCAGTAAGTCACCGAACGGGCAACGCCGCTTTACGCTGGACAATCAACAGCGTTGGCAACAAATTGGTACCCAGGCATTTTTTGCGAAAGAAGGCGATGCTGTGGTTATTCGCCGCGGGTCATTCAATTCTTTTATCATGCAGAAAGTGGGCTCAAACCGCACAATTAAAGTGAGAAGAGTCGACTAAATGCATACGTTAATAGACGCCGGTGTTAACTTAACCAGTACACAGTTTGATGCCGAGCGTGACACCATAATGACCCGGGCCGCCAACCAGGGTATTGAGTCTATGTTGTTGATTGGCTGCGACTTACAAAGCAGTGAACACAGTCAAGCTCTGGCAATGCAATATGGTCAGTATGCCACTGCGGGGGTTCATCCTCATGACGCCAAAGACGTACCTGACGATTTTATTGTGCAATTACGCAATCTGCTCACGCAAGAACGGGTCGTAGCCGTTGGCGAGTGTGGACTCGACTTTAACCGTGATTACTCCCCGCGTCCGGTTCAGCAACTGATCTGCGGGGTACAGCTGGAACTGGCTGAGACGCTGAATATGCCTGTCTATCTGCACGAACGCGACGCCTTTGACACATTCAGTGCAATGCTGGATGACTTTTCTTTGCGTGGAGTGCTGCATTGCTTTACCGGCGATAAACGTGCACTGCGTCATTACCTGGATTATGGCCTCATGATTGGTCTGACCGGCTGGTTATGTGACGAGCGCCGCGGTGAAACCTTACGGGAGCTGGTACGTTACATTCCCGAAGATCGGATCCTGCTGGAAACCGATGCGCCATTTTTGCTCCCCCGAACACTCAAGCCTAAGCCAAAATCGCGTCGCAATGAACCTGCGTATTTACCTGAAATCGCACATCATGTTGCCGCACTCAAAGACGTCTGTGTATCGGAACTGGCGCAACAAACCAGTAAGAATTTCAAAACGTTGTTTTTAGCTAACGGGATAACTGGCTAATGCTGTGGCGCTTGGTATTACTCGTGATTCTGCTGTCAGGCGCCGCTCAGGCACTGGAGGTTTCAGCTGAGTTCAAGCAACATCAATCGCTCTCGTATCAATACACCTACAGCCAGGCAGAAAATATTCAGGCTTTACTGCTTAGTCAACCACAGTGGCAGGCAGGTCGAATCCAGCCCTTAAAGCCGCCAGCCAACACCCATGCCTGGATCCGAGTTGCTCTGCATAACCCAGGCTCCATAGAGGTGCCCCTGTTGCTGAGTATAGATAACAACTTACTGGACAAGATCACAGCGTATATCCGTCATGACGAGGCATCCTTTCTCACCCTTGCCTTAGGTGATGCGCTCCCGCTAATGCAACGCCCGGTTAAACATGAAGCGCAGTTGATCCCCCTGGAACTGCCGGCCCACAGTCATAGTCAGGTGTATTTGCAGATCAGCCATCATGGCGCCCTGAACATGCCGCTGAGCCTTTGGCACCCTATTGAATATTTAAAGTATAAGAGTAAATTTAATCTCTTATACGGCATTCTGGCCGGATTTATCCTGGCTATGATTGCCATTAATTTCACCCTCTATAGCTTTACCCGCCGGCGATACTTTTTACATGGTACGGTGATTATCGGGCTATTTTGGCTGCTTATTGTGCATCTTTATGGATTTAGCTATCGCTATCTGTACGGAGACAATGTCTGGTTGCAGCAATACGGGCAAAGCTTGCTGGTGATGCTTTCGACCCTGGCCCTGATCCCCATTCAGCGCAGCAAAGCCTTGCCGAACCTGCTACAGGCAAAACACGACAGTAAACTGACCCGATTGCTGATCCTGGGTGTGATACTGACTTTACTCAGTCAACTACTGCCACTGCCTATGGCCACCTTTGCCGCTTATGGTATGGCGCTTACTTTGGTGCTGGGCTACATCATTTGCACAGTACGAAGCCGGTATCGTCGCACAACCAAAATGACCGCGATACTAATTTACACCATTATGCTGGTCACGCTGAGTTATCAATTTGGTTTTGAGTTAGGAATCTTTGGCGGCGTACAGCTGGACCGCCCGGTGACCTATGTCTGCTACCTGGGACTGAGCCTCTATCTCAGTTTCGTTCTGACCCGCCAGTTCATATTAGAGCGCGAAAAGCACATAAAGACCCAACAACATAAACTGGCCCGTACTCAGGCAGAAGACGCCTTACTCAAAGAGAAGCTGAAACTACAAGAACAGGCACAGCAGGAGCTGGAAAACAGCATAGACGAGCGAACTTTTGAACTACAGGTCACACTTCGGGAACTCGAGGAAAAAAACCATGAGCTTGAAAAGCTCAACATGGAAGATCCGATGACCAAAGTGAAAAACCGCCGCTACTTTGATAAACGCCTGATGATGGAAGTTCGTCGCTCACGCCGTGAGCAAACCACGCTGAGCCTGATCATCCTGGATATAGATTTCTTCAAGAAAGTGAACGACAACTATGGTCATTTGGCGGGGGACCACACCATTTGTGCCTTTGCGCGCCTGATTGAACAACACCTGAAAAGACCCCATGATGAAGTCTTTCGCTATGGTGGCGAAGAGTTTGTGATCCTGCTGCCCAACACCTCACAGGACGGCGCCCTGGAACTGGCTGAGCAGATCCGACTGGCGACTGAAGCACATGAGCTAAAAGTGGCTGGCCACCATATTAAATTTACTACCAGTGCAGGGGTTTACAGTGCCATTGCACAGGACACCGGCAACCCCACTCTATTTACCGATTTGGCTGATAAAGGCTTATACATGGCCAAACAGCAAGGCCGCAATCGGATCTGTATTTACCAACCTAAGCAGGAGACTTAACGTGGCTCAGTCAGGACTGGATCTTTTTCCTTATACGCGCATGCGCCGTATGCGTAAAAACGACTTTTCTCGCCGTATGATGTGTGAAAACACACTAACGGTAAACGATCTGATCTATCCGGTATTCGTTCTGGAAGGCAAGAACCGCAAAGAAGCCATTCCTTCTATGCCAGGCATTGAGCGCCTGTCAATCGACCTACTGGTGGAAGAGGCAAAAGAACTCGTAGCATTAGGCGTACCAGCCATTGCGATTTTTCCGGTTACTCCGGCCGACAAAAAATCCTTGCACGCTGAAGAAGCCTATAACCCTGAGGGACTGGCTCAACGCACCGTACGCGCCCTGAAAAGTGAATGTCCCGAACTAGGTGTGATCACCGATGTGGCACTGGACCCGTTCACCACCCATGGCCAGGATGGCATCATCGATGATGAAGGCTATGTGATCAATGACATCACGACGGAGATACTGGTTAAGCAAGCGTTGTCTCATGCCGATGCAGGTGCGGATATTGTCGCCCCATCAGACATGATGGATGGACGCATTGGCGCCATTCGGGATGCACTGGAAGAAGCCGGACATATCCACACCCGTATTATGGCTTACTCCGCCAAATATGCCTCCAGCTATTACGGCCCGTTCCGTGATGCGGTCGGTTCAGCTGGGAACCTTAAAGGGGCAGATAAGAAAACCTATCAGATGGATCCAGCCAATTCAGATGAGGCACTGCGCGAAGTTGCACTCGATCTGCAAGAAGGTGCCGACATGGTCATGGTTAAACCGGGTATGCCCTACCTGGACGTCGTACGTCGGGTTAAAGATGAGTTTGGTGTACCCACTTTTGCCTACCAGGTCAGTGGCGAATATGCCATGCATAAAGCAGCCATAGATAATGGCTGGCTGGCAGAAAAACCGATCGTCATGGAATCATTACTCGCATTTAAGCGTGCTGGCGCCGATGGCATTTTAACCTACTTTGCGAAGCAAGCCGCTATCTGGTTGAATGACAAATAAATAATAGGTAATTATTAAAAAAGGAGCAATAAATTGCTCCTTTTTTGCATTTTTCTGATTAACATTGTGTCATTTTTGTGTAACATAGCCCCCGTAAGCTTATGTACCCATTTGGGTTTAAACTACACACGGGAAAAAACATGATAAAAACAAAATTCACTCCACTGGCACTTCTTGTGGCCGCAGCAACTGCCCCTGTGCAGGCTCAGGTCATCATGTCAGAGTACATTGAAGGTAGCTCAAACAACAAAGCAGTTGAGCTTTTCAATACTTCAGAAAACGCAATATCGCTCGATGGCTACACACTGAG
Organism: Pseudoalteromonas sp. XMcav2-N; assembly: GCF_024124545.1. GTDB lineage: Bacteria > Pseudomonadota > Gammaproteobacteria > Enterobacterales > Alteromonadaceae > Pseudoalteromonas. The sequence continues at coordinate 35,448 of NZ_JAMXSF010000014.1, forward strand.
TTATTATTCAAATGGTGGTACCGATCCATCTAATACGATTGAGCTAAGCGGTGAAATTGCTGCAGGCGGCACCTATGTTATTGCTAACAGCAGTGCAGTCGATACTGTGCTCAACGCTGCCCAGCTTACTATTGGCGGCAGCTGGTACAATGGCGACGATGCAATTGTACTGCGCAATGGCGACACCGTGTTAGACAGCTTTGGGCAGGTTGGCTTTGACCCTGGCAGCAAGTGGGAAAATAACGGCGTTGCAACCCAAGACAAAACACTGCGCCGCAATATCGAAGTAACAACAGGCCGAACAACATTTGATGCCGAGTTTGATCCTAGCGCCGAGTGGGTACAGTTCGAAAAAGACGATTTCAGCGGCCTGGGTAGCCATAGTGGCGACGCTGGCGGTGGTGACGGCGACGATGATAAGCCAGAGCCGTTGGTTTGTGGCGACGCAAGCACAAAAATTAATGAAATTCAGGGCAACACAGATGAAAGCCCGCTAAAAGATCAGGTTGTGACGATTGAAGCCGTTGTAACAGCTGATCTTCAGGAAGACAACCAGCTTAAAGGCTTCTTCGTCCAGTCACTGGCAGCGGATATGGACGAAGACAGCATGACCTCAGAAGGTCTGTTTGTATACTACAAAGATGTCGATGTTAAAGTAGGCGATCAGGTTCGCGTACAAGGTACCGTTCAGGAATTCTACAACGCAACGCAATTAGGCAATGTCACGCAACTTGAAGTATGCGGCAGCGCCGATGTTCAGGCACAGATGCTGACTCTGCCTGTGAAAGAAGTAAGTGATCTGGAAGCGGTTGAAGGCATGCTGGTTAGCCTGTCTCAGGATATGGTCGTAGCGGATACATACAACCTGGGCCGTTACGGTGAAGTTGGCCTGGCAACAGAGCGTCTTTACCAGGGCACACAGGTGGCAATGCCTGGCGATGCAGCCAACGCATTAGAAGCTGAAAACACCAAAAAATTCCTACTGATGGACGACGGCTCTACTGTTCAGAATCCAGAAATGATCCCTTACCCAAGCACAGGTCTGGATGCCTATAAAACAATCCGCCTGGGTGACACAGTCACTAATCTGGAAGGGGTTATTGCCTATAGTTTTGGTCAATACCGTCTAAACCCAACAAAAGCGCCGACTTTCAACAACACCAATGAGCGTACTGAAGCTCCTGAGCTCAAAGGTGAAGGCGATCTGCGTATTGCCAGCTTCAACGTATTGAACTATTTCAATGGCGACGGTCAAGGTGGTGGCTTCCCAACTCCTCGTGGTGCAGATACAGCTGAAGAGCTGGTACGTCAGGAAGCGAAACTGGTCTCCGCAATTACCGCGCTGGACGCTGACGTGATAGGTCTGATGGAACTAGAGAACGACGGTTTCGGCGAGCATAGCGCAGTCGCAGACCTGGTGAAGGCCATTAATGCTGAATCTGAGTACACCTATGCCTATGTCGACTTTAACGCCTCTCAGATTGGTACAGACGACATTACAACCGGTATTATCTATCGTACTGACACGGTTGAAGAAGCGGGCACAGCCAGCTTTACCACTGCAGCGCCATTTGACTATAGCAACCGCCCACCAACAGCACAGAGCTTCCGTAAGTTAGACAACAACGAAGAATTCACGGTTGCGGTTGCGCATCTGAAGTCTAAAGGATGTGGTAGTGCAGAAGGTGACAATGCAGACCAGGGCGACGGTCAGGGCTGTTGGAACGCTATCCGTACCGAAGGCGCCAATTCATTCGCAGATTGGCTTGCAACTAACCCTACCGGTAACGACGATGCTGATGTGATTCTGGTTGGCGACATGAATGCATACGCAATGGAAGATCCAATGCGCGCATTCGAAGACAAAGGCCTGAGCAATGTCATAACGCACCTGGATAGCAATACACTCGGCTATTCTTACAACTACTCTGGTCGTCTGGGCAGCCTGGACCATGCCGTTGCTTCTCAGTCGTTACTGAGCAAAGTAACCGATGCAACAGATTGGCACATCAATGCCGATGAGCCGCGTATGCTGGATTACAACACGGAATACCGTACCGACGCACAAATCGCTGAGCTGTATGCCGACCACGCTTATCGAGCATCAGATCACGACCCAGTGATCATCGAAGTGAAAACCGTTGCAGGCGAACCGCCGGTCGATCCTCGCCCGGTCATTGCTGAAGGCCAGCACTTCACTGTTGATGAGAATACACAATTACAAACAGTTATTGGCATGCTGGACTTCTCTGATGCAGATTCAGCAGTCACGCCTGTAGAACGCTTTATTGTCACCGGCACCAATGTCATCACAGTAAACGCATCAGGCCAGCTGCTTGTAGCAGGTGAGTTAGACTACGAGTACGATAATCGTATCGAATTTATGGTTCAGGCACAGGACAGTGCAGGCAATCTGTCAGAGGCAGTTGAAGTGGTCGTCAATGTCAGAGACGTCAAACAAGGCGATGACAACGACGATGATGATTCAGGTAGTTTCGGCTGGCTGGCGCTGTTTGCTGCGCCTCTGGCATTACTGCGTCGTCGCACTAAGTAACCCGACACTGTAAATAGACAGACTTAATCATCAGGTTAAGTCTGTACTATAAAAATAGAAAAAATGCGCCAGAAGGCGCATTTTTTTGTTTGCTCTCAGTTTTTACACCAGGTCACCTTGTGTGGTGATTTGGTATGTTCAAGCTTTAACTTGGTTGCTATTTTCCAATATCGGAACAGATAGCAGCTGAGCAGCTTTTTGCAGCTCAACATCATCAATAGACCAGTAGGGAAATGCTAATTTTCGGTTGTTACTAAGCACAACCCTTAAACAACGCAACGGACCCAGCTTTTGTCGCTCGAGTGATACTATTTCATCTGCGTGCACATACTGTGTTTTCATCCATGTGCGATAACAAATTCCTGCTTTATCGATATGTACAAAGCGCTTATTGGTGAGTGTCGACACTACAACCAATGCAACAACCAATAGCGCCAAAACCATCAATGACGACGCAATCCCATTTAGGGCGACCAAAGTCATCATCCCATAACACAGTGAAATACCACACAAAGTGGCTAACACGGCAAACCAGCTGATATCCAAATCTATGGTTCTCATGAGTACCTCCCAATTTTACTCAATTACAGGCAGAATCAACAGAATCTGAGTTCTAATGATAAAGTTGCAGAGTTCCTAAATCAAGTCCATTTGTGTTATTTTTAGCAATAATTAGCGATTAATTTCCACGCAGGATGGGGGGTATGATTTTATTTATATTTGTGCCCAAGTAGCATGCGAACTATTTAGATGAGTGATAAGGGGAGTTTTGGAGTCACGGGATTCAACACGCCGCATCTTACAGTAACAAGCATTAAAAAGGCCGCAAATGCGGCCTTTTTTCAGAAATCAGTCTACTAATTACTTAGCAGCTTTTTTCTCTTTCTCTGCTGCAATGACTGCGTCAGCAACGTTTGCCGGGCAAGGTGCATAGTGAGAGAATTCCATTGAGAACTGACCACGACCAGACGTGATAGTACGCAGGTGACCAATGTATCCGAACATTTCAGATAGTGGTACTTCACCTTTGATACGTACGCCAGTTGCGCCAGCTTCCTGGTCTTTGATCATACCACGACGACGGTTAAGGTCACCGATTACGTCACCTACGTTGTCTTCTGGAGTGAACACGTCAACCTTCATCACAGGCTCAAGAAGCTGAGGGCCTGCTTTAGGGATTGACTGACGGAATGCGCCTTTCGCTGCGATTTCGAACGCGATTGCTGATGAGTCAACTGCGTGGAAACCACCGTCGAACAGCTCAACTTCAACGTCTAGTACAGGGAAGCCAGCCAGAACACCTTCGTCCATCATCATCTTGAAGCCTTTCTCAACTGCTGGCCAGAATTCCTTAGGAACGTTACCACCAACAACTGAAGATGAGAAAGTGTAGCCAGAGTTAGGCTCACCAGGCTTGATGCGGTAGTCGATCTTACCGAACTGACCAGAACCACCAGACTGCTTCTTGTGCGTGTAGCTGTCTTCGATTTCCTGTGTGATAGTTTCACGGTAAGCAACCTGAGGCTGACCAACGATTAGGTCTACACCGTAAGTACGCTTAAGGATGTCAACTTTGATGTCCAGGTGAAGCTCACCCATACCTTTAAGGATGGTTTCGCCTGAATCTTCATCAGTTTCAACCTGGAATGACGGATCTTCTGCAACCATCTTACCAATCGCGATACCCATCTTCTCGTTACCACCTTTATCTTTAGGTGCTACCGCGATAGAGATTACCGGATCAGGGAAGATCATCGCTTCAAGTGTACATTCGTGCTTAGGATCACACAGCGTGTGACCAGTTTGAACGTTCTTCATGCCCACAACCGCGATGATGTCACCCGCTTGTGCTTCAGTCAGTTCGTTACGCTCGTCCGCCTGCATTTCAACCATACGGCCGATACGCTCTGTTTTACCAGTTGCAGAGTTAAGTACAGTGTCACCTTTTTTCATGCGACCAGAGTAGATACGGATAAAGGTCAGGGCGCCGAAACGGTCATCCATGATCTTAAACGCAAGCGCTTTAAGCGGCTCGTCAGCATCTACAGTTGCTACTTCACCAGTAGGCTCACCTGTTTCTGGATCAGTCAGAGGCTGAGGGTCAACTTCTGTAGGCGCAGGCAGGTAATCAACAACTGCGTCTAGTACCAGCTGAACACCTTTGTTCTTGAACGCTGAACCACAGTAAGTTGGGAAGAACGCCAGCTCACGAGTACCTTTACGGATACACTCTTTGATTTGCTCTACAGAAGGCATTTCACCTTCCATATACGCTTCCATCAGGTCGTCGTCTTGCTCAACCGCAGTTTCGATCAGCATTTCATGGTACTCTTCAACTTTGTCAACCATGTCTGCTGGAACGTCTTGCACTTCGTAATTTTCTGGAAGACCAGTGTCATCCCATACGTATGCTTTCTTAGAAAGTACGTCTACAACACCACAGAACTCGTCTTCGATACCAATTGGCAGCGTCATAACAAGTGGGTTAGCAGCAAGTACATTTTCAACCTGACCTACTACACGGTAGAAGTCTGCACCCATACGGTCAAGCTTGTTTACGAAGATAACACGTGCAACTTCTGATTCATTCGCATAACGCCAGTTAGTTTCTGACTGAGGCTCAACACCGCCAGATCCACAGAATACACCGATACCACCGTCTAGTACTTTCAGTGAACGATATACTTCAACTGTGAAGTCAACGTGTCCAGGAGTATCGATAACGTTTAAACGGTGGCCTTTCCACTCACAAGTTACCGCTGCTGATTGGATTGTAATACCACGCTCAGCTTCCTGCTCCATGAAGTCAGTAGTAGACTCACCGTCATGTACTTCACCCGTTTTGTGGATTTTACCAGTAAGCTTTAGAATACGCTCAGTGGTGGTAGTTTTACCCGCATCAACGTGCGCGAAAATACCAATGTTTCTGTATTTCGATAAATCTGCCATTGTTTTACTCTATTTAAAGTAGAAAAATTATTCGGCGGGAGTATATCACCTCTTTAGGCGAACATCATCCTTCACGTCGTCTAAAATGCAATCAATTTGAGAAAAAAGTGGTTTATCGTGGAATGTATTTTGCTTATGGGGCTTTTGTATGCTCCAAAACACCGTCAGATAAAGGCTGCCCCTGTTTTAATGGGTAATAAAAGCCCCGCGAATAGCGTAAATAAGTGGCCATTTCGATGACTTAAATGACCTGCTTACTCCACTCTTACTTACCCAAATCAGGGGCTAAACGACTCAATACGGTTCAGGCAAAAACGCCTGCCTGCAAGTCATTTAAAACCAAATAAATAGCCCGAGAATAAGCCCCACACCTAATAATGGAACCAGCACCGTCAGTACCGCTAATGGCCAGTACGCATCCTGATGCTTCTCTCCGCAAATTGCACGAACGGTCGTCACAACATAGCCATTGTGTGGCAAGGTATCGAGCGCCCCAGAGCTGATAGCCACCACCCGATGCAGCTGATTTGCATCAACGCCCAAGTCCAGATAGTGCGGCGCAACTAAGGGCAACGCAATAGCCTGCCCGCCCGATGCCGATCCCGTCAGTGCCGCGATTACACTCACTGCAATGGCAGCGCCAAGCAGTTCATTGCCGGGGATACTGGTCATCAGAGCAACAGCTTCATTAAACGCCGGCGTGCCTTTGGCTACCGCGCCAAAGCCCACCACCGCAGCCGTATTCCCGATTGCTACCAAAGCGCCGGTAGTGCCAAGATTGACCGCCTGAGATAAATTGCGAAAGTGCTTAAAATTAATCGCTAAAATAGTGAGTACCCCACCCAGCAGAGCAACGATCAGCGCATTTTGTTGCAGTGCACCATGCAAGGTAAAGGACAATATAAGTACGACCAGTAAAGGTAATAAACCCGTGATTGGATGCGGCAAGCACCTCTGAACCTGCTCGGGATCATCCTGGCGGGCCACAAAACTTTCACCGTTCGCCACTGCGCGACGGATCATCCAGCTCAGCAGCATATAACCTAATCCCGCCATAAAAATGGCTACAACCAGACTCTCCTGCCAGGCTGCATAGGGCGATGTACCCAGGTACTTAATAGGGATCCAGTTTTGGATTTCAGGTGAGCCTGCAGAGGTCATCGTAAAGGTCACGGAACCAAATGCCAGTACGGCCGGGATAAAGCGCCGGGGCAGATTTGCATCTTTAAACAAACTCAAAGCCATGGGATAAACGGAAAAAGCCACGATAAACACACTGACCCCCCCATAAGTCAGTAGCGCGCAAGCCAGTACCACGGCAAGTACCGCGTACTTCATCCCGATTTTGCCTATCACGTAATGGGCAATGGCATCAGCCGCCCCAGTGTCTTCCATGAACTTGCCAAACAAAGAGCCCAGCAGGAACATCAAAAACCAGGCTTGCAAAAATCCGGCAAATCCGGCCATATAAAGAGACACAAAGGGTTGTCCCGAGGTGCCATTGAAAATGGCAATATCACTGGTCAGGGCCACAATCAATGCACACAAGGGCGCAGCGATAAATAAGTTGACCCCGCGCAGGGTAAGGCCTATCAGTAATGCCAAAGCACCAATTAAGCCAAGCAAACTTAGCATAAATATCCTGTTTATTTTTTGTTATTTAAGGTTAGTTATACGGCAATTTGGCACTGGGATCGAGCACCCATCATGGAATATGTCTGACACATACAGTCGACGGTAAAACAATCAATAAGGAGTCTAACAATGCCTAAGCGCCACATCTTTCTCGGTTCGATACTGGCACTCACAACCAGTGTTGCCATTCAGGCATCTGAACGCGCAACCTGGCTGTGGAAAAAAGGGGGCGACCCGCTGGGTGCTTCCTCTATGATCACCGCACAATCTGAACAACAAACCTTGATTGATTTACTGCAGCAACAGAATATTTCTGTTGTTTATGGTTCCTACGGGCAATATACATCGACTCACCCTCAGGCCGTCGCACAGTGGAATCAAACACTTGCAACACAGGGGATTCAGTCACACTATTTGATGGCACAAAACACCTGGGTTTTTCCGAGCAACCATAGCAAGATGCTGAGTAAGTTGCAGACCCGTTTTATCGACTATCAGCACCATGCTGCACCAGATGCCGAATTTACGGCGCTTCACCTGGATATAGAGCCCCATGCCCTAAATGAATGGAAGCAAGGCACAGCCCAGTCACGACAGGCTTTGTTGTGGCAACTCATTGATACATTTAAAGCAATCAGAGCCTTACTCGATACTCAGGAGATGGCACAGATAAAACTTTATGCTGATATTCCAACCTGGTATGACAGCTCAACCAATATCAACTGGCCAGATCGGGGAAGCGCTTTTTTTACGGAACTGGCCAATGTGCTGGATGGTATTTCAATTATGGCCTACGAGCGGGATAGCAGTGATTCAATCATGAATGCCACAGCTGATGAACGTGCACTGGCCTCGCCAGCATTTTCTGTGAGGCTTGGCGTGGATGTCAGTGAAACCTGGGAAAATCCGGCACATTTACACCAGGTCATTAACCAGCTGGAAGCCGCGCAGCAGCGCGTCGATATTCACGATGCCACCGACTACTATTACTGGTTGCAGACTAACTAAAGCTGCGGTTTTTGCTCACCCTGATGATCGCATGTCAGTGTTACACGCACATGCGATGCCCTGGTCTGTGCCCGCTCTTTACAGTAGTAACCCGCTTTTTGGGTAAAGTGATGCAGTTCCTGTTCATCATCACGCTGATCCGCATCATTCCAATCTGTCTCATAGGTCACCGAGAATGAGGTGGGGCTGAGCGCGGAAAACTGAAAGTTGGTGTTCGTTAAACACGTGCTTGGAGATGTATCGTAATTACATGCACTCAAAGGCATACCGACACCAGATTCAGACATGTTCATGACGATGACTAAGTCAAATACATTTAAGTCGTGTGACGCTAGCTCTTCAGGCGTTACGTCTGTTTCAAGCACCAGAGTTGCAGCATTGTAATTAAACGGGCATCCTTTATCAGCATAGTCACAAGGCAACACGTGCGTCTTAGTTGATACCCCAAATGCACCTTTTGACATTGCCTGTTCAAAATCTCGCACTACCTGCCTCTGAAAGCGCTGACTTTTGCACGACGCATCAGCGCATTGCGCCCAAAAGCGCAAACGTATCTCTTGTTCTGTACGAGACACAGGTTCAGCATCCAAATAAATCTTGTAGCTCTGTGAGCCGAATGTAAGCAGCTCAGCTTCTATATCAAAGTACTCTGTCGCAAACACCGGCAGACTAACTGCCGCAATTATGGCTCCCGGTAAGATAATGGTATTCAATTCATAAGTTCCTTTTAACTGTACTAACAAGAAGCAGAGTAACACCTCTCATCATGTTAAAAAAGTGTACATTATGAGTAAATTAATAAAACACATAGTACGAACCAGCAAAAACACAAATGAGAATTATTTTCAAAAGTAATTGACAGGCACACAAATCTAATTGATAATCAATCTCAACAAAGTGACGTGACGGTTCATTTTGTTACTCTAATTGTTTCTCGACCCTGAAACGCGTGTTGCGCACGATAACAGCACTGGTTGTTGCTGAGTTACATTGACGCCCCTTGGTGTAACTCAACAACCGCCTTATATTTTACTTGCTACATTGCTCATATCGGTGACGGTAGATATGAACTCAAAAAGCCCTCCTCAGGGCTTTTTTCATTTCCGGATTAAAAACAGCTCACTCCAGAGTGCTTTTCTGCACACATCACCTAAAGCACAGCGCTGAAAGATGGCATGACAACGAACTACGTTGAATTCACAGCCCAAACTAAATGAGAATTATTTTCAAAAAAGAATTGACAGGCACAAAGATCTAATTGATAATCAATCTCAACAAAGCGGGATTGACGGCTCACTTTGTTGCAGTACATATTTTGTTTCTCGACCCTGAAACACGTGATGCACACGTTAACTGCGCAGGTTGCAGGTGAATAACATTAACGCCCCTTAATGTGGTTCACAGGCAACTAACTCACTATTTTACTTGCTACATTGCTCATATCGGTGACGGTAGATATGAACACAAAAAAAGCCCTGTACAGGGCTTTTTTTATGCCTGAAATTTACCAAATTAGCGATCTGCCACTAACGCAAATGATAATTAATTTCAAATGAGTGTTGACAACCGGAAAGATCTAATTGATAATCATTATCAACAAAGCGAGATTGACGACTCATTTTGTTGTAGTACTTAATTTGTTTCTCGACTCAGAAGTACGTGTTGCTTACGCACAAAGCTCTGGTTGCAGGTGAAAAGCATTAACGCCCCTTGATGTGGCTCACAGGCAACCAACTCACTATTTTACTTGCTACATTGCTCATATCGGTGACGGTAGATATGAAATCAAAAAGCCCTGCCCCGGGCTTTTTTTATGCCTGATTTTTGCTCACCCAGCAGGGATTAACGACGATTTTTCCGTGCACGAGCACGACGCTGGCGCTTTTCTTCCTCTTTGGCCGCCTTTTTCGCTTCTGCCGCCTGACGCAGTTGCGCAACCATTTCTTCCTCTTCATCACGCATTTGCGGGGTTTCCATGGTGATGCGACCTATGATGGCATCGCGGAGCTCGTTGATTAGGATCTCTGACATTTTGTGCGTATCCACCTGGTTGCCACCACGAATACACCCCCGCTTTCGCCCGGCCATTTCAATAAAGGTCCAGTCGCACTCAGGCAACTCATCAATTTTATATCGAGCCTGTAAAAGCTGTGGATATGCCTGCAGCAGATATTCGGCGGTGTAACTGGCCACTTCTTCATAGTTGATTGCAGTATCACGAATGGCACCGGTTGCAGCAAGGCGATAGCCCGAGTTTTCATTTTCAACTTTTGGCCATAACATGCCCGGTGTATCGTACAGCATTATGCCGTCTTCGAGCTTAATGCGCTGCTGGGCTTTCGTCACCGCGGGTTCATTGCCCGTTTTCGCGACGATACGCCCTGCCAGAATATTGATCAGTGTCGATTTGCCGACATTAGGAATGCCCATGATCATCGCCTTGAGCTGCTTATCCTGACCGACTTTATGCGGCGCCAGCTTTTTACATAACGCGTTAATACGCTGAACGTCATTGCCTTTGTCATGGCCAAATGCCAGGGTTTTCACCCCATCTTCACGTTCAAAATAGTCCATCCAGGCCTGTGTCAGTTCTGGATCGGCCAGATCGGCTTTGTTCAGGATTTTGATGACCGGCTTGTCGCCACGCAGCTGTGCGACCATAGGGTTTTCACTGCTATAAGGAATGCGGGCGTCCAGTACCTCAATAATCACATCCATCTGCGGCATGATCTCTTTGATCTCATTGCGCGCCTTGTTCATATGTCCGGGGAACCACTGGATACCTGTTCTGCTCATCGTTTTCTACCTTATTAAATCTGCTTGTGTCGGGTTCAATGGCTCGAAAAACACACTATTTAGTTTGCCCAGCCGCACGACACATGAATAACGCATAGTGTACTATAAACCGCGATATTGGGGATAGAATAAGCAGCCACACATCTCTGGCAGTAAGGAGTATGTATTTTGAACGGTAACTGGGCCAGTGCGGCGTTAAAAAGTGTTTTTTACACTGGCCTGCTGCTCTTGCTGGGTATGGCGACCCTGATGGTTGATGATTTACTCAGCCCAATGAAAATGGTGGGTTTGCTTACCAGTTTCGCTTTATTATCCGCGTTTTACCTTGCTTTCTCTTTGGTCGGCTGGCTCGTCATCGGTTTGCCGGTTCACTGGCTGTGCAGCCGCTATACCCAGGGTCACCTTTTGTACTACGCAACTCTGCCAGGGGCTGTTTTACTTCTCACTCTTATCTACAAAGGATCATGGCTATTGCCTGGCTGCGCGCTTGCTCAGGCCTGTCTGTTCCATTACCACCTGAATAGTCGCTAGCGGACATCCACACCACTTTCCCCGTACAAACTGGGCATTTACCGATATAATGGCATTTTTGCTTTATTGGACAGGCAATGGCACTCAAATCAACTATTTTAAAGGCCAATCTCTCGCTCAGCGATATGGACCGTCATGTATATCAGGACATCAGTGTTACCTTGGCACAACACCCATCGGAAAACGCCCAGCGTGTGATGGTGCGGCTGCTGGCGTTTGCGCTGGAGTACCAGGACGGACTCAGTTTCAGTAAGGGCCTATGTGTCGAAGATGAGCCGGATATCTGGCTGAAAAACTTCAGTGATGAAATTGAACTGTGGCTTAGTGTGGGCTTACCCGAAGAAAAGTGGCTTAAAAAAGCCAGCAATCGTTCTAAACAAGTGGTACTTTATACCTATGGTGAGAACAATCAGGGCCCATGGTGGCAAAAAAACCAGAACACACTGCGCCAGTACACGAACCTTAAGGTCATCAGCTTGCCTTACAGCGCCACTAGCGTAATGGCTGAGATGCTAACTCGCACAATGGCCTTGACAGTCACGGTACAGGACGGTGAAATCTGGTTCAGTGATGAACAACACAGTGTGCATCTGATCCCGGAAATATTGCAGGGATAATCTCACCCGGATGCACAAGAGGTAAGCACAATGGCAGTAACCAGAGTCGTCGTTTTACATGGATTGTATATGTCAGGATTTGTCATGCGCCCGCTGTGCGAGCGGCTGGAAAAGCTCGGCTTCGAGATCCTCAACCTCAGCTATAACACGCTGACGCCAGACAAACAGACTATCTTTGCGCAGATAGATGCCTTTGTGGCGGGCCATGATGCTGCGCTGGTTTGCCACTCAATGGGTGGACTGGTTGCCCGAGATTATCTCACCCACCAGTCTGAGGCCAGCCAGGCTATCAGCAAAGTCATCACGCTGGGCACCCCGCACAAGGGCAGCTATATCGCCAAGCATATGCATGACCATGGTTTTGATATGGTGCTCAGAAACAGCGTGGAATACTTGCTCAGTCAGCAGCATAACTGGCCATTTAAAGCCAAGTTATACAGCATCGCCGGAGATCTGCCAATTGGCCTGATGCCGCTGCTGAAAAAAGGCAGTCGCTCAGATGGTACTGTGCTGTTGGATGAAACTAAGTTAAAAGGCATGGCCGAGCACAAAATCTTTCGTCTCAGCCATACCACCTTAATTTACTCTCGTACTGTACTCAACTACATCGTTGAGATACTGCAGCGATCTCAGTGATCGCCATTTGCTGCAATTTTATAAGCCACCAACGCAATGATCCCGACAATCAGGGGGATCGGCGCAGCAATATAGCCGAATGCGTCTGAATTCGCGTAACTCGCACCTGCCAGGTGGCCGACCAGACCAACCACAAACGTCAGTAGTGCAATAACAACCACAGCAATTTCGGATTTATGTTGAGAAGGGGTTTTACCTTGCATGATACGCTCCTTGGGTGTTGCACCTGTATGCAGTGCTCTGACACGCCTAAAAAAACCTGAATGAATGGCACAGATGTGCGTTTCAGATAACCTCGGTTCAATCCACATCTTCTGCCTGTTGAGATCATTATGCGCGCCTTAGCCGGGGAAATTTTGACCTGAATCAAATTCCCACAGCGGTGAAAAAGCAACCTATTTACTGCTTGAGATAGATCAACTTAGTGGTTGTTGTTATGGCCTCAAGTATCAAAGTGGCAAACTTTAAGCATCATTAAGTGCAGATTAAGCCGCTGTTGTATAAGCTTTTGTCCAACAGTGTGGCGCAGTCAGTACGGTGCTGTCTTCAATAATGTTGATGCCTGCAATCGACTTTTCCCATTTGGCATCTGCCGTCTTTTTAGTCACACTAAGAATCACTCAGACGCAACCTGTTTGCGTCTTCTTTTTTAACCGCAATACAGGAGTAAACTATGAGCAACAGCATTGGATTAGACAGCCAGAAGAGTCAGGCGTTAGTAAGCAACCTCAATACCCTGTTAAGTAGTTATCAGATCCAATATATGAACGCCCGCAGTGTTCACTGGAACATTAAAGGCCGAAATTTCTTTGAGCTGCACGTCAAGTTTGAAGAGATATACAATCAACTTTTGCTACAGGTAGATGAAATCGCGGAGCGTATTCTGACCATAGAAGGCACGCCGCTGCATGCTTTCAGTGATTATCTTGAGCACAGCCAGATCAACGAGGCCAAAGGGATCAGTGATGGCCAGGAAGCGGTGAAGTACCTGCTGGACGGGTTTACCACCCTGATAAAAATGCAGCGCGCCATTTTAGAACAAGCTGGCGATGCAAGCGATGAGGGTACGGCTGCAATGATGAGCGACTACATCAAAGAGCAAGAGAAACTGGTGTGGATGCTGAAAGCCTATTTAGCTTAACAGGCTCAAACAGTTTGCAAAATGGAGGGGCTGGGCCTCTCCATTTACTTTATCATTCAATTATCGATGCACTCAGCCAGGGGGCAGCATCACGATAATGAGGGTGCTGAATCAGATAAGCATCCGCATCAAGATAAAACAGCACTTTCACAGGTTGCTCCTGCCACAACCGCGTCAGCAACTGACGAGACAAAGCATTCACACCAATAAAATCGATTTCCTGATAACCACGTTGCGCCACTTCTGAGAAATAGCTTTGCAGTGCCTCCATACTGTCCGACGTTGCCAGCTCACACTGAGCCAGGTTGATCACAACCCGCTGCAGCGACCCCGCAGGAAAGGATGACACTTCAGTCACTGCCTGTTGCTCGAACGCCCGAACCCCTTCTCGGTTAAAAGCGCCGATCAGATTCACAAAAATCACTGGCGGGGCAATATTAATTTGCCATTTTCCATGTGCTGCAAACATACCTGCTCTCCAAGTCTATTTTTCACATGATATGCCAGGTGGCTGACACACAGACTGATCTGCATCAGTCTGCTTCAAAACGCAGGATTAGCGAGTCAGTAAGCCAATGAAAAAGGCCATTTCCAGCGCCTTTTCATGCAAGCTTTTAAAGCGACCCGATGCGCCACCATGCCCGGCATCCATATCGGTTTTAAACAACAACAAATTGTTATCCGTTTTCAATTCGCGCAACTTGGCCACCCATTTCATCGGCTCCCAGTATTGCACCTGAGAATCATGCAGTCCTGTTGTTACCAGAATATTAGGATAGTCAGCGGCGCGCAGGTTGTCATAGGGTGAATACGCTAAGATAGTACGGTAGTCCGCCTCATCGTTCGGATTCCCCCACTCATCATATTCGTTGGTCGTCAGCGGGATGCTCTCGTCCAGCATAGTGGTTAGCACATCCAAAAAGGGCACATGACAACCAATCCCACGATATAACTCTGGTGCCTGATTCACCACGGCCCCCATCAGCAGACCGCCGGCACTACCACCAGAGGCAAACACTTTATCCGCAGCACCATATCCTTGCTCAACCAAAGCCCGGGTAACGTCTTCAAAGTCGTTAAAGCTATTTTGCTTATGCGCTTTTTTACCTTGCTCGTACCAGTTACGGCCAAGCATCTCTGAACCTCGAATATGCGCAATGGCATACACAAAGCCGCGGTCCAGCAGGCTCAATGTGTTAGTCGAGAAATTCGGATCTATGGTGATGCCGTAAGCGCCATACCCATATTGCAGCAGCGGGTTAGTGCCATCTTTACTGAACTTATCTTTGCGATAAACCAGTGACACCGGTACCTCGACCCCATCACGTACAGGGATATGTAATCGCTCAGAAGCATAATAGTCAGGGTTAAAGTCACCCAGTACTTTCTGTTGTTTCTTCAGGGCCTTTTTACCCCCGACAAGTGCAAAGTCATAAACACTGCTAGGGGTTGTCAGGCTTGAGTAGTAGATCCTGACAGTTTCGGCCTCTGGCTCGGGGTTATAGCCCAACCCGGCAAAAAAGCAGGCATCGTCAAACTTAAGCTGATAACTATTACCCGCGTAATCATGCACAACAAAACGGATCTGGCCAAGCTCTCGCTCTGTCACCACATAGTGACTGTGGAACAGCTCCATGCCTTCAAGCAGCACGTGTTCACGATGCGCAATCAACTCTTCCCACAAGTCAGGGTTGGCCAGCGTCTCTTTGGTCGCACGTAACAGGCGGAAATTTTTGGCTTCCCGGTTAGAGACCAGGAAGTAATGCTCCCCCAGCTTATCAAGACCATATTCATGACCTGTGGTTCGGGTCAGTAAGCGCTCAAACTGACCTTGTGGCTCATCGGCCGACAACGCCAGAATATCTGTGGTTTCCGTAGCGGCCAGATGAATGTAGATCTCGCTTTCATCGCGACTCTTACCCAGACCCATATAAAACTGACGGTCCTGTTCTTCATACACCAGCTGGTCATCGCTTTGCGGTGTGCCTAATACATGGCGATAAACCTGATAGCCCAGCAGGGTTTGCAGGTCTTTACGTACATAGAATACGGTTTTATTGTCATTGGCCCAGACTACTTCCCCTTCGGTTTCAGTCAGTACGTCACTGCGCATCTCACCGCTTTGTAAGTCTTTAAAGCGCACGGTATAAATGCGCCGGCCGTCCGTATCTTCACTGTAAGCCAGCACATTGTCATTTGGGCTAACGGCGATATCACCCAGTTCATAAAACTCGTAAGCCTTGGCGAGCGCATTGACATCCAGTAATAATTGCTTGTCAGTCATGGCTTCATCGCTGCCACGGTAATGACGTGAATATTCATCGTCGCCACTGACCTCACTCATATACCAAAAGCGCCCGTCTTTGACGGGCACCGTATTGTCGTCTTTTACAATGCGGCCTTTCATTTCTTCAAACAACTGGTCCTGCAATGCTTTGTGATCGCCCATCACTGCCTCACAGTAGGCATTTTCGGCATGCAAATGGTCCAATATCTGCTGGTCCTGACGATTATCGTCACGCATCCAGTAGTAGTTGTCTGTCCTTTGATCCTGGTGGTGGGTCATGGTGTGTGGCACTTTTTTAGCCACGGGCGGGGTCAGCGTTTTGGTCACTCACTTGTTCCTAATTTGTTAAAAACCATTGTGACCCTAACATAGCAAATAAACGCCTGAGATGTCATTTAATTCACTTCGAGCCGCAAGATTCTAGCTGTAAAAAAAAGGCCAGCAAATGCTGGCCTCTGAACCGTCTGTCACAACGCGTGCAATTAGCTCGGGCGCTTATCCACGTTAAGGTTAAGCAATTGCTTTAGCCTGTTTAACATTAAAATGAAGACTTCTAAGATGAAAGCAAACACCTTAATCAGCAGGGCTCTTACATCAACCAAAATGATATACAGGCAAGGAACCAGAATAAGTGTGATTAACGTTGCAAACAGCACTGCAAAGCCCAGAGATACCGCCATAGGAATAACAAACTTCGCTTGCAGGCTGGTCTCAAAGATAATCGGCACAACCCCCGCAAAGGTGGTGATTGAGGTCAAAGTGATCGCACGGAATCGCGCACAACCCGCTTCAACTACCGCATCTTTGAGTTTTACGCCTTCTTTGCGCACCTGATTCACATAATCCGTCATAACCAGCGAGTCATTGATAACCACACCCGCCGCGGCTATCAAACCATAGGTCGACATCATGCTCATATCCAAGCCAAAGAACCAATGTCCCCAAATAGCGCCGACCAGGCTGAACGGGATTACAGACATTATGATTAACGGCTGACCATAGCTCTTAAGCGGGACTGCCAGCAAGATATATACAATGAACATACCGGCAATAAAGAACATCATCTGCTCATTAGCCTGTGCCTGATCTTCTTCAATATCACCACCCAGTTCGGTCTTCACCTCAGGGAACTGCTCCATCAGTTTAGGCAGCAGATTTTTATCGATGTTTTCAACGACCTGGTTTGGCTCAATGACCTGTTCGTCAATATTGCCGTAGATATAGACCGTACGATAGCCATTTTCACGACGGATATAGCTCACCCCCGGGCGTTCAACAAATTCAACCACATCACCCAACATGACATCTTTGCCCTCAGGGGTTGTGATGACCGTGTGCTTCAGTGACGAGAAAGCCTCCCGGTCCAGTCGCGGATAACGTACCATGACCTTGATCTCTTCGCCGTCACGGATCACCCGCTGGGCTTCGCCACCATAGAAGCTCATGCCCACCTGGTTACCAATATCTGACAGGCTCAGTCCTAAATCATATGCAACCTGCTTCAATGCCAGCTGTACCTCTTTACTTTCGGGGTCAATACTGGAGCTCACATCAAACAAACCTTTTTCCTGCTGTAGCATCGCAATGAACTGACGGCCCGCAGCGTTGAGCATATCTATGTCCGGACCATACAGCAGATAACCGAACTCACCCTGTCCCTGACCTTCATCGTTCACATCATCAATGACGAGCAAAGACTTTACACCTGCGATAGAAGGCATTTTTTCGCGCCAGCGACGAGATAGTTCGAAGGCATCAAAGGGGCGGTCTTCTTCTTCGACCAGAACAGCCAGTACGTTACCCTCGGTACGTCCTTCGTTCCACACCATGATGTCCTTGATCATACCCTGACCAAACTCTCGCTCCACCTCTTGTTCAACATCCAGCATCATTTTTTCGATGGTGCTGAGCGCTTGCAATGTTTGCAAGTCAGACGCATTGTCGTTCAGCGTCAGTTTCACCATAGGGTAATCGTGTGGCACTTTAGGCATTTGAACAAAACGAACCTGATTAGAAGTGATCAGCGACACACTCAATACCAGCATACCGATAAACCCACACAACACGGTCCAGCGCCATTGCACACATTTTTCGACCAGGGTGCGATAAGGTCCATTAACGAATGCGAAGAAGCGTTTGTTAAATTTGGCACGCCAGCTACCTTCACGCATAGGCTTGAATTTAGTATGACCAATATGCGCAGGTAAGATCCATTTAGACTCGATCAGGCTGAATGCCAGACACAACATGACAACGATGGCGATAGACTTAAAGAATGCCGCTTCGGGTCCACTTGAGAGCACCATAGGCGCAAATACCGCCATGGTCGTCAATACACCAAAGGTGGCAGGTGTCGCAACACGCTTAGCCCCGATGACCACATTGTTCACGCCCGGCCCTTTACGTTCTATTTCCGTATAGGCCGCTTCCCCTATGACGATGGCGTCATCGACCACGATCCCCAGAACCATAATGAACGCAAACAGGGAGACGATATTCATACTGATCCCAAACACTGGCATCATCATGATCGCACCCAGGAAACACACAGGCAGACCCACCATCACCCAAAACGCCAGTTTAAAGCGCAAGAAGATGGTCAGCATAATCGCAACCAGGATAGCCCCCTGGAACATGTTCTTTTTCATCATATCCAGACGCGCTTCAAGGTAGTAAGTCATATCAACAAAGGCAGTCAGTTCAACCCCTTCCGGTAAGGTCTTGTTCTTTGCTTCAATATAAGAGTGGATTGTATTGGCAATTGGCACCATGTTTTGATCATTGGTTGCCCTGACCGACAGATACGCCGCATTGACACCGTTAAGCTTGAAGTAGAATTCGCCTTCAACAAACGCATCTTTGATCTCAGCTACATCCTGCAACAGCACTTTCGCGCCGTTTGCTCCTACCTTAACCGGAATACGGCGGAACTCATTGCCGCGGTATTTCTGGTTCTCAACCCGTACTGAGATCAGGCCAGCATTGGTGCGGATCTGACCTGCGGATACGTTGGTTGAGTAACGGCTAATTGCAGCCGCCACTTCTTGCATCGACATGTTGTAACGACGCAATGCATCCGGGTCGACTTCAATGGCGATTTCGTACTCAGGGGTATTGCGGTCAACCAGAGAAATATTAGACAACTGCAACAGTTCATCTTCAACTTCTTTAGCCAGCGGCTTGAGCTGCGTTAACGGCAGATCAGCAACCAGTGCCATCTGCACAACATCTTGCGTAAACTCAATTTGCTGTACTCGTATCGGTTCCATCGACGCCGGGAAGGTGGCAATACCATCGACCCGCGAGCGCACTTTATCGGCCACATCGGCCAGCTCGGCGCTGGTGTCTATTTCCAGCTGAACGCTTCCTCCGTTACGGAACGAACGATAAACGGCCTTGTCTATCTCCGTCACGTCCTTAAGCGCTTCTTCGACTTTAATCAGGATACTCTCTTCGATTTCCTGTGGTGAAGCACCTGGGTAAGTTGCATTAACTGAGATCAGATTCAGTTCAATGCTCGGAAACATTTGCCGCTGGATCGTAAAGTAACTGATGATCCCCATGATGAGGATAAAAGCCATCATCAGATTGGCAGCGACCGAGTTATGTGCAAAATAGGCGATTAGCCCTGTTTGCCTGGGTGTGTGTTGTTCACTCATTGTCCGTCCCTGCCGTTATAGCTTTTCCAGGCTGGTGCCCTGTGTGTTTGACTGATCGGCCCCTGCCACTTTTACAGCCATACCGCGCTGTGGATATTCAGGTAAAGTCACGACCACTTTGTCACTGTTATTAAGCCCTTCTGCAACCAGGAAATATTCCCCTTCTTCACGGACAACTTGTACTTGTCTGGGTTCCAGTTCAGCATTGTCATTTAACAACCACACGGTTTGGTTATTCACCAGCTCCTGAGGCAGTCGGTAAATCTGCTTGAGGGTTTTGCCCAGGAAGCTCACCTGAACATAAGTACCAAACTTCACTTTAGGCTGATCGCTGTTCAGACCATATGGGTCGTCAATGCGAACTACCAGGTTGCTCATTCGAGTCTGGGTGTCTACCGTCCCCAAATCCCGGTCAATGTATGCTTCGCGAGAAAAGCCACTCACCCCTTTGTTGAATATGGTCGCTTTTGTCCCGCTGACTGTTTCTGGCAAAAATACAGAGTCGAACCCGGCAATCGGGATCACCACTTCAGCTTGCTCAATGTTATTCAGCTGCGCCACAACGCTGCCTGTTGAAACAAACTGACCCAGACCTACGTCACGAGACACAATTAACCCATTGAATGGAGCGACAACGTCACAATTGTCCAGGTCACGCTGTGCACGCATCAGCGCCGCTTTGGCCGATTTAACCGCGGCCTTCGCGCTCATTACCTGGGGCTTACGTAAAAACAGATCGGTATGCTTTTTGTTGGGGAAGCGTTTGGCTTCATCTGCCGCTACCTCAGCCTGTGCCTGCTCTTCGATCAACGCAGCCTGTGCACTGGCCAACTGGGCTTCCGCTTGCAGTACCGCGGCTTCGTAGTTGTCTTTCTCAATGCTAAGCAACACATCGCCCTTCGCTACTACGCCACCTGCCACAAAGCTGGGGTGCCAGTAAACGACCTCTCCTGCTACCTGAACAGACAATTGCGTTGTTTCCAGCGGCATGACTTCGCCATAGCTTTGGATCAGCACCTGATGATCCTGTGCCTGAACCGACTCAACCTGTACCACCGGGCGCGTATCTACGACCTGTTGTTCTTCTTCGCTTTTCGCCACCGCATTCACGGCTGCGAAACCTGCCCCCCCAAGGCCTAACGCAACAAAGGGAAAGATCCATTTTAGTGCTTGTGCTTTCATGACTTTACCTATTGATATTTTCCTACCCACTATCTTACCAACATACTGACGTTCAATAACGTGACATTTGTAAGAATCTGTTACTAATTCAGAGAAAACTTTTCAGTTGACTTTTAGTGTGGTGGTAGTCCAAGAATAAAACCATTAAAAACATAAAAGTAACTGCAATTACAAAGCTTGCAACCACTCCGGGCAATGCCATACCGAATAACCAGCACAACGAACAAAGTAACAAAAAAGACACAAAAGCAACTGGTATGACCTTGCAGACACGACCAATAAGCTGCTCTGTCATTAATGTGCCCGCCTTTGCACCCAGTTGCCACTTTATTTGCCATACCGGTTTATGCAGCAATGCCAGATAGCCCAGCAAGCCATACAGGCCTACCCCAACCAGCAAGATCATGAGTGCACTCAATGCACTGCCGGTGTAGGCACTTAACCTGGCAGATTTGCTCATAGCACGAGTCTGTCGGGTCATATCGACGACCTGGAACACGCTTTGTGTATTGTCTTGTACGCGTAACAACGCATTCAGATCAGATTTTGCCAGCTTTTGCCCGGGCACCATCCTGACCACCAGATTGGTGACAAAGAAATTATGTGGCAAATAAACAATGTCCGGGGTGCCCAGCGCGGGAGAGTAAATATCCGCAACAATGGCCTGTAGCCTTACCGGGCGCTGATTGCGTGAATACAAGGTGATGCCAACGTCTTCGAGCGTTAGTCCCAGCCTGGTTGCCAAACTCAGGGAGAGGATCACGGCCTCAGCAGGCGCGTCCAGGGTGAGTTGCTGTGCGCTGAACTCACTGCCCGCCAGTATATTTTGTCCGACAGTGGCAAAATAACCCTCACCACTCCACTGCCCAAAAGCAGTCAACTGCTGCGCAGAGTCGGGGCGAGTCCCTATGGGCTCAACCCAGGACATCTCCAGCGGATGATTCGCAGCAAGGCTCACAGCTGCTATCTGAGGCTGAGTTAGCAGTGCCTCAATATTAGCCTCACTAAGCAGACGTCTGGCCCGAGCTTTTTGTTCGCTACGCTCAAAGTCCAGCTGTTGTAACTGTAGGTGCACCAGGCCATGGTCATCAAACCCCTGGGCGGTATTCATTTGTGTTCCATAATGACTTAACAGCCAGATACTAAAGCACAAGACCACAGTCCCTACCGTCAGCTGGCCATTAACCAGCAACACGCTGAGCCAACCAGGCAACTGCCTGACCTGACCTTTGCCTGAGCCGCTGAGCTGCTGCCTCAGGCCTCGCAAATCGACAAAGAGAAATACACTGCGGACAAACCCCCAGGCCAGGCCTAAAGCCACCAGCCACATAGCCAGATACGCCGACCATGACACATTCAGCCAGGTAATGCTCCCTAATACGGCATGACCCCAGTATTGCACCAGTGCCAACAATACCGGCGCTAACGCTGTCGCCACCAGGGCAGACAGCGCAAATAAGACTATGGCATGCATCAGCACCTGACGAAATAAACGAGACTGGCGGGCACCTAGCGCCAAATGCAGCGCCAGTTGTGACTGACGGCTTTTAAAGTCTAATAGATATAGAGCGAACAAATTACACAGCGTCACTACAATGACACCGATCGCAGCGCCGAGCAGCCAGCGTCCGGTTTCCTGAAGCGCCCCTTTGAGCTTAATCGTGAGCGGACGAAGCGCCAGCGTCAGCTTTGTCTCCCCAAAACCATATTGCTTTGCCAGTTCATTGACCTGAGCGCTGAGTATCTGAGCCTGCTCCTGCAATGCTGCACTGGCCTGTGGCAAGGTCCGGCCAACCAACATCACATTATTGCGGATCGCCATATGCGCAAAGGGCGTCATATCCGTTGCGGTATGACTGAAAAAAGGTAAGAACACATCGCTTTGTTGCGCAGCCCGAAAGAGCTCAGGCTGCTGATTGGTTTCAGCGAGGATCCCCACCACCTGAAAACGCCGGTCATCGAATTGAAGTATCTGTCCCGTAGCTTGTTGCGTTGACAAATACTCGCGGGCAAAACGGGCACTGACAACGGCCTGGGCGACGCTCTGAGGCTGCTGGCCTTGTATGGTCGAGGCTGAAAAGTAGTGTCCGCTTTGCAGCGGCATCGTAAATAATGAAAAGTAACCGGGTTCAACCAAAGCCGCTGAAATACGAGGCTGCTCTGCGTGATTAAGGTACAACATATCGGTGTAAAATACCGGGGAAGACACCTCGAATAAATCCGGCGTCTGGTGCAAGACCCAGGCTGCGGGCGCCGACAAAGACGCACTCAACGTGATTTCACCCTGCTCATTAAACAGCGTCCCTTCTACCCAGGCTAGTCGCTCAGGCTCATCATAAGGTAAAGGGCCATGGGCCTGCCAGGCGACAACTCCGGCGACCAGCAAAGCCGTCATCGCACTGGATAGTAAGGTGACAAAGACCAGGGTCATTCGCCAGCGGTTATACAGTGCCTGCAGTGCATTCTGAAGATCTAACAACATCTCGCCGCGCTCCCTCAGGCAGTCGCAATATGTGCTGACTCGCGCGTATGGCTGCCACCCACGATTTCACCATCCAGCAAACGTATCTGCCGGGGCGCCATGTCTGCATATCTGGGATCATGCGTCACCATGCAAATGGTGGTGCCCTGTTGATGTAACTGCGCAATCAGCTGCATCACCGCATCACCACTTTTTGAGTCCAGGTTGCCCGTGGGTTCATCGACCAACAAAATACTGGGGTTGGCCACCAATGCACGGGCAATGGCCACCCGCTGCTGCTGACCACCAGAGAGCTGATCGGGCTTATGAGAAGCACGATGAGACAATCCGACTTTTTCCAGACAAGTGTGCACTGCGTGCTGCACCGCCTCACGCGACCTTTTCTCGCTGCTATAACGCAGTGGTAATGCAACATTATCGAATACCGACAACTCATCTATCAGATTAAAAGACTGAAAAATAAACCCGATATGACGGTTTCTTAACTCTGCACCCTGATCTGCGGTCAAGGTACTCACTTCGGTGCCCTGGATCAGGTATTGCCCGTCACTGGCTTCATCCAGCAAGCCCATGATAGACAATAAAGTGGATTTACCACACCCCGAAGGGCCTGATATTGAAACGAACTCTCCTTCATCTATCGTCAGGCTCACCTGTCTTAGCGCATGGGTTTGCAATTCTTCGGTTTCAAACACTTTGCTGATGTGCTTCATTTCTATTATATGTGTCATATTTTCCCCGCTGACAAACCGGCACCCCATTGTGCCATATTTGACCCTTAAAACCTTAATCCAGTGCGACTTGCACACCCTGCTGCGCCAGATTACTCAGATCGGAAATTATCAGACGTTCATCTTTTCCGACCCCCTGTTCAATCACCACAAAACGACCAGCCGTTGCGCCAAAACGCACGGTTTTCAGCTCGGTCGAACCATCCTGCGATAATCTGTACATCTGAGCTGTTTGTTGTTCACGCACATTTGCCGGACGGCGGATATACAGCGCCTGCTCGAGCTGCGCCACAGTAATGCTTGCATCTATGCTCAGCATCGGCCGGGCTGCTTTCGGCAGCGCCTGGGGCAACACCACTTCCACCTTGACACTGTTATCAATCACCACAGGATCGATACGACCTACCGTACCATTCACCTGCTGGTCGCGGATCCTCACCGTCACTGCCTGACCTGGTGCGACTTTTTGTACCTGGGATTGCGGCACTTGCAGCTCGGCGAGTAAATGCGTCTGGCTGCCAATCAACGCAGTTTCGTCGCCTACACTCAATCGCTGACCCACAGCCAGGGGCATACGCTCCAAAATACCCGCAACGGGCGCCGTGATCGTCAGTGCAGCTAACCTAGCACGGCTGCGCACCAGCTCCTGGCGTCGGATAACAATGCGCTGCGATGCCAGCTGCTGCGCACTGGCATGAAGCTTTTTTAGCTGCTCCAGACGCTGTTGGGCGCTGCGCATTTGACGGGCGAGATTGGCAACTCGCGACTGAGTCTGGGCAAACGCCAGTTGTGAAATGATCCCTTTTTCAGCCAGTCCCTGCTCAGCCTGCTGCCTTAGCTGGGCAGTTGCCAGATCCCCGGTTAGTTTATCCAGTAATGTCTGTTCACTGAGAAATTCCCGCTGCTGATTGAGTGTCAGCTGTTGCAGCGCCATATCACTGTCCTGCAAAGCCTGTTGTGCCTGCGCCACCGCCAATGACAGATCCGGGTTGTCGAGCGTTGCAATAACCTCTCCGACGGATACCGACGCCCCCGCTTTAAGGAGGATCCGTTTCACCACGGCATCACTGTCGGCAGTGATCAAGTGCTGCTCTGCACTGCGAAGCACACCAAAGCTGTCGACGCCAATCGCCAGCGGTCCATATTCCACTGTCGCTATCAGTACTTCGTGACGTCCCAGTCGGGTGATCTGATCGCTGGGGCCGACCAGCCACACACTCACTGCAAAAAAAACGCTCACCAGAGCCCACTTCCAGCGACGCCAGCGGCTGGTAGGTTTAGGCGGTTTAATTAGATCCATATTTCGCTCCGGATATCTTGATTCTATCCCCCTGGAGCCAATTTCATGCCAGAAATTTATCCATTAAATATCAGCACCTTACTGTTTGTGAGAGACGTATTTTGGCAGAACCGGACGGATTTTCCGGAATTGAAACGCAAACCGGCCAGATGTGGCACAATGAACTGAAACAAGTTGGGCGGGGCGGGAAAGTAAATAGGGAAGTCACGCAGACTTCCCTCGGTCTCGGGCTTAGATGGCCTTGTCACGGGCCATAAATGATTAAAACCGCTACCTGACGCCTACCCTCAGGTAAGTGTCAGGTAGCGGTGGATTTACTGTAAGTCGTACACACTCTTGCTGCGGTTGTTCAGCCAGGCTTCAAAGGTCGTTTTGTCTACCAGATCGGCAATTTGACCCTTAAAGGTGCTATAGCCACGCCGTTCATTGAAGTACCTTAATCTGAGCACTTCTTCATGGCGCGATGACATACCGCGGGCTGCTTTGCGTATTGCGGTGTCTAAATAGCCCGATTTATGATCCGCACTCGACAGATAACCACTGACATCTCGGTCACTCCACTCGTTGTACGCAAAATCTTTGCCGCTGCCGCCGCCACCCGACGGAATTTCATCGCCGCGAACAAACAGAATATCACCACCGCCACCACCATTGACGCTGATATCTGAAAAAGTAGAAATGGCCGCTAAAAAGTCTTTGCTACCGCCGCCATTGAGTTCACAATGGCCCCACTCACAGACAATGATATCCTGACCGCTGCCACCCCAGGCTTTGGCCCGGTTGCCCCACGACCCGCCGCCGGAATCAACCAGCAGATCGGCCCCTGAGTTACCGTACAAACGGTCTTTATTACCATCGTTGCCAAAAATAATATCGTCGCCGTTGCCGCCGCTCAGGTTATCACCATCTTTGTTGCCAAACAGCACATCGTTGCCATTACCGCCTTCGATCCTGTCCGCACCATCGCCATTGGTCCCACTGAGGTTTACTCTGTGTACCACGCCGTCATGATCGGTCTCAATCTCTGAGCCACCGGCAATCCAGTCGTTGCCATCGCCTGCTTTAATGGTATCTTTACCATCACCGCCAAAGATCAGATCATTGCCGCGTCCGGTATAAATCTTGTCATTACCATTGAGGCCATAGACGGTCATATCGCGACCAACCCCCGTCGCCAGCAGCGTATCGTTACCATTTGACAACTCAACCTCAACTTCTTCTACGGCGTTACTGAATGCGCAGTGCTGATAGCCTGCAGTGTAAGCAAACACATACTCATCGTGCTCTTCCACAAATAAAGCAAGATTGCTGTCCATTGCACGTACTTTCCACACGCCATTATTCAGTTCACTGTCAAAGCTGCCGGTTTGCATATGGCAGTGCTGGTAGGCCGCTGTCAGGCTGGCTGGCATATCACCAGTCGGCGTACACGAGTATTGCTCTATACCACTGATATTGCTTTGAATACTGCCACTGGAGCCTTCGGTCAGGCAATCCATACCTGTGCCACCATCTACTTTCTCGAAGTCGCCATACGTGTAAATGGTGTCATCGCCTTTACCGGCATAGACATAGTCCACTTTATTACCGGTTAAGATGGTGTCGTTACCATCGCCGCCATACACCAGCTGGTGCCAGTTCAGCGCTGTACCGTCGTATTCTTCACCGCTATCTGCCAGGTTAACCTGAAAACCATTGTGATTGCTGACATCAAAGGTCTCACAGCTGCCGGCATAATATACGGTTACCAGGGCATCATCCCCCTCGGCCGTGAGCTTCTCACCATTCACATTGGGTGACACCGCCAGGTAAGTCATATACGGATTAGCAGAGTTATCATCCGCGATGCCGATCTTGCTGCGGTCCAGGCCTTCACAGCTTGCTGGTGCGTAGCTGACACAGCTGGTTGCTTCTACATTGGCAATATTACTCTGGATCGCACCTTCGCTGCCCTGCTCTGCACAGTCTGCCCCTGCACCACCGTCTATACGCTCAAAGTCGCCAAACGAGAAGATCTGATCGTTACCGCCATTGCCGTAAATGTAGTCTACTTTGTTACCGGTGCGGATCTCGTCGTTCCCTTCACCACCGAATACCTGTTGGTGGAAGTCCAAGTTCATGCCATTGTAGGACTCACCGCTGTCCGGCAAATTAACGTGTAGTCCGTTGTAGTCGCTACCATCTAGCACTTCACAGCGGCCATTGTACGACACCACAACCGACGACTGGCTGCCGGATACGCTCAGCGCGGTATCGGCTAGTTTGGGGCTCAAAGCCAGATACGTCATAAATTCATTTTCGACATGCTCACCAACCTCTATTTGAGTCCGGTCCAAACCATTACAGAAGCTGCCAGGGGCAGCCAGACGTAGCGCCTGAGCATTGTTTGGCATCAGAGTCAGCGAAAGCGCCGCTGCCAGGAGTGCCTTTTGATAAACCACCATGTTAGTCTCCATGAGTTAAGTAAAGATTTGCGCAAAGAAATCTTGATCATGGAATTTATAAGCCACAATTGTGCAATGACTATGGACTCAGACTGGGTAATAAGGATGAGTTTTACTGCCAACAAAGCAGGTAAGAGCACAGACCAGCATACCGTATTGGCTAGATGAAACTGCCTGAATAATACAAACAAGCAAGCCAAAAGTGAAAAGCCAAATCCAAAAAATGTGACGTTTAATTCACACTGAGCCCCGACATACGGGGAGTTGAAAAAGCTTCATCGTAAAATAACGCACAACAAAAATCTGAATCTGTTTACATAATAATATCTATGCACTATGAATGCATTCATAAAGTTTCAATAATGTACCGGCTAATCTGGTAAGGCATTTATCCAGCAAAGCCTTTATAATTCATGATTTTTACCTATTAACATGCCACTTATACACACTTTCGTTGCGTCGCGATAAAAATTTTCGGGTACAAATCAACCCTTTAACACTTTACATTTTTTAAACAGCTGTTAAATTACACTGGGTAAAATAATAAGCAACAAAATGTAACTTCACTGTTTTAATATTCATATACGGATGTACAATGAATACACGTCAACGATTGAACTGGCTAAACAGCGCCCGACGGGACATTCAGGCGTCACTGCGTAGTCTGCGAATACAACAAAAAATGTCGCAAGCCGAGCTGGCCAAAAAAATGTCCGTTCCGGTAGACCAATCCACTATCTCAAACTGGGAAAGTGGTAAAACCATTATGGACCTGGAACAGCTGCTGGATATTCTGATGATCTTCGGCAAAGACTGGAAAAGCTTTTTTGGTTTTTTAGCCGATAACGCCGAAAAAAGAACAATAAAAAAACCGCAACAGAAAGAAACACATATGGAACCAAAAGCAGAAGACAAGGGAGAAGACTGATGCATTTTATTGAATTAGCACTTTCGTCAGTTACGCTATTTGGGCTCATCCTTACCTGGAAAAACCACAATGTTAGGTGGATGTTTCTATTGCTTGGAGCTGTTCAGATTTTTGAGTCTGCGGCCAAACCATACACCATCCAGTGGACCCAGCACTATTATCTGTGGTGCTCTTTTTTAAACATACTTTATTTTCTCGCGATACTATCTCGTGGAGTAATCGCCGACGTTCTATACTCTTTAACGAAGATTAACTTTTTTAAACAAGCAAGAAGCCAATACTCCTTAACTATTCCGGAATGTGCATTTTGTCTGCTTTTAGCTCTTTCGCTACTCTTAACATTATCTAGCTGGGTAGAAATTCAATTGTACGTCCATAAGGTAATAACTTACCCATTTATCTATCATCACTTATGGGTACCTGTGCAGTACACTGTCCATATTTTAGAATCCCTGGCGCTAGTTACTTTTATAAGCAAAATAATACGTTCAAATGGAGCTTTAATACATGAAAATAATTAACGACGACCTTCTAAAAAAAATAAATGGAGGGGGTATCGGTGATCCAGACCAACCACCTCTGCCTACATTCGCCTCACCAGACCCTAGTTTTGGGAAAAAAACTCCCCCTCCTGTTCAAGGATAAACAGGCTGATTTATTAATTTATTCATTGAAAATGAAGAGCACTATCGTTAACAGAGGCAACGCACCAAACTTACCAAGTTGCTCCACTAGCCTCTGCTAAAGTTAATAGCACAACATAGGCGCATTGCGATTTAAATGAGTAGTAAATCAGGTGATGTCAGAAATACATTAAAATAACTAAGTGCACTTTTTAGTTGTTTTAAATTATGAATTGATTCATAGATAAGATATTTCACAGCTCAGTGTTGCCGCTAAGTAGATCCCGTATCAAGTACGGGATGACGGCTCAGTGTTGTCGTCGAACTGTGCTTGAATAACGGCTCGGTGCTGTCGTCGGGCTGTGCTTGTATTAAATACGGATGACGACTCGGTATTGTCGTTGGGCTATGCTCGTATCAAATGTGGATAACAGCTCTGTGCTGGCGTTGGGCTAAGCTCGTCTTAAATATGGGATATTATCTCGGTGCTGGCGTAGGGCTATGCTCGTATCAATGCGGATAACGGCTCGATGTTGTCGCTGGACTGTGCTCGTATCAAATGCGGGATATTAACTCAGCGCTGACATCGGGCTATGCTCGTATCAATGCGGATAACGGCTCGATGTTGACGTCGGGCTGTACTCGTATCAAATGCGGGATATTATCTCGGTGCTGGCGTCGGGCTATGCTCGTATCAAATGCGGGATAATATCTCAGCGCTGGCGTCGGGCTATGTTCGTATCAATGCCGATAACAGCTCTGTGCTGGCGTTGGGCTGTACTCGTATCAAATGCGGGATATTATCTCGGTGCTGGCGTCGGGCTATGCTCGTATTAATGCGGATAACGGCTCGATGTTGTCGCCGGGCTATGCTCGTATCAAATGTGGGTAACAGCTCTGTGCTGGCGTTGGGCTAAGCTCGCCTCAAATGCGGATAACGGCTCGATGTTGTCGCCAGACTGTGCTCGTATCAAATACGGCATGTCGGTCTGGCATGCTTGCTATATAAACTTCCCTGCCGGACGGTGCGGGAGACTAGGTGGAACGAATTCGAAAGCACGCCCCGACGTTATCGTAAACGTATCCAACGTCAATGACAGCCACATCACAACAATCAGCATTAATGCGCTTTTTTCTCACTCATCTACCCAACAGCCAGGCTGGTGCCAGACGTGCAACCCTGGCAGATCTGCTCTCTTACGTTATTACCCCGGCATTACACCCTATTGGTCATCCACTGATGCACATGTAAATTAACCGTTAAACTTTATGCTTTGCACCTATGAGGCCCCGCTGACAGTGTGACTGAACGTTCAGAGCAGTAAAACTGCCAGCATAATGTAGAAAATTGACGGAAAATCAGTCCCTTTTTTAGCTAAAAGAGGGATAAATACGAAAAATACAGCCGCCAGGAATAAAAATTTTCGCCCTCGATTGTACGGGATAGCAGTGTTTAGCACCGCAGTGGAGACTCACTTGATTAAATTTTTATTATCACTTTCTTTACAAAAATAATATTTATGATTACCTTTGTACCTGTGCGAAATTTATTCAATAACTTTTTATTCTAAAAAATCATTCAACAACAAGTGAAAAGGAACAGCAATGAAACTAACCTATCTTGTCTCTGCGCTAGGCTTACTCTCAACCGCAGCACTGGCACAAAACACCGCGCCACTCACAGAAGCACAAATGCTGCAATATACCAGTAAGGCTAACAAAACCATCATTGGTGCACGTGCCGACGCAAACCTGTCTCTCTCTCAGGAATTTGCGACAATGAGCAGCACGGGCAGTGCAGTGATCACCCGCACCATTACGCACCCGGATGCCAGCTACATCAAACTACACTTTAAAAATGTGAACCTGGCAAATGGTGGTAAGTTGGTTGTACGTTCAAAAGACGGCAGCGAGCGTTACGAGTATACCGAAGCGAATATGCGTGCCGCGACGGTCAATGCCAAACTGGGCGATGACGGCGTTAGCAGCTTCTCTGCAATGTCAATTTCTGCAGATACCGCTGTCGTTGAATACACACCGGGTACAGCGTCAAACTCCACCCTGATGTCTGCACAAACCATTGCACCTGCTGTGATTGATTTTTATGACCATGGCATTGAAAACACGCCTATGCTGGAAACCATGAACGCATCAACAGATGTGGGCATTGAGTCAACTTGTGGTGTGAATGAGCGCCGCGACGTACAATGCTGGGCAGGTTCAAACCCAACTGAGTTTGAGCGTTCACGCCCGGTTGCCCGCCTGCTGATGAATGGTAGCGGCCTGTGTACTGGCTGGCGTGTTGGCCCGGACAACCGCATGTTCACCAACGAACACTGTGTGGGTTCTGCATCTGAACTGGCTAACACTGAGGTGTGGTTTAACTACCAGCACACCAGCTGTAATGGCTCAAACCTTGAGACAGTGGTCAAAGTAACCGGTAAAGACTTCCTGTCTTCTGACTACACGCTGGACTACACCCTGTTCACCATCAATGAATTCAACAAAGCACAGCCATTTGGCTACTTTGGTCTGGACGTACGTGACGCAACACAAGGCGAGCGTATCTACATTCCTCAGCACGGTGCAGGTAACCCGAAAGAGCTGGCTATCGAATCAGATCAGAACAGCAATGGCCTGTGTCAGGCAGATGTTGTTACAGCAAATGGTCGCGGCACAGGGACCGACATGGGCTACTACTGTGACACCATAGGTGGTTCTTCAGGTTCACCGGTTCTGGCAGCTGCCAGCAACAAAGTCATTGCCTTGCACCACTTTGGTGGCTGTACTAACCAGGGCGTTAAGATCAGCAAGATCTGGCCTGAGGTATCAAGCCACTTCAATGGCATCCCGGATGGCGACAACAACAGCGATCCCATGCCTACCGCTGACTTCACGTCCAGCTGTACAGAACTGGCTTGTAGCTTTGATGGCAGCGCCTCAAGCTCACCAAATGGGTCAATTTCTCAGTACGAGTGGAGCTATGGTGACAACGGCACTGGTTTCGGTGCGACCGCCAGCCACACCTATGCGGCTGCGGGTAACTACAGTGTTTCACTGACTGTCACCGACAACTCAGGTGCAACTGCAACCGTGACTAAGCAAGTGCCTGTATACGGCCCTGGTGGTGAAGATCAGCTGCAAAAAGGCGTTGCCAGAACAGACCTGTCTGGTGCTCGTGGCGAAATGACTTACTTCTACTTCGATGTACCAGCGGGTGCAACCAACATCACCTTCGATATTTCAGGTGGCAGCGGTGATGCGGATCTGTATGTACGTAAAGGTGAGCAACCAACCACCTCGACCTATGACTGTCGTCCTTACCGTTGGGGTAACACTGAAAACTGTACACGTAATGACGGTGCAGGCCGCTACTGGGTTGGCATTCGTGCCTACAACGCCTACTCAGGTCTGAGTCTGGTTGCGGATTACCAGTAATCCCAGTTACTATTTTTCTCCCTAAAAAGGCAGCGCAAGCTGCCTTTTTGTTTATCCGCGAGCAGCGCCTCAATGCCGCACACCTCGTCAGTCAGCCCATGCAATATATCCGTTTACAACGCATACCACAGTCCCAGCCAGGCTCGCAGATCATCCTCTGCCAAATCACTCTCAACCCGGGCAACACCCAAATCAAAGCGCAGATCGGTAACACCAGCCGGTGCGAACCAGTTTGCCCACCCAAGTGCCTGCTGGCTCAGATCAATTTGCCACTTCACACCATAACTGGTCGCGCTGCGCTGACCATCAAATCGGTGTTGCTTCATAAAGAACCTGGGCTGATTCAGCGCCCAGCTCGTCGCCAGCTCATAGCCGTAATAATGTCGGCCAGAGGCAAACTGGAACGGCAACTCAGGACTGAGCACCAGATCGCTGCGTATGCGGCCGCTCAAAATATTGTTATCGAATCCGCCCAAGCGCAGTAACTGTGACTCACGGTACTGAGACTGTACGCCAGCAAGCCAGGGCCAGTTCCAGACCTTACCAAACCCTTGCCAGTCATAGCCATGGCCCTTGGCATCGCCACTGAGGATGCCGGCTTTGACGCGATAACCAAGCGCAAAATCCTGTCGGTAGCTGTGCCACCCTTGTTCCAGTCCACTCCATTGCGTGGTTATGGCATCCCGGCCCTGATCATCGTAATGGATAAGGGCCACAAACGGCGACACCGACCAGGTATCGGAGCGCCATTCATAGGCCAAACGGCCACTCACCGCGCTACCTGTCAGCTTTATCTGTTCTGCCTGTACATGCTGTCGGCGACTGTCAAAGCGATAGTCGCTCAGATGGGCATCAAAGCGCCAGTCACCAGCGCGATAACGTAACGCAGCATAGCTGCCATCCAGCACGTTGTCGCCGCTTTGAGCCAGCCCCAACTGCCAGGACAAATGCTGAAGCAGATCGCTGCCTTTGACCCCGACACTCAGTAACTCGCTGACCGCACTGCTGGCCTGCAGCGATAATGTCGCGGAGGCATCTTGCGCCAGCCATTGGTACTCACTCTGCGTGATGTCCGCGCCCTCGGCCATATAAATTTGTGCATCAGGTAGCACAAAGGTATCGGTTTTACCCAGTGGCACGGCCGCGCTGCTGCTGAGTTTAGTCACACGCTGCTCACTGATCTGGTCATCCAGTTCATGCAACCGGGTACCTGAAGGTGCGGTATGCAAGTACAGCAGCGGTGCATTTTCACGCGGTAGTAGCTGCTCGAATACGGCCTGGCCGTGTGCAACCTGATATAAAGCATTTTGCTGCAAGTCGTAACGATACACGCCCACCTCACCGTGCAGACCGGCGATAAAATAAAGCCCCTGGCCTTGATGCTGCCAGGCAGGCGCTGTCAGATACTGATAACCCTCAGGCATAGGAACTGTGCGCACTTCAGCGCTTTGCAAGTCTTGTATATACAACTGCCAATTACCATTTAGCGTGGTTTTAAGGTACGCCAGCTGACGTTTATCGGGCGCCAGCTGCGGATAGTCATAGACAGTACCCAGGTCGCGGGCAAACAGCGGCGTTACCGTATTGCTGCTGATCTCCACCCGTACCAGTTCAGAAAACCCACTGCGCACTTGCTCTGCATACAGGGTGTCAGCATCCAGCAGTGTAAAACGCCTTATCCCAAGTGACTGGGTTAACCGGGTAACCGCACCACTTTGTATATGCCAGCGATACAGATCGTTAACCCGGTTATCCCGGGTTTCATCGACCCGGGCGCGCGCCACAAAGTATAAGGTGTCTTTATCGGCCCATTGCGGATACAGAATGCCGGAAAAATCGCTGGCTGCCAGCTGTGCTACCAGCTCACGGTTAAAAACCTCTGGCGGTTTATCGGCAATGTCTGCCGGATCAGCCGCCAGTATCGCCTGCTGAGCTTTCTCAAAGGCCTTTTTTGCTTCTTCATTGTCTTCTGTTTTATAGACTCTGAGCCAGGTCTCTCCCTCCCGATCGCGTTCAGTCATGGCAATTTGCTGTCCATCTGGCGACAGCACCGCATTACTCGCCGCAAAGTCAGGCTCAAACCACAACGGGCTGTTTAACAGGGCCAGGTCGCGCTCCTGCGTCATCGCCTGGTATGTGAACTCAGCAATAAAGCGCCGATACAGCTGACCTGCACTTTGTCCGAAAGCCCCTTTAAACGCCGATTCAAAATTGCGTTTTTGAACCCCGTGTACGCGGGTCCAGACGGCATCCAGCGTTTCTTTGCCGTGGTTGTCTTCAAGCCAGGCCAGAAACCGTACACCCAACAGATAAGCCATGGCACCGGAACGATAGCTGCCGTCGCCATTGCTCAGTGCGCCATACGATAGCAATGCGCCCTGACGGGCAAAAGCGCGCAGCAGTGCTTCGCTGTAGTTGTCATAGAGCCGCCCCCGGCCGGTCAGTCGTGACTCCAGCAACGTGGCATACCCTTCAGCGACCCAGCGCGGCAACACCGCACTGGATAGATCATAGATATCAAACCAGTCACGCAGATGCTGACGCCACCGGCTGCGACTGGGCTGGGATAGGTGCACCAGGTGAATGTATTCATGGAGGATAAGCAACTGCTGCCAGCCCGGGCTGTTTGCAATCACCGAGTCTGATTGAGGCGGTGTGGTAAATAACGCCATCAAAGGCGTGTCTGTACTCGGCAGTGCAAAACCATTGGCACCATTGATGGGATCAAACACCACGACATCGGCTATGCTGTCCAGTGCCCGGCCCTGTTGCTGCAAAACCAGCGTTCTGACCAGCTCTAACTCGACAGCGGCTGAGCGCGCCCAATCCTGTTGTGCAGGCGTATAGTGCACCCTGAAATGTTCAGTGTGCAGGGTCTGCCAGTCCCCGGCACGTACCAGTGTGGTATAAAAAAGCAGTAAAAACGCGCCGCACAGTAACGCAGCGGGTGAGTTCATCAATCGCACAGCCATTCTCATCCTCGATGAAGTGATCCGAATCAGGACCTAGTATGGCAAATAATGTGCTTGAAAATCAGCGGGTATTTATCTTTTGAAACACTTTTAAACAACAAGGTTCAGGTGTCGTGAGTGGGATCCAGAGCACTCACCAAATGCAAAATGCCTCCGGCCACAATGAACACAGCCAGTGCTGAAGCCAGGCTCAGACCTGCATAAACTTTTGCCAGTGCCAGTATACCTGCGCTACCCCAGGCCAGCACTATCCTGAGCCGGGCCGTCATCAGGCTTGCCAGCTTGAGTTGGCTGACGCACGCAGCCGCAATGATAAATACGATTAAGGGGATTAACACCAACATAGTCCACTCCCGGGTCACTGTTTGCCGCAAAAGATATACGGCCCCAGTGCCATTA
Organism: Pseudoalteromonas sp. XMcav2-N; assembly: GCF_024124545.1. Taxonomy (GTDB): domain Bacteria; phylum Pseudomonadota; class Gammaproteobacteria; order Enterobacterales; family Alteromonadaceae; genus Pseudoalteromonas. The sequence goes on from NZ_JAMXSF010000014.1 coordinate 71,760, forward strand.
GAGATCACGGTAATGAAGATTATACGCAAATGATAATTATTATCAACTGGGAAGGGTTACCTTAATCACCGCACCCATTCGCTCCCCAGATTCATCATTGCTCACTTCAAGCTGGCCATCGTGACTCTCGATCACATGCTGACTCAGTGTCAGCCCAATCCCCTGTCCGTCTGGCTTGGTGGAATAAAAGGGCGTTAGCACATTATCGAGGTTGGCAAACCCGCCACCTTCGTCGGCAACTTCAATCACCACCGCGGGACTAAGGTAGTAGCTTCGCAGCTCTACTCGCTGACCAGGTGGATCCGCCGCCTGATTGGCCTCAATGGCATTCTTAACCAGGTTGATCAATACCTGCTCAAGCAACTCGGGATCGCAATGGCATTGATGCGCCTGACAGTGCAATTCAATGTGTTGTGCCGGATGCTGTGATGCAAACAATTCCCGGACAGAGTCAAACAGCGCTAGCAACTGTGTGGGTTGGATCTGAGGCTCAATGGCCTTGCTGAGCTGACCATAACGTGCCACAAAATGCTGCAAATGCTGACAGCGCTGCTCTATCACCCCCAAAGCCTGACGTTCCCTGCTACTGGCCGCACGCTCGCCCAAACTCTGAGCAAGGGAGCTAACCGGTGTGAGCGAATTACGTATTTCATGGCTGATCACCCGGATCAGTTGTTGCCAGGCAGCCAGTTCTTTTTGCCGCAATGCTTTAGTGATATCCAGCGCGACCAGTAAACTGTGTCGCTGACCCTGTTCAAAAAAATAGCTGCTGTGGAGCTGCCAGCGTGCTGACTGTGCATTGCTGATAAACCGCCAGCCATGCGGTGTCTCTTCCAGCCCCAGAGAGGTTGCCAAGGCACCTTTGTAATGCTGCCAAGGTTGTCTATACAAGCTTTCAAACGCCTGATTTGCATAACTTAAACGTGTATCTTCGGTAAAGACCAGAATCGGTGTATTGAGTTTATCTATCAGCTGATAGATAACAAAAATTTGCGAATTGTAGCGCGATTTCTGACGATGAAGCTGCTCGCCCAGCGCTATCAGCTGCTGCTCAAAAGCGGCCACCTGACCCGAGGAAAAATGTGGCCGGATCTGCTGACTAAAATCAGCCTGCAGCATGGCTTCGAGCTGCCAGTGAGCACGGGAAAAAATGCTATGTAGCTGGGCCAGCCGCTGCTTTTGCAATCGCCACAATACCCAGCTGACGGCGCCACAGATCAGCCCTATCTGCCACCAGGGCAGAGCAAGTTGCCACAATACCCCCACCAGCAAAGCAATCACCAGACCAGCCAGCAGTGTAAAGTGGCAGCGTACCGTCCACTCAAAGTTAGTCTTCACTTCGCAGCCCGTACTTATCCAGCCGACGATATAATGAAGATTTAGTCAGCCCCAGCGCTTTAGCTGCCTCACTGACCTGGCCCTGGTGTAAAGCCAACGTCTGTTCAATCAGGTTTTTCTCCACTTCTGCGAGCGTCGTTCCCGCTGGCTGTGGTTTAGTGCCCGGTTGTTGCTCCGGTGCAGGGGCTGCCAGGCGTAATTGACAATCGGAAACGGTGATCTGCGCTCCTTCGCTCAGTAAGAGTGCTCGCTCCATCACATGACTGAGCTCACGAATATTGCCGGGCCAGCGGTATGCCAGTAAGGCAGCTTGTGCTTCACTATCCAAAGACTTAGCGGCCAACTTGTAACGTGCAGCATGACGCACCAGCAAGTGATTTGCCAGCGGCACAATGTCATCCAGTCGTGCACGCAGTGGAGGCAATTCAAACGTAAAAGTATTGATGCGATAAAACAAATCACTGCGGAAACGACCTGCCGTCACATCCTGCTCTAAATCACTGTTGGTGGCACAGATAAGGCGGATATCAGCATGCTCAGTTCGGCTACTGCCAACTCGCTCATACTCACCACTTTCCAGCACCCGCAGCAGTTTTGCTTGCTGCGTCAAAGGTATGGTTGCCACTTCATCGAGAAACAAGGTACCACCGCCAGCCAGCTCGAAGCGGCCACTGCGCTGAGACTTAGCATCGGTAAACGCGCCTTTGGTATGACCAAACATCTCACTTTCAAACAGGCTTTCAGGAATGGCACCCATATTGACGCTGACAAGGGGGCCAGTGCGCCTTGAAGACTGTCTGTGCAGTGCTTCAACCAAATGGCTTTTACCACAGCCACTTTCCCCACACAGCAGTACGCTGGCATCTGTGCTGGCAATGCGCGACAGCTTGTTCAGCAAGGTTTTCATGGCCGGGGAACGCCAGGTATAGCAAGGGATTTCAGTTTCTGTGCTCTGTACATCCCCCTGCTTTGCCTGCAGCAGGTTGAGCTTACTTTGCTTGCGAATAGCATCCAGTAGTTGCGCATTTTGCCAGGGCTTTTCTATGAAGTCTGCCGCTCCCAGACGCATCGCCTCAACGGCAAGCGACACACTACCCCAGCCGGTCAGGCAGATCACCGCAGGGGAACTGGACTGAGACTGCAACCAACGCAAAAAAGTCAGCCCCTCGCTACCTGAGGTTGTATCCCGGGTAAAATTCATATCCAGTAAGATCAGGTCAACAGATTTACAACTCAAAAATTGTTTTGCGACCTCAGGGTGTTCCGCTTCATATACTTCAAAGCCATGATCTTCTAGCAAAAAAGCGGCGCTTAACCGCACCTCAGGATTATCATCTACAACGAGTACTGCCATTTTGTTCCCTGTTCGTTTATCACTGCACTCAGAATACGGGAATTTGACGAAGACGAAAAGCGCGAGCGCGACGGTCATTCAAGCTAAACAGCGGAGTTCACGTCACGTAAAAGATACAGAAGCACCAGCTCATCGAGCTCTGCATAGCGTTCGGTCTGAGTTGAGGTACGAGTTGGCACGCATCTATGTGGAGGGCATCCGTGCCCTCACTTCAGTAAGCTGCGAAGCGTTGCTTCGGCCTTACTAAATCCAACGGATTTTGGTGGTGAGGGTATGGGATTCGCCTGGTGCCAGTGTGACGGCGTCGTCCATCACATTCGCTGCTTCCAGGCACAGCATCACGTGATACTCATCATCGCGGAAATTGCTCAGACGTTTGGATTTTTCTATCCAGGGGTTCCACAGGACACATGAAGCAGAGTGTTCACGGCCAACCTCAATTTTGCCATCTGGTGTATCGATGATTTGCACTTCAGGCGCCCGGGTATACACCATGTCCGTTTCACGGGCGAAAGAGACGACATCATCTTGCGTAAATGGCCCTTCGCCAAACTCAATATATTGCGCGCCTTGCAGACCATCCACTCGGGTCTGTTCAATTTCTGGCGTTGGAAAATACGTATGCAGCGCCTGGGTAAGCGAGAAAGTTTCTTTGCCGGTATTCACGTTGGTCAGCCTGACTTCTAGCTGATCACTCAATATAAACTCCACAGTCAGACCTGACTCATGTGGCCAGAAGGTGCGGTCAATACTGGTCATCGGCAAAGACAATACAATCCGGATTGCGGTCTCATCTTCCTCAACACGCTCCGCGCGCCAGACCAGTTTGCGCGCAAATCCGTGGGCTGGCCAATCCGCTTCGGCATGAACACCAAACCAGGGCCAGCAAATTGGAATGCCACCACGAATAGACTGGCCTTCGAGATAGGTTTCGTTCTGAGATACCCACAGCAGGTTCTTCTTGCCTGTGGGAATGAATTCGGTGATCTGAGCACCCTGGAGATAAATTTTAGCCTGACACTGTGGGCCGTTAACGTCAAAATACTCCAGGCCGGACTCGGTACGTGCCAATTTTACTGAGGCAGAAAGTTCCATATAACACCTATTTTTAAACTAAACTGGCACTACCTTACCTAAAATGCACTGACGGTGTAAGAGCCACCCACCGAATATGAGTGATCTTCATCAAGGGGGCGTTAATCACACTCTGAACTGACCCACTAATTTTGTCAGCTGCTCAGACAATCGCTGCATCTTATCGCCATTTTCGCTGGTGTTGTTTGCCACATCACTGACAGTGTCTGCCGCATGCTTTATTTCTATCACATTACGGTTAATATCCTCTGCAACATGCTGCTGTTCTTCTGCGGCGGTTGCTATTTGCGTATTCAAATCACTGATGGTCTGAATAGACTGAGTGATTTCGCTAAACTGACTTTGCGCAGATCCCGTAAGTTCTACCGTTTTGTCGGTACGGGTTAAGCTACTGCGCATATCCTGAGATACGCCTTCCGTCATTTTTCTCAACTTGTCGAGCTGCGATGCTATCTCTTCGGTCGATTCCGAGGTGCGCTGCGACAATGCCCTTACTTCGTCTGCCACCACCGCAAACCCCCGCCCATGTTCGCCTGCTCGGGCCGCTTCAATTGCCGCGTTCAGTGCCAGCAAATTGGTTTGCTCGGCGATCCCTCTGATCACACTGAGGATCGACATGATATTTTCACTTTCACTGTCGAGTTGATTGATATCTGAGGTCGCCCGTTTAATCACATCCGACAAGGCAGCCACACTGTCAACCGCCTCGGTCATAACAGACTGACCCAGCTCAGACGCCTGCTGGGTCTGAGTGGCTAAGTCGGCGGCATTGGCGCAGCTAGACGCCACCTCGTTCGCCGTGGCAGCCATTTCATTGATAGCCGTTGCGGCCATTTCAAGCGCCTGCTGCTGTTGTGCCGTCGAGCTGGTCAGCTCCTCAGACTCCGTGGCGGTTGCACAGGCCGTTTGATTCAGTTGCTGAGCACAGGCATTAATATCCATCACCAGTTGGGCAATGAGGTCTAAAAAGCTGTTAAAACTGTCCGCCAGTTTGCCCGTTTCGTCTTTGCTGTCGACCTCCAGCCGCTGGGTCAGGTCGCCTCCCCCCTGAGAGATGACTGTCAGCCCATCGCTCACCTCAACAATCGGCCCAGACAGTACATTGGCAATGTAATTCGCCAACACAACAAACAGCGCAACCAGTACCACGCTCAGGATCACCAGCGTCCAGGTCATCGCATTCGCCGCCGCCATCACCTCTCCCTGCTCCACAAAAGCAATGAATTTCCAGCCCAGTTTCTTCGACGTGTAGATACTGGCAAAGTAGTCCGTGTCATCAATCCGGATTTCATATAAGCCGGACTGATTACTGGCTACAGTACGATACAGGCCGTTGTCCACCTGGTTAACATCCTTAAACCGATAATCACTGTGCTTGGCATCGACCAAAATTTTACCTGTGTCTTCCACCAGCATCAGATAGCCGGTTTCACCGAGCTTAACCTCACGGATTATCTTGGTCAGGCCCTGTAAAGACACATCCATGCCTGTTACACCTATCTCTCGGCCATTCGACCTGACCGAGCGTACCGTGGAGACAATGGCCATATCATCCGGGGCCCAGTAATAAGCATCGGTCATCACAGTTTTGCCATTGGCTGCTTGTCCACTGCGATACCAGGGTCGGGGCCGTGGGTCATAATTAGCACTGACCTCACCCTGAGGCCATTGAACATAGCCTCCTTCGGTATTGCCGAAGTAGATATAGGCAATCCCCGGGTGGGTATCGCCAAAGCGTTCGAACAAATCGTATATCGCCTGCTCAGTCTCACTGCCTGAGCGTGAATTCAGCTGTGTGGCAGTGCCTTCATCGGTGTAAATCTTGACTTCGCTCTGGGCACGGGTCAGTTTGGGGTTAGTGGCCAGAAACTCAACATTCTTGGCTATTTCATCGAAAAACATGCCAATCCCGTTGTCGACCTGTAACGCCTCCCGGCCACTCATCTCGACAAACTTATCCAGCGCCAGCTGCCGGGTCTGGGACACTATCAGAACGGCAATGATCAAAATAGGCGAGACGATAGCAACGATAAAAGCCAGCCTGAGCTTTTGCGAAATAGTCATAGAGTGGATTCCTCACTGGACTGATTGACTGCGCCAACACGCTAAGACATCGGCTGCCTCGCGTTAGTATTCAAATTGCACGATACTGCTCAAAAATATAGTTGATAGTTGCGCAACTATCCAAAGGATCAAGAGAAATTACTGTTGTTCATGGCAGATTACTTGGAACCTGAGAATGGATGGTCTAGGCTGTTTAGAGATAATTTATTCTTACTAACTCAAACAAACGGGTGTTCTCCCATGCTAAAACTCTCTCGACTCATGACGGCTCTGTGCGGCGCTATGATGTTGTCTTCTGGCCCCGCCATTGCCAGTGAAGATGAACTGGCACAGCTGAAGAAGCAGCTTGAACTGCTCCAGCAGAAGGTTCATAAAATGGAACGTGAACAGGCACGTGAAAAGGCACAAGCCAAGGCCGATAAAAAGGCCAAACAAACGGCGCCTGCCAAACCCAGTATTAAGGTCGGCGGGGCGGTACGGACTAACCTCAGCCATACTTCCTACGATGACGACAACAAAAATCGCGGCGGCGACTTTGACTTTGACATTTTCCGCCTGAATTTCTCCGGCAACGTTGGCGGTTTTGGTCTCAATGCCGAAATCCGCTTTTTTGACTATATGACCGCCGTGAAATACGCGTATTTACACTACGACTTTGCCAAAGACTGGCAGGCACAGCTGGGCATGACAAAAGTGCCATTTGGCAACTGGCCATACAATTCACACAATTACTTTTTTAACACGACTTATTACATCGGGTTAGAAGACGATCACGACATGGGCGTGTTATTTAAGCGCAAAGTCGCGGATAACTGGCAGATAGATCTGGGTTTTTTCAAAAATGATGAACTCGGTGGCGTAGACGGCTATGTGGAAGATCGCAGCGACCGCTATTCCTACGATATTGTGGGCTTTCGTAAGGCCTCAGACGGGGTATACGATGATCCGGCTCAGCCCCTCGGTGAATATAACACCTTTGCCGGTCGCTATGCTTACCACTTTAAACACAAAGGCGGCACCACTGAGGTTGGGGTGTCTGGCTTGAGTGGCGGTCTGCACGATGGCGTTGATAAAGCGGGTGATTACATGGCCTGGGCCATCCATCTGAATGGCAACTATGGTCCATGGAACCTGCAACTACAGCATGGCGAATATGAATATGACGTCGATACCCCGGCAACACGAATGGCCGTTGGTGCTTATGCATTTTTCGACTCCATTGCAGCGGAAGCAACCATGAGCAACGCCAATATTGCCTACAGTTTACCCGTAGAATTTGGCCCAATCACGGGCTTACAATTCTACAATGACTACGGCATTATTTACGACAAATCGGATGATACCGAAGACACCTGGATGAATGTGACCGGCGTCTCGCTATCCGCGGGTGCTTTCTTTACGTACATTGATTATGTGCTCGCAAAAAACCAGCCTTTTGTGGGTGGCTCCATTGCGGGGAACAGCGATGAGACGGAGCGCCGCTTCAATATCAACATCGGCTACTATTTTTAGCACTGAGTCACGGGAGCGGCCAGTGCGCCGCTTACCGTCTATGAACAGCCCGGTTCAAGCCCCCTTTAAACAGCAGTTAAAACACCGCTCAAAAGTAAGTGCACACTTACACACAGTATTAGTTATCTTCCACAAAGAAATATTACAGATCACATAAAAATATTACGCCTGCTATTCGTCCGTCGGTTTTTGGCTATAATGAAAAAGTTAGCCAATGCAAAAACGATGACGTTGGATATTTCCGGGAAGGATAGCGATGAAAAAACACGCTCAAAAACTATTTAACCGCTGCTTCTGGCTGCACGTTGCAGGAATACTGTGTGTTGCGCTGGGGTTTATCGGAATGGCACTTCCGGTCATGCCGACGACGATCTTTTTTATCCTGGCACTGGCTTGTTTTACCCGCTCTAATCCCAAACTCGCAAACTGGTTGCTATCTCACCCGAAATTTGGCCCGTCATTGCACGCCTGGCAAACACACCAAGTTGTGCCAGTTAAAGGGAAATGGGGCGCAGGCCTGGGTATGCTACTTGGCTTTGTGATCCTTTGTACCACGTCTGCCCCCTGGTATGTGCTGATAGGTGTCGCCCTCACCGAGCTACTGGTTATGGCCTATTTACTCAGTAAACCCTCACACCTGCCGGTCAGCTAAGCACCTTCGCAGCAGCAGGAACGTCTCGCATCAGGTTTTCTGCGGTGCAGTAGTCTGGTTGTGGGTGGTATACACTATCAACATCACAGCCCCCAGCATAATCGCGACATCTGCAATATTAAATACACCCGTTCTAATCTCACCAATACCCAGATTTAGAAAGTCGATCACAGCACCATTATTAAGGAGCCGGTCAATCAGATTACTTACCCCTCCTGAGAGCACCAGAGACAAACCTGTGATCTGATGGCGGTTAAGATCCTCACTTTTCAATGTGTACACCAGTATTGCAATCAGCAACAGCGCAATGACACCTATAAACAACACACTCCTTAGCGGTGCAGGCAGATCGCTGCCCAGACTTAAGAAGGCGCCTGCATTTTCCCGGTAACCAATGCGCACCAAATCATGCCAGTAGCTGGTCATCTGCCAGCCGTGGAGATAGTTACCAGCAAACCACTTTGAGAGCTGATCCAGGCACATACCCACCACACAGATCATCAAGACCCAGTGTATACGTTGTTTTGTTGTCATAACTTGTCGTCGTTTCAGTTGGCCGTATATCACTATAAAACTGTCATTGTGACACCTGCATGACACTTTACTGAAAATGACATTGTTTAGCACAAACACGACAAAAGAGCACATTTGCGTTGCAGTGCGACCCAGGCATACCAATTCGGGTTTTCTAAACTAGACTTAAGCATGGTCGGTCATAAAGAGGGGGTGAGTTTTGCGCAAGTTGATGCCTATCATCTTAATTTATTGCCTGATGCTCACCCTGCCTCTGATGGCAAAACCCATGCTGCTTGGTAGCCACAGCGTCTGGCCGCCTTACGTACAGAATGACGATAGTGGCCTCAGCTACGATATTGTCGCTGCGGCATTTGCGCGCAGTGGCGAAACATTTGCATTGCAGACCGCACCATTTAGCAGAGCCATGCGTCTGGCACACAATGGCAGTATCGATATGATCCCCGCACTGTGGTTTACTCAGGCACGTGCAGAACACTTTTTGTTTAGCCAGCCCTATCTGCACAATGAACTCATTTTCATCTCTCAGGCCACTCAGCCGGTCTCTTTTTCTGGACTCGCATCACTGGCCGGAAAAAACGTCTGTATGATCCGTGGTTTTGCTTATCAAAACCTGCTGAGCGGGCACCCCACAGTCAACGTAATCACCCAACTACATTTGAGTGAATGCCTGCGACAGCTGGCACGAGGCCGGGTCGATGGCATGATCGCAGACAGGTTTGCAGCTGCGTACACCATCACCCATCATTTTCAGGCACAGACATTTACCTTGCATCCACAGGTCGTGGCCTCCTGGCCCCTGCACATCGGTATCATCAAAACCCATCCTCGCGCTCAGCAGCTTATTCAGCTATTTAATCAAGGACTGGCTGAGATTATCGAGGACGGCACCTACAACCACTTACTCTCACACTATCCTATGATTAGCTCTGACCTGAGAGCAATTCAGTCGCAGTAATCATTTGTACCCGTAACTTAGAGTGAAATATTGAAAGTGCTGACTATAATTTAATCACACTCTCTTGGTCCGTTAACTTAAAACTGATAGAGATTAGTCTGTTAGGCTGTTATCAGTGATATCACAGCGCCTTGAACTGCGCTCGTACTCATGCTGTATGAGCGCCCTGTAAAGATGTCTGGGTATGAAATAATGCTTACAAACAAAGTTGACTGGCAGTACCAGAGAATAATCGAACTTTGGGTGATCTGTTATGCAGCTATTACTTCAACGCGCGTTTATTCCGGTCGTTTTGCTCCTGGGCCTACACACCAGTACCGCCCTGGCATCAACGTCGCTTACACAACTCAAATCAGCACTGGATCAGGGCCAGTTTGAACAAGCTTATGCATTGGCACAGTCGCAGTTCGAAGATGCGGCAGGCGACCCCGAATTTGACTTTTTATATGCCAGAGCCGCATTGGAAACCAACCGCTTTAATGAAGCCGTTTTTGCGCTTGAACGCGTCCTCGCTGCAAAGCCAAACCACCAGCCCAGTTTGTTCTTATTGGGCCTGACCTATAACAAGCAAAAGAACTACCCTCAGGCCGCCAGCACCCTCAATAATTTGCTAGCCACACCACTCAGCGATGAGTTTCGTCAACGAGTAGAGCGCGCACTTGACGCGATTGAAGAAAACCTGGCCAGTTTGAAACAACAACTTAAGCACCGAGTATCACTGGCGCTGGGCCATGACAGCAATGTAAACAGTGGCACGACAGACGATCGCATTGTTATTGGCGGCTTGCCTCTGTTTATCGACGAGACCAGTCGCGAAACATCCGATGGCTTTGCCCGTGCCAGTTACCGCTTTGATGGTCGCTGGCAGCAAACTCAGCATCAGGCTTGGCGGGCAAATATTCAGTTGTCGAACCAGGTTCACCAGGACAGTGATGAGTTCGACAGAACGCAGCTCAGCGCCAACATCAGTTATATTCGGGATATAGACGCATTCCAGCTCCACCTGGGGACCCAGCTTGGCGTTATGTCTCTGGATTCAGGCACCTATCAACAAGATGCCGGCGTGTTTGGCGCGCTCCGTTACACCATCAGCTCGCACTGGTCTGCTACATTTAATATCAGTGCATTTAACCTCAATAACGTGCGTGACAGCGCACTGGACAGCCGGCTATATACATCCGGATTGGCACTCAGCAGAACCAGCCGCAACTGGCTAGTCCGCTTTACTGCAGGTTACACCTGGCAGCCTGCACAGGAGGCGTCGGGGGAGCACTATGCGCGCGATTACAGCCACTTAGGAGCTGCGCTGATTTATCGGCTGAACGACGCCCACCGACTCAGCGCCAGAGTACAATATCGAGATATAGCACACCGCGCTGCCCACCCCTTTTTCTTGCAGGTACGTGACGAAACACTCCACATCGCCCAGTTAGGCTGGCTCTATCAGATATCACCCGCCTGGGGCGTGGAAACAAAACTGGCTTATTACGACAAAGACAGCTCGCTGCAGCTGTACAGCTATGATCGCACTGAGTGGTCCTTAGGAGTACATTATGATTTCTAAATCCCGTACTGTTTGGCAGCTTTTCGGGCCACTCAGACAATCCGCACTCTCAGCAGTGTTACTGCCCTGTTTATTCGCAGCCCAGTCGAGCCTGGCCGCACCGGCAGGCAAAACCCTGATGTCACGGGGACAAGTGGTTGCGACGGCTAGTGATAGTGAGGCCCAGCGCGCGTTAAAACGGCGCAGCCCTGTCTTTGATGTTGATGTAGTGAACACAGGTCAACAAAGTAATGCGCAGCTGCGCATGCAAGATGGTGCACTTATCGCGTTGAAAGAAAATACTCAACTCATTATCAGTGAATACTCAGGCTCTTCTGAACAGGATGGCTCAGTTGTTATGGAGTTGGTTACAGGTGGTTTGCGTACCATTACCGGTAAAATCAAAGGCAATAAAGACAATTACCAGCTAAAAACACCTGTGGGCAGTATCGGGATCCGTGGCACCCACTACGAGGTCGAATGGCAAGGTGATACGCTGTTATTAGCGGTCTGGGATGGCACCATTGAAGTCAGTGTCAATGACCAGCCACTGTTACTCGGTCAGGAAGGTAACTATTCGTTTGCCAGCGTTAGCCAAAGCGGCGAAGTGACAACTTTACTTGCCCCACCACAACAACTGTCGCGACTTACCCCCCAAAGCCAGGCTTCCGGCAGCGATTCAGAGCCAGATACACAGGCTGATCAAGGCGACACATCATCCGAGTCCGGCGAAATAACCTCCGAATCGACATCTCTGGCCATCGCACAAGCCCCCGTTGCAACAGCTCCCGCTTCTCAGGCGGCCTTTGAAACAGCTTTGCCAGATGTTGGCCGTGATATCTCAGACAACGACTTTATTAGCGAGGAGAGTCTCGACACCTTTGGGGTGGAGCCAATTGAAGACCTGATCGCAGAGCGCACTGGTACCGCGCTTTACACCGTCCTTGAGCGCGCAGAATTTAGCGCTTCTGCTGGGGCAGTGAGTGATATTCAGATGCAAATCAGTGTCGATTTTGATAACGGTACAGTCCCTCAGGGGGTGCTGTCATTCAACGATCCACAAGGTGAATGGTTTGCAGCCTTTAACGGCTTGATAGACGCCAATGGCATGACCCTGGGCGTGAATTTTGCGTCTCATGGACAGAACCTGGCACAGGGGACCATAGAAACACTGTTTAGCGATGAGCTGAGCAAGTTACGTGGCAGCTTTAATTTGAATGAAATTGACGAGCCAGATGTAACCGCCTCGGGCTTGTTTACTTTGAGCCAACCTTAAGGGGGATGCGGGATGAAGCGCTCGCAATTACACCAACTGGGCTTACTGACGCTGATCTGTGGCGCGCTGATAACGGGTTGCTCAGGCGATGGTGACAACGCAACAACACCGAACAATGACAGCATAGGTGTACCACCCACGCAGGACCAAAACACGGATCAGCCTGACACACCGTCAGGACAAGCAACTCTGATCCCCTTTGACTATCAGCCCAAACTCGCCAGCCGCAACCTGGCCGCCCGACAGGTGGTGAATACAGAATTTGTAAACGGGACAGGTACCGTGCTGTTCCCCGATACACAGCGTACTTATCGGGGAAACATCACCGTGTCACTGGGATCCATTACCGATCCGGATGGGGTTAGCCGGGTCTTGCTGGGCTTTGAGAATGCCGAGCTGGCACAGGTGCTGTGCGATGGGAATTGCAGCGACCCCTTTGCCTTTACCGAAACCGGTATTAATCCAATGAATTTCGGACAGCAACCCGGAAGTGTGCAACTGCAAGTCTGGGTCGAAGACAACGGGGGCAATCTGAGCACAGTTGCCACCCAACAAATCACCTGGCTCCCACGCAGTGTCGTATTTAATAGTACACTGCGCAGCGACGGTACCGCTTCTCTCGATTGGCAGCCTCAGTCAAACTTTTTACGGTATAACGCCTACCTTGCCGAGTCGCCTATAGATGATGTACGAACCGTCACCACCTTACCAGGGGGTCAGCGGGCGATCGCCTTAACGGATTCAACCCATGTGTTTAACGGGCTCGACCCACAAAAGCACTATTACACCCGGATCTCAGCCATTGATGGCAGCGGTGAGAGTGCCTTCAGTGAGTCTCGCATGCTGGCGGCCTCGAACCTGGTCACACCGACAGCCGTCTCGGACAGCTTTAGTGGTATCCAGTTTGAGTCTGTCTCTGGCAATCTGCTGACCAATGACGACGCCAATGGCCTGCCCCCGTTGACTTTGGTAACTACACCTGTCAGATCACCACAAAATGGAACCCTGACGCTCTTTGCGGATGGTCGCTTTACCTATATCCCCAGAGACACCTTCTTTGGCTCAGACAGTTTTCGCTATCGGATAGTCAACAGCCAGGGCGCGACCGCCGAAGCCGAGGTTTCCCTGCTAATTGAGCAAGTCAATCAGGATCCCATTGCCTTTGATAACCGCTATGCGCTTGAACAAAATAGCGAATTAACCATCAGTGGGGCCGGACTTCTGGTCAATGATATTGATTTTGATGGCGATCCATTGACCGTCGACACAACCCCGGTAACCGACGTGCAGCACGGCATACTGACTCTCAGTTCAGACGGCAGCTTTAACTATCAGCCCGATACCGACTTTATTGGAACCGATAGCTTCGAATATCGGGTTGAAGATGGTAAGGGTGGCTCAAATACCGCCACCATCACCCTGAGCATAGAAGTTGAAGTCAGCAACTTTCCGCCTGTCGCCGTCAATGACAGTTACCAGACCAATGAAGATGAGCAGTTGTTTGTTGACATCCCGGGGGTACTGAGCAACGACAGTGACGCCGATGAAGACCCGCTTGCGCTTTCAATCATTGAACAACCAACCATGGGCACGTTAGAGCTCAGTGATACAGGCAGTTTCCGCTACACCCCACAACAGAACAGTTATGGGCAGGATTATTTTGTTTATCAGGTGAACGACGGGGCAGCCAGTGTACAAGCCTTTGTTGTAATAGACGTTATAGAAGTGAATGATGCACCTCTGGCCAATGATGACAGTATAGAGGCCACGCAGGGACAAGCTGTTAGCATCTTGGTAGCCGCCAATGATCAGGACATTGATGGCAGTTTGAATCTGACCAGTCTGGCCCTGGTCGAGGGGCCCAGCCATGGCACTGTAAACCTCAGTAATGACAATACGCACTTTATTTACCAAAGTGATGCGGATTATCGTGGCAGCGACAGCTTCACCTATCAAATAAAAGATGACAGGGGCGCCCTGTCCAATATCGCAAATGTGTTTATTGAAGTGACCGGAGACAATATCCCGCCGGTCGCGACCAATGACAGCGCAACAACACAGCAGAATGTGCCAGTCACCATTGATGTCCTGGCCAATGACAGTGACGTCGACGGTAGTCTGAATTACAACAGCTTAACCGTTGTCACGGCACCAACCAATGGCAGTGTCACGCTCGATCTCGTCGGTCTGGGTGGCTTTATCTATATGCCGCAAAGCAGCTTCTTTGGTGTCGATACTTTTTCCTATCAGGTGCAAGATACAGAAGGTGGTATTTCAAATACAGCGACAGTCACCATCACCGTTGAACGGCTCAATCTGGCTCCCGTGGCTGACAACGACACAGCCACACTGGAAATTGGTCAGTCCGTAACCATTGCGGTCCTGGAGAACGATAGCGATAGCGACGGAACATTACAAACTGACAGCATAGAGATAGTAGAGCCCGCTATGATGGGCTCCACAGAAGTAAACAGTGATGGTTCGATCAGCTATTTCCATACCGGCACTTCTGAAGGAGAAGACACTTTTACTTATCGCGTCAAAGACAACGACGGCGTCTTCTCCAATACCGCGACTGTGACAGTCACAATTACCGCTCCCGACACCACGCCGTTGGCCATTAATGACAGTGCTGAAACCGACAAAAATGTGGCCGTGAACATCGCCATTTTAAACAACGATCAGGCGAAAGGCCGAAGCCTGATCATCAGCAGTATCACTTTTGTAACGCCACCAAGTCATGGCAGCGTCTCGATTGACAGTGTGAGCGGTTCAGTCCAGTACACCCCGCAGTTTAATTTCGTTGGCGGCGATAGCTTTAGTTACACCGTGAACAACGACTTGGCTGAAACGTCGAATGTCGCGACGGTCACATTGACCGTAAACGACAAAAACTACGCGCCGACCGTGGAGCCTGGCTCGGCAGAAATCGACACAAATGTCAGCAATGGGACTGAGATAGTGCAGATCAGCGCTTCAGACCCCGATGGCGACACTCTGAGCTATGCGCTGTCCGGGACAAATTCAACCTTGTTCTCCGTTGATAGTAACGGCAAAGTGACCGTGGCAAACGCCGATCAGATTGCCAGCAATGGTGCACAAACCTACCCCCTGACCATCACGGTCTGTGATTCTGGCACCCCACCCTTGTGTGCTGAAAATGAGCTTAGTATTGTTGTTACACAAGCAACTCCAAGCTATGTGGCCAGTAAACGCAGTAACTTTGGTAACGACGGCAGCTTAATGGTGGCACTCAATGCCAGCCTGGAATTTCACAGCCCGGGGCAAACCGTCCTGCAAAGCGATGGCAAGCTGGTAAGTGTAGGGGCCGTTGGCCATTTTAATGACGCCGCTGGTCGCAACATCCACCGGGCCTATGTGAGCAGGCAACTCAGTGATGGTCGCCCGGATAATGGGTTTGCCGAGGCAGGGAACTTCCAAAGTGGCTTTAGTATAGAGATTGAAAGCATTCCACAGGATGTCTGGGCTAAGGTCGCTGCTGTTGATACACAAGGGCGCATTTATGTAGCCGGGTACGTTAATTTCACCAATTCACAGCAATTGCTGGTTTTCCGCCTGCTGGGCGATGGTTCTTTGGATACCAGCTATGCCAATGGCAATGGATATATGACCTTGCCCCTGGGCAGCGACGTCTTTGTGACGCCTGTCGCCATGGCACTGGAAGATAATGAGACAGTGACCGTACTGAGCAATATCAGGGCCACAAGCAGCGCAACCACGGGCACTGTCACCCTGTCCAGGATCACACCACAGGGAGAAATCTCCATTACTCAGGCGCTCGCAGACACCCCCACTAAAAATGCTCGGGGCATGGTCACTTTGCCTTCCGGTGACTACCTTGTGTACGGAGAGATCACTTCCAGCGAAACCGGTGAAGATATCATGCTGATGCGCCTCACACGAAGCTCACTGGCTCCGGATAGTGGCTTCCAGAATAATGGTCTGTTACAAATCAATATTACTCCGGTACCGGATGGTGCCAACGGTAACCAATTCAATGACACAACGCGTCATGTGCAGATCAAAGACAACAACACTCTCTTGGTTACTGGACTGACAACATTGGATGAGTCTGGGGAAGAGCGCTCGGTGTACTTGCTGCAAATGACTATGGATGGTGTATTAGACACCGCATTTGCAGGCACAGGTAAGCGCACTTATATGCTCAGTGAACTACCGACTGATTCTGCCAATGATATATCCGACTACTCTGCGACGGGTATCGGTATCGTCGCAGATAGTGATACCTACTATCTGGCTTTACAACGCAGCTTTTTTGGCAGTGAGCAGGTCGTACAGATAATAAAAGTAGGTCTCAATGGCGATGTAGACACCAACTGGTTGCCGGGCAACAATGGTTTCAGTGTTTATCATGGCACGGGGCTCAAGGTATCCGGCTTGCTTGAAACCCAAGGCGGGCTGCTGCTCAGTGGTCAGAAGTTTAATTATCTTGGCAATAACTATCTGTCTGAGCATTGGCTGGGCGAAGTAACCACAACCGCTGAGTTTAACCAGAACTTTGGTTCATTTGGCCAACGCACAGTCAGTGTCGGCCGTCGAGATGAAACATTTGTCGCTGGACACACTTCCGGTTTTAGCGCATCGGCGGGGCATTTGCTGCTCAGTGGCCAGGCTAACAACTGGCAAAGCACTCCGCAGGCGGTGCCGTATGTACTGAAACTGGATGGCGTTGGCCAGCGGACCAGTGCTTTCGCTAACCTGGGTTTAGTCTCCACAGTCCCTGTAACAACGATGGGGACTATGTCCAGTGCCACTGTAGGGGCCATTACTGAAGACAGTACCGGTGCTGTTTTGCTGAGCGCCTCGGGCACGGTATCCGTGTCTGCAGGTGATGAGCAAGCCATGGCAACGATTAGCAAACTGAGTAATTTGGGAACTCTGGATACCAGCTTTGCCAACAGTGGCGTATTCAGTCTGACCGCCAGTGAGTACAAAGCAGAGGCCTCAACTCTGGATTTAACACAGCTTACGGTGCTGCCCTCAGGGGATATTCTCGCTCTGGGGCAAGCGACAGCCAGCTGCTATACCCACAGTATGGCCTTCATCGTGTCCAGCTCAGGTACTTTGTCGAGTTTCTTCGAATACACGATTCCAGGTGAACCCAGTTGTAGCCCTAATGCACATAGAGTATCTATGATCCATACTGTAGGTACTAGTCTGGTTGGCATTGGTCAAAGTCAACCAGGCCCGGTTGCCCCTCAGTTACTACTGGCCAAAGCCAGTGCAACCGGCGTCCCGGATACCAGCTTTGGAACAGGTGGTTTGGCATTACTGGACATTGGGCTGAGTGCAGGCGACGACATCACCATTAAAGGGTCTATGGTTGATGCCAGTCAGGGCTTTATTGTCTTTGGCTACGCTGGCACCAATAACTTTGTCGTTCGGGTGACCAGTTCTGGTGCACTGGATACCAGCTTTGCAGACGGCGGTGTTTTGAAGTTTACACAGCTCGAAGGCGAAGCCGTGCTGATAAATCAGGCCTGGATTGAAAGCAATGGTAAGTTACTGCTATTTGCACAGGCAAGCAGCTCGAAATCCTTGTATGTCGGTCAGCTGTTGCTCAGCGAATCTCCCGGAAGCTGGGATAGTAGCTTTAATGACACCGGTGCACAGCTTTTCAGTAGTGCAGTGACAGGCAATTTGGTCACCGTACTAGCACAAAGCAGCAGTACTGAATTTGTCTTTGTGTTGCAGCAGTCGGCGCCAGCCAGAGTGAGTTTACAAGCCGGCCAGGTCGTTCAACAGTGATGGTAATCAGTATCCATCACCAAAGGGTTAGGTATGAAAATAAAGTTTTACGGTGTGCGGGGGTCGACCCCCACACCCGGTCCAACCACCGTGCACTATGGCGGCAATACGGTCTGTGTAACCCTTGAGAGTGACGAAGGAAAGCGCTTGATTCTGGATGCGGGGACTGGACTTAGAATACTAGGCCAGGAACTGATGCATACCCGTCAGCCCTTCTATATATTACTGAGTCACAATCATTGGGATCATATTCAGGGCTTTCCCTTTTTCATTCCTGCCTACATCGCCAAACGCCAGATAACCATAGTGCCGGGCGTAACAGAAGAACACGCCCCTGATGCCATCCTAAAACAAATGCTGGGCAGCTATTTTCCTGTGCCACATACGACCTTAGCTGCAGATATTCGAGTGGAGCCACAAACCCAGGATCAGTGGCAGTACGAAGACTTTGACATTCAACGCTGCGCCATGAACCATCCAGGTGGTGGCAGTGCTTATCGCATAAGTGCAGATGGTATAGACATTGTCTATGCCACAGACAATGAACTTAACCCACCAGGTTTGCCTGTTACCTCGTTTCAGCAATGGGTGGACTTTGTCAAAGGGGCAGATTATCTGATCCATGATGGCCAGTTTATTCCGGATGATTATCCATTAAAGCATGGCTGGGGACATTCACTTATTAAAGACGCTTTGCTGTTGGCAGATCAAGGAGCTGTGAAGCACCTGGTGCTGATAAGCCATGATCCGGATCGCAGCGATGCAGAACTTGACCAGATAGCCGCTGATATCAAAAGCCAAAACTGGTCATTTGCGACCATTTTAGCCAGAGAAGGGCTGACACTCCCATGAACCTCCCGCAACTATGGCGCAAATACTATCAGCAGTGGGTGTGCGGTTGCTTTTTGATTGTTCTGTTTATGGCTTTACAGCTGTTAACCCTATCCCCCGCCTCCCCCTACGGCGATGCGTTTAAACGACTCGAAGGCTTGGGCTATGACCTGCGCCTTAAATCAACACTCCCATTGCAATCACGTTCTTTTCTGCCCATTGTGATTGTCGATATCGATGAACCCAGTCTGAAGCAAGTAGGCCGCTTTCCCTGGAGTCGCCATGTTATGGCACGTTTACAGTCTCAACTAGCAGATGCCGGCGTGGCGGTTATTGCCTACGATATCCTGTTTTCAGAGCCAGAACTCAACCCCGCACAGCAAGTGCTCAGTCACCTCACTGACACTTTACCGGCCGTGTCTCAGACACTACAAACGCTGGCACCCACCATAGATGCCGATAGCGCATTCTCTGCCCGCTTGCAGGATACAGATACCGTACTGGGTCTGTTATTTGAGCATCAGCCGGATATCCGGGTCGGGACCTTGCCGGAAACGATTTTTTTCAGCACAGTGCCAGCCTCTTCATTACCAGTTCCAGCCTTTGCCGGACACGTTGCCAACGTGCCTGAACTGCAGCAGCAAAGCCCGGGAAGCGGCTTTATCAACAGTGCCCCGGACAGCGACGGCTTTATTCGTAATTCCATGTTACTGGCTAAACACCAGGGTCAGCTTTATCCGGCGCTGGCGCTGGAAGCGGCCCGACTCTACACCATGGCCGAACAAGTAGAAGTGGTCACCAAACCGTTTGGTGAGGGGCACAGTGTAGAAGGGATCCGCCTGGGAACCCAGCTGATCCCAGCGGATGATTACGGCCGGGTTAATGTTCCCTACAGGGGCCCCGCTTTTAGCTTTCCCTATGTTTCTGCCGGTGACGTATTGAGCGGCAATATCGATACTCAACTATTTGATCAGGCGATTGTTTTTGTTGGTACATCGGCGGTTGGTCATGCCGACTTGCGAACCACGCCTGTCGGCGTCCAGTACCCGGGTGTGGAAGTGCACGCCAATGTACTTGAGGGACTGGTATTCCCCGAACTGCTGCCTAGCCGGCCAAACTGGATGGATGGGGCGGTTATAATGCTATTGCTGATCTCAGGGTTACTCTGTGTGATTATCTTGCCTCGGCTTGAAGTCCTGGGGATCGCGGTATTTACACTGTGTCTGAGTGGGTTATTTATCACATTCAGTGTCTATTTGTGGGTCAAATTACGACTGGATTTGCCACAGGTTGCGATGCTGTCCATGTTGATCAGCCAGGCTATGATCCTGGGCAGCCTTGGCTTTGTTCGCGAGCATAAAGAGCGACTGCAGATAAAGTCGATTTTCGACCAATATGTACCACCGGCCCATATACAGGCAATGCTGGACAACCCGGACAGTGTGTCCATGGAGGGGGAAAAACGTGATATTACAGTGTTGTTTGCAGATATTCGCTCATTTACCACTATCTCTGAGTCATTGGATGCAGGACGGCTCAAGTCCTACCTCAACCAATATTTTTCACCCATTACACGCATTATTTTTGAACACCAGGGCACCATAGACAAATACGTTGGGGACATGGTGATGGCGTTCTGGAACGCTCCCTTACCCGTTGAGCACCATCCGGAGCTGGCAGTACGGTGTGCCATGGCCATGCAGGATCAGGTGGATGCGCTACAAGAACCAATGCGTCAACAAGCATTACCGCCTTTTAAAATTGGTATTGGGCTCAATACCGGAGACATGAACGTGGGCGACATGGGCTCAGAGTATCGCCGCGCTTATACCGTGCTGGGTGATGCCGTGAATCTGGGCTCACGTCTTGAGGGCCTGACAAAATACTATGGGGTCGGGATATTGATTAATGAAACCACACAGGCACAGTGCCCCGGGCTCGTTTGTCGCCCTATCGACAAGGTGAAAGTAAAAGGTAAAAACCAGGCCGTCACTGTGTATGAGCCCATATGTAGCAGTGATGCACTGACCCCGGCGCTGCGCATTGAATTAGAGTCACATCAACAAGCCTGGACACTATATTTATCACAACAATGGCAGCAGGCACTGGCAGCTTTTACTAAACTTAAAGAGCTGTCACCAGAGCGAAAAATCTATGCGCTAATGTACGAGCGCATCCTGACATTGCAGGCGCAACCGCCCGGTGAAGAATGGGATGGCAGCTACACCCATACATCGAAATAGCAGGTAAGTTATGGAACAGCATATTCGAAACATTGCAAATAAGTTTGAGCAGGCAGGCTCACAGGTGGCGTTACAACACTTGCTTAAGCTGGCCATTGAACTGGCGTCAGAACACGACACCAACAGACTACTTGAAAACATCCTGCTATCCGCCATGGAATTAAACGCCACAGACGGTGGCACGATATACTCAGTGTCTGAAGATATGCAGCTGCACTTTGCCACGCTCATCAACGGGCCCTTGGATCTTCATATGGGCGGCACATCAAATCAACCTATCCCGTTTGCACCAATCCCCATTTATCTCGAGAATGGTCAATGCAATGAAAGTGCTTTGGTAGCACTGGCAGCAGCAAAACGAGAGGTGATCCGGATTGATGATGTGTATCAGTGCAGTGAGTACGACTTATCCGCAGCGCGAGCCATGGATGCAAAAACGGGTTACCACACACAATCAGTGCTCACGATCCCATTACTCAATCACGAAAATGAACTCAATGGTGTGCTGCAGCTGATCAACCCGCATAGCAAAGGGGAAATTGTGCCTTTCTCTGCCCAACAGACCGATATGATCTGCTCGATCGGTGCACTCGCAGCCGTTGCATTAACTAACCGGCAGCTGATTGATGGCATGGAAATGCTGTTTCAGGCCTTTACCCGCTTGATTGCAAAAGCCATTGATGAAAAGTCTCCCTATACCGGCGGACATTGTCGACGAGTTCCGGAACTTACCATGATGATTGCAGAAGCTGTTCATGACGCAAAATCGGGCCCAATGGCTGAATTTTCAATGACAGAAGCCGATCGAGCCGAGCTGTCATTGGCCGGGTGGCTGCATGACTGTGGCAAAATCGCCATCCCTGAATATGTTATGGATAAAGCCACAAAGCTAGAATCCGTTAATGATCGTATTGCACTCATTGATGCCAGGATAGAAATCGCAAAGCGTGATCTCGAACTGGATTACACCAAGCGTATTTTACGCTTTGAACGAGATGGTGATGAGGCACAGGTATGTCACCTGAGCGCGGAACTGGACGAGAAACTGGCGCAATTAGAGCAAGATCGTCAATTTTTGCGCCACGCCAATATCGGCGGAGAGTTTATGCGCGAAGAGGATCAACAGCGTGTGAAACAAATTGCTGAACAAACCACGGTCAGGATTGGCACCGAATTACACCCCTTACTCAGCGAAAATGAGGTGTATAACCTCAGTATTGCACGCGGCACTTTGACTACAGAAGAAAGGCAAATCATTAATCGTCATATGGACATCACGCTGGAAATGTTAGAAGCATTGCCCTTTCCTAAGCACTTGCGTCGCGTTCCGGAATTTGCCGGGGGTCATCATGAAAAAATGGATGGCACAGGCTACCCAAGGGGACTGACCCGTGAGCAAATGTCCGTTCCAGCTCGTATCATGGCGATTGCTGATATTTTTGAAGCGCTGACGGCAGCAGATCGCCCCTACAAAGATGCAAAAAAGCTCAGTGAATGCTTGTTTATCATGGGGAAAATGAAGCTCGGAGATCATATAGACCCCGATTTATTCGATGTGTTTGTCAACTCTAAGGTGTATTTAAAGTACGCACAGCAATTCTTAAAGCCAGAACAAATCGATGAAGTGGTACACGAAAAGATCCCTGGATATGAGAAAAAATAGGGCCGAAAAATAACTGCCAATAATGGTGTGCATTGACAATGTAGCTGTGACGACTTGTTATCTCTGCGGCCCTATATCTAGGGGTAACATATTTGTTGTTATTATTATTTAGTACGGAATACAATCATCCTGTTACAGCACGGGTATCCTGTGAATGGTATTGATGAATCTAACCAGCGATGCAGCAGCAGTAGGACCACTGCATCGCTGGAACTCAGTCCTTGATAATCATCGACCTTTCCTTGTGAACGTCTGGGACACATAACTGCGGGTGGCAGGTGCTCACCCTATGCTTCCAACACTATTCCTGTTGCTCTCCTTGTGTTGGTCCAGACCTGTTTATTATTATTGTTATTATACCACCTGCTTGTTGCAAAATAAGCAACTAACGTACCCGAAACAACTACAAGATGATTTCGCAGTACATTCTGAGCTAACACCAGACATTCCTTTCTCGATCCTTCGGGGCCTGGTACCTACTCCTTCCTTTCCTTGCAAGCAGTATTGTCCGTCAATCACTTACCTCCCTTGGTTGTGCTGGCAAACTGCGCCAGATTACAGACTAAGTTACAACCATTCATCAGTCCTTGTCCGGTTGTTGTTAACTCGGTTGAAACTATAAAAATTTATCTCAAGTTTCGAAACAACTGTTACATCTCTTTTTTATAACCAAAAAAATAAGCCTTTATATCAAAGGCTTATTTCGTTTATCTGTTCAAAAATAATGATGATGCTATTTCTTCGCATTAACTATTTCAAAAGGCCATTCACAAAACGGCCCAACGCGACACTCTTTTACAGGGCCTATATCATCTTCCCTGGAGGCCTCAGCGGTAGACGATGTCATTGATACACACACCACAGTCAACGCATAGGCAATGCTTTTAATTGCTTTAGTCAAAATGATGATCCTTTTATTTGATTGGGTAAAGTACAAACAGAGGTCAATAATAATTATTAGAAAGAGGACCTCTTTCAGGGATCTATGTTAGTGGTTTATTGTCATTCCGACAACAGCGGTATCATTTATTTGTACAGATAAGGCTAAGACTTTGCTGCCAGTAGCATCTGTGGATATGGTGGGATAAAATGCGTAAAAGCGATGTGCATCTTGGCTATATTCGCCGGTACGCCAGTTAAGTGTGTGAAGGTAAGTTTTGCGGGCATCAAATGTACTCCAGATAACCACATCGCCCCTGACATACCAGCGGCAGATATATCTGAAGTCAATTTTATGATTAAGGGCAATTGCATCACTGTCCAAATCACTGAAGTAATAAAGTGAACCATCACCTGTGGTTGCTGCAGCTGCTATATATCCATCGCCAACCGGGCGGATAGAGCGGTACTTAGGCAACAGTAAAGCGCTCATTTTAGTCTCGATACTGTAACTCTGTATTTCCCATTCTCCGGCGACATTCACTCCATAGTAAATGTACTTGTTATCCATACTAAACACAGCATCACTGGTTATTTCTGATGAGGAAGTGATGTACTCGACCTGTCTGTCTTCCATCGATAAGAGTGCTAATTTTCCCCCTTGCTTCAGCAGTATGCCTTTAGCAGTGTGAGAAATGCTTAACAGCTCCAGCATTTCTTTACTGACCAAATAAGGTTCTACTTCACGTGTATCGAGTGACAGCCGGCCTATCGTAAATGTCTCATTGTGCAGGAGTAAAACCCATTTATGCGCTTCAGAACTGTCATCGTAGTACATGTTTACAATCTGAGGCTCCGCATCGATGACATTCAAAACCTGACTCTGTGCCCCAAGCGATTGCTCCAGATACAAACGATTGGCCCGAGTTAACGCCTGTTGAGTCAGTAAAATATCGGTCCCATTGTGCGAATCTAATGCGCGCAGCAACGTCTCGTTATCTTCAATTAGCCTGATTTCTTCCCCCGTCTCCAGATCGAGCTGGATCAGACTTGTTCTACCCAGTAGCAATATAGTTTGCAGGTTCTTCCATTCCACATGGCGAATTGGTGCCTTCCTGCTATATATCAGTGTTTGCTCTTTGTTTTCCAGGTTTAGCAGCACCACGTGATGATGCCCCTGGCCTTCTTTTAACAAGGCTAACTGTCGCAGGTCCGGAGAAATACTAACATCATACAAGATCTCATTAGGCTCACTGAGGGTGAATAACCGAGAATATTGGCGAGACTGCAGATCCAGTGCGTAAAGCATACTATCCTCTGCCCCAGCCTGGATCATGGGAAACAGCACTTCTGAAGGGTGTCGCCCCTCTGAAATGTAACCGATAGATTCGACACCTTCAAGCAGGGTTATCTGACCCTGTTCCGGTTCCGCCATGGTCAGTGGAAGCAAACGCAAGGCAGTGCTTCCGTTTACAAAATCAACATACACCAAGACCTTATCATTCTGAGCAAACTGTACAGCAAGAACATTTTCTGCATTATGTGTCAGCTGCCTGGTGGTACCATTTTGTCTGTCAAAAATATATACCTGACGATCTTCTTCTATCGATGTACGTCCGCTAAAAGCAATATAACGACCATCGCTGGAAACCGAAAGATCCAATTTTTCGCCATTAAAAGACGTAACCTGATCTAAATCGGCCACCTCCACCACTTGGGTTTCCTTAATAAAGGTGCTAATTGCATCATACTTTACCCAGCCCACAACCATCGCCAACACCATGGCAAACGCCAGCCAGGTCGCGAACCATCTGTCACCAGCGGATTTATCAGGCTCAGAGATTAATTCAGCAGCGCCAATACTTTGATCAGGTTGCGTTTGTGCACTATCACCTGTCTCTCCTGGTAATACATCATTGGTTCGTACGTCATTGGGTGGCACGTCGTCTGGCTCGAGGCTTTCCACAGGCGCAACCTCACAGACCAGTTTATAACCCCTTTTAGAAACCGATTTCACATAACGTGCGTTGGCAATATCGCTGTCACCCAGAATCAACCTGAGTTTTTTTACGGCACTACGCACGGCAGTATCAGAGACAATGCGATCTGACCAGACTTGCTGATGTAATTCTTCGATGCTCACATATCTGTCTCGATTTTCATACAGATACAGCAACAACGCCATGACCTTAGGCTCAATGGCAACCTCTACGGCATCACGGTATAGAACCTGATCGCCGAGATCCAGAACAAATGCCCCGAGTGTTGTCAGTTTAAGCTCTTTTAACGAAGACATGGCATCCAATCAAAGTGGTCAAAATTCCAATTATTGATAGGCGAGAAGGCCGCCTGGCCCAGTATTACAATAATACGTTGAGTGCTATTGCAGGCGCCACAGGCAAGCTTTACTTCAATGATAATAGTATTTTACGATTTCAAATCGTCACAATTGACAAGATTAGCAGGGAAGAGAAACCAAGTTCAACTAAAACCTGCCAAACACATTTCAGTGAACGTTAAAACTTGTTGCAAGTGTGTCTAATTATTTCGAAATATACAATTCTATAGATAGAAACTCATTTACACGCATAAATAATTCAATGTTCAACATTCTTTTCCCCTGTTAGTATTAACCTCTAATCAGCCAGTTTCCCAACCCCAAGCTCCTCAGGAAAGTCAGTCAAGAGGCAATACGATGAGGCAAACCCAACTGCGCAATAAATATCACTTTATGCTCTGTGCGAAACACAGTGTGATGATCAACCACAAATATTCGCATAGATATATATTGCGTCACTGCGGGCAAAGCTCAGTGCAACCTTGCCAGATGAGATAAATGCAACAGAGGTGGGCGCCTGTCTATTCTGCACATCAAGCTGAGATAAAAACTGCCATTGATCACCCCTTACCCGGGAAAATGTATAAACCTGACTGGAGGACTCCGACAAAGCCAGCATACATTGTCCTGTGGGATCAAAATCCAGACGAGAAATGGCGGCCAGTGACAGACCTTCAGGTCCTCTTAGTTCAACAGAGTGTTTATAATGACCCTGTGGATCAGGGCTATAAACCAATACCCCGTGTTTTTGTGCCACCAGCAACTCCTCGCTCTGTGGCACAAACGCCACGAACATAGGCGCTGTCAGCGCCACTTGATGGGCTAACGGCAATGTTTGTTGCAACACCAGCGACTGTGTATCAGAGCCATCAAAGATAGCCACCTGATTAGCCTGCATACCCGCAACCGCCACTTTGCGACCACTGCCGGAAAGCGCGACAGAAACGGCTCCGCCCAGTGCGCTCACCTGCTCAGCCCGAACGGTGTGACTGATCCGTAACAGCCCCTGTGAGCTCAGCTGCACTAAAGCCTGCGACACATTAGCAGCAACGTAACTGATCCCATCGGTACCACCTGCAATCGCATATGGACCCAACAGTGCCAGCTGGTCTTCGGCGGCAGTGATTGGCTCGCCCTGTCTGAATACCCGTTTCGCATCTATCCGATCGGATAAATAAGAGAGCAAAACCAGTTTATCATCATGCTGCAGGCGGAACTGCGCGACGGCACCGCTGTAGAAGCTGACCACCTGAATGTCCCGATTCATACCGGTAAACGTCATATCCGACGCCCCCACCAACATTCCCTCAGCCTCACTGCCTGAGATTATGTCCAGCATAGTCAGTGACCCGTCATCAGCCACACGATACGCAGCCAGAGCATCATCATCCGCACTGACCGCATATAGCACTTTTCGGGACTCATCGAATAGCAGGCGTCGTACATTATCCAGCCCGTCGATGCCATTTTGGTTGTCTACATAGCGATGTACCAAAGCAGTACCGGGCGAGCGCTCTTTGACTGCGGCGCACCCGGCTAACGCACAGCTCAAACCAGAGAATATAAAGAAGTGGTGCAGCCAGTGCCTTACTGCGACAGAGTTAAATATCATCGTCCCTCCTGCGGACAGTTGGTTATTCCGTTGCTTTGCGATAGCATCTTTGAAGACCTGCCCACATACATGATTGCGAATCGAATCACCCGGCATTAAACCCCGACAATCAGCATTTTTCCCTGAGCCATACCCTCGCGCTCACAGCTCAAGTCCAGGCGACTATCGAGTGGGTACTGATACAAACGTTCCAGCTTGGGGTGGCGCTGGTACAAAAATGTGCAACTTCGGACAAACAGGCTCATTTTGCTCTGTTTATCCAGAAATGCATAGGCCGTTTTAGACAATGCCTCTTTACAGGCCGTCATGATTTCCGGATTTACCTGATTTAAATGAATGGCATTGTGTGCCTCTTCTTCGGGGATCACTTGCAAACTACTGGCTAATACACAGGCTGCGTACACATCCAGCACCCCAATTACCCTGGGTTTTTGGCTGCCACGCTCTGCATACACCACCATCACACAGGGGACTTTGCTTTCATCCAACTGTTGCGCCTTGATGGGTTTTAAAATCAGAGAGTCGCTGATATTTTTCTGCATCAGGCGCTCCAGCATATCGGTTTTTGGTAATGCCAGCTCTTCTCGAAGTGGTACTGCCTCATCCTCAGCAATCACTTCATTGGCCTCTAGTTCTAGCACCAATGGCATAATCGCACTACGCAGCGCATCGTCACTAAAGGGTTTGGACAGAAAAAACGCACAGCCCAAAGAGTTCGCGTATTCTATCTGTGCTGTGTCATCAACGGTAGAAATCATCGCTACCGGCAGCTCTGGGTGACTAACGCGCAGAGTTTCAAGCAACTCGATGCCTGTTTTGTCCGGCATATGCCAGTCAGTCAGGATGATCTGCGGTTGCCAGCTATCAATCTGTTCCAGTGCATCATCCACACGACTGGCACAGCGCAAAAACAGCTTTCGGTATTCAAACTGTTGTAGAGCACGCCGGATGATTTCACAGGTCGCATGGCTATCGTCAACGATCAGAACTTTCACTCTTTACCCTAACGCAATTATTCTTGTTAAGTATAGGCAGAATTTTCAACGAAAACTAAACTTATCTTATTGATAAACAAAAGCGGCGTATCACAGCTTATGGTTCCTCTCGAAGTTTACCAATACGTAGCGCTGAATGTCGGGCTGCTGATCCTGGCAGCCTGGTTCTATATTTTATTATTGATTTTAAGAGAGTTTCGTCAGTTTGCCGGGACTTTTTTAAACCACAAACAAGCCGCACCAGACAACGACGAACTGCTTGCACAGTGCCGCGAATCGGTGACCCGGGCCAGTCAATTTACACAGCAGCACAGCAAAACCATTGCGGAACTTTTGCAGGTACAAATGACACTCGAAAATCAGCTCTCCCAGATCCGAGCATCAACTGCGGATCACATTACCAAAGAAGAGCAGGGGTCAATCAATGAGCTGAACAAAAAGCTCATCCGCTCTCATAAACTCATCAAGCGACTGAAAGGTGAACTGGATAACAGCGGTAAAAAACTGCGCCATGTCAGCTCCAAACTGGAACATCAATTCCAGTCTGCCGACACTCTGCGCCAGGCAAATACGCAGTTACAGGAAGAGCTGGAACAGCTTAAGCAGGACAAAACGGGCTCATCCGCTAACGTTATGAGCGACCAGCAAACCCAAACTTTACTTAATCAGTACAAGCGGCAAATCGAGGAACAAAATCAGCTGATAGATCAACTCTCTGTAGAACATGAGGGTGACGGCAGCAGCGCAGAAGTCGCGGCCCTCAAAGCGGAGCTGGAACAGACCCGACAAAAACTAACCCACCTGAGCAAAGAGAAAAACTTTGTAGAGAGCCGCTACCTTGAAGCCATCAAGCAAAATAAGCCGCAATAAACCCGGCGCACATCGTGTCGGGTTATCTATACTGGATAGGCATATACCGGTATTACCTCAGCGCACTCAATCTGGGGGAGCATAAGTGATTCGATTACCTGGCCTGCAGCGCGTAGCGGCTTTATTCTTAGTGTTATGTACTTATCTGATGACTGCTCATAGCTATGCAGCGGTTGCAGTAACTGAGATAAACGCACATCAGAGGCAACAACCACCGACTGGCGGCGCGTTTTTCGATCTCGGCGAATTGATTTTTCAAACCATAGGCGACAACGAACAAATTCCCCAGGGGGTGGTGACCGCACTGGCGCAGGACCGGGACGGGTTTATCTGGATCGGCACCCAGTTTGGTCTGCTGCGCTTTGATGGCTACCGCTTTGTGTCATTTCTGCATGACCCGAAGGATGATACCAGCCTGTCCGGCAGCTTTATCAGGTCCTTATGGGTAGCACCGGATGGCCGTATCTGGATAGGAACTTTCACTGATGGAATATCCGTCTACAATCCTGCAACAGAACGCTTTAAACGTTTTGAGCATAACCCCTCCGATAACAATAGCCTGTATAACAATACTGTCCGTGCGCTAAGCGGAGATGATCAGGG
Source organism: Pseudoalteromonas sp. XMcav2-N (assembly GCF_024124545.1). Lineage (GTDB taxonomy): Bacteria > Pseudomonadota > Gammaproteobacteria > Enterobacterales > Alteromonadaceae > Pseudoalteromonas. Next base: position 101,910 of record NZ_JAMXSF010000014.1, read on the forward strand.
TAACATTTACGCCGCAACGGATAACGGCCTGAATCACATCGAGGCCACAACAGGTCGGGTCTCACGGCTCAAAATAACCGGCTGCGACCAGCCACTTGTACAACCACGCCTGCGTTCACTGTTACTCAGGGGTGCAAACACACTGTGGGTGGGCAGTAAAACGGGCCTCTGCCGCGTCACCTTACCAAACGGGCACGCCTCCGGGGAGGCCGATTGGCAGCAACCACTGAGTGGTGAAACCCTGGCAGCATTTAATCAACAAAATGTGTTTCGCCTGTTTCAGGACGCCAATCACGCTATCTGGGTTGGTACCACAGATCATGGGGCTGCTTTTTTCATGCCGGGTTCTGATCAGGTGACCCGTATTCTCCATCGTCCTGGCGATCCAACCAGCCTCAGCCACCACTGGGTGAATGGCATAATACAGCCAGATCCCGATCATATCTGGCTCAGCACCTCCGGAGGCGGGATCACTGTGGTGAATGCCAACAGCGGTGCGGTGATCCGACATATTCGCCATGATCCGCTTAACCCCTATAGTATCAACCTCGACTCTATGGGTGCCCTGCTTGTTGATGCCTCCGGGTTGATCTGGGCGGGCACCTGGGGCAACGGGCTGAATCGCCACAACCCGCACAACGGTGCGTTCAGAACGTTTGTCCGGCGATTATCCTACCCCCACTCGCTCAGTCATGAAGATGTTCGCAGCATCACGGAGCTGGACAATGGCCAGATCTGGGTTGGTAATGCGCAAACAGGGATCGACATCATAGATCCCAGCATTGGCGTTATAGCCGGTCACCGGCCTGATCCTGGCGATCCAGGCAAGCTTGCCGACGGCTATGTCCGGGTGATCCGGCAAACCTTTGATGGCAGCATCTGGACCGGCTCAGCCAATACCGGATTGCACCACTTCGATCCTCTGAGTCAGCAGTTTACACGTTACAGCAAAGCCGATGGTCTGCCCGGTTATCAGGTTGTGATGTTACAGGAAACCGCCAATGGACAGCTATGGGTTGGCACCGACGAAGGGTTAGCGCTGATGGACATTCAAACCCGCCAGCTACAGCCACTGAGCGCCTTTAAAAATCATACCCTGCTAGCAGGCAAGCCAGTCCTGACGATGGCCTATATGGCCCCGGACCTTCTGTGGGTCGGCACCCGCATTGGTTTATTGGTACTTGATCTGACGGCGAAAACCGTGACCGAGATCAGTACTCAGGCACTGACCACTGACACACTGTCAGACAGTTACATCAAAAGCTTACTGATTGATAACCAGGGCCGCCTGTTGGTCGCGACCCCGCACGGGCTCGACAGGCTGGTTCATTTCGATGGCCATCAGGCACAGTTCGAGTCACTGGATCAACTGGCAGGCAGACCGACTGGTACCGCGGGGAACCTGATGGAAGATGCGCAAGGACGGATCTGGAATGGCTATGGCTGGCTGGACCCGTCAGCGCAAAGCTTTGAAGATCTCGGCGTTGCTGATGACTGGGACACGGGGACCATGTGGACGGGTTCCTATACTAAACTGCGCGATGGCACCCTGGTGTTTGGTGGCACAAAAGGGATCCTGTTGCTGCGCCCTGAACGCTGGACGCATTGGACCTATCACCCGCCACTGGTGATAAGCGAGCTAGCTGTCAATAATCAGCCCGTCACAGTACCCAAACAACTGGTGCTGCCTCCTAGCACCCGCAGCTTTTCGGTCGAATTTGCCGCACTGGACTTTACTGCCCCACACAGCAATCGTTACGCCTATCAGCTGGCCGGTTATGACGAGCAGTGGATCCCGGTCGATGCCAGTAAACGCCATATTACCTACACCCGATTGCCGCCCGGTCGTTATCAACTCAAGATCAAAGGCAGCAACCGCAAGGGGCAATGGAGCCAGCATCAGTTAAACCTGGCAGTGATCCAGTTACCGGCCTGGTATGAGACCTGGTGGTTTCGCTTGGGGCTACTGCTGCTGATCACCACTTTGCTGTACCTGGCGTATTTATGGCGAATTAAAGAACTCAAACAGCAACAAGTCGGGCTCGACAACCTCGTGCAATCGCGCACCGCCAATATCTCGATGCTGGGCACCATAGGCAAAGACATCACCTCCACGTTAGATTTGTCATCGGTCCTGGAGCGTGTCTACAAGCACGTCAATGAGTTAATGGGCGCAGATGTCTTTGTGGTTGGGATATTGGATACCGAAAAGCAGCGTATCTCCTGTCGACTGGCGATTGAAAAAGGGCAAAAACTTCCGGAGTTTGAGTATGCTTTGTCCGACACTCAGCGCCCTGCCGTCTGGTGTGTCACCCACCAAAAAGAGCTCAGGGTCAATCAAATCAGCGAGCTGACGCGCTATGTCGGCCACATTGCACCGCCGGTCAGCGGTGCCGAAAGTGAGTCGCTGGTCTATCTGCCATTGATTATTGATACCCGGATAATAGGCTGCTTAACGGTGCAAAGTTTTCAGCCGCATGCCTTCAGCGACAACGACGTACAGATGTTACGCACCATAGCCAACTACACAGCCATCGCACTGGCCAACGCCGACTCCGTTGCCCAGCTGGAAAGCACCTTTAAGCAACTACAAACCGCCCATGAAGATCTCAAAGTAACCCAACAACAGTTAGTCCAGCAGGAGAAAATGGCGGGACTTGGCCGGCTGGTCTCTGGCGTTGCTCATGAAATCAATACGCCGCTGGGCATTGGCATTACCGCAGGTTCTTATGCCAGCAAGGCGCTCTCGGAATGCGAGCAAAAGCTGGCCACCGGTAAACTGACCAAAGACAACCTTGAGCAGTTTATGGCTTTGCTGAAAGAAAGTCTGCAACTGCTTGAGTCCAACCTGAATCGTGCGGCTCAGTTAGTAAAGAACTTCAAACAGGTGGCAGTCGACCAGTCCATTGAAGAACTAAGTACCATTAACCTGCCAGACTACCTGAACGACGTACTCACCAGTTTGCACCCTAAGTGGAAGCATACTCAGGTCTCAGTGCAAACCGACTTTCCCGGTGAAGCCAGGATGTCGACCTACCCGGGCGCGATTGCTCAGATCCTGACAAACCTGGTGGATAATGCCATTAAACATGGCTTTGATGAGGGCACCCAACCCGGTACGGTCACGATTTCGCTCAGTACCAGTGACGAACATATCACCTGGAGTGTGTCTGATGATGGCGCAGGCATGAGTGAAGACACCCTCAGCAAAGTCTTCGAGCCTTTTTATACCACCCGGCGCAGCAATGGGGGCACCGGACTGGGGATGCACATTGTCTTTAATATTGTGACGCAAAAGCTCAAAGGCACCATAGAATGTCACAGTGAAGCAGGACAAGGGTGCTGCTACACCATCGTGCTTCCAAACACGCTTGCACGCCCGGATGATAGCGCCTAAGCCAGCCTGATGACCCAAACGCAGCGCGTTTAAAAAGCAACAACTCTCTGACCGGGCTTAGGGATCCGGCAATAAATACCAAATTGATGTTGGCGTTTTCGCTATTACTCCCACTGACGCCATCAGCAATGGCGACCAAAGGTATGGGCATGGTTGCACGTCTCTACCCCAGTGATACAAGCGTCAACGCTCGACTGAAAGGAGCGGAGTGTAAAAGAGGCGCAAACAATGGCAACACTGACTGGTACTTCGAGCTGTCTGATGGTACCGCAGGCATCAATATCGCCGTGCTGCTGTGAGCTTGCTGCGAGCGGGACAATAATCAAAATTGGCTGTTTATCCTGCGATCCGGAACAAGCACAGCACCTCAGCACTTGCTCCGGCCCCAAGCTGCCCTACATAGCGGCAATCTCTTTTCTGGCTTGACGGGTATCTCGGTGACAATCGCGGATATGTGCCCCAGCTATCGCCAGTTTCTTTTCCAACCCGGGTACTGCCAGCCAGTCGGCAAAAGTGCGCTTGAGCAGGGCATGGTCTTGTTCTGAGCACCCCGTGATAAAGTTATACGGGAACCACTGTAGCTGGTCATCGGGGATCCGCGCCTGGATCTGTGCCTTGTGCTGTTGTATATACCGGGCAGCAACTGGCCTCAGTGCACTCTGAAATGCCGGAAACTGAAAGCGATAATCGATCACAAAACTACGTGTGGCCTCACTGAGCAAAAAGTCATAAAACAGTGATACTTGCTGTGCATTGGCTACATATCCCAGCGAATCCAGCAGATCTTCCTGAACCGGGCGACTATCCGTTTTGAACAGCTTTAATAAGGCCTGATATTCGTCGTTGGTGCTATTTCTGGCCAGTACCCGCAGCACACTGGCGCGATGCCGGAGCTGAGCAAGCGGTTTGCTGGCGGCATACTCACGGGCAAACCGGATCGCCTCGGGTGCGGCAAGATACATCCCATAGAGCTCAAGCCAGCTGCCACCTGTCCTTAGTGTGATCAGCTCCTGCCACGGACGCTGTACAGGCAAACGCTGCGCCAGAAAACCCGCAAACTGAGGCTGCAAATGCGCGGGGATCTGTGCCACAAACGCATCTTTGAGTATATCCAGCGCTTTACTGGCCTCCAGACTGTCGGCCGGCTAAGTGCGCAACAGCTCGGTCAGCCCCTGAATATATCGGGTATAGCCCAGCTGACCCATTTTGGTCAGCGCTTCCTGGTTGTCCATATCAGCGAGTCTGTCGGCCATTGTGCGCTGCTCTATGGGAAAGCGGGGGTTGGCGGAGCGGTCGATATAACGAAAGTATCCCACGCCTTCCGGGTCGATCAGCACGGCATCTTGGGCACCCACCTGTGGCAATAGCTGCGACGCTTCAGACAAGATAAGTCGCTGGATCCTGACTTTATGGCCATCCCAGATCTTAAGCTGCAAGGGGATCGTCCAGCGTCTGTCTGCATCGTCATGAAAGCTTTGCTGTGACAGTACTAACTTGTCATTTTGTTTGCTTAGCGTGATCAGCGGATAGCCCGGCTGAGTCAGAAAAGAATTGACTATCTCATCCACTCGCAGCGCGTTGGGAAACAACCCGGTAAAATCGGCCGTCGTCGCATGACCACCCTGATGCGCATCGATATACTGGCGCATCACCTGTTTAAGCATGGCGTCACCTACATGCGCTTCCAGCATGTGCAGCAGCGCCCGGCCTTTGGTGTAATACAGCCCACCGATGCCTTCATTATCTGCCCGGTCCATGATAATTCGTTTCAGAGCCGGGGCACTGTCATTATCACCGTCAAATGCGCTGATCTGAGGTGTATAGGTACAGGTATCGTTGTCCGGGTAATAATGCGTCACCACTTTCGCAGCAAAGAACTCACTAAACGATTCATTCAACCAGTAATCGTCGTACCATTGCATCGTGACATTATGGCCAAACCAGGTATGTGCCACTTCATGGGCAATCAACTTACGAAAACGACATAACGCCTCTGGGCTGGCATCTGTGCCGGGCAGCTGATTGGTATTCAGCGCGATCAGGCTGACATTTTCCATCCCAGCCAGCGTGCCTATTGGCGCGATAAAAAAATCGAGCCTGTCATAGGGAAACGGTGCATCCAGGTGCTCAGACAGGTAATTGATTGATTGGTGGATCAGGGTACCCAGCTCAGCCGGCACGCTCTGACGTACATTTTTTGGCATATACGCCGTGGCCGGCACGCCCGCCCCTCCAAGCTCAGTGGCATTAAACTCGCCGACCGCCAGTGCCAGCACATCGGTGTTGATCTTCGACGTTGGCGCAAACCGGATCAGCTGCCTGCTGCCCTGTTGCTGCGTTTCAATCGGGCGCGTATTGTGCAATGCCTGCAACCCGGCCGGGATATCTACAGTCAGGGTGAACTCAGTTTTGATACCCGGATCATCTACAGCCGGAAACACTCTGCGTGCTTCCATCTCCTGAAACTGGGTAAACAAAGTGGGTGGACCATCGTCCCCACCGACTTCATATAATCCCTGTACACTGTCCTGCTCCCCAACCAAGCCCGTGAAGCGTATGGTCAGCTCAGCGCTTTCTTCGAGCTTAAAAGGTAAATCATGGCGCACAATATCAAACTCATCCGCGGCGATCACAGGCAGTAAAACCTGCTTGTCCTGATACGTCAGCTCAACCTGCTCAAGCGTTAGCCCAAGGGAATGATAAGCAATATAATCAACAGGTTGAGAAATTTTATACGTTAATTTTGTTTCTCCGCTAAAGGTGTGCTCGCCCGGTGTAATGGTGAGTGTTATCTGCTGTTGAGGGACTGAAAGTGCCTTTGCGATACGATAGTCCGCAGCCAGTACAGAATGCGCAAACAGCACCATCAATAGCACAAGAGATGCCACGCCTGATTTATAAGTCATTGTTATTATTTGATCCTTCCATTGTGATGTATTGATACTACGCCAAACCATATCGTCATAAAAGCACCTGAGCATGAGCATGTACCCGAATTGTTCATCATTTTTACGTATTTGTGTCATTTACATTAACAATGGGTTGCAAATGAAAACACCAAGGGGTAATTTGATCCTTATTGGGGTACAAAATAAACAACAAGCAGGAAACCATTGCAACGGATGCAGCAAAAATAACAAGTAGCAACAATAAGAATCAGTAGGAAGTAACATGACCAAGACATTCAGACTCACCTCGTTAGCCCTTGCCTTATCGGCCCTGTCGTCAACCGCCGTCACCGCACAGGAAACCAAGCAGTACATTCTTAAGCAAAGTGATTTAGCCATTTTTGCACCGCAGACAAGTCGCTTTGCCCGCGCAGCTATTGCGCAGGACTTTGCCGCTGAGCCTGCAGCAGAAGTACTGTCAAACGATGACAATGGCACAGTAGTCACCATGGAGCTGACTGCTGAGCAGGTTGCGAAACTGAAAGCATCTGGCCAGTATGCCTACATTGAAGAAGATTATGAGTATGTACCTTTCTCTTCCACCAGCAGCGCGGAAGTATCACCATATGGCCTTGCTGAAGTTCAGGCACCGCTCCTGCAAGACACCAACGCAGATCTGTTTAAGGTCTGTGTGATTGACTCTGGCTATGATCTGGGCCACCCGGACCTGCCGCAAAACGCCACCGGCTTTACCGATCTGCCAGGCGGTCTGACCTGGTACCAGGATGGCTCCGGCCATGGTACCCACGTTGCTGGTACCATAGTGGCGCTGAAAAACGGCCAGGGTGTAGTGGGTGTGCTGCCCAATGATAAAATTGGCGTACATAACGTGCGCGTATTCGACAATGACGGCAAACAAGGTTTAACCTCTCGTATTGCCCGCGCCGTTGATAACTGTGTTGAAAATGGCGCTAAAGTCATCAATATGAGCTTAGGTGGTGGCAGCCCCAGTCAATATTTTCAGGAGCGTTTGCAGGCAGCCTACGACAAAGGCGTATTACTGATTGCAGCAGCCGGTAACGGCGGCGACGCGACCCTCAGCTACCCTGCCAGCTACGATACGGTGGTATCGGTGGCCAACATTGACGAAAACCGCGTTAAAAACAGCTCATCTCAGTACAATGCGCAGGTCGAGATTGCTGCACCTGGCACCAACGTTTTATCAACGGTACCGCGTGGCACCGGGGTTGCAGCAGGCGTCACCGCGAATGGGGTGTTTGTTAAAGGTGGCGGTATGACCAACTCGGTAGAAGGTAAGGTCAGTGCCGAACTCGTCGACTGTGGCCAGGGTCTGAGCGCCTGTGCGGCCACGCAAAGTGTGTGTTTAATTGAACGTGGTGGTGCATCCTTCAAAGATAAGGCGGCAAACTGCCAGGCCGGTGGTGGTGTGGCAGCCATAGTCTATAACAATGCCCCGGGCTCCTTTGGCGGTACGCTGGGTGACGGGGTACACGGTGTGACCATTCCGGTGATTTCTCTGTCTCAGGAAGACGGCACAGCCCTTCTGGCATCTGTGGGCAGCACGGTCGAAGTGCAGCTAGAAGCCATACTGGATTACGATGAAAAGTCGGGTACGTCTATGGCCAGCCCGCACGTAGCCGGTGTTGCCGCGCTGGTCTGGAGCCAACATCCAAGCTGTAGCAATGTCGATATCCGGAATGCCCTGAATGCCACCGCCATCGACTTAGGCTCAGCAGGTCGCGACCATAAATACGGCCATGGCTTAGTGCAGGCCAAAGCTGCATCTGATTATATTGCAGTCAATGGCTGTAGTGGCGCGCAGGACAACCAGCTTCCTGTTGCCAGCTTTACCGCCAGCTGTACCGACCTTGCATGTGGATTTAACGCCAGTGCCAGCCGCGATCCGGATGGACAGGTTGTTGCTTATGACTGGAATATTGACGGCTTCGCAACCACAGGTGTAAACGTGAACCACGCTTTTGCTAACGCCGGCAGCTATCAGGTATCACTGACGGTAACAGACGATGCAGGTGCTACACACACAGTGACTCAGTCGGTTTCCGTTACGGATGGCAATAATAATAGCGGCTGTACGGGTCTGGAAACCTGGTCTGCCAGCAAGATTTACCGCTCAGGTAATGAAGTTGCCTACAATGGTCGTAAATACCACAGCAACTGGTGGCACCGTGACAAAAACCCGGCACAAAACTCCAATGTGGGTAATGCCTGGAAAGTCTGGACAGATCTGGGTGCCTGTAACTAAGCACCCCATGATTTACTATTGAGAGCAAGCAGTCAGGCGGTACTTAGGTATCGCCTTTTTTATGAGCCAAATCTTGTTGCCGCTGCCCCCACTCACACAGCATATCCAGAATTGGCCTAAGCTCATCTGATAATGAAGTACTGGTGTATTCCACCCTGGGCGGCACCTCGGCATACACCTCACGAGAGACCAATCCGTCAGCCTCCAGCTCTCTCAACTGTTGGGTCAGCATCTTTTGCGTGATCTTTGGAATCCGCTTTTTCAGCTCACCAAAACGCAGCGTGTTGTCTCGCAGGTGAAACAGAATGATCACCTTCCACTTGCCGCCGATCACGTTCATGACTGAGGTCATCGGACAGCCACCTAAATTAATGTCATTTTCTTCTGTGCGTAACGCCTTGTTTTTTGTCATTGGTTACCCCGGCCATACTAGCTTACAAATTGGTGCTTACTTGATATGAGTATATCTGAACTCTATAGTTTCCAAAATATACTAAGGGCCATTTTGATACTCGTAAGTCTCGTTATAAGCACAGATTGTGCTGGCTGGCCCTGAGAAACGTAACACGACTGGATCAGGAAACCCCCATGAACACACCAAAATATGCTTTATTCGGCGCACTGGCGATGCTTTCAACCTTCACAACTCAGGCTGGTGAATTTATTTACAAGCCCGCCTCTGCCACTGAGATAGCAGTACACCATCAGAAAGTGGCAGGCAGCCACCGCGAGCGTTTTGTTAAACCTTATGAAGTGCAACGCCTGAGTCAGAACGTCTACTGGATATCGGTTGCCAACTACAACGTCACCGCAGTGGTTGGTCAGCGCAGTGTATTGCTGATCGATGCCCCGCATGGCACAGGCAAACAACTGCTGGCAGCCATCAAGTCTTTCACCAACAAACCGCTGCATGGCATCGTCTATTCTCATGCCCATGCTGATCACGTGGGCGACTCACGGCTTATCCAAAAAGCACTGGCCGATACCCCCATTGAGATTTACGCCGCTGCAGAGGTGCGCGATGCACTGCACTCGCACAAAGTCACGGCGCCCGCGCCGGTCACTCAGCTCATTGGCGACACGTTTAACTTTGAAGGCCACACATTTAAAACATTTAGCAACTTTAATGGCCATACTCAGGACAACACCGCGTTATTGATTCAGGATCAGGGACGCACCATCATTCACGCCATCGATCTGGTCCATCCGGATCAGCTGGAGTTTCGCAGCTTTTCAAACGTTGAAGACGCCATTGCCTATAAAAACGACATAGATACACTGATGGCACTGGACTGGGACGTGATGGTCACCGGCCACAGTAACCTGGGCTACAAAGCCGATGTACAGTTTGTTCAGGACTATATTCGGGATGTGCAAACCTTTATTCATGCAGGGCTGGCCAAAGCCCAGTTTGCCGAGCACTTTAAGGGCGAATCGCCATTTAGCTGGTACGCTGGCTACACCAATGAAATCATTGACTTTGCTCACGCCAAAATGGCTGAAAAATACCGTAAAGGCAGAGAAGAAGAGTTTGATATTGTGGCTAAATCGCACGTGCGCGTGATGTTTTGGGCGATGTTTGCCCGGGCGCTGTAATCTGGGCTCAGAGCGCGTTCAGCGCAAAACGACACACACGATTGCGCTGAACGCTGCCAGCTCACACTAATCCGTCACTTTTCGGGCTTCCCGCTCCAGCCAATTTTGCCGGGCATGCTGCGGGGCGATAGCCAGAATATCACGGCTCCCCTGCTCTGCTTTACGGATGAGCCTGATGGACGAAATTTGCCAATGCTGCGCAGCTTTGATCAGGCCAAATTCGTACTCCCCGGACACCGACCAGAACCCTGTTTCTCCCAGCCAGTGACGCGCGATAAACTCAGCCCTGGCACTCGCCTTGTCTCCCGTGACGGTCACAACCAGATTGCTGAGTTCATGCAAGGTTGCATCAAAGCCAGGCAGGAACCCGGCCCACTGCTGTAGTAATGCCCGCCGCTCTATCCGTTGCACCTCTGTGCCGAATAAATCGCTGTAATCAACCGTCAGCTGCGGGGCAAATACCCTGCCAAGGTAGTCGAATGCTCCCTGATCGGCAAAGACTGAAAAACTGTGTATCTGGCTGCGAATTTTTGCTTCATCCACCGTCATCGTGCGTGCATTGGCATTCATCGTCATGACTCCTATAAATAGTACTAACCAATATCTTGCTTGCATGCTGCCCCTCACAAGGTTGCCGCAAAATGTGTCACAACGGCATCCACCGCCTGACTGACCGCCTCGGGCTGATCGTAAAAATCAAACTGACTGATCCCCTCAAACCACACGGCACGCACGTTGCTGCCCGCGCTATCAAGATACTGGTGGGCACCTGCCGGCAAAGCCATGGCATCGGACGCCACCATCAGCACCGGTTTATCCTGAGCCGCGGCACCGGCCTGCGCATCGTAATTTAACCAGCCCGACCAGGAGGCAACATTAAACTGATTGTCGTACTGTGGTATCAATCCCCGATCGGTTTGCGTGTAATATGGGACCTGATACATCAATGACTGTGCATTGCTGTTGCTGGCCGCTTCGATATAAACAGGTTGCGCAGCCTTAGTCGCTTGTTCAGCCGCTGCGAGTAACGTCTGGACTTGCGCTTCGCCACCGTAAATGGCTGTCGCCATGGCTTTGTCATGCAACCAGGGGGCGACCACGGCAGCGCTTTTTACTTTGCCATGACCTGTAATGGCATCCAGCATATACCCGGCCGATGCACAGATCCCAAGACCTGCAATACGTGTGGTATCGACGCCCAGCAATTGGTCGAGCGAATCGATCACAGCACGAATATCCGCCGTTTTACGCGCCGGATCTTCGAGATAGAGCACCGCATCAGCACTTTCACCCCAACCACGAAAGTCAAAGGTCAGCGCAGCGAACCCTTGCTCTGCCAGTGCCTGTGCATAGACCGCGCTCATTTGCTCTTTCACCGTTGTCCAGGCACCGGTAACGATAACCAGCGGTGCATTGGGATGATTTTTGGGCAGATAAAGGTTGGCCGCAAGGGGGCCTATCTGAGTACTTAATTCAATCTTTTGCATAGTGATCTCCTGTGACGATAATTGATGCTGATGCGTGGTTGCAGACACAGTGGGTGGTAATACTGCGATGGTCAGACTCCCCAACAGGAGTAATAGTGATTGCTTAAACATGGCACCCTCTGTGTTGTATGTGAGCCGTTTGGCTAACCTGGGCATAGATTAGCGCTGAGGGGCCCCGCAAGATTGAAGATTCCTGCCCGGGTTTTGGTATTTTATTGCACACAAGCTGAGTTGACGGCGGACAGAAGGGTGGGCTAGATTCACTCTAAGAGTCATCAATGAACACCCCGCCATGCAATCAAAACTGAGGTTTTATAACTTTGAAACCAGCACCTTATCGGATTGTGGTGCGGTACTGGAGATTGCCTTTTCAAATCATGATCTGGCATGGCCTGGCATATTGGTTGAACAGGGCACGTCTCCCCATTTTTACCCCACCCATGTCTACACGCCTTACTTTTACTTTGCACTGGCGCTGGAAAGTGACTTGCACTGGCAGGCCGAACAAAACGGACACCTGGCCGACTTACACACCAGCCCAGGCAATATCTGGATCAATCCGCCGGGCACGCCCTTTACCCATGCAATTTCAGAGCCTTGCTATTTCGTGATCCTGGCCATCGAATCACAGCATTTTCTGGACCGCTGTCCACTCAGCCTGGATGGCATTGAATTGCAGTTTCTCAACAATTACAACGTGGTAGATGCCACCATCAAAGGCATCATTGACCTGTTTATGCTTGAGGCAAAAAACAAGGGCCGCAATGGCAAGGCCTATTTGGACAACCTCGTTGGGCTACTGGCCACCCATTACATTCATAACTACTCCAATTATCAGGATCAGAAAACGGCGCAGGTCGCGACCTCTAAGTTTGATCAGCAGCAAATTGCTAAAATTGATGACTATATTCAGGCACATATTGGTCAAAGCATTGCGGTAGACGAGCTGGCGGACTTACTGGGGTGCAGCAAGTTTTACTTTCTGAGGGAGTTTAAAAAGCACCAGGGGATCACCCCCTATCAGTACATTCTGGATAGGCGCCTGGCACAGGCCAAAGCGGCATTATTATCCGGGCGTGCCAATATCGCTGCGACCGCTTTAGAGCTGGGCTTTAACGATCAATCTCACTTTACCCGGGCATTTAAAAATCACTTTGGCATCACACCCGGGCAGTTTATTAAGCAACGCGACTAACCGGCGTTACCGATCACACACTCGGAGGTAAAAACAGCCTGGGTTGCCAGCCTAATTCGCGGATGGCTTTGTCGCTTGAGAACACCTGCTGCAGTGCATAGCCTTCTGTCCAGGTGCCATATATTTGCGCCCACTGCGCCGCTTGTCCGCACACAATCGGTTGCTCAGACAATGTCTGTAATAAGCTTGCCAGCGGAGCGCTTGGCTCTGCCGATCCTATGTACTCTTCACCTTGCTTGCCGCGCTCAAGTACCAGGCGATACAGCTCAGCCAGATTAGTGCGCTCAACCAGTGGCCAGGTTTGCGTTTCGTCCGCCGGTAACACGGGGTGGCCACAGCGCTCTATTTCCCAGCTCAGGATGGGTGGCAAATAGTGCTCTTCCTCGCACACCACATTGACCGGGCTGACAACACGTAAGTCGATGTTTTCTTTGTCCGATAACCAGGCGATGTTATCCAGCATCCACTGAAAATCGGCCACCGAATGCTTTGGCGTGGTTTCGGTGATCACCGCATCATGACTGCCATAGGCCCAGCATCCAGCGGTATAGACAAGTATAAGTGGCGTAGTGCGTGTTAAGGCATGGTCAGCCACAGCCTGCATCAACGTCGCATCCACCTCGCCCATCTTGTCATCAAAGGTACAGGCGGTATGGATAAACGCATCACAGCTCGCAAGCTCGCTGAGCCAGGATTGCGGCTCGGTCAGTGATCCAGTCACTGCCGTTGCGCCCAGTTGCACGGCTTTATCAGCGCTTGTTGCATTTCTGCATAACACCTTGACCTGATAACCATGTGTGACCAGTTCTCGCACTATGGCACTGCCAATATTGCCTGTTCCGCCAGTCACAAATACCGATTTGTGTATGCTCATCTGTTTCTCCTTTCAGATTTAAAAACATACACCCACAGTAGCGCAGTATGTACCCAAATTTCTACACTTTCGTATGAGTAAAAGCGCCCGCAGCGTTTGCTCACGCTACCTGAGATCCGGCCACCGTATCAGAGCGAATTACCCGGCTGGCCCACACAAACGCCAGCGCCAGCAACCCATTGGTATAAAAGTCCAGCGATAAGCCCACTTCTGCCCCATACAGCATGCCCGCCAGTAACATCAGGCTCCAGCATACAACGGGGATCGACAAAGCCAGGCCCAGAGCGCGCGAGGCAGGGTCCCGCAGGCTGGCAATCGCATTGCAAATAAAGGCACCGACCATCGCAATCATAAATACGCCTATCAGCGCCTGCATACCAACACCTCTGGTGGCATCGCCCAGCAGCGCACTGGCGATAACCCAGCAGGCGCCAATGCTCAGCGCGACCAAAGACGACAGAGCAAACCCGGCGCCCCACTTGGCCAGTTTCGGTGCTCGCGACGCAATTCGAGGGTGCAGTTTATACAACCCCAGGACACTGGATGCGAGTCCGATAATTGCCGGGATCGCGGGCCACAAAATGGACAGCTGATATCCGGAAAAGTGGCGTGCCCATAAACACAGGGTGTTGATTAACATAAAACCACCGGCAATCAGAAAAAATCGGGCATCCCAGGATGTAGGTGTGTGCTGAACGTTTTGCATTGTCTTCCTCGCATTGAATGTTATTAACCGTAAACAGGTGAGGTCATACAATGCAAAGAAATGGTCGGTAAGTCGTTTGAATGGGCCCGTTCGAACTTTTTATTTCAATTACTTTCATAACGTTATACCACTTTCTTCATCCTCTTTATCTCTGTGGCTTATTCAGCGGTGCTTGTCAGGGCGCAATACAATGCGCCATTACGCACGCTTTAACACCCTGATTGTCACAACCTACGTGCGACATGGGTTACCAAAAAGTACCCTGGTAAGTAATTTGTGCCTTCTTGCAAAGGTGGTTACTAATAATTACCATGGTTACCAGATGAGACTTAAACCTGAATTTACAACTAAGGAGCACCCCATGTTGAAAACCCTAAGTGCAGCATTACTTTTACTGGTCAGTACCGTGACATTTGCCGCAGGCAAAGACGCCCCTAAAATCCACTTTGATGAGTTAAAAAAACCAAGCTGGAGCGAACAGGAATTAAGCAATGCACGCCTGGTCACCGACTTTGTACAAAATCTGATGAACAACCACAACTTTGACTATGTGCTAAAACACTACAACGACAGCGCCTATGTGCAGCACAACCGCAACCTGCCGGATAAAATCCCCGGTCTGGTCGGCTTTTTACAAGAGTTTGTAGAGGATTACCCGGACTACAGCTATGACGTAAAACACATCTACGCCGACGGCGACTTCGTGATTTTTCACTCTCACGCCACGCTGGATAAAGATCACCGCGGCAATGACCAAAAAGGCATGAACATCATCGACACCTGGCGCATCGAAGACGGCCGCATTGTAGAACACTGGGACTCAATCCAGGCTCTGGATCTGTCAATGCGTATTTACTCACTTTTCAGCGGTGGCGACATTCAAAATGATAATGGCGTGTTTTAATGAAGAGTTTTGATGGGGTGAGTGTGGAGTAAGCACTGTCGTTTTATGTCAGCTTTAACGTTCAGAGTGAAATGACGCAGCCCGACAAAAGGCACTGACTTACAAATACAAAAAGCCGCTCACAATGGTTTTATCAGCCTGAGCGGTTCTTTGCGCTTAAAATTCGGGGATCCAGCAGCGTGCAATCTCGCCAAATAACGGTTTATATTTACTACCGCTGCCCCTCACCGACTATTGCCTTTAGAACAGAACCTGCGTACTTATAAAGCACGTTAACTCTCACCACCTTGTTGATAAAAATTATTGTTCTATATAACACCAGAATAGGCGCTGATTCTTTGTAGAATCTGCGCCAAAATAAACAAAGCGGTCGTATTAACTGTTTACCGTTCGAAGGCTAATAGACGTTAGTCCAACAATTTAGGAGTTTTGCCAGTAAAATCAATCCATGAGTTAGTGCCTAAGAGCTCTGCGCCTTCAACACTTGGATCTTCATATCGCATTACGAAGTTTTTTGGGCCATGCGCATAGGCTACTACAAGTCCATATTCAGAATCCAAGTAACCGCCATGTGGCACTAAACCAGGGTAACTAATTCTCCATGCTTGTCCGCCAATGCCTACGTGACCTAATGTTAATTTACCGACTACATTATCAGGTAGTAAGAAAAACCATGTCCACGGGCCACCCGAAACAATCGTCATAACTTCATCAATGCCAACGCCACTTTCTGAGCTATTTACGTGAAGCCTGCCAAATTTATCTTGCAGGAATGCCATAACCTCAGGTGTCATTGCTTTCATATCATAAACTTTTGGGTACGGCGCTACACCAACTTCAGATGTTGATAAAAAGCCACCCCGATGCATCTCAGGTTTACGACCTGCTTTCTCAATTTGCTCTAGCAATTGTCCCCGGTGTAATGAGAAAATAGAAAGTAGCTTTTCGCTTTCGGCGTCAGTAATTGCTCGTGTTCTTGACGCTTCAAGTATTGGAGTTGCTTCTTTTGGCAACGGTAAGGTACTGACACGCACTCCCGCAGATTTTAATACCGCATTTACCTTGTCTACGCCTGTCGTTGCTTTTCTGCCATCACTATAAGAAAGTGTCAGCTGACCTTGTGTTGAAACTGTATTTGCAACACTTTGGGCTGCCGCTCCAGTAGATATCACCGTAATAAATACCAGGTTAAGTAATTTTTTCATGACTCTCTTCTCCTCGGGCAGATTTTAATGTCTTCATTTGTCTAGCTTGATTAACGAAGCTAAGTCTACGGCACATAAGATAATTGAAAAACATCAACTCAGTGAACTTACTGTCTACTTTAAGTAAACAAATCAGTCAAAAATCAAACTAAAGAACACTAAATAAGAAACATTCATATGTAAGAGTGCTATCGCGTTTTGAATCAAAATATTGTTCATCAGCAGATAAAGGCAGGTTACACAAATCCCCTCAAGAAACGTTCAAGCTCCTCAGTAGGCCGTTCGATTACCCGAATATAAAGAAGGTTGTTTATGAAAAATTTAAAATACCATCTCTTATCATTACAGGTGACTTTCTTAGTGGCTGGCTCATTTAGCAAAGTAGTCGATTAGGAAGTCAATAAACGTGCGTACCTTTTGAGATTGCGCTTTGTGATAAGGGTAAATGGCATAAAGTGCATGCGTTTCTGCTTGCCATTGTGGTAATAGCTTAACCAACTCTCCTGATTTTAATTCTTCATCAACAAAAATCTCAGGGGTAAGCGCAATGCCAAGCCCTGCAATAACGGCCTGCTTTAAGGCGAGACCATTATTAACAACATAAGAGCCTGAAGTTAAGTCGATTGACTTCTTTTCATCATGTTGTCGAAATACCCAATGTCTGGGGGATGATGACAAGCTATAGATTAAGCAATTATGTTGGCTGAGATCGTCAGGGGATGATAACGCATCGGCTCGTTCAATATACTTTGGCGAGGCACACAGAACACGTTTCATATCGAGCAGTTTTCGCGATTTTAGACTAGAGTTTTGTAGCGCTCCTCCGCCACGAATGGCAACATCTAAACCTTGTTCAACAAGATCTACGTAGTGATCACTCAATATCACTTCAATAGAAATTTCTGGATGTAATTGCATAAAATCGCATATTGCAGGATTTAATTTCAAGATCCCCATAGACATGGGAACACTGACTTTAATTAAGCCACTGAGTTGGTGTGAAGACTCTATAATAGAGAGATCTGCGTGTGATAACTCATCTAAGATAGTACGCACATGATCATAATAGCGTTGCCCATTTTCAGTGATATGCATTCTTCTGGTGGTGCGATTGATTAAAGGGCTTTTAAGGTAGTCTTCTAATTCATTGATGTTTTTACTGATGGCGGCCTTGGACAGCCCCATATCTTCAGCAGCCGCTTTAAAGCTACCTAATTCAATAACACGACGAAAAACAGTGATAGCTCTTAATTTATCCATGCTTGCCTCACAACCATATAAAAGAAAACTATAGTTTACTTAAAGTAAATTATAGCATCACTAAAGCGACTTTTATCCACTAAGCAACGTCAACTATAGTTAGTGTAAGTTAAAACTAAAAAACCGCTCTAAGTGGCGACAACAGCCAGAGCGGTTTTTTGCTATTTAATTTTCTGAAAAACAACGATTAACTTTAATTACTGGCGCTGCCCTTCTCCCACCTTATCTTTTGAATAAAACCCGCGCACCGCGTCTATCGTCAAAGACATAATTGCCAGAACAGCAAACAGCGTAAGCACTAACTTAATGGGCTCGTATGCGTTGTAAATAAACATGGGGTTGAATTCGGTGAATTTTCTGATCTCACGTTCTATCAATGCCAAGATGTTTACCAGGACAGAAACTGACAAAATCAGCACATACATCAGCTCGTTCGACGTCATCTTAAAGTTAGACAGGCACTCTTTGGCAAACTGGCTCAACGCGCCCAGCCTGAGCCCAGCCACAACCGAAGCCACAGCGTGACGTTTTACAATCAACAGAATAAGTGCCGCATCCTGAACACTCATAATCAAGTAGAACCAGCCCTCGGTTGTCAGTGCCCAGCCATAAATTAATATACCAATAGTTCTGGCCAGCAAAATACTGCATGCCACCCATCTGACATTGGGGCTATTGCGACTGGCAAACACGGCTAAGACGAGCGAAAACCATATGAATATATTCATCAAGTGGTTATGGTCAACGACTATGTGAGATAAAACGTCCATATAAATCCAGGAAATTAGTTAGACTTTTTTTGCCCTTTCAGAATTTCAGGGTTGATAGGTGCAGCGGTTGGATCCACCTGACCACCGCCTCCGGCAACGCCACCCGCGCCTGTTACGGCTTTTAAACTCAGAGCATTAAGTGTCGTTAAGTGGCTTCTTTTGCTTATGTTTTTCATATTATTCCTTAATTGTCGAGTGAATTTACGTTTTGAGTGTAACAAGTGAATAACAGTGAAAGAAGTGCCTCATTCAGAAATACCTAAATCTTTACTCACCTCTTCCTCTTGCTGTTTCTTCTGAGGCAAAAGCGACCGCGGATTAAGGCCACAAACTATGTACATCCTGATGAGCTGCGGCAAATCTGGTGCTGTTTTCCCACTCTCCCAGTTATACACCGTTTGTTTTGACACACCCAATTTCTTTGCAAACTGTATCACACTGTAAGGCCCAGAAAGCCTTAGCTGCTGAACCAGATGTTTTGAATCGAGAGTCAATTTTCTATCCTTGGTTTTCTACCTCACGTACGCGCAGCACAAAGGTGCCCAATCTAAACAACCACAAATGTTAATGATAAGAAAAATAAAAGTATATTGTCAAACCTATTGGACTCGCATTCCGGTAGCATAACTTTGAATCATAAATAACCAGCTACCTTTATTAAACCGGTTGATCTAAAAGGGAAAGGAATGAAAAACAACGCGCATACTAGGAATCAAAAGGTCAACCGCATGCTAAGAGCGTTACAGGCAAACCTACGCAACCTAAGACGGGACCATAAACTCTCACAAGCCCAGCTGGCCGCCAAACTGAATGTGGACCAATCCACCATCAGCAACTTCGAATCCGGCAGATCCGTGATGACCATAGAGCAGATTTATCATCTTCACCTCATGTTCGGTGAAGACTTCAACTGCCCATGCATTGATTTTATTTTGGGGCGGGATGAGTGAAAAGGATACAAGCTACACTTGCTCGACTTCTACTTTTGTAAGTCGCTCATTCAGAGTCAAAAACTGCTCTTTAGTAATATGCATCGGCGCAGTTTCCTTCAGTATTGAACTAATTGAGTCTTATGCGACCAGTTCTCAAAAGCAAACACCAAAACTAAACTTTAAAAGTAAAACGTATCACTATTGGCGTGATTACATCAAGCCCTTATTGCCAAGAGGCAACATTCAGCTGCGATTTTACGAGGATGCAGCTGAGCAGTGGAACAGCACTCACATAACAGCAGTAAAGGGCGAGCTAATAGGTAGTAGTGAGTGGGAAAGTGTGTGAGATACCATCAACACTCACTCGCGGAAACAGCAATGTACAGGTACAAACAGGTAATGGGTGACAAGCTGGTCAGTCGTGGATTTAATCAATAGCATACTGAAGTGATGATCAAGTTGAAGTTCTCAATAAAGTCAATGCCAAGCATGCCCAAAGCTCAGAGAAACAGCTGAAGTCGCGGAATTGCCTAATCTATATGGATTTGTTCGGCAAAGCCGGATGCTATTGAACATTGGAGCAACGCACTAGATCATGCCTTTTTAAGAACCGGTCCTAAAAAGCTTGAGGATCGCTTTCATCAAAGCTCAAAAATATAGATTATACTAATCCGAGGTGGTTACAAATCAAATAATTTGTTATAAATGAAGAAAAAGAAAGGAAAATGTAAATGGATATTGTTGGTGGCTTCTACAGAGAAATATCTTTAGTCCCAGAAATTGATCAAATGTTTGGCTCTGGAGGCAGAGCTGCTGCTATATTAAGTGAAATAACAAATGATGTAACACTTCATACATATACTGACAATGATTCGGATATTGCTGAATTTGAAAAAAAGTACGTTATCAAAGTAAAAAAATATCGACGAGATGGTCCAATATCATTCTCATATTTTCATCCTTTATCTACACCACATATATCTAAAGGTGAAAATCTTCAGTCTTCAATCAAAGTTAGCGGTGAAGTTGTCCTTCGTTTCGGTCTAATTGAAGGTGATGCAGTCGTAGATGCAAATAGAGTTGTTTTTGACCCTCAGACATGGAAAAAAAAGGCTATTTATTCAATAAATGGCTCTAAAGCTAATCACCTCGTCATTGCTCTCAATGAGTTAGAGTTAGCCTACTCAACATCCGCCAACAGCATTATTGCACAAGCACAAGAATTGCTAGATCTAAATAAAGCGGAAGCCATCGTAGTAAAAAGAGGTGTTAAGGGATGTTTTGTTCTAGAAAAAAATGGAAGTAAATATTCAATACCATCATATTTATCAAACAAAGTAACCAAAGTAGGAACGGGGGATGTTTTTAGTGCTATTTTTGCTTTTTATTGGGGGGTGAAAAAGAAACGCCCTAGCCATGCAGCTGAATTAGCTTCAAAACATGTAGCATGTTTCTGCGAATCTGGAGGAATAGATCTAGATTATCAGAAAATAGATAAGTTGATTCCCATAAATTTTGAATCATTTCAACCTGTCACTATATTTGCTGATCAAACGGGCCTAGGTAAACGATATATTTTAGAAGAAGCAAAATATTTGCTTTTGCAATTTGGTATCGTTGCTCAGGTAGAAGATAATTTGGAAAATTTAGCGAACAACAAAAACCCAATTTTAATTTTAGGGGAAACTTTTCGAAATCTGATAGCAATAGAAAACCAACTAAGAAAGAATAAATCTAAAATCGTAGTGTATGATGTAAGCTGCGGTGATTGGTTTACGCGAAATTCAACACCAGAAAATATCACTTTTGCGCAAGATTTTACTTCTGCTATCTACCAGGTTGCATGGGCTTCAGCTCAACAAACAAATATAAAAGGAGTTTAATGTGGCAGATATCTTCATAGCCTATTCAAGTAAAAATGAAACAATTGCAAAAAAACTGTATGATTGCTTAAAGCATCAATGGAACGTAGTTTATGACTACTATTCAGTTGGAGATTTTACCGAATTTATTGAAAACGAGATAAAAACTTCCAAATGTTTGATCGCTATATTTTCAGAAAAATCAAAAGAGAGTAAAATATTTAAGAATGAGCTTTTATTCGCTCAGGACTGCGGCATACCTATTTTAGGAGTAAAAATAGATAAAAGTGAAATATCACTAATGTTTCGAAGCATCAGTTACTGTGAATTTATCAACTGGGACGGTGTTCTTACGTATCCAGAATTAAATAAATTAAGGGCTAGGATTTCAAAAGTAATATCACCAAAATCAACCCCACAGCGATTAAAGCATGTTATCAGCGATAAAATATCTCTTCCGATACTCTTTCAATCAGTTTCATCATTTGAAACCCAATTACCAACACATGAAGCGGTTGAGGCTTTAGATATTTTTAAATTTTCATCGATATTGATTTCTGCATACGATTTGGAAGAAAGAGAAGAATACAATCCAAAAAAACTTATTGAAAATATATTGAATTACAAAGAAAATGGTGGAGTCATATTATTAGACTCTGGCAGCTATGAAAAGCATAGAAACAACAATAAATCTTGGTGCAGAGAAAAGTTTCACAATTTAATAAGAACAATACCATTTGACTTAATATTTTGTTTTGATGAATACGACTTAAAGCAGGATATACCTGAACTTACAGCAGAAATTATTGATTCAGTTGCTAAAGACCAACAACAAACAACCGTGCCCGTTTTACCAATTATTCATGCAAGAACTAACAAAGATGGAGAATACTTATTTGATTCCTTACCTGAACTTGTTTTGGAGGTAACCAAAAGACTTAGCCCCCCATTAATAGCGATACCTGAAAGAGAGTTAGGTGATGGTTTGCAGGAACGCATTAAAAATATAGTTAAGATTAGGGCATTATTAAATACACTTTCTTATTACCAGCCAATTCATATTTTAGGAACCGGAGACCCTATTGTTATTCCATTTTTTATCGCAGCCGGTGCTGACAGTTTTGATGGATTGGAGTGGTGCAGAAAAGTAGTGGATAGAGATCAACATCGGCTTCATCATTTCCACCATTTTGATTTGTTTGCTTATCAGGCTGAATATGCTGATTCATCTGTAACTAGGAATGCAATAAATCAAGAAGGGGTAAAATTTATTGCCAAGGTCATTTTTCACAACTTAGATTTTTATACTGATTTCATGGCTAAACTGAAAAAATCAACTACAAATGGTAGTATAAGAGGATTTATTACTGAAAACTTACCTAAACCAATATGGAGTGAAATTATGAATAAGCTAAATGGAACTCTAAAAATATGAGGACAAATATTGAAAGGTTAAATGATGCAATTCAAGCAATTTACCCTGACATCGAAAATGAAGTCCAATCTGATTCTTCGACTTGTGAAATTCGTTTATGGTGGGAGCTATCGGCATGTGTACTAAGTAGCCAAGTCTCTTATGGTTTAGCAATTGCTATGGCAGATGAAATTACCAAAAGTAACTTATTTATCAAAAAACATTCGGACATTGAATTGTTATATGTGCAACTCAAAGAGTTGTTAATTACACCTGTTCGAGTGGGTGAAAAGTACATGCGACATCGCTTCTATGATGTAAAGGCTAAGCAGCTAGCAAAATGTAGTGAGCTAGTTTACAAACATGCAGGCTCTTTGCGCATGCTGCTTGATAGTTTTAATAATCATTTGGAAGCGCGAGAATGGCTAGTAAAAAATATGCCAGGGCTAGGACCAAAACAAGCAAGTATGTTTTTACGAAACTCAGGCACAACATATGAGTTAGCAATTCTTGATAGGCATGTACTCAACTATATGAGTCTACTCGGAATGTATAACGAACAAGAAAAATTTATATCTAGTAAAAAAAAGTATCTATATTACGAGAAACTATTAAGAGAATATGCTGATAGTTTGAATTGTAAAATAGGACTTTTGGACTGGGCAATATGGGTAGTTATGAGAGTTATTGAAAATAAAAAGGAGTTTACCCCGCAATGCGCGTAGTTATATTAGTTTCTGGAGGCCTTGATTCTACTTTGGTTGTCAAATTGGCAAAAGATGAAGGTGTCGAGACATATCCCTTATTTATCGATTACGGTCAAATTGCAAGGGAAGCGGAATTAAAATCTTGTGAAGAAGCTTTGGCCGCGGTTGGTGTCCATAAATTTGAAATTGCTAATTTATCAGGCTTTGGCAAACTTATCAAATCAGGGCTGACAGATCCCACTTTAGATATAGTTAATGATGCATTTACCCCTGGTCGAAACATGCTATTTCTATTAACGGCTGCGGCGTATGCATATCAAAATAACGCTGATGCTATATCAATCGGACTGCTCCATGAATCAACATCTTTATTTCCTGATCAATCCACTGAATTTCTTGAAAAAGCCGAAGAATTAATAGAATTAATAATGGGCTATAAGATAAGAGTTTTAGCTCCATTAAGAGAGTTTATGAAGCCCGACGTTATCGAGTTAGCAAAATTAAAGGGAGTAACTAAAACGTATTCATGCCATACAGGTAATTTAGAACCATGCGGTGAGTGTATTGCATGTAAAGAATTTGAGATGGAGGTATAGAGATGGGAGGCAGTTCATCAGGATCTTGGAGTAGGCTAGGCAATGTAAGAGCACTTGAAGAGAAAGCAAAGTTAGCGCTTCAGCCTAAAAAGAAAAATGTTTTCATTAGCTTTTCTTCCAAAGATATGAACGAAGTAAATTTACTTCGAGGCCAAGCAAAAAATGAAAATAGTGATATAGAATTTAACGATCACTCAGTGAAATCTGCATACAATAGTGAAGTAGCCGAATACATCAAGCGGAAAATTACAGAGCGCATAAACAGAACTTCAACAACCGTTGTTTACTTGACTGAAAACACTTCTAAGAGCCAATGGGTTAAGTGGGAAGTTGAAAAAAGCCATGCCCTGGGAAAGAAAGTAATTGCAGTCCATAAAGGCGATAATTTTAATGGGAATATCCCTAGCTGGCTCAACGCGTCAAAAATAGTCTCCTGGTCAAATTTATCAAACGCTCTAGATTGAGGAAAACAAATATATGGATCAAAAAGTTTGCTTTGTTGTAATGGGATTTGGTGAAAAGACAGACCATGAGTTAGGTAAGACTTTTGACCTAGATGCAACTTTTGAAGCTATTATTAAGCCTGCAGTAGAAGATGCTGGGTTAAAGTGCGTTCGTGCTGATGAAATATTACATTCAGGCATTATTGATGCAGAAATGTATATGATGCTTTATCAAGCTGACTTAGTTATAGCAGACATCAGCACTGGAAATGTAAATGCTGTATATGAGTTGGGGGTGAGACATGCATTAAAGCCAAGTTCAACAATAATCATGAAAGAACAGGATGGAAGATTTTCATTTGACCTAGATCATACTAGCACATTCCAGTATGAACATTTGGGTAAAGATATTGGCTCAAGAGAGGCTAAACGTGCTTGTTGCGCATTAAAAGATTTAATTTTGGCTGCCATTGATGATCAACAGAAAGTTGATAGCCCTGTATATACATACCTTCCAGCTCTTAAGTATCCCATGCTAACTGAGATGGAATTTCAAGAAAAAGTCGAAGAGTTAGAAGAAGAAAGTGATCGCCTACATTTATTCCTAGAGTCTGGTAAAAAAGCACTAAATGATAGCGAGTTTAGTTCAGCAATAACCTTTTATAAGGAAGCAGCTGAAATGACGCGTCAAGACCCAACTGTAATCCAAAAGTTAGTTTTAGCTACATACAAATCAGAAATACCCACTAAAGAAGAAGCTTTAGAAAATGCCTTGAATATTGCTCAGTCATTAACACCTTATCAGTCCAATGATCCTGAAACATGTGGGTTAACGGGAGCGATCCATAAAAGGTTATGGCAAATCCACCGTAATACTGATGATTTGGAGCTAGCAATAAAACAATACGGCCGAGGGTTCGAAATTAGGCGAGACTATTATAATGGAGAAAATTATGCAGCATGTTTAGATATGTTAGCGGATCATAGAAATGATTCAAATGAAATCATATACAACAGGATGAGAGCATATAAAGTCAGATTGATTATTATAGAATCGTTGGAAAAAGTAGCCGCCGACGGTGAAGAGCTCGCGGAAAGAAGTGATAGAAAGTGGATATTAGCTAGTTTATCCAACTGTTACTTAGCTGTAGGCAATGATAAAGAAGCTAACACTTATGAAAAGCGCTTTTTAGCAGAAAAACTCGCTGATTGGGAACAAGAAACCTTTATTGAAGGAAAAGCTAATGCTCAAGAAGCATTTGCAAAGTTTCAGCGGCAGAGCAGAGAAACTAATTGAATAATTTCAGTACTTCACTTACATAGCTTAATTTAAATAAAGTTGAAATAGTGGAAGCTAAATCAGAACTTCCACTTTCCAACTTAATTAAGAAATGAAAAAATGTGGTTGAGTGCTTTATTGCTCACCCACAAAACATTAAAAATCAATACCTTAAACTATTCCACAGTGACCGATTTTGCCAGGTTACGTGGCTGGTCGACGTCGGTGCCTTTGATCACGGCAACGTAGTACGACAGTAGCTGTAGCGGGATTGTATAGACAACGGGTGCGATGATGTCTTCTACGTGATTCACGTTCATTACGCGCATGGTGTCGTCTGATGCGAAGTTGGAGTCTTTGTCGGCGAAGACGTAGATGATGCCGCCGCGGGCGCGGACTTCTTCAACATTTGACTTCAGCTTTTCAAGCAGCTCGTTGTTTGGCGCTACGACTATGATCGGCATGTCGGCGTCGATCAGGGCCAGTGGGCCGTGCTTTAGCTCGCCTGCGGCGTAGGCTTCGGCGTGAATGTACGAGATTTCTTTAAGCTTAAGTGCGCCTTCCATTGCAATTGGGTATTGTGAACCACGGCCCAGGAACAATGAGTGGTGCTTGTCGGCGAATTCTTCTGCCAGCGCTTCGATGCCTTCGGCCATGTTCAGTGACTCTTCCAGTTTGTTTGGCAGGGTCTTGATGGCGTTAACAATTGTGCTCTGGTCGCGGCCTTTTTCTTGTGCAATTGACGCAGTTAGCATCAATAAGCCGACCAATTGCGTAGTAAATGCTTTAGTTGACGCAACACCAATTTCGGCACCGGCTTTGGTCATAAAGGCCAGATCGGATTCGCGTACCAGTGAAGAGCCCGGCACGTTACAGATGGTCATTGAGGCCATGTAGCCCTGCTCTTTCGCCAGGCGCAGTGCCGCCAGGGTATCGGCGGTTTCGCCAGACTGAGAAATGGTTACAAGTAGGCTATTTTCGTGCACAAACGACTCACGATAGCGGAATTCAGAGGCAATTTCGACATTACAGCTTACGCCTGCGTATTGCTCTAACCAGTAACGCGCCACCATGCCTGAGTGGTAAGAGGTACCACAGGCAATGATCTGCACGTGTTTAACGTCTTTGAAGATCTGGTTAGCCTGGTCGCCAAATGCATCTACTGCGACTCTGTCACCTTCCAAGCGGCCTTCCAGGGTATTGCGTACGGCCATTGGTTGCTCGTAGATTTCTTTGAGCATGTAGTGACGGTATTCGCCTTTGCCCGAGATATCCTGAGAAATGTTAGATTCAACCACTTCACGCTCAACCGGTTCGCCGTTGATGTCGTAAATTTCGACCGTTTCGCGGGTGATGCGTGCTACATCGCCTTCTTCTAAGAAGATAAAGTTGCGTGTTACCGCAAGCAGTGCCAGCTGATCAGACGCGATGAAGTTTTCGCCCAGACCTAAGCCGATAACCAGCGGGCTGCCAGAACGTGCTACGATGATTTCGTTGTCGTTGGCTTTGTCGAATACCACTGTACCGTAAGCGCCTTCGAGCTGCTTAACCGCGGCTTTAACCGAGTCCAGCAGAGAGTCGTGCTGCTGACGTAGTTGGTGGATAAGGTGTACCATGACTTCGGTGTCGGTATCAGACAGGAAGGTATAGCCATCGTCTTTTAATACAGAACGCAGTGACTCATGGTTTTCAATAATGCCGTTGTGGACCAGCGCGATTTCGCTATTTGAAATGTGAGGGTGAGCATTCACTTCGGTTACACCACCATGTGTAGCCCAACGCGTGTGCGCAATACCTGTGTGTCCGCTGACGCCGGCTTCGGCCACGGCCGCTTCCAGGTTGGCCACTTTACCCACAGCCTTGACCGTATCCAGGGTACCAGCCTGACTTAAAGCCACACCCGCTGAATCGTATCCACGGTATTCAAGACGTTTTAAACCTTCGATCAAAATACGGTTAACAGGACGTTCTGCTACCGCACCAACTATACCACACATAAATTCTCCATTATTTGCACGTTGTGTGTTGTCACTCTACCTCTGCACAGATCAGCTGCACGCCACGGGCCTCGATCGCCTGGCGCAAGTCGGCGGCCAGGTTGTTGTCGGTGATCAAGGTCGTGACCTGATCCCAGGGCAATTCTAAATTCGGTATTCTGCGGCCGATCTTTTCAGATTCGACCAGTACAACCACGTCACGAGCCGCTTCGGCCATGACCTGGCTTAACCCCACCAGCTCATTGAACGTGGTGGTGCCCCTTGCTACATCAATGCCATCAGCACCGATGAACAAGGTATCAAAATCGTAAGAGCGCAAAACCTGCTCGGCAACCTGCCCCTGAAAGGATTCCGAATGCGGGTCCCAGGTGCCACCGGTCATCAATAAGGTCGGCTCGTTTTCCAGTGCCAACAAGCGGTTGGCAATATTAATGGCATTGGTCATCACCACCAGCCCGCGCTTTTGCGCCAGCTCCGGGATCATGGCGGCTGTTGTACGGCCACTATCGATAATGATGCGATGGTGATCTTTTATCAGCGTAGCAGCGGCTTTAGCAATGGCCACTTT
Source organism: Pseudoalteromonas sp. XMcav2-N (assembly GCF_024124545.1). Lineage (GTDB taxonomy): Bacteria > Pseudomonadota > Gammaproteobacteria > Enterobacterales > Alteromonadaceae > Pseudoalteromonas. The sequence goes on from NZ_JAMXSF010000014.1 coordinate 130,274, forward strand.
ACGTAGCGTATCGCGCTCATCATTGCCTTTGGCAACAATTTCTTGCGGCAGTGCCACAGCGCCACCATAGCGGCGTAATAGCAGGCCGCTTTTTTCTAATGCGGTTAAATCCTTTCGAATCGTAACTTCTGATGTGGCAAATTCACTGGCTAAGGTTTCTACGCTCACTTCGCCCTGCTCGTTTACCATGGCAAGGATTGTATGTCTGCGTTGCTGTGTATTGCGTTTTGTCATCGTCGTTTTATATATAGTTGTAAGTTTCGTTTCGAACGTTACGAAATTATAGTCGAAACTTACGGTTCGAAACAAGTTAAATTTTGAGCATGGCTTTTTTCTTATGGAAGTGCCCTTTTTTGGTGGGGTTGTTAAAGACGGGGATAGTGGAGGCAACGGACTGGATGACAGCAAAAAGGTCGGGTGACGGGAGCTGCTCGCCTTCGGCTTCGTGGCCGTTTTTGGTACCTGACGGCACTATTATGGTTCCCGGCTCGGGGGCCGGGATGACGGAGGAAGGAGCTGGGTGACGGAAGGAGAAGCTGGGTGACGGAGGGAGAATAGGCATAAACTGGTACCCTACACTCGTCATCCCGCACTTGATGCGGGATCTACTCGCCTTCAGTTTCGTAGCTGTTTTTTGGCACCTGACGGCGCTTTTATGGTTCCCGGCTCGGGGGCCGGGATGACGGAGGAAGGAGCTGAGTGACGGAAGGAGAAGCTGGGTGTCGAAGGGAGAATAGGCATAAACTGGTACCCTACACTCGTCATCCCGCACTTGATGCGGGATCTACTCGCCTTCAGTTTCGTAGCCGTTTTGGCACCTGACGGCGCTTTTATGGTTCCCGGCTCGGGGGCCGGGATGACGGAGGGAGAAGCTGGATGACGGAGGGAGAAGCTGGATGACGGAGGGAGAAGCTGGATGACGGAGGGAGAAGCTGGATGACGGAAGGAGAAGCTGGATGATGGAAGGAGAAGCTGGGCAGCGAAGGTGAGAGGCGAAATTGCGAAGGAAAGAGGTGGAGGCGGGGTATCGGGGTGTATGTTGATGACGCTTGAGTGATAGCGGAATTGTTTGGCTTCACATCCGTTAGCAGAATGCTAAAATACGCCGGTGTATCAAATATGGGGAAGTGTGGTGTCGGCTCGGATCAGACAAGAATGGCTGCTGTCGTTGTGCGGGTGGACGCTGGTGATTGCCTTTCTGACCCTTATAGATTTAATACACGACTGGTCGGTGCCCGAAGAGGAGCGCCTCAATAATCCGCTCTGGTGGGCGGGGCAGGAATGGGGCCTGTGGTATTTACTGTCTCCAATGGTTTTTCGTGCCCTTTCCCGGCTTGAGCCTGCGCCTAAGGTGAACGTGACCCATTACCTCACGCTCATGAGTGGTGCCTATTGCTGTACCATGCTGTTGCAGGCGGTGTTCGACCTGGTGGCACTGGACGACCCTATTGCTTATACCTTGTATTATTTTGCGCCGGCACACCTGCTGGTGCTGTTTGTGATCACCATTTTATGGCATACCCAGTTACGCGTCATTGCCGAGCCAAATCACGAGCATCCGGTGCTGTGGGCAGATCAGGGGAAAGACAAAGCCCCGGTCCCCTTTGATGACATTACCCATGTTACTGCCGCCAGCAATTATATGGAGATCCATACCAGTACCCGGCAATACCTTAAGCGTGGCACTTTAAAAGAGCTGATGGCTCAGCTGCCACCTCAGTTTATCCGTACTCATCGTTCTCATGTGGTCAACCTGTACGCCATTGACAGGATCCAGAATAAACCTTCTGGCAGTGCCATTATTCAGCTGAAAAGCGGCGCTCAGATTGCCCTGAGCAAAGGCTACAAGCAGGAAGTGAAAACCCAGCTGGCGCAAAGTGTCTAAATTCGCGCCAGTCTGTTCGTCCCACCTCCATCGGGACCAGTAAACAACCCAGGTTCATTCGTCCCAGTCAGCCACATCTTACCCCTAAGCTTTTGTTTATCTTGATTTGAAACTCGTATCATAGGACAACTTTTCAAGGAGTGTTGTATGAATCGATTTAAACCTGCCTTACTGGCCTCATCGCTGTTTTGCGCTGTCGTAGCGCCGGTATACGCGCAGGACCAGGCCGATAGCGTGTTTAACGAAGCGGCCCTTGCCCAGTTCAGCGCCCAGCATGCACTGGATCTGCTTAATCAGCTGCCCACCTTTGTGCTCACCGAAGGCAGTAACGAGCGCGGCCTCAGTGGTGCCAGCAGTAATGTGCTGATCGATGGCATAGTCCCGTTATCCAAATCCGACTCAATTGAAACCCTGCTGCGCCAACTGCCGACGAACCAGATAGCCGGGCTGGAGTTATATACCGGCCAGCATCCGTTCAGCCAGCTCAGTGAGTACACGCAGATCGTCAACATCCTGATCAAAGATCAGGGCACCTCATTGGACTGGCGTGCCGAGCTGCACTCTCAACACAGCGACCATGAACTGAGTGAAGCGATGGTGAGTATGCAAACTCACCATGCTGACTGGCATCATAGCGCCAGCGTAAAGTGGGTAAACAACCATGCCTACTCATCAGGCGAACTGATGCAATATACCGATGTACAATCAGATCAGGTTGCCAATTCCGAACGAGAGCATTTTGCTGAGCGTGAGCAAGGCGTACAGCTGGCGCTGATCAGCAGAACCCCGCTGCACAATGGTACCCTGCAACTCAATGCATCGGCACAGCAAACCGACTGGCTGACTCGTTATCGCTGGACTCCTGCTCTGCCTGCGCCGGTCAACGGCACCAAAGACATAGAACAGGTAGACGAGTATGAACTGGGCTTTGACTGGCAAAGACAAACTGCCACAGACTGGCAAATGCAACTGACAGGCCTTGCCAGACGAGAGCAGTCCGACTTGTCTATACAAGAGTGGTTCGGCCAATCGGCGGCACAAACTACCTTTGAGCAACGCGAACACGCCCGCGAACAGGTGCTCAGGCTGGCGTATAGTGATCCATCACATGATTTGCAGCCGAGTATCGGCATAGAAGGGAGCTACAACTCAGTCAGCGCCGACACCAGGCATGCAGACGAAGCCGAAAACAGCAAGGTCACTGAAACACGGTTTGAGCCTTTTGTGGCCGCCAGCTGGCAAGTGGCGCCACAGTGGCAGCTGTCGGGTAAGCTTGCGCTGGAGCAGGCCACCCTGAAATCCGGCCACAACGGCGCGCAATCACAGCAGCATCGCCTGTTAAAGCCACAGCTCAAACTGGGCTATGACCTGAGTGCAGACTCACAGCTGACTTTCAGCGCCCTGCACCAGGTTGAACAGCTGGACTTTGGGTTGTTTCAAAGCTCTCAAAGCAGCGGCTTTGCGCGTACGCAGAATGGCAGCACACAGTTAAAGCCCATGCAGTACACCGAGCTGATGCTCACCTGGCAATATGCCCGGGCCGACTGGTTTGAGTTTACGCTTAGCCCGTTTTATCAGTGGCAGCAGGATATCCACGAGTATCAGGTGCAAAATAATGGCAATGGCGCCATCGTCAACGCAGGAAGGGCCCGTTATTTTGGCCTGGATACCGAGTGGAGTATTAATACCCGCTTTTTGCTTAGTGACAGCCGAGTTGAGCTGAGTTATGCCTGGCGGGACGCGCGCTTTGCAGATCCACTGAGCGGTCCCCGTCCCATCACGGAATTAACACCGCACGAGTTAATCATAGGGTTTCGACGTGATCAGGCCCGCTTATCCTGGGGTTTCGAAGCGTTTCTGCCTACCCGTTTTCGCGAGTATTATCATGACGAAATACTGACTGAGCGGGCCAACACTGAGCTCAGTGCCTTTGTGCAGACTCAGATTGGCGGCGGATTATCGCTCACCGTGGAGCTGGATACCCTCAATAACGCCCGCTATCAGTATCATCGTGCTATTTATGAGACAGACAGAAGCAGCTCCTTGCAAAGCCGGGAGCAGTTATCTGAATCGATAAAGCCGAAGCTGTCTGTCACATTGAGCGGCAACCTATGATAAAAACAGTAAATACAACAGGTTAAACTTATGTTAAAGTTCCGTCGACAGGCAATGGTGCCTGCTTACACGGAGTGTTTAATCTATGATGAAACTTGTATTGCTGAGTTTGTCAGCTTTGCTCAGCTTCACAGCTGGTGCGGGCGCAACGGCCTGGTTGTCGCTCAATATCGAAAATGGCCACGCCAAGGTACCCGCAAAAGTGGCGGGTATTGAGGGCATGGCAATTTTAGACACAGGCGCACACATCAATGCCATTAATCAGCGCTTTATTAATCACAATAATTTGGAATTTGCACATCGTGGGCACGTTGATATCGAGGGCATGCATGGGCAACAACGCCAAAAGCTCTACGCCAATATAGAAACAGAAGTGTTCGGCATTCAGTCCAGCATGAATGGGCTCGCGGCGGCCACGCTTGGCCATCACACCAATGCCTTATTACTGGGTGCAGGCTTCTTTAGCCAGTCAGTGGTACAGCTCGACTACCCTAACCAACGTGTTCGTATGCTCACGCGTGACGCTGTCAATGTCGGTAAGCACGAGAACATTAAAACATACGCACATTTAGGCACAGGCATGCCAATTGTGGAGGTCGAGATCGCAGGAAAACCAATCTGGCTGCTTCTGGATACTGGGTACACGGGCGGTATCCTGATCTCCCGTCGTCTGGCAGAGGGGCTGGACCTGGTAACACCGGATGCAAAACACGTTACGTCTGCCGGGGTTAACGAGTTTGCCGTCATGCGCGAAACACAGCTTGCAGAAATGCGGCTGGGACCGTTTACCCTGGCCAATGTCGCCATTGCTTATCCCGACGAAGGACATCGTATTAAAACGCTCACTCAGTACCAGCATACCTCCAGCAAGATTAGAGGCCGAAAAGTCAGAGGCGTGATCGGTTACGACGCCCTCAAGCATTTTTTACTTACGCTGGATTATGCTAAAGGTGATCTACACCTCAGCGTACCCGAGAAGGTATAAACCGATATTTCCTGCCTATTCGGACCTGCTCGTCTATACTTAACGATCACAGTAAGTAAACACGAGGAGGTCCCATGACTCATCGTATCAGTGCCTACTTAGACACACACCTCATTCCGTACCGCGTTATCGAGCACGTCGAAAGTCAGTCCTCATTCGCTTCCGCTTATCTCAGCCAGATCCCATTGCCACAACTGGCAAAAGCGGTGATGCTGGAAGACCACGAGAGCAAGCGCCTGATGGCAGTGCTGCCCGCAAATTACAAAATCAGCCTGAGCAGCCTGAACGACGCACTTAAACGGCGCTTTCATCTGATGAAAGAGCGTCAGGTATATCGATTGTTTTCTGATTGCAGCCCCGGGGCTGTGCCACCCATCGCCAACGCTTATCACCTGGACACAGTCTTTGATGATTTGCTCCTCAACCAGCCGCATGTCTATATCGAGTCGGGCGACCACCGCCATTTACTGCAGCTGGCTCAGACGGATTTTCGGCAACTGATGGAAGATGCCAAGCATTTGCGTTTCAGTCACGAGACATTTCATTAACTGCTGGTGCTCTGTGTGCCTTGCACTATCGGCAAGGCACGCACTTAAAGAGATGCTTTATTCAACGGCATCACAAACCGGCAGTGTCCGTCGCTGACATTGCCTATCATCTCATCGTAGGCTGTTTCCATATCAAAGGTGGCTTGTGTGGCACCCAGCTCAGCCAATACCAGCTCGGCTTCGCGCAATGAATTGTAGGTCAGGGTTTTACCCTGGCGGTCGGTCAGTAAATGATAATTACCTAATGGGTCGAGCCCACCGGCGAGATAATGATTTGAATCCGCATAGCTCAGGATAACTGCATCCATATGGTCCTGATCAAGCTCGTTTTTCAGTTCGGAACGTAACATAAAAGCCCCCTGACGGTACTCAGTAAGCACAGCGCAATGCCCTGCTTAACATTGCAAGTTTAGCTCAATTTACGTACAGATTGGAGCAAACGATCAACCCTGTCCGACAAGAGTGGTAAAATTCCCCAACTTATATACAATCAAAACAAACAAGAATAAGCCGAAAACCACATGCCAGCCAGAAAGTTGCCTTTGCTGATGATGCTGTTATTGCTCACAGGGTGTAATACCACGCCCCAGGACAGCACATCAGACGATGCGGGTGTAACCACCCGGAGTACTCCACCCCAGCACACCTATGTCGCAGACCAACCCTTGCCTGCACTGCCAACCCCGCATACCAGTGATGATGTCTGGCAACGTATTCGCATGCAGCTGAGTTTTGCCAGCTCAACACACCCCCGAGTGCTGAAACGTGTGAACTGGTACCTGCAACATCCAAATTATATGCACACCATCAGCAACAGGGCCGAGCCTTACTTGTATTATCTGGTGAGCGAAGTGGAACGTCGTGGTCTGCCCATAGAGCTGGCACTGATGCCGCTGATTGAAAGTGACTTCAACGCGCAGGCTTACTCCGAAAAACACGCATCGGGCTTGTGGCAACTGACGCCTTTAATAGCCAAACACTATGGTGTCACTATCAACCCCTGGTTTGACGGACGTCAGGACTTGATCCAATCCACCGGCGCTGCGCTCGATTTTTTAACCTATTTGCATCAACGCTTCGACGGTGACTGGTATCACGCCATTGCAGCTTATAATACCGGCGAGGGTCGTGTTGCCACAGCCATTGCGAATAATCGCAAAGCGGGTAAACCAACCGACTTTTTCTCACTAAAGCTGCCCAGGCAAACCCGACACTATGTCCCCAAATTGCTGGCCGCTGCAGCGTTACTAAAACAACAGCGTATGCACTTTCCGGCCATAGACAACCAACCCGCTTTTATCCAGCTGACAATGGACCAAGCCGTGATCTTGCCCAATACACATGACTGGGCTGAGCTGGCGGTTCTGAACCCGGGCTTTCGCCGTTTTCCGGTGTTACTGAGCGGCCCGGGCCATCTGCTGGTTCCCCGGGACAGAGAGCAGGAGTGGCTGCAGGCAGCAGCGCAGTTTCAGGCACTGCCAGATACACGCTGGCAGCAAGTGACTGTGCGCCGAGGTGACAGCCTCAGCCGGATCGCCCGGCAACATGGCATCACGGTCAGCGAGATGCGCCAGTTCAATCAGCTGAACAGTAACCTGATCCGAATTGGTCAGACATTGTTGTTGCCATCGCGCTCAGAAAAGCTCGACTACGTGGTAAAACGCGGTGACAGCTTGTGGCGTATCGCCCGACAGTTTGGCGTCTCAGTCAAAGATTTAAAACGCTGGAACCAGCGCGACAGCAATCAGCTCAGGCTGGGTGAAACCCTCGCCATTCATCTCACGGCCCCATAAAACTATACCAACAGGACTTGCCGTATGACACAACAGGACACCACATTACCCGACATCGATGACAGTCACGCGCACCCGCCCGGACATGAAGTTGACAGGCCAGAACCTGCCCCTCACGTCAAACCCAAGCGGTTGTTTCGACCTCTGCAACTGAAGCTGTCACGCTCTAAAATGAACACAGTACTGGCTTTGTGCGCGATGCTGATCTCGGCGGCATCTTTCTATGCCACATATATGCAGGCCAAAGCCGCTCAGGAACAAGTTGCCGCGGCAGAACGCCAGCTTGAGGCCGAAACCTGGCCCTGGCTGCAGTTCAATTACAGTAACTTCGATTTGGAGTCCGAGCGCCCCCGGATCACCATTGGTATCCTCAATTCAGGCACCGGTCCCGCTCTGATTGAGTGGGTGGAATTCCACTACCGTGGTCAGGTTTACGACTCGATCATCGCGCTGTTCGATGCCTGCTGCAATATCAGCGCCTATCGCGAAGCCCTTGAGAATGCGCAGCAAGACGACAACGAGGTCAATGTGCTGGCCAAGTTTGGCTGGTACATTACCAGTCGTGCTGAGCACTCACTGCTCGCCGATGGTGCCTCCTTACCCCTATTCACCATGCAAAAAAGCAATTTTAATAACCGTCTGTGGGATAAGATAGACAGTATGGCTGAGCGGGTTGAGGTCTATACTTGTTATTGTTCGCTGCTGAAACAATGTTATATTTCTACGGTGGATTCGCATGTGTCGCCGGTGTCTGACTGCACCTCGGGCAGGCAAACGCTCACGCAACACAACGACCCACCTGATCCGGAGCATTAACTGTGTGCTAAAACGTATTTTCTCTCACGCTGTTTCGCCCTCGCCGGCTGTCAGGCACATATGCCACTTTGAAGGGGTGATCGACCATCTTTACCTCGATACCCGAGGTAATCCAACCATAGGCGTCGGCTTTCATGTCAGCAGTAAAGAGGCGTTTACCCGCCTGAGCTTGAGAGACAAGCGTACTAATAAGCCGGCCAGCCGAGCGCAAAAGCAGCAGGAATACAACACCCTGACACGCCTGCCTGCGGGTAAAACTGCCCGCTGGTATGCCGAGCACTGCTCCTTGCACCTGCCACACAGCGAAAGTATGCGTTTGCTGCAGCAACAGATCAGCAATTTTGAGCAGGAGCTTGCGCGCCTGATCTGCCCCGCCAATGGTTATACCCGGCCGTATAACAAGCTGCCTCCCAGTGCTCGGCTCGCATTACTGGATCTGGCTTATAACCTGGGCATCACCAATCTGAGTAGTCGCTGGCCAAAACTCCAGACAGCCTTAAAACGCGAAGACTGGCAGCAGGTGGCAAACGAATGCACCCGCAAACACGTCAGTAAAGCCCGCAATCAGGCCACCTATGCACTGTTTATGCAGGCGTCAAAAAGTGACAATCTGATAGCACGGCTGCTGCGGCGGTTTTGGAGTAAACTGTGGCGCTAATCACCCTGGCAGATCTGTTCTTTCGCTTTAGTGCCCTCGGGTTACTCCTTGCCCTGGTGCTGTTTAACTGGCCCCGCCTGACTCACTTTGAGCGCCTGCTGGCGGTTGCCCTGGCCACCAGCCTGACGTTTTTTCTGCTACTCACTCAGCCTTTGCCTGAGTGGCGCTTTAACCCATTACGCAACCTGTTTCTTGCAGGTACAGAACTGCTGCCGCTGGTGTTGTGTGCCTGCGCCTGGTATCTGATCAAACTGCGTGTGCCGCACTGGCTGACGCTTCACTGGGGGCGCTGGCTACTGGGGTGTGCCCTGCTGGCCAGTAGCTGCGTGTTCTTGGTCTATGGGGGCAATACACACTGGCATACACTGATGCACGTATTTTCGGCGTTAGCTATGTGTGCCGCCTTATACTATTGTCTGGCAAATTTTAATGATGATCTGGTACATAGCCGACGTCGTCTGCGACTGATCCTGGCCACGTTTGCCCTGCTACACTGCCTGGTGCTGGTCGGGTTTGAGCTCAGTGCCAGTCTTATTCGGCGGGATCCCGTTTATCTGCTGGCTAATGCGGTGTTTGTTTTTTGCCTGTTGTTACTGCTTACCGGAATGTCACGACCTGCCGCAAGGCGCAACGGCAACCGCAATCAGGCCACCCAACAAACACTGCCGGTGCCTGCCCACTGGCTAACCACTTATGAGGCTTTGCAAACCCTGCTGGCACAGGGCATTTATCGTGAACCCGAGCTCACCATTGGCAAGCTGGCCGAGCACCTTGATATACCGGCTCATCAGCTGCGCGCCCTGATCAACCAGCAGCTCGGTTTTAAAAACTTCTCACATTTCATCAATCAATATCGACTGGCGTATGCCGCCGAACAATTGTGCGACCTGGCGCATGCGCGCACCGCTATTCTGAGCATCGCTTATGATGCCGGGTTTAACTCTATTGGTCCGTTTAACCGCGCCTTCAAACGAGTTTATACCCTGACGCCCGGTGATTACCGCAAGCAGCACCTGAGTGGTGTTCAGACCAGGTCAAAAGATTGCACGGGTTCATAAATGAGCCCACGGCTGTCGCATCGGTAAGAGTGGTAGAGGTGAAACTGCGTCACCGAAAGGGTAAACGGCGTAATGGATGAGCGTACCTCAGGTTCGCCTTTGTGCCCTCTCAGCAGAGTAATATGAGGGGCAAAAGGTAACCGGTCACAATGCAAACCCTGTGCGGCCCCCATGTCGCGTAATGGCTCTGCAAGTGCACTTAACTCCGGAGGTTCGGGCTCCGGACGTAAAAAGAAAATCCCATTACCTGACCAGTAACCGGTGTGTGCAAAGTTCAGCGTAAAGGCGGGCACTTTAAGCTGGCGGGCAAACGCCACCATGTCTGCTTCCTGTGACGCTTCTACCTGACCAAGAAAAGCCAGTGTCAGGTGCCAGTTCTCCATTTTGGTCGGTGCTTTACGGGCACGTACCTCAGTGCGTAACCAGGCATCAATATGTGCCTGGCTGTGTTCATTCATCCCAATGCCAAAAAATAAGCGCTTTGCCATAACTCACTCCTGCTGCAGATACGCTGAGTATATCGCGCCACGCACGTATTTTCCCGCCAGAACAGTATAGGACGACCAGGCTAGTGAGCCCGGGCGTAGCGGCGCTCAAGTAAAAGGGCCAGTAAACCTGCGACAAACAGCACGATACCGATAAACTGCATCCAGGCATTACCCGGACGAGACACATGATGCACACGCTCTGGCTGCACTTCAAAATACCGGCGACCGTTATCGACCTGTACCACAAAAGCACTGCCGCGATAGTCAAAACTGTACAATAGCTCCGGCGCCTGGCGCTTCTGATACATTAGTCGCAGCGCATCATAGTCGGCCCGGTTCTGTTTATCCGCGTCACTCACGTAACGATGCCAGCGAGTGTACAAATCGAGAGGCTCATCGTCTCGTAACTCTCCATAAGAGTGGTATTCATACTGGCGCTCAGGCAAAAAGAGCGCGCGATAGCCACTGTAAAATAGTGCACACCCCAAAGAGATACACACCAGTGCCATGAGTATCCAGCTGCGCCGCCGTGCCAGCTTATGTTTATCGAGGTTTTGATACCAGGCTTCAATGTCCGGGATCTGTGTCAGACTCTGCTTGTCCCCCTGCTCAGCAACCCCTTGCATAAAGCTCCCTAAATCCAGATCCAGTGCGGCCAACAGTTTCCTGAATACCTCATTAGAAGGAATTGAATGATCGTTCTCCAGTTTAGACAGGTAGCTCTGCTCAACCGTCATTTGCGAGGCCAGTTGCGGCTGGCTCAATGCCCTTTGTTGTCTGAGTTGTTTGATGTATTGCCCAAGTGTCATGACTAGGTCCTTGTGTTGTTTATCTTGCGGCCAGTCTTGGTAAGTCATGGATTAATAACAAGATGAATATTCAAGCATACGCAGGAATATTACGCCATACCAGCCTCAGACAAGATTAAGCCGCTGCAAAACAGGTCGTGTTGTTGCCCACATGGCCTGACCGGACCCACCTGTTTAGCCACTGATTTAGTCACCTTTTCAGAATCGGCCAGCATTTTTCACTTTAGACAAGATTTAAAAGCTTAAATCTCAGATAGTTAAGTCAGTTTATAGAGAATTAAGGATCGCCAATGAAACGCCTGTTCAGTCTGCTGACATTACTGCTCATAATCACGCTGGCCTATTTAGGCTGGCCCGTCTATCAGTTTTATGCTTTCAACCTGGAAAAAGTGCCGGTACTGGCCAGCGCAGATCCGCTCCCCGGAGGCCCTTTGCCACACCAGTCGCGTTATTCGCCAATGCTCACTGCATTCAACGTCCGGGCCAGTGACATTCTCCATACCACCAGAGCCACCAGCAAGGCGCCCGGTATTTCCGCGGCCATTGCACATCACGGCAAAATCGTATGGCAGGGCACGCTCGGCTATGCCGACATCGCAACAAAAACTGCGCTCACACCGGAACATCAGTTTCGTATTGGCAGCACTTCCAAAGCCTTGACCGCCACGCTGATGGCAAAACTGATGCAGGCGCAAAACTTCAACCTGGATACACCGCTGAAAGACAGCCTGACACCACTGCCCAATCCTGCATGGCAGAATATTACCCCTCGCCAGCTGGCATCACACAGCGCAGGTTTGCCTCATTATAAAGGCAATCAGGATTTAATCGGGCTGTACCATTCATTGAGCCTGAATACCCAGTTTGATCGGGTGCAGGATGCCGTTGCGCAGTTTGATGAAGGGCCGCTGCGCACCAAGCCGGGCGACGCATTTTATTACTCCAGCTATGGTACTGTGCTACTGAGTGCGGTCCTGGCGCAGCATGGTCAGCGCCCCTATCTCGACTTGCTCCAGCAGCACGTACTCACGCCGCTGGGCATGAACCAAAGTGGCGCAGAGTCACAGGCCGACAAGCTGGTCACTTTTTATTTCAATCGTCGGGGGCAGGACGCCCAGTACATTCCCTGGCGCACTGTTAACCTCAGCCATCGTCTGGCAGGAGGTGGCCTTGTCAGCACACCCAGTGATCTGGTCCGACTCGGTAGCGGTTATCTGGATACCCGTTATTTGCATATTGAGGTGCGCGAGCAAGTCTGGACACCACAGCAGCTCAATCATGGCGAGGTCAACCCGCAAAACTATGCGCTGGGATGGCGTCGCCATGAGTACCGGCATAACGACAAGCCCGTGTTTACTTACTATCACCATGGCGGCGTATCGCGGGGTTCTCAGAGCATGCTGATTGTCGTGCCAAAATACCAGCTCAGTGTCGCAGTAAACATCAACAGTAAAACCAAACCCTTTTGGATCTTCGGCGAAGCTGCACTTAAGCTGGCACATGCTTATGTGCAGCAGACAGAACAGGCTCAGCGTGATCCGCTGGACAGTAAGATCAGCGCCGCATCCAGCACCACATCTGTACCGGCAAAGTAGTCCTTTGCCGTCAGGGCCACCGGCAGGTCCGGCGCCAGCCACACCCGGCTGTCTTCTGCCGCTCCTTGTTGGTGAAATTGAGATGAAATCACCCCAATCTGGCCACTGTAGGGTAAAGTAAACCAACCCGCCTCACCAATGGCGTTGGGCCGGGTGCCCGAAGGCTCGCCAACCACTATGGCGCTGGTCAGTTTGCTGATCCCCATCAGTAGATCATGGCCAGCCGAAAAAGTATTTCGCCCTGTCAGGATCATCAGCTTACCGTCTGGTACCAAGGCCTCAAACAAAACCGCGGTGGCTATGGTACTGGGCAGCAAGAAGCCATTCCCGCCACTGTTATCACGCAGATCCACAATAAAGTGCTTCGCCTGCCCGGCCAGCAGGGTTTCACGCAACTGCTGATTAAAAGCATCCAGCGACACATCCTTGCGCTCACGTACGGCATTAAAGTTCACATAAAGTGCCTTGTGTTCAGGCAGCAATTTGGACCAGTAAGGCTCTGACTGTGGGTGCTGGCGCGGCAATTTAGGAAAACCATTAAACTGCATAGCACGCGGCGTCAGCGTCAGTTGCTGTGTTTGCAGATCATCACCCCGGATAGTCACAACGACTTCATGGCTATGTTCAATGATCCCCAGTCCCTGCAATACACTGGCAAGACTCAAATAGTAAGGTCCAAGCCACGCTTGCTGCATATTATTATCGCGAGGATTGACCACACCCGTTTTTTCCAACGCCCGTAAAGCCGGAGTGTTTCCTATTGATAAAACCTGCTTACCGATGAGATGCCGATAGTCTGAGTCGGCCGCCACAATAAACAACCCCTCCTCAAACAGATAAAACTGCACGGGTAACTGTTGAGTGTTACCCGCCTTACCCCAGGCCGGAACAATAAAATTGTGGCCATTTTCCAGCATGCCGAGCAGCTGCATCAGCTCAAACACAACCTGCTGATCGTTCAGGGCAGGAATGCGCTTGTCTATTTGTGCTACCTTGCGCTCAAAAGCCTGCTCACTCATACGGTGAAAGGCCGACACATGTAAACGTCTGATCTCCTCAGCCAAATAATGCAAATCATAGCGCCAGCGTGCATCTCTGTGCGCCTCAGATTCGGGCTCTGCGCCCACTAACTGACGAAAGTCATCATCCTGTGCAAACGCCACAAAATGCGGATTTGGCTTACGACTAAACAGACTGCGACCCGTCAGTGCGGGTTTATCGTCCCAGCGTGCTTGCAGTGCCCGCTCCAGCCACAACATGGCATTGCGCTTGTCATTTAGCTCGCCATACAGCTCAGCCAGTGTCACCATCATGTCGTTGGGGTTATCATGCCATTTCGGCAAGCGCTGTAACCGCACGCCCAACTGTAATGCCCGCTTAAGTGGGGCAATGGCTGCCTGCCATTGCTGTTGCTGCCGATACCCCAGGCTCAGCAGGTACCAGGTAACGCCATCGTTTTGATAGTCTCTGGTCAGCTCGGTGGCCAATTTGACGACCGCAGGCCAGTCTTCGCTTTCAACCAGGGTAAAAAGCTGCGTTTTGCGGTGGTAATAACCAACCGGATCGCTTACCTGATTAGGCAACACTGGAATTTGATATGCATCGTTATGATGCCCGGGTGTACCACGCAACGGGGTTGCATGTGACTGCTGACAGCTCAAAATGATGAGTCCGAGTAGTCCAAGAACGGCTTTATACATTTGGTTCTCCTCCTAAGTTGAGAAACAATGTATTGAAAAAATTACTTTTATTCGTCCAGATTCCGGATTCTGAACGGCACAACGCGGTAGATAGTTAATTTAACTGCTGACTGAGCGTGGAACGCATGCGATAACGTGTCGGCGTCATCCCAGTGCGGGCCTTAAAGGCCTGATTAAAGGTCGACTTGGCATTAAAGCCATTGTTCATCGCAATATCGAGTACCGAAGTCTGAGCATAAGCCGGATCAACCAATTGCTTCTCAATCTGCTCAAGCCTTATTTCATTGATATAGTTAGAGAAGTTATTCCCCGACACCGAGTTGATAGCCCAGGAAACCTGCTTTACTCCCAGTGACAGCTGGTCAGCGATATGCTGAATACTCAATCGCGGCTGACAAAACAACCCCAGCTCGCGAACCTGTGCATCCACCGACGCAAATATCGACTGCGCCAGCTGTTTGTCCTGCGTGGCCGCTTCGCACTGACTGAGCGCTTGGTACTGTGCCAGGCGATTGAATAACAGCGGCTGCTTTATGATGCCAATCAGCAACACAGACAAAATACCAAAGAAACCCACTTCATGGGCAAAATACCAGTAGGCTTTCCAGGGCATTGGCGTCATGGGTTGCACATTCATGCGTACAAAATCCACAACACTCAGCACAGCATACACGCCGAGCAATCTGGTCAGCCAGGTCAGGTCTATCGTAGATGCGTCGGCGTGTACCTGACACACCGTATCGCGATAATCACGCAGCAGCTTTAAAGACGCAATCAGGTAGCACAACAGCATGATACTGCCCAGCGCGATGAGCGGCTGAACATAGTGGGTCAGGCTCAGCGACACCAGGGGTAACAGCAAATGGCGAGCAGACTTTACGCCGCCTGTTGATGCGCCAACCAAATTGCTGACACTCAAATACCACACCGGCCCCATGGCCACGGTAAAAGCGGGTGTAATGACGTATCCAGCCAGTGTAACGCCGGCACTTTCAAATACGTTGGCAAGACTGAGTAAGGCCTGGAAGACAAAAAATAGCACCAGGCAGCGACTGTGTGGGTTTTGCCAGACGAGTATCGCGGCAAAGCACATCTGCCAGGCAAAAATCAGCTGAAACAGGGTCAGCCCTGACATACTGAACGAGGTGAACACGTTTAACTCTTTATTGTTGTTATTATGGTTGGCTGTAACGGCTATTTAAACTGCACCGTTTCATTACTGCGCACATAGGTGCGCTGCTCCGGCTCTGTCCATTTCCCTTGCTTTAGATACTGAGTTGACACCTCAAAGCGATCGTCCTTAAAGCGGCTGATAGATTTCACCTGAGTGATGCCGTCTTTATTGCCGGTTACGTCCTCAAAAGCGACAAATTCGGTGGGGCTCAGCACCTCTATGGTGCCTTGGGTGTAAAATCCGGCGGTAGTGAAATAATAAAAAACCAGCGCATTTTTGCTCTTATCCCAGAAAATCAGCGACTCGCCACCATACATACCCGCATTGATAGAATGTAAAGTACGCACTGCGGTGCCATTGAGCGCCCGCTCCCAGCGACTGATATCCCGCATGGGCGGTTTGCCAGCGGGGACAGCAAAATCCGCCTGCCAGGTCCCCAAAAAAGGTTGAAATACGGCAAGTGCCTCAGCAAGCGGCGCTGATTTTTTGTCGTCTGCCTGCACCTGCACATGCCACACAAGCAACACCATAAAACTAAGCCAGAGAGATACAGTTCGGATCATAATGCCACCCTTCATTTTGTTTTTACTCAAGGGTAGCCAATGGACCCCAGAAACACAAAAAGCGCACCACAGGTGCGCTTTTCTTACTCAGTCACTTAGTCGGCTTTTTTATCCGCCGAGAAGTACTTACGACGGAGCATATCGTGAATAACCAGCTCCTGCTCGCGGCCATAGGCTTTGAACATACGGTTATTGTGCATGTGCAACAAAGATCCCATCAGCGTATCTTTGGTACAGTTGAGTTTGCCTTCGTCGAGCATCCGGTTCAGAACCCCAACTACAGGCTCTGCCGCCATGTACCATTGTGACAGGATCTCAAACAGCGCCTGTTGTGCTTCGTCGGCTTGCGCATCCGTTTGTTTGGTCAACAGTGCAAAGTCCTTGTCCAGTTGCGCTTCATAGTCACGGTAACGATTGCCCAACTGCTTACGCAAGACACTGGTTTCATTGAACTCTCTGCCAAAGCCATCACGTAACTGACTGACCAGCGTAAAGCGAGTGGCGGCATCGTATTCAAACAGGTCCAGTAATTTATGGGTCTGAGCCAGAGCCATACGCCAGCGCACGTCTTCACCGTATTCGTCCACCAGCGCACAGGTTTTTGCAATGAGCGCACTGTCGTACATAAACAGTGATTCAACCAGGGCCATCGACTCTGGACCACCATAGCGTTCAACTTCACGCTCATAGGTCATCAGTTCGACTTTGTGTAGTTCACCACTTTCCACTTTCGGGTCGAGTAACGCATTCAATTTTGGTAGCAGCTGACCACATAACAACCCGGGATCGCCATGGAAACGCAGGCGCAGGTGCCAGTCAGGATCACCATAACGAATGAAGAACCACTTGTCGTACAACTCGCCATTTTGCTCAATCAGCGGCAGCAGCTCTTCGGTCAGCAATTGCTCGACCAGTGAGTTACCTGAATAAATCTTCAGACTCAGCCATTCTGAGCCAGCACTAAAGCGACGCTTCAATGGTGCAGCCGTGATGTTCCCCAAAGGGTCATCACTGAAATGGCGATGCACATTCGCATGCTCATTGATAAATGGAATAATCACTTCGTTGCTGTAATGATTGCCCTGTGCATCCACCACCCGCGACGGGTAATGATTGCTGAGCACTTCTTTGAGCTCGACCCGGCGATGACCTTTGGTTTCTGCAAGTAAGATTGCAAACATATCCGGGTTACGCAGGTCCAGCTGGAGGACATTATCAGCCATTGCAAAGCTGACTTGCGGGTCAAGCTGATAAGTCTCGAGTAACGTCTCCAGTTTAGCGCGATCAAACTGACCTTTTTTACTGATGGCTTCAAGTTCTGTTCGGTCAATGCGCCAGATTTTTTCACTCAGGATCAGGTTATCCAGCATCAGGCGTGGCACAAAGGTAGCTCGCTCCAGGCTGGATGGCAGCTTAAACTGTGGTGGTCTGCCATCCTGATGCTGCAACATACATAAGAACTTATAGGCACTCAGGCTGCGTGCAGAGTAGTTATGAGCACTGGACAAACGCGGCACCACTTGCTTGTTCAGTCGTTTACTCCACAACTTCACTTTTTGTCCTTCAACCCAGACATACAGGTCGCTCAATGGGATCTGATACTCGTCATCCAGCGCGCTGTCGGCCAGGAAGACAATTTCGTACTGACGCAGATGTGGGCGTGCAATCACATTCCCCGGACGCCCCTCTGGCATGTGAACGACTTCAGCAAAAATCACGTCATCGCTGTGTGCCTGTTCAGACGCCAAATGCGCCACCACATTGTCTTTAAGTCCTTCATCCAGGTGACAAAAACGACCCAACAGGTTGGCAGCAGACGGGCCGTAACAGCCATTGAATTTATAAACCGGGTTGCCGCGATCATCCTGATACAGGCTCACCATAGTCGCGAAAGAGAATGGGAACTTAGTAACCGCTTCTTTATTGGTAATTTTTTGCTTCAGCTCTTTACCACGCAACACAACACAGTCTTTGGTGCGGTTTTCAGGCTGACTCAGTGCATCCTCAACAATGCCGTCCAGTACGCTGATTTCAGGCGCCGTCTGTTGACTGCCACCGCTGCGTGCAAGGTTAAGACCCGCAACCAGAGGTGCCTCGTACCCGGTTTCTGTTGAAATGCCAATGCCGGATTCATCATCCAGAATTTTATCGAGCGGTACAAATTGCCCCTCAAAACGTGTATTGAACTTAGTCATAAACTGACTCAGTGAACTACCCTGCTCAGACACGCTCAGTCCAGCGATCAGCTCAAGCTGCTTTTGCAGACGCAAAACTTCCTGCCCTGACAACTGACAATCATTAAACTGACGATAAATGTCGCTCTGGAACAGCTTATTTTCCTGCACCTTCACCGGCAGGCTTTGCAGGTGCTCCAGCAATTGTTTATAAGGCTTGATTTCACCGGTTTTTTGGCTATCCAGAGTGTCTATCTGCGTCAGTGCCGTCGCCAGTTTATCAGCCGTATCCAGTTCTTTGATGGCAGTGATCGACTTCAGTAAAGCGCGATCCGGTGACTCACCGGTCAGTGGCAGCGGAATGTCGGCCAGCAGCACGCCTTCGTCAATCAGGTCCTGAATATAAGCTTCCACTTCTTCGAGTTCAGCTTCAGCATACTGCTCACGGAATTGCGCCACCAGGGCATTGAAACTCTTACCATCACGGGCCGCTTCCAGCACAAAACGGAAATACTCGTCACTTTCTACCGCACTCAGACGATACTGCATCGTCTCTTCTGATAAATATGTCTCGATATATCGACACTGCTCGGCGATGAAGTAATGCGAGGTATTCGGTTTGTAGGTCAGTGTATCTGAGCGGGAAGCATGTTTGATAAAGTGCTCTTTCAGTGCGTTCAGATAGAACATATCGAGGCGGGTTTTGCGGTTGTCTTCGGCAAGATCCGCAACGCTCAGTTCAGTGCGATCTGTAATGCTACCCTGATGGATCCCGGAAAACAGGCCAAATGGCGTTGGCCGCGAGCACATACGTACCATATATTTAATCAGGGCATGTGCCACTTTTTTGCCCTGCTTAGAGTCTGGCTTAGTGCGCCACTGATCGATCCGCTCAAGTAATGACGGGCTCGCAAGGTAAATGGCTTCTTCAACGCCCGGCGTAGCTAGCCAGGCGGCCAGCAACACATTGGTGTCAGCATTTTCTTCGCCAAACTGAGCCAATTGCTCTAGCCCCAGACGGGGCGTACGAATTACAAAAAAATCTTCATTTTTTAGCTGTTTAGACATCACTTACTCCCTATGCCATTAACAAACAATCAACCCAGCCAGTATCATCATCAAACAGAGAAGTCAGAGCTGCACCAATACCGGCATAACCCATCAGGAAGCCAAAGTCTTCATGGTACTCTTTGTCTATGCCGTTAAAGGAGTAGAGAGACTCAACCCCGCGTTCTGCATACTGCGCTAACGAGTAATCAACCCAATACTGCATTGCCTGTACAAAACGAGGATGCGGCATTAACTGGTTCAGGATTTGATAGATCAGTGCCATACCATAATAGCCATGACATACGCCCGCATCGGTGATGTGACCGGATTTTTCATCGCGCCCAGCGGCATGCAGGCCAATTTCCAGTGCCCGCTCAATATAGCTTGGGCGGTCCAGTGCCTGACCAACACGTGCTAATGTCATCGCAATGGTGAGGTCGCCATAACACCACCCCAGACGAGACTGATGGTCGTTACCTGCACATGAACCAAAACATGAATGTGAGTCGCTGTCCGGGCTTTGCTGTTCCAACAACCAGTCACAGCCCCCGAGCAGCAGCTTGGTCACACGCTCCTTCAGGGATGGAATATGAACCGCCGGCAATAACGCTGCAATAATACCGGGCACGCCATGCGCAAGACCGAGGTTGTACTCCGGCTCTTTGGGCTCATCTTTATTAAAACGGTAGACCGACTCTTCAGGCTGAGACCAGGCAATATGGCCATTGTCAAAATGAGTTGCGGTGCTTTCTAATCCGTTGACAATCACTTCATACAGCGCGCTCTGGTCAGACTGCCTGCTGCGACGAGCCGCGTACGGCGCAAATCCGGAAAGTCCCAGCACCATTTCAATTTCGCCACGCCAGGGCTGATGATCCAGAGACTGACGGAATAGTTCGTCAATTTCCTCGAGTAGCTCAGGGTCGTAATTTTCTTGATCAGACTGGTTCAGGTACTCAAGCAACCACGCTTGCCCCGCCAGACCGTTACTTAATTCAAAACTTTGCTGGTCCAGGCCTTCTTGCAGTTCCTCTAACTTTTGAGCAAACAGCGCTTCATCGACCAGGCTCGCGTCATATTCATACGCTTTATACAAAAACAGTAGCTGACCTGCTAAGCCGCTGAGCAGGCCATGAGGCAACTCCGTATCACGGATGTGTGCACTGACTTTGTCAGCCATAATGGACAGAATGGTGTGGATAGTGTCGCGCTGCTGCGTCGACAATGAAAATTGCTCCGGCATGTTCATCCTTAATCTAATCGTCATTCGTTATTGTTATCGTGTCGTTGACGCAGTACGCGCATCATCGATGCACGTATTGTCATCTGTACCTTTGTTATCTTTCCGACGTTAACCCAAATTCTTCGCCTGCTCAACCATCGCCAATCATATTTTTTACAAAATAAAAACAATCAGACGGGCTGTTACTCACAAACAGACTCTTCCTCCTGCTCCTGGGCATCGGGCAAATCGGCCTTTTTCAGCCGAACTTCCCGGTCAGCGGAGGCAATGGTTTCTTTACGGTGCGCAATAATCACCCGGGTGATATCCAAACGTGACACCGCTTCATTGATGTCAGACTCCAGGTTGGTGTCCAGGTGACTGGTTGCCTCATCCATAAACAAAATCTTAGGCTGTTTGTACAAGGCACGGGCCAGAATGATACGTTGCTTCTGACCGCCAGAAAGGCTCGACCCCATGTCGCCAATCAAGCTATCGTAGTTCATCGGCATCTGGCTGATATCATCGTGGATTGCGGCTAATTGCGCACAATACACAACGCGTTCCATATCAATTGGCGTATCGAAAAATGCGATATTGTCGGCAACTGAGCCCGACAACAACTCATCGTCCTGCATCACCGCCGCAATTTGCTGACGATACTGGCGCGCACCG
This sequence comes from Pseudoalteromonas sp. XMcav2-N, assembly GCF_024124545.1. Taxonomy (GTDB): domain Bacteria; phylum Pseudomonadota; class Gammaproteobacteria; order Enterobacterales; family Alteromonadaceae; genus Pseudoalteromonas. The sequence goes on from NZ_JAMXSF010000014.1 coordinate 151,582, forward strand.
ATCTGCTCCATCGGGACGCCGTCGATGAGCACTTCACCGCTTTTTGGTTGGTTCAGACCCAGCATAATTTTCAGTAAGGTTGATTTACCACAGCCAGAAGGGCCTGTGATTGCCACTGATTCACCGGCAGATATGGTCAGATTCAGATTATTCAGAACATTGGGTGTGGCATCGGAATAAGCGAAACAGATGTTACGTAACTCAATGTGGCCCTCAACCTGGTGCTGCTTAACTTGATCCGGCTGCAGAATTTCTTTGTCGGTCAGTGCGATATCCGCAATACGATCAAAGTGCAGACCCACCATTTTAAACTCAATCAACTTTTCAATCAGGTTGGCCGTTTTGTCCATAAACTGACGTTTATACGACATAAATGCGAACAGCATACCGGTACTGAACCCGCCATCCAGAACCAGGTGCGCAGCCAAAAACACCACCAGTATGTTTTCGATACCAAATAAAGCCCGGTTAATGGCATCGTAGCCGATCTGGAAATTCCCCAGACGAATACTCTGGTTAATGGCATTGGCATAGCGATTTTGCCACTGGCCCTCGCGCTTCACCTCTGAACCAAACAGTTTGATGGTCTGAATGCCCCGCACGGTTTCCATGAAGTTGGAGTTTTCTTCTGCCCGCGCCATGATTTCCTGTTCGCTGATATTACGAAACGGTTTGTACATGGCAATGCGAACCATGGCATACGCCACCACAGCCGTTAGTACCACCGCCGACAGCGTTGGGCTGTAAAAGAAGATCATGGCCAGCGTAATGATCGCCATCAAACCATCTATGATGGCTTCGATCACCCCGGTAGTGAGGATTTGTTTTACCTGCTGCAATGAACCAAAGCGGGAAACCACGTCACCCATATGGCGTTTTTCGAAATAGGAAATCGGCAGTCGAACCAGATGGTGGAACAGGTTAGCCCCCAGCTGAATGTTCATCTGGTTGCCAAAGTGCAGCAAAGTGAAGCCTCGCAACGCATTAGTAGCTATTTCAAATACCAGCACCAAAAAGAAACCGGTGGCGAGCACCGTCAAGAGGTTGGTATCCCCCGTCAGGATCACATCATCGATCACCAGCTGGATGTAATAAGGCGCCGCAAGGGTAAAGACCTGAAGGATGATGGACAGTAAGAAGATCAGGGTCAGCGAGCGTTTCAGCCCTGTGATACGACTCCAGAAATCCGAAAAGTGCAGACTGGGTTTCTTCTCTTTCTTTTCAAAACTTTTGGTGGGTGTCAGCTCAAGGGCAACGCCCGTAAAGTGTTTTGACGCCTCCGCCATGGTGAAGGTTTTTTCACCCGACGCGGGGTCGTGGATCACGATACGCTTTTCATTGGCCTTTTTCAGGACCACAAAGTGATTCATATCCCAATGCAAAATACACGGCGTTTGCAGTGCATCCAGATCTTCCAGCTCGATGCGCAAAGGCCGCGAACTCATCTCCAGCTTTTCTGCAAAGTGCATTATATCCAGCAGGGTCGCCCCTTCGATAGATATGCTGAACTTTTGTCTTAATGTGGTCAGATCGCTGTGGTAACCGTGATACGCCGCGACCATGGCCAGGCTGGCGAGGCCGCATTCAGCCGCCTCAGATTGTAAAATAATAGGCAGTGACTTCCTTGACCAGAACTCTAACTGCTGTACCGGTGATTCGTCTTCAACGTGCATAAAAAGCCTTTTTATTCTTGTAGTTGCAGCCTACAGCTGTCCTTTAATACTAAACACGGGATCAAATAACCAACGCAATAAGGAGCGTTCTTCAACGATGATGTCTGCATCGAGCATCATCCCCGCCCGCAGCGGTGTTGCCTTGCCGTAGGCCGTGATCTGCTGTTCTTCAAGAGAAACGACCACCCGATAAGCCGGTTGCTGTATCACCCCGGGTGTACTGGTTTCTTCTGGCAGGATCACACTGTTACTGACTTGCTGGATAGTGCCGTTATAAATACCAAACTTCTCATACGGAAAAGCGTGATACCGCAGTTTGGCTTCCTGACCCAGGTTAATAAAGCCAAAAGACGACGTTGGCACATAAATGATGGCTTGCATCTGGCTGCCCTGCGGCAAAATGCTGAGCAGGTTTTGTCCGGCATTAACGCTCTTGCCCACTTTACCCAACAGGCCAGTGACCACACCTGCTTTGGGCGCGCGCAGCTCACCGAGGCGTTGCTGTTCAACGGACGATAATTGGATTTGCAAATCGGCCTGCTGCGATTCCAGCTGGCTTAAGCGCTCATCGTGTTGCAGCGGAAGTTTTTCCAGATCGGTGTCGTACTGCTGAATTTGCGCAGCCAACGTCAGCCGTTCTGACTGGATACTGGACGACTGTTGCTGCAACGACAGCAAGGTGTCTTTTTGTCTTTGCAGCTCTAGCTCAGAAATATAGCCCGTGCCTTTTAGCGTACTGATCTGACCGACCATCTGCTGATTCAGCTGTAATCGCTTTTCAAAGGTACTGGCCTGACTGTCCAGCTCTTTCAGACGTGCTTCTGCCGTGGCTCTCTGTTGTCTCAGTTCAGTGAGTTCCAGCACATGCTGGCGTTTTTGTTGACTGATCTGCTGCTGTAGATTGCGCAACTGAAAACTATACTGATTGAGTAGTGCCTGGTTGAGCTCTAGTGACTGAGTACTGTGCTTAGCAGATGCCACCCGTAACAATGGCTGATCGGCTTCGACATAGTCTCCCTCAGAAACCAGCACTTCAGCAATGATCCCCGTCTGAGGCGCAACCAGTTTTAACACCCCTGTATTAGGTTCAATCACTCCGGATACGCGCTCTTTGCGCGCATAGCTACCGCTGGCAAGAAAAATGATACTTACAATTACGACGATCAGGATAAGTAAAGTCAGTGTCTTGAACACGGGTGGTTGAACTAAACTTACAGCTCCTTCTAGTCGGTGTCTTTTACTCTCTAATACTTCTTTTCTAAAGAGATTTTCCATAATTACCTAACACCCGATTGTTTGAGTTTTTATTGTTAAATTTTAATTAACCCTCAGTAATGTATCACTTTGGTCATCAGAAAGGAACTCACAGTGCGATGTCTTAACAAAACAACGACCCCAAATAAGAAACGGGAGCCTAAGCTCCCGTTTTTATTAACTCTTTTTTACTGGTCTTTGCCAGCTATCAATGTTGCGCTGCTTGCTTCTTGCCACTGCAAGTGTCTCATCACCCACTTTTGTCGTGATCACTGACCCCGCACCAACAGTAGCAGTCTTGCCAATCTCTACCGGTGCAACCAGTGAAGAATTGGAACCAATAAACGCGTCGTCGCCAATGATGGTTTTCGATTTATTCACGCCATCATAGTTGCACGTAATGGTACCGGCGCCAATATTCACTTTTTCACCGATCTCAGCATCACCCAGATACGTCAGGTGATTGGCTTTTGACCCTTTACCCAGGCGAGACTTTTTCATTTCGACAAAGTTGCCAATATGCGAATCCGTTTCCATGACGGCACCTGGACGTAATCTGGCAAATGGACCTAAGGTACACGCATCGCCTACAACGGCTTCTTCTATCAAGGTGTTGGCTTTGATGACAACGCCACTGCCAATCTTACAGTTTTTCAGCACGCAGTTTGGACCAATCACTACATCGTCACCCAGCTCAACCTGACCTTCGAAAACCACGTTCACATCAATTTGTACGTCCTGACCGGTTGTTACTTCACCACGTACATCAATACGCATCGGATCTGCAAGGCTAGCACCGTTGAGCATCAAGGTTTCTGCCTGCCATGCCTGATAAGCGCGCTCCAACCCGGCAAGCTGCACACGGTTGTTTGCTCCTTCCACTTCCATGGCATCATCCGGCTGTGCTGAGCTAATCTCCACGCCATCCTGATGGGCCATCGCGACGATATCAGTGAGATAGTATTCGCCCTGAGCATTATTATTGGAGAGCTGACCCAGCCATTTTTTCAATAGCCCACCATTCACCGCCATAATACCAGTATTGATCTCTTGGATTGCCAGCTGGGCTTCAGTCGCATCTTTTTGTTCAACAATACCAACCAGCTTGCCATTTTCACGGATCATACGACCGTAACCCGCGGGATTGTCGAGATTGACCGTTAATACCGCCAGACCTTTCTCAGGCGTAGCATCTAACAGACGCTGCAGAGTAGACAAGCGAGTCAGTGGTACATCGCCATACAAAACAAGCACCATATCATCATCTGCAATATGGTCTTTCGCAACGGCAACAGCGTGACCCGTGCCCAATTGCTCAGCCTGATGCACCCAATTTACTGCATTGTGCTTTAGTGCCTGTTGTAGCTGCTGAGCACCATGACCATATACAAGGTTAGTCGTACTCGCACCCAAAGCCATTGCATTATCAATGACGTGTTGCACCATCGGGCGACCTGCAACAGGGTGTAATACCTTAGGTAAGTTAGAACGCATACGAGTTCCCTTGCCCGCGGCGAGTATAACTGTAGTCAAAGCCATAACATTATTCTCTTCTAATTTATTGTCTACCACGAAGAGCATAGGAGTGCCTTTCCATTGCGTGGGCAACCCGCTCCATTTATGTGGCGACATTGTAGCGCTTAATTCTGCTTATTGTCAGTAATGAAAGCCCTCTTTCTGATTGCGCCCACACCATGCTCACTCTGCATAGACTACCAAACACAGATCACCGGCCATTGTTCAGGCTAAGAATAAGGCTACCTGTCATATTCTACAGCTAGACAATAAAAATAATACCTGAGTCAGAAATAATACCAATAAAAAGTAAAACCTGTAATAAAAGCCAGCTTATAAAAACATCAATCAACGCTATTATTTAATCACTGGCTAACGCCAAGAAGATAAAACCTAGTTTGTTACAAAAACCACCCTTGGAGATAAAAATGATTATATCAAGCGACATTAAAACAGCTGAAAAAATTAGTGACGGCTTGAATTTTGATAAAACAACAAACTTATCAAGTCATTTTTGTGAAACCAGGGTAAATCGAGCAATTTAATAAATCGGAGAGTCATTATGAACAACGTATTAAAACTTCAAGCAGTTCAGTCTGGTAACAATAACGGTGAAATCCAGGAATGGAGCACTATTTCTAACCACTGCGGTGGTGACAGCCTGCAGAAATCACTTTAATTAAAAATAACTGGATAATAATCATGAACAACGTATTAAAACTTCAAGCAGTTCAGTCTGGTAACAACAACGGTGAAATCCAGGAATGGAGCACTATTTCTAACCACTGCGGTGGTGACAGCCTGCAAAAATCACTTTAATTAAAAATAACTGGAGAATAATCATGAACAACGTATTAAAGCTTCAAGCAGTTCAGTCTGGTAACAACAACGGTGAAATCCAGGAGTGGAGCACTATTTCTAACCACTGCGGTGGTGACAGCCTGCAAAAATCACTTTAATTAAAAACAACGGGAAAATAATCATGAACAACGTATTAAAACTTCAAGCAGTTCAGTCTGGTAACAACAACGGTGAAATCCAGGATTGGAGCACTATTTCTAACCACTGCGGTGGTGACAGCCTGCAGAAATCACTTTAATTAAAAACAACGGGAAAATAATCATGAACAACGTATTAAAACTTCAAGCAGTTCAGTCTGGTAACAATAACGGTGAAATCCAGGACTGGAGCACGATTTCTAACCACTGCGGTGGCGACAGTCTGCAAAAATCACTTTAATTAAAAATAACTGGAGAATAATCATGAACAACGTATTAAAACTTCAAGCAGTTCAGTCTGGTAACAATAACGGTGAAATCCAGGATTGGAGCACTATTTCTAACCACTGTGGCGGCTCAGCGCTTAAATAAGCCTGACAACGATAACTTTATATCGGAGATAAAAAATGAACAACGTATTGAAACTACAAGCAGTAGCAGCCGGCAAAGACAGTGCAGAAATCCAAGAGTGGAGCACTATTTCTAACCACTGTGGCGGCTCAGCGCTTAAATAAGCCTGACAACTATCAATTTATATCGGAGATAAAAAATGAACAACGTATTGAAACTTCAAGCAGTAGCAGCCGGCAAAGACAGTGCAGAAATCCAAGAGTGGAGCACTATTTCTAACCACTGTGGCGGCTCAGCGCTTAAATAAGCCTGACAACTATCAATTTATATCGGAGATAAAAAATGAA
>NZ_JAMXSF010000015.1 GCF_024124545.1 Pseudoalteromonas sp. XMcav2-N
ATGCATGGCAGTGTTGCCAAGCAGCCGGTCCATACGTTTAATGTTGTGTTTTGCTGCGACAGGGCCTTTCATATTTCGACCCAGCTCAGTAAGAGACAGTTGATTGCTATCGAGCAAAGTCTCAGTTTCCAGCATTAATGAATCAAGGCGCCGCGCATGAATTTGGGGGCAGTTTTTTCTGAGCATATCGTGTAGGATAGTGATATCACGCATGGTGTTGTTATCTATTTAGTTTTTGGCGAAATAAATTAGATAAAACAATGCCGTGCGTGTCCATCACATTGATTTTAAATATGAATATCTGGGGATTCCTCAGATGCGGGCGTTATGCAACTAAGGATTGAGCTTTGCTATTACCTCCAGATCTTAGAACACTTGGCTATGGTGAATTACCAGTCATTATTAAGCTAAATGAGCTTTCATACGTTCATGAAGATGAACATATCCAACCTGTTTACCCTTGGGCTGGTGTAAGAGATATTCTTGAATATGTCACATGTGTAGAGTTTGCTAAGTCGAGATTATTAGCACTTCCAACTGGTCGTGCATTAGGAGGTGTTAATGTTACTCCTGCTCGTCATGATTCAGCTTCATTAGTGTTCTTTGCACAAGCAACATTAGACAATTTAGCCGTATGGCTTAATGATGTATTTCAATTAAACCTTAAAGGTAATAATGTTTCTTTTTATAAAAACCAAATAAAATTAAAACTGGGAGAGAAGTATTGTGGTTTTACTCAAGTTTTAGACGATTATGAACATTTTATTCAAAATTTGAATTCCTATCGAATGGAATGGCTACATCGTGTAGCAGGTGGCGCCCAAATATACAGTGATAAAGCACCTTCTGAGCCTGATGCAAATATATCAATTCAAGTTCCTATAGACCCTGTTATTCCATCATTAGCTTCGGAACGTCAGAGGTACTTAAAACGAATTCAAAAAGTTCAACAAAAAAATGGAGGGAAATGGTTAATGCCAATTGACGAATTTGCCGTGCATATTCAAAGTAAGACTAAAGGCTTATTAATAGAGTTATTGGAATGCACTATCGCAGCAAAGGTTGCATAACAAGTTGCTTAAACGGACAAAAAACAGTTGGCTTTTGCTCGTTCCTCGCAATTTTAGCCAACAATTTTTAGCCGCTTAGCAAAGCGCTGGAGACTTTATAAGACACCCAGCCCTGCGCAGATAAGCTGCGGCTTGGCACTTTTGAGCTTGTCCGTACTGTTCAAATGGTCCAGGCTAAAAATCCGAGTGCAGAGATTATCGAAAGGCCAAGTGAATTATCACTCGGCGCCTCTTATCTGAAATACAAATTCGCTACCCTGACCAAGTTGGCTGTTTACCTTGATTTCTGACTTGAGCAGTTTTAATAGTCTGGCGGTTATGGCCAGGCCAAGGCCGGCATGGGTTTTTTTGCAGCCTTTACTGTTACTGGCCTGATAGCGCGCTTCAAAAATATAGGGTAGCTCTTTGGGACTGATCCCAACTCCAGTGTCCTGAACTGCAATATCGTAACCGCCATCCCTGGGATTTACGGCAATAGAGATAATGCCACCAGCCGGGGTGTGACGCAGTGCATTCTCTATTAAGTTACTCAGTACGCGTTCTAGTTTGGCGATGTCTGAGTACACTACATAGTCACATTCTGTGGGGGTGACGCGCAGGGTGATCTCAGCCTGCTGGGCTTTGAGGGCAAACTTGGCGAGCACATCGTATATGAGTTCACCCATATTAAAGACCTCAAAATGCACCTGAGTATGCCCGGATTCCAGATGGGCCAGCTCGAAGATCTGGTCGATGAGGTTTTTCAGTTGCGAACAGTTTTTCAGAGCTATCTCCATGTAACGCTGCATGTCGCCGGTTGCTGCAGATCCTCGCTCAACCAGTTCGAGATAGCCCTGTAAAGAGGCTAATGGCGTGCGCAAGTCATGTGACAGATGCGCCAGCAGCTGACGGCGTTGCTCATCTACCGCTGTTAGCTGGGACATCTGCTTATTGATGGTGTGCAGCATGGTGTTGATACCGTTGCCCAGCTGATGGATCTCGTTATCCTGTTGCTGCCACTCAAGCAGGGGGGCTTGTTTGATATCAAATTTATGCGCCTCAACGGTGCGAATATATTGATTCAAACGCTTCAAAGGTTTGGTCATAAAACGGAACAGCAACAGCAGGGTAATAAATAAAAGCAGCAAAAAGACACCCAGCCATACGGCTTGCTTTACCAGCTGATCAGAACTGTTGAGCTGCGCCACAATCGAGTCATAAATTGACGAGCCAATAATAACGTACAGATATCCCTGCAGCTTTTGTTCGTTATACACAGGTGCAACAGAAAAGATCTTTTGCCCTGTTAATGCGCGTGGATCATCGCCATACACCGGGAGTCTGGCGGGGGCATTGATCAGCTGTACCAGCGGACTTAAATTAATCGATTCGCGTTTTACCTCACCTGGTTTGGCAGAGTAGGTGAGCAGCTTGCCGCTGGGGTCAACAAAATAGAATTCAAATGCCGGGCCCAACACCATCAGGGTATGAAACAGGTTCTCCAGCGCCTTATAGTCGTAGACTCCTTGCTGGAGTAACGGGTTATCTTGTGCCAGATGCTCAGCTAGCCCAATATGCAGTTGTTGCTCTGCCTGCGCACGTGAAACCGATGACAGATTCTGGGTCCACCAGACAAACACCGACACGATAAGCATAAAAACGGCCGTGATTGTCAGTGCGAGGCGGTGATAAAGAGAGAGAGTCATTGCATTTCCTGCTGTAGCGGTTTGGCATTAAGTTTGTAGCCCACACCCCACACGGTTTCTATGATCGTATGATCGGTAATTTGCTCAAACTTGTTGCGAATGCGGTTAATATGGGAATTGACAGTGTGTTCATAGCCCAGATGATCATAGCCCCACACCGATTCCAAAAGCTGAGCCCGGGAAAACACCTGGTTGGGGTGGCGGGCAAAAAACAACACTAAATCAAACTCTGTGGCGGTAAGGTCTACAGGGGTTTGCTGCAAAGTCAGTTCATGAAAATGCGGGTCGATATGTAGCTGGCCAATCACCACCGGGCTGGGGGTTGTTGCCGTTTGTTGCTGTGGTTCGTACAACAGCTTAATGTGTCTGAGCTGAGCCTTAACTCTGGCCTGAAACTCCCTGTAGCTAAAGGGCTTGCAGATATAGTCGTCGGCCCCCATTTCAAGGCCAATAATGCGGTCCATTTCACTGCTTTTCGACGTCATCATGATCACACTGACTTTGGGATAGCGCGTTTTTATCTCCCGGCACAAAGTCAGGCCATCGACTTCGGGCAGCATGATGTCGAGTATGACGATGGCATAATGATGATTGCTCAGATGTGGCATAACCCGATCTCCACTGGCAAGATGTTCTACGTCGAGATCCAACTCGTTCAGGTGAACGCGCAATAGATCGGCAATATCGGCATCGTCTTCAACGATAAGCACTTTTTGCTGCATAGCAGGTCTCCGCACCGGTGGCTGACACCGGCTGTTCGCGCTCCGCAACCGCAACGGTCACGGAGCGGTTCGGAGACTACTTGGTTCTTGTAATGGTAACCGTCATCAGCGGGTTGTCGAATTTATGACTGCTCGTCAATACAGATGTTGTCAGCCCATCATCCATTCCAACCACACCAGGGTGCATAGCCACCTTGTTTAACGCTTCTCTGTCGGCACTAAATCCAGTGCCACCATCTGCCGGGCCGGGTATGGTGCCCTGAGCTTCTGTGTTGGCCTCTGTGCCTGCGTCGTAGGCATGTGTCGTGAACGTCATGGCTTGACCCACTGTCATTGCAGACACATCCAAAGCATTAAGACCGGTAAAGCCATCATTTGTATTCACCATCATGGAGATCAGAGATAACTTTTGTCCGTCAAGCGAGTCATGGGTCAGAGTCAGCTGGGTTTTTTTTCCAGGCGGTAAGGGGGCGGTTGCGCTCGCTTTACTTTGCACAACACCGAGTGCAAGCAGGTCGCTGTTATCGCCTCCCTCTGCCAGCACTTCCAGTGCATTGCTGGCCGGCTCGCCCACTTGCCAGAATTGTCCTTCCTGGTGCAGTGCAACTGCGATTGGAGACAAGGGCTGTGCGTAGGTCAGGTTTGTTGCCGTGATCATTAACTCGACGGTCGTCGGAGTTGGGTCAACCGGGTCAACCGGATCTACTGGGTCTACTGGGTCTACTGGGGCGGGGTCATCGACCATTTGCATATCTTCATCCGGCATCGTAGTCGGCATAGGGTCGTCATTGTCACTGCCACAGGCCGCTAATACTAAGCAGGCTGCGGGCAGGGTAAGTCTGAATAGTTTCATAGTGGACCCCTTACTTAACTGTTACAGTCACTTTAGCAACCGGGTTTAACCAGCGGTGAACCGTATTGTGCAAATCGCTTTTACCGCCTGTTGTGTCGTCGTCACCTAAATTGCCGCGATGAATATGAACAAGCGTGTTACTTTCAGTTTCCGTCACACCGCTGCCCTGAGTACCTGGAGCAGCGCCTGGAGATGCGGGGATCCCTGGGGTGTTGGGTGCGCCAGAGCCATCCACCACCAACTCATTGTTTGCCTCTGTTCCGGCATCATAGGCATTCAGGTAGATATGATATGTGCCAGGTGCGGTTGGAATGGGCCAGCTATTGAGACCAACGAAACCGTCGTTAGTAGGCAGCATCATGGCGACGATAGACAGGCGGTCGTTTCCGGCATCGGTTTCCAGACTGGTCATTGTTGAAGCAACCGGTCCGAGCAGACCTCCAGCCGGGTTTTCCATGGTGTTGGCATTGACACCCGTCAGTATCTCGCTCAGACCGGTTAGTGAGCCACCTTCGGCCATCGCCTGAAGTGCTTCAGACGCTTGCTCTCCAGTTTGGAATAACATGGCGTTGCTGGTATGGGCACTCACCAGTAAGGGAGTAAAGTAAATCCCTTGTGTAAGGTTAGTGATCTTAACGTCCAGAGAAGCTGCGCTGGCTGTGCCAGATGCCAGTAAAATACCTGTGATGAGGGGGGTGATGCGTGTTTTCATAATTTACTCTTGTTGTTTGGATTTGACCCTGACAAGCATGCAGGCAAATTATGGAAAATCGCTCCCGGAATTATCACAAAACCATCACAATGTTGTGACTTTTCTGTCTGGTCTGGTTTTTCGGCTGATTTTCGAGTGAAATTTGAGCCTTAGTCGGTGGATAAGTAAAAACGATAAATTAGTGGTATGTATAAGAAACTATGTCGGGCAGATGCACTCAAGCCTGCTGGGTGCATATTCTTACATTAAGTAGAATAAAATTTGTGGACAGAGGGGAGTGTTTGAATAAGTGCTGGGTAAAAAATGTTTAAAATCAAACTGCCTGATAAACCCGCCTGATAGGTGATTCGTTCAGCGGGCTTAAACTTCACTGGGTGATTAGCACAACCAAGAAGTTTGTGTGCCTGGGCAGCGATGATCTGACCAGCAGTAGTAAGTTTGCTCTACACCACCAGCAACTTGTGGTGTCATGTTTGCAGGTACGCCCGCTTTGTCGTTAGATAGGGCTTTCATTGGTTTCTTTTTTAGTTTTAGTAACATAGTTATCTCCTTTGTTTGTTACGGTAATCAAACTAACATAGGACAAGTGTGAAAACAAAGTAAAATATTTAATTAAATTATCTGTGATAGGCTGTGGTTGGTATTACCTGAAACAACTACAAGGAAACTGTGATGAAACTTAATCTAAATAAAAAGCAGCTCAAACGTTTAACCTTCTCCGGTAAAACACTGGAAGGTCAAACACCGAATGTCGCTGGTGGCGCGGGTTCTTACTACGCTTGCTGGACTGAGCAAAAGTACTATTGCATGACGTGGGACGCAGATTGCCTGACACAACGTCGTTGCCAGACCTGGGATGGATGTAACTAACAGGTTTATATAAGAAGGGGTGGTTACTCACCCCTTCTTTGCTGGTTTATACCGCCTGTGCGACTTCGGTCAGTGTCGGGTAATCCGTGTAACCCCTGGCACCACCGCCGTACAGGGTGCTGTCATCCATGTTATTTAAAGGCGCATTCAGCCTGGCTCTTTCTACGAGGTCCGGATTTGCGACAAATAAAGCGCCCAGACTCACCCCATCACACAGATCCTGTTGCAGTACTTTGTCAGCAATTGCTGGCGTGACAGGCCCGTCTTCCCAGTGGCTATGTGGGTTCAGTATCAATGCCCCTTTCCATAATCGACGTATTGCATCACTGGTTTCACGGCATGCAGCTTCCATAATGTGTAGATAAGCTAGCTCGGTGGGTAGTGCTTGAATCAGCACGTTGTATAACTGTTCGCTGTCCGTTTCGGCGATATCGTTGAAGGTATTGTGAGGCGAAATACGCAAGCCGACACGACCGGCTCCAATGGCGTCTGATACTGCCGCGACTATCTCCAGCGTAAAACGCGTTCGATTTTCAATGCTGCCACCATAGCAGTCTCGTCGCTGATTGGTACTGCTGGCCAGAAATTGATGGGGCAGGAACCCGTTGCCAGCGTGGATTTCAACCCCATCAAAGCCGCCCATAATGGCATATCTGGCCGCTTGTACGTAGTCTGAAATTGTGCTTTGGATTTCATCCATTGTGAGCGCCCGGGGTGGGGCAAAGTCTTTCATACCATCCGGCGTATACGTCTGACCCTGCGCTGTAATGGTACTGGGGGCAACAGACTGGTGTGCACTGGGATACAGGCTGGGGTGGCCTATGCGACCACAATGCATGAGCTGTGCAACAATTTTGCCGCCTTGTGCGTGTACCGAATCGGTTACTTGTTGCCAGCTTTTTGCCTGCGGCAGTGTGTGCAGTCCAGGCGAATTCATATAACCCTGGCCAACCTGGCTGGGTTGTATGCCTTCAGAGATGATCAACCCGGCACTCGCGCGCTGACCGTAATAGGTTGCCATCAGCGCCGTTGCATGGCCGTGTTCTGTGGCCCGGTTACGGCTCATTGGTGCCATTACAAATCGGTTAGACGTAGCGATGCTGCCGTACTGAACAGGTTCAAATAAAGTGTGCATAGTATTTTCCTTAAATTTTCCGAAAAGTATTAAGATGGTTTGGTACTTAGTTGACTGTGAACTTTGGCGTGTGAGCACCCAGCCTTCGAGTGTGTAAAAGTGTGTCGCTGAGAGATAACGATGGCCACTACAATGGCGCCGGCGCCGAGTAATTGGCTGGGTGTCAGGGTTTCATCAAGAATGAAATACCCTAGTAATGCCGCACTCAGCGGGCTGGCAAACGACACAAAAGACACGCTGACGACGGGCAATTTTTCAATGGCTTTGAACCATATCAGATAAGCCAGCAGCGCGCCGACCAGGCTCAAATACCCATATCCCAGCAAGTTATTAACGGTGAGTGCGGCAGGTAAGCCTTCCTGAATGAGTCCAAACGGCAGTAAAAAGAGTCCCCCAACAGTCAGTTGCCAGCCTGTGAATGCAGCAACAGACACCCCCTCTGGTTTCCCCCATTTTTTGGTTAGCACCAGGCCAGTAGCCATTGACGCTGCACCACCCAGCCCGGCCAGTAAGCCCTCTATAGGTAACACCATACTGGGCTCAAGAACCAAAATTGACAGGCCTGCCATGCCTGTCAGGCAAGCAATAAACTGATGGAGCGTAAGAGATTCTTTGAGAAACAGCACACCCAATATCATAACCAGGATAGGTTGACTCGACATCACCAGTGCTGCCACCCCTCCCGGGAGCAGGTAAGCCGCTACAAACAGGCAATAAAAAAATCCGCCAATGTTTAATATTCCAAGGGTGAGTGTGCGCAGCCACCAGCGCCCCTGAGGTAAGGCACGGGTAAATAACAGCAGTAGCAGGCCCGCGGGTAGTGCCCTGAATACCGCCGCCATTAAAGGTTTATCAGCAGGCAACATCTCTGTGGTAACGACGTAAGTACTCCCCCAAATTGCAGGGGCAACCATTGCCACGAGCAACCACCCTATGGTGTGTCCTTCACACCTGCGCTGCTGTGGTATCGCTGATCTGATCAATTCAATGAGTCTGTTCATCGCTTTCTCCGTTTGGGAAATTATCTTGTTGCAATCAATCTCCATATAAAGATATTTGTGATATTGCTTCTTGTCAAGTATCTTTATGTAAAGTTACTTGTGTAGTATAAGTTCAGTCCAGTAATTTTAGAACTATCAATTATTTAAGCTTTGAAAGGTTGCTGATTGTGCCAGCTAAGGATCACAGAGGGGCTGTGTGCGACTATATAAAGGTACGGATCATTGAGGAAACGGCGCTGTGGGGAATGGCAAAATGCTGAGCCCTGTCCAGCTCAGTGACAGGGCCGATGTATAGGCAGTGAAGGCTTAGTCGTGCAGGATAAGCTGTTCCAAATCTCGGTGTAATACATCATCATCACCCAGATTCAGCTCAATCAGTCGCTTCAAATGGGTCACACTGTCGAGATCAATCTGGCTGCAATGTACGCCAAGGTGGCCTTCTTCGATGTGACGGATCTGCACTTCCATTGCAATCTGTATGTCACTTTGTGGTAAGGCAAAGCGCAAGCTGGCTGGTTCGTCTTTGAGGGGCACATACCCCACCGGTAAAGTCAGCAGGGCGCCATTCAGTGACAGGTCGATCACTTCGCACTTATAGTCTCCACTGGCGGTCATGAGTACGGCCGGGTTAGAAAACAGTACGCGTGAAAATCGTCTACGTTCTTTCATTAGTCTTCTCTTAGCTTGTTTATCTATAGCTTAGCCAGTTTTTTGCTGAGTCTCCACTTCACGGGCTAATTTCTGGTTTAAATCAGACATAAAAAAGCCCTGAAAATCAGGGCTTTTTCTGGTTTTACTGGTGATTAACCAATTTTCTTGTACTTGATGCGCTTAGGCTCCGCGGCTTCTGCACCATAGGTCTTTTTCAGCCACTCTTCGTATTCGGTATAGTTACCGTCGAAGAAGTTCACCTGGCCTTCGTCGCGGTAATCCAGAATATGCGTCGCAATACGGTCAAGGAACCAACGGTCGTGCGAAATACACATAACGCAGCCCGGGAATTCCAAAATGGCGTTTTCCAGTGCACGCAGCGTTTCTACGTCGAGGTCATTGGTCGGCTCATCCAGCAGGATCACGTTACCACCGGCTTTGAGTAGCTTAGCCAGGTGTAGTCTGTTGCGCTCACCACCTGAGAGCTCTTTTACGAACTTCTGCTGGTCGTTGCCCTTAAAGTTAAAGCGGCCCACATAGGCACGGCTGGGTACTTCAAAGTTACCAATTTTCAGGATGTCCTGACCGTCTGATACTTCCTGGAATACGGTGTTATTGCCATCCATATCATCACGGAACTGCTCAACAGTGGCCAGTTCCACGGTTTCACCCAGTATAATTTCACCACTGTCTGGTTGGTGTTGTCCGCTTAACATTCTGAACAGAGTCGACTTACCGGCACCGTTGGCACCAATGATCCCAACGATTGCGCCTTTTGGCACCGAAAAACTTAAGTTGTCGATCAGCACGCGATCGCCAAAGCTCTTGGTCAGGTTGTTCACTTCAATGACCTGATCGCCCAGACGCGGTCCTGGTGGAATAAACAGCTCGTTGGTTTCGTTACGCTTCTGGTAATCCGACTGCTGTAGCTCGCTAAACTGTGCCATACGGGCTTTAGATTTAGCCTGACGACCTTTGGGGTTTGAGCGAACCCACTCAAGTTCTTTCTCAATCGACTTTTGGCGTGCTTTTTCAGACTTTTCTTCTTGCTTCAGACGGGCATCTTTTTGCTCCAGCCATGAAGAGTAGTTACCTTCCCACGGAATACCATGGCCACGGTCCAGCTCGAGGATCCAACCTGCAACGTTATCAAGGAAGTAACGGTCGTGGGTAATGGCAACCACGGTACCTTCGTAATCGTGTAAGAAGCGTTCTAACCAGGCAACCGACTCTGCATCCAGGTGGTTGGTCGGTTCATCCAGTAGCAGCATGTCTGGTTTTTCAAGTAACAGACGACAAATCGCAACCCGACGACGCTCACCCCCAGACAGATGCTCAATTTTGGCATCCCACTCAGGCAGACGCAGTGCATCGGCTGCACGCTCTAATGCGTTGTCCAGATTGTGGCCATCATGTGCCTGGATAATTGCTTCCAGCTCACCTTGTTCTTTGGCCAGTGCATCAAAGTCGGCGTCTTCCATTGCATACTCAGCGTATACCTCATCCAGACGGCTCAGTGCGCGTTTTACTTCACCCACTGCTTCTTCAATGGTTTCACGGACCGTTTTACTTTCATCCAGTACCGGCTCCTGTGGCAGGTAACCGATTTTTGTACCTGGCTGTGGACGTGCTTCCCCTTCAAACTCGGTATCTACCCCAGCCATAATGCGCAGCAGGGTCGATTTACCTGCACCGTTCAGACCAAGCACACCGATTTTGGCACCCGGAAAAAAGCACAGAGAAATATCTTTTAGGATTGTGCGTTTGGGTGGCACTACTTTGCTCACCCGCGACATTGTATAGATATATTGAGCCATGAATTTTGCTTCTCTTTGTTTAGATGTGGTTATTTTAGTGAATGCCGTGCACTGGGGCAATGTTTGTCTGGTGCACAAGCTATTTTGTGAAGAATGTCTTTTATAAATTTACAATTGTTAACCTTTTTTTCTTTCATCATTATCCGCAAGTGAGTCTCAGATAAGAATCTGAGCTAAATTTTAACTTTATAATTGTTAGGGCATTTTTGACCTGTTTTGGACCGATGAAAAAGGTATTATAACCCTAAGCTTGATAAAGCTACGACATGGAGTTGTAAACATGTGATGCGATTTTTGCATCAGCGCACTTTCCTTCAGTCTCTGTGCCAGCACACTTATAACAGCGGATGTTACATGGAGTGAGTGAACAGCCTACCTGATTCACTGACGCATCAGCTTAATTCAATGACCACAAATATGAACAGTGACCACGGTTGTCTGTGGCAGCTTACCTTGGCTGGCCATCACATACTGAGTGCTGCATATCGCAAGCTGCGTATAGGGCGCTGTTTAGTTGAATAAATGACTTCACAGTATAAGGAAAACGATGAAGCAATATATGTATGCAAAGCCGCGGTTAACGCAGCAAAAAAGAACCCCTTTGGGTGCAGATATCCTGAGATTTGCCCGTCGTCTGAGAGGTTACACTCAGGCTGAGTCTGCGGCACATTATGGCGTTGAAGAGCGCACACTGAGACGGTGGGAAAATAAAGAATACAGCCCCAGATGGAACGACGTTGTCGGTCTGGTCGAGGATGTTTACTCACTCGATATTTTAGAAGTAATAGGAAAGATCAATGATGATGACACAACCAACCATTAAGCAGTTACGCAGCGCTTTAAAACGCTGGGGTAGGTTCTGGCGAGCAAAAGAACTGGGTAAAGGGTTCAGCCGTCAGGCTGTGACAGAGCGGGTAGGTGACTCCAGTGCACGCTACGTGAGCAGCGATATGATGAGTGTTCCAGAAGAAATAGAGGCACTGACGCAGCAAATTGCGCAGTTGCGGCCTGAATGCATTCGAGCACTGCGCGGCAAGTATCTGGTCGAAGGAGATATCGCTCAGGTCGCAAAAACACTGGGTTTTGACTCAAAGCGATCATTAGAGTTTTGGCTGGTTAAAGCGGAACGCAGTTTACTGCAGACTTTGTGTCAGCCATAAGGAGGCGCACTATGACAATTATGAATACAGTTGAGCAGATAAAAAAGCATGAGGGGTTTCGTCGTTTCCCTTACTACTGTACGGCTGGCAAACTTACGATCGGGTATGGCAGAAATCTGGAACAAAATGGCATAGCCGAAGAAGAAGCCGAGCAGCTGTTGGCACAAGACGCAGCCAATGCACAGGCTGGAGTGCGGCGGCGAGTGGATACCTCTTACTGTAATGAAGCCCGTCAGGCGGTATTGACGAATATGGCCTTTAACCTAGGTGTACAAGGATTGCTGGGCTTTAGTAACATGCTGGATGCAGTACAAAAAGGTGACTTTGAACGGGCAGCACTGGAAATGCTGGATAGCCGCTGGGCCAGACAAGTCCCGGAACGAGCGCAGGAGCTGGCACAGCAAATGCTGAGCGGACAGTGGCAGTCTTAAATTAGTGGCAACTATGAATGAGGAGGTGGCCAAACCATGCAAGCCGATCAATGGCAAATGAAAAAGGAGCTGAATCTGGCTCATATCCTGACCACCATAGCATTACTGGTATCGGGTATTTTATATCTCAATGATCTGGACAAACGGATCACCACAAACTCGCAGGAGCTGGCGCATTTGAAGCAGATCCGCAAAGAAGATCAGAAACGCATTGAAAAGCGTCTTGATTCGATAGACAAGAAACTTGACGCCCTGTTAAGTGCAAAGCGCAACAACAACTAATTAGTGACCCCAGCGGTGACAACCCTGTTATCACCTGTTCTACCAGCCTGAATCTTACTTGCTAAACCGAAGGTCGAACTGACCAAGTTCTCAAATCAACAACGCATCTGCCTGGGTATGTTTGTACAGGAAGGGATGGTTGTGCCAGAGGAAAAATCTATGAACACTGCGATTGACCTGTCACGCCTGGCACCGCCAGAAGTGATAGAAACGCTAAATTATGAGGAGATCCGTGCACAGCTGATGACAGCTTTGACGGATCAGATACCCGAGCAGACTTTACTGGCCTCAGATCCTGCGGTGAAAGTGCTGGAAGTGGCCGCTTATCGTGAGCTGTTGCTCAGACAAAGAGTAAATGACGCGGCCCACGCTGTGATGCTGGCTTTTGCCGCCGGCAGTAATCTGGATCATTTGGGCGCCTTGTTTGGGGTGAGCCGTGCTGAAGGGGAAAGTGATGAAAGGTATCGTGCCCGAGTACCATTGTCGCTGGAAAGTCACAGCATGGCAGGTACAGCCGGTGCCTATCAGTTTCAGGCTATGTCGGCCGACGCCAGAGTGCGCGATGTATATGTACAGTCCAATACACCGGGCGTGGTAGATATTACGGTGCTAACAGAATCCGGGAGTGATACTGCATCAGTGCAAGCGGCGGTGTCTGCGCATCTAAATCACGAGGATATTCGTCCGCTAACCGATCAGGTGCAGGTTTCGGTAGTCAGGCCCACAAACACGCTCGTTGAGGCACATCTTTACCTTAATCCAGGTGTCAGTGAAGCTCAGGTCAGGTTCGCAATAGATATGGCACTGGATGCCTTTAATCAGGAGCACACCCGCCTGGGTAAAGAGGTCCCCCATTCAGCCATTATCGATATGTTGCATCAGGGTGGCGTACGCAAAATTAAATTGTTGTCTCCGGCTGATGATATTACGCCCAGCGTGACTGAGGCGGTAAGCCTGTCGCTACAGCTGAGTTTTTTCTAGGAGTGTGTTTGTGAGTGAAACACCAAAGTTGCTGCCGCCCGGGTCGAGCGCGCTGGAGCGAGGCTTACTGAACTCGACGTCTGATGGACGAGGCATCATTCCAGAGCACATAGCCACTTTATGGGATCCACAAAACTGTCCGGAGTCACTGTTGCCCTGGCTGGCGTGGTCATTGTCGGTTGATGAGTGGGACGAAAACTGGTCGGTGGAAACCAAACGGGCGTTGATCGCGCGCTCAGTACCAATCCATAAACACAAGGGCACAGTCGGTGCGGTGAAGCGGGCGCTGTCCTCTCTTGGCCTGGAGCTTGAGTTTTTCGAATGGTTTGAACAGACGGACGATGTCTATCTGGCGCCATACCTGAGCAAAGAGCCACATACCTTTGTTTTTGTTGCCTGGGCCAATGCGCTGCCTTACACCAGCCGGGCTATCAGACTCGATCAGGCTCTGTATGACGCCATTTATCGGGTGACTAATCAGACCAAGCCGCAAAAGGCCCACTTTGATTTCCTGGTTGGGATAAAAATGGCAAGTCATAAGGCGGTGGGCGGAATTATCCATCCGGTTACACACAAGCGTGTGTACGGGGCGGTCGAGCCGTGTATTGGCGACAAAGCCAAACAGCGAGATAGCCAGGTTGGGCTGTCGGTGGCTAGCAACTTATCACGCGCGCGCTATCAGGTGCTCAGACACCGCAGCGCAGTGGATAAACTGCGCCACCGGATCTGGCAATGTGGTTTACGTCAGGCATTGTGCATGACTCGTAAGCCTGTGCAGGTTGTTCGTTTCAGAGGGCTGACAGATCAGCGTATTCCCGATGAGTTTATTAACAGTCGCAGTTGCGCCTCTGCGGTGATGCACATCAGTCGCCGCCGGGTGAGTGCTGTGCGTTGCTACGGCACGCTTAGCGTTTCTGCGTAAAGGAGTTTTTTAACAATGAGCATTTTACTACAACCCGTGATCACCTCGGCCGGGTTATCGGCGCTGTTCAGGGCGCAACAAGGTGGCTTTAAAGCCAAAATCAGCAAAGTAGGTCTGGGCAGTGGCAGCTATCAGCCGCATGAAGGGATCACCCGTTTACAGGATGAAAAGTACAGACTGGATCTGGCCAGTGCCAAAACCCTGGCTGATGGCAAGCAGTTACATCTGACGGTGCGTGACGCTGAGCCGATCGCAGGAGAGGGCTTTTTCGTTAATGAAATCGGTTTTTACACCGAAGAGGAAGTCAATGGCGAAATTCAGCATGTGTTGTTCGCCGTGTATTCCTCACCGACCGAGTCTATTGCTTATAAATCCAATGATGTTGAATTGCTGCTGGCATTTGATCTGGCCCTTACGGGCGTACCTTCGGACTCAATCACGGTGATCGACCAGGGAGTTGAGTTCAATATTTTAGTCGCCCCTGAGCTTGCCAAAATGGGCAAGGCACAAATTGGCAATATGCATCGTCACCTGAAACTGAAATTTGCATTGATGGATCAGGGCGTGCTTTAGGCGCCTGAGCAGAATAAACAAGGAGGCATCACGATGACGCAATACAACACGGCTCCTGAGCGGGCACAACAACTGGCTGAAGAGGCCATTAAATTACTCAAACAAGCCAAAGCACTGCAACACCAGGCGCAGGTGGATGCCGCCCGTATGCAGGCTTATCAGCAACACAGCGATGGCCAGGCCTTTCAGTTTCTGGCTGCCTGCGCTGAATACGGCGAACACAGCCCGCAGGCTGGCAAAGCCCGTGAACGCTGGCTGGGCGCACGCAACACCATTAAAGCACAGTTTCCAAGAACCTAATTTTACTTAACTTTTTAATTCCAATTTTAAACGGAGAGATGTATGGCATTAGAACACGATATTGCCAGCCTGGTTGAAGCCTCAGAAGCGCTGACCAGCACGGTAGATAACAAAATTCAGAGTATTGATAGCGCCGTTAGCAGCAAAATGACGGAAGTGAATAACTTTGTTGCACAACAAAAGGCCCGAGTGGATAGTTCTTTAGATGATTTAACGGTCATTGGTGACGGGGGAAAAGGAACTCTATCGTTTGGTGTTGCAAACTTTTTTTCAAGTGGAACAGGTCCAACGACTATACATTTGCGCCTGCCCCTGAACGTAAAAACTACGGATGAGATGTTTCACCTTAAGGTACGAGGGTATGCATATCACGAAGCACAGGTAGTCGACGCAACTTTTGTTGGGTACGCTCATAAAAACTATGGGGCTCTGATTAAAGAGCAAGCTATCGGAACTCACTTGCCAACGCTTTACGTGGGCAGTGATGACCATGTTTATTGTCGTTTATCTTTCACGCAAAAACACTTCTTGACTTTCAGTGTAGATGCAATGCTGGTCGGCAACGGTCGACTGTTTAGAGCTGGTGATATTAACGTCATTGAATCTGATGACGAGCAATTATAAGGAGTACATAATGGTAGATAATAGTTTAGTTGAGAGGCCTTTGCTTACCGAAGGGGATGGACTGGCACAGGCAAAAAATACATTACGTAATAAAATCCATTTTTATGTCGGTGACAATGGCACATTGGTTGGCACTGCCACCGATATTTCCCACATTTTACTCAATGAACTCAGTGGCTTTGTTAACAAACTGTCAGAAGCAGACAGCCTGGCTGACGTGAAAGCGTCAGTGACTTCACTGAAAGCCACCATTGGCGATATTGAAGGGAAAGTGGCAACGGGTGAGCTGACCTTCCCGTATCAAAGCAAAGGACTGGACACAGTTAAACAGGAGATCATTGACCGTGCCAATGGTGTAAACAACCTGCTGTAACCTTGCCTTCCCACCGCATTTTTGCGCTGCCCTTTGCCTTTATTTCCACATTTGTAATATCAGGAGCTGCTATGTCTCTGACCAATTTTAGTGCCATAGATATGGCACGTTTACCTGCGCCAAAACTGATAGAGGCGCTGAGCTTTGATGAGATAAAAACCGCCATCGTGGCGGACTTTTCACAGCGTTATGACGGCGGGGGGCTGGATTATGCCAGTGACCCCGCCATAAAGCTCATAGAGGCATTTGCTTACCGGGAAATGCTCTTAAGGCAGCGCATTAATGAGGCGGCCGAAGCGGTGTTACTGGCCAAAGCCAGCAGCGCTGAGCTGGATTACCTGGGCGCGCGCTTTGGTGTCAGCCGTGCGATGCTCTCGGCAGGCGATACCTCTGCGACCTCGCCTGCACCACCTCAATATGAAAGTGATGAGCGCTATCGTGAGCGAATTCGTCTGGCGCTGGAAGGATTCAGCACTGCGGGACCGGCCGGCGCCTATGTGTTTCATGCCCTGAAAGCATCGTCAAACGTACGAGATGTGTATGTATCCGCGCCTGAGTTTGAGCGCTCAGCGGTGGCTGACGCCACTGCAACAAGCGCATTTGTACTGAACTGTACATCAAATGCGGGATTGAGCGAACCTATGCCGGGTGATGTGGCAGTGACCATTCTCAGTGATGAGGGAACCGGTCTCGCGTCGTCGGCTTTACTGGATACAGTCCAGACCTATCTCAACCAAGATGAGATCCGCCCGCTGACCGACCGGGTGCGGGTGAAATCCGCAACTATCAAGCCGTTTAGCATAGACGCGCGCTTGTATCTTTATCCGGGGATGGATGGCGATGCTATCAAGCAGCAGGTATTAGACATCACCTCAGAGTGGCTCTCTGAACACCGTAAGCTCGGCCATGACATTTCGCTGTCAGCCTTGTATGCGGTGCTGCACCGCGAAGGTGTTCAACGGGTAGAGTTACTGGAACCACAGTGGGACATCACGGTTGGGCAGGATGAGGCAGCGTATTGCTCCGCGATTGAAGTCGACATCGGAGGTGAGCATGTCTGAATCACTGTTGCCCTGTCAGGCGAGCCAGTTTGAGCAGGCATTGGATGAGGCCGGAAGTCGTATTTCTATGGTGCCTGTGCCCATTTCGCAAATTTGGGATCCGTGGCGTTGTCCTGCGCATTTTTTGCCCTGGCTGGCCGATGGGCTCAGCGTGGATAGCTGGGACAGCCTCTGGCCCGAGCATATTCAGCGTCAGGTGATTGCCGACAGTGTGCCGAATCACAGGATCAAAGGCACCGTTGGAGCAATTAAGCAGTCTCTGAACAGCCTGAATGCCAGTGTCGAGTTGCAAGAGTGGTGGCAAACCGGAGGCGTACCGCACAGTGCTGAGTTACTGGCACTGGCCAATGATAACCTCGACTCGCAAGGCAACACCTTACTAACGCCTAAGCTTCAGGCCCAGCTATGGCAAACCGTGGCGGCCACTAAACCATGTCGTAGTCAGATCCAGTTTAGTGTTGGTGTGATGCAACATAAGACGCTTGGTCTGGCTTCAGGCGCAAACTCACTGAGCGCTCAGACGGGGCAGTGGTCTGAACAATACGATTTTTCTTTTTCACCTTCATCAACATACCTGTCAGGGGCTGCACAGTCTTTGTCTGTGTCGACAAGCCGCTTAGATCAGTCTGCCCAGATGCAACTGAATAGCGCTGTGTGGGTGGCCAATGGGATGGCCACGACACAGCTGCAACAGGTCATGATGACAACTGTTTAGGCAACCTATGAGTATCTATACACCCATTATTACCCAGGCGGGGATCAACGCCGCCGTGAATGCACAAACCCATGGCATTCAACTAGAGATCGGGCGCATCGGCGTCGGTGACAAAGGCTATGTGCCCAATCGCACCCAGACGCGCCTGCAAAATGAACGCAACAATGTGCCGGTCACCGATGGTCGCGTGGTCGGCGATGGCCAGTTTCATTTGTCTGGCGTATTTACCGATGATACGCAATACGCGGTTCGTGAAGTAGGTTTTTATCTGAACGATCACTCTGATGATGCGCAGAAAACCCTGTTTGCCATCTGGTCGCATCCGGAGCATGTACTGTTCTATCAGACTCCGGTTGCCCGCGTTGTACAAGGCTTTGACCTGACATTAACGGCGGTGCCCTTTGAGCATCTGACCGTCAATACCAGCGGGGATCTGAACCTGTTTCATACCCCCGAATTTGTGGCCATGGCAGAAGCGCAAACAAATATAGCGATTGCCCAGCTGCAGTCAAACCACAGACAAATTCAATTTAACGACCGTTTACTCGAACTAGGAGTGTAACTATGAGTAATTCACAAACTATGTCGCTGGATCAGCGTATCGCAGCGTTGCAGCAAACCAATGGAGAGCTGGTGGCGTCAAACAACACGCTGACCCAAACCGTTACTGGAAAAATGGGCGCGATTAACGCCACAGTCGCCAGTGCAGAGGCACGTATGGACCAGGCCATCGCTAACCTGGCTGCCAGTCATTCGGACATGCGTATCAATTATTATGATCGGCTTGTTCACTCAAAGAGCTCGCTGGAAATACAAGCCGAGGAAGGTCAGGAGCATATCTCCAAATGGAAGAAAGTGCCTGTTACCACTGGTTGTTACCAATATCCCAGTGTCGGCTCTCTGACAAGAGCACACTTTACCAATTCCTACATGAAAGAACCGGGCTATTATGAAAAACCCGTTCAATATGATCAGGACTGGAGCGTTACACAGATGCAGTTTGTGCTAGCGAATGAAAAAGCAACCAGTGAGCAAATAAATCAAATGCTTGACGAACAAGGAAGTGTTTTACTTAAAACTGGCTATTGGGATGCTACGCCGAGAATGCTTACTATTCCTTGTATCTCTATTTCAGGTTTGCACCCTTACTTAGTGTTGTTTGTAAGATTTATAAACAGCAATAGTACGCAAATATCTGATCCCCGGCCTTTGCAAAACATAACCCAATTTGGTTATGCCACGTTTGCTGTAGACCGCGTTGTTAACTATCCGCATATCAAAGTATAGGAGTATTGAAATGGAACAATTTCCAACCCCAGAAGCAGAGTTGGTAATGCAGGCAAGCCTGGATAAGCAGGTCAAGCGAGGTCAAATCACCCTGCAAGTAGGCGACAATGAGTCACTGTTAGGCACTACCTCAGATACGGCGCACCTGTTACTGGTGGAGTTTTCCAAGCTAGTATCTTCGATTGCCAGTGCAAACTCTCTGGATGATATTAAAGCCTCGGCGCAAGACTGCACTGACCTTATTGGTACAATCAGTGAACAGGTTGATTCTGGTGTTCTGTATTTCCCGTATCAGCAAAAAGGGACTGAGGTGGTTTTATCTGACATTCAAAGCCGTGCTAAAGGTGTGTCTGAGATTTTGGCACCCTAATCATTGCCGCTTTGAACTACTTCAAAAGCAGCCTCTGGCGCTGCCAGTACACTCTCCTTGAGGCCTTCCATGACCGACCTTTTCGATTTTACGGCGCTCCCTGCGCCCGATATTTTAGAATCTATTGAATTTGAAGACATTTATCAGGCGCGGGTGGCGCGGTTTAAAGCCCTTGCGCCGCAGTATGCCGACGCATTGGCCCTGCAGAGCGATCCGTTATCGGTATGCTTGCAGGTCGAAAGTTACCGCGAACTGTTATTACGACAGCGTATAAATGAAGCTGTGCAGTCCAACTTGCTGGCAACAGCGCAGGATGCTGATCTGGACCAACTTGGGCTGTTTTACGGTGTCTTACGGGCTGCCAGTGAAGCAGACAGCGGGTTCCGTCAACGGATCCGGCAAAAGACTCTGGCATCCAGTACGGCGGGCAGTAAAGATCATTATCGCAACGCAGCATTGACCGCTGCGCCCAGTGCGATCCGTGATGTGGAAGTAGACAGTCCCGAGTCCGGTAAGGTACGCGTGGCGGTGTTATTTCATGCGGACCAGGATCCGACAGCGGCATTACAGCAAGTACGCAGCTATGTACTCAGTGATGAAGTTAAAGTACTGACCGATACAGTGGATGTCGAACTGGCAGAGGCCATTGAGGTGGATGTCCATGCTGATATCTATCTCAACTCAAATACGCCTCTACGAGTGTTTGAGCAGCTGGAAGCTAAGCTACGTGCCGCGTGGCAGACAGAGCTGGCGCTGGGTACGGTAATGACACCCAGCTGGCTCAGTGCTCAGTTACATGTTGCAGGCGTCAAGCATGTTGAAATCCATACCCCTGCTTCTTTGGTCGAAGTGGCGGCAAATCAATATGTTCAGCTTAAGCAGGTAAGCTTATGTCTGAAAACTTAACCCCGAATACCCCCTTAGTGCCACCTAATCACACCACATTGCAATGGGCGCTGGATCAGCACGGACAACTCACCCAGACACTGGAAGCTGGTATTTCATTGCTGAGAGGCTTTAAGTCTCACCCCAACCCCAATTTGTTGCCCTGGCTGGTATGGGAATATGGCCTGGATCCGCTGGAGCCTTATCTGGACAATCTGGATGAGGTGCTGTTGCAGGGCCTGAGCTGGCAGCGGATCCGCGGCACGCGGGCCAGCCTGGCTATGGCAGTGGGCTGGCTTGGTGTGCCTTTATTGCAGATTGAAGAGTCTGGATCACTGCGGCATTTTTATCGTTATCAGTTACACCTCGATAGTGTCCCTGGTGAGTGGCAACTTAATCGGCTGGCACAGCTGAGTGAGCTCAGTGCGCCGGCTCGAAGCCAGCTGGTGAGGGTTACCTATCAGCTCGATATTCGTGAACTGGCACTTTCGTCAGGTCAGTTTGGCGATTTGCTCAGCGACCAGTCCGGCTTTCGCTACACCTTGCAAGATGGCAAACAAGTGAGGCTGTCCCGTCAGCGTTCCCACTGCGATGGAACTGATATATCCGCACACAGCGGGAATGGCGTAATTCGCAAGCGAGGGCAATTGTGGGGTCAAGTCCATAGCAGTCGCCTGGGTTCATTGGTACTCAGTGAGCCACCAGCCAGTCAGCCTCTCGCTGGCATTTCACATCAACGTAACGTTGCCAGTCACATCCATACCCAACCCGGACTCTGGCAGGGGAGCTGGTCAACGGTGAGCTGGTCACACAGTCAGACACCTCAGCTTGTCCAGTGTCATTACTCACTTACTTAACCTCTAAACAAGGAGTTACATTGTCTATTTTCACCTTTAACGGGCGGACCCTGCTTGCACGCAGTGTGGCCCAAACCCCACTTTATCTGGCATGGGGCCGTGGTGATGGCAACTGGCAAACGCCACCATCCGAGCCAATCAGTGCTGCGCATCTGGCCGACCCACTGGGATATCGCAAAGTCAAAGTGCAAGGGTTTTGCGAACCGGATGAGCAGGGCGACATCGAAGTGCAGGGCGCGCGTTATCGCCATAGCGCAGAGCCAACACGCCATGTTTACTGTCAGTTTGTTTTTGATTTTGAAGATGCTCAGGGCGAGACCATTCGTGAGCTGGGGATCTTTTCTGGCACCACGTTCACAGCCGATGTGGCAACAGGGCAGGTCTATGTTTCGCCGGAGCAAGTCGCATCACCGGGAACCTTGTTGTTGCTGGACCATCGTGCCCCTTTGGTGAGAGAGCCAGGGGTGCGGGAAAGTTTTGAATTTGTGATGAGTTTTTAGGAGAGCCCATGCTACAGGATTATTATCACAATTATGATAAAGCCAATGGTTATGAGCGGCTGTTGTTTCGCTCCGGACGAGGGTTGCAAAGCCGGGAACTGAATGACCTGCAGTCTCAGGTTCAGCATCAGGTTAAAGACATTGCCGATGTTTTGCTAAAAGACGGCGATCTGGTGTCTGGCGGCGATGTGGTGATCGATACACAATCGGGTGAGACGCAACTAAGCGCTGCTCAGGTTTATCTGGATGGTCATATCAGAAACCTGCCAGCAGCCACACTTAGCATTGCGTTGCAAGGCGGTGTGGATATTGGTGTCTGGCTGACCCGCAGTGTGGTGACGGAAGTGGAAGATCCATCGCTCAGAGATCCCGCTGTTAATGCGCTCAACTACGACGAACCTGGTGCAGCCCGGTTACAGCAGCATTGCCAGTGGGGTTTGCGAGACGACGCCCTGGCCGAAGAAAACGCGTTTTATCCGGTACACCGCATTGAAGATGGGGTGCTGATCATTAAGCAACCTCCGCCTCAGCTGGATGCCGTGACCCAGGCGCTGGCCCGCTATGACCGTGAAGCCAATGGTGGCAGTTATGTCGTTGAAGGCATGGCGCTGAGTTATCGTGACCGCGAAGCCGATCAGCAGGTATTCAGCCTGCAAGAAGGGAAGGCGCATATTCAGGGCTATGAAGTGGCCTTTGATACCGCACGTAGCGCAGCGTTTGACTGGGACCCGGATATTGGTACTGTCAGGGAAGAGCCTAAAGCCTTTATCAGTGTTCCGACATCGGGTGACGACACACGCAGTATGCGGGTTGACCTGGATTTCTTCCCGGTGAAAGCCTTAGAAGAAGTGAATGTCAGCATCGAAAAAAGCGCCACACTGACGCGTGCTCAGCTGGCTGGTGGTGAAGATTTGTTGCCAGATGAATCGGTGCTGGAGATCCTCAGTGTCACTCAGGGTGAGACCACCTTTGTGGCCGGGGTCGATTTTCTATTTTTGCGCAATCACATCAGCTGGCAGCTCAGTGGAGCAGAGCCAGCACCGGGCAGTCAGTTTGAGGTGCGTTACCGCTTTCGTACCCAGGTTGCAGTGGAACCCGATGAGTTTGGTTTTACCCTGCAAAAGCAACAGCCACAGGGAGAGCTGGTTGAGAATGCACTGATCACTGTGGACTATCAATGGTATCGACCGCGTATTGACTTAGTGGTACTGGACCGCTTTGGCCAGCTTAAACGTATTAAAGGCCAACCGGCCCACCAACTGCCCGTAGCACCAAAGGTACCAGCCAACCATTTACCTTTGGCGCAGGTGAGTCAGAGCTGGTTTACCGAGCAGGCGCCGGAAATTGAAAATCTGGCTGTCAGAGCGGTATCTATGTCTGAGCTGGAACAAATGCAGTCTCAGATCAGTGATTTGTATCAGTTGCTGGCGATTGAGCGGCTGCGTAATGACGCCAATAGTGAAGAGTCTTCCAGCAAGTTTGGAGTGTTTGTCGACCCCTTTATTGACGATGATATGCGCGATGCAGGTATTGAACAAACGGCGGCCATTGTCGATGGTGAGCTTATTCTGCCCTTAAGTGCTGATATCGTTGAACTGCCTTTGCCGACAGGCAATGTGCTGACCTTACCCTATGAGCTCGAAGACGTGCTGGCGCAAACCAAGCAAACCGGCAGCATGAAGGTCAATCCATATCAGGCGGTGGAACCTATTCCAGCCATCGTGCGTTTGTCACCCAGTGTCGATCACTGGACTCAGACAAGCCGCAGCTGGACTAGCCCAATTACCCGGCGCTTTGATATTGGCCGAGGCCTGCGCAGGTTAACCCGCACACGCACCAGCACTCAGGTATTGAGCCGAACCACGCGTCAGGCTCAGTTTATGCGTTCACGTTGGGTGAACTTTACCATCTCCGGATTTGGCCCACAGGAAACCCTGGACAGGGTGACCTTTGACGGGATCAGTGTTCAGGCTCAGGAGGCATAATGATCAAGGCAGATAATAATGGTCAGGTACGTGGCCGATTTTTGATCCCCGGTAATGTACCGGTGGGCAGTAAAGATGTGCGCTTTAGTGGCGCCATGGGATCGGTGGGGCAGGCCCGTTATACCGGTAATGCGACCATCCGCAGCGAAACGGTCAGACGTATCAACTCAATCGTGACGGTTCGCTACGATCCGCTGGCACAAACTTTTACTTTGCCAGAGCGTCGCTTTATTGCGGCTGTGGAGTTGTGGTTTAAAAAGACCGGCAAGGAAGCGGTGCGAGTGCAGATCCGCGAGACCGAGCTGGGGATCCCTAACCAGACCGTACTGGCGGAGGCGACTTTGCAGCAAAGCGACATCAAACTCGGTGGCGAGTCGACCTTGTTCGAGTTTACGCCGGTGTCGCTTAATGCTGGCGAAGAGTACGCGATAGTAGTGCTCACGGACGGTGACGAGCATGAAGTGGCGATTGCTGAACTGGGTAAGTTTGACAGCCAAAGTGGTTGGGTAACCAGTCAGCCCTATCAGGTAGGAGTATTGTTGTCTTCAAGTAATGCGTCAACCTGGACACCGCATCAGAACCGCGATTTGGCGTTTCGCCTTAAAGCAGCGCGCTTTTCGCAAACCGAGAGCCAGGTTGCACTGGGCGAGGTGGCACTGGATAGCCACACAGACTTGCTGGCGCTGGCCGTTGCTGAGCGCCCTGGCAGTGATACTCAGCTGCAACTTGAGTTCTCTGGTGAAAGTACAGGCACATTCAGCTTACAGGAGTTGCAGTCTGTACGACTTGCAAACAAAGCTACGGAAGCACTCAGTGTCAGCGCCAGACTGACCGGTACGGCGACTCAGTCTCCGGTGTTGTTTGAAAACGTTCAGGCTGCGCTGGGCAAAGTCGCAGAGCAGGCTGATTACGTAACCCGGGCTATTCCCTGTGAACTGGATGGCAGCCTGAAAGTGAGTTTTGAAGCCCAGCTGCCCGGCGTGGCCAAAGTCACTGTCTTGATTGAGCAGGGCGACGCCTGGCTTGAGGTGCCACTGAAATCGACACAGGCTGCGGATGAAGGTTGGCAGCTGTGTCACTATCAGCTGGATAACCTGACCGAGCGCAGTGCCCGGGTCAAATTATTGCTGTCTGGTAGCCATACCGAGCGCCCCAGAGTACGCGCTTTGCGGGCATTTTCTATCTAAGGAGGCGGTATGAATAACCCACTAACCCCGCATTTTTCACTGCCTCTGCCGCACCCGGACAACCTGCTACAGCAGGATGTCTCGCGGCTGGCTGATGCCCTGACGGCAGTAGACACGCAGTTATATCAGCAACAACAGATTCAACAGCAACAATATCAGGCGGTGCAGGAAAAGCTGCGCCGCAGTCGCCTGAACCAGCTGCTGGGTGAGCCCCTGCTTGCGCTCTAGTGCAGGCCCCTTCATTTACTTTCTACATTATTCAACGAGGAATTTATGGCAAGTATACAAACTGCCGTGCAGGTCATGGTCGACAAACTGGTCGCCGACATGCAAGGCGAACAACCGCTCAGCGCCGAAGAGCAGGCGCTGGTCAGTAATGCAATCACTAAACTGACCGACAACGAAAAACTGGAGCAGGCTGTTGTGGCCGTGGCTGAATCGCATATAGACAATGCCACCACGGCGCTGCAACAGGCGGCTCAGGTCGGCCAAACCAGCCTGCAACAAGCAGCACAGACACTCAATGACAATGGCACCGCGCTTGAAGGTAAAGCGGCAAAACTGGATCAGCTGGATACCATGGCACCAAGCCTGGCGCGGGTTGAGACATTGCAGGGACGGGCTTTTACTAATCAGATACGACCTTTGTTCGGGATTAATTCGATTGAAACAAATAGCACTTCAGCTAGCTTGGCGCGTTCGACTTCTGTATTTGCGGTTTATGATCACAGTGGTGAAACGTTTTTAGTCAGGCCAAGTTACGCGTACAACAACAACTCCCAGCAAAGCAGGCTCGAATATTTAAAGCTATTCGCTGATGGCAGCGGTAAAAGCACTACGCATAGCAGCTATGTCTATACAAACGCGTTTGCACAAAACCCGACAAGCACGACTTACATGTATGGTGCCAGTGCCTATTTACCTCTGGGCAGTAAAGACAATTCTGCGGACATAGAATACGACATTGTATACAGCACACAGGACTCACAAGCTACTGGGGTAGCAAACTATGGTGGGATTTACGTGCGCTCTCAAGGCTTTACGTCAATGAGTAAGCCAAAACAAAATCTGAATGCAACAGATCAATATGGCGTCGAGACAATAACCAACCATAGCTATGCTGATGTAGCAGCACTGTACGATAACCAGAAACATTGTTTGGTGATGGTAGACGAAAATACGTCTTTACTGATTGAGAAATACCGGGACGGAAACGTAATCACCACAACGGCCATTGCGAACGAGGCCGAGTTACAAGCGTACGTCGATGCGGGCGACTTTACGACCGTAAAATTCATTCATCATTTTCTCAGACACCCTAAAGGTGTAAGGCGCATGCAGGGCTCTGAAGCTGAAATGAGTGAAGTAAACATAAGCTATTTTGGTTTTTTCGGTATTTTTAATAATACAGTAAAAATGGGTGGGAGTACGTACAGTGCCCATTACCGATTTACCGCTGATCTGAAACTAGAACCTGTAAATTATTTCTATGCAAGCAGCACAGAGGCGTCGACAACGTCTAACACCACTAATGGTAGTGGTGAAGTTACCGTAGCAATTGAAAGTATGGCAGGTGAACTACTGGGCATGTATTTTTATAGTTCGAAACCAGAGAACGGGGGTTATGGTCCGGGCCTCATGTCAACGGCGATTGGATGTATGAACCCTTATAGTCAGGTTGGCATATTGAATGAGCACTTTGTACACAATTACTACGGCCTCGGCCGTACCTGTCGCGCATTTTAAGGAGAGATCATGAGTTGCGAATATTTTGCCGATAAAGGCATGAAAATCGAAGGAAACTACTGGCTGGTGCATCCGCAGACGGGTGAAGCCTGGAATGATGAGTCTGTGGCCACCTTTATTGCAGGTTACCAGCCGCCGCACCTTAGTGAAGAAGCCATAGCTTCACGCAAGACCGTGATGATCGGCGAGATCAAACGTGCTGTGTATGATTGTCTGGAAGCGCAGATGTGGCGTGTCACCAAAGCGTATGAGCGAGTGCAGCTTGCGCACCTGGGTGGCTCAGAGGTAGAAAGAACTGAGGCAAACGCTGCCTATAAGGCCGAATTGGAAAAGCGTGAAGCGCTGCGTCAGAGAAGTGATGAGGCGGAGTTACAGGTCGCGGATCTGACATCAATTGAAACGCTAGACGAATTTTCCTTCAAAGCTGAGGTGTGATACCAGGCTATTTGCATAAAAAGGTAGGAAAAAGTCCAATCCGGTCAGAATTGACCGGTTTTCTTCCTTTTAGATCAGTAAGATACACCTAAGCTTGAGAAAGCTAAGTCAAAAGATAAAGACAGCTTTTGCGAAGCTGTAAGATTCCGCAAGTTAAAAACCACCGGCTCATATTGATGAGCGGTGGTTTTTTTATACCCAGACTTTGTGGAATTAGCGTGTCGGTTTTAAACCGGTCAAAGTTGACCGTTTTTAATCCCTGAAAATCAGTAAGATACATCTAAGCTTGAGAAAGCTAACGAAAGATTAAAAACAGACTTCCCGTGATAAACCCGATGCGGTGCTGTGTTGTGCGGTGCCAAGTCGGGTTTTTTATTTTTGCAACAAACGAGGATGAGATGAGCCAATTTGCAACACCAGACCTGTCCCGGGTGCCCATGCCGGATCTGTTACAGGATGTGGATTTTGAGCACCAGTTAAACGAAATCAAACAGCGTTTTTTAGCGTCTCATCCTCAGTATGCCGATGCCCTTAAACTGGAAAGCGACCCGCTGACGGCCTTGTTGGAAACCCTGGCCTACCAGCAGGTATTGAATAGTCAGCAGGTAAATGATGCGGTCAAAGGCGTGATGCTGGCAACGGCCAGTGGCGCAGACCTGGATGCCATCGCATCCCGCTATAACTTGCTGCGTGACCAGGGTGAAAACGATATCCGGTTTCGTCAGCGTATTCAATTAGCCTTTGATGGCTTAAATACCGCAGGCAGTGCATCGGCTTATGCCTTTCATACTTTGTCTCTCGACCCGGCCATTCGTGATGTCACAGTTCACAGTCCGGCGCCCTGTGAGATTGTACTGACTGTTCTCAGTACAGAAGGCAATGGTACACCGTCACAGGCGCTGCTCGACAAAGTAGCCAAACACTTTGCTGCCCAGGGATGGGAGCACCAGCAAGCCTCTCGAGTCAGACCCCTGGGTGATCGGGTGACGGTGAATGCCCCGCAGATTGTGCCTTACACAGTCAAAGCACAGCTGGTTGTATTGCCCGGGCCCTCAGCCGAAGCAATCCGCCAGGCCGCTGTGGAAAGAATGCAAACGTATCTTGCCAGCCGACAGAAACTCGGCAAAAAAGTAACCCGGGCAGGGCTGTTCGCAGCTTTGCACCTGGAGGGCGTGGATGAAGTCAATCTGACTTCTCCAGCGTCAAATATATCCGTGACACATACTCAGTCATCCTGGTGCGAGCATTATGAAGTAGAGGTAGTCGTCAATCATGAATGAGCTGCTTCCCAGTAATGCAACACCTTTGGTACGGGCAATTGAAAGCGAATTCTCGCGGCCCGACAAAATACGGTCTTTGCTGCTTAACGTTTTGAACATCAGGGCTTTGAGCGAACAGCAGCGACAAAGGTTAGCCGAAAAATGGCAGCTAACGTCCTGCAGTGAAGCCGCTTTTTATCAGGCCGATATTTACCAGCTACTCACCGTACTGTGGGATGACGTACTCTGCCCAGCGGAGATGTTACCGGCGCTTGCAGAGGCTTTAAAAATAGCCGACTGGGAAAGTTATCTCGATGGCAGAGCGCGGCGACGTGCGTTACAGGATGCCTGTATTTTACAGGATATTCGTCTGTTACTGCGTGCCATTTGGGATCCCATGTTGTGCCCTGCGCCTTTGTTGCCCTGGCTGGCCTGGGCTATGTCGGTGGATGAGTGGGATGAAACCTGGTCAGAAACACTAAAACGTCAGGTGATCCGCGACGCTTTTGCGGTGCACCAGTATAAAGGCACGCCCTACGCGCTGCAAAAAGCACTCGACAGTTTAAACATTGCTACTGAGATCAGGGAATGGTGGCAGTCCGAAGGAGCGGACACTCCCTCAGATGAGGTCATGCTGCCTGGGACGATTAAAGTGTGGGCTTTGGTGAATCAGAATTTGGACGACCATCAGCAAGGACTGCTGACACCTCAGATGTTGAAGAAAATCCGCCGGGTGATCAACGCGGTTAAGCGTGGTGCCATACATGTCGATTTACAGCTGGGCATTGCACTGAGCGAGTCTGTGGCACCTGTTGGGGCTGTGCAAGCACCGCTTAACCTGATTGATCATGAAGCAACAGGCCTGGGTATTACGCCGGATCCGACACAGGGCTCAGTAGCAACCACAGCGGCAGGACACTTGCTCAATTGCCAGCGTTGGTGTGTACAAGGTGAAGGCCTTACGCCAGACCGAACTGAGGGCGGGATCACATCTTGTGCACTGCTTCACTCATTGAACAGCGCTGATATTGTGGCAGAAAGCTCGGGTATAACACCTGACCCGACGACCTGCGAGTTGGCGCTGTTTTCAGGGGGTCATACTCTGAATATTCAATCTTTTCATTTCCAAGGAGTGACTTAATGTCAGCATTAACCTTGCAATTTACTCAAGTGGGGCTGGATGCGCTGTTGTCCGCACGCGCCAAAGGCTTTAAAGGGCAGATCAGCCACATGGCCTTTGGGGACGCAAGCTATACCCCGTCAAAAAATCAAACTACGCTGCGCTCTCAAAAAGAGCTGGTGGAAATTGCCGATTCGGATTACACCGATGGTGAAAGCAGCAGCCTGAAAGTGGCCGCCAAATTCGAAGCGCCGCTGGAATACGCCATTGGCGAAATTGGTGTGTTTCTGGATTCCGGCGAAAAGCTGGCAAATGGTCAGCCCAAACTGATTTTATTGGGCGTGTATTCTAAGCCCAATACCACGCTTGGGTACCGCACGCCAGACGTTAAGGTGTTGCAGTGGCTCACTCTGAGTCTGACCCAGCTGCCCTCCGAAAGTGTTGAGGTCAAACTTGGTGTTGATAACCTCAACCTGATCCTTGACAACGAACTGGCCGAACTGACCCTGGTTCAGATAGATACCATGCACCGTCAGATCAATCAGGAATGGCGCTTAGTGGCGCTAGAGCAGGCGTAAAACAGGAATTTTAAGGATTTATTATGTCAACAGACAATATCACTGAGTTGTTAACCCAAGTGGCTGTGCGCGCCAACGCTTTGTGTCAGAGCGTTGAAGATCATGCGGGTAATATTAATGCCACAGTCAATGCCAAAAAAGCCGAGATGGACGCTGCAAAACAGCAGGCGCATCAGGATATTCAAAATTACATTGCCGGTGCGCGTGGTGAGCAATCTCATATTTTGCTGAGCCGTAACCAGCAGATGGAACCCTTGGGCAGTGGTGCAATAAAAGGATTCAATACCATAGGTCTGGAAACGTTCGAAGTCACTAGGGAGGCTTCAATATATGGTAGCGCCGGCGACCACGATACAGATCATACCGGAAATGGGGTGGGTGCCAGTTTTAGAAGCCATGTTTACAGTGGATACGTTAATAAGAAGTTTAATATCCTCAGGATTAAATGGAAAACCAGCCCAGGTAAAACTGTTCGGTTAGATAATACCTATTACAACGGATATGAGCAGGGGGCGCTCACCAAAGGCTGCTATATCAAGGTGATTGAGGGGCAGATCAATGGAGATTTACACCCTGTAACCAACTTTGACGACGGGTGGCAGTTGTATGCTTACCGACAGGCTGCGAATTCGCCAAATGGTGCTTTTTACACACCACATACGGGCTTGTCACTCTCGTCTTCGACAGGCGAAGCACTGATCTGTTTGTATGGTTCAGTATCTGGATACGTAAACCTGGAAAACAATGTTTGGGGCTGTTACCCGGAGTTTGTAAGGCCCAGTGATATTGCAGGCTTAGCCGGTAGTATCGAAAGTCTAAGCTCACGAGTTAATGATCTCGAAACCCCTACAGCCTAATCAGTAAGCAAGGAGCAACACATGCAATTAATTTACAACGATACTGTACTGGCGACTGTGGGAGAGCTGATGAACGAGGCCCAGATCCGCCATTTTCTGATAATGAATGAGCTAAATGTACCGTTTGAAGCGCTGACTTTTCGCTTTGAGCACGAAGAAGCCCTGGAGTATCGCCGGCTTTCTTATCTGCGTGAATCAGATCCACTCTATATGGAGTGGCAATTCGACCAGACTGAGGCGGCCAAGCAGGCCTGGCTGGATAAAGTGGCCGAAATTAAAGCGCGTTTTCCTTTACCTCAAACACCAGGTTCCTGAGGCACCGCCCTGAGCGCAGGCACCTGACGGTGTGCCTTTTTCTTTTTTGCCTTATCCGGTCAGAATTGACCGGTTTTACCTAAGGGAAATCAGTAAGATATACCTAAGCTTGAGAAAGTTAACTCAAGGCTTCAGATTCTTCCTCGGGCGTCTTGCACGCCTTTTTATTACCCGAATTATATAGCGGCCTGGTATGCCGCCTTCATGCTTGCCATACCAGGCAAGGCTCACAGGAGACACTATGTCAACGGACAATAAAACTACGACTGAGCGGCTCAGCGATGTGGCCGTGCGGGCCAACGCTCTTTGTCAAACGGTGGCTGAGCAAAGCAATAATATAAACGCCAGTTTACAGCAGGCAAAAGCAGAGTTTGATGATTGGAAGAGTGATTACACAGAGCTTGTGAATGGCCTGCAAGTGCACAAGCAGGGAAACGTAAAGCGCTTCTATTTTTCAACAATGCTGGGTAATGGCGGATATACCGCAGCAGCTGATGGGCCTGATGCGGAATTCCCATACTGTGCGGCTCCGCTTGATCCTTACTACATCAACTTACTTGAGTTCGATGCACAAAATGGTGGTGGGTTTGGTGCGACAGGCGATTATTTCAAATGCGAAATAATGATCACTCACAGAGGTATGTTTGCCTCGTACAATGAACACTTGATTATCACAGGCACCTCATTTCAGGACTGTGTTTCAGGGATCATGGAAGTGAAAAATGTATCTCGGGATGGTCATTTGAGTGTGTTTATTTCCGAACCTGATAATCCAGAAAGGGAAATCCCGTTAGACAAAGCGCTTACAGGCACATCCATTCCCGTGTTCTTTAGAAAAATTGGCCAGGGCGCTGACTCTGGTATCGCACGATTGACACTGAAAGTTGATCCAAGGTTCCACTGTGGAGCAGCCAGATCAATTAGCGTCAGCAGTGAGTACACATCATTTCGTGGCAGACCTTGTGTTGAACGTATCACTCATAACAAACCTAGTTGGGAGGTGTGACATGGAAAATTTTGAAAATGAATCTCAAATGCCCCAGCACATTTTGCAAGAGCAAAGTCAGTGGCATGCCATCAGAGTAATGCGTGATGCACGCCTGCACTCGACCGACTGGCTGGTTGTAAAATATCAGGAGGTCGAAGGTACGGTACCTGAAAGCTTGAAGATATATCGTCAGGCTTTGAGAGATTTGCCTCAGACCTATTCTGTTCCTGAAGATGTTGTTTGGCCTGAAAAACCTGAACTATAACAACTCGCCATCTTCGGGCACGTCGCCCGCCCTGACTCACTGATTGTCTTCGAGTCTTTTTAATCTAAGAGCAAGTCTATGCAACGAACGACCTTAATCACCCAGGTGCTTGAGCGCCTGACAGCGTCCCTGGCACAGGTGGCTCAGGTGGATTATCTAATCCCGAGCCAGACTGCCCCGGACCTGACCCAGCATGCGCAACTCACTGTCACGCCTAAGCAGGAACGCCAGGCCAGCGAGCTGCAAAGTAAAGGCACCGATAAAGGTGTCAGCTATGGACCGGCGTACAACAAAAACCTCAGCCCAAACCCGCTGGACAGGCGGGTGCTGAGTGTGCAGCTCGATATTGCGTTGATGGATGGCGATAAAGCCAGGCTGCTGGAGCGGCTGGATGAGGTACTCAGCATAGGCGAAGCCGCGATGATGGCGGACGATGTGCCCACCCACTGGCAACACTTTATTGCCGAGCAAACGACTTTTGCGTTTAGCCAGCACAGTGAAGGGATTAAAGCACAGTTACAGCTGAGCTGGTCATTTTACTATCAGGTTGAACAGAGCGAGTCACCTGGTACGCCCATCACGGATGTTTATCTGGGGCAGCACGGCTATGAGCACAAGTTAATCTACAGCACGCAAACGCCTGCCGGGGAGGTGCTATGAATCTGGATCCCGCTCAATCTGAGTTAGCACTCTCGGACTTACAGCACCGATTAAGCAAGCTGATCACGCTGGGTACTGTGCATGAAGTGGACTATGAAACGGCTCGTGTGAAAGTCAAAATCGGTGACTGGATCACAGCTAAACTGCCCTGGCTGACCGATATGGCAGCACATAATATGACCTGGCGAGCCCCGGAAATTGGTGAGCAGGTAATTGTTCTTGCGCCTTGTGGCGACACCGCTCAGGGCGTGATCCTGGGCAGTGTGTATAGTGCGGCAGCTGATCACCATAAACCCGACCACGTGTTAGGCGCGGGTGAAGGGGAAAGTTATGCTGCGGCAAGTAGTCGTGAACATGTACACCGCACCCGCTATCAGGATGGCGCGCTGGTGGAGTATGACAACCAACATCATGCTTATCATCTTTATGTGCCGGATACGGGCGGTGAACAAACCGCGAAAATCACTATACACAGTGAAAGAGACCTTCGCATTGAGTGTGGGTTTAATGCGACGGTAGAAGTGGGCAACAACGCCTCAATTAATGTGGCTAAGGATGCCACCCTGACGGTGGGCAATGACGCTTCTGTCAGCGCTGAAAAGAACATTAGCATCGCGGCAGGAGAAACTCTGACGCTAGAGGGTAAGCAGGTCAATATCAGTTCAACGGCGCAGGATATTGCTGTCGCGGCGAAGGGCAACTTGTTGCTCAATGCTGCAATGATCAAAGCCCAGGAGTAACTATGCCAGATATTGCATTAAATAAAGCCCAAACCAATTTGCATGACGATTTCAACCCAGCCACGGTGGCCGCAACGCAAAGCACCTTTAAGGTCAATAAAGAAGCCGTGCTGTGTGTTGGTGACACATTATCCGAGCACTTACACAGCAAAGACAGCAAGATACCACCTCATGTTGGGCAGACAGTAACTAAAGGCGCGCCGGGCTTTACGATTGGGGGCAACGCCGTTGTCCGTGTGGGCGATCCCAGCAGCTGTAACGCATTGATTGAAGGTGGGTATGCAAAGTTCATTGTGGGTAATAAAGGAGTTGAAACATGATTGGCATGAATGCCCTGACAGGTAAGCCGCTGGGCGGCGTTGAACATCTG
This sequence comes from Pseudoalteromonas sp. XMcav2-N, assembly GCF_024124545.1. GTDB lineage: Bacteria > Pseudomonadota > Gammaproteobacteria > Enterobacterales > Alteromonadaceae > Pseudoalteromonas. Next base: position 34,343 of record NZ_JAMXSF010000015.1, read on the forward strand.
AAACAAAGTATTCGCGATATTGTGACGACCCCCAAGGGAAGTCGGGTGATGCGTCGCGATTATGGCTGCGGTTTATTTGAATTAATCGACCGGCCGTTTTCACATTCTCTGGTTGGTGATATTACCATTGCCATTTCCAATGCCCTTGAGCAATGGGAGCCGAGATTCGCACTTGAAGGGGTGGCGGTGCACCCGGCCGGAGACGGCAAATTATCAATCGCCATTGAAGGTTTATATCTTATCAATGGTGAACCGGTAACCATCGAAGGGATCCAAATCTAACTTCTGATTTTTAATTTTCTCAATTTATTTTTCAACTTAAGCCACAGCACCTGGGCTGCGTTTTGTCGCAGCTCGCCTGTGGCTTTTTTATTAGCTAATTGACATACCTTTAAAGGAGATATCTATGTCTGAATTTCTACACGGTGTAGAAGTCATCGAGGCGCAATCTGGTACGCGCCCTATTAAAACAGTAAAAAGCTCGGTTATTGGTGTTATAGGTACTGCCCCTGGCGCAGATACAGACGCTTTCCCGGCCAATACACCAGTATTAATCGCAGGTAAACGCAGTGAAGCCGAAAAGCTGGGGACTGAAGGTTCACTGCCTGCTGCACTGAGTGGCATTTTTGACCAGGCGGGCGCCGCTGTGGTTGTAGTACGTGTTGAAGGTGCCGATGAAGCCGCTGTGATGGCAGCGATGACAGACGATTCAACGGATGACGGCAAGTATAAAGGAGTATTTGCCTTTTTAGGTGCAGAGTCTGTACTGGGTGTTGCGCCACGTATTCTGGTCGCGCCGGGTTACACGCATCAACGTGATGGCGGTGCTAACCCTGTGGTCAGCAAACTAGTGGGTGTGGCTGAGCGACTTCGTGCGGTGATCATCGCAGATGGTCCAAATAGCACAGATGCGAAAGCCATTGAATATCGTGGTGATCAGAGTTCACGTCGTGTATTCCTGGTTGACCCACATGTTCGCGTGTTCAAAGACGGTGTTGAAAAGGTTGAGCCAGCCAGCGCACGTGTTGCCGGTATGATTGCCAAATCGGATAACGACCGTGGATTCTGGTGGAGTCCGAGTAACACCGCCATGAATGGCATCGTCGGTACTGCTCGTCCAGTGGACTTCCAGCTGGGTGATAAACAGGCGCGAGCTAATCACCTGAACGAAAATGATGTAGCAACTATTATCCGCCAAAACGGCTTCAAGCTGTGGGGTAACCGTACGTGTTCTGGCGACCCGAAATGGGCCTTCCTGTCAGTGGTTCGTACCGCAGATATGATCAATGACTCACTGCTGCGTGCCCACATGTGGGCGGTTGACCGTAACATCACCAAGACCTATGTCGAAGATGTGAAACAGAGCGTGCAGTCTTACCTGGACAGCCTTAAAGCACAAGGGGCAATCCTGGGCGGCGAAATCTGGGCAGATGAAGAGCTGAATACGCCGGAAAACCTCCAGGCTGGCAAGGTTTACTTCAGCTTTGACTTTACGCCGCCAACACCGGCTGAGCACATCACCTTCAAGAGCATTCTGACAAATAACTACCTAGAGGAAATCGTATAATGGCAATGTCTCCTAAAATCCTTAAAAAATTCAAACTGTTCGTAGACGGCAAAGGCTACCTGGGCATTGCGGACGAAATTCAGCTGCCAAAAGTCACAGTCAAAACCCGTGAAGTCACGTCAGGCTTTCAGGCACCGATTGAGCTGGACGTAGGTCAGCTTGAGAAACTGGAAGGTAACATCACGTTACTTGAATACAACGCTGACATGATGAAGCTGCTGGGTGACTGGAGCGGCGCAACCACGCCATTAACGGCACGTGGTGCGATTCAGGCGCAAGGTCAGCCACCACAGCCTGTGGTTGTGACGCTGGAAGGCTTCTTTAAAGAAGTGGACATGGGTAACTGGAAAGACGGCGAAGAAGCTAAGTTAAGCCTGCAATATACCGTGCAGAAATACAAGCTGGAGATTAACAACGAAGTGATCTACGAAATTGATTTGTACAACGATGTACGCAAAATCAATGGCACAGATCAGATGGCGTTGTTACGCGCAGCGATTGGCGCTTAATTCGCGTTCTTGCCTTGATGTGAGCGGATATACCTTGCCGGTTTAGCGACCGGTAAGGGGGACCCGCCTATGCGCTGAGTAAATAATTATAGGAGCAAAAGCATGAAAGAAATCATTACCCTGGCATTTCCAATTACGGTTGACGGGCATGAGTATGCCGAACTGACAATGAGACGACCAAAAGTACGTGACCGGTTAATGGTGGATAAGGCAGATATCAGCGAGTCGGAAAGTGAAATTCGTTACTTCTCCAATTTGTGCGAAGTCTCGCCGGATATCATTGAAGAGCTTGACTGGAGCGACTTTGTGAAGCTCAGAGAGACCTTACAGGCTTTTCTCGTATCCCGCCCAGGCGCTTAAGAGCCATGGTTATTGCCTTAGCCAAATACACCGGTTGGGGCCTGACCGAGCTCAACGCATTGACCGAAGATGAATTAATCGACTGGTTTAATGCTGCGGTTGACTATAAAGAGGCAACCTCTGTGTCCTGATCCGCTGCGGGTCATACCTCTGCAAACATGCATTTTGCGCATGTTTGTGGATTCAATTGCGGGCATTGCTCAGTGGCTTTTTCCAGGCTGTTTAGCAATGCCACACTCCACCTCCCTTCATTCTCTGGTATCACTTCTTAACTCTTTCAGGTAAATCTATGAAACAAGGAACTGTCGAACATCTTCGTGCTCCCGGCGGAGCCAAAAATAAAGTTAAACATCGCCTGGCGCAGAGCAATGGCGTGGACCAGCGACTTGCGAAACTAGGTCGGACGCTGCACGCTTTGCAAGTACAAAGTGATGCCAGTGCAGCCTCTGTGGGACAATTACTTGCGCAGCTTCAGGCGCTGGCACTACTCGCGCCTCAAAGCAGCGATTTGCAAAAACGCCTGCAATCTGTGCTGGCACAACAGGGGCCGTCGGGTCAGCCGGCGCCAGCCGAAGGGACGGTTAACCTGGGTGCTGACAACCCGGCTTCTGTTGAGGTGTCAGACGCTTTGCTGGCGTCTATTGACAACCTTGGCACTGTGATTGCTCGCCTCACAACTCAGAATGAACATCCCCCTCAGCCTGGCGGAGTTAGTCAGATTTCGACAGCAACGGCACCAGGCTTTGCTGCGGCGAATGGGTCTGAACAACGTCAGAACCCGATTGAATTGAGTGCGTCGCAAAGCGCGGGTGGTGAGGTAGCTGCTCCTGTGCAGGCATTGGATGTGTCCAGTGTGACTGAATTGTCCCAGTCAGTGAAAGCTGATTTGAGCAGTCTGACTAATTTGATGCCCCAGGTGAGCCGCTCTTTAAACCTGAGTCAGGCAGTTGCTGCGTTTCAATCCGCATTACCTGCACTTCAAAGCCAGGACTTCAAGGCGCTGCTAGAAGGCGATCTGGATGGTCTGAAGACGGCATTGCCAGCGCTGATTGAGGCAGTGGATTTGCCTCAGCTGCAGCAGGCTTTGGCAGCAGAATTGCCTGCATTGGCACAGTTAGACTTGTCTGGTGTGCTGCGCGGTGACCTACAAGCGTTAGCATCACAGGCCCCTCAGATGCTCAGAGCATTGGGTCTGGACGGTCTGTCGGCCGGTGTCGCACAAGCGTTACCGGCACTTCAGCAGCTGGATATGCCAGCGCTGGCTTCGGGAGAGCTGGACTCTCTTATCAAGGCTGCTCCGCAGCTATTTCAGGCACTGAACATGCCCGGGGCTTCTGTGGCGATGGAAAAAGCCCTGCCTGTGCTCAGCAAACTCAATGCGCCTGCAATCATCGAAGGCGATCTCAGCAGTTTACTGGATGCCGCACCCGAGGTACTGCGCGCCTTTGAACTGCAAGGGGCCGCAGACAAACTGCAGGCAGCCATCCCAAGCCTGACTCAACTTGACCTTAAAGGCATAGCGCAAGGTGATGTGTCCACTTTGATGACCGTGGCGCCTCAGTTGCTGAGCGCGCTGGAGCTGGGTGATGCCGGCACAGCTATGGCCGCGGCGCTGCCAGCTTTGCAAAAATTTGATGTTGATGGGTTGCTTAGTGGTGATCTGACTTCATTGGCCGAAGCAGGTCCGGATCTGCTCAATGCCCTGGGCATGGAAGATGCGGCAGCCCTGTTGCAACAACACGCTGGCATTGTACAAAAGCTGGACATTCGGGGCGTGATGAGCGGCGATTTAGCCTCGTTGGGAGAGGTTGCACCTGCGGTATTTGATGCGCTGGATATGCCCGGCGCATCGGCTGCGATGCAAAAGGCTATGCCGGTCCTTAACAAACTCAATGCGCCGGCGATTATGGAAGGTGACCTGAGCAGTTTGCTGGACGCGGCACCTGAGGTATTACGCGCCTTTGAGTTGGGTGATGCCGCAGATAAGCTGCAAACTGCCATTCCAGGTTTGACCAAGCTTGATTTGAAAAGCATCGTGCAGGGGGATGTCTCCAGCCTGATGAGCGCCGCTCCTGACTTGCTCAAAGCACTGGATCTGGGCGATGCAGGCGCTTTACTTGAGTCGGCTTTACCAGCGCTACAGAAATTCGATGTGGACGGGCTTTTGAGTGGCGATTTGTCGTCTCTGAGCGAAGCTGGCCCTCAGCTGCTGAGTGCTTTTGGTATGGATGATGCGGCCTCGTTGCTGCAACAACATGCCGGGGTGTTCCAAAAGCTCGATGTAAAAGGTGTACTGGATGGCGATTTGTCATCGCTGGTTTCTGCTGCACCGGATCTGCTAAATGCGTTTGGTATGGATGGCGCGGCATCTTTGTTGGCGCAACATCAAGGGGCGCTCAGCAAGCTGGACTTTAAAGGACTGATGAGCGGTGATTTGTCGTCTCTGGGTGACGCCGCATCTGAGTTTTTGAGTGGCTCCGGTCTATTTGGCGATACTGACGGGGACGCTGAGACGTCCAGTGTTTTTGATGAACTTGATGGGCACTTAGAAGACGAGCCTGAAGAAGAGAAAAAGCGGCCTCGTAAACGCAAAAACAAGGGCAAACCAAAGGGTAAGTCAGGTTCTAAACGAGGGAGAAATAAAGGGAAAGGCAAAGATCAGGCTGCATCAGAGTCGCAAAAGAACACCAGCAGAAAAAACAAGCGCAAGCCAGCGTCACAGGGCAATGCAATTCGTGCGCTCGATACTGGCAGGCAGCTCCCCAATGCGACATCTAAATCAATAGCGGTGCAGGCTGCAGCAAATGACGCCAAGTCTGGCAAGCTGGGGCAGTTTGCCGGTAAAAAAGGCGGGCTGTTCAGTCGCCTGCCCGGGGCCAAAATGCTTGGTAAACTGGCAGCCCCTTTGAGTGCGGTAATGGGAGCCGTGGATGTGGCGACCACGCTGTCAGATGACAGCCTGAGTGCTGAGCAGAAAACCCAGCAGGTTGGCAGTGCAGTCGGCGGTGCAGGCGGTGCCTGGGCCGGCGCCGCAGCAGGTGCTGCTATTGGCTCGGTGATCCCCGGGATCGGCACTGCCATTGGTGGTTTGGTCGGCGGCGCGCTGGGCGCGATGGGCGGTGAGTCTGTTGGTGGCTGGCTGGGTGAAAAACTCGGAAGCTGGTTTGCTGATGATGAACCTGCTAAATCTCAGGCGACACCAGACACCGGAGGTAATGTCGGGAAAACTCTCGTTCAGACAAATGAGGTTGGTGCGCCCGATACGGCCTCACAAAGCGGCGCTGGTAACAATGCGCTGGGTCTGGCCGAAGGCTTTATCAAAAATCAGTTTATCAATCCGTTTAACCTGGCCGCAGGGACCGCATCTGCGTTTGCTGAATTAACCGGGAATGGTCAGAGTCGTGCACATAACGTGGCCAAAGTAGGCAACTTTGTCGGCGATGTTTTGAATTATCACACCGTATGGCAGGCCGCCAATGATGAGTCTTTGAGTGGCTCGCAAAAAGCAGGGGTGATAGGCGGTACGCTCGGAGGCATGTTTTCAGCCAAGGCCGTCTCGGGGTTAATGGAAAAAAGCCGTAACCCCTGGTTGAAAATGGCTGCGCCACTGGCTGGGTTTATCACCAACGCAGCGGTGGGGTCGCAAATTAGCAGTTGGTTTAGTGCGGATAAATCGACCGAATCGGAAGGTGTGGCAGCTGACAAGGCAAACATTGCCAGCACGCCAGAAGCGCTGTCAACCTCACAGGTCTCATCTGCAACGCATACAGATGCCACGTCCGTTAATAGTGACACAGCACATCAGGGTGCACAGGTAACGGTCAATGCCAATATCACAGTCAATGCGCGCAGTGGCGAACAGGCTCAGGATATTGCTATTCAGGTTAAGCAGATCCTTGAACAGCAGCAACAGCAGGCCGTTCGCGATTTGAATGCGCGCTATTTCAATCAGGTGGCTTAAATCCACATTTCATTCTTCAGGTGAACAATGAGCAATACCAATCATGCCAGACACATGATGCAGCTGGGTGACTACAAGTTCTCGGTCAGCACAGCGGCATTTAACAAGCTGAAATACGACACCCAGTATCGCTGGAAGTCGCTTGATGCCCCGACAAATAAAAACAGCCCTTTGATGCAGTTTATTGGGGTGGGAGAACAAACGCTGGATCTGGAAGGCACTATCTTCCCGCAAATCGTCGAAAACGGATTGAAGCAACTCGATTATATGCGTGACGAGGCAGCCAAAGGGCAGCCTCTGACCCTGGGTTATGTAGAAGAAAGTGGCAAGACCAACCCCAGTGTGGGGCGGGTCCTGGGGAAGTGGGTGATCAGTAGCATCAGTGAAACCCGGACCTTGTTTTTCAATGATGGCATTCCCCGGGAGATCCAGTTTTCAATGCGCCTGAGTCGTTATCAGGCGGCACTTAAAGAGCCCGAATAAGGAGAAGCCATGAAAGGTGTAAATTATGTGACTCGTGATGGAGACTGTCTTGATCTCATTTGTTATCGCCATTACGGGCAAAGTGCTGGCACGGTTGAAAAAGTACTGGGGGCCAATGCGGGCCTGGCCGCGCTGGGGGCAATTTATCCGGCGGGTGTGGAAATTTTTCTTCCCGAGCTGCCTAAGCCTAAGACCAAGCATGTGATCAATATTTGGGACTAGTTATGAACCAGCAACCCTATTTTTCTATTAAAGCGAATGGCAATGAAGTGACCGAGCGTCTTAAAGATCGGATCGTTGAAGTCAGTGTAACGCAGCGAACCGGCTTGCTCAGTGATGTATGCATGGTGCGATTCGATAACCTGGAAGAGCTGCCAATTCAGCTCCCAGAGCCAGGCAATGTACTGGAAATTGCGTTGGGGTATAAAAACGGCACGCCTGACAGCCATGCTGCACTTACACCGGTTGGAAAGTTTGATGTGGGGGCGTACGAACTCACAGGTCCTGCCAGAGCACTGACTTTATATGGCAACAGCATTATGTGGGATGCCGACTTTAAATCGCCAAGGTTCCGCTCCTGGCCTGAGCTGGGGAGTGATGAGCCTATTACACTTGGCGACCTGGTGGCACAAATTGCTTCGGAGTATGGGTTGCAAAGTGGCGTGAGTGCGACGCTGCAGAGCATTACCCTTGAGCATCTGGAGCAAAGTGAAAGCGATATGCAGTTGCTTACACGGCTTGCCCGGCGCTACGACGCGGTGATGAAAATTGCGGCAGATAAACTGTTGTTTGTTACCAAGGGGTCAGGGCAATCGTTGTCCGGACAAACCGTGACGTCGGCTACTCTTAGCAATCATCATTTAATACACTGGTCCAGAGCAACCAGCCACTATCACTTAGTGGGTGGCGTGCTTTGCTATTACTACGATACGCAGCAGGCCCAGCGGGTTGCAGTCCTCGCGGGCGCTGCGGCCCCTGTAGTGACTTTACCTTATCTTTATCCGGATGCAGCAGCTGCTCAGGCTGCTGCAAACAGTCACCTGACGCGGCTAAAACGAGCTCATGGTGAGGTGCTTTTATGTGTGCCTGGTGACCCGGATATTGTCGCTGGTGCTTTGATCACCGTAGATAAAACGGTGGAATACCTCGAGGGTGAATGGTTTATCAAAGAGGTAACCCATCAAATCACGTCACAGGGGTATGTATGTCAGATCAAAGCAGAACAACCCAATTAACCCTGCCCTCATGTCGGCCAGACGTGACTTTGTCCATTCTCTTTTCCTGCCCCCTCATTACCTGGCGTGACTAATATGTCAGGTAATGCCTATCCCTGAGTCAAGCTAGAATAACTCTATATCTTCACCGGGGCTTGCTTGTTCCTGCCTTTCCTGCAGCATATCCAGTACCTCTGTCAACTGCTCTTCTATCACCAACCCCGATTGTACTTTTTCTTCAGCAGCGCTTTTGGCTGTTTGGATCATGTTGACCAGCAACTCCTCTGAGGCTTCTGAAATATCGTTGTCGATACTGAGGGTGGAGAACAAAACTTCTAATTGTATTTCCATATCGTCAATTAAAGTGACAATACCATTCTTAATGTCGGTATTTTGTGCTCTGAAATCCTGAATGGTTTGCTTCATGGTTTGTTCTGCCAGTACTTTGCCAGTGCATTGTTCCAGCCCGTCCATCATATAGGCCAGGTAATCTCGCATCGAGCCGGCTCTGTCCGGATCTTCAGGCATGTTTTTAACCAGCAAAGAAGCATGACGCCAGTTAAATGCACCTCTGTGTTTGCCAAATGTCATTATCCGGTTTGCGCCTTGTAAGGACTCCAGTAAAGCAGCATCAATATTTTTGGCAATCTCGTCATCAAAAAAACAGGGGTTGGCTTTTTGATCGCGGAAAATCAGCGAGCACTTCAGCCCAAATCCGCGGGTGAGTTTAAACACTGCCTGAGCAAGATGTGTTAAATCATGGCAATGAAAACTGTCTCGATAAAACCCCATCACAAAGCCGAGTGACGACAGATCGGACAGTGCTTTAACGGCGACTTCGTCGGCATGGCCTGAGCTCGCTTTATGTGCTTTGAGCAGAATAGATATTTTTGTCAGCAGCTCCTGTTCATCAACCGGTTTGGCAATAAAGTCGTTGCCACCGGCATCGTAAGCCTTTAACCGCTCTTGCAATGAGTTAAGGTTTGAAAAAAACAGAATGGGCATGGTATGACCGGCAAGCCTGATTTTATAGGCTGCTTCATAGCCATTCATACGTGGCATCTGAATATCCATCAAAACAAGACTCGGCGGACGTGAATCGACCAAATTAAGCGCCGCTTCGCCGTCTTGCGCGACTTCTATCCGGTACAATGGTGACAGCATATGTGTATGATATTCTACAACAAAGTCGTCATCATCAACGATCAGGATTGTCTCCATTCAGCTCACCAATTTAGTTAACATCGTCGAGGCTGACAGGTGTAATATGCTGCTATTTACTTCGTTCAGCCCCCAGGCTCTCAATTCAAGACTAGAATACAAAAAGAAACTTTACCAATGACCTGGTGGATGGGGAAGGCTGTGAAACTTTTGTTGTTAGCACTCGTATTTACGCTGATTGCCGGATGCTCTGATTCAACACGCACGCAACTGCGTGTCGGGTTTAACCTGTGGCCGGGTTATGAGACTCTTTATCTGGCTCAGCAAAAAGGCCTGTTGAAAGAGAATATCAAGCTGGTTGAGTTGCTGTCTGCAACCGATACCATGGATGCATTCCGTCATGGTCGTATCGAAGTAGCGGCACTGACACTTGATGAAGCCTTGTTGCTGCTTGCTGAGGGGATTGCCCTCAAAATCGTCCTGATTATGGACATATCAAACGGGGCCGATGCGGTGGTTGTGCGTGAGTCAGTCTCTGAACTGGCGCAACTCAAAGGTAAGCGCATAGCATATGAACAAACTGCTGTTGGTGCCTTGATGCTGCATGAAGCTCTGGATGCGGCACAATTGAGTATGGCGGATATTGATGCGGTGCACTTGCCGGTCAATCAGCACTTTAGGGCCTTTCAGTCACGTGCTGTTGATGCGGTAGTGACATTTGAGCCGGTCACCACTCAGCTTGTGAATCAGGATCATAAAGTCATTTTTGATAGTGCGCAGATCCCGGGAAAAATCGTCGATGTACTGGTAGTGAGAACGGCACATCTTGCCCACTATCATGAGGCGTTGCAGGCATTGGTTTCCGCTCAATTTGCGACGCTGGCATATATAGAAGCATACCCGGAAAACGCCGCACAGCTGATGTCTCCCAGGCTTGGACTGCAACCACATGAGCTGTTGGCAGCACTCGGTGGCATTGCATTAGCCGATGCCCCGACTAACCGCACTTTGCTGGTGGGTAAGGGGACAGAAGCGCCTTTGTATTCAACCGTAGAGCAACTGTTATCTGTACTGGTAGAGCAGAATATGATTGATGAAGTAACTGATGTGCATGGCCTGGTTGATGCGAGGTTTGTACTGCAATGAGGCAACCAGGTGTGCCAACGTCCCTGGCATTTTGGGTGCCTGTGGGCGTTTTGTTACTGTGTCTGGCTGTACTGAGTCTGAGTACTATGGTGATTTACACCGGTAGTCGGGATGCCTCTTATTCAAGCCATCAGTCACATGCCAATTATTTGCTGATGACGTTGAAACGCCATGTAGAAGTAAACCTGAGTTCGGGCAGGCCTGAAGAGATCCGCTATGATTTATCTGTTATAGGTACAGCGCCGGAAGTCGTCAGCATTGCGGTTGCGGATCATACCGGGCAAATATTATTCAGCAATCAGTTTGTCGAGATTGGTAAACCTTTACAGGACATTGCCAGTCACGGCTCGGATCAGGCGGTCAACGTTGCTCTGAACAGCAGTATGCCGCTGCTGACCTTTTCAGCTGATCGTACACAGCTTGAGGCGTTTCAGAGCTTTGCCTTGCCCTCCAGTACTGAACTTCGTTCTACCCGCCTTGGTATCATTTATCTGCATTACAATCTGGCGCTGAGTGAACAGGCGTTGTGGCGTAATATCCGGTTTAACCTGGCGCTGATGTGGATAGGCTGTGGGGTATTAATCCTGATGGTAATGATACTGCTTAGAAAGCGGGTCATTGCACCTTTGGGAGAGCTTGCCAGACAGGCCTCTTTGCTTGCTGATGGGACCTATACGCATCAGACAGTAGAATCCGGGTTTAAGGAAATTGCCACGCTGACGGATACATTTAACTGGGCCGCCAGCGCTATCCGTGAACACCTTGCCTTGTTAGATAAAAATCAGCGTGAGCTTGAATCCCGCGTTAAATTGCGTACCGCGGAGCTACAAAGTGCGAATCTCAATTATGAGCAGGCACAAAAAATGGCGCGTCTGGGACGCTGGGAGCTTGAACTGCAAAGCGGTCTGGTTCATTTGTCTCAGGAGGCCTACGAAATCATAGGCGCATCTCCCGCGCAGCCTGTGACTGTACACACCTTATTTGGTCATACCAATAACGTGAGCGGACCGGCGTTGCAAGCGATTATTGACAACCAGCAACAGCACCATGACTTTAATTATGAATTAAGTGACAATGATGGAGTTTGTCGTTTTATTCGGCTGGTGGCTGAGCGCTATCTGGACAGCAGTACGGGACACTATAAGTTAGTGGGCATTGTGCAGGATATCTCTGAACAGATGCACAAAGAACGCTCACTGATAGAAAATCAGGCCATGACACGTGCCATCATTGATACGGCAGCTGATGCCATCATAGTGATCAATACTCAGGGGAAAGTGCAGGAGTTTAGCCCGGCAGCCGTGGAGATGTTTGGTTACACGCGTGATGAAGTGTTAGGAAACAACTTGCGTATGCTGATGCCTGAGCCATACAGAAGCAACCATGACCAGTATATACAAAACTATTTTGATACAGGCGTAAAAAAAGTTATAGACAACAAACGTGAGGTGACCGCACGTAAGAAAAATGGCCAGTGTTTTCCCATCGATCTGGCCGTTGCAGAAACTAAAGTGGGAGAGGCGAATTATTTCACCGCCATCATTCGGGACATTACAGAGCGCAAAGACGCAGAGAAAAAACTCCTTGAAGCCATGCAGGCCGCACAGAGTGCTACCCGTGCTAAGTCAGAGTTCCTGGCCAATATGTCTCATGAAATTCGCACCCCTATGCATGCAATTACGGGATTAACCCATTTGGCGCTCAAAATGGATACGTCGCCGAAAATGCATAACTATCTGAAAAAAATACGTTATGCAGCAGATAACCTCTTGGTGATCCTGAACGACATTTTGGATATTTCTAAAATTGAGGCGGGCAAATTGAGTGTTGAGTCGGTCCCTTTTCGCCCGAAAACCCTGATTGAGCATGTTAGTGGTCTGGTTACGGCTTGGGCTGAAGAAAAGCGGCTGGACTTTGATGTGAGTCAGGACCCTACTTTACCCGATGTACTCATTGGCGATTCGCTCAGGCTCAGTCAGGTATTACTCAACTTGCTCAGCAATGCAGTCAAGTTTACCCCTCAGTATGGCAGCCTTTCTCTCGAGCTGACGGTGAAGTCCCTGACAGAATCGAGCGCGCACATCAGGTTCACGGTATCTGATTCCGGCATTGGTATCTCTAAGAGCCAGCTACAATCATTGTTCACCCCGTTTACCCAGGCAGATACGTCGACTACCCGGCAATATGGTGGCACCGGACTGGGCCTGGCAATCAGCAAGAATCTGATAGAACTGATGCACGGTCGGATTTGGTGTGACAGTGTCGAGGGGAAAGGCGCACGCTTTTTTGTTGAGGTTGAATTGCCACTCGGTGAGGCGATGGCCGAGTCTACAGCACAAGCCAGCATACAGCTTGAACAAGGTGCGATGTATGGTGTGCTTGAAGGTGCAAAGGTGTTACTGGTGGAAGACAACGATATTAATCGTGAGATTGCCCAGGAAATTCTGGCGGATGCAGGTATGCAGGTCATTACCGCAGAGCACGGCAAAGAGGCCCTGGCGAGATTACAGGAAACACCTGTTGATTTGATCCTGATGGATTGTCAAATGCCGGTAATGGACGGCTATTCAGCCACCCGGGAGATCAGAAAAAGGCCGGTCTGTCGACAACTCCCGATTATTGCCCTGACAGCCAATGTCATGCCACATGACCTTCAGGAGATAAAAGCCTGTGGTATGGACGACCATATCGCCAAGCCGATTAATGTTGAACTGGCCTATCAAAAAATCTATCACTGGCTGAGCCGCAAATCGGGTAAGGCAGAGCCTGAAAGGCCCTTAGCCAAAGAGTCAGAGCAATCTCGTATGACGCGACCCGAGCCCACTCCATCGCCAAATCAAGCCGCAGGAGAGTTACTCGATAGGGCGCAGGGACTCAGGCATGTAAACGGTAACGAAGCTTTTTACCGCAAAATGTCGGATAAGTTTGTTTTGAGACAGGCGGCATTTTGTGTGCAACTGAAAGAAAGGTTGCAAGAAGAGGACATCGAAGCGGCTGCCCGAATGGCGCATACATTAAAAGGGCAGGCAGGTTATTTGGGGCTGGTGCGCTGTGCTGAGCTTGCGGCACAGCTGGAACAGGCCATTGCGCAGCAAAATCCTCTGCAGTCAAACTTGATTCTGGAACTTGAAGACGTATTGACGCGTTCCTGTCAACTGCTTAAAGCGGCACTGTAAGGGCCGGGTGACAGAATGTTTAATTTGGACGGCTAAACATCTAGAAGTTGAAATTTATTCCTGTTGCTTCATAATGTCGCAAGTTAGCGGATCTATCTTTAAGGGTCCTAGTCACTGAGGGGAATATCATGCCAATCACAGTCACCGACGATTTACCTGCCATCAGTCATTTGCGTCATGAAAATGTCTTTGTGATGCCACAAAGCCGAGCCAGTACGCAGGAGATCCGGCCAATGCGGCTGGCGATACTCAACCTGATGCCCAATAAGGTGGAAACCGAAGTGCAGTTTATTCGCCTGCTGGCCAACACGCCCTTGCAGGTGAACGTGGATCTGCTGCGCCTGGACACCCATCGCAGCTCCGACAATTCCGAGCAGCATTTGAATATGTTTTACCGTTATTTTTCGGATGTCAGAGAAGAAAACTACGATGCGCTGATTGTAACCGGTGCGCCATTGGCACATCTTGAATACGAAGAAGTGACATATTGGGAAGAGTTACAGGCATTTTTTGACTGGGCTGAGCACCATGTAACCTCAACACTATTCTCCTGCTGGGCGGCACATGCTGGCCTGTTTCATCATCATGGCCTGAAGCGGGAACTTAAAAAAGACAAGCTATGTGGGGTGTTCCGCCATCACTGTTACTTTGAACATGGTGCACTAACCCGTGGCTTTGACGATGAGTTTTTGGTGCCCCATTCCCGTTATGGCCATATTGAGGCCAGCCAAATTGAAGCATGTGACGAGCTGGTGACACTGGCTGGCTCTGAGCGAGTAGGGGCCTATTTAATTAAAAATGTGTCTGGCAGCCAGGTGTATATTACCGGACACCCGGAATATGATGCCGATACCCTAAGCAAAGAGTATTTTCGCGATTGCGAAAAAGGGCCGGATGCACCCAAGCCGGAGAATTACTTCCCCGAAGATGATGTAAATGCCAAGCCATCAAAGACATGGCAAAGCCATGCCTTTTTGTTATTCTCCAACTGGTTAAACTACTATGTTTACCAGACCACCCCGTACGATATTAATCTGGTTAGCCAGGATGTAAGGACTAACAATTATGCCGAATAAACATATCACCACGGCGGCTGATGGTGCAGCCATTGCCGATGCACTTAAAACGGCCATGCAACAGCGTATTTTGATCCTCGACGGTGCTATGGGCACCATGATCCAAAAGCACAAATTTGAGGAAGAGGATTATCGGGGCGAGCGTTTTAAAGACTGGCATGTCCTTATCAAAGGCAATAACGACCTGTTAAGCCTGACTCAGCCTGGGGTGATCCGCCAGATCCATCGTGAATATCTCGAAGCGGGTGCGGACATTATTGAAACCAATACCTTTAACGCCACCACTATTTCGATGGAAGATTACGATATGGCCAGCCTGAGCCGCGAGATCAATGTCGAATCGGCCCGTCTGGCTCGGGCTGTATGTGATGAGTTTACCGCCAAAGACCCGAGTAAACCGCGTTATGTGGCCGGTGTTTTGGGGCCTACCTCAAAAACCTGCTCGATTTCACCGGATGTGAATGACCCGGGTTATCGCAATGTCTCGTTTGATCAGCTGGTGGAAGCGTATGTTGAGTCTACCGAAGCCCTGATTGAGGGCGGCGCGGATCTGATCCTGATAGAAACCATCTTCGATACGCTGAATGCTAAAGCGGCGGCTTATGGGGTGGAAGAAGCCTTTGAGCGCACCGGTATAACCCTGCCGGTGATGATCTCCGGGACCATTACCGATGCGTCAGGGCGTACCTTGTCCGGCCAGACAACCGAAGCCTTTTACAACTCTATTCGTCATATTAAACCGATTTCCATTGGACTGAACTGTGCACTTGGCCCGGATCTGCTGCGTGCCTATGTCGAAGAATTGTCGCGGGTGTGCGAAACCTATACGTCGGTGCACCCTAATGCGGGCCTGCCGAATGAGTTTGGTGAGTACGACTTGGAAGCCCCTGAGATGGCGAAGGAAATCATTGACTGGGGTAAGGAAGGTTTTATTAATATTGTGGGCGGCTGCTGTGGTACGACACCCGACCATATTCGCGCTTTTGTGAAAGGGCTGGAACAGGTGGCACCGCGCACGTTGCCTGAACTAGACGTCAGAATGCGCTTAGCGGGCCTTGAAGCCTGTAATCTGAATTAGGAAGTACTGACATGACGCAATCTACAGCCATTTTTACCAATGTCGGTGAAAGAACCAATGTAACCGGCTCGGCGCGTTTTAAGCGATTGATCCTGGAAGAAGATTACGAAGCCGCGCTGGATGTAGCGCGTAGCCAGGTGGAAAACGGCGCGCAGGTGATCGATATCAACATGGATGAAGCCATGCTGGACTCCAAGGCCGCTATGGTTAAGTTCCTGAACCTGATTGCCTCAGAGCCGGATATTTCCCGCGTGCCCATTATGGTCGACTCCTCTAAATGGGAGGTGATTGAAGCGGGCCTGAAATGTATTCAGGGTAAAGCCATCGTTAACTCTATCTCACTCAAAGAGGGCCGCGAGCCGTTTGAGCGCCAGGCGAAGATCATTAAGCGCTTTGGTGCGGCTGTGGTGGTGATGGCGTTCGACGAAACAGGCCAGGCCGAGACGGCCGACCGCAAGTTTGAGATCTGTGAGCGTTCTTATCGCATTCTGGTGGATGAACTGGGTTTCCCGCCGGAAGACATTATTTTTGACCCCAATATCTTTGCCGTAGCAACGGGCATTGAAGAGCACGATAACTATGCCGTTGAATTTATTGAAGGCACCCGACGCATCAAGCAAAATCTGCCGCACTGTAAAGTGTCGGGCGGGGTGTCGAATGTGTCTTTCTCATTCCGCGGTAACAATCCGGTGCGTGAAGCCATTCACTCGGTGTTTTTATATCATGCCATTCAGGCCGGTATGGACATGGGCATTGTCAACGCCGGTCAGCTGACGGTTTACGATGATATTCCCGATGAACTGCGCAAGGCGGTTGAGGATGTGGTCCTCAACACTGACCCTGGCGCCGGTGAGCGTCTGGTCGAGATAGCGCCTAATTACTCGGGGATGGCACAGGCTGAGAAAGCGGAAGATCAGGAATGGCGCAGCTGGCCTGTGGCCAAACGCCTGGAGCACGCGCTGGTTAAAGGCATTACTGAATTTATTGAAGAAGACACTGAAGCCTGTCGTCAGCAGTTTGATAAACCCATTGAGGTGATCGAAGGCCCGCTGATGGATGGAATGAATGTGGTCGGTGACTTATTTGGTGCCGGTAAAATGTTCCTGCCTCAGGTGGTTAAATCTGCACGCGTGATGAAACGGGCAGTGGCCTATCTGGACCCTTACATTGAGGCGGAAAAACAGGCCGGTCAGAGTAATGGTAAAATCATCATGGCGACGGTAAAGGGCGATGTGCACGATATCGGTAAAAACATTGTGGGTGTGGTGCTGCAGTGTAATAACTATGAGGTTGTGGACTTGGGCGTGATGGTGCCGGCAGAGAAAATTCTGCAAACCGCCATAGATGAAAATGCCGATGCCATTGGTTTATCGGGTTTGATCACCCCTTCGCTCGATGAAATGGTGCATGTCGCCAAAGAAATGACCCGTCGTGGGTTTGAGATCCCATTGCTGATCGGTGGCGCAACCACCTCTAAAGCGCATACGGCGGTGAAGATTGAACCGCAATACGACAAGGGTGTGGTGTATGTGAACAATGCCAGTCGCGCGGTTGGCGTGGTCTCCAGTTTACTGAGTGCCACACAAAAGCCAGGCTTTTTAGAAAAAACCGCTAGTGAATACGTTAAGGTACGTGACCAGCAGGCGCGTAAAAAGCCCCGCTCCAAGCCCGTGACTTTGGCCCGCGCGCGCGATAATGCGGTTAAGCTTGACTGGGACAATTACACCCCACCGGTGCCCAAAAAGTTGGGTATCACCGAGTTTAAAGACGTCAGTATTGCCACCTTGCGCGAGTATATCGACTGGACGCCCTTTTTCATGACCTGGACGCTGGCGGGCAAATACCCGCGTATTCTGGAAGATGAAGTGGTGGGTGAAGAAGCGAAAAAGCTCTTTGCCGATGCTAATACCATGCTCGACGAGCTGAGCACTAAAGGCAGTTTACAACCGCTGGGCGTAATTGGCTTGTTCCCTGCCAACCGGGTGGGCGATGACATTGAAATCTATCGCGATGAAAGCCGAGATGAAGTGCTGCTGAAGTCTTGTCAGCTGCGTCAGCAGACCGAAAAAACCGATTTTCCGAACTATTGCCTGGCCGATTACATCGCGCCGAAAGGCACGCCTGATTATTTCGGTGCGTTTGCTGTCACCGGTGGCCTGGAAGAGGATGACCTGGCCGAGGTGTTTGAGCAGCAGCAGGACGATTACAACAAAATCATGGTAAAAGCGGTTGCAGACCGCCTGGCCGAGGCCTTTGCAGAATACCTGCATGAACAGGTGCGTAAGCAGTATTGGGGCTTTGCTGAAGACGAAAAGCTCAGCAATGAAGAACTGATCCGCGAGAACTATCAGGGGATCCGCCCGGCGCCGGGTTATCCTGCGTGTCCTGAACACACTGAGAAAGACAAGATCTGGCAGCTGCTTGATGTGGAAAACCGCATTGGTATGAAGCTCACCAGCTCTTATGCCATGTGGCCGGGCGCGGCGGTATCTGGCTGGTACTTCTCGCATCCGGACTCCAAATACTTTGCCGTGGCAGCCATTCAGCAAGATCAGGTTGAAGACTATGCCAAACGCAGCAATATGACGTTGGCAGAAGCCGAGCGCTGGCTTTCGCCCAACCTGGGATATGAACCTCAGTCGTAATTGTGCATATGCAGGGTGCCACTTTGGCACCCTTGCTTTTTTTAGGAAAAAAGTTCGCAAGTTTTGCTTGCATTAATCAACTTTTTCGATATTATTGCTCTCTTGCTTTAAATAACCTCTGATTTAAAGCGTCATAGAAGTAATGCCCTCTTGCCTTGATCCAGTAAGCCCGCATTAAAAATTACAAGTAGAGCTTATTATAGTCAGGCGATATACCACTGCAGTTACCCCAGCCGGGGGCGTTGTGAATGCAGATATTAAGATCGCCAGTACCATTCCCTTTGAAGCGCTTCGGTTTGTTGACTCAAAAGTGTCGAAAAATTGTTCGCAGATTTTTTCAGGTTTGGTATCAAACTGTCATAAAGCTCGTTTATTGTCTAAAGCGTTAGCCCTCAGGCTACGCATTATAAAAGTGAGTTTTATTATGTCTTATACATACAACGGAACAGAGATCCGTGTTGAGCAACCAATTCGCTCAATTTCGGTGAACAAATCAAAAGTCGTTTTTGCTGATGGCACAGGCCGCAAACAAACGCAATTTTCAAGTGGCAGCGAAGCCCGTCACTTCCTGAACTGGTTGACACGTGCTTGCTAAGTAAAACAAGCATATCAACTCAGACACAGCGCCGAGGTAACTGACAAGTTACGTCGGCGTTTTGCTTTTAAGCATTGCACTGGTTGCTTTTCTAATGTACCTTTCCGTAGTTTTCATGGGGACATGCCATGAAGACGTCAATAATGTGAAAACGAAAGAAAAACGATGTTAGGAAGCCAACAATGGACTCGACTTCTACCACCACTGCTGCCGAACCGAGCAGTCGGCCTACACCATCCCAACTGCAATTCACCGGTACTGGCAAAGAATATTTTGGTATCTGGATTGTCAACCTGTTACTGACGCTGGTGACACTGGGTATCTATTCAGCCTGGGCGACGGTACGGACTAAGCAATATTTTTATGGCCATACCCTGTTAGACGGGCACCGGTTTGACTATCTTGCTACACCAATTCAAATACTCAAAGGTCGCTTACTCGCCGTAGGCTTGTTTGTGATCTACAGTGTGGTGTCGAGTTACTTCCCGCTAGTGGGCGCGATGATGGCATTTGCACTGGTATTGCTGGTGCCCTGGATGATCAATCAGGGGCTTAAATTCAGCATGCGCATGACCCGTTACCGCAATATTCGCTTTGCTTTTAAGGGCAATTTGGGCGAGGCGATGGTGAACTTTGTGGTGCTACCATTTGTCAGTATTTTTACCATGTATCTTTTGATGCCCTGGGTGCTCAAGCGTATTGATGCCTACATTCACAGTAATATTCGTTACGGCGATAAGCCAGTACAAGTACAATTAGAGGGCAAAGAATACTATGCAGCTACATTGCTGGTGATGTTATTAGGCATCCTTGTGATGATGTTGCTGGGTCTCGCAATTAGCCTGGCAGGTGGTATCAACATTAACCCTGATGAGCTGGGAGCGGTCAACTTTGGCATGTTCCTGATTGTGCCTTTGTATTTGTTTGTGATTTCTGCATTGCAAGGCATCTACCAGGCGCTGATCCGCAATCATATTCTGAACAATGCGCAAATTGATGAGGTTGCAGAATTTAAATCAACTCTGGCACCGCAGCGTTATGCCTTGATCCTGGCAACCAACGCAGCTGCGATTGTATTGACCGCAGGCCTGGCATTCCCCTGGGCAAAAGTGCGTAAGGTCAGGGCGCTGGCTGAGGCAACTCAGGTGGTGTTGCTGCCAGGTGCAGACCAAGTGCTGGATACGGCGCAGCAGGCTGAATCTTCCTTTGCTGAAGAAGCCGCCAATGTGTTTGACGTTGATATCTCATTAACCTGATGATCCGGGGATACTTTTACCAGCCAAACAGCAGCCGGGTGCAAGAAGCCATTGCCCGGCTCAATGACAGCCATATTGCCGTTTACGCGGACGATGAGTGTGTGTGCGAAAGTTCGGTTGAGACGCTTCAGGTGTCGGCCCACTTACCTGGGCAGGCCAGCGAGCTGACCTTCACAGACGGGGCACGTTTTGTCCCGCTGGACGTGGCACATCGCTGGTCGTTTCAGTCAGGTAAAAGTTCGCTACTGGCCAAGCTTGAATCCAATCTGGTCCTGATCGTGTGTGCCTTGGTAGCGACACCTGTATTGCTCTATGCACTGCTTTTTAAACTGGTACCCGGGATTGCGGTGACTGCCGTACAGACCGTGCCAGATGCGGTTGTGGAGCAAATGGGCCAGCAATCAATGGCACTTATTGAGCGTACTGTGTTGTTGCCCTCGGATCTCTCTGAGAAAGAGCAGGCTGCCGTTGAGCAATTGTGGTTAGATACAGTGTCTCAGCTTGAACTGTCAGCACAGAAATATCGTGTTGATGTCTATCGCTCTGAGCATTTTGGTGCCAATGCCTTTGCCCTGCCACATGGGCAGGTCGTCGTGACCGATGAGTTGGCGCGACTACTGGCCGACAATCCTGGTGCGCTCAGAGCCATTCTGTTGCATGAGATAGGTCACGTAGAGCGTATGCACAGTGTACGTCTGGCATCTCAGGCGGCGGTGGCCAGTATTGCCATTGCCATGCTGGTGGGTGACATGGACATAGTTGCAGAGGTGGTATTGGGGTCGGGTAGTGCTCTGCTGGATCTACAATTTTCTCAAAATATGGAGTGGGAAGCAGATAACTATGCGCTGGCACAGCTTCATCGTCTGGGCTACAGCGGTGAGCATTTTGCTCAGGCACTGGAGTCACTTGCCGAACTTGGTGAGGAAAATGAGCAAAGCTGGTTAAAGTACCTGTCTACGCACCCCAGTTTGCAAGAGCGCATTGAGCACGCCAGAAGTTACACCCCATCTCCTTGATAGAGGAAGACAATACAACTTGCTATTGATGAGCATCTGTTTGCACATCGAAACCGAGATTTTTATAAGGCCTCAGTGAGGCCTTTTTCTTTTTTTGGCTAGTCATCCACGCATTTTCTGTAGCAAAAACCCCCAGACTTTTAAATGAACTATTTTAATCTCTTTTAACCCTTTATTATTGTTCCAAAAATCGCGATTTGTCGGGTGTTTTTACGGCATTATGCTTATCTTTTGTTATTTTCAGGTTAACTTATGTTCGTTCCTTCCTGTATACTAGAGGATGCTGTGATTGAACTGTGTGCTGGGGAGGCAAATGAAGTTTTTGGTTTTGTTATTGCTCGTTGTGTCGCAATGTGCCAAAGCCCACAACCCTTTGATTGTTGATATCATTAGCAGTGAGAACTTTTCTCAGCGTTATCAGGCATTTTTACAGGGCCGCTCAGTGCTTGATGTCACCGACTTTCGGCCAACCACGCAAGGCTCCCACATTGAAATCATCGAAATGGTGCTGCTGCAGCAAGCCTTGTTCCTGGGCGGCGAAACCCGGGAGGTGGTGTTCAACCCTAAACCATCAGTCAATATCCTCGAATTCACAGACATGATAGCCGGAGAGAGCCTGATCCTGGCGCGTACCGTCTGGCATGAAGATGTGATTAATTATCGTGGCTCAGTGTATGTCAGTGATCCGGTCGTCAAATTCGGAGAGTACGAAGCCGGAATATATGTCGCAAAACGTAATCAGGCATTGCATCAAACCACTCAGGACGGGCTTGAGCAACTGACGCTGGTGGCAAATCCTCGCTGGCGGGTAGACTGGCACGCCCTGACAAACAGCAACATGAACCTGGTGAGCTTTATTGGCCCATGGGAAAGCATGCTTAACATGGTAGAAACCGATATCGTTGATGGCATGTTGGTAAATTTTAGTGTGAGTGAATCTTTGCAGCTGGTGTTTGAAGGGCGTGACTATGTGCCAATAGAGGGTGTGAAAATGGTATTGCCTGACTCACGCCACTTCATTGTTAGCAAACGTCATCCCGAAGGAAGTCAGATATTTGCTGCTTTAAACCGCGGTCTTAAAGAGCTCAGACGTCGTGGGGTGATCCGCAAAGCGTTAACGGAGTCGGGGTTTATTAATCGTAAGGTACAGGACTGGAACGTCATCAATCGCGCTATGTTGCCGCAGGAGTCCAGACCATGATACGCCTGGGCGCTCTGACGGGCTGGTTGCTATGTATTGTGTTCAGTGTGTGTACTACGGCAACTGAGCTGGCGTCACCCAGTACACTTGAAAAGTCGTTGGCCAAATTAAGTGCTACGCTTAAAAGTGATTTCGACCTCTCGCTATTACCTGAACTCAGAGCGTTGCGACGCGATGCACTGGCGATTGACGCGCTGGAAATTGTTGCGCAAACCTTGCTGCTGGAAGGTCAGATCCGTCAACAGTATGGTGACTATCAGCAGAGCCTGATATTGCACAACGATGCGTTACAACTAGCCATTAAGCGAAAAGATTTGGCGTTGATGGCACAAAGCCGGCTCGCCATCGCCAAGTTAGAGATGGACCTTGAGCGGTATAACTATGCACAGCGCTCTTTGGATGATGTACATCAGTTGGTCACCCAGTTGAACAATCATGCTCAGACCATGCCCTATGTCGCTCAGTTACTGCTTTTAGAGCACAGGTTATGGCAAGGCTACTTGTATGTGCTACTGGGGAGCTATCATCAGGCGGTAGCTGAACTGCATACCGATGACCTGGTCGTCACGGGCGCACCAGAGCTGGTCGATAAACTGTATCTGGTACGGGCCTGGGCATTGCTCAAACTTGGTCGCTTTCAGCAGGCACAGCCTATCCTCAATCGGGTCGCGCAAAGCGACACACTCATTCGTAATCAAAGAATGAAGATCCGTTTCAAGCTATTGCAGTCCATGGCCTGGCTGCAATCGGGCGATTTTCAGCAAACACTGGAAACGGCTATGCCTGCGTTAAAAGCAACCTTTGCAACACGGTTTTTGGAGGAGCAGGCCGACTTGCAGTTTGTATTATCCAATGCCTATGTACAGCTGGGTGATTATCAACAGGCACACCTATATCTGAAGCGCTACGCACTGACCAAAGATGCGCTGAACTTTCAAAAACGTAATAACAAGTTGCTGCAACTGGAATCGCAGTACGCACTGGCAACACAAAAGCAGCAACTGAGCTTACTGGAAAAAGACAATGCCTTGCAGGCGCAAGAAATCTTTCGTCACCAACAAATTCTTGAGAACACCCGTCTGGCGCAGCAACGCGGCGCATTGTTACTGATCCTGGCATTGGCATTATTAGGGTTCTTATACTGGCGATGGCAAAATAAGCGTAACCTGTCGTTACTTGAAGAGCTGGTAAAGCAAAGAACGGCTGAACTGGATGAGCGGAATCGACGACTGCAAACCCTGAGCTACTCCGACAGTCTGACCGGTTTGCACAATCGGCACTACTTCTTCAGTGAGGCTGATAAACTCCTGACGCAAGCGCGCAGTGCATCGCAGAGCACAATTTTTTGTCTGATAGACATCGACCACTTTAAACAGATCAATGACAGCTATGGCCATGCAACGGGCGATCTGGTGTTACAGCAATTTGCTGAGGTCGTTACAAAAGAGCTGAGAGAGCAGGACGAGCTGGTTCGCTGGGGGGGAGAGGAGTTTTTATTGGTGATGCCCCAGACCGATATGTTAACCGCACAGCAGGTGGTTGAGCGGCTTCACAATGCGGTGGCACAGTTTTCGTTTTGTCAGGATAGTCAGCCGCTTAGCTGCACCTGCTCGATTGGTTTTGCCGCTTTCCCGTTACGTTTGGCCGAGACACAGCATGGCAGTTGGGAGCAGGTGTTGGAGTTGGCGGATAATTGCCTGTATCGGGCTAAACATGGTGGCCGTAATGCCTGGGTTGGTCTGAACCTGCCAGCCCAGCCTCTGGGAATGACGTTGCAGCAAGTGCAACAGAATTTGGATGCATTTACCGTAAGCAGCACAAAACTTGCCGGGTAAGCTTTGATAGTCAAAGGGCGGTGAAGAATAAAATATTGCAGTAGTTGAAGGATGGGGTTTTAAACTGGCGAGCTTGGTCTATGCTCTGTAGATAAGGGAAATATAGATGACTAGTTTGTGATACTTAATTTGCCGGACAACCCCAGAATACTGATTGTTGACGATGATCCCAGCAGCATTCTGATCATCAAAAAAGCCGTGAGTGATTTAGGCGAGGTGTTTTCAACTTCTGAAGCCAGTTATGCGGTGACGCTGATAAAAGAAGTAAAGCCGCATGTGATCTTGCTTGATATCGACATGGGCGAGTATAACGGTGTGGATATTTGCCGTCTGCTCAAAAGTGACCCGGACACCGCGCATTATATCATTATTTTTATTACCGCCAGCCACGACACTGAAATCGAGTTTAAGTCGCTGACTGAAGGGGGCGCCGATTATATTCCCAAACCCATAGACCTGAAAACCTGCCGAATGCGGGTCTATAACCAGCTGGCTATGCTGGCCTATCAGCAAAATCTGGAGCGCATTTCGCAAGCGCTTTATCAGGAAAAGCAACGCCTGAAAGTGACACTCAATTCTATCGGCGATGCTGTAATAGCGACAGACACACAGGCTGTGATCACCTACATGAACCCCATTGCCGAGCGCCTTAGCGGCTACGCCGAGGGCTATGCAGTAGGAAAGCACATTGAGGATATTCTAGATTTGCGTGATGCATCGTCACAAAGCCGCTCTTTTAACCCCGCCGTGATGGCACTGGAAGAAAAACGCAATGTGGCGATGGCACTCAACTGTCAGCTGCACAGCCGCGAAGGTCAAATTTACAGGGTTGAGGATTCTTCTGCCCCTATTCGCGATGAAGACAATACCATCATCGGGGCCATTATGGTGTTTCATGATGTCAGTGAATCGGTGGCGATGGCAGTTAAAATGAACTTTCTGGCCAATAACGACCAGCTGACCGGATTACCTAATCGTATTTTATTGCATGATAGGTTGCAGCATGCCATTGCCTGTTCCAAGGCCTCCGACACTTACACTGCGCTGTTACTCATAGATCTTGACCATTTTAAATACATTAACGATGCGCTGGGCCACTTTCTGGGCGATGAATTAATCAAGAAAGTGGCAAAACGGCTGGAGTCGGTGATTGACCCAAACGCAACGTTGGCACGAGTTGGTGGTGATGAATTTGTGTTGGTCTTAGAAGAAGTGCGCTCCGTCAATTATGTGGCTGTGGTCGCCAGCAACCTGATTACCAGCTTTAAAGAGCCTTTTATGCTGGAGCAAAAGGAATATCAGATTTCGGTCAGTATTGGCGTGAGCATGACGGAGCTGGATGCGAATGAGGAAGAGGTCATGATGCGTCATGCCGATGTGGCCATGTACCGAGCAAAAAATCAGGGGCGGAACACTGTGTGCTTTTTTTCTCAAGAGCTTGAAGCAGAGCTGATGAAACGCCATGAGCTGGAGCAGCAATTACGTGATGCCCTGGAAAAAGATAACTTAATCGTGCTGTTTCAGCCTCAGGTAGAGATAGCCTCGGGAAAAATTTGCGGTTTTGAGGCGTTGGTAAGATTGAAAGATGGCAGTGGTGGTTTGATTTCACCACTGGAGTTTATCCCGCTCGCTGAGGAGATAGGTCTGATTGATACTTTGGGTCATCAGGTGCTGCAAAAAAGCTGTGAATTTGCCAGCCAGTTGGTGACACTGAGCTGGGATCTTAAAGTGAGTGTTAATGTCTCTGCGCAGCAGGTCCGTGATGAACAATTTATCGAGCATGTTGTTCAGTGCCTGGAATCAAGCCAGGTGCAGAGCAGGATGCTGGAACTGGAGGTCACCGAAAGTGCCCTGATTGAAGATTTTGAGCAGACGCGAAGGACGTTGTTGGCGCTGTCGAACATGGGGGTCAGCATTGCCATAGACGATTTTGGTACGGGCTATTCCAGTTTATCTTATCTGAAAT
The DNA here is from genome assembly GCF_024124545.1 of Pseudoalteromonas sp. XMcav2-N. Lineage (GTDB taxonomy): Bacteria > Pseudomonadota > Gammaproteobacteria > Enterobacterales > Alteromonadaceae > Pseudoalteromonas. The sequence goes on from NZ_JAMXSF010000015.1 coordinate 60,588, forward strand.
CGTTTCCGCTTGATGTGCTCAAGATAGACAGGGCATTTATTATGGATATGAGCACTGACGAGCAGAGCCTTGGCATTGTGCAAACCATTGTTTTGCTGGCTCAGGCACTGGGCCTGAAGCTGGTTGCAGAGGGGGTCGAAACGCACCCGCAGCTGACTGAACTAAGCAGCCTGAACTGTGATGTGGCACAGGGATATCTATATGCCCGACCACTTGATAGTCAGGCGGCCTATGAGTTTGCTGAGCACAATTTGGCAGCGGGTGCCAAGCCAGGGTGATAGCGGGTAAGGCTAAACACGGTTCAGCTAAAAGTGAGAAGTCTTTACGGGAGTCATGTAAAGTGTGCACCATAGACTATAGTTTGAGTGTAGCAACTGTTTTTAAAGTTATTTTTTCGGTCAAAGGCCAGTCTGTGCAGGCTTATGACCAAGCTGACATCAGTAAAAAAACATTAGAAAACACCCTGTATACAGGGGCAAAGGCCATACTATGATCAGGATCCTGTCGGCAAAACAAGGTAAGCAAACGCGTTGGTTTGCAAGTGTGTTCAGCCTGTTTTTGCTTCTGTTGATTGCACTGGCGTTGTTTTTCTTTGAGCGCAAGCTGCAACGCGAAGTACAGCTTGAAGTGGAAAGCCAGCTCAAACTGAATACAGCGCATATTGCAGAACAATTTGAGCGGCGCTATCGGGCTGATTTAAGCTACCTACACTTTTTGAAAGACACCCCGCCTTTTCCGGGCATAGCCCGCGCATTGAAAAACAACGGCGTTGATCCACAGGACAGCCAGCCCATTGAACTATGGAAAACGCGCATTGCCACCATTTTTAGATCTCTTATTTATAACAATTCCGAGTTACTGCAATTGCGGATCATTATGCCCGATGGGCAAGAGTTTGTTCGGGTTGACCGGCGGCGTGGCAAGGTAGAGCGGATCCCTGAACCCAAACTGCAGGATAAATCGAATAAAGATTATGTTCAGGAAACTCTGGACCTGTCCGAAGAAATGCACTTTGCATCGCGTATTTCGCTGAATTTTGAGAATAACAAAGTTCAGCGTCCGTTTACCCCTGTGCTGCGTATCGCCATGCCTTTGTTTGATGCAGACAACGATCTGTTTGGTTTATTGGTACTTAATTCCAGCGCCCGGCAGCTGATTGAGTTGCTCAATGATGACACCGCAGAGTATTATCTGACCGATCATCAGGGGCACTATATTTATGGCCCTGAGCCGGTGTTTCATTACACCCGGGATCTGGCCAACCCACGTCTGTTTGATGACGACTTTAGGTTACACAGCACGGCAAAAGGGCGGGTTGACGGTGCGGCAAAACACGGCACTTTGGCAATGCAGGTTGCCATACAGCGAGAGTTAAACAGTGGTTATCAGGGACCTGGGCACGAAATGTTTATTACCGCCATTGCCCTGCCGCAGCAGGCTGCGGTGCTGTTAAATGAGCGACGCTTATCAAGCTATATGCTGCTGGCTGTTGTCACCTTGGTGTTGCTGTTGTTTATGGGAGGCATTGTACTCTTTTATCGAAATCGTGAGCAGTATCAGGAAGACAAGGCGGTCTATGAGTCTATTATTGACGGGGCTGATGAGCCTATTATCAGTTTTGATACTCAGTTGAATGTGCAGACCTACAACAGCGCGTCTTTACTGATTTTCCCCAGTCTGGCAGCCAGCGAGCGGCAGCACAAAATTACCGACTTAATTGAGTTACCCATGGATCGTTTGCAGGACGCTGTGTCTTTCTTCAAAAATGAAGACGGCACAAAAGACACAGACTGGTACGAAAGCTACAGGTTACAAGACCAGATCCGGCATGTAAATTTTACCGTTTCACCTGTGCGCGGTCCCGACAGCCAACTGGTTGGGATCACCTTATTTGGTCGCGACACAACCAAAGAGAAGCTTAGCGAGCAGCAAGTTAAAAGTGCCAACGAAAGTTTGGAGCGTTTGGTACAAGCGCGCACGGCAGAGCTGGAAGCAGAAAAAGCCAAGGCGGTAAAAGCCTCGGCGGTTAAAAGTGCCTTTATCTCTACCATCAGCCATGAAATGCGCACGCCACTAAATGGTATTTTGGGCACGCTTAACCTCATTCGTCGTGAACCGCTCACCAAAAAACAGCTGTCGTATCTGGAAATGACCGAAACCAGTTCGTCGACACTGGCCTCTTTGATCAACGATATTCTCGACTTATCAAAAATCGAGGCCGGTAAGCTGGAACTCGAACAAGAGCCGCTCAATCCTATTTCAGTGGTAGAGCATGTTGTCACTTCCATTTCGCTAAAAGCCTATGAGAAGCAATTGAGCCTGGTGGTGGACGTAATAGATATTGACTTTGTTGAGCTGGCAGGAGATGTCGGGCGGATTAAGCAAGTCGTCTTCAACCTGGTGAGCAATGCCATTAAGTTCACCAGCAAGGGGGGAGTTTGCGTACGTGCTCAGACTACGCAGGAAGAGGGTAAAGTGTTCCTGACGGTGACCGTGGAGGACACTGGAGTTGGGATAGATAAACACAACCACCATAAAATTTTCTCTGCTTTTACGCAAGAAGACAGTGGTGTCAGTGCGGAGTTTGGTGGCACCGGGCTGGGTCTGTCGATTTGCAAAAATCTCTGTGAACTAATGGGCGGAGAAATTGGCTTTGAGTCGCAGAAAAACGTTGGCAGCAAGTTTTGTTTTACTCTGCCGTTTGCGCTGGATTCAGCCAAGCCTAAGCCCCATGAAAATACCCTGGGTGGACGGCGCTTCGAGCTTTATGTAAGAGATGCCCGCGAGCACAGTTATCTTTCACATATGATAGGTAAATATGGCGGTATTGTGGTGGAGCGCGATGGTGAGTTTGTCGTGCTTGATCATGACCACCCCCATATGCAGAATGTGGTCGATACCCCTATGTATGAACGAACCATAGTGTTGTATAGCGAGTTTACCCATCAAAATGTTACACAGGGGTATCTGGCTAAACTGGTTAAACCTATCCGTTTGGGAGCTTTTTTGTCGGTCTTTGACCAGGATGCGATTGCCAAGATGCTGAAAAATCAGCATCAGGTCATGGTACCCAGCGTACAATGTACTGAGCAGAACGACTTGGGCGGGGCAACGGTGATGATTGTAGATGATAATCAGATCAACCGGGAAGTCGCCCGGGGGATCCTGCAGGGGATCCATGCCCAGGTTGTGACCTGCCAATCGGGCCATGAGGCACTGAGCGCACTATTAAACGCCGAAAAGAACAACCAGCCTGTATTTGCCGTTTTAATGGACTGCAATATGCCAACAATGGATGGCTATCAGGCAACGCGTTTAATCAGGGAAGGAAAAGGGGGTGAGTCTTTTCGTCATATCCCGGTGATTGCGATGACGGCCAATGCGATGTCGGGAGAGCGCGAACGGTGTCTGGCTGCGGGCATGGATGACTACGTGACTAAACCCATACAGCCCAAGTTGTTGTTTGATGTGTTGTCTAAGTTTAAGTCTTACCAGCAGCCAGCAAAGGAATATTATTCATCACATCAGCCCGCCAATACGCCTTCATCTGGCCCCTCTGGGCAGAGTGTGCCAGTTCAGGAGGCTGGGCAGGCGCCTGAACTGTCGGGTAAAGTGCTTGAGGTGGATGGTACTATTGCACGTTTGCAAGGCGATTCTGAGCTATATCTGCAAATTTGTATGTTGTTTTATAATAAAGCCCCCCAGAAATTGTTATCTCTGAAGGAACACAGCAAAAAACAAGATCATGCTCAGGTTAAGCAGATCAGCCATGCCTTGCGCGGACAAAGCGCAGACATAGGAGCACAGCGGCTGACCCAGTTACTGGCTAAGCTGGAAGAAGGCGCCAGCCATGAAGATGGAGCCGATTACGACACGCTGGTCGACAGCATTGAAGCTCAGTACCTGGCTCTGGAGCAGGTGCTGCAAGAAGACGTGTTTAATGTGTCACCGGCTTCAAAACAAAGCAATGAAAGTTAGCGACCCGACAAAAAGGACAAAGTGCCTGGTACTTTAAAACAATGGCAGGGCGGATTAAGGGCGAGTAATGTGACAAACCAACTTAATGCACCACAACAGAACAGCAGGCCACTGTGGCAGCTGCTTTGGCCTTTATTGCTCGTCATGGGGTTGGGCACCTTGGGTGGCTGGTATAGCCACCAGTCTCACCTACAAGGTATTGATACGAGGATAAGAGAGGCGGTAACAGCCGACCTGACACAGCTTACTCAGGCTGTGCAAGAGCGGATGGCATTGTATCGGTATGGCCTGGCAGGCTTGCGCGGTGCTACTCAGACTGTGGGGGTAGAGCACTTTGACTACACGCGTATGCAGCGTTATGCCGGCAGTCGCTATCATGAACGGGAGTTTCCCGGTGCCCGGGGGTTTGGTTTTATCCGGTTTGTGCCTTTTGAAAATAAAGCGGTGTTTGTGCAGGATGCGAGACAGCAGCGCCCTGATAAACAATTTGATATCAAGCAGCTAACGCCCCACGAACAAAGTTTGTATGTGATCCAGTTTATTGAACCTGAATCGCGCAATCAACAGGCTGTAGGGTTGGATATTGGCTCTGAAACAATGCGCCGGGTTGCGGCAACTGAGGCCGCCAGGCGTGCCGAAGTAATGCTGACGGCACCCATCACTCTGGTGCAGGCCAATCAGAAAGTACAGCATGGCTTCTTGATTTTAATGCCGGTTTATACCCAAAGCGATGCACCAGATACCCCGGCAGAGCGCATGTCGCAACTTGCGGGCTGGAGTTACAGCCCAATATTAATTGATGAAGTACTGGGTTCATTAACCGGGATTAAACGCAATCTGGTAACTAAGATCAAAGACATAGACCGCCAGGCCAGTACCTTGTTTTTTAGCCGCGGCGAAGCACAGGCACAGCTCAGCCAGTATCGGGGACATAGTGTGATCCAGTTGTACGGTCGCACCTGGCGACTCGAACTTAGCCCTACGGCCGATTACATTCAGGGACTTGGGTTACCCAGCCCATACCGGGCATTGCGCGAAGCGGTCATGATCACTCTGGCATTGATGCTGGTGGTATTTTGTGTGCAATTGCTGGTCTTGCGTGCACATCAGTCTAAAGCACATCAACTGGACTTGTCTGAAACCCGTGAGAGGGCGCTATCTGAAGCCAATGCCGTATTAGAGCAAAAAGTTCAGGCCCGAACCGCTGAAATAGAACAAGTGGGTGCACTACAGCGCAGTATTTTAGACAGTGCAACCTATTCGGTGGTGGCAACCGACGTGGATGGAGTCATTACGGTGTTTAACCCTGCGGCCGAGAAACTGCTGGGTTATAAAGCTGAGGAAATGATTGGCAAACTCACGCCCGCAGTGTTTCATCTGGAACTGGAAGTGGTTCAACGTGCAGAAGAACTATCACAGGAGTTGGGTTATCCTGTGGAGTCAGGCTTTGAAGCTTTTGTAGCGAAAGCGCGCCTTGGCAAAAATGACATCAATAACTGGACCTATGTTAAAAAGAGTACGCAACTCACACCTGTGCGGCTGAGTGTATCACGGTTACAGGATAATCAAGGTCAGCTGGTGGGATTTCTGGGGGTGGCGTATGATCTGACGGAACAACTGGAGCATGAACAGGCCCTGGCAGAAGCCAAACAAGTGGCAGAGCAGGCGACCCGGGCTAAGTCTGAATTTTTGGCCAATATGAGCCATGAGATCCGCACACCCATGAACGGTTTGTATGGCACTTTACAGCTACTGAATGAAGAACCCCTGTCCAGCAGAGCGAAGGAATACCTGGGAAAAGCGACTTATTCAGCCAAAGCTTTGATCACTATTATCAATGATATTCTGGATTTCTCAAAGATTGAGGCTGGCAAGCTGATGTTAGAGGTCCGGCCGTTTAACCTGAGTGAGTTGATTAGCCATATTCAGGCAGATTTGCAAGCGGTGGCCTCTCAGAAAGGGATCTACTTGTCTGTGACGGGCAGCTTTGAGCACGCTAATTGGGAGGGAGACGCCGTTAGGGTCCGACAGATACTACTTAATCTGCTTTCTAATGCCATTAAGTTTACACAGCGCGGTGGTGTAGATCTCGAAATTGAAGAAGTACAAGGTGAGCCTGGCGTGGTATTTAGCGTGCGCGATACTGGTGTGGGCATTGGCAAAGAAGCGCTGGAGCGCTTGTTTCAACGCTTTGAGCAGGCCGACAAATCAACCACCCGAAAATTCGGTGGCACGGGTCTTGGTTTGTCTATTACCCACTCTTTGGTTGAATTGATGTCAGGCAGCATTGATGTGCAAAGTATGGAAAACGTGGGTAGCGTGTTTACGGTATTTTTACCGTTGGAAAAAAGTGTCAATACACAGGTGCGTTTTTCAGAGGAGCTGGTGGCACTTCCTGAGCTGTCTGGTGTTCGGGTTTTGGTGGCTGAGGACAACGAAATTAACCAGCTGGTGATCCGTGCCTTGCTTGATAAAAGCAACGCGGATGTGGTGCTGGCAGCAAATGGCCAGGAAGCGGTCATTCAGGTAAAACGCCAGCGCCCTGATTTTGTCCTGATGGATATTCAGATGCCTGTGATGGATGGGCTTGAAGCCTGTAAGTTAATTAAACAGCAACATCCGACATTGCCAGTGATAGCACTGACTGCTAATGTGTTAACCGAAGACAGACAAAAATATCAGCATGCAGGTTTTGATGGTTACATTGCTAAGCCCATTGAGCAAACAGTGTTGTGGCAAGTGATTACTGAATGTGCTTTGCTGCCAGATAACGCGCTGGGTCGGTTGAAATCTGTATAATAGGCTATGATTGTAGTGTTATCCTCGTTAATTAACTCAGGCTGTTTAACCTGTCTTAATGTTGGTGAGAATGGCAGAATCCGGGGTAAACGGGATGGAATTCGATGTTTGAAATTGTACACAGTATCGAGAGTTGTACGGTATTGGTGGTCGACGATTCAAAGTTGGTCCGTAAGCTGATCAGCAGAATACTAAAGCCAGTTTGTCGTACAGTCAGCTTTGAAAGTGCAGAGACAGCGTTAAAAGTGTGTCATAAAATTAAGCCAGATTTAATTGTTATGGACATTAATTTAGAGGGCATGTCAGGACTTGAAGCATGTAAAGCGCTCAAGTCACAACCAGAACTTGCCGATATTCCACTGCTTTTTATCACCTCAAGCCAGGAGCCAAAAGTACAGGAAAAATGTTGGGATGCAGGCGCTGTAGATTTCATTGAAAAACCGCTCGTTGCCAGTACGCTGGTGAAACGTATTACAACCCACCTCAAGTATAAAGTGCAGGCCGATATCCTGACCAACCAGTCGTTTGTAGATGGTCTGACCGAGTTGTATAACCGTCGCTTTTTTGATATCGAAATTGACCGTCTGTTAAAAGATAGCTTACGGCGCCGCGTGCCCTTGACCTTGTTGCTGATAGATATCGATTTCTTTAAGAAATTCAATGACAGCCTGGGCCATCTGGAAGGGGATCAAGCACTAAAAAGCGTGACCAGACAAGTATCTGAGTGTACTCGGCGCCCCGTAGACTTGGTTTGTCGCTATGGGGGGGAGGAAATTGCGGTACTGTTACCAGATACATCAATACACAGTGCCCAACAGTTTGCATCTGAGGTAGTACAAAGCATAGTGGATCTGGCCATTGTCCATCCGTGTTCTCCTCACAATTTTGTGACTGTGAGTGTGGGCTTGTCGTGTACAGGAAGTACCAAAGCTGCTACGCCTGCCGAACTGATTGAACAGGCAGATAGCGCGCTGTATAACGCAAAAGAGTCTGGCCGCAACCAATACCAGGCGTGTATGGCTGTGTCGTCATAATAAACCTTTCAAGTTTTGACTATTCACCTGCTTGCAGAGTTAATGCTTTGCTTGTTATGGCAGAGGCGGTTTGTTCACTTACTAAAAGGCTAGCCGTTACTTTCTTGACAATACTCTGATGCACAGTGTGCGTGCGGTCTCATCCAGTTTTGAGCCGAACAGTTCAAAGAATGAAATATTACTGTGTCGTATGTATCCGATACAGGCCAATGCAAGGAATAACCAAATAAGGTGATTTTGCCAGGCATTCAGAGCCCACTGGCCCTGCCAGGTGTATCCGGTCTGATTGAACGGATATAAGTACTGGATTGGCCATTGATACCCATCCGGCCCTCTTGAACCGGTTAGATCGGTGAGCAGGTGTAAATGGACCGCGAAAAATGACATCAACCATACACACATTTTTTGGGTTCGAGCCAGTAAACTTGCACAAGTTGCGATACTAAGCGCAAACAGCAGGTTATGGCCTAAAACATGATGCCACTGGTGGTAGAATCTCGTTGTGCCTGTGAGCCAGTCAGCCAGCAGGCCGATGCCATCTGTATCAGGGGACAAGCCCGCTAAAGTGATAAGTATCCGTTCTCGCTTCGTTGAGACTGTACTGGCACCGCATAGCCAGCTCATCATCAGGTGCCCACTCGGTGTCATGTATTCCTCTGGTGGTTGTGTTTGTCTATTTCGCAACGCGGCGTCGGACTAAGATTACGCAGCATGTTACATGGCAGGGATAATCCCATTCAAACAAGTAGCTGTCCACTTTTTCAGGCCAACGCTGAGCTTTGCTGAGGGTTACCCAGATTAAAGCTACATAAATTTTGCGGTTTTAGATAATACAAAACCTGAGGGCGCCTGCACGACTACTTGCTTTGAATGAGTCACTTTTCCAATGGGGTAGTGTAAACTAGCCCCATATTAGATTATACAAAGCAATAAAAATGAGTATAGTGCTACCTATCCAGGCCGTTTATGATCAACTGCTATCGCAACTCACTACGCAACCCCGAGTCCTGTTACAAGCGCCACCTGGCGCGGGTAAGTCGACCTGGCTGCCATTGCAGCTGATGCTGGATGGACACTTTAAGCGCATCATAATGCTGGAACCCAGGCGACTGGCTGCACGTAATATTGCCCGTTTTCTGGCTGCGCAACTGAATGAGGCTGTCGGTGAGCGGGTGGGTCTCAGGATCCGTCAGGAAGTGAAAGTCTCCGCACGTACCCAGCTTGAAGTTGTGACTGAAGGCACGTTAACACGCCTACTTCAGGCAGATCCTGAGTTGGAAGGGGTCGATTTACTTATCTTTGATGAGTTTCACGAGCGCTCTTTAGCAGCAGATACGGCATTGGCATTTGCACTGGAGTCACAACAGGCTTTGCGTGACGACCTGCGTGTACTGGTTATGTCGGCGACCCTGGATAGTGAGCGATATCAGCAATTTCTGGATTGCCCGGCAGTGTGCTCCGACGGACGTAGCTTTCCGATTGATGAGATATATACCCCACTTAAAGATGAAAGCCGCTGGCTAGAGCAAATCCCGTCCATAGTGCGTCAGGCACTCAGTGATCAGACTGGTAGTGTACTGGTGTTTTTACCCGGGCACAAAGAGATTCGATATGTATCCGATGCACTTCAGGACACGATTGTTGCTGAACCACATCTGTTGTTAGCAACATTATCCGGGGAGCAGGATAAGCAAACTCAGCAGGCGGCCATTGCACCTGCACCTAAAGGAATGCGTAAGGTGGTACTTACTACCAATGTAGCCGAAACCTCACTGACGATAGAAGGTATCCGCGTTGTCGTAGACAGCGGCAAGCGGCGGGCAGCGCATTACAACCTGCGCACAGGCGTAAGTGAACTGATAACCCTGTCTATTTCTCGCAGCTCTGCGATACAGCGAGCGGGGCGGGCTGGGCGTATTGAAGCCGGGGTCGTTTATCGGTTGGGGAGTAAGGCGTTGTTTGAACGTCGAGATACCCATGACCGGCCTGATATTCTGTGCAGTGATCTGAGTGGTCTGATGCTTGAAGCTAAAGTGTGGGGTAGCGAAATTCACGAACTGGCGTTACTGGATATGCCCACAGATGCGCAGCTTGCAAAGGCAAATGAGCTGTTAAGCGCTCTGGAGCTGATAGATGATCGTGGACGGGTTACGCCATTAGGCAAACAGGTCCAGTCGCTGGGTACGGATCCTCGCTTCGGGCATATGTTATTAAAGTCACAAGAGTTGGAAGCTGAATATCCGGGTATTGTAGAGCTTGGCTGTTATTTTGTTGCGTTATTAGAGAGCCGGATATCGGCATCCGCTGAACTCAGCGTTGCCCTGCAGCAGCAAGCGTCTCGCCCTCACCCTGCGTTTCGCCAGCAACTATTATTCTGGTTACGCCGCGCACAGTTACAGCATAGAACTGGTGAACTGGCGATGGAGCATTTGCCGCTGGTGGTTGCGCTGGCGTTTCCGGACCGCCTGGCAAAACGTCGTGGGCAGGGCTGGGTACTGGCAAATGGTGCCGGTGTGAGTGCGCACAAGGAATATTGGCAGGATGCCAACTACCTGGCTATTGCCGATTTAGGCGGACATAAAGGTCAGCAGATATTTAGCGCGACAGCTTTCGAGCCCGGGCATGTACAAAATGCCTTGCCTCATTTGTTTTGTGAACGTGATGTATGTGAGTTTGAGCAAAAATCAGGGCAGTTTGTACATGAGCAGCGACTGTATCTGGGACACTGGATCTATACCGCAAAGCCTGCGTCGGGCCCGATAGACACTGAGTTGCGAACTGAGGTCTGGCTGACTCTGGTTCGCCAGCAAGGTCTGCCGATGTTTAAAGACTATGCGGACTGTGAAGACTTATTGACCCGGATGGCGTTAGTACAAGCGTTATACCCTCAGGAGTTTCAGGCGATTGATGAAGCCAGCTTGCTGGCAAAGGTGGATGTTTGGCTTGCGCCCTATCTGAACGATGTGAAACAACTTCCCCAGTTAAAAAAGCTTGATTTACACGCTGCCTTGTTAAGCAATCTGGAGTGGTCGCAACAGCAGCGTCTGAATGCGTTATTACCTCAGCGAGTTACTGTACCAAGCGGATCAAATATACGTATTCACTACCAGCTTGATGGTCCGGCCCGTTTATCGGTGCGAATGCAGGAAGTCTATGGAATGAGTCATAGCCCGGTATTATGTGAGGGTCGTCTGCCGGTACTGATGGAACTCCTGTCTCCGGCGCAGCGCCCGTTGCAACTGACTCAGGACCTGGCGCATTTCTGGCAGTCCAGTTACCGTGAAGTACAAAAAGAGATGAAGGGGCGCTATCCCAAGCACTTTTGGCCAGATGATCCGGCAACGGCTCAGGCAACGAATCGGGTTAAGAGCCGTATGTGATTCCAGGCTGGTGGGTTAATTTCAAAAGCAGCTTTAATTCATCGCGTACCGGGGGTAAGTACGACGCTTTTGCCATCAGTAAGTGTCGCTGTTTCGGTGTGTATTGGGGTTGCTTCCCGTCGCCATATTACTTAAACCAATGATGGTTGAATCACAGCTTGTATTGTTGTGATTTTCGCAATGTTTTGGGCTTGTGCTATTCTGAATAGATCTATCACACAGTGTCTCGGGCGCATGTGAAATTAAAACACCTGCTTATCGCAACCTTTATCGTAGTGACGGCATTACCCCTGTTTATTGGACTGTACTCTCTCAACAGTTATACGGGCGTGCAGTATCGGGAGCAGGTTAAGTCTAATCTGAGTGCGATTTCACAAATCGCCAAACTGCGGATCCTTGCTGGCGTAGAACGCGCAAACGACAATGTGGCGCAAATAGCCAGCAGAACGCAGCTGCGTCGAACATTGGCGTTGTGGAATAACACGCAGGAAACCCCGCACCAGGCTCAAATCACTCGGATCATTAATGATGCCGCTATAGATAGGTCTTACCTTAAGAGCATAGGCGTGTTTGATAGTCAGGGGCAGTTTGTTACTGCAACCAATGGGTTTGAAAAGCTCGATAGCCTGGCAGCTGCACAATTTGAAGATCGTCCCATACGTCTGGAACAGCATAATGGGCGGGTGCAGTTAAGCCGTGTGGCGCCTTTGTTGTTAGACGGACGGCTGGTAGGCTATGTTAAGGTGAATTTTTCGACTCAATTTCTTAATCAACTTGTCAGAGACCGAACCGGTTTGGGTCAGACTGGGGAATGGCTTATTGCTATGCAGGACAGCAATGGTGATGCCCTGTTTGCGACGCCTCTCAAGTACGACCCTAAAGCCGCGTTCGCGCGTACAGTCTCCTTTACCGAAGGCACTGTGCCCATCATACAAGCCTTGTCTGGTAATGAACTCGCCCTGGAGCAGTCCCCTGACTATCGTGGCGTCCCTGTGCTCGCATCAACTCGTTACATCGAACAGTTGGGCTGGGGACTGGTGGCCAAAATGGATGAAAGCGAAGTGAATGCCATGGTCTATGCCAATCGAACGGTTATCTACGCTGCTGAGCTGGGTATTGTGTTAATGGCTGTGATTGTGGGTATTGGGTTGTCGATTTACATTTCTCAGCCCATTGAGAACCTCAAATCCTATATCGAAAAAGTAACCCATGAGGGGGAGCTGAGCGATCCTCCAAGGGTCACGCGTGGCTGGCAAGAGGTTCGTGAGCTGACTGCCCACTTTAGCTATATGATGCGCACGCTCAGGGCACTGAATGATAACCTGCAAGACAAAATTGATGAACGTACGGCGGAGCTCACTAAGGCGAATGCTTTGCTGGAAAAGACTGCCAACCAGGATCCATTGACGAACCTGTTTAACCGACGTTTTTTTACATTGCGTTTCGAGCAGGAACTGGATCGTTCATCCCGTTACGGGTGTTTGTTTGCACTGGTTTTGCTCGATATTGACTATTTTAAGCAGATCAATGACCAATGGGGTCATGATATGGGTGATGAAGTGCTTAAAGAGGTTGCACGGTTTTTATTGGCGTCGAGCCGCAGCTCTGATTTGGTCGCGCGTATTGGTGGCGAAGAGTTCTGTATTTTGATCCCTGAATGTGAGCAGGACAAAGTGATTGTTTATCTGGAACGTCTGCGTTGCGATCTGACTGAACTAAACTTTACCGCAAAAGATACCTTGTTTACCATTTCAGCCAGTTTTGGTGTGGCATTTTACCAACCCGGTATGGATAGTGGAAAAATACTTTTAAAACAGGCGGATGAAGCGCTTTATGATGCAAAACGCGCAGGTCGTAACCAAGTGCGCATTTACCAAGGGGAGCTTCACGCTTAACTCTAAAACTATCTTTTTTGTAGCATCATCCGAAAGACCTGATATGTAACTCCTTCCGCGGACGTCATAAATGTCCGGCACCGGGTTCCTAAATTGCGTTTTAGTGCATTGTATTTTTTTACAACGCCTTTAATATAAATATTTTCATGGTAACTTAACTTTAGACTTACCTGCTAAATGCGTATGGTCACACTGCTTTTGGTTAAATCTATGTTAATTTTAAGTTGAATGTTAGAGTTTGCTTGTTTAACATGATTGCAGCAGGTGGCTGAGATTGCTCTATCCAAAAAGAAATGAAAGGGAAAAGCCCATGAAAGCTACTACTAAACAAAACGTTCGTCGTTTAAGTGTGAAAACAAAGAAACTAAAGCAGTTAAACGGTTACAGCTTGTCGCAAAAACAACTTGCTGAGGTGTTTGGGGGCATAACTTCTGATGGTGACCAACCCAGAGACTGGCAGCAGGATATTTTATCATCGCAATACTGCTAGTGTGGAGCTTTAGAAAGGACAAAACATGAGTGAGTTTTATGTAGTAACCGGATGGACGTTACGCTGTTTACAGCTGATGGTTGTTATATATTTGTTGTATTACTTCAAGCAATATAGATTCAACCTGCTGTTTGGTGGTAAAGCGAGTCTTAAAACTATCTCAGATCATAAACTTCATTCATGTTTCCTGACTGCTTTGACTTGTTTGATTTTCAACATAACAAGCGGCCAACTGGCATCATTTATCCTTGCTTTGGAAATCGATTTGCAGATAAAGATTCAGATATATTACTTCACCTTGGTGTGTTGTGGGGTTTCTTATGCGGTTACTCTGTATATTGTGCACTTGATCCGAGGTTGTTTGTTCACACAAGCCGCGCGCTATACATTATATATTACGTTTTTATTGGTTCTGTTGAATGCATTACAATTGGTATTAAGAGGCTTTCTTGAAAGCAATGCAATTTATGCGTTTTATGGTCCAATAACCGTTTGCGCTAATATTATGATCTGGTTAATTGTTGCCAAGTATCCATTCTATAAGTTTATGGAATCCCGGATAAGGCAGGAGGCATAAAATGCTGTTGTTAACATTAACATTTTTTGCGCTCATTTTATTGCTTGCGATTATGATAGGGGCGTGTATCCAGGGCACTCAATTACATGGACCCGAGCAGAAAGTGCAAAGTTTCTTTATGCGCTTTCGTGCTGAAGAAGATGCTAAACAAGAATTGTACGAATCAGCGTATCGGATCGTTATGGATTTAGGTGAGGCACTGGATGAAGAAGATATTATCGCACAATGTGATGCGGTTCGCAGTGCACATGACCGAGCCCGGGCCTTTCGTATCAGGGCGGCAGATAACGCTATGCCGGTGTCTTCTTCAGTATTGAGGCAGGGCCTCAAGATCGTCAAGTAGTCCATAACGATAATAGGGTTTTATAGACAATGCCGACCTGTGCTCATCAGGTCAGCATATGGGTTGTGTTGTACATGTTTAGAAATTAATGATTGTCGACACGGCTTCTTCTTTCGCAGTTTCTATCGACAACTTAATGGTGCGTTTTTGCCAGTCTATATCTAGCATGCCGTAGTTACTGCCAGATTTGTTGATCAGGTGACGATTGCTGGTAGTCAGGTCCGCGATATCTTTGCTGACTACACCAACCTGGCCGGTTGGAATCGTCGCACCACTGGCCGCACAGTTACCCCATTCACCTTTTATGCCATTGCCATTTTCGTCTACCTCGGTGTAGCACCAGGGCTTATCATGGTCCCGGGTAATACAACCCTGATAGGTCACGGCAGCGTACTTGGCTGGAAACTTACATTGCTTGGTATAGTTGCCATCTCCTTTGGTATCTGCGTATACAGGCAAGCGCAGCGGGTTCTCAATATGATAGGGCCAGTTTTGACCAAACCCGGAAGCTGTTACCTCATAGACTCTGGCCATTTTACCGTGCTCTGTACTGGCGGGGATATCTTTTTGTAGTAGTTCACCCCAATGCTGGTCGCCGGATAAGAAAATCACGGCCTTTGAATTGCCTGCGTTGATCGATTTTTGTACTAGCCGTAACAGACGTTCTCGCTCCAGAGGAACTTCTGCCCAGGACTCATAGCTGGTGCCTGACATCTCTGATTCTTGCAGGTTACTCAGCGCTTGCTCAAACTTTTTACCATCACCATATGCACAGTAACTGTTACGACTGCGACCCTGATATAAGGGAGGTAGGACTTGGATCCCGCTGGCAATGAGCTTTATTTCAGAGGGCTTGTTGAGTTCCTGTTCCAGCCATTGCCACTGTTGCTCACCAAGTATCGTCGTGGCGTCGCCTTCACATGCGCCATAATTAGAAAAGGTGGGAGAGCGGAAATATCGCGCGTCCAGTGTTATGACGTGGGTTTGCTCGCCTTTCTGTCCCAGCATTTTGGCTTCGTAAATGCCCGCCCGGCCATTTAGTCTGGGATCATCTTCCGGCGCATCAAAGTGTCTTAAGTATTCGAGCTGGCTTTGTGCACGTTTAGGGTAGTGTTTGCCATCATTATTGCGACCAAAGTCGTGGTCGTCCCAGGTCGCCATGACCGGGATCCCGGCAGCCAGAAACTTTTGATATTCAATATTGCGTTTCTTATCATCATATTTCTGCCTCATGGTATTCATATCTGTGGTGTCGGCATAGATATTGTCGCCCAGCCAGAAGAATAAATCGGGTTTGTGTCCTATCAGGCGTGCCAGCGCTTCAGGCATATCGCCCTGTGTTTTAAAGCAAGAGCCCAGCGCAACCCGATCAAGGCGTTTGTTCTGCTGAGGGTGGGTGTGGCTCATGAGTGGTTCAGGTTCTTCGGTGGCACACTCTTCCCAGCTACCTTGTTCATCAATATAGCACCAGGGGGCACTATGATTGCGTGTTGTACAACCATAAAATTGCTCTCCCTGATAGTTGGAGGGAAGGTTACAGCTTTTGCCTGTGACTGTGGTAAACGCTGGAATGGTCTCAACTCTGACATTACCCCAGCTGGATCCATCAATGGCTTGCTTCAGGTAACACCATTGGCTGCCTGAGTTATTTTTATCTGTGGTACCCTGATAGCTGGCACCCAGATAGCTAAAGGTACTCTGACATTGGTCGTAATGCACCTCAGGAGCACCAAGAGAGTGGAAACTGCTGAGTGCAGCGCTGATGCTAAGTAATAAGCGTATTTTTTTCATTATTTTACCTGGTATTAACGTAAGCAGCGCGACACGTTTGTGCTCGCACGTTCTGTTTGTATTTCCTTTGTTAATTCAACCCAGATTGCCTTTGCTAATTGCAGTGTATTGGTGCTCGGGTAGTTCTCTTCCTGCTGAGAAAGGCGCCATTTTAGAGACGAGATGTGAAAAAATGCTTTCAACTTTATGTCAAAATCATGTTTTGATGCTTTGTGCGTTTTATTGTTGTGTTTTCTTGTTAGTTTGATGTTGAAAGTTAATTAATGCCGTATGTGTAATGAGGGAATAATTCATATGACCTTATTTTTTGTATCTATTATGTTGCAATGGTTTCTCATTTGTTTTAAATCTATTTTTATGAATATTTTCATTGCTAATTTTGTTTTTGTTGGGTAATTTATTCCTGCTGATTTAGTCTTATTGTCTATTACTTTTCAGTGTTATTTTTACCAAATAAGGATGATTTAAATGAAACTTAAACTAAACAAAAAGAATCTTACGACCCTGTCTAATAATGCCAAACCATTTGCGAAAGAGTTAACACCCCAGGTTGCTGGTGGTGCGCCGGTTAAGCCTTGTACTGGCTGTGTAAGCGGATGTGGTATTATCCCGGAAATGTAATTATTTAGTGTTGTATTAAACGGGCTTTGAAGTGTTTTTAATATGGCCCGTTTTTTATTATTAAAATATTTGACAAGTTTTTACTTTATGTGTTTCATTGGTTTAGGTTAATAAGAGTCACGTAAAAGGAAATTAAGATGAACTTATCTTTAAAAAAACAAAATCTAAAAAACCTAAATCAACAAGAGCAACTAGCCCTTAAGGAAACTAAGCGTATTGCTGGCGGTGGCTGGACTACACAAACTGGATGTTACGAAGAAGGCTGCAAGCGTCACTAAGTTTATTATTGAATAGTACCTTATCAACATCAGACCCAACTCGTTTGTACCATAATGAGAATTTGCGTGTTTTGGTGCTTTGTAACCTTAAGCTTTGACTATAGTGTGTATTCGAAGTAAATGACCGCTTATTTTAGTTGGTATATCCGATTTATTTAAACAGAAGGAAACTCGTTATGAAACTAGCAGTGAAAAAACAAAAACTTAAAAATCTGAATGACAACATGAATATCAATGCTAAAGAGACAATGAAAATTGCAGGCGGCGGCATAGCAACTTCAGCTTTGAGTGGCTGCAGAGAAGTACCTTGTCAGCCTTGGTAATCAGCTGAATGGTGACTTTTTGCTCGGCTCATGTTTTGAGCCTGAGTATGTAAAGAAAGTCTCTTGACACTTTTTAATCGGGCCACAGATGTGGCCCGATTTTTATTCCGCTTCCATGTTAACACCTCAACTTAGCTCGCCCTCATTGGTCATACCTGATTGACATCAAAAACCAATCTTTTATTACTAGTATCAAAGTATTAAAAGGTGTAGGTTAGTTCATGCATCAAATTAATTTTAATAACTAATTCATGTCAAGGATGCGCTAGTTATGACAGCCTTTTCACTAAGGCAGGGTCTGGCTATAGTCTGACATGGTGTATGTGCCACTTCTGATGTTGTTAAAGCGCCTGCTTGCTATACAGGGGTTACATCAGGGTTGGCTGTGGTATACATTTTGCCGGTTCCCCCAGCCTGGAACTGAGCTGCTTTGTGCTGTAGGAGTTTACGTGCAATTAAAAAACCGTTTGAGTATCGTTGCTGTTCTGCTTGCTGTAATTCCCTTACTTATCACCTGCTTTGTTATCGGCTTGCTGGCATATCAGGAAGGAAAGGCCGCCGTAACAAAAGAAATTGAAAATAACCTGGTATCGCGTCGCAACGCGATGCAAACTCAGGTTGAACGCTATTTTAAAACGATTTCTGATCAGGTCGTGACCCTGGCAGGATCCACCATGGTGATAGACGCCAGTCGGGCTTTTTCCCAGGCATTTACAAGTTACCCACTTGCAACCTCGGATGAAGGTCCCGCTCTGAGTCGTTATTATAGTACCCAGTTTCTCCACCAATACGAGCAAAAAAATCGCGGAGATAGCCTGAGTATGAGTCGGCTGCTCGCAGGTTTGAGCCCCACGGCCCGGGCTTTACAAACCCACTATATCGCAGCTAACCCCAACCCGTTAGGCAGTAAAGATCAGCTTCTGGATGCGGGTGACAATAGTACCTATAGTGCGGTACATCGACGCTATCATAAAGCTTTACGAGAGTTTCAGGCGCGTTTTGGCTTTTACGATGTGTTTATTACAAACCCACAAGGGGATGTCGTGTACTCCGTATTTAAGGAACTGGACTTTGCCACTTCCTTAACCGCTGGGCCGTTTCGGGAGTCTGGTTTGGCAAAGGCCTATGAGGCGGCTCGTACACAACAGGTACGCCAGGGTCATTTTGTGGATTTTAGTCCCTATCTGCCTTCTTACAATGCTGCTGCTGGCTTTGTTAGTTCCGCGATTCTGGCTGATGATGGCACGCTACTTGGTACTTTGATATTTCAGTTACCTGTTGATGAGATTAATCGTATGTTGACGCTGGATGGACAGTGGCGTGCTCAGGGGCTGGGAGACAGTGGTGAGGTGTATCTGGTCAATCAGCGCAAGCTGTTGCTGAATAACAGTCGATTTTTTGTCGAAGATCCGGGGGGCTTTATCGCGCAGCTCAGAACCTTCAAGGTTGATAAAACCATGGTTGATAATATTGAGCAGAAACACACGACCATAGGTACACTCCAAATTGATTCTCCCGGCACCCGTGCTGCGCTGGCAGGGCAAAGTGGTTTTGCTATTTTTTCGGACTATCGGAGTGTGCCTGTGGCATCAGCCTATGCGCCGTTGGATATTGACGGATTACATTGGGCGATTGTGAGTGAAATCGATGAAAGTGAAGCATTTGCAATGATTTCTGAGCTGAAGTATTCCGTGCTTAGCTCCTCTGTTTTGTTCGTTTCTGTGGCTGCGATCATTGCAAGTTTGGTTGGTTTCTATGTGGCGAATCGTGTTACACGACCAGTCATTGCTGCCAGTAAGGCGATCCGTGGCATTGCCGATAATAACGACTTCAGACTGCGTGCACCCGATGAAGGAGATGATGAAATCCGTGACTTAAGTCGTTCAGTGAATAGCTTGGTTGAGCGGTTGCAGCATAACTTCGCTGACTTGCTACACAGCGCTCATACACTCAAGGAAATGTCAGTGGCGCTCTCTGATCGCGTGGCAGGCCTCATTGATGGTGTCAATAAGCAATCGCAGGATTGTGAGCAGTCGGCTACGGCCGGACAACAAATGCAATATACGGTACAGGAGGTGGCCAGCAGCGCACTCAATACTTCAGAGCAGACCCACCAGGTGAGTTCTTTGACCAGCCAAACTAATCAACTAGTGGAGCATTGCGCTGAGGTCTCAGAGCAGCTGGCTGAAGAAATGGACAAGGTCGGGGATGTGATGAATGGCTTGTCGTCTCAAAGCGAACAGATAGGAAGTGTGCTGGATGTGATCCAGTCCATAGCAGAGCAAACTAACTTACTGGCGCTGAATGCGGCCATTGAGGCCGCTCGGGCTGGTGAATCCGGGCGAGGTTTTGCTGTGGTAGCAGATGAAGTACGGGGGCTGGCGCAGCGCACTCAGCAGGCAACCGAAGAAATTGAGCAGATGATTAAGGCGTTGCAAAGCGGAGTGGGCGAAGCTCGTCAGTCCGTGCAGCAAAGTCGTGAGCGCTCTGTTGATAATGCAGAAACTTCTGAGCGGGCAAAAGACTCGTTGATCGATGTGTCTGATGCCATTGAGCAGATTGTGGCGATGAATACTCAGGTTGCGACGGCAGCAGAAGAGCAATCGGCGGTTGTGGCACAGATCAGTCAGGCCATCAGTGCCATTAGTGAGGAGGCTAATGGCAATCTGGGGCGTAGCCAGGATATTGACGACCGATCACAGCATCTGGCGAAGCTTGCCGTTCAGCTGGACGATATTCTGGCACGTTATCAGGTATGATTTTTACTGTCTGTTGCGAAGAGGATCTTTGGCGATATAAGCCACCTCTCCCAGCGGGTTGTAACTACTGGGTTTGTCTATCTGGAAGACTGCCAGACGCTGATATAAATGTGGGATCAGTAAATGAGTAAAGCCACCGCCATTGTGCTGTGTGCTGTCTAGCCAGGCGTTGAGCTCGGCAGGCGAAGGTGGCAAAATCAAAGGGCTGGCTTTGTCGTGGTAACGGCGTAGTTTAGGGTGTGCAGGCAGGGTGATCACTGAGCAGGAGTAGTGTTTTTGCCCATTGTCCGGGTGGTGCCACACTTTATATAACCCACCTAAGCATAATGCGCCATCAGGGGCGATAAAATCATAATAATGCTGTGGTTTGCTCTTGGTGAAAAGGGTTTCGCCAAAGCCTTTTACCACGATAATACAGCGGCTGTAGTGAAATGGCAGATAGGCAGCGCTGCCTTTAACGTGAAGTTTGTCATAGCGACTGTTAAATGACGTGTATTTGGACGGTTTAAAACCTTGCCCCGGCTTTGGATCTAGCAACAGCCACCAGGTTGCGCTACTGAGTTGCCGCTGACCATTTTCTTCATGCACAATACTGATGTTGTCCGCTGCTTTTTTAAAGCGGCTAAAGTGCATGTTTTCTCTCGGGTTCGCAATGCCCAGCCCTTCTAATATCTCGATCACAAAGGGATCATCGGTGATATTTAATCGTCCACACATAATACGCTCCTGTTGTCTCTGTTACTTTAACTGACTCCTGTTGTCTCTGTTACTTTAACTGACTCTGGTTGCCACTGCTTGATCTGGATTAACCGTTATGTACTCTCTGTGCTTTTTAGTGGGTCTGCCTGCAGCGAGATACACACAGCATGCTTGCACTTTGTTCAACAGTAATTATACTGTATAAATATACAGGTTGAGGTGTGTTATGAGCAATTTAATTGAACGATTACAGCGTCAGGATTTGGTTTGGCAGGGCTCAGGGCTTATTGGACGTCAGCAACACAGGAAAGAACTCATGGCGACAGGATATACAGAGCTGGATAAACACTTACAGGGTGGCTTTCCTAAAATCGGCGTCGTGGATTTGCATACTGAGCTGGGCATTGGTGAGCTGAGATTGTTATTGCCTAGCCTGATGCAACAAAGTGGCTTAACGGCGGTCATTAATCCGCCGGCTCGCCTGAACGCCGATGCTTTGCAGCGTATCGGAGTGGACACCAGCAAGTTACTGGAAATCACCCCGGAGTGCCCGCAAGAAGCACTATGGGCCGCTGAGCAGTGCCTGAAAAGTGGCGCCTGCAACAGTGTCTTAGTATGGCATGGAGCGCTACAGGTGCATCAGGTCAAGCGCCTGCAACTGGCAGCCCAGACTGGTGAGGCGTGTCTGTACCTTTTACGTCGTGAGCACCACGGTGAGGGGACCTTGCCTGTGTCTTTAAGTCTGGGACTTAACCCACATATCAAAGGTTTGAGTATCACAGTTAAAAAGCGCAAAGGCGGCTGGGCTCAGTCCCAATTTGCACTGGATATGTCACTGCTCTGGCCTGAGCTGACCGAACAATTTCATACTCAGAGCAAGGAAGTGCCAGAAGTTGCACCGCAGTACTCTACAGGCAGGTAGTAGTAATGACTTTGTGGTTGTATTTACACTTTCCTGCTATTCAGCTCGATAAACTGAAAATTGCAGAGCAAACGCAAAAATCGAATGAGACAGAGCCTGATGGTATCACCACTGAGTTATCTCGGCCCTGCATCATCGTAGGTGGGCGTGACAACAGGGTGATGCAGCTGGATCAGGCTGCTGCACAATTGGGGATATCGACGGGTATGGGACTGGCCGCCGCCGCGGCCCGCAGTCGAGAGTTGGTTGTACATCCCTATGATGAAGCCGATGAAAGCCGAACGATCCGTGAAATTGCCCAGTGGTTGTATCTGATCACGGCAGATATTGCTTTGTTTGCGCCTCAGGGCTTATTACTGAAAGTCAGCGGTATGCTCGCCATGTACCGGGATTTATCTCACTACCTGAGCACACTGCGCTCACACCTGGATACACAGTCCTTTACCTATCGGTTTGCATTTGGCTACTCCCCTGAGGCCGCCCGGTTGCTGGCAAGACAGCATGGTGCTTTGGCACATCAGAACCCCGAAGCGCTTGAAAAAGCCTTACATGGTGTGCCGTTGGTGGCCTTATCACTGCCTGCTAAACAGCTTGAGAGGCTACAACGGGTTGGGTTTAAAACTGTCGGTGAGTTGTTCGCGCTGCCTCTGGTGGAGCTGGGAAAACGTTTCGATTGTGAGCTGGTACAGTATGTGTCCAGGCTGCGCGGGAAAGTGCCTCATCCTGTGACTTTTTATCAACCAGAGCCAGAGTTTGAACGCTATCTGCCACTGCTGTATGACATAGAAAACCTGGACTGGCTGAATAAACCGCTGCTTAAACTGTTGGTGCAGCAGGAGCAGTTTTTGCGGTTACGTAATCGACATGCCAGGCAGTTAATACTGACCTTGTACCAGCGCGATGCTGAACCCCTGCAGCTTGAAGTGGGTCGTGCAGAAGCCACAGATCGGGCCGATCTGTGGCTGAACTTATGCGACCTCAAACTCAGCTCAGTGACGCTCAATGGTCCGGTACAGGCAATAGGACTAAAAGTTGCACAGATGTGTCAGCCCGATGAATTGATGCATGATTTATTTACCGAGCAACGTGGTACGATGACGCCCGCTGGTCTGGTCGCTGTGTTGCAGGCCAAATTAGGTGAGCGCGCGGTACAGGGACTGACAGCCTGTAATGATTTGCGTCCTGAGCTGGCAACTGGATACTGTACACCACTGAGTATGCCGGGGACATCTTTGTCGGGGACACCTTTTCCGAAGGCACCTTCGTTATACCCTGAAATGGGCTATCTCAGACCCGCCTTTTTATTGCCGAGTATCCAGCCATTACAGCATAAAATTAATGTCCACTTAGGCCCTGAACGGATCTGCACTGGCTGGTGGGATGCTCATGAAATTGAACGAGATTACTTTGTGGCTCAGGATGCACTGGGACGTTGGTTATGGGTGTTCCGAGATCGTCAGCAGCGTTGGTTTTGCCATGGGGTTTTCAGCTGATGGCAACGAATAAGTCAGCAATGTTCGCCTTACCAGTTTCTTCACCGGGGATAAAGCAGACGGTTGGTCAGGGGACGGGGGAGCCACCCGGAAGCGTCAGGCAGCCCGGTTATGCAGAGCTGTTTTGTCAAACTAACTTTTCTTTTTTAGAGGGCGCATCGAGGCCAGAAGAACTGGTGCGTCAGGCCGGTTTTCTCGCGTATACTGCGCTTGCCATTACCGATGAATGCTCATTGGCTGGGGTAGTGAGGGCGCATACGTTAATTAAGGAGCTGCAACTTGATTTACAACTGATTGTGGGCAGCCTGATGCGTTTTGAGTCACTGGATATGGTGTTACTTTGCCCGGATAAAGCAGCCTACAGTGAGTTATGCCGTGTGATCACTAATGCCAGGCGACGTGCTGAAAAAGGTTACTATCAACTGGCTGAATGGGACCTACTGTCGTTACGTCATTGCTTGCTTATCTGGTTACCAAAAGGAGATGACCGAGATGAGCACTGGGGATCCTGGCTGGTGCGTCATCATAAGCATCGCAGTTGGGTGGGCATACAGCGCCATTTAGTAAACCAGGAGCAACGTTTTATTGCCCACTGCGAGACATTAGCTGCGCGCTATAAGTTACCCATTACGGCATGTGGTGGTGTGTTAATGCATAGCAGTGAGCGACTCAGACTACAACAGACACTGACGGCCATTCGGCTAAATCTGCCGCTTGAACAAGTCAAAGGCCGGTTATTGGTTAATGCCGAACGTGCCTTGCGTAGCCGGGAAAAACTCAGCAAGCTGTTTAAGGCACCCTGGCTGGCAGAATCTTTACGCATAGCAAAGCGCTGTCATTTTAATCTGGACTCTTTGCGTTATCAGTATCCGGCAGAGTTGGTGCCAGCAGAAAAAACGGCGATGCAGCATTTACGTGATTTAGTAAAACATGGGCAAAAAAAGCGCTTTCCACAGGGCGTGCCACCAGAGATAGCCGAGATCATTACTAAAGAACTGGCACTGATTGAGGAGCTGGACTATCCCTACTTTTTTCTCACCATTCATGATCTGGTACGTTTTGCACGCAGCAAAGCGATTTTATATCAGGGGCGGGGGTCGGCAGCCAACTCTGTGGTGTGTTACTGCCTGGAGATCACGGCGGTAGATCCGCGCCAGGTGTCGGTGTTGTTCGAGCGTTTTATTAGTAAAGAGCGTAACGAGCCGCCAGATATAGATGTGGATTTTGAACATGAACGTCGTGAAGAGGTGATCCAGTACATTTACCATAAATATGGCCGTAAGCGCGCCGCGCTGGCTGCAACGGTGATCAGCTACCGCTTTAAGAGTGCGGTCAGAGACGTCGGGAAAGCGCTGGGGATTGAAGCAACTCAGCTGGATTATTTTATCCGCAATGTGAACCGCCGTGACCGTGGTCAAAACTGGCAAACTCAGCTGAGTGAGCTTGGCTTGCAACCAGACTCACTGAAAGGGCAGCACTTCATCAGCCTGGTTGAAGAAATCATGGGCTTTCCTCGCCATCTTTCTCAGCATGTGGGCGGCTTTGTGATCTCAGCAGGCCCTTTGCATGATCTGGTACCCATAGAGAATGCTGCTATGGCAGAGCGCACAGTGATCCAGTGGGATAAAGATGACCTTGAGAGTCTTAAGTTGCTCAAAGTAGATGTACTGGCACTGGGCATGCTGAGTGCCATTCGTAAAACATTTGCGTTGATCGCACAGCACACATCAAGACAGCTGGATTTGGCTGCACTAACCCGGATGGGTGACGACCCTCAGGTATATAAAATGCTTCAGCGGGCAGATACTGTCGGCGTATTTCAGATAGAATCCCGCGCACAAATGAGCATGCTGCCCCGATTAAAACCCGCCTGTTATTACGATTTAGTGATCCAAATTGCCATTGTCAGGCCGGGGCCAATTCAGGGGGATATGGTGCATCCTTTCTTAAAACGTCGTAATGGTGAAGAAGCCGTGACTTATCCTTCCGAGGAGGTGAAGTCTGTGTTGTCTCGCACAATGGGCGTCCCTATCTTTCAGGAGCAGGTGATTAAACTGGCGATGGTTGCGGCAGGTTTTTCCGGTGGGGAGGCAGATCAATTGCGCCGGGCAATGGCGTCGTGGAAAAAAAGTGGTGAGTTGATGCAGTTTAGAGAAAAGCTGATCAACGGGATGCAAGCACGGGGCTATGAAGTGAGTTTTGCTGAACGTATTTTTGAGCAGATCTGTGGTTTTGGTGAGTATGGTTTTCCGGAAAGTCATTCTGCCTCGTTTGCTGTGCTGGCTTATGCATCAGCCTGGTTGAAACACTATTATCCGGCGATGTTCTATACCGCACTATTAAACAGTCTGCCAATGGGGTTTTACAGCGCCTCACAATTGGTCCAGGATGCCAGGCGTCATCAGGTTGAGGTTTTGCCTGTGTGTGTCAATGCCTCTGAGTACGATCATCATATTTGCCAGCAACAGCAACAGCAACAGCAACAGCAGCGATTTGCGATTCGACTTGGGTTGCGTCTGGTAAAAGGCTTACAACGTGACAACGCTGAGCTGTTACTGACTGCTCGCCCGGGTAGCGGGTTTCAGAATATCGGTGAGCTAAAGCGCATCGGGTTGTCTGGTAACGCACTGGAGTGTCTGGCGTCTGCCAATGCGCTTAAAGCGTTACAGGGCGACCGCTATTCGGCTCGCTGGACACTGATGGATCAGGAACAGGCCTTGCCATTATTTGCCACACGCACGGAGCCTGACGGTACGCATTCGCTGGCGGAATCGCAATCTTGTATTTTTCAGCCAGATGACATGGACGACCTGGTGGAAGATTATGCGGCGCTGGGTCTCACTCTGGGTCAACATCCGGTAACGCTGCTCGATAAGGCCGGTAAACTGGGTCGTTTTACTCGCATGGCGCAGCTCAGTGCTTGTCGGCATAAATCTCTGGTGACTGTGGTAGGGATCGTGACTGGTAAACAGGCGCCGGGCACTGCGGGTGGGGTGACTTTCTTTACGCTTGAAGATGACACCGGCAATATCAATGTGGTGGTATGGGCGGGCACTGCACGTGCTCAAAAGCAGGCTTACCTCAGTGCTAAACTGCTGGAAGTAAAAGGTATTGTTGAAAAAGAAGGCGAGGTGATCCACGTCATCGCCGGTCGGCTGGTTGACCGCAGTGAGATCCTGGGCACCTTGCACAGCAAGTCCCGGGACTTTCATTAAGCGATAAATCAGCCAAAACAAAGCTCAAGACTGGCACAGCAAAAAGCGCTGCGCCAGAATACCTAGGTAAAATTAAGTTCTGAGTCTGAATTTACGAACCAGTTGAGCCAGTTGTTCGGCTTGCTTATTGAGCTCCTGTGCAGACAAAGCTGCAACCTGAGTATCCTGCAGTGAACTTTGGCTGGATTGCTCTATTTTAGAAATGTCCCGAGCCATTTCACCAGCCACGACTGATTGTTCCTCGGTCGCAGTCGCTATCGACTGGATCATAGAGGCAATTTCAGACGCACCACGAACAATGTCATCCAGCTGAGTTCCCGCAGCTTCAGCCATAGATACACTCTGGTCAACCTGAGACACGCTGTTTTGCATTGAACTGACGGCGTGTTCCGTCTGAGACTGGATCGACTGAACTGTAGAAACCACTTCCTCCGTTGCTTTAGAGGTACGCTCAGCCAGCGTTCTGACTTCATCGGCGACCACGGCAAAGCCACGCCCCTGTTCGCCGGCTCGTGCAGCCTCAATGGCGGCATTTAAGGCGAGCAGGTTGGTTTGCTCGGCAATACTGCCAATCACGCCAATCACGTTACCAATCTGACTACTCAGCTCGCCCAGGTGAGTCACATTTTCAGCGGTTTT
Source organism: Pseudoalteromonas sp. XMcav2-N (assembly GCF_024124545.1). GTDB lineage: Bacteria > Pseudomonadota > Gammaproteobacteria > Enterobacterales > Alteromonadaceae > Pseudoalteromonas. The sequence continues at coordinate 87,824 of NZ_JAMXSF010000015.1, forward strand.
CTGCACGTTTTGGGAGGCAGTTTTAATTTTACTGACGGTTTGTCCTACGGTATCTCCGCCTCCTGAGGCCAGTGTACGCGCCTGATCGGCGTGGCTGGCTGCAACCTGGCTCTGTGACGCAACCTCTGAGACTGTGGCGCTCATCTCCTCAATGGCGGTGGCAACCTGAGTCGACTGATCGGCCGATGAGCGGCTGCGCGAAGCGATTTGGTCATTGGCTTCGGCGATGTCATGGCTCGAAGTACGCACATCATCTACCACCTGAGCAATTGAGTGTAATAGCTCATTCAAAGAGCGAGCCATTTTATTGGTGGCTTCGGCCAGTCCATCGATTTCGTCCTGGCCTTTGTGCACGATGTCTCTGTCTGAGATATCACCTGCACTGATCCGTTCAGCGACTCCCAGTACCTGATTTAGTCTGGATACGATTGAGCTGCTAATAATATAGGCAATGGCCATACCCAGAATTGCAGCGATCAGTGTGATCACAATAATCACGATAGAGGTTGAGTTGAGCCCCTCAACTAACAGCTCCAGTGCACCAGTGGCATCATCGATTTCCTCTTTTGCAGAGACATCGAGGATCTTTGCTATATCCTGAATGTACTTTCTGTCCAATTCGCTGAGCGTCGCTGTTGCCTGTTTAAAAGCTGTTGGATCATAGCTGCTGAAGACGGTGGCCGCTTCATCGCGTATGGCTTTATATAAGCGTTTAATGGTCGCGATATCCTGTAACTCATTCGGTTTTTGTTCTAGAGGTATCAAAAGGTTCAGATACTCTTCAAAGCTGGCGGCATCGTCATTAAAGTCTGCTTCTGCATTCGCATTACCCGTTGTATGTGAAATAATCGCGGCTATCATATCGCCGGCTTCATCCACAAGCTCTAAATAGTAACGGACACCCGGCAGGTCATCGTTGAGTGACTCCTGTAAATCGGTCGACTGCATAGCATCGTTAAACTCTTGTTCTTTAAGCTTATCTAGCAGAGACTCTAACTGTTCCCCAGTGGTCGACTCAAGGCGGTCAACCCGGGTTTTGATACGTTGATAGGCATCGGGATCATAGCGACCAAAAACATCCTGATTGACTCGCTGGTGGTAAGTCGTGATGCTTTTGAGAATGTGAGCCATTTTTTCCCGGTCAGCCTGTTTGGCTGATTCATAGCGGTATAACTCGGTGTGTACTTCCTTGAACTTTCGAAATACCTCATTAAACATGGACTTCTTACTGGTATCCCCATTCATATATTCGAGCGCCGCACTTTTGAGCTGGTGTTCGGTGTCGAGTAAGCGGCTATAGAGGATCATGCCCGGGAGGTCATCGCCTGTGACCTCCTGAGCCCGGGCTGTTTCGGTTGCAACTTTAAACCAGACCAGTGTACTGGACATCACCATCAGCACAATAAGAACACCAAAGGCTGAGTAGAGTTTGTTACTGAGTTTCATAGAATCACCAAGTTCGAAAGAGGCGTCATCCGTGGCGTACTTTTCATTGAATTGTCGTCCATAATTAAAGTCGTTAATTGCAAAAAATGACAAGTTTTATCTGCAGTCAGAGTATGAGTGATAGGCAGGCTTGTTGTTTTTGCTGATTATTTTAAAATTTTGTTTTTGAATCGTTCCAATTTTGTTCCAGTTAACGAGAATATCTGGTTTATTCTAAAAACAGGGCTAAAGTAGTCTGATTAGAACGGCTCTAAATAACGTGAAATTCATCATATATCTTTGTTTATTATAAAATATTTAAGGTTGAACGCGAAGGGGGAAGTGAGGTTTTACAGCCAATCAGAGCAAATAGAGAAAAACTTATTGTATTTGCCTGTCAGGTTATGAAATATTTTATATCTGTATTGTGCCGACCCGGTAGGCTAAGTTGTCAGGTGTGCCAGAGATATATGCATGCTGTCCCGGTGATGCCTCTTACACGATTTTTGTTGTAAAAAGGGTAATATTCACTCTCCAGGCTTTCACTCTAATTCGATGATATTCATGTATAAAGGGAACAAAGAAAACAGTGAAACGGGGCTGAACTAACTGGTCAGATGTGTTAGGGTGAGGTGTTATCTAAATCCAACAGGTAAGCGTTATGGCAACACCCTTATTAAAAACCTATAAGAAGTTTAAATGGTTGCCCTTTGGCAACTGGCTATTCAGCAAGGCGGTCTGCAAGCGAGCGCCTTATTTCGGTACTATTAAACCTAAGATCACTCACCTCAGTGAAGGGCGGATCACGGCGCAAATGCCCAACAGAAAGGCTGTGCACAACCATATTGGCACGGTGCATGCGATTGCGCAGTGTAACCTCGCTGAACTATGTGCTGGAGTGGTGACCGATGCCAGTATACCGTCGAAAACACATCGCTGGATCCCCAAAGGAATGACAGTACAATATCTAAAAAAAGCGGATACTGATCTGTGCGCAGAAGCTATCATTCCATTACCGCGTCAATGGCAGGACAAAGAAGAACTCATTGTACCGGTTGAGGTATTTAATCGTGAGGGTGTTAAGGTGTTTCATGCCGATGTGACTATGTATATATCGGCTAAGAAGTAAAAAAGGCCTGCAATGAGCAGGCCTTTTTTCAAATCAGAAAGTATAACGGTATTTTACTTCTGTTTGGTCATACTCCACACCGTTGGTGTATTCAACGACAACACCTGAGTGAGCAGTAAAGTCAAATCGCAGACCGGCATTGAAGTAGACGCCATTTTCGTCACTAATAGCAGTTGGGAAGTCCAGCATCTCATATCCAGCCTGGGCAAATGCGCTGAAACGTTTGCTAAGCGCATGCTCGTATTCGCCGTAAACTCGACGGGTGTCTATTGAAGTACTTCTGCCGTTTAGGGAAACCTCAAACTCACCTACCTGAGCACCTGCTGCAAATCGACCATTACCGGTCTTGTGCAATATATAGCCCAGATTAAAGGTGGTTTCATCAACGTCATAGTCGTCACTGATTAAATCATCAAAGACATTTAGGGTATCGGAGTGCTGATCGATTTTTAGCCCGATGAAAATGCCGTTAGCAAATTCGTAACTCCCTGCAAAAATAAAACCTTGTGGATCTGAACCACTTGGGGCGCCATCCAGGCTCGTTTCACCATATCCTACTTCCAGGTAGCTTTTACTTAGCTCGGTAGCCTGAGAACCCAAAGACGTGGCAGCGAGTAGTAGACCTAAAATATGCTTTTTCACTTTATATCCTTTTATTTGCTTAGTATGGGATTAAAAAAACGAGCCCAACAAGCTCGTTCTATTTTTATAATATGCGTGAAATGTATCACTATCAGATACAAAAGTGAAAGGCTAAGTCTATGTTTTGTGTTAATAAATGTTACCGATGATACGCTTTGGGTGCGCTATTCAACCTTCGCTGGCTTTATCCAGAGGCGTGACGTTTGATTGCTCTGCACGATGGTTTAACTGGCCTTGTATATGGGCACCAGCCTGAATACATAGCGTATCATGTTCAATGTCCCCGGTGACTCTGGCACTGGGCTCCAGCGTGACACTGTCGGCGCTGATACCGCCCTGAACTTGTCCTAGTACCTGAACCTGGTTTGCAACGATATTACCCTCGACAATACCCGTTTCACCAATGATCAACTGAGTCACTTGCAGATCGCCAACGACTTTGCCATCAACCTGAATTTCACCATCACACTGGATGTTACCTGTGATTACGGTGTCGGGGGAAATAAGCGAGAAAGGAGATGAATTTTTCTTTTTATTGAACACGTTTGAGCACTCTTGCCAGTTTTACAGGGTTTATATGCTTTTTATCCTGTAACACCTCATAATGCAAGTGTGTACTGGTGCTACGACCTGTACTGCCCATCAGTGCAATCACATCAGATTGTTTGACTGACTGGCCTTTTTTCACTTTGATGGTATGCAGGTGGCCATAACGAGTGACAATGCCGTTGGCATGTTGAATTTCAATAAACTTACCGTATCCGCCATTTTTACCGGCTTTGCTCACCACACCATCGGCTGGCGCAATGATCTGGGTTTTGTGCCAGCCTGCCATATCAACGCCTTTGTGGTATGCGCGACGGCCAGTGATGGGGTCTTTACGAAAGCCAAAAGCGCTGGAAATATAATATTTGTCGTGCGCAACGGGCATCATTTTAGGCGTTGAATGTAATAGGTTTTCTAACTGATTGAGTTGTACAGAGTCATCTATTAGCCGGGTGTAGTGTGCATTTAACAGCGTGGCATCAACCTGATGATACGGACCACCCTGTGCGGTGTTATTGTCCGTTGTCAGGGATAAGCCAGCTTCGTTAAATCCGGCCATTAGCTGGTCGTTGCGTGCTGAAATGATGGTTTGTAGTGTTCTAAGCAAAGCGGCTTGGGCATCGTCAAGCTCAGCGCTATGTACTTCAAACTCATGTGCATCATTAACCGTTGGATCTACATCAACTCGATTGTCTGTATCTGGTAAAGGGGCAGGCGTATCTGCCTGCTCAGTGATCGATGTAGGCAGGGCACCGACAATTTCACTGAGTACAGTGTGCTGTTCGTTTAAGGTGACAAGCTGCGTATGTTGTTCAGTCAGACGTTCGGCCAGCAGCTGTTTTTCTTTTGCCCAGGCTCGCTGTTGAGTCTGTAGTTCAGCCTGCAGGGCATTAACCGTTTTTTGTTGTTTAAAAAACGCTGATGTACTGATAACTAACCAGGTAAGAGCGCCACAAACCAGCACTAGTGCAATAAATTGCAACCAGCCGGGCACAACCATCATACTAACCTGACCATTCTGGCGCATCATTAGCTGTTTAGGTTGAAATAGCGATGTGATCAGGCGTTTGATATAGCGAAACATAACACGTAAAAATTTAAATTAACGACTCACTTTAACAATTTTTATGCAAAAAGCCAGTATTTACTTACAAAAAAAAGGTGTACTTAAGCACACCTTTGTTTTGTAAAGAAAAGCTTTTGCGTTTGCGATTACTTCGCTGGCAGGATAGTGCCTTCGACTGAACCGAAACCGATACGTGCAAAGCCGTTGGCTTCACACCAGCCACGCATAATGACCTTGTCTCCGTCTTCCAGGAACTTACGCTCTTCGCCATTGTCCAGGGTGATGGTCTCTTTACCGCCACGAGACAGCTCAAGCAAAGAGCCCGCTTCTTCGTGCTCAGGACCAGACTGAGTACCTGAACCCAGCATGTCGCCCGGCAGGAAGTTACAGCCGTTTACTGTGTGGTGAGTGACCATTTGTGCCACTGTCCAGTAGCTGTGTTTAAAGCTTGATTCTGACAGCTTGCTTGGCGCTGCATTGGCTTCACGCATTTTCGCCGTTTCAAGCAGTACGTCCATCTGGATATCAAAAGCGCCAGATTCACGGTTTTGTGCAGACTCAAGATAGTCCAGAGGCTGAGGGTCTTGCTCATTACGGTGCCAGTTAGTGCGATACGGCGCCAGTGCTTCAGTGGTGACAATCCACGGCGATACCGTTGAAGCAAAGTTTTTCGCCAGGAACGGACCTAACGGCTGGTATTCCCAGGCTTGCAGATCACGGGCCGACCAGTCGTTGAACAGGCAGAAACCAAAGACATGGCTTTCGGCATCTTCAATCGAGATTGAATCGCCCAGCGCATTCCCTTTACCCAGGTAGATACCCAGCTCCAGTTCGTAGTCCAGGCGCTTACAAGGACCGAAAGACGGTGTATCAGCATCTGGTGCTTTAGTCTGACCTTTAGGGCGTGGGAAGTTTTGACCTGACACGTCAATCGATGAAGCACGGCCGTGGTAACCGATTGGTACCCACTTATAGTTAGGCAGCAAAGGGTTGTCCGGGCGGAACAAGCTACCTACCGCTGTAGCATGGTAGATTGAGGTGTAGAAATCTGTGTAGTCGCCAATATGACACGGCAGTGCATATTCAACGTCAGATTGAGCAACTAATGCCGCTTCCAATGCGCCCTGATGCTCAGAGTCTTCACGAAGAGCACGAGATAACGCCAGACGCAGAGCAGACCAATAATTTTGACCCATTCCCATAAACTCATTCAGTTTAGGTGCATTGGCTGCTTCTACTGCATCCTGTGCTTCGCCACTGAAAATACCCGCTGCGGCAACCACAGCCAAATCCAGTACCTGATTGCCAATGGCAACGCCGCCACGGAACTCTTCGGCGCTGTCTTTGCGGCGGAATGAAGCAAATGGCAGGTTTTGGATTGGGAAGTCGGTGTCGGCCTGGTTAGCGCTGGCAACCCAGCTCTTCAGATTAATGTCGTGCGTTTCGTTGATAAAAGACATGGTCTTTCCTTTTTGCAAGTTTGAGGCTGTTCTCAGATGTGGTGATAGCGTTTTGATTTTTCAATGCAACATCTGAGTCTCAGCCAAATTAAACGGCAAAAGCAGCCACAAGGCATCGCCCCAAGCTGCTTTTAAATTTCTACTCTCAAAGGAGAATTAGATCACGCCGCGGCGTTCCTGATCACGCTCGATAGACTCGAACAGTGCCTGGAAGTTACCTTCACCGAAACCACCGTCGTCAACACGTTGGATCATCTCGATAAAGATAGGACCAAACAGGTTCTTAGTGAAGATCTGTAGCAGGTAGCAATCTTCGCTCTGGCTGTCTACCAGGATCTGGTGCTCTTTGATCTTTTCACGGTCTTCTTTAACCCAAGGTACACGGTCAAAAATGGTGTCGTAGTAGTGATCAACAATGTCTAATGTTGCAATGTTAGTCTGGTCAAGTTTGTCCAGTGATGCAACCAGGTCGTTGGTCAAAAATGCCAGGTGCTGTACGCCCGGACCATTGTACTCGTCCAGGTACTCATCGATCTGGTTGTTGTTGTCGTCTTTACCTTCATTGATAGGAATTGAGAAGGTGCCGCACGGAGATTTCAGTGCGTATGACAACAGGGCTGTCTTCTGACCTTTGATGTCGAAATAACGTACTTCAGTAAAGCCGAATACGTCTTTATAGAAGTTTGCCCATGTTTCCATGGTGCCTTTGTATACGTTGTTAGTCAGGTGGTCGATACGCAGGAAGCCTTTGTCTTCAACAACCACTTGCTCTTCCAAATCAACAAAGTCTTGCTCGAAGATTGAACCTTTATCACCGAATACGTCGATGAAGTAGATCAGGCTGTCGCCGATGCCGTAGATAGCTGGGTAAGGCAAGTCTTTATGGGTTGAATCTGTTGCTGGTTTTGCACCGCGCTCAACAGCGATTTCGAACGCTTTTTGCGCGTCTTCTACACGCCAGCCCATAGAGCAGATAGCCGGACCGTGGCTCTTAGCAAACTCAGCAGAGAAACCGCCGCGCTCTTTGTTCAGCAGGAAGTGAATGTCATGCTGGTTGTAGTACAGGATGTCTTTGTCTTTAAACTTTTTCAGTTTAGAAAAACCAAAATCGGCAAAAATCTTTTCCATGTAGTCCGCATCTGGTGTTGCGTACTCGGTAAACTCAATGCCAACTAGGCCTAGAGGATTTGTTACTTCACTCATTGTCATACTCCCGCTTAAAAGCACTGGATCGCTATTTGTTTTGTGCTGTGGATGATTAATCAAAATGCTCAAAAGGGGAAGCTATGGGGGTGAATTAGCAAGAGGGCGAAATGTAAATTCTGTCGTACAAATTATCAGGGTTATACGGATTGAGTGGACAGGATAATTTTTTCGATTACAAGCCTCGTTCCGTTCTGTAAATTGGATTGTTTGGCCGTGGTATATTTAAAAGAAAAATCCTTAACAATATAATATAAAAGAACTTTTAAGTTCTTTGTTGACAGCGATATCACTTTGGAACTTTTAAGGGGACGATCTCACTGAGGGATGAATTCTGCCCAGGTGTATCTAAAAGTTTACAAAAGCAAGCCAGAAATAGAAAAGCCGCACAGATTTAGTGCGGCTTTTACATGAATCACAGTTAAAAAATTATTGTCTTTCGCCTGAGATCTCTAGTTCTTTTTCCAGGTAATGTTCCTGAGTATGCGGCTCATCATTGGTACCTTCCGCGCCATGCATCCAGTCAACCAGCTTGTTGCTAAGCAGGTACATTGCCAGTGCAGACAACAGCGCTGTTGCTCCCAGACCAATGAAGATGCTCATGGCATTGTTCATTGCTTCCTGGCCTTCGCCGATGAATGAACCAACAAAGCCCGCGATTTTGTTCGCAACCGCTGTACACAGGAACCACAGACCCATTAATAATGAAGCCAGGCGCAGTGGTGCCAGTTTACTCACCATAGAGAGGCCAATTGGCGACAGACACAGTTCACCCAGCGTATGGAACAGGTAGAAAAGTACCAGCCACATCATGCTGATCTGCAGGTTACCCGAATCACTGCCTTCGGTGATAAGCGCCATCATCATTGTCAAAAAGCCAAGCGCCAGGAATACTAACGCGATGGCAAACTTAACCGGTGAGTTAGGCTCACGCTTGTCCAGCTTGAGCCAGATCATGGCCACCAGTGGCGCGAAGATAATAATAAAGATAGAGTTTAGAGACTGGAACCATGACGCCGGGATTTCAAAACCCATCAGCATACGGTCGGTATAATCAGCAGCAAACAGGTTCATCAGACCACCGGCCTGCTCAAAGCCCATCCAGAAGATAATACTGAATACACTCATAGTGAAGATAACGCGGATACGGTCTTTTTCTTGACTGGTAAGAGGCTCTTTAGTGTTGCTGGCCGATTGCTGCTGAGACAGCTTGGCTGCTGGGACGACACCGATATCGCCAAGATATTTCTGGCTTAATAGTAGTTGCATCACAACGGAGATCACCATGCCGATACCTGCAGCGATGAAACCAGCTTGCCAGTTAATTTGTGCTGCAACATAACCTGCGATAAGCGGACCCAACGCACCACCTAAGTTGATACCCATGTAGAAAATCGTGAAGGCACCGTCACGGCGTTTATCACCTTCCTGATACAAGTCGCCCACCATAGTCGAGATGTTTGGCTTAAACAGACCGTTACCGGCACATAATAATGCCAGACCAATATAGAAAACCTGTTCTTCCATACCGGCAACCAAACTATGTGGAATACCCATAGTAAAGTGGCCTGCGGCCATCAGAATACCACCAATGATGATTGCTTTACGCTGACCCAATACGTTATCGGCTAACCAACCACCGATCAAAGGGGTCAGGTAGACTGCCATGGTAAAGGTGCCGTACAGGCTCAGTGCGTCGGCATTAGTCCAGCCGAAGCCGCCGTTTTGTACCTGAGCAACCAGATAAAGAACCAAGATTGCACGCATTCCGTAGTAGCCAAAGCGCTCCCACATTTCCGTGCCGAAGAGTAAGAACAGGCCTTTTGGATGGCCCAGAAACTCACCGCGATTAGGTAATGAATTCATATTATTCCCATTTCAATCAAATGTGTTGTTTTGGCCTTAATATTATCGATGTCGGACGTACTGAAGATGACAGTCATATCAAACATACTTTGAACGGGTGGCCAGTCCCCAAATGATTTCCAAGTTAGGTCAGTGTTGACTAACTATTCATTAAAAGCGCGTCAGTATACCTAGTGGGATGGCGATGGGGAAGCCTTACCAGCTGGGTGGGACGCTTTTTGTATACAAAAAAACCAGCCTGTCAGGCTGGTTTTTGTGCATTTAGAGCGTATGTTCCGGTTATCGGCAGAAATTGTCGACAAAGGTCAGGTCGTTAATATGCTCAGGACCTTCCATCACTAAAGTTGCAACGGCTGTGTCTGGATTCATTTGCCAGATTTGCGCATTGCTACCTGCTTCGCGACCAGATACGTACAGTTTGCCGTCGGCGGTAATGGCCAGACCAGAAGCCCAGTTAACACCGTGCTCACCAATTTTAGTCAGTTCCATATTACCTTCATCCAGCGTATACAGTGCCTTGCCGGTCAACACGTAAAGGACGTTACCGTCTGCTGAGTACGCAATGTCTCCATGGCTGAAGTCATCGCCAGGGTAAGACAATTTACCCAGTACGGTTTTTTCACCGCTGTTCATGTCAAAGTCGTACATGTAGGTTTTACTGGTGCTGCGCAAAGATACGCCGTCTGGTGTAACAGCAGAGCGATATAAAGGCCATGAAGTTGCATTAGCCACGCTATATTGCTGGTTGCCATTGAGATCCAGCGCCCACAAGGTAGAAGCTTTAGACTTGCTGTCAGTCTGCTCCATGAAATAAAGCACACCGTCTTTGCTCGCGATGTTCGATGCGGTGTGTGTTACTCCTGACACAGTGCTGTACTGACCAGCGTCAACATCAAAGTGATACACGTAACCACTTTGTGAGGAGCCGTAATTGTTGATACCAAATAAACCTGTAACACAGTCAGCAGTGACCGAAACGTTATCCAGTAGTGCACCGTATGAGTCTGAGTTGCCTGCGCCAACGAATTTCAGCGTACTTTCGTCGCTGTTTGCCGTTACCGTGATAGTGTAGTGTTGCCAGCCTCGTTGCGTACCATTTAGCTCTGCAATGACCTGGTCGTCCCAATAGACGGTTGCTTTGTTGGTGGTGTTATTGTTGGTAACACGAGGTGAGTAGTAAAAGCTTACGACATATTGTTTGCCAGCTTCCGTCGCAACGCTTTGGTATGCGCTGTAGTTACGGGTTGAATCCAGCTCAAGGTATTGCTCACCATCTTGTGCCTGAATAAGGCCAAGGCGATTAGTCTGAATTTCAAATTTAGCGGAGCTGCGACTCCAGCCAGGCAAAGTTCTGAACAGACTCCAGGATCCATTAACAGCATCTGACTGCTCAAAAGAACCATTGGTGATCAGGTTTTCACCGGCGTTTGCAGCGAAGCTGCTGATTAGGGCGGCACTCAGGCCAAGCGCAAGAACTGATAATTTCATAGACATACTCCAGGGCTAAATTCTATTTGTGTAAATAAAATGTTATCCCTAATCAATTTTAACTAATCCCATTTTCTTACTTTTAAACAGTTTGGTCAATTAGAAATCAAAAAAATGACTGTTAGTTCCGATTTATGCCTCAGTATTACAATATAAAAGTGGTACCAAAGGATTGATTTTCATTACCTGTGTACCTAATACTTTTACATGTCATCCGGATAGTTGCAGCTCGCATTTTGCACAGTTTTGCATTTTGCGAGGCCTGTCTCGGCCATTTCGCTTAATAAAATTGCACAATGCGAAATGACACTGTTTTTAAGTCATTCAGAGATGATTGGAGCAAGGAGCGTGCCTACATTGGCCTGGTGTAGGCAAACAGATGTATGAGCGTTGTCAATCCTTGCCGCGATTAAGCCAGCGCTCCGTCAGCCAGCCCGGTTTTTGGCCCCTGTTCAGCGCTGCCAGAACCGTAATGGCGCGTTCCGGTGTGATCCGCTGTGTGGCAATATCCTGATAAACCTGTTGTGCGGTTTTCTTTCTTTTTACCGCAGCACCGGCGTCGAGAAACGACTCAACCACTTGCAGTACAAAGCGTGTAACACCTGAGAGACTTTCCGGCCCCACAGCTTGTTCGTCGCTGGCGCTTTGTTGAGTGAGCCGCTCGGCCAGGTGGCTAAGTTCGGCCTGAGCGAATTCGCTTTGTGCCTGAGGGAGCTTGCTGAGGGTTTGCAGCATGTGTGAAAAATAGTCGCGCTCAATACGATTGACCTTGTCAAGTTGCGTCAGCTTGTTGAGGTCGCGACGAAACTGAGCATGACTGATCTGTGGCTCCAGTAGCCGTTCGCAGCTGGCATGCAAAGTATGCCAGTGCTGCCAGGCATAAACATAGTTTAGTCCCGGTCCCTTGATGTTTTGCATGCCGACAATTAATTGATGTTGTCCGGCCAGCCCCAGGCGGGCGATACGATTGGTGAGCTCATCGGCGGTGATATGCGGGTTGTCTAACAAGAGCAATTTACTGTGCATTATACTGCCCAGAACCTGAGTCAGTTGTTTCCGGTTTGCACTCAGATCGTCTAATGTTGTGAGAGAATGTGCCAGCTGCCAGTTCTGAATCCGCAACCGGACAATGCCCTGCTGGACTTTATCGTCAATATGCTCAGTCAGTGTTGTCGCCAAAAGGCTGTCATCAAACAAATGCGCGGTGTCCAGCAGGGGAGTTTCAAACAGGCTGTTTAACTGCTGAATAAAGTGCTCCGGGCTTTCCCCGCATTTCCATTGCGTCAGCAGGCGTATCAGATCTTGCTTGTCATTATTATCAATCAGTCGGTTAACTCGGGTATCCAGTGCCTGATCCAGATAGGCCTCGAAGCCGTCGACGTTACTCCCGATCACCACTATATGATCGAAACTGAGATCTTCCACTAGGATCTGCGCAAATACTTTTGACCGTGCAACCCTGTCATTACGGTTGTTCAGCAGAGCGATGGTTTGTGTCTCTGGTTTGTCGTTCAGGTCGAATAAGCCAAGACGACGCCAGTTTTCCAGGGTCGCCAGGCGCTCATTGGCTGACATACTATTGACGAAAGACTGAGTCAGATGATCAACCGGTGCCGCTGTAAAATGTTGTAATACGCCAACATCCGGCACAATACGTTCTGCGGTTTCTTTATACACATAATCTTTATCAATGCCGATGTACTGAGCCATTTTACATACCAGGGCAATGTTGTCCGGGTGCTCTTCATACGGGTATAAGGCGCGGATATCCGGCGTGATTTGAAAACCATCACCCCAGTGCAATTGGATCAGGGTGGATTGCTTGTGGTCCGCAGCCCGGTTCAGAATCGGGGCCATGGTTTGTTCGGCGGTAAATATCTGGGTGTGGCTGCCAATAAAGGCGGCCATTTCCCGTGCTACATCAACGCCGCTTGGGCCGAGGATATCTTCATGATCCGGGTACGTATTGGTGATGGTGGTGAAATTATCGCGCATCCAGCGACGCAGGATCCGCACATATCTGGGTGTCAGGCCCATACACTCCCATAAAAAGACATCCGCGCGCACCGAGCGGGCAAAATCCAGTACATCGCTTTGTTCCCAGATACTGGCTTTGTCGAAGGGTCTGAACAGGGGTAATTCATACTGCTCACCTGAGCTGCGTGCGAAAATCATCATGGCCTCACACCCGGTCGTTTTAGTGACAACACGCAGTGCCAGGCTACTGAATAACGCCGCTTTGAGCCGTTCGGTACCTGACTTTCCCCGGGTGCCCCAGCCGCCTATGGTCACAGGGATTTTCGCACGGTTGCTGCGAATTTTGCGATTTAGCCGAATATGACGTAACCAGAAATAAGCAATAAAGGTCGACACAAAAAACACCAGCTGACCTATGCTGTTTTGATAAATAGAGTAAAGGTATTCTTTGAAACTATAGCCCAGATTAACCAATACCCCGGGCACGCCTGCCCGGGCAAACAATTTTGCAATACCCGGCTCAACCGGAAAGGTACAGCCAAGTTCGCTGCCATAAGGTTTAAACTCCAGCACAAAGCCAAGTTTGCGCAGCTGTGCAATATAATTTTGTTGCTCCAGCTCATTGCCCTTTCGGAGGCCATCGATTTCAGCGTAGTTAACAGACAAGTGCCAGTAGGCCCGGATCCGCTGCCACAGATGCTGTGGCGGTGTCACCACTAAAATGCCATCGGGTGTGTAATTCTTACCACTGCTCTTCAGTTGATCCTGGCTGAGCACCGATAACAAATAGTCGGGCAGGGGCAAATGCGGCCGTGCGCTGGCTTCTTTAAGGTGGTAAAGCGCTTCGCCCGGGACATTTGTGGCACTGATCTCAGCCGTGGTACAACTGGGCACATGGAGTTGCGCAGAGGGAATTTTGGCTCTGGTATGGCTAAAGCTCTGACGCTTATCTGTACTGGGCGTGAAAAACTCATGCCAGACCCGCCAGAAGCGTCGGCGGCGTTGGTAGTCTATCTGGATCCGCCAGCCTTGCTTTTCACGATAGGCGTTAAAGCTCTGTTCATGCTGAGCCAGCATGCTGAGTGCCCGGCCCAGTGTATCCTGGTCGATATCGCCGGGTAAGTATACTGCCTCTTGCTCAGCCAGTACCTGGGCAAGTTGTGCATGCAGACTTTGTTGTGTGAAGCTAAATAACTGCTCGCGGGTTCGTGCAATGTAGCGCCGTACGGCTTGGTCAGGTTCACTCTCCAGAGCCTGATTTAATACGTCCAGATAACGTTGCATTAAAACTGTGTCTTGATTGTCTGAGGTATCGTCCAGTGTTGCTTCAACGGCCTCATTTAGCATGAGTCTGGGGCTTTGCTCCAACAACATACGCTTGACTTCCAGACATTCTTTGCCAAGGAGATGGGAGCGCCATAACTCAAATGCATACCCGTCAGCAGAAAAACGAGCAGCGGTAAGCTGCTTAACCAGGGTGAAACGCACTGAGTCGACGACTTCATTTCTGAAGCGTTGTTCCAGCAATTCCCTGGCCAACTTGTCAGGCAGGTTACGCAATTGCTCAATACACACCTGCCGCACTCGGGCAAACGGGTGCTGTGTTAACTCCCGCAACAGCGGAATATCCCGCTCAGCCAGTGGGTATTTGTTGGCCAGAATTCGAGGCATTGCAGCCACAATGAATAGCTGATCATTGTGCTTATGTGCCGAGGTATTATCGTCAAGCGTTGTTTCTACATAGGCCCACATATAGCTGCGAACAAAGGTCGGGCGCTGATGGATAAGAATCTCAAGAATATCGATAATGGCCTGGTAAGGGGTATTTTCTGCATCCAGTAGCTCAATGAGCTCAGCAACCAGTTCGCTGTCCAAGTCCGGATCGGCTTTAAATTCATTGATCACGGAAACCTGATTCACCAGCGCGCGGATCATGCCATGACGGACGTGGGCATTGTTACTGGTGGCCATTAAACGCAAGAAAAAGGGTTGCAGATCCAGCTTTTTCCAGGCTTGTTCCAACTGATTGCCTGACAGACGCAGATAACGGTTGGTCAGGGCGCCGAGTTTGGCAATAAAGAAGCGTAGATCTTGTTCCAGATCGGCAACCAGAGTTTGATAGCGGCCAATGACCGCACCTTCATCAAACCAGCGAGTAAACGCTTGTTTGTCCTGTTGCAGCTGGGTGCTAGACGCTCCCAAAGTTTCTGCATACTTGAGGATATGTAGCTGTTTCTCGGTAGCCAGCTCGGCTTTGCTGAGCCGTTCTACAAACGACTGGTAGTCTGCATCATGCCCTTCCAATTGTTCGTGAAGCCGCTCAATTTTATGGCGCAAAAACGCAATGGTCTGCAGCAGCTGCCAATAGTCTAGCTGCTCGTCTTTTGGCTGACTTTGTAATAGCTCCCATCCGGCCAGCTCCTCAATCAGCTGCTGATATTTGTGACGGTGCAGATTCAACCAGAACTGTTCTGTATCGGCAAATAGAATTGCCTGAAGCTGGGTTTTTAATTGGTTATCTGCCATACAGATCCTGCTCTAAAAAATGCGTCAATTGCAGCGACTCAAAGATAATCTCGTCATGTGCAAACGGGTCAAAGCCACTGCGCTGCAAATTGCCCAGGGTGACCTCAAAACGAATGCTGTGGTTATTTCGGAACCAATCCTGTGTCCAGTTCAGACTGATCCAGCCGCCAGTGTGTTCGCTAAAGTCGAACAGCGTTTGCCAGCCCAACGTAGTCAGGTACTGCCAGGTCGCATTAGGCCGGTGATCATCGGCAAATACATAGCCACTGCTCAGGCCGACAGAAAAAATATGGCCCTGATAATATTGCTGCCAGACACCACTTAATGAAGCAACATCAAGCGAGGTCCAGTCATCATTAGAGGTTGTTGTAAGTTGTGCACTAAGCTGACTGTCTACGCGGCTTTGATGACGGAGACGGTAACCGCCACGCCAGCCATGGCTGTGGTTATGACGGTAAAAATTGAACATTGCATTACTGATGGTCTCATCCGCCAGATACTCGTCTTTTTCAATACTGGTGTAGTAATAAAATGGCTGCCACCACCATTGGTGGCGCCAGTGTTGATCCTCGCGCCAAATCTCTCCAATGGTTACGGCCCACTGGCTGGTCAGGTGTGTTTCCCGGCTCTGTGGCGACTCTTGCCAGCGATTGTTCCACAACGCTTTGGCAAACCAGTCGTCTTCATCATCAAGCCAGTCATACTGGCCATTGATACTGAATGACGATTCACTGGTGTTATTCAGGCGAAAGAAACTTTCCAGCCGATACCAGTGTTGCTGATGTCGGTTACGCAATCGTATGCCCAGGTCCAGCGTGTGTTCAGAGCCCAGCGGCTCACTACTTTGATAGATACCATCCCGATTGTATTGCATGACGCCCTCAACATGGGTGAGGTTGCCATCGGTTTGCATCACGGGTTCACGGTAGTGCGTTTTGGCTGGCGTATATACCAGTGTGGGCTGAGGCACTCTGTGTGGTTGCAAAGCAGGTGCTACGGCCAGTTTATGGCGGTTGGGGTTCAGTTGCCAGCGATAGAGTCTGGCCAGGCTCGACGTTTGCGGTGCCAGAGTCAGCAGTCCGGCCGGATAAAAGCCTGACTGCTCCCGGCGGGTATCCTGTTCGACGTATTCCAGTTTAAGAACGGCGTCTTTATTCAGTTTAGCGGTGATCGGGTTGCTGTCATTGCCATAGTAAAAGAGTTGCTCAGCACCCAAATCGACCGTTTGCCAGGCGCCTTGTTGATAGGCCTCGACCTCGACACTGAGCAGCTGTGCGGCAAACGGGTTGAGCCAACGCAACACCAGTCCCCCGCTGGCCAGGTCTGCACGCGTTAACCCGAGCTCACTTCGGTTGCTATCAAGACGCCAGTGCACGTTGCCATCGGCGCGCGCTACACTGAGTTGCGGCCGCTGATGTTGTTGCAATAACTCCGCATTGGCGAAGTGTAAGACGAGCCTGACCTGCAGTGACTGTAATTCCCTCAGATCCAGTGCCAGGCTATGGTTTGGACGTAAGATCAATCCTGGTAAATCGTCATCGCGACTGGTGTGGCGGCTAAACTGCTCAGCGGCACTGCGTGTAGACAACGCAGATAAATCGACCAACTGGGTACCTGCATAATTTTGATAAGCTTCGAACGCTTGCCAGTGCCCAAAGCTCTGGATGCGGTTATACAGCATGTCCAGTGCCGGGCTCGGCGAGGATTGCATCAGCCTTGCTGACAGGGCGGTATATTCATGTTCACTGAGTGTCTGGCGCTCAAGACGATAAAGCGCATTGAGCAGCAGAGTGCGTTGCAAAGCATCAGACTGTGCACCGCTGAGCGGTGTTCGATAGAGCAAAGACATAAAGTCGTCATGCCACAAAGTCCCCTTCATATCCTGACCTGAAGTGAGAGCATGCTCAGGTGGTAAAGCATCAAACTGGAGCAGCAACAGTTGGTCGCTACTGATGGTCAATTGCTCTCCGGGTTGAAGCGAAAAATAACCGGTACTGGCTATGGACAAGCGTGGCTGATCTTGCTCGTCTATACGCAGCGTGGTGGTTGAAGGCACGTCGTTAAATATTGGCATTATGTCACTGTGTGCTGAGCGATGTGCTCGCAGCCAGACTATCTCGCCTTGTTGTGTCTCTACCGCCTGAGCTCTGGCGCTGACTTTGAGCAGCATTGGTCGATGAGCGGTGAGAGAGAGGCTTTGATTGACTATCGGGTACGCCGAGGTGTTGCTTGTTTCGCTGAGCAGTGTACTGACACCGTGGTGATGTAGAGAATAATCAACAACTGGTGGATGGCTGGCTGGCACAGTATAGCCAAGTTGCTGACGGACAGGGTACAAGTCGTCATCGTCTTTACGTGTATCATGCCCTAACCACAGAGCATAAAGGTTTTGTTGTAATTCGACAAAACTGCTGCGCAGTGCTTCCTCGCAGGCAGGCAGTGTTTTGCGCCACATACTACACAACCCCTGAATGCTATGAATCGAACGAGTGCTTTGGTAGTGATTCAATAGTTGCTGAGCGGCATAGTGTTGTAACTGAGGATAAGGGTGGCTCAACAGAGCGCCCAAATAGCGCTCAGCAGTATTATGCTCACCCAGCTCAGAAAAAGCGGCCAGGCGTAGCTGCCAGGCTCTGATCACAACTTCCTGATGGGGGCTGTCTATCAGTGACTTCAATAAAGGTAGCGCTTGTTGTGGGTTTTGTTTAACCATCATTTCAGCTTCGCCGAGGCGATAGTGCCAGTGGCTGGCGCTGAGACTACTTTTGGTCGTTGAGTGCTGCGAATGAGTCAGCACAAACCGAGACAAACCTTGCAGGTAGGAATGGGCAAGCCTTTGCAACTGTTGCTCCAGGCGATAGGCAATAGCCGGGCTTTTATCGCTGAGCCGGCCCGGGCGCTGATATAAAACGGCATTGTTTGGCAAAGACTGTAATTCTCTGACACGTAAAGCCAGATCCACCTCAATGGGATCGCTGACAGTGACACTGAGTTGCTGCGCGTCCAGTGGCAGAGGCAGCTCCAGCATTGCAAAATGTCCGGATGGCAAGAGATCTATGGTGTGCCGATAACTGTCTATTTCCACTATCAGCTGGGTAGCTGTGGTTGTGCGTGCATACAGCCTGAGTGTCGGGGACAGGCGTTGTTGATCAATCAGCTCAAACTGAACAGGGCCAGAGAGGGTATGATAGTGGAGTAACTGGCGCTGTTGGGTTGCATACAGGCGGTCGGTTGCAAAACGATAAGCCTGAGTTACGGTTTGCTCACTGACATGAGTGGTAAATGGGTGTTCAGCGCGTTTGGGCTGTAAAAAACGCACTGTGCCTAACGTATCTTGCAACTCTGACAGTCGCTGACGTCCCAGTGCACTAGTTTTCGCCAGATCCGCCGAATGCAAAGCCGAGATAGTGTGATGCTGATAGACCTGCTCCAGCTGCCACTGCAAGTTATCTGTCCAGTATGGGTTAAACAAGGATTCCGGCCAGGTTTGTGCTGCGTCGGTATCAAACAAGCCACGCTCCATGCGCACCAGGTTTAGCAAGGTATCGCCCTGGGCTTCAAGGCGCAAATAGCCTCCGGCTGGCACGGCAATATAGTCGCTGCTAACCAGGCCAATAACCTGATCGTTATTGAGCTTTACGTCATGGCCAAATCGGTGTTTACGCAACTGCGGGGCAAATTCCTCGGCGGGAGAATCGCTTAGAGTGATCTGACTAATCACGGCGTCATTGAGTCGGACCGAGACTATGCCGGGCTGTGCCGGGTCGGGCAGAATGCGCCGGGCGTTTAATTTGAGCTTAGTTGCCTCGGCAAAAAACAGCTGAATACTCTGCCTGTTGTTTAAGCGATAATGTGTGGTGTGGGTCTGCGCTTCATAAAGTTGCATTGCCGGAAGTGCAAGCTTGACCGGAATACGAAACGGATCCCGGTGTCGATGAAACAGCCCATGCCAGGCTGAGAATTGCTGGATCTCTTCACTTGGATTGTAAAAGCGGATCAGGCGCGTAGTGCCAGCAGCAGGCAGCTGACACCGGTTTTGTTCACAGTGAAGTTCAGCCCGGGTAATACGCTGCATGGCGTGAGGAGACTGTCCCTGCCACATTTGAATGACCTGTGCTTCGCTCTGCAGACTGAGCCAGCGGCCAGCCGGAAGCAGGATGAAACGGGATTGTTCTGCATCCAGATTGATGTCTGCGGCATTACGGTGCAACTGCAATGTACCGGGCTCGAACCAGTTCGGAGCACTGTGCAGTGCCGCGGGCTGTGCCTGCGCAGGCAACCAAGTGCTTGTCAGGAGCAGGAGCAAAACAATCAAATAAGGCATAGGGCAAACTGTTCCAGAGTTTGAGGATTTGATACCAGTCGCTCTCGCATTGGGCGACTTATCTCAATATGAATAAAAAAGCCCGCGGGCAAGCCGAGGCGATGCATAATGTTGCGTGTACCACCCAGCTCAGATACCTGATGCGGGTATTGATAGGTATGCTCGCTGACCTTTGACAGACACTGGGCTAATTGTGTCAAAGCCGGGGTGTATTGTCTGCCCTGACTGATAATGAAATCTGCGAGACGGCCATGTGGTGTGCGACGCTTATCCTGATTAAAGCCATGTATTTGGTACAAATGACTGGCTGGATAGCGCCGTGCGAAAGCTTGTGCCGCGGCGGCATGCAAGCCACTGGGACGGTGTGAATAGTCCATACTGTACAGATCCGGGCTTGGCTCATTTCGGTGCTCAGTGTTGATAACCATGACCTGACAGCGGGTATTGAACACGGCTTTGCCAATTCTGCCTGTCAGTTGATCATGAAACTGATGAGGTACGGAGAGCATACAGGCGCTTCCCTGAGGGCGGAAATACAGGTCACCACCGCCAAACTGAGCTGAGCTGGCACGCAAAGTGACCAACCCTGGTTGGCTTCGCAGTTGCCAGGGCGGCAAGGCAACCGGCTGTGCGAACCAATTGTACAGTACTTGCCAACTGGGGCTTAGCTGCTCAGGCGTCTCATTGGTGTACCCCTTGCCTGCTAGCAGGAGCAATGACAGAAAAAGAAGTGTTTTAATATTCATGTTGCCACCATTGCGGTTGAGGAGGAGGCGTTGCATATTCTTCCAGCAACGCAAACCAAAGAGGTTGCTCTGCCGACAGACTTAGCTGATGTAACTGTTCAATATCCGAGCCCACTGCCAGCGTGACGGAAGGGTAAGCTGTCAGTGCCGGGTTTTTCGGGTGCAGTAAGAAAGCGGGTAACTCTTGTTCAGGTGCCAAAGCATATCGCTTTCGCGAAATACTATATTCATTGGTAAAAACACGACTAAAACGTCCATCCAGCTGGGTATTCATAACGAGTGGGTGTTCAGGGCGATTCCCTCTGACAAAGGGCTTGATGACAATCGCCATCGGTTTATCTTTGGCGCGATAATCCTGTATCAGAGTTTGTCCGGGTTGCAACTGGAACAGACGTACTTTCCAGTAATCACGGGGCGTTCCCAGGTTGATAAAATGCTGTGAAGACGCATTTGATAAATCAGGTAAGTTATCCAGCTGCGTGATATCCTGCTCGGTGTAACGGATCCCCTTGTCACTGAGAGTAATTAACCTGGGAACAGGCGCCAGGGCCGGATCACTTTGTTGCAAGCTGAGCTGAGCTTGTTGCAGCTGCGCCAGATCTTCTAACGGCGCATACTGAAACGGGGCCGCCGGCTGCGGTGGTGCAAAGTACTTGGGCGGACTGTAGACAAGTGCTGTATTAGAGACCGGTAAACGTACAAACAGGGCTTGTGACAGGTAACCCGTTTGTTTTTCTTCTAAAGGAGGAGGGGCGCTGAATAGCCGTACCTTGAGGATCTTCTGCTGCTCAATAAAATAGAATTCATTATCGGCACTTTGGCTAAACCAGGCACCGACCTCAGTGAAGCCGGTTTGTGGTGCGTCACAGAGCGTGGCACACACATAGTTCTGATGATGCATGGCGCCATGACGACTCTGCATTTTTACGGCTACTTGTTCGTTGCTGCTGAGCGTGATCCTATATGCTTCACGGCTCAGGCGCAGAAATCTTTTTTCGCTGTCGGAAATGGCTTCTCGTCGGGTTTCCGGGGTGATTAAACGGTCAAAGCCACTGTTCAAGCCCGTCAGAACAAGCTCCTCAGAGCGCAGTAGCTGCTGCCGGACATCATACACCTTTGCTTGTACTGTGCTGCCCACTGGACCACGCATATCGAGCTGGATATCGCTTCCACCCTGGACGGTGAACTCGGCCTGGCTGGCCTCTTCCAGCTGATAGTAATAGCTGTGCAAGGGGGTAACGACTTGGTCCAACTCGTCCCGCCAGGTAGTGATCATCTCAGAACGAGAGCGGATCACCAGTAATCCGGGTTGCAGACCCGGTAACAGGAACCGCGTCGGGTCATCTGTCTCTATCAGGCTCAATGTCACTGGGGCTTGATGCTGTGTGAGGTCGTGCCAGACCAGTTGCAGATCTTTGCTGTTTCCTTGTGTTTGTACGCTCAGGTCCCCGGTGTTAGTTAGGCGTATCGAAGCGGCAAGCCCTGGTCGGGTGTAGTATCCGTCCAAGTCAAATTGCTCGGCAGAAAAGTCATAGGTGATCACATTATAGGGTAGAGACTCATAGAGAATATCGGCGTCAAAGTCGATACCTGGGATCCCTTGCGGTGCCAGTTTTCGCCAATCGTAAGAGACTGCATTGGTAATTTGCAGCGGCTGCAAACCACTGTTTCCCAATGTATGGTAACTGGTCATTCGCTCTCGCCATTGCTGAGGAAGCTTGAGCCAGGTACGGGTTACATCATCCGCGTTGGTTGGGGTCTTACCATGGATACGCACGACAACGCCACGCAGGCTGGGCTCTTCCGGAATTAACCGTAAGGAAATTTTACTGGCACGTGTCAGCTGCTGCCAGTCAACGTAAAATGACTGACCAGATGTCACAGCCAGCGCCTGCCGGTCCTCAATCAATTGTTTTACCTGCTGCTGGCCTTCCTCCAGTGCAAGCTTAGACGCATGATGATAAACATGTTTTTCCAGTTCATTGTCCTGACTATCCAGCAGCCGGTATTCAATCGCATAATTGATTGGTTTATCGAAAACGGTTTGACTGGCAAATATGGCGTTCGACAGCACACGAATTGCGACTGTCCGTGATGTAGGAAAAGTATAAATGAGTGGACGATCCGGACTCAGCCAGTGTACCACTGAGCGCGTTTCTTCTTCACTGCGCGCTGCAATGCGCTCAGCCGAATTTAGCCAGACGTAAAAATGCAGTGCAACACGGTACCCCGCGAGTAACACGAGGATTACTAGCAGCGCCTGCAGTACTCGTTTAATCCAGTACATTTGGCCCTCCTTGCATCATTTTTTCAAGTGCTTCTAGGGTAATGAGCCGGTTGCGCTGAGCAAGGTAAACTGCCGCTGTTTTGCCAGCCAACTGCATTTGCAGCCCGAGCAATCCATTGTCGGAAAGTCGGATTGCTTGCAGGGTGCAGTGTGGTTTACCGTCGCACAAGGCACTTAACCAGGGGAGATGCTGGGTTTGGGCATAGCGGCCAATTATCATGTCAAGTCTTTGTCTTTGCTCTTGCGATAGCCTGGCCCAGTCATCTGGCCCTGTAGCCGCAAGGCGCACCTGCATAAAGGTGGGGTGAGCGGATACGGCAAGCAGCCGCTCCTGAAGCGCTTGTTCAGAGACGGCGTAGTGCTGCTTAAAATCGGAGGCCAGCCACAAGGTTGCCAGTTCACTGTCTGGGCTGAACAGACGGTAGCCTGATTGCGGAGACGAGCCAATCTCCAGCCCCCGGGTAGCAATCTGACCAGAGACTTTCTCTACTGTTATCCCCAATCGTGTCATGGCCTTGTGCAGTGCATTAATGGTAGACGTATGTCGAAAATCAGGTTGAGTAAACTGATACGCAATGGCGCTGGGGCGGATCTGTGAGGGCGCGCTGTGGCTACGTACCTGCAAACTTAACACCGGCATTCCCGGGTTGTGCCGTACTGCACTTTGGTGTACCACGTTATAAAGTGTTCGTGTGTTGGTCGGTGCCATGACGTTTGCCTCTTCACTGGCATAAGGGTGGGCACCGGCAATAAGCAGTGCCCGGGCACCGCTGGTCTGGAACAGATCCGTTGCAAACTGTAGCGTATTACTTTCGAACAGTGGCCGTGGCACCTGAATAGTTAGCGGCGCAGTGGCGTTGAGGTTAATGACATAAAATCCCTGCCCTTGCTGGTAATAGCTGACTTCGGGCAAAGGACTGATGATCACCAGACGTTGGGCATCATTCATGATCAGCTGCAAGCGATAGCCTACCATGTTGGCGAGCCGGTTAAGCTGTTGCAGGCGATTGAGATCATCGTCGCCCAGTGAACGTGAACGCAGCTCATAGGAAAGTTTGAATAAAGGCTCGAGGACCTCGTATTCCCACAATGCAGCCTCGTTTTCTGCAAGCATCCGAAAATGACCGCTGCCCTTGGCACTAATATGTTGAGAAAACTGAGTAACCAACTCTTTAAGTGGCAGACTAATCCGTTCGACAGGGTACTGAGGTGCATTCACGTTACTTCTTGCTGTATGTGACAAGAGGGTGGCGTAACTCAAGTTGTCGAAGAAGGTTTCCAGCATAGCGCCCTGATAGCCAGGGTAGGGCAGGTTGTCCTCACTGAGCAGACCAAACTGGCTACGCTCAAACCCTAACAGGCGGGTTAACTGGCGCTGTGACAGCGAGTCGGGCAGCTGATTGTAAATCCAGAACTGACTGTTGTCGTCAAAGCGCGTTTGCCTCAACTGAGGCCGTGTATATTGGTTAATGGCCCTGAGTTGCAACACCTGGTTGGTGTTTAGTGCGCTAATAAAGGCCTGATAATAAGCGCTTTGTGGCCGGGTTTGTTGACTGGCTGCCGATGGTGTCACCCGAGTGCCCAGTGCCAGTGCACTGCTCCCTAAAATGGCGAACAGTTGCCCGGCGGCATCACCTGCCAGACGTTCACTGGTTGGGTAGGGGACGGTCACTATATGTTCACGAACCGGAGATTTAGCCAGCGCAAATAAACCTCTGGGGTGTGTTGTCTGAGTATCTTTGATCACCAAAATGGCAGGATTATCAATGAGCACAAAGCCGAGTTCTGCAAGTACCTGAGCAGCGCGGTATTGGGTGTCGGGATCCTGAGGGTTCTCATTCAGCAATCGAATGGCCCCTCTAAAACGTTGCAATTGTTGTGCTTGCTGATAATGGCTGAGGTTCAGCAAGTCGTACCGTGCGGTGTACAGATAGCTTTTGTATTCACTGACATGATGACTCAGCGGGGCACTTTGGGCTTCATCAACTGCAGCGGGTTGTGTTGGGCTGTGGATCAGAGATGGCACAAACATGATGGCGAAGCCGATACCAAATGCCAGCAGGCCTCCGATCATTGAAGTCTGAAAAGTGGCCCGCAGTACCAGACCCAGAGCGTTCTTCTGATAGATTTTGAGTGCCAGTAAGGTGGATAGCATATAGCCGAACGCAAATGTGTCCGTGGCTTTGAGTGTCGGGAAGTAATCGACCACAAAGTAATTCAGCAGCAGCTTGTAGATAAAGCCAATGTTGAAAAACAACAGTAACAGCCGCGCACCCTCAAAGTTTGCATGTTTGAGGCGGGTAAAGTTAAGCAAGATGGCGCCCAGTGATAAGATCACTGTCGTTTCGATAAAGGTCGTGAGTAGCTTGCTGGGTTGCATGAGCTGCAGTGCCAGCAGTGCCGGTAACATAATGCCATTGAATTCCCAGCCGTAACGAATATTGGCCCGAGAGGCCAAAAAGGCTGTGATAACCAGGATGATGTACGCTTTAGGCGCAGCCAGAATAGAAGCGGCAACCGCTTCATACATGATGGCGAGGTTTGCAATGCTGAAATTGGTAAACGGCATCAGAACAAATCGCACCAATACAAAGGTGATGGCCAGCTGGACTAATGTCACTCGCATACCATAGCGGAAACCACCATTCCACATCACGTTGGCGGTCAGTGCAATGATCACCAGCCCCAGGCTGTAGAGCTGTCCGGCATAATCGAAGGTAATATCCCACAGCGCCAACACTTGACCTATCTGAGGCCAGAACAAGGTGTCCATAAACACCCGGACCAGAATACTGATCAGAATAATGGCAAAGAAGCGATCCCGGCCAAACATTTCTGCATATCCCAGCCGCTCCATCACCACCTTGGCACTAAATCGCATCAAGACATAGACAACGATGGCTTCAATCACAATCACGACGGCAGACACGGGGCTGACAATCAGCAGGGGCACCAGATATCCGGGTACCACCAAACCAGTGAGTGGAAAGCCAAAACGCAAGTTCAGCATGCAAACAACCGCAATGCCTACCCAAACGGTGGTGATAACAGACTGGCCCAGCCCGCTTCCATCTGGAAAAAGTGGTAACACCCAATCCATTACAGCGTGCGCTCCTTATTGATGTCGCCGTCGCTACTGGGCGTCACAGACGTAAGCTTGCTTAAAAGCGCATGGGGATCTTCGAGTTGCTGTAACAGGGTTGTGATGTCGATAAATTCAAACAAAATACCAGCTACCGAGAAAGGCTCTCCTATGGTACTGCTGACCTGGCTTGCGGAGAGTGAGCGAATATTGAGGATATAAGTGTCCGTGCCGAGGGTTGCCGGCAAAAATAGCTCACCCTGTTGCAGGGTCAAATAGCGTAGCTTGCCTTTGAGTGTCTCTTTTGGCATCGAAGTGATCTTGTCCAACAGATCCAGTGCGGTCATTTCGAACAGTGCAAGGTGATGCTTTTTAGCCAGTTGTTCCAACGGTTGATTGGTCTGTACTACCTGGCCAAATAAGTTAAATAACACCGCAGCCGTACGGATTTGATTGAAAACTTGCTCCAGCGTAGAGAGCTTTTGTTCCATTTCTCCAATGGCCGACTTCACCTTCTGGCTCAGAGGCTTTTCAAGTGTCAGAGTCAGTGCGCGGGTCAGGGGGCTCAAGGAAGCACGTTGCTGGTTTTGCAACATTCTATAGTGGAAGAGTAGCTCACCAATCTGACTTGCAAAGCGATTGACATTCTTTACAAAGGCCTTTTCATCAAACTGTTCATTCGGGATCACCGTCATTGCCCAAAACCCCCGAATGTCGCCGGCATACATTAAAGGCACAACAAATTGACGCTCAAGCTCCTGAAGGCCACTGAAAAACGGACGTGAGGTTTGTACGGCACCGAAGGCTTTGATAGCGTCGGAATAAGGCGGACGCTGATAATCACGACGCTGCTCCACGATGTCTTCAATATTGCAGTTGATGGCGCGGATCTCTTCGAGCCTGTGGTCACCCTCAAGACGGGCAAGAAAAATGGAACGATTGAGTGCCAATTGCTGATTCACCAGGGTAATAATGGCATCCCAGGGCGTGCTCTCGGTGCTGATAGAGCGCGGTAAATAGCGGCCCATCATACGTTGATGAACATTGGCAATCAGCTCCAGCAGCTCGTTTTCTTCGAGCCATTTACGGGAGAAAAATACCCATAACATAGTCACTAAGTTAATCACCAAAAGCTGCCCTATGGGCAATAAGTACTGGAGCGTGACCATCACCAGATAACTGGCCAGCAGGCTTGCAAGAGATAAACTGGCTGCAATAATGATGCTCAGCGTGAGCGTATTTTTCTGATATACAATGAGTAATAGTGCCAGCAACCCCAGTTGTAACGCCACAGACTGCCACTGTGCCAGGCGAGTAATTAACTGGTCTTTCTGCAGACTGTCTGCAACATAAGCATGCAAATAGACCGGATTGTTTGCACTGTGCAGCTTGGGTGCCCGCAGTGGTACGCTAAAACCGAGTTGTTGCTGAGCAATTAACACCACCTTGTCTTCAAGCTGGCTGAGCAACACGTCTTCTTCAAGCAGTCGGGTGCTTGAAAACTTAGGCAGCGCGCTGGGTGATAGTGCAAAGTTGATCAGTTTGCCGGTGTTGAGATGTTGCGGCCCATAAATGCTTTGCCAGACATTCTGACACTTATCCCGAGGCTTACCGAGCACCATGTTATAACCTAACCAGGGTTGTACGTCTGGCAGGCAATAGCGTGGGTCAGCGAAGGGAAAGTACACATTGGCAAACGACATGCTTTGTTTCGAGACAACATCGGAAAGCACAATAATGGCATTCACTTTATGGTTAAGCAGCTGGGTGATGAGCTCAGATTGCTGGCGTTGTAAATTTGGCGACTCAATCACCACAATATCACTGCTCTGCTGCTCAAACAATTGATTAAACTGACTGTAGACATAGGCATTCAGGCGTGCAAATGAGCCATGTACGGCAAACACCAGAACAACTAAAAATAGCAGTAAAATCGACCAAAACGGCTTTTGTCGCTTGATCATAAAGACTTGTTGTTTGAGCGACACACGCCCCCCGAAATACCTGGTTATGTTAATCGTAAGCAGAAAAGTGCAGTGTCAACGTGACGGAGTCGTCAGTTTCCAGTGCCATAAAATCCAAGCCATGCATGCGTTCTGCCTGCCATAACCTATTGTTGAGACTAAAAGATTTTTGCCATGAGATCAATGCAAGCTGATCTAGCATGATGGTCGCTTCGCCTTGCTCAGGCGGAGCCTGCTTGATTGCCAGTTTGACTGCACGTGCAGGCAATTGCTCAGGCCCCAGGGTCTGGCTGTCATCCGGCAGGGTGATGTCATGACGAAATGTCTGCCAATCGTAGCTACCTGATTCAATCAGACCGACTTCCTCACTGGAAAATTCCAGGTTGTCTTCCGCGGTGACTATGGTCAGCTCAGCACCCAAAGCGCCAGCGTTGTCACCTTTTGCATAGCCAAACAGAGTCAATTCAGAATAGGCTTCTAGTGTCGACTCTGCTGGGGTGATTGGCATGGTACGTAATGTTTGTTTAAACGGCATACGGATAGGCCGATTATTAAACTGTGTTCGGGATAAGCACATGCCTTGCGTGCCACGCATTGCGCCGGTCAGACAGGGTGTAATGTCATCACTTTCATGTTCCCAGCGGGTGACTTCATTCACTTCATTGTCATTGTCCCAGTCTTCAAAATCGCCAAACCACATCAGATCTCGGCCAAGTGTTACGTCTGCGGTGCCTGTACTGGTAATTTTACTCAAAAACGCGTTGCTGGGTGCATACTCACGAAAATCAACAAGGTGTTCTCCTGCTGCCAAGTTCAATGTGACAGTTTTTACCTCTTGTACACCAGGCGGTGTTTGGAAATAGACATCTCCATAACCTGGTCCGGGCACAATGGCAATCTCAGGGCTCGAAAACTCAGCCAGTCGGCGGATGAGATAGTCACTCAAAAAACCACTCACCAGCTTGGGCTGATAATCCTCCAGGTAAATAGGGTAGGCTCTGGCGGATTGTGTTTTGGGTGATTGCGTTGGGTCGACCCGTACAGAGACGGCAACGCCCAGTAAGGTCTCATGTCGGTTTTGTTCAAATACAAAGTTGCCCAGGCCCAGTAAGGCAGGTACACCGTTATAGAGGCCAAAACCCTGAGCCACATGAGGGTGGTGGGCTATCATCAGATCAGGTGCGCGACGACTGACGAATTCAAACCGGTTGTTGATATAACGGGTTGGTGCATAAGAGTACTCATCTCCCCCATGCAGCTGGACAATAGCGTAATCACTGTTGTTACTGGCTTGCTCAACGGCGGCGCTGAGAGCCGTGCTGTCGGTCAGGTCGGCAGCGCCTCCTTTGTCAGCGGTGGCGATATAAGTGACCTGATGGTCTTCACCGGTAATAGAAGTGGCTGACACCAGCCCAAGCGTTGTGTTACCCACCTTAACAAGGCGGGGAGCATAGGCTTCAATGGTGTTGTTACCGGCGCCACTGTGGCTAAAACCTACCTGCTCAACAAATTTGATGGTGTCCTCTAACCCCTTTTGCTGATAGTCAAACACGTGATTGTTACCCAAAGCGACATAATCGATGCCGATTGCGGTTAAGCCCTGCAGGGTATCCGGTAACGAAAAAAAGGCGAACTCTTTGCTTGGGTGAACCGTCGTGGGTATTGCAAGCACTGGCGATTCGAGATTAACGGAAGCAAAGTCGGCGCTAGCCATGATAGGTTTGACAAACTGTGTCAGGGCAATGGCACTGCTTGCGGCATTACCTGGTCGGATCATGGCTTCTTCAACATCGGGTAACAGATTTCCCATAGTGGTCAAAGAAGGGTCCATATAGCGGCGGCCAAACATGGTATCTCCACCAAACATCAACTCGCTGCTGGTGGCACTTACCTCTTTTAACACGACAGGCAAAGGTTGGTCTTGGTACGCTTTGCTGTTGACGACCATCACAATACGTTCATAACCGGGCACTGAGATAGCCAACGTCACGTTGTCGCTACTCAGGTCTGTCAGTGTTAACTGCCCTTGTGCATCGGTACGATACTGATTATCGAAAAGCTGTACACTCGCATCAGTTAAGGCAGCGTCATTAGAATCCAGCAGCTGCAACGTTAAACCACGCGTTTGATTTTGCTGCTCTTGTTGCTGCTTTTGCTCTTCCTGCTGTGCTTGTGTCGGGCCAGTCTCGTAAGGGTCCTCTACAGAGCAGGCGCTGAGAAAACACATTACGGGAACAAATGGAATTAATTTGTAAATATTCAAGGCTGCCCCTTAACCTGTACGGCTTAATATCTAGGTCTTTTGTATTATAAATTCATTGTTCACCAAACTGCAATCGTTAAGTATTAATAATGCGTACATTGATGACTGAGTTATTGTACGCATTAATACGTATTTTTTTCACAGGGAGAATCTCTCTTTTTCATTATAGTTGCTATGGCTAAAATCTCTGTCCAAATATGTTTACGTTTTGCTAGTCTGGGGTCTATTCTTAGAGTATGATCCCGCAAAAGGTAGAAAACCGTTTTGAGGAACAAATGCGTTTAGAAATTCACTGTGCCGATCGGATCGGTATTGCGCAGGAAATTTTGAATATCCTGGTTAAGTACCGGGTTGATCTAAAAGGAATAGAAGTTGATTCCGTCAATTGCAGAATGTATGTGAGTTTCCCCCCTATTGAGTTTGAACAGTTTCAGAAAATTATGCCTGAAATCAGACTGATCGATGGGGTGGAGGATGTCAGAACAACGGCTTTTCTGCCTTCTGAGCGTGAACACAACGAGCTCAACACCTTACTCAGTGCACTTCCCGATGGGGTTATTTCCATTGATGCGAAGGGTTGGGTGCGTCATTGTAACGATGCTGCATGTCGCGACCTGAACCAACCTGAAGCGGAGATCATGGGTGCCAATATTAATAACTTGCTGAAAGGGTTTAATTTTACCCGCTGGCTGGAAGGAAAAGATGTATTGGGCCAAACCACGCGGGTTGAAGTAGGCGGCGAAGACTTTATTGCTGATATTTTACCTATCTCTGTCCCACAAGGTCCTGAAGGAGATGTGCTGGCAGGGGCGGTGATCAATATTAAATCACAAAGTCGACTGGGTCAGCAGGTTAGCGCGTTTCGTCGCTACGGGCAGGAGAGTTTTGCTGCCATCCATAGCCAGAGTACGGCGATGCGACGAGTTGTCCGCGAAGCGCGAAAAATGGCACAGCTTGAAGCCCCGATTTTAATCACTGGTGAAACGGGGACAGGTAAAGAGCTACTTGCACGAGCCTGCCATTACGCGTCTAACCGCTCATTAAAGCCTTTTATTGCACTGTCATGCGCCTCTTTACCTGATGATGTCGCCGAGTCAGAGTTATTTGGCTATGCCGGTTACGAAGAAAACAGTGCGCCGAAACGAGGCGTGCTGGAGCAGGCTGATGGAGGCACCGTATTCCTTGATGAAGTTGGTGAAATGTCAACTCAGCTACAAACCAAATTGCTGCGCTTTTTGCAAGATGGCACGTTCCGAAAAGTGGGTGATGAGAATGAAGTAAAAGTCAATGTGCGCATCATCGCCGCGACGCAAAAAGATCTTCCTGCAATGGTGCAAGAAGGTAGTTTTCGTGAAGATCTCTACTATCGTATCAATGTCTTAACGCTGGAAATTGCCCCTTTGCGTGATCGCAAAGCCGACATTAAGTCACTTGCAGAGCACTTTATTCAAAAGTATGCACAGCAAAGTGGCCATGCAACACCGGCGCTGGATGAGGAGTGCCTGCAGTTCCTAGAGCAATATCCATGGCCGGGTAATGTCAGACAACTGGAAAATGCCATTTATCGTGCTGTGTCTATGCTAGACGACAATGAGCTGCGCATTGAACACCTTCAATTACCAACCTTTACCCATGATCTGGGTTATTTGGAATCGGACTTCGAAGGCACATTGGAGCAGGCGGTTAAGCGTTTTGAAGCAACATTGTTGCGTAAACTCTACCCAGCTTATCCCAGCTCACGTCAGCTGGCTAAACGCTTGGGATTAAGTCATACCGCGGTTGCAAATAAGCTCAGAGAGTACGGTATTAACCGAAAAACAGTGAAAGTATAAGGTAAGGGGACTGTCAGTCCCCTTATTTCTTCGTCCCCATGTTTTTGGTTACGCCATCCAGTTTAATATTATCTATACCTTGCTCGGTAAACTTGATAGTGACACTGATATTGTTGCGAACCAGGAAGTAATCAATATCGTCCAGACGCAACACATAATCGCCTTTTACGGGGCTCATAAACTGCTTTTTAAATAGCTCAAGTTTGTGGTCCCCAAGCTGCCAGCTGAACCCTTCGATAAAACCAGGGTTAAACTCCTGGATCCAGACCTTAGAATCATCTTTGCTCAGTGTAATGGCAACAGAGTACGATTCGGGCAATTGAGCCATATCATAGCTGTTATCGCCAATACGAAACTTTTGAGCATCCCCTTGCCAGCCAAAGCCAAAGTTAAAATCTTTTTCTATGCCGGTGGGATAAACCAGCTGACCTTTGCCGGGCAAATCAAAATCAGCCCAGGCGTGACCTGCGCTGAACAAGGTCAATAAATACACTAGCTTGGTTATATATTTCATCAAGTTACACTCTTCTTAGTCTTGCATAAAAGTTAATGCACAAACGCACTTTTCGCAAGTTGTGGATGAAAAGAGTGGTTTAATTCCTGCTTGTTGTGAACCCCGGCTGTGCTAAACTCGGGTTTTATGCTAACTGGTTGGACCAATAACATGAATTTGTATTTCCGCTTACTGTGGTTGTTCTGGCGGATCCGTCAGAACAAAGCCACGCAACCTCTGCTCGACGAGATTGATATTAACTTCAGAGCGTTGCCGAGTGATTGTGATATTAATTTACACCTGACTAACTCGCGCTACCTCGCCATGATGGATTTAGCGCGTACCTGGATGACTGAGCGAGTTGGGCTTTTCAGTGCGATTATGAAACGTCGCTGGTTTCCCATTGTGAATGCTACTGCGATAACCTATATCCGAGACATCAAACCACTGCAAGAGTTTACAGTGTCAACGCGGCTAGTTGGCTGGGATCACAAATATTTTTATATCGAGCAGAAATTTCATTCAGACCGTGGTCTGCATGCTATCGCTTATGTGCGTGGCGTGTTTAAAAGTCGTCAGGGCGTGATCAGTGTTGAAGAAATGTTGGAAGTTGCCGAGTTTACCGGTGAAGCGCCAATTTTGCCTGAAGAAGTGGTTCACTGGAAAGAAATGCTGGAGCAAAAGAAAGCACGCAATAATAAAGTGGCATAAAGGGTCATAGTGTTTATGACCCCTGGGGATTGAGAAAGTAACTCTGTATCGTGCCCACATAGTGTGGGCACCTTAAATCATTAGAACTTGTATTTCACACCGAACATGGCAACAATCGGGTCTAACTCTACATCTGAAGTTAGCGCTTGCTTACCGTCTGCGTATACGGTTGCATCAGTGTTGATGTCCATCTTAGAAATCATACCGTGCAGGCCCCACTTGTCGTTCAGGTCATAGTTGAAACCGACCTGAAGTGCTACACCAAATGAACTGTCCAGATCCACCTTAACATCATCAGTGCCTAATACACCCTTAAGTGCCGCACTTGCTTCTTCGTCGAAGAACACTGTGTAGTTCAGTCCTGCACCGATGAATGGGCGGAACTTATCATTTGCACCGAAAAAGTGATACTGCGCCAATAATGTAGGTGGTAAGTGCTTAACAGAAGCAATCTCTACGCCACCCAGTTGCGTGCTCGGGCTACCCGGAATATAGCCTACTCCTTCAACTGTGTGCGAAAACGGAGTCGCTGCAATTAATTCAAATACAATGTTATCGTTGTACTGGTAGTCAAATGTAATACCCAGTTGCGTATCAGAGTCAGCCACCAAGCCTGCTGTTTTGATTTCATTCAACGCAGAGCCAGTGTCACTCGGATTAACGTTAATTGCGCCCACATTTACACTGAATTGAGCCTGAGCCAGTGGAGCAGTTAGCATCAGCGTAGATAGGATAGCGGCAGTAAGTTTTTTCATTTTCATCTCCTGAACCTGTACAAGGTAAATCTTTTTGTTGCAGCTATCATAGGCCGATGGGATTTTTCAAAAACTGTTCTAGATCAATATTCAAATTGCGAGGTTTCAGAAAAAATTGAAAACTTGATTTAGATTAAGTTTTTGACTCAGATGGCCTGGGATAGCAGCTTAATTATCCTGGATCATTTCGGTTTCACAGCCGCCCAGATGTTTCAGGAGTTCATCAAGGTGGCGCTTAGTAACGTCATTGAGCATGTCGCGATTGAAGCGCAGTGCCAGCTGGCACATTTTGGTATCGACAAAGCCTTCAACCGCCACCATGCGAACGGGCACTGCGTATAAAGGAGAGATCAGCAAATTTCCATCGTTCAGATCAAAGACATCCAGCTCAAGTTCATAGGTATTAAACAAGTGCATTTCTCGGCTATACGGCGATTGCAACAACATGCCAGTTTGACTGATGTTTTTTACGTGCCCCGATAATGTGCGGCTACCAGTGCGGATCCGAACACTGTGTTCTGGTAAACCGGATAGTCTGATGGCACCACGGCGGCTGATGGTGTTCCAGGATTTATGAACCGTTTCTTCGAGCTTGTCGGCGGTAAAGGGTTTCATCATATATTGTGATACCCCATTTTGAATAGCGCAGACTACATGCTCCCTGTCCCCCAGCGAACTCATCATGATGAAGGGAGTTTTACTGTGCTTTTTCGACTTTCTGACTCGTTTAAGCAGTTCCTCTCCG
Source organism: Pseudoalteromonas sp. XMcav2-N (assembly GCF_024124545.1). Taxonomy (GTDB): domain Bacteria; phylum Pseudomonadota; class Gammaproteobacteria; order Enterobacterales; family Alteromonadaceae; genus Pseudoalteromonas. The sequence goes on from NZ_JAMXSF010000015.1 coordinate 122,354, forward strand.
TCGATGTTTGGCATTTGCCAGTCTGCAATGATGATATCGATATGGCGGGCGTCGAGCAGTTCTAGTGCAGCCTGACCATCCTCAGCGGTGTAGACATTTTCTGCGCCTAACCGGTTGACTAAAGTAGTACGAACCAGATTTCTAACCAGCTGGCAGTCGTCGACGACCAAAAAACTGACATCCTGCATTACTAGTTCCTTATCTTGCAGCAATTATAACCCAATAGTGACTTCCGGGACCCAAGATTAGGTTATCAATACTAACCTTCACATACTTAGTTCTAGCATACACAGGGCAATTGACAACTTGTTATCGAAATTGACCAATATATGACAGAGCCCTGGGTGTTATTGTGTTTTTCGCAATGGTCATTTGTCACAAAACTGCCTTGCAGACGACATGAACTGGTCACGCTCGGGCGGTGTAATCGGGAGAGAAAAGCATGACCACTGGATACCAAGTGACACGCGTTGTGTGACTGAACCGGATCCCAGTGCGCTCAATATTCAGAACACAGGAAATGTAGAGTATGCCTTCCCATGCGACGAAACCTGCTGCTAAACACAGCCCGCAACATGATACCGTCAACACCCTGAGACGTTTGATTACCGCGCCGTCTGTCACCCCTGATGATGCTGGTACAATAGAATATCTTTCACAGCGCCTGAGTGCTTTAGGATTTGAATGTACGCCACTTGACTGTAATGGCGTTCGCAATTTGGTTGCCAGACGGCAGTTTGGCCCTGGTCCTGTTATGGCTTTTGCGGGGCATGTTGATGTCGTACCGGCCAATCCAAGAGGCTGGATTGCACATCCTTTCGCTGCGGCTGTGATTGATGACGTTATTTATGGACGTGGAGCGGCAGATATGAAAGGTGGTGTGGCTGCTATGCTCAGTGCAACTGAACGTTTATGTGAACAGACGCAGCATTGTCAGGGCACGCTATTTTGGTTAATCACTTCAGATGAAGAAGGTGAAGCCGAATATGGCTCTAAAATCATGGCAGAGTATTTGGCCCAACAAGGCGTTACACTCGATGCCTGTTTGGTTGGCGAGCCTACTTCACATCAACAGGTTGGTGACACGATTAAAAATGGCCGTCGTGGCGCCATCTCCGGACGTATACAGATACAAGGCAAAGCAGGGCACGTCGCTTACCCGGAACAAACCATCAATGCCGCTCATATCGCCGGAGAGCTGGTTAATGAGTTAGCAAACATCAGCTGGTGGAAAGATGTTTTGGGTTCGCAAACGAGTTTGCAGGTTACCGGTCTGACTGTACCGGATATCGTCGATAACCTGGTGCCGGCAAGCTGTGAAATAACCTTTAATGTGCGCTATAGCCACGCGTATAAAAGTCGGGAAATCTATCAGATAGTTGCACAGGCGCTGGCACCTTGGGGTGACCATGTCAATGTGCAATGGGAGCGCCCTTGTGAGTCCTATTACACGGGGAGTCGAGAAGCTGCATGCTTTCTTAGCCTGGTTGAGCAAGCGATATTTCGGGTCAGAGGTCAGTTTCCGGCACTCAGTACAGCGGGTGGCACGTCGGATGGTCGCTTTTTTGCCTCAAATGAGACTCAGGTGATTGAGTGCGGGGTCAAAAACGACTCTATTCATCAGGTAAATGAACATGTATCAGTAGCAGATCTCCATGCCATTGAGGAGATCTATACCGCTGTTTTGACCGACTACTTTGGCGTTTGAACCCCACACTGTGGAAACTACTGAGCCAGTTCCTTGCGCAGTTGTCTCTGCATGGCTCTTAGCCCCTGTATTTTCTCTCTTGCTTCCTGAAGTTGTTGCTCTGGGAGCTTATGCCTGACTCCTTTTTCCAGCAGCAGCTCTAGTCGGGCAACTTTTTTATCTACTGCGGCGATATAGTCCTGTTTCATCTTATCCATTTCGCCAGACTGATAGGCCTGGTAGGCTTGATGATCGGATAGGTCTCCAGAATATACCGGAGCCGGCGTACTTGAGGCTATGGGCGGGATATAAGGTGCGTCTTCAGGTGCAGGTTCTTCACTGGGGTCGGCTACAGCAGCAGGCATTTTAGCTGTGCTGGCCAAAGGCATCGAAATCGTCGTGGTTTCGGAGACGGTTGATGTGTTGTGTTGATATCCTGCTTGCTCAGTGGGGGTAAAGGTGCGCTGTGAGTGCACCTTTGCAGTGAGCAAAGGCGCAAGGGATGACAGGACCCAAAGTGCATAACCCAAACCTGTCAGGACGAGCGCCAGTGTGACTGCCTGTAACCGGGTCATCAGAGTGTTACCCCATTTTGTGTTTGCCAGCGCCTGAATTTTTGCTGATAAGCTGCCTGGGCGTGTTGTATGGTCAGCGCTTCTAATGCCTGATAACGCACTGTTTCACTGTTCTGAGCGTAATAGGCATATTCTGGGTGCTGGGTATATACCACAGCCCACCGACCTGATGGCGTCCGCACCGGAGGGGTTGCTTTGCCTGGCTGACTGCTAAAAGCCAGTTGTATAAGCCAGCGTTTTTGATGTTCCCGGGTAATAGAGACCAGTGTGGCTTTGCCTGCAGCGTCGAACTCATTGTGTTGCTGTGTCTCTTTTAGTGCCTGTGCCAGGCCTTTTTTACTCATGAGGCGATGAAATTGTTGTGCCTGCGCCTGTGATTCAAAGGTGGTTGCCATGGCTTTCAGTGTTGATTTGTACCTGAAGTCTTTGCGATGCTGCTGATAATAGCGCTGTATTTCAGCTTGTGAGATAGTCGCTCTGAGTTGCTCCAGATATGTGCTGCGCTCACCGTGCAGTTGTGCTTTTATTCCTAAAAACGCCAGCATCGGAGGACGTAATAACTCGCCTTTAGCCAACAGTTCCAGGCGTGACATGGTTAGTCCATGCTTTGCCAGCAGAGGCTCGGCTCTGTTGGTGAGGTGCGCATAGTAGCGCCGCTCATCAAGCTGATGAACAAGCAAGTCGATGTCACCCTGATGAAGGCGAAATCGATTCTGCATCGATTGACTGATGAGTAGGTCCGCCAAGGTTACTTTGGGTGTGTCGAGCACCCGCACTTGCTGCCACTGTTCGAGTTGCCTGGTTTGGTAGTTGCCATTAGCAGGGTAATCTCCAAGCAGTTTAGAGAGTACTTGTGCGCTAAAAGGGGCAGCTGATTTCTCTTTTTTGATGGATTTGAGTTCGGGAAATTGATGCGTAAGCAAAGTGACAATAAGACGACGGATATGGTAGTCATTATCAAACCCGACACTGGATTGACGGATCATCTGCTCGGGGTTGAGTTGCTGGGCTGTAGCCAGCAAAAACTGATTTTCAAGCAAGTGCTTATTCAGGTCTGCCGAGGATAAACCGCGACCCTGCTGCGTATAGAGAGACTGCATCAGAGCCAGTTCAGGCTTAGTTAGTTGAGTCAGTGTTGCCCAACATGGCAGGCTTAAACAGCCTGCCAGGAGTAAAACAAGGTAGTTCATTAACGGGCTACCATGGCATGATTAAGCATGTGTACAACCATTGCGATAGCATGCGGGATAACCTGACGTGCGGTATTCACACGATCATAGTGATCCTCTGAGTTTAGTACAATGCCACCTTGTGAGTAAGAATAGGCACCGCCTTGTGTCAGTAGCGGACGAATATCTTTGTTTGCAGCATCAGGTGTGGAGAAACTGTTCATTGCCTGCTTTACCAGTGTGAGGCTATTGAGGTTTTCTTGATCATAGTAATCTTTCACCCAGGATTCCCAGCTGGCGTGATTAAGGTCAGAGGTCGTCCAGGTGTGGTGAGGTTGAAGGAGATCCGTTGTGTGAAATACAAACCCCAGGATCTGTGGGTTACCATTTTGCAGATAGCTTTGATACCAGTATTGTCCCAGGTTATCGATTGGCTGAAATGGCATCTCTTCAAAGTCGTCGTACATGCTATATCTGGAGTGACTGTCTAAGCGGTAATTTTTCTCTGTAATACCATAGCTGTCATATTCACTGTCATCAGCACTAAACCAGCCCGTTTCACCCCCTTTGCCGTCATCGAGATAGTCGCCTTTTAACCAAGTGGCCGCCATGTTGTCTACTGTGCCCCAGACCGTGAGCTTGTCATAATTGTATCCACCAAAGTCGTTACCATGGACGTCAGCGCCTTGGGTGTGATTTTGGAAATGCCAATAGCTGGTGTATTTAACAATACTTTGAGCTGCGCCCCACAAAGGTGCCTGCACACAGTCACCAGTAATCGCACCACAGAAGAAAGTATCTTCAAAGTCATCGACGTCATAGGCTGCTTGTCCCATTACTTCTGCAAGCTGGGTCACACTCATGCCATGCGACTGAGCATACGCCTGAAGCTTGGCAAATTGCGTGGTTGACGGATTTTGTGCCATGTAGTTGACGGCGTCGATAACGATGCGCTTATGTGTTTCCTGACTAAACGCCTGTGTCTCGGCGGCTGTCAGAGTCAGTGCGCAGAGCAATAATAGTTTTTTCATTGTAGTGTTGTTCCAATAGTTAGAATGTAGGCTCTATATGAGCCTCGGGAATTAGAAAGTCCTTGTGTTACATTAGTATTAAATATTGGTTAAATAAAATCTTAATTTCGACACCTTGTTGTCGTCGTTGACCTCAGGTATCATGGGGACTTAATTTAGGCACATGAAAAGTCATAATAACGATGAAAATTATAAAGTTACTTTCTGCTGTGCTGCTTTGCCTGACGCATCAGGTGTATGCCAATGACAGCGCTGGTGATAAAGAAGACTGGCTAGAAGACAATGGACTGGAATGGCAGTTGAGTATAGGTGCCTTTTACGTAGACATGGCGTTACCTGAGTTAGTTGGCGCCGATAACTCTCCGGCACCGGCTACTTTGCGGGCAGACATCAAACTACAATACAAAAACTTTTATCTGGTGACTTACTCTGGGGATTTTTTTGGTGGTTCTGATCTGGGATATCAGTTCATTCAGGAAGAAGAGTGGGGACTGGATATCATTTACGGAAGTTATCAACTGCCCTTTACACAAAGAGGTTACTTCGATACCGATGATCCAGTAGTGAAAGAGCTTAAAGGCATAAAAGACAGAGATCCTGATCAGTCACTGGGGATCGCGTATTACCGTGCCGTTGGCGATTACCTGGCGGTGGCTGAACTGGTCTACGATGTGTTTGGCGATACTAATGGCTGGGTTTTTCACCTGGAAGCAACGCGTAACTTCGAGTTACGTAATTGGGATCTGTGGCTTAACTTTGGTGCCAACTATTACTCCAGTAATTTTAATAACTACTTTTATGGCGTGACCGAGGAAGAGCGTAATGATTATCTTACGCCATATGAACCTGGCAGCGGAATGTCTGCATTTGTTCAAGCTCAGTTAAGTTATCCAATCGCTGAGGACTGGGAGTTTAGTGCAGGAATGTCTTTTTTAGTTGGCTCCAGTGAAGCAAAAGAGAGTCCACTATTGGAATCAAACCATGCCAGAGTGCTTTTTACTGGGGTGAAATATGTATTCTAGACTCACTTCAGCCATTACTATCGGGATGCTCTGCGCTTCGACAACTGCGCATGCTGCTTCCAAAGAAGATAGGAAAGGGATATTACAGGCCGCACCAAATAAGTGTGTTGCATTGCATGAAGGAAGAACTTGCTACACTGATGTGACGTTCTCAATATCGGCCCCGCAAATGGGTGACTATTGCATAAGAGAGAGTAGCTCAAAGAAGATTTTGCAATGCTGGGCTAATGTGAGCCATTTTGAGTATTTGCTGGCTTTTGGATCTGCTGAGAGCGTCAGTTATGAGCTGATCTCTAAAACTAAGCGCGATGTCCTCGCTGTGACTACCATCAATGTCAACTGGGTTCATAAGGTACGGAATAAAAAGCGACGCTGGCAGCGTCTGTTTTAATACCCAGTCGCATTTGTAGTGGAGAACCATGGCAAAAATTTGCGAAATTACATGGGAAATGGAATGGGCTCTCAGCCGCGTTTTAAAGCCAGTTGTCCGTGGAGCTACCTGCGCGAATCTGGTTATGTATCACTGCGGGTTACCTCACCTGGTTGTTGCATTAAAGGCTAGCGTCATTTAGCTAGCCTAACGATGTGGAACCTACTGACACTGCTCCACTAAACCTCTCAGGTGAGAGCCTATGTCTTCGCTTTTGCTCTGTCCCTGCTCCAGCAAAGTTTGAGCTTGCTGCTGTAGCTCTGCCAGCTCATAGTTTGCCAGTAAGGTTTTTAGGTAGCTCATTGTATCGGCACCTGCCTGCAACAGGTTCGGCAGGCTTTCCATTGAAAGCTCTTGGTCGGCCAGGCCCGTTATTGTGTCCATCAGATCTGCCAGATTTGCACTGTCCTGAAGTGCACCTTCCACCTCGATCATCGACCCCATAGGATCGGCATTGAGTTGCTTAACGACACAACTGGCCATCGTGCCAGCCTCGGCCGACTGACTCATTGCTGCCAGGCCATGCTCTCTGATATCCGCAATGACTTGTTCCAGTTCTTGGTTATTTGCCAGATATTGTTGCTCTATTTTAGCTTTCGAGTCTCCCAGAAAATCACATCCGGTCAATGCGAACAAACTCATGCCATAAATTAAAGAACGCTTCATATTAAGTATCCAAAATCAATCCACTTGTTGTCAGTTTACTGGCTTCGCGGTCCGTTGTCATTATGACTGTCTGTATGGTCTATCGCACAATATAGCCCGCATTTACGCTGTCCTGTTTACATCACCTGATGGTTGATCATGGCTATCATCATAGTTGGTACAAGTACAGCTGCCGGATTGTTCAGCTGGGGGCCTGATAAACTTAAGTTCTCAGGCGTGCGGCCGCCTGGTTGCGATATCGGTCAAGCTGTACAACATTCGAGATACCAAACAACTCTGCCTTGATGATATTGGCAAACACATGTAAAGCGCGTTTCCAGGCATTGCGTACGGCAAGTGTAAACTGTGAACCTAAATGCAGCTTAAGTACCTCAAGTAAGCTATTACAAAAGGTGCTGATATCTTTGACTGAAGGGCACAGCGCCGCGATCAAAATACTCTGCTGGCGAAGAAACTGAGTCAGCTCATGCTGCCTGGGCAGGTGAATCAGGCATTGCTGCATAAAGTCTTGTAATCGATATTCTAAAGACAAAACATGCTGGTCCGATTCAGGCAATGTCATGCTGACCCGGCATTGTTTCAGTTTGTTGTAAAAGCTTACGCAGAAGCAGTGAAAGTTAGGCTTAAGCGTCGTGAAAGATTGGTTTAATAGCTGGTACTGATAGGGTGAAATACTCATAATCGCTCCACATACGATTAGAGCGAATCCATTTGCTCAAGTAATTGCGCAGACTCACTAAGTCAGCCTGCTTAGGCTGATAATGAGAGCTACAGTAACTTGGGTAAAAGTAATGATGGCCTAATATGTTTGAGTTGCGGTACAACATGCGCCATCACTTTCAGTATAGGTAGAATATGATCTGATGGGCAAACTTTATCCGAATTATTGTGTTTGAAAAATACTCAGGAGCCTGCTATCAGCTCACCACAGGGCGAAGCTGATAGCCTGAAAAACACTATTTAATCGGAGAAAGTAACTTAGGGTCGGTGACTAACTGTCTGACACCATGGGCGTGATCCTCTTCAAATACATTGTCTTCGCACCACTTGGCCAGGCTGTTGATATCAACTTTGGCGCAGGCCGGTCTGACACTCCAGGTGACCTGAAGGGGCGAGCACTGCTTGTTGTTGTAGCTTGGCCCTGTAGTAGAGCCCAGAAACTCAACCGGTTTACCGGTCGTTTGTGGGATATATTTCGCCTGATGGTAGCCATTGACTATGTTGCCATCATAGCTTAAATCATTGAAGTCCAGTGCATCTTCATCGTTCACAACGAGGAAAACCTGAGTTTCAACACGTAAATCGGGATTGGCACATTCGTTACTCAGACAGGATCCCAAACCTTTTCCTGGGACTACATCACATGAACTGTGTACCCAGTGTACTTCAATCGTATCACCGGGTTTGACGTTTTTACATACCTTGCCTTTTGGCGCACGTAATTCAGCCTCAGTCAGGCTGCTGGTGGCATTACATTGGTAACCGCCGTACTTGCCGTTACCTGCAAAAACGGCAAAGTCTTTTGCCTTGTGTTCTGCATTCTTATGAAAATGGATATTACATAAGTTCATCTCACTGGCAGGCGGCGCAAGAGAAAAAACGCGTTTATTTTCGCCATGCAGTTGATCAATATCCCGAGGGGTTTGTGGTCCAAAACCTTCACAACTGTTTGCTAAAGTGTTGAAAGTGAGTAGTGTTAGCGCTGTCATCGAGACGCCTATAAATGCCTTTTTCATGACTGGTTCTCCATCAATTTATATTAACTCGATGGGCCGCCAGTATAGATGTTTAACTTTTAAGAACAAGTCAAATGGTAAAATAATGTGAACAAGTGGTTTTTTATAAGTTAATAACGATGTTTTTGTTCGCTATTCCCGAACTCATGCTGGGTAATGGTAAATTATTTCGAGTATTTAGGGCGTTGTCACCATTGCTTCATCTTTTCGCCTTGATAGTCGGCAAAGGCAGTACATTAAGGCGCCATTTTGGTTAAAGGCGGTATCTAAGGTTGCGTATTTATACAACTCTCTCTATAATACACGCCAGTTGATGCAGCCAGACTGCACGTTGACGCGGGATGGAGCAGCCTGGTAGCTCGTCGGGCTCATAACCCGAAGGTCGTCGGTTCAAATCCGGCTCCCGCAACCAAGCTTAAGAAATGACTTCATTTCTTACAGTTCGCGCATTCATCGTAATGCGCGTTTTGCGTTTAAGCATTCGCTTAATTTAGGCTGATACAGCCCGCAACCAAGCTCGGCCACTGGCCACACAGTTTGTTTTTGGTGTGACGCCCCGCTTGGTTCGGGGCGTTGTTGTATCTGGAGCTAAGCAATAGAGCCCAGCCCAGAAGCAAACAGCTGAATCATTAGGGCTTTTGAGCCCTTTTTTTGTTTGTATGGAGGTAATTTGTGACAAAACTCGAGCAAGAATTAACGACTATGTTAGAGCCGGCTGTTGAAGCCTGTGGCTTCGAATTGCTCGGTCTGGAAGTGATGCAAGCCGGTCGTCATTCGACATTGCGCATCTATATTGACCATGAAAATGGCATCAATGTAGATAATTGTGCAGATGTGAGCCGTCAGGTCAGTGCCATTCTGGATGTCGAGGACCCCATTACAAATGAATACAACCTGGAAGTGTCTTCACCTGGTGTAGACAGACCATTATTCAAACAAGCTCATTATGAGCAGGCAGTGGGCGAAGAAGTGCGCTTGCGTACAAAGCTTCCACAGGAAGGTCGCCGTAACTTTAAGGGCGATTTAATTGCAGTTAATGGCGATATGATCACGCTATCCGTCGATGGCCAGGAGCATCACCTTATGCTCAGCAACATCGAGCGCGCGAACATGATCGCAAAATTTTAAAATTAGGTGCGAAGGAAAAAGGGCAAGCGAGGCAATACTTATGGCAAAAGAAATATTATTGGTTGCAGAAGCTGTTTCCAATGAAAAAGCAGTCCCAAGAGAAAAGATTTTTGAAGCATTAGAGTTCGCACTAGCGACGGCCACCAAAAAGAAACACGAAGGTGAGATCGAAGTACGCGTTTCTATCGACCGTAAGACTGGTGAGTATGACACTTTCCGTCGTTGGATGGTGGTAAATCCGCAAGAAGACGGCTCTTTGGAAAACCCGTATGCAGAGATCACTTTTGAAGCGGCACAGGTTGAAGAGCCTGACATTCAGCTTGGTGACTTTGTTGAAGAACAGATTGAATCTATCCAGTTCGACCGTATCACGACTCAGATGGCAAAACAGGTCATCGTTCAAAAGGTTCGTGAAGCAGAGCGTGCATTGATTGTTGACGCTTATAAAGATCAGGAAGGAGAGCTGGTTACCGGTGTGGTGAAAAAAGCATCTCGTGACACTGTGGTCCTGGATCTGGGTAATAACGCTGAAGCTGTTATATATCGTGAAGATATGCTGCCGCGTGAAAGCTTCCGCCCGGGTGACCGCGTACGTGGTCTGCTTTATGCGGTTAAGCCTGAAGCGCGCGGTGCGCAACTGTTTGTAACGCGTTCTAAACCTGAAATGCTGATGGAGCTATTCCGCATCGAAGTGCCAGAGATCGGTGAAGAGATGATCGAGCTCAAAGGTGCTGCACGTGATCCGGGATCACGCGCTAAAATTGCGGTAAAATCAAATGACAAACGCATTGACCCTGTAGGTGCATGTGTCGGTATGCGTGGTGCGCGTGTTCAGGCAGTATCTACTGAGCTGGGTGGCGAGCGTGTTGATATCGTACTGTACGATGACAACCCGGCTCAGTTTGTTATCAATGCTATGGCACCGGCGGAAGTTGCCTCAATCGTTATGGATGAAGACACCCGTACGATGGAAATCGCAGTAGAAGCCGATAACCTGGCACAGGCGATTGGCCGTAACGGTCAGAACGTACGTCTTGCCAGCCAGTTGACTGGTTGGGAATTGAACGTGATGACAGTGGAAGACATGGAGCGCAAGAACGCAGAAGAGTCTGACAAGTTGATCAACCTGTTCACTGAAGCGCTGGACATTGATGATGACTTTGCCACGCTATTAATCAACGAAGGTTTCTCAACGCTTGAGGAAGTGGCTTACGTGCCAGTTGCAGAGTTCCTTGAGATCGATGGTCTGGACGAAGACACAGTGGAAGAGCTGCGTAAGCGTGCAAAAGATGCATTGACAACGAAAGCGTTGCGTGACGAAGAAAGCCTGGAAGGCGCAGAACCAGCAGAAGATTTACTTAACCTTGAAGGTCTGGATCGTCATCTGGCGTTCGTTATGGCCAGTAAAGGGGTGATCACGCTGGAAGATCTGGCTGAGCAGGGCATTGACGAATTAGTCGAAATCACTGAATTATCTGAACAACAAGCGGGTGACTTGATCATGGCCGCACGTAATATTTGTTGGTTTGGTGAGCAATAGTAGTTTATTAACGGGAGGTAACGCATAATATGGCAGAAGTGAGCATAGAGAAACTAGCCGAAAACATTGGTACAACTGTTGATAAATTACTCCAGCAGTTGGCAGATGCAGGGATCACCAAAGCCACTGGCGACCATGTTACTGAAAGTGAGAAAGCACAATTGCTTGACCATTTGAGTAAGCAACACGGCGGTACCGGTTCTGAAGGGCCGGAGCGCATGACTTTGCAACGTAAAAGCAAGAGCACTCTGAGTGTGACAGGCTCTCACGGCAAGGCAAAGTCTGTTCCGGTCGAGGTACGTAAAAAGCGCACTTACGTTAAAAAGAGCGCAATCGAGCAGCAAAAAGAGCAGGAAAGACTCGCTGCAGAGGAAGCTGCGCGCAAAGAAGCAGAGTTGAAAGCTCAGCAAGAAGCTGAGCAAAAGGCCAAAGAAGAAGCCGAGCGTAAGGCAAAAGAGGAAGCCGAGCGCAAGGCACTAGAGGAAGCTGAGCGCAAGGCTAAAGATGAGGCAAAACGTGCAGCGCAAGCTGAACGTCAAGCGAAAGAACAGCAGAGTGAAGAAGTGGATAGCGCCCAACAAGAGAAAGAGAAACTAGAAGCAGAGCGTCTGCGCAAAGAAGCAGAAGCAGCTGCCCTAAAGAAAGCAGAAGAAGAAGCCAAGCGTAAAGCAGAAGAAGCGAAACGCTTAGCTGAAGAGAATGAAGCCCGCTGGAAAGCTGAAGAAGAAGAGCGTGCACGTCGCGAAGCTTCTGCAGATCACCACCTTACGACGTCGACTTATGCACGTGAAGCAGAAGATGAGTCAGATGCACAGGAAGAAAAGAGTGCACGTCGTAAGAAAAAGAAAAAGCCAGCTGAAAAAGTGGCTCAGCCAGTGCGTGGCAAAGGTAAAAAAGGCAAGCTTAAAGCACCTACCTCACTACAGCATGGCTTTAAGAAGCCAGTTAGCGAAGTGAAGCAGGAAGTGCGCATCAGTGAGACTATCACAGTTGCTGAGCTGGCATCACGTATGGCAGTGAAAGGCGTTGAAGTGGTTAAGACCATGATGAAGATGGGTGAAATGGTTACCATTAACCAGGTCATCGATCAGGAAACTGCGCAGGTTGTGGCTGAAGAAATGGGCCATAAAGTTGTTCTGGTGAAAGAGAACGAACTGGAAGAAAAAGTACTGAGCGAGCGTAACGAAAGTGAAGCGCTAGAGCAACGTGCACCAGTTGTTACCGTAATGGGTCACGTTGACCACGGTAAAACATCAACACTGGATTACATCCGTAAAGCCAAGGTTGCAGCAGGCGAGGCCGGTGGTATTACCCAGCACATTGGTGCCTACCACGTTGAAACCGAAGGCGGCATGATCACTTTCCTGGATACTCCGGGACACGCAGCGTTTACCTCAATGCGTGCACGTGGTGCCAAAGCGACTGATATCGTAGTACTGGTTGTTGCAGCTGACGACGGTGTAATGCCACAGACTAAAGAAGCGGTACAACACGCGAAAGCGGCAGAAGTACCTCTGATCATCGCTGTAAACAAAATGGATAAAGAAGGCATTGACCCGGATCGTGTTAAAAACGAACTGGCTCAGCTGGACGTTATTCCTGAAGAATGGGGCGGTGATACGCAGTTCGTTCACATCTCAGCGAAAACTGGTCTGGGCATTGACGACCTGCTAGAAGCGATCCTGATGCAGTCTGAACTGCTTGAGCTGAAAGCGGCACACAAAGGCATGGCGTCAGGTGTGGTTATCGAATCTCGTCTTGATAAAGGTCGCGGTCCGGTTGCAACTGTACTGGTTCAGTCAGGTGAACTTAACCAGGGCGATATCGTTCTGTGTGGTTTGGAATATGGCCGTGTTCGTGCAATGAAAGACGAAAATGGTAAAGACATCACGACTGCAGGTCCTTCAATTCCGGTTGAAATCCTGGGCATGTCAGGTGTACCTGCTGCGGGTGACGAAGCAACTGTTGTTAAAGACGAGCGTAAAGCACGTGAAGTTGCACTATATCGTCAGGGTAAATTCCGCGATGTGAAACTGGCGCGTCAGCAAAAAGCGAAGCTTGAAAACATGTTTACTAACATGACCGAAGGCGACGTATCAGAAGTGAACGTGGTACTGAAAGCAGACGTACAGGGTTCAATCGAAGCAATCTCTGATTCTTTGGTTAAACTGTCTACAGACGAAGTTAAAGTGAAGATCGTTGGTAGTGGCGTGGGTGGTATTACTGAAACTGACGCAACGCTGGCTGCAGCTTCTAACGCAATCATTGTTGGCTTTAACGTCCGTGCTGATGCCTCGGCACGTAAAGTGATTGAAGCTGAAAACCTGGATCTGCGTTACTACAGTGTAATCTACGACCTGATCGAAGAAGTGAAGCAGGCAATGTCGGGCATGCTGGCACCTGAATTCAAGCAAGAGATCATTGGTCTGGCTGAAGTACGTGACGTGTTCAAGTCGCCTAAGATTGGTTCGGTTGCGGGTTGTATGGTTACTGAAGGTGTGGTTAAACGTAGCGCACCTATCCGCGTACTGCGTGACAATGTTGTTATTTACGAAGGTGAACTTGAATCACTGCGTCGCTTTAAAGATGACGTAGCAGAAGTTCGTAACGGCATGGAGTGTGGTATCGGCGTTAAGAACTATAATGACGTTAAGGTCGGTGACCAAATCGAGGTATTCGAAACCGTTGAAGTACAACGTTCGTTGTAAGTCAATCAGGGTTCAACCTTGAAATGGGGGCGTTAGCCCCCATTTGTGTTTGTGTTTCCTCTAGTGGGCGATTGTATGCATTGCCCGTTTTAATGATTAAATTGAAGTGGTGAAAATGAGAGAATTTTCTCGTACTGATCGTGTTGCACAACAGATCCAAAAAGAAATTGCCGTGATTTTGCAGCGTGAGATTAAAGATCCGCGTTTGGGCATGGTCACTGTATCGGCTGTAGAAGTATCGCGCGATCTGTCCTATGCCAAAATCTTTATCACTGTCCTGGGTGGTGATGATGATAAAACCAAAGAAAACCTGTCGATTTTAAATGAAGCGACAGGCTATATCCGCTCGTTGCTGGGCAAGCGGATCCGCGCCCGGATCATGCCTGAATTACGCTTTGTGCTGGATAACTCACTGATGGAAGGCATGCGCATTTCTAACCTGGTTGATGAAGTGATCCGCAAAGACAATGAAAAGCGTGGTGACGAAGCGCAGCCAGATACGAAAAGCGACGACGGAGAAGCCTGATGGCGCGTCGTAGTAAAGGCCGTCCAATAGACGGGATTGTGCTGCTCAATAAGCCGCAGGGGATCTCCTCCAATAAAGCCTTGCAACAAGCCAAAGGCATTTACTTTGCGCAAAAAGCGGGCCACACGGGTGCGCTCGATCCGCTGGCAACGGGCATGCTGCCAATCTGCTTTGGTGAAGCGACCAAGTTTACCCAGTTCCTGCTGGATACTGATAAAACTTATGTCGTGCGTGCCAAGCTAGGCGAACGTACCACGACTTCAGACTCAGATGGCGAAGTGGTTGAGACACGCTCTGTGCAGATCACCCGCGAGCAGCTGGAGCAGGATGTTGCCAGTTTCCTGGGGGAGTCTGATCAGTATCCGTCTATGTATTCGGCGCTTAAATATCAGGGGCAGCCTTTGTACAAGTATGCCCGCGAAGGTATCGAAGTGCCACGCAAGTGTCGCAAGATCAACGTTTACTCGATCACATTAGATGAGTATGACGACCAGGCACAAGAGATCCAGATGACGGTCCATGTTTCCAAAGGAACCTATATTCGTACCATAGTAGACGACTTGGGTGAGAAGCTGGGGTGTGGGGCGCATGTCATTATGCTGCATCGCTCTGAAGTGGGCCATTATCCGAGTGATAAAATGATCACGCTTGAAGAGCTTGAAGAAAAGCTTCAGCAGGCCAAAGCAGAAGATTTGCCGCCGTCGACTTACATTGATGCGCTGTTACTCCCTATGGACACGGCACTGGTTGATTTGCCAGCGGTAGAGATAACCGCCGAGCAAGGTGTAGCATTCAGTCATGGTCAGACCGTGGTGGTTGGTGAGCTACCTGAGGGTGTATTGAAAGTCGTGGCTGATGGTCGCTTTGTTGGTATTGGTGAGCGCAATCAGCACGGCCATTTAAAGGCCAAGCGTGCCTTATCCAGCGCCCAATAAAATTTTTTGTCAGCGGGGGGAATTGCTGATACAATGCCGCCCGCTTTGTCGCTTTGGCTGAATTAGTGATCGGCTGAAGCATTACTTAAACAATTGGAGTTTATTATGTCACTAAGCAATCAAGAAAAAGCAGAAATCGTAGCAAAATTCGCACGCGCAGAAGGCGACACTGGTTCTCCTGAAGTTCAGGTTGCACTGTTAACTGCTGATATCAACAAGCTACAAGGTCACTTCGCTAACCACAAGCATGACTTCCACTCACGTCGTGGTCTGCTACGTAAAGTAAGCCAGCGTCGTAACCTGCTTGACTACCTAAAAGGTAAGAGCGTAGAGCGTTACTCTGCACTAATCAAAGAGCTTGGCCTGCGTCGCTAAGAACTTGATTATTTGTCGGATTTTTATCCGATAAGAAAAAAGGGGCTAAATCGCCCCTTTTTTTGTGGGTATATACTCAGTATACTTATGCCCGAGCCGCCATTCTGGTGGTTCAGCGCCAAGTCTGCAGCCAATTGTAGTGCTTAAGCGGATCATCTAGCTCTGTTTGGTTTAGCCTTTTTTATCAAATAGTTATTAGTCACTTTAGTCCTCTTAAGACTGTAATTGGTCGTTGTTGGCGCTTATATGTTATTTTTGTAAGGAATATATTTGTGCAAGCAATTATTAAAGAATTCCAACTTGGTCAACACACAGTAACCCTGGAAACCGGTGCGATTGCGCGTCAGGCTGACGGTGCTGTATTGGCCAGTATTGGCGACACTTCTGTACTAGTCACTGTGGTAGGTAAGCGTGAAGCTGCACCTGGTCAGGACTTTTTCCCTCTGACAGTAAACTATCAGGAAAAAATGTATGCGGCAGGCCGTATCCCTGGTGGTTTCCTGAAGCGTGAAGGTCGTCCTTCAGACAATGAAACGCTAATTGCGCGTCTGATTGACCGTCCAATCCGCCCTCTATTCCCGGACGGCTTTGTAAATGAAGTACAAGTCATCGCGACAGTGGTTTCTTCAAACCCTGAAATTCAACCAGACATGGTTGCAATGATTGGTACTTCAGCAGCACTAGCCATTTCTGGTGTGCCATTCAATGGTCCAATCGGCGCCGTTCGCGTTGGTTTCACTGATGGTCAGTACGTGCTGAACCCGTCAGTGACAGAGCTTGAGCAAAGTAAACTTGACCTGGTTGTTGCGGGTACCGAAGGTGCCGTACTGATGGTTGAGTCAGAAGCTGAAATTCTGACTGAAGAAGAAATGCTGGGTGCGGTTGTTTATGGTCATGAGCAATCACAGGCTATCATTCAGGCTGTGAACGAGTTTGCTGCAGAAGCAGGCAAGCCGGCTTGGGACTGGACTGCACCAGAGAAAAACGTTGAGCTGTCTGACAAAATCGCAGCTATCGCTGAGCAAAAAGTGGGTGACGCATACCGCATCACTGATAAAGTTGCCCGTAAAGACGCACTAAGCGAAGCAAAAGCGGAAGTGGTTGAGAAGCTGACTGCTGAGCTGGCTGAAGACGAAGCGCTGGACGAGCAGGAAGTGTCTAAGCTGTTTAGCTCACTTGAGAAGACAATCGTACGTGGCCGCATCATCGCGGGTGAAAAGCGTATTGATGGCCGTGAACCAGATATGGTTCGTGCGCTTGATGTGATGACTGGCGTATTGCCACGTACACACGGCTCAGCTATCTTCACGCGTGGTGAAACTCAGGCTTTGGTTACTGCTACTTTAGGTACAGAGCGCGATTCACAAATGATGGACAACCTGATTGGCACGCAGAAGCATCACTTCATGCTGCACTACAACTTCCCTCCATTCTGTGTAGGTGAGACAGGTTTCATTGGTTCTCCTAAGCGTCGTGAAATTGGCCACGGTAACCTGGCTAAGCGCGGTGTACAGGCGGTTATGCCGACACTTGAGGAATTCCCGTACTCTGTACGTGTGGTTTCTGAAATCACTGAATCAAACGGTTCGTCTTCAATGGCGTCTGTATGTGGTACGTCTTTGGCTCTGATGGACGCTGGTGTACCAATCAAGTCATCTGTTGCGGGTATCGCGATGGGTCTGGTTAAAGAAGGTGATGACTTTGTCGTACTTTCTGACATTCTGGGTGACGAAGACCACCTGGGTGACATGGACTTTAAAGTAGCGGGTAACAGCGCGGGTGTAACTGCACTTCAGATGGATATCAAGATCGAAGGTATCACGAAAGAAATCATGCAGATTGCACTGCGTCAGGCAAAAGCAGCACGTCTGCATATCCTGAGCGTGATGGATCAGGCTATTGCCAGCCCGTCTCAGGACCTGTCTGAATTCGCACCACGTATCTACACCATGAACATTCCACCTAAGAAGATTGCAGACGTAATCGGTAAAGGTGGCGCAGTGATCCGTCAGCTGACGGAAGAAACAGATACAACTATCGAAATCGAAGATGACGGTACCATTAAGATTGCTGCAACCAACGGTAACAGTGCGAAAGAAGCGATTGCTCGCATCGAAGCGCTGACTGCTGAGCTGGAAGTGGGCACTATCTACACAGGTAAAGTAAACCGCATCGTAGACTTTGGTGCTTTCGTAAACGTACTACCAGGTAAAGATGGTCTGGTACACATTTCGCAGATCAGCAAAGAGCGCGTAAACAACGTGGCTGATCACCTGAGCGTAGGCCAGGAAGTGAAAGTGAAAGTACTTGAAGTAGATCGTCAGGGTCGTGTGCGTCTGAGCATCAAAGAAGCATTGGAATCAGATGCGGCACCTGCTGCTGAGTAAAATCTGATAAAGAAACAATGAGTTTCGATGAAAGGGGCTGAATGGCCCCTTTTTTTGTGCTTTAATGATCGCTCGATGGTTGTAGCCAACGCGTGAACCCGTAACATGCCCAAAAGGGGAAGTAGATTGAGATTGTTATTATTACCTTTGTTTTGTATGAGTTTGTTGGGGTGCCAGTCAACTCAGCAGGGCACTGATACACCCAATGTCACAGTACCTTTTGCTGTGCCACTGGCGGCTAATTTTCGTAATGAAATAGCCATCGCAAGATACAGCGAGCTGTTACAGAACAAAACGTTGGATAATGAACAACAGGCACAGCTGTTTTATAATCGCGGTATGCTATATGACAGTCTGGGATTGACCACGCTGGCACGGATAGACTTTAATCGTGCAGTCAAGCTCAAGCCAGATTTGGCTGAAGTTTATAACTTCCTTGGTATACATCACACACTGCGACAGGAATACGGCACAGCGTATGAAATGTTTGATGCGGTACTTGAGCTGAACACAGACCATGAATACGCCTACTTAAACCGAGGTATAGCCTTGTATTACGGTGAGCGCCCGGCACTGGCCGTGAGTGATTTTGAGGCTTTTCTGGCACGTTCTCCTCAGGACCCTTACCGCCTCATGTGGCTCTATCTTGCAGAATCAAAGCTAGATCCAATTGCGGCAAAAGTGGCGCTTAAGCAACACAGCCAGGCATTGAATAATGACGAATGGGCGACACAGCTGGTTCAGTTATATCTGGGAGAGTTGTCTCAGCAGGCGTTCCTTGCACAGGTTGGAGATGGTGTTAAGTCGCAGCAGGAGTTTGCAGAGCGTCTGTGCGAGGCCTATTTCTATCTTGCCAAGCGTTACCAATTTGAAGGTAAGACTGGAAAAGCTATCGAGTATTTTAAATTGGCATTGGCCACCAATGTGTACGAATTTGTCGAGCATAAATACGCTCGTCTGGAATTACAAATCATTGCAGACGAAATGAATCAGGCGGATGTAGGCTAACGCTATGTCTGCTTCTGTGCTTCGCTATGTGGTGATGCTGGTTAGCATTACCCTCATAGCGGGCAGTACTGCCAACCCCTGGCTATTGCACTCCCCCAATGCGCGTCAGGCACACTTATCGTTGCTTAAGCGCAGCCCGCAGAGTTTTTACCTCGACACCCGACAGGCCAGCTTATTGTTGCCTGAGCTACCCGATGACACTGTATTGGCATTGCGTCAACTAGGATTGCCTGAGGCTGCTTTCGAGTGGGCGAACAGGCTGCTCAAAAAAGGCGATTTGAGCACCGCTGTAATGCTTGCCAGCGCACATTGGAACGCTGCTGGCGCACAAGCTCACAGGCGTTTATTGCAATCACTGACTGCGATTCAGGCTGTTCCTGAGATAATTCAGTTGTCTGCGCAGTTCACCCTGCCTCAGCCATACATGACATTATCACAACTTATGCAAGGAGTGTCTCCAGGCCAGCTTGGTCGTTCTGATTTAAACCGACTTGCGGTGGACACACTAGATAAGGTCAGCTGGAATAACCCAGCATGTCAGCGTCGAGTACTAATGCTGAGTGACTCCTGGTTGGGCCTAAATAAACTGGAGCAGCTCAAAGCGCAGTATCTTAAGGCGCCTTTACCGTATGCCGGAAGCTATTGCTTTGCAGGTCCGATCTATATGGGGGCAGACTTACAGTGTGGTGTTAAGGCACGCAAGTATGCACATTGTGATGTTGTTAACATGCCTGACAGAGCACACTGGTCTTCGGCGGATCATCTGGTGTTGATGACCGAGCGTGGAGCGGCCAATGTCAGTCGGGGGGTAATGACATTAAACCTGAAAAGTGACTACAAAGTGTTTATTCATGAGTTGATGCACTTTAGCGGCTTTGAAGATGAATATGCCATTGGCACAGAAAAAGCTCAGTGGTTATGTGCAACTCCTGGTCGAAAGGCACCTAACTTATATGTAGGGCATGCGCCTCCCAAGGGATGGTACCCCAGCCACAGCTGTGAGGCAGGGGCGTTGCCTGCTTATAAACCTCAGCAAGCCATGTCAAATATGCAATATCAGAGCCTCGCGTTGTCAACACGTTACAAAGAACTTTGGTTATTGGCATTTCAACAACAGCGCAATAAACCAACCAACTTTCAGCGATTTATTCAGGCCAAATTAGCCGCCAGGGGTTAAAAGCCCAGTTTAATTATGAATTTAATCTGAATTGTTTGTAAATGTTGGCTAAAATGGCAGCGTATAGAGCGCGAAAGTCTAGACAACTCAAATACTAATCAAGTATAACTGGTAAGCGTTATGTGTGATAAAAACGTGCGCAAAATAAATCAGATAGTCTATGCATAACACTAGCTACACACTGCGCGCTGTTCCGTTATTTACGGTTATTGAAGATAAAAGGTTTTCTTTATGACATTGCTTTGGATACCCTTGCTATCCTTATTAGGCAGTTTACTCTCATCATTTACAGGTAAACTATCCCGCAATCACTCGACTGCGGTAACTTTGCTTGCGCCCGGACTGGCACTTGCGCTGGCCTGCTATATGGCTCCGGAGGTGTTTGCCAATGAACAGCTGCGTACCACGATTGAGTGGATCCCGCTGTTGGGCTTAGAACTCTCATTCCGCTTAGATGGTTTATCATTGTTGTTCGTTTTCCTGATCCTGGGAATCGGCATATTGGTGATCTTCTACGCGCGTTACTATCTCAGCAGTAACGATTCTATGCCTAAGCTCTACGCATACTTAATGCTGTTTATGACGGCTATGCTGGGTATTGTGATGTCGAATAATGTATTGCAACTATGGCTATTCTGGGAATTAACCAGTATCAGTTCCTTTTTGCTGATCAGCTATTGGTGGCACAAATCAGAAGCCCGCAAAGGGGCAAAAATGGCACTGGCAATCACCGGAGGCGGTGGTTTGGCTCTGCTTGCCGGTTTACTATTACTGGGGGATATTGTCGGGAGTTATGATCTGGACATCATTCTCGCCAGTCGTGAACTGATCCAGGCTCATGACCTATATGAACTCGCCCTGATCCTGGTATTACTGGGTGCTTTCACTAAGTCTGCGCAGTTCCCGTTCCATTTCTGGTTACCGCATGCTATGGCTGCACCAACGCCTGTAAGTGCTTACTTACATTCGGCAACCATGGTTAAAGCGGGTATCTTTTTACTGGCTCGTTTCTATCCGGCACTGGCCGGAACCGAAATTTGGTTTATTCTGGTTGGATTAACCGGTCTTGTGACTTTGCTGGTCGGTGCCTATATCGCTTTGTTTAAGCATGACCTCAAAGGACTGCTGGCATTCTCGACCATTAGTCATTTGGGTTTGATAACCTTGTTGCTGGGCTTAGATACTGAACTGGCAACGGTCGCGGCTATCTTCCACATTATCAACCATGCGACTTTCAAAGCCTCGTTATTTATGGCTACCGGGATCATAGATCACGAAACCGGCACTCGAGATATGCGCAAGCTAAATGGTATGTGGCGATTTATGCCATACACAGCAACGCTCGCTATGGTGGCTGCGGCTGCGATGGCAGGTGTTCCCCTGTTAAACGGCTTCTTGTCGAAAGAAATGTTCTTTGCTGAAACTTTACATCAGCAGTTGCTAGGCTCAATGTCCTGGTTGATCCCGATTCTTGCAACCATTGCAGGTGCCTTTTCTGTGGCATACTCAGCCCGCTTTATTCATGATGTGTTTTTCAACGGAGATCCGGTGGGCTTACCTAAGGAGCCACATGAGGCACCGCGTTACATGCGTGTGCCTATCGAAGTTTTGGTCGCATTGTGTCTGATTGTAGGTATGTTCCCGGGCTTTATTGTCAGTGATATTCTTAATGTCGCCTCTGCTGCTGTATTGGGTGGAGAACCTCCTCAGTTTAAAATTGCAATTTGGCATGGCTTTAATTTACCTCTGTTGATGAGCGGTATTGCTGTGTGTGGTGGTCTGTTGATTTACACTCAGCGCCGCTATCTGTTTACATTCCAGGCTTCATTGCCTCCTCTTAATGCGAAAAAAGGGTTTGAGCATGTGATGTACAGAGTGGTTAGCTGGAGCCGTGCACGCATTGATGCTATCGAAAACGGGTCGTTACAACGATACCTGATGCTTATGTTATTAGTGGTCCTGTTAAGTGCAGGCTGGCCGCTGTTCGAAATGACCCAGCTAGTCGGTGAAAACAAACCAACACCTATCGATGTTCACAATGCGATTGGTGCAGGTTTGCTCATGATTGGTGCAATAGGCACAGTGATCTGGCATCGTACACGTATGGTTGCCTTGCTGATGATCTCGGTTGTAGGCCTGATGGTAGCCGTCGCATTTACTCGCTTCTCTGCACCTGATTTGGCACTTACTCAGTTAACTGTTGAAGTTGTCACTATCATTCTGTTGATGCTGGCGCTGTTCTTCTTACCGCAAAGAACACCGAAAGAAAGTAGCTCGGTACGCGTGTTGCGCGATCTGGGGATAGCTTCTGCCATTGGTGTCATAGTTGGTAGTATTTGTTATGCCTTGATCACACGTCCATTGAGTTCTATTTCTGACTTCTTCCTTGCCAATGCGAAGACCGGAGGAGGCGGTACCAATGTGGTGAATGTCATTTTGGTCGACTTCCGTGGTTTTGATACTTTGGGAGAAATTACTGTACTGGGTATTGCTGCTCTGGGGATTTATAAGCTATTGATCAATTTGCCGCTATTTATGCCTGGTAGTGACTCTGAGGGTCGCCCCTGGGCAAGAGAGCGTTACCCCATTCTGTTAGCGTCTATTTCTCAAAGCTTGTTACCGTTGGCACTATTGGTGTCGGTATACATCTTCCTGCGTGGCCATAACTTGCCCGGCGGGGGCTTTATTGCGGGTCTGGTTACTGCGATTGCCTTTATTTTGCAGTACATCGCGCACGGATCGAACTGGATTTCAGAGCGCTTCACACTCAACTACCGCAAAATTATTGCCTCAGGTATTGCCATAGCCATGATCTCAGGCTTGGGCAGTTGGGCATTCGACCGTCCATTCCTGACGAGCTGGTTTGATTACTTTGATTTGCCGGTAATTGGCGAGATTGAACTTGCCAGTGCGCTGGTATTTGACTTGGGTGTGTATATTACGGTTGTTGGTGCAACTTTGATGATCCTGGCGAGCCTGGGCAAGTTGACAGCCAATGCACCTAAAGAAGAGGTAAATATTTAATGGAGCTATTGTACTCATCTTGCGTAGGCCTGTTAGTGGCCTGCGGAGTATTCCTGATTTTACGAGCCCGGACCTTTCCGGTGGTATTGGGGCTTACTATGTTGTCCTATGCAGTTAACTTATTTTTGTTTGCGTCTGGCAGGTTGACCATGAACAAGGCTGCGGTTTTGGGGTTTAGCGACGGGTATGCCGATCCTTTGCCTCAGGCGCTGGTCTTGACAGCGATTGTGATAGGCTTTGCAATGACGGCGTTTGTGGTCATTCTGGCTATTCGTGGTCGTGCTGATTTGGGTAACGACCATGTCAATGGTAGTGAAGTACAAGTGGCATCGCGCAATGTTGGCTCTCAACGTAAGGAGCAAAGCAAAGCATGACGCAGCATCTAACTTCTTTACCAGTATTGCTGCCAATGCTGGCTGCTATCTTTATGTTAATGCCACCTTGTGGCAAAAATCTCAGGGCACGCCGCATCGTCTCTGTGGGCATGGGCTTGCTCACTACAGTGGCGTCGGTAATTTTACTGCTGATGACCCAGGAGCATGGCACGTCTGTTTATGCCATTGGTAACTGGTCTGCACCATTTGGTATCGTATTGATAGCAGATCCTTTGTCCGCGTTGCTAGTGACACTGACGTCATTTCTGGGGCTAGTGTGTGGTTTATACAGTTGTGCAGGCGATGATGAGCGGGGAAGTTTTTTCCACCCGCTACTTCATTTTTTAGTCTTAGGCGTCAATGGGGCATTTCTTACAGGTGATGCATTCAACCTGTTCGTATTCTTTGAAGTACTGTTGATTGCCTCGTACTCACTGCTGATGCACGGTGGTGATAAGCGCAATACACGTGCTGCTTTACAGTATGTGATCCTAAACTTAGTTGGCTCGTCGGTATTCCTGATTGCTTTGGGGATCTTGTATGGCACGCTGGGTACCTTAAATATGGCGGACATGGCGCAAAAAGTGACGTTACTGCAAGGTGATGATGTGTACCTGGCCAAGATTGGCGGACTTTTGCTACTGGTTGTCTTTGCACTCAAGGGCGCACTATTACCGCTTCATTTGTGGTTGCCAAACACTTACTCGACGGCGATGCCGGTCGTGGCGGCTTTGTTTGCCATTATGACCAAAGTGGGCGTTTATTCGATGATGCGTGTGTACACCCTGATCTTTGGTGAAGAAGCGGGTGAGTTAAGCCACATGGCACAAAACTGGCTCTGGTGGCTGGCAATCGCAACCATAGTGATGGGTGCCATCGGTGTATTAGCAAGTCAGGACTTAAGAAAAATGGTGGCGAACTTAGTCGTTGTGTCCGTTGGTACTTTGGTTGCCTTGGTTGCTGTACAAACAGTTCAAAGCAGTGCGGCGGCCATCTACTATCTGGTTCATTCGACCTTGGTAAGTGCAGCGCTGTTTCTGCTGGCGGATCTTATAGCAAGACAAAGAGGTAAAGTTGCAGACAGGATCACCGCAGGTCGGCCTGTTGCACAACCTTTGCTGATCGGTGGTGCATTCTTAGTTGCCGCGGTGGCGGTTATTGGAATGCCGCCGTTATCTGGATTCGTCGGAAAAGTGTGGATTTTGAGATCAACGCTGGATACGCCGTATGGAAACTGGTTCTGGCTGGTATATTTGGTTGCGAGCCTGGCGGTTCTTATCTCCGTCTCAAAAGCGGGTAGTACCGTGTTCTGGCATCATAGTGGTAAAAGTGAGAGTGAACAGGAGCGGGCTCACCCAGCTCAGATCTGTGCCGTACTTTTATTGGTATTGTGTACACCGTTGATGGTGATTTTTGCAGGTCCTCTGAGTGAATATGCATTGCTTGCTGCTCAGGAGTTGCACGATTTTACGGGGCTACTGCAGGACGTGTTAGGAGGAGTAAACTAGATGCGTTTGGAAGCAAAATATAAATGGTTACCGACGCCGTTTCGCAGCCTAATGCTGTTCATTGTTTGGTTGTTGTTAAATAACAGCGTGGCACCGGGTCATTTAATCTTGGCTGCGATTTTGGCTGTTGCTATTCCCCTTGCGACTTTCCCATTTCGTACCAAACAACCTTTGGTATTGAAACCTGGTAAGGCACTACAATATTTATTGCTTGTTTTGTACGATATATTGATGGCTAACATTGAGGTAGCAATCAAGATTCTGGGCCCGACACGAAAATTGAAGCCCGCTTTTGTAAAAGTGCCCATTGATCTGGCTCAGTCTATGCCCATAACCATCTTGGCAAGCACCGTGTCACTGACACCGGGCACCGTGAGTGCAGAAGTCTACCCATGGCCTGAAGACATGAGTGATGGCGCAGAGCCACAACAGCGTTACCTGTTGATCCATGTTCTGGATCTGGATGATGAGGCAGCGCTGATCGACACGATTAAAACGCGTTATGAAAAACCCATTAAGGAGATCTTTGCATGTTAGAGACGGTGATTCTGATTGTCTTTGCGATGATCGGTGTATCTTTGCTACTTAATCTGTGGCGACTTGTGGTCGGGCCATCTATTCCTGATCGGATTCTGGCATTAGATACAATGTACATTAATACGATTGCCCTGATAGTGCTATATGGCATGAACATGGGCACTTCGCTGTATTTCGAGGCTGCACTATTGATTGCCTTGCTTGGCTTTGTCAGCACAGTGGCGGTATGTAAATACCTGCTGCGCGGCGATATCATTGAATAGGGGGAGCGAATGATGGAATGGGTTATTTCATTTTTGTTATTGTTAGGCGGCAGTTTAGTTTTGGTCGGCTCCATAGGCCTGGTCAAAATGCCGGATTTCTTCATGCGTTTGCACGGACCGACTAAAGCAACGACTTTGGGTATGGCCTGCTTATTATTTGCGGCAATGGCTTACTATGGTTTTTACGGGGAAGGGGTGAGTGTCAAAGAAATTCTAATTTCTATGTTCTTGCTTATTACCGCGCCTATCAGTGGTTATATGTTGATTAAATCGGCAATTCACCACAGATTAGACAGTATCGAGCCCACCCGTGGCAAAGACAAGATTGAGGAAGACTGAGTTTCTTTTTAATCGTGAGTCGCTGTAGGGCTTCAACAGCGACTCCTTTCGTTTGTATCCCCAACTTTTCATCCTAGTGAGCTGTTTAGTCTGCTCTCACCCATTCAACTCTTATCAATAAGTACAAATTATGTACTACCCTTGTTTAATGTAAAAAAAATCGCCCAATAGTGTAGTCATAATTACTTAAAGCTGTCATTTTAGAATACGCAAGATAGCGAAACTTTTGCTAAAGTTATCCCAATAAACAACCATTTGTGAGTGTTTTATATGCAGCATATGTCCATCAAAAAGAAGCTTATCCTGTTTGTGGTCACGCTGGTGACTGCCCTTGTTGCCTTGCTAGTAACAACGATGTGGATGAACCTGCAAAAAGAGAACAAAGTGCAGAGTACACAGCTCAGAGAGCTGGCTTATCAGGAGATCAGAACGGGGTTAACGGCACAGGGACAATACTATGCACGTCAGGTTGCAGAGTTTATTAACTCTGCTTATCGGGTGCCCTATACATTGGCAGGCGCTCTGAAAGCAACTTCTGTCAATACGCCATTGGCGCGTACTCAGGTGCAAGACCTGGTTGCCGGCGCATTGAAACAAAATCGTTTTGTATCCTCAATGTATGCTCAGTTTGAACCAAATGGTTATGACGGACAAGACCAAGCTTATACGTCCGGTGCCAGTCACTCTGCACCAGGTGATGGTACGCTGGAATTATATTTTACTCGAGATGCCAGCGGGATCACGCAACATCAAATTGAGTCAGCGGCTGATAAGTATTTAGACAAACGTAACGAATTTGGGCTTCGCGAAGCCGAATGGTATCTCTGTGCACGCGACAGTGTGGCGCCTTGTATTATGGAACCTTATTTGTACGAAATTTCTCCAGGTAACAAGATGTTGATGACATCATTAACGGTTCCTGTCGATGTCAACGGGCGTTTTCAGGGGCTGGTAGGAGTTGATGTGAACTTGCCGGTATTCCAAAAGTTGGTTGATGAATTATCAGAATCACTATATCAGGGGCAGGCGAAAGTCTCTTTGCTCAGCAAGTTGGGGTTGGTTGTCGGTGCCAGCCATTACGACAAGCTTGCCAGACCTTTGAAAGAGTCTGTCAATCCGGATATCGCAGAGAAGCTGTTGAACTTGCATCAAAAAAGTGGATTCAGTGAAATAGGAGATATGCTGGCTATTGCTGTGCCTATTGAGATCAAACTTGCCAACACGACCTGGTCTTTGGTTATCGAATTACCGAAGGAGGTTGCACTGGCCTCTGTTACTCAGATAGAGCAACAAATAGAAGAATCAACCAACTCACTGGGGCGTTGGATGCTATTTCTGGGCACTGTCGTTGCAGCAGTAGCATTGGGTCTTGCGCTGGTGCTGATTAACACCATCATTGGACCGCTCACATATATTGAGGAGCGTGTCGATAGCCTTGCGTCTAGCGAAGGTGATCTGACTCATAAGCTGGAAGTAAGTCATCATGCTGAGCTGATATCTCTGGCTCATGGCTTTAACCGCTTTACAGATAAACTCAGAAGCATGATCATTGACCTCAAAGAGTTGGCTGAAGAGTCATATGCCCAATCTCACAAGACCACAGAAGCTGCCATCAATATAAAAAACAAGGTGTCGAATCAACACCTTGAAATCGACAGTGTTGTGACCGCAATTAATGAGTTGAGTGCAACAGCCACAGAAGTGGCCAGAGCCTCGGAAAAAGCCGCTTCAAGTACAAATCATGCTGTTGAGACAGTGCAAAGTAGTGAACGAAGTATAGTCAGAACAACAGAGACAGTGCAGGAAATCGCCGAGCAGGTATTAGACGCGAAAAACGCGTTTGGCAAAGTCTCAGAGCGAAGTGGTGATATTTCCAAAATCCTGGATGTTATTCGCGCCATTGCTGAGCAGACCAATTTACTTGCGCTAAACGCGGCGATAGAAGCGGCCAGGGCAGGTGAACAAGGTCGAGGGTTTGCTGTGGTCGCTGATGAAGTACGTGCACTGGCTTCAAAAACACAGGCCTCAACGGACGACATTAGCAAGCTTATCGATAATCTGCAAAGCGAAGTCACAGGCTCAGAGCAGATCATTGAAAAGACTGTCAGTCAGGGTGAACAAGCGGTTTCATATTGCCGGGAGTCGGCAGAGTTAATGAGTAGCTTAGTGGGCGAGCTCAGCAGTATATCAAATGAGGTAACACAAATTGCGACTGCGGCAGAAGAGCAAAGCATGGTGACTGAGGAAATTAGCACTAACACAACAGGGATTTCTGACGCAGCAGCTGAATTGTCTGGTTTTGCTGACGAAGTAGAGCAAGCAGCAAGTGCATTGACCTATATAGTGGAGCAAAAGCACAAGCAGTTAAATCTACTTAAAACCTAAGTCCTCCCTGTATCTTATTATCCTTCAGGGTCAACTCTGGCAATTACCGTCAGAGTTGACTATCATAACTGTAAATACATACAGTTATTTCAATGATGAAACTTTATATTGCCGAAAAACCTTCCCTTGGCAGAGCTATAGCGGATGTTTTGCCCAAACCTCATAAAAAGCATGATGGCTATATAGAACTGGCCAATGGGGACTGTGTGACCTGGTGTATTGGTCATTTACTTGAGCAGGCTGCTCCAGAAGACTATGATCCTAAATATAAAAAATGGCAAATGATGCATTTGCCGATTGTGCCGCAGCAATGGCAGTTTAAAGCAAAGCCAAAGACAAAAAAACAACTGAGTGTAGTTAAAAAGCTCATAAAAAAAGCAAAGCACCTTGTTCATGCTGGCGACCCTGACAGAGAAGGGCAATTGCTGGTTGATGAGGTACTTCAGGATGCGAAGCTCCCAGCTTACAAAAAGCAGGATACACAGCGACTGCTGATCAGTGACTTAAACCCCTCAGCTGTAAAAAAAGCCCTCACTCAGATGCGTTCCAATCTGGAGTTTGTACCTTTAAGCGTGTCAGCGTTAGCGAGAGCACGAGCAGATTGGCTCTATGGTATGAACCTGACCAGAGCTTATACGCTGGTTGGGCAAAAAGCAGGGTTCCAGGGAGTACTGTCAGTTGGCAGAGTACAAACTCCGGTCCTGGGACTTGTTGTGAGGCGGGATATTGAAATTGAAAACTTTGTATCCAAGCCCTTTTATGAGGTGCAAGCGCATATAAAGAAAAGTGGTGGGAGTGAATTTTGTGCCAAGTGGCAACCCAGTGAGGCGTGTCAGCCCTATATGGATGAAGAAGGTCGGGTGCTGGTTAAAGCGTTGGCTGATAATGTTGCATCGAGGATCCTGGACCAGAATGCCCAAGTTAAGAAAGTAGATGCGAAACCGAAGAAGCACAACCCACCACTGCCATATAACTTGTCGGCATTGCAAATCGATGCTAACAAGCGATTTGGTATGTCTGCGAAACAAGTATTGGATGTTTGTCAGGCGCTTTATGAGAGGCATAAACTTATTACATACCCCCGCTCTGACAACCGTTATCTGCCGCAGGGGCACTTTGCTGAGTCCAGACAGGTATTAGATGCGGCATTAAATAACCAGGGGCTGGAAGCAGACAAAGTTGCTGGTGCTGATCTGAACTTGAAGGGTAAATGCTGGAATGACGCTAAAGTTGACGCACACCACGCTATTATCCCAACAGCAAAAAAGTTGAAAACGGCTCAATTAGGGCAATACGAAAAACAAGTTTACCAGCTAATTTGTACTCAGTATCTGGCGCAGTTTTACCCTGCCTATCGATATACAGAAACTAAAGTGGAACTAGAAATTGCGGGCGGCGTGTTTGTTGCCAAAGCTGAGCAGATCATCGACCTTGGTTTTAAGCGTTTATTTAAAGTGGAAGAAAAGAAGCCGGTTATTTTGCCCCAGCTGGAAGTCGGCGAGTTACTTAACTGTTTTAAAGGACAAGTAATCGAGAAACATACTCAGCCCCCCAGTCACTTTACAGAAGCAACCTTATTAAGCGCCATGACAGGTATCGCCAGGTTTGTGTCGAACGCGGACATCAAGAAAGTGTTGAAGGAGACCGATGGACTGGGTACAGAGGCAACCAGAGCCGGGATCATCGATTTATTGTTTAAAAGAGGCTTTTTGCAACGCAGTGGCAAAAGTATCAAATCAACAGAGTTGGGCGTTGCGCTTGTAAAGACGCTTCCTGAGGACTTGTCCATGCCGGACAGAACGGCATTGTGGGAATCACAACTGGCGCGAATTGCAATGAAGGAGCAGCCCTATCAGACATTTATGGATCCTCTTGAAAAAGAAATCACGAACATTGTTAAGCGCGCAAATATGAGTGATAGTTCCATGTTTAGTGGCTTGAAAAGTGGCAAATCGGGTTCGAGGGCCTTATTTTCCAAAAAAAGAACAAAAAAACGCACGACGACTAAAGCGGGTCGCCGAAAGTCTGCGGCTTAGTAGGATTTTTTTATTTGCCTTGTAATTGGTGTGGATGTCACCATATAAATAGTCAACTATCACAGCTGGTTTGAACATGGAAAATAAAATCTCACTTACACCTGAAAATATTCAACAGGTGTTGGCATCTCCTGATCCTGAAAAGCTCATCTTAATGACGTTTTTTAGCGCTCAGGAACCAAACTGTATTGCGCAAGCTGGTATTCTTGATGCGCTTGCTCAGCAATATCCAAATAACATAGTGGTTGCAACGGTAGATTGCGATCAGCAGCAAATGCTTGCTTCTCAGTTGGCGCAACAAGTGGGTCTTCAGGCGTTACCTACGTTGGTTGTGTTGAAAGGCGGTGCGCCTGTAGATGTTCTCCCTGGTGCGAAAACACAAGAAGAGATTTCCAAGGCTTTGTCGGAGCACCTGCCTTCACCTGAGCTGATCTTACTTGATCAAGCCAAGCACGCGCTTGCTAATGGTGAACTGAATGATGCCTTTGCACTGGCAAAGCAGGCTTATGGTGTTGCAAAAGATAACCCACGAGTTTCGCTGGTGTTTGCAGATATCTGTATTCAGATACAAAAAGTGGAAGAAGCTGAGGCGCTATTAGCGTCTGTCCCAGCAGAAGCACAAGATGCCTACTTCACCAATTTAAGCTCAAAACTGGAACTGGCAAAAGATGCGCAGGAATCACCTGAACTCAAGCGTCTTATGAGTGAAGCCGAATCGTCACCGGATGATTTGTCGATATGGTGCCAACTTGCCCAGGCCCAGGTTGATGCAGGCAAGAAAGCTGATGCTTTGGAAAGCCTGATATCTGTACTAAGAAAAGACATGAACTTTGGAGAAGCCAAAAAAGGCTACCTGGATATCATTGCATCCTTACCGGAAGGCGACGAAATAGCAGCTCGCTACCGGCGAAAACTTTACAGTCTTTTGTACTGATTCTTTTCTCTAATAAAAATGGCGCAAAAAAGCGCCATTTTTTCTTGCGTCTCTTCTGAAATGTACAATACTTAGATCCCTTGGAAGCTTGATTGTGTCAAATAGGTGAATATTTGATGACAATAATAGGGGTTTTGGCGTGTTTAGTATGAAAATTGCTCGAGATAGCTATTTTAATTACTTTTCTTATAAAAAAGGGTTGCGCTGGGTTTCGATTTCCCTATAATGCGCATCCACCGACACGGGGCACAACGCTGAAAAGCAACGAGCCAAGTGAAGGGAAAGCCAAACGGAAAGCTTAATTAAGAAAAATTAAATTTTCTAGTTGACTTTAAAAGTGAAGCGGTTAATATGGCGCTCCACTTCGCAGCAAGGCTGCGGTAACTAACTAAGGTTAGTTATACTGTTCTTTAAAAATATGAAGCAATCATCTGTGTGGGCACTCGTACAGATTGAGTTCTAACAGCGAAGCTACTTAGGTAGTGACGCACAAAAATTTAGAGTCTCAACTGAACTGAGTGACTAACAT
>NZ_JAMXSF010000016.1 GCF_024124545.1 Pseudoalteromonas sp. XMcav2-N
GTCTTCACCGCATAAAAAGGCACGCCTGACACAGCGGGAGATGCAATGGTAGTATTTTGTGTCAACTAAGCTGACCTGGCTTTTCCGTGCCGTTGGCATAGGATTCGTCCTTATCCTTGGAGCAGATAAAGAGCATAGAAGCAGAAAGTATAGTCGACAAGTTTTGGAATGGGTGTCGTTTGATTTTAACGTTTAGCAATGAGTAAGTATTACTGGTGGGTGTCAGCAATGGTACGTAGCGATAGATACAATGGTAGTATTTTGAGTCAACTAAACTGACCTGGCTTTTCCGTGCCACTGGCATTGGGTTCGTCCTTACCCTTGAAGCAGCTCGAGAGCATAGATGGTGTAGGTATGGCCGACAAGTTTTTGAATGATAGATAAATTTTTAAGCAAAATTACTGGTGGTATGCTTTATAAAGTAAATGATAGAGTGGTAAGGGTTATTATGCCTGTTTGTGTGTCAAAAAATGCGAACGTGGTTTATTGTGTAAGTAAGGCCGAGCAAGCACCTGGTCTAAGGAAAATTTATAGATGATTAGATTATTTCTTTTTTCTACCCTGACCACACTCAATTTTCATTCCTTTGCAACTGAGCAAATTGATGACATATTTACGATTGGTTTTAAAGGAAAAACTTATCCTATAGCTGAAAGGCCTCTAAGCCAAAAATTTGATAATGAAACTATTAGATTAATATTGGAGCCCGATTTCTGTACTGCAAGTTGGCGGGGTTACAAAGCTCGTTGGCAACTTCTCGATGGAAAACTCATGCTCAACTCTATGCAAAAAAATCCTTGCGAGAGAAAATTTAACCCAGTGAGTTCAGGAGACTTTTTCGGTACTCAAGAATACCCAATACATGCAGATTGGTTTACAGGCAAGATCACTCTTATGGTAGGAGAGGAAAGTTATCGTCATGAAAATGGCGTTCAAATAGGGTATGACCAAGACGTATTCGTATTTAACTTTCAAAATGGTAAGTTGATATCCAAGGGAATGGAAGCGCTCAAGTATAGGTATAAAAAGCGTTTGTTGGAACCTAAAGATGAACACTGAAAAGAAGCGTAATAACAAAAATCGGTCAGTTTAGCACTGCTAAGTATAGCTTGAGCTCCTCCTCAAACCGCGACACCTTCTCCACTGTCAATTTGTTGTGTGTCAGATACAAATAATCATTAAACAGGCGCAGTAAACTCCAGCATATGACGCGTTTTTGCAATTGTATTTGTTCCGCCGGGCACTGAGTGTAAAGCGCAATGGCGCGGATTTGTAACGCTGAGTCAACGATGGGGCCGTAGCCGTGCCAGTTGAGCAGGGCCAGGTCGAATGCGGGGTCGCCAAAATGTGCGCGCTCCCAGTCAATGGGGATGAGCTGCTGAGCAGGCGTAACGATGAGATTGCCGGGGTGGAAGTCACCGTGATTGAGCGTAAAGGTGCAGAGCTGGTCAAAACAGGGCTGGTGCGCCTGCAATACCGGATGCAGTGAGTAGTAGAGTTTGGTCAGTTTGGCATGCTCTGCGGTCCGACTACGAAAGTATCGCCAGGTAGCGGTGAGGTGTTTTGCCGGATTCAGTGTGAGGCCGGTAGGGGCAATGACTTTGCCGTGACGCGCATGAGTTATCTGGTGGACTCGTTTAAGCAGGGTGATCACCTGTTCGATATCTAATGCCGCCCAGTCAGTTATGCTTGTTCCTTCAATATAGGGTCGTAATAACGTCTGCGGGCCAGTTTCACTTTGATGAAATTCTACCGGTAGCGCAAAGCGGGTGGGTGTCAGTAATGAGTATACGTAGGCCTCGGTCTTCAGCCCTGATTGATTGCGGCCAAGTGAGCGTTTACATACCCAAAGGGTTCCGTTACTCCTTGTCAGCAGAGTGGTGTTATGGGTCAGGCCGCCGCTAAGCGGCCTGTGCTGTGTACTCTCTAAGCGTAGCTCTGGCAATGCATTCACACTCATGCGTTTATTTTGCGAATTGGCGCAGACGATTACCGTGAATCCGGGTGCGTCCATTGGTAGGGCTGCATAGGCGGATCCAACTCGGTTTTGGCCAGGGCATTGGTAAAATTGGAGATAAGCTTTGCGGCCAGACCGGTCAATACTTCCAGTGCTTGCTGCTTATTGTAACCGGCAGCGAGAAAAGCATTCAGTGCGTCGTCGCCAATGTGGCCATGTTTGGCCAGCAAAGCTTTTACAAAATCCTGTAGAGCCTGAAGCTTACTGTCGGGCAGCGATGTGCCTTCGCGCAGTGCGGTGATCAGCGCCTCGGGCATTCCGGCCGATTTCATCATCCAGGTGTGGCCCGGCACACAGTAGTGGCAGTTGTTTTGATAATTGGCAGTCATAAAAACCACCTGTTGTTCAACCTCCGACATGCTGCTGTCCTGCATAAAGGCGGTAAAGGTGTCGTTATACGCTTTGTAGGTTACAGCCGATTCAGCCAATACTTTATGCAGGTTAGGTAGCATACCAAAACTGGCCAGGGATTGCGCCATAAGTGGTTTGGATTCTTCCGGTGCCGTATCGGGTTCATAATACGTGAACATATATATTGCTCCTGTTAAATGGCGATTTATTTATGCATACCGCGAATGGGGTAGTTGTTATCCGGGTCGCGGATCCAGGCCAGCCCATTCACCAGAGAAGTCAGGTCCGGACGAACAAACGGGTTGTTCGAGATATCTGTCACCTGAATGTTTCCCTGTTGATTAACTACAAAGAGTCCGGGTTCCGCAAACGGATGATCGGTTTCCTGTGCGGAGCGCGGATCAGAGATAAAAAGGCCCAGCGTTTGCATTTCTTCAAGGCTCAGGCCATAGCCCAGTGTAAA
Organism: Pseudoalteromonas sp. XMcav2-N; assembly: GCF_024124545.1. GTDB lineage: Bacteria > Pseudomonadota > Gammaproteobacteria > Enterobacterales > Alteromonadaceae > Pseudoalteromonas. Next base: position 2,832 of record NZ_JAMXSF010000016.1, read on the forward strand.
CGATACGTTGAGCTGCTCACTGTGGCTTTGGAGTTGCGCCAGGCTATCTCCCGAGACAGCAACAATGTCTACTTTGATGTCGGCGAGCTTGTTTTTGAATTGCTCAAGCTCATTTAGATAGCGAGTACACAAAGGGCAATGGCGGCCACGGTAAATCAGCACCAACTGCCAGCGGTCGTCAGTATTGGCTTGTGCCAGAGGGCGTGTACTGCCGTCGGTCAGAGTGACCTTAATATCCGGAAACGGGCTACCGGGGTGAAGCTTTTGAGTATTCTGGTACGCTTGGCTCATGGCTGTTCCTTAAAAGTAGGTATTTAAATGGGTCTCAAAGCGAGCAAGGTCGCGTTCAATGTCTGCGTTTTTCATCACATCAAAACAGCTAAACGTAGGTATAGACTGCATGCCAAAGAACTTAAAGTTCATATGGGCCGGAAATAGCAAGTCATCTACACTTTTGCCTTCAAAAAACTCGTGCTCGTCATTAAACGACTCAGCCGGGGCATTAAAGGTCACTGACAGCATATAACGCGTATCGCTGAGTGTGCCACCATGGCCATAATTGGCTTTGGGATTGTCTGCCGAGCGACCGTCACCATCACACAAAGCACCACCCATGCCTGCGGTATACACCTCATCCATGTATTTTTTAAACGACCAGGGCAGGCCCATCCAGTTGATGGGGGACTGAAGCAGTACCACATCCGCCCAGCGATGCAGCTCTAGTTGTTGTTCAATATCCAGCGGCTCAGCCATAGTCACAACCCGGGTCTCAAGTCCTTTGGCATTGAGATGAGACACCATTTTGTCTACCAGGGTTGCGTTGAGTTTTCCCTCAGAAAACGGGTAATACTGATGAGCGTTAATGATCAGGGCTTTATTCATGTTAATTCTCCGGTAGGCTTAATTACTAACCTGGTTTATAATAGTAACCTGTAACCTTTATTCAATTAGTTTACTTTTGGTAACCACCCTGGATTTGGAGCGAATACTGTGGAAAGTGTTGTTAAAACAGATAGTAAAGGAAGAAAAAAAGTTTTAAATGCGTGCAAGGAACCTTGTGCTATTGAGAAGGGTATGCGCCTGATCGGTGGAAAGTGGACGGGATCCATTATCTATCATCTCAAAGATGAGCCGGTGCGCTTTAACGATCTGGCCAGAATGCTCGGAGGCGCCAGCAAAAAAATGATCGATCAACGCCTGAAGGAGCTGGAAGCTCAGGGCATGGTGCTGCGCACCGTTGTGAATGAACGCCCAGTCGCAGTAACCTATGAGCTGACCGAGTTTGGTCGCTCGGCATTGCATATACTGGAGCAACTGCGCGTCTGGTCTGAGTCTCACCAAGTGAGCTAGTTCTAAAGTACGGGTACACACAACGGCATATGCTCTAAAAACCGGCATGCCCAGATCCAGATCAAGTTTTGTTTATTCAATGTAAATAAATATGGAATAATTGTTTATTCCGAGTTAATCTTCTCTCGTTCACAGGAGATGAGCTAAATGTGCCTAAAATAGGGCATAGACGAGCGAAAGGAACCGGAAAAACGGTTACACACTTTTAAGCAGTTAACTTTTAATTATCATTTTAAGTTACCCTCAGCGTCAGTGGCTCTCCGCCTGTCCTGTTTATCAATCGTACTGATTTTGCGGTTGATGATGTATCACTACACGAGAGAGACAAGCTATGAAATCACTTAAGCGTACCAGAGACATTACGCCTCTGCCTTCGCGCAATTTCAAAATTACCGTCGATGATCAACCTGTTGAAGCCTGTGAAGGCGAGACCGTGTTGTCTGTGTTACTCGCGGCAAACTATGCCAGAGTGATGGAAAATGATCGCAAAGTGGCCTCAGGTGCCTATTGTGGCATGGGTGTATGTCATTGTTGTCAGGTAAAAATCAATGCAAAGCACAAACAGCGGGCCTGCCAGACATTGGTAGAGCCACGCATGTCGGTTGAAACCCTGACCAATCGTTTCAAGGAAGAGGGGATCAAACATGACTAGTCAGATACATGATCAGGTTGTGATCGTGGGAGGCGGCCCGGCTGGTACTGCTGCGGCGGCGGAATTGGCACGTCATGGTTTAAAGTCGGTGATCATCGATGAGGCCCCAAAACTGGGTGGTGTGATCTATCGTGGTCCGTTGCGCCAGACTGATTCTTTGCCGCACCTGGATGATAATTTAAAGCGTGCCATGACGGCACTGCAAACCCGGTATCAGGCGCATAGTGACTCTATTGAAGTTAAAACACAAACACGGGTACTGGGCCCGGAAGGGAGCAATCAGTTGTTGCTCAGCGATAATTCAGGCCTGAGCCGTCAGCCTTACGCGCACCTGATCCTCGCAACGGGTTGTCATGAGCGCAGTGTACCGTTTCCCGGCTGGCAGTTACCCGGTGTTATGCTACTTGGCGGTGTGCAATTACAGCTTAAAAGTGGCCTGGTCAGACCGGGCCAGCGAATGGCACTGGTTGGCACAGGGCCTTTGTTACCCTTGGTTGCCTGCCAGTTACATAAAGCGGGTGTTGATGTGGTGGGTGTCTTTGAAGCCAGTCCATTTGCCAAACTGGCAAAAGAAGCCGTTGCGCTGCTTAACAAGCCCAAGTTAACGCTCTCAGGCATGAGCATGATGAGCTATCTCAAAAAGCACAAGATTCCTTTCAAATATGGCTGGGGTATCGTCAGCGCCCAGGGGGATGAGCAACTTAAGAGCATTCAGGTTGCGCCTTATGATAGCCAGTGGCGTCCTCAACGTGACCTGGCAGTTAAGGTAGAAGTGGATGCAATCGGGGTTGGCTACGGCTTTGTAGCACGCACACAGTTAGCCATGTTGCTGGGTCTGGAGCATAACTACACTAAGGTCAGTGGCTATGTACCTGCGCTTGATGAATGGCATCAGAGCCAAAACCATGCCGCGTTTGTGGTGGGCGACAGTAATGGTCTGCTGGGCGCCGATGCGGCCATTTGTGAGGGGCAGTTGGCAGCGCTGCGTCTTGCCTGGCAATGCGGAAAAATTACAGAGTCTCAGTTGTTTAGTCGTGCAACCAAAGTAAAGAATAAGCTCGCCCGGATCAAAAAGTTCCGCTTTGGCTTTGATCGCTTTTCAGACAGACAGCCTGGTTTATTGACGTTGGCAGCGCCCGAAACTGTGGTGTGTCGTTGTGAACAGGTTCGCCGTGAGCAGCTGGACGAAGCCATTGCGCAAGGTGTGAAAGACATCACCAGCCTGAAGATGCGTACCCGGATCGGCATGGGAGATTGTCAGGGGAAAACCTGCAGTTCATATGCGCTGGATTACCTGCACGAAGCAGGCCTGACGGAAAACATCGGTGTGATCAAACCGCGTTTTCCCCTTGATCCTATCCCCTTTACTTTAATGGAATGAACACAATGAAAAAATATGATGTTGTCATCGCTGGTGGCGGTGCCGTGGGTGCAGCGTGCGCATACTTTTTGAGTCGCGATACAGATTTAAAAATCGCGCTAATTGATTTGAAGAAACCTGGTAATGCTTCACGGGCTTCTGCAGGCGGGTTGTGGGCTATCGGCGAATCGGTCGGCCTGGGCTGTGGTGTGATCTTTTTTAAGACCTTGTCCAAGTTGCACAGCGAAGCCCAGGGTAAGGAAGTGCCCGTGATGCGCCCGCATCAGTTACCAGACTGCTTTTTTGAATTTGCCCTGACCTCAAACAATATGTACCCGGCATTACATCAGGAAATGCTTGAAAAACATGGTGTTGACTTTAAATTTGAGCGCACGGGTCTGAAATTCATTATGTATAACGAAGAAGACAGGTTATACGCTGAGCAGATCACAGAGGGGATCCCACATCTGGCCGATCAGGTGCGCTGGCTGGATGCAGAAGAGCTCAAAAAGGAAGAACCCTATGTGACGGACGATGCCATTGGGGCCATTGACTTTATTTGTGACCACCAGGTGAACCCGTATCGTCTGGTCGACGCCTACCTGGAAGGGGCCCGTCAGAATGGGGTGTCTTTATATCTGAACACTGAAGTAACCTCAGTGATCCGTAACGGCAATGTGGTGGAAGGGGTGAAGACCCACGATCAAGTGTTCTTCTGCGATACACTGATCAACGCGTCCGGCGCCTGGGCGAATGAACTGTATCAGCAAGCAACGGGACGCACTATGCCGGTTTATCCGGTGAAAGGACAAATAGTGCTCTCAGAGCGGATGCCGAAGATCATGAATGGCTGCATCAGCACCAGCGATTGTTACATTGCACAAAAGGACAATGGTGAGATCCTGATTGGCTCATCCACCGAAGAAAAGGGCTTTGATACCACTAACAGTCTGGACAAGATCCAGGAGCTGTCACAGGGTGCGATGAAGTGTCTGCCAATTCTCAAAGAGTCGAGCATAAAGCGTTGCTGGGCAGGTTTGCGACCAGGCACGCCGGACGAGTTGCCAATTCTGGGCCCGGTTGAGGGGATCGAAGGATATCTGAATGCCTGTGGTCATTTCCGTACCGGTATTCTGACATCTGCGATTACTGGGCAGTTGATGACTGAGCTGATAACCGGCAAAACCCCTTCGCTGGATCTGACTCCGTTCAGCGTCGCGCGTTTTGACGAGGCCGAGCAAAAAGCCGGTTAATTCTGATTACGGGAAGAAACTCGAGGGGCAGGGAGGCTCCCGATTTTAACCTTAACTGTGTCAACATTCTTAATAAAAAACAAAGTGCTGAACGGCAGAAAAACTTCATAGCTTATGTCTTAACAGCTGGCTACATTCGTGGTACAGTCCACGCGCTTAGTTGTTATAATATATCATAATGAAGGATTGATAATGAAACCCTTACACTCTGCGTGTCGTTTAAGTGTACTCTCTTTGTCTCTTGCTGCGGCGTTTACTGCACATGCCGACAGTGCCATTGAAAAAATTGAAGTAACGGGAGAGCGTCAGGCTTATCGCGGTAACTTCACTCATCTGCAATCACCAGAAGCACTGTTCGAATTTGATTCTGAACTGATTGAACAAACTGGCGTAACAGGATTAACTCAGGTGTTGGATATGTCTGCGTCGGTCAGCCGACAGAATAGCCTGGGTGGTCTGTGGGACAGCTTTGCTATCCGTGGTTTTTTTGGGGACGAAAACGTACCCAGCGGATATCTGGTCAATGGCTTTAACGCAGGTCGTGGATTCTCAGGTCCCCGGGATGTGTCGGGCATTGAACGCGTTGAGGTGCTAAAGGGACCAAAAGCCGCTTTGTTTGGCCGAGGAGAGCCGGGTGGCTCAATCAATCTGGTAACTAAAAAGCCTACCTTTCAGTCATCCAGCGAGTTTGAACTGACGGCGGGCAGCCGTGCACATCGCCGTTTGGTGGGAGATATCAACACTGTAATGTCAGACTCGGTTGCGGGCCGCTTTATTGGTTTTTATCAGGAAGAAGACAGTTTTCGCGACACCATAGAAACACAAAAGCATGGCCTGATGGCGTCATTTGTGTTTGATCAGAGTGCAGATTCAACCTGGCACTATGACTTTGAATATGCCGAGCAGGAGATCCCGTTCGACCGCGGTATTCTCGCACTGAATGGTAACTTTGACTTTATGCCTATTGAGCGTTTCCTGGGCGAGCCAGGTGATGGCCCAACGACCACTATGGTGCACGGTCACCAGGTTCAATGGTTATATGACTTAAACAGCGACTGGCAACTGAGTTCGGCACTGGCTTTCAGGCAAACAGAGCTGGATAGTTTGTCTAGTGATGCCGATATTGCACCTTCGAGGCAAAAACTTTACCGTGATTTTCAGACCCTGACGCGACAGCGCAGGTTGCGTGCCTATGATACTGATCAGTACGTGGCGCGCTTTGAACTGGCGGGTGATATCACAACAGGTTCAATCAAGCATCATATTATCGTGGGCGTTGACTACGACCGGTTTGAGTATGATCGTGACTACCGAGTTGCTCGCGCCCCAGCGCTGGGTCCGGACACGACCGATGCGCAGCTGTATGCCATTAATATTCATCAGCCTGTCTATGGCCAGCACACGCCACCGACCCCAAACCCGTTTATTGAGCGCCAACAAAATCAGTGGGCAACGGGTTTGTATATCCAGGACCAGATAGCCCTGACTGACGCACTTCAGGTGCGGATTGGGGGTCGTTTTGACTGGTTAAAGCAAACCACAGACGACAAACTCAACAATATATACTTCGAACAGTCTGAACAACACTTCAGTCCGCAGTTGGGTCTCGTATATCAGTTTACTGATAGCTGGTCGCTGTACTCAACCTATGGCGAAGGCTATCGCCTGAACTTTGGTCTTGACTATAAAAATGAGAGCTTTGACCCGAACCAGAGCGAGTCAATTGAGTTCGGCAGTAAATGGTCACTGTTAGATAATAATCTGGATGTTACGCTGGCGTACTTTGACAGTGAGCAGACTAACATCATAGTTGCGGATCTCAATCATCCAGGCCATAGCGCCGCCATTGGTGAAGCTACGAGTCAGGGCATTGAACTGGATGTCGTTGGCCAGTTGCCTGCCGATATTCAGATCCAGTTCTCTTACGCGTATCTGGATGCGCAGGTAAGTAAAGACTCTGTTGATACTGGCCTGGGCGCGCCCATCAAAAAAGGCGATGACCTTCTGAATATCCCTGAGAACGCGGCCAGCATTCAGCTCAGCCAGCAATATACTTTGAATGGCAATGCGTTGTCTGCGGGGATAGGTGCGCAGTACGTCGATGAACGACTGGGACAGCGTGGTACAGATTTCTATCTGCCTTCCTATGTTACGGTGAATCTGTTTGCAGAGTATGCGATCAGTGAGCGTTGGTCTGTCAAGGCACAGGTACATAATGCCTTTGACCGTAAACACTTTACCAACTCATATTCTCAGATTTGGGTGCAGCCAGGCGAGCCGCGCAAGGTCTTATTGTCGACATCTTATCAGTTCTAACTTTTGCCCTTCGACTTGTTAGAAGTGTTTAATGTGCCCTTGCGCTCCCTGCCCGGGCACATTTTTTTATCTGTATTTTCGCAAGCGTAAGCAGTAAGCGCATATTACGCTGATGAACAAAACCCGGCATATCCGCCGGGTTTTCTATATTTAAAGCTGACGGGCTTTGGCTGCTGGTTTGTATGACGTGAAGATCCGTTTAAGATCCTCCAGCATCACGTAAAGGCAAGGTACCATAAGCAGCGTTACCGCGGTTGCAAACAGCACCGAGAAGCTCAGTGAAATGGCGGTTGGTATTACAAACTGAGCCTGCAGACTCGATTCAAACATAATGGGTACCAACCCCAAAAACGTGGTCAGCGAGGTAAGCAAGATGGCTCTGAAGCGTCCAATACCTGCCTCTACTACCGCAGCTTTCATATCTTGCCCGGCAGTTCTTTGACGATTGATCACATCAGTCATGACGAGCGAGTCGTTGATCACAACCCCCGCTGCGGCAACAATCCCAAAGACTGACATCATGCTCAGACTGTATCCCAGCAGGTAATGTCCCCACAGGGCCCCGACTACAGAAAACGGGATCACGGACATCACAATCAGCGGCTGCAGATAGCTCTTCATCGGCAGTGCCAGTAAGCAATAAACCACCAGCAAGCCAATGATGCCAAACGTCATCACCTGGCTTTGCTCTTGTTCTTGTGCTTCCAGCGCTACGCCCGGTTGAGTGGTGAGTCCCTGATAAGTGCTTGTCAGCTCGGGCAGAAGCTGAGAGTCGATGTGATCGGCCATGTGTGAAACGGCGGTGTATTGGGCGTCAATATTGGCACTGATGGTTACGACCTGGTGGCCCTGCTCCCGATGGATACTCGAAAAGCCCGGTACTGCAACGGTTTGCGCAACATCACCAAAAAACACCTGTTCACCATTTGGCAGAGTGATCAATGTGTGCAGCAGCGCGCTCAGCTGCTGGCGGTCTGAAAGGGTGCCACGGACCTTGAATACTACTTCCTGACCTTCGCGCATAATGCGCTGTATTTCCAGACCATAGAAGCGGGCACCAACCTGGCGAGTCACTTCCTTTGCACTAAGCTTGAGCTGATGGGCCAGTGGTTTAAGCTGGATCTGGTACTCAGTCTGGGCGTTATCCAGTGTAGAGTAGACACTGTGTACGCCACGAATTGTGTTGAGCTGATTAATGAAGTCCCGACTTGCCCGTGACAGTGTTTCTGCGTCTTTGGCGAACAGGCGGTATTCAAGATCGCTCTTTTCGGCGATGTCGATGACATCTGATTCAATGGTGAGCTTTTTAACGCCAGGTATATCGGGCAGCTGTTCACGCCAGCGCCTTGCCAGCTCGAAGGTGTCGAAGGGGCGTTGTGCTTCTGGTACCAAAGGGACAACCACTTCCGCCTCAGTGAGGTGGTCGATGCGGGTATACATCACATCCATCATGGGTTTACCGGTTTCGGTCTGGATTGCATGCTCAACCCGATTGATCAGATTCTCTATTTGTTCGACGGCGTTGAGTGTCTGTGCTTCAGAGACCGTATGATGCATTTGAATATTGATTGACGGGTAGTCATGCGGCACTTTGGGCACAGGGGTAAAGCGTAATAAGCCACTTATAACCAGGCAGAGGGCCAGTACCAGCAGGCAAATAAATCCGGCGATGACTGCATAACGATAGTGAATACAGCGATTTAGCAGCGGTGCATAATAACTGTGTAGCAGGTATTGAAGGCGGGCATTGAAGCGATTACGCCAGTGATCCTTCGGCTTAGGTGGTAACCGGGTTGCGGCTAAGTGTGCCGGTAAAATCAGCTTTGATTCAATCAGGCTGAAGAACAAACACAAGATACACACTCCGGCGATGGCGATAAATTGCCCTGAGTTGGGTCCGCTGCTGAACATAAAGGGCATAAACACGGCAATGGTGGTCAGCACACCAAAGGTGGCGGGCATCGCGACTTTTTGTGCTCCCCGGATCACCTGAGCGGGTGTGTGCCCATTGGACTCAACCTGCTCACAGACGCTTTCGCCAATCACGATGGCATCATCTACCACAATCCCGAGCACCATAATAAAGGCAAATAATGACACCAGGTTCATGGTAATGCCAAACAGTGGCATTAACCAAAAAGCGCCGAGCATAGAAACCGGTAAACCGATCATCACCCAGACCGCCAGGCGGGTGCGCAGAAACACGGCCAGCACAATAAACACCAAAATGGCACCCTGGGCGAGATTTTCCAGCATCATATTGAGGCGCCCCTGCAAATAATGAGTAACGTCGACAAACTCGTGGATATGAATATGCTCGGGCAACGCCCGGCGCTTGTATTCGATATAGGCTTTTACCTGTGCAACCACTGCGGTCAGTGATTGCTCTTTGGCTGCCAGCACCATGATATAAACCGCCTGTTCACCGTTGAAGCGGCCTGCATCCAGGGTCTCGCGAAAACCATCCTTGATGGTGGCAATATCTCGGAGCAGCACAGTTTCACCCAAAGGTCCGGTAATGACTGGTGTATTGGCAAGGTCGCTGCCTTGATAGCCCCGCTGCTCAAGTCTGAGATAGATGTTACCACGGGCGGTTTTAATCTGGCCTGCGGAGAGGTTATCGGCGTGGGTCTGGATTGCATCTACGACGTCTGACAGGCTCAGTTTGTACTCCTGTAAGCGAATGGGAGAAAGCTCGATGGCAACTTCGTAGTCGGGAATGGCAGACAGGTCAACATGAGAGATCCCATCGAGTTGCAGCAATTCATCTTTTAATTCGTTGCCCAGTTTTCTCAGCTCTAGCGGGTTATCCGGGCCTGACAACACAACACTGAGGGCACGCTGGCGCTGTGCTCGCTCGGTAATGCGCAGTGGCTCCATGGTCGCGGGGAAAGTTGCTATGGCATCCAGCTTCATTTTAATTTCATCCAGCCGGTATGCCAGATCCTGATCGTGTTCCAGCTCAATATCGACCAATCCGCGTGATGGTGTGGCCTGGCTGGTCAGGCGTTTGATGCCTACCTGTGGTTTCAAAGCCTGTTCAATCTTCAACAGGATGTTTTCTTCGATTTCTCTGGCTGATGCGCCAAGCTGGGTGGCTGTTACGACTATCCTGTTATTGTCAGACACCGGGAAAGTTTGTCGTTGGAGCCCCTGATAGCTGAGCAACCCCATGCAGACGATAAATAGCATCAGCAGGTTAGCAGCCACCGGATGATGGACGAAATAACTGATGAGTCCGTGTCGCTGCGTCATTGCTTTTCTCCTTTGACTGCCAGCTGAGTGTGAGTTAAATCGCTACGCACCTGCATGCCCGTTTGAGGGTAATCAGGCAAATGCGTGACAACCTGATGATCTGACAGTGGCGGGGCGCTGAGCACAACATAGTTGTGTTCCCGGCGGAGTATGTTGGCAGAGTACTGCACCAGTCTTTGCTGTGGACTTGTCAACCAGAGTGTGTCGTTCTTAATCCACTCTTGTGGCACTCTCAGCACATTCTTAAGGGTGATCCCCGCAACCTGTGCCTGCAAAAACTGGCCAAAATAGACTGCAGGCATTGAGCTATGCAGTGCGTACGGATCGTCTATCCGGATCACATAGTAGGCCATTCTTGTCGTGTCACTGAGCTGACCGGTATGCCGGACAAGTGTGCCTGTACGGTGTACATTCTCGGCTGTGATCTGCACGTTTGGTGCCGGTAACACTGGCAGAAAAGGCCGCTCGAACTGGGCAACAGGCACATGGAGTTCTGCGTAGCTCAGGTTAACCAGTCGGCCAAGCGCCTGACCCGCAGAGATAACCTGGCCCAGGCCAGTATCTCGTTGTGTTACCAGTGAATCGTAAGGCGCATAATACTGAGTACGGGCCAGATCTTTTTCTGCCTGCGCCAGTTGCGCTTCGGCCGCCTTAAGTTGTGCTCTGGCACTGGCGACCTGAGGTTTGCGCAGTGCCAGTTCTGTGACATGGGGGCTGTGTGCCCATTCTTTTTTGGCCACATCAGCGAGCGCGATTTGCTCAGATAAATGTGCCTGAGCCAGCGCCAGCTCGGCCTGCTTGTTCAGCAACTGAGTTTGGTAATCAAAGGGGTCCAGTCTGGCCAGTATATCGCCTTTGTTAATAATGCCACCTTCGATAAATGCCTCGTTGAGCCAGGCAATTTTACCTGGCAGCTCAAAAGCGACCTCTGTTTGCTCTGCGGGTTTTAAAATTCCAGACAATGACAGTGTTGTTTGATGATCTATTGCCACCAGTGGAGTGCTTGATACCAGCGGAAGTTGCACATCCTGTGGTTGAGTGTCCTTTGTCGGACTTGCCAGAGTCAGTAAGGCTGCACATGCGGAACCGCCCGCAATTAGTACCGCTATGAGGGCCGCATAACGCCGTTTAAGTTGATGAAAAGAAGACTTATTTTTATTTGTATCCATAATAAATTCTCGGGGTGTCACTTTCCTGTAATGGTAAATTATTTGTTTCAGTGATTTTTAAGTCGCTAAGTTAATTAAAATTTATTGAATAAATGGGTTTACACATAAATAACCTATGGGTTATGTTATAACATAAAATCGGAACAGTACAGCAGTGACTTACTTATGACTATCGCGAATCAGGTAGGGATCCACGCCTCGCAAATTGTGGACGTTTATGAACAAATTCATGCCATGGAGGGATTGACCATCAACAGCGAGTCAATGGCAGTCTTCGATCGGTTTCTAGGATTGCTGTCCAATGAACATGGCAGTGAGTTTGCCGAGCAGGTACTTGCTCAGACAAACATTAAGGCCATCAAACCCCAGATACAGCATTTATTTAGTCTGGCATCCAGCATGTATGAACGACACTGGGCACAGCGCATTGTGACCAGCACAGCGCCGCAACAGGTGTTACGAGAAGAGTACCCATACTTCAAACACTATCGACGTGCTACAGGTCTGGAAATTAATGCCATACACTCATTGGCCGATGAACCGGCAAAGCGGGTGTTGATGGTTGGTTCTGGTGCTTTGCCTCTGACTTCACTGGCATTACATGGTGCCGGGTTAGAGGTTGATAACCTCGATATTCAGTATGACGACCTGATGCTTGGCAAGCAGGTTTGTGGCGCGCTATCTGCTGGTAATCAGATGGATTTTATTCACAATGATATCTGTGAACAGGCCGATCTGGATCGGTATGATGTGATCTGGCTTGCTGCTTTGGTCGGAGATGAGCAGCTAAAAGACAAAATCATTGCGCACTTGTACGAGCAAATGCGTCCGGGTGCTCAACTGGTCGTTCGCACCGCATTTAATCTGCGCACTTTGTTGTATCCGAGTATCGATGAGGCTGGTCTGGCGCCGTTTCAACTGAAACTAAAAATTCAGACTTACGCCGATAACTTCCATTCTATTTTGATTGCGCAAAAACCGGTTTAGCGGCTATGTCGATGTTTACGTCTTATCTGAAGCTCAGCGTTGAGTACCGCTGCATGCTCGTAGCGGCATTCGTATTTAATCTGGGCTTTTACATGCTAATCCCGTTTTTAGCGGGTTACCTTAAGCAAGACTTGCTGCTGAGCGCCACCCTGGTTGGACTGGTTTTGGGTGTGCGCTCTTTTTGCCAGCAAGGTCTGTTTCTGGTCGGTGGATTATTGGCCGATCTGTTTGGGGTTAAAAAGCCCATCGTTGCAGGCTGTTTGCTGAGAGCTTTGGGCTTTTGTCTGTTTTTGTTTTCACAGGTGACAGAGTTACTGTTTTTAGCTGCCTTTTTAACCGGCTTTGCCGGGGCGCTATTTACACCCGCGGCGCAGTCTTATTTTTCTAAACAAACTGAGCTCAGCAGTGCCCAGATGTTTGCCCTGGTCGGGGTTGCGAGAAATGGCGGTGAACTATTGGGGCCCGTATGCGGGCTTATGCTACTGACCGTAAGCTTTGATGTGTTGTGTGTGGTATCAGCGCTACCTTTTGCGCTCTTTGCCTTGCTCTTTGTGGTGTTACTGCCGGGCAAGCAGGTTCAGGCAAGTAGCAGCAATGTCAAATCAACATCTGAAGGAGGGGGCATATCGGCAATGATTGCAGGTGTACTGGGAAACAGGAAGTTCTTGTTATTTTCCATCATCATGTCCGGATATTTTATGTTGATCAATCAGATCTCATTTGCCATTCCGCTGCACCTGGTGACGCAGTCAGGAGAGCCCAAAGAGGTGGCCTGGGTGCTGACCTTGTGCGCACTTATCGCCATTGTATTGCAATTTCCTGTAACACGTCTGTGTGAGCGCTGGTTGTCGCCCGAAAAGTGGATCAGTATAGGGATCGCCCTGATGGGACTGTCATTTGCAACCCTGATACCAAACTGGGCATCTCAGTCGGGCGTTTTGTATTACCTGCCCATGAGCCTGCTGGCCATACTATTTACGCTCGGTACTATGGTGAGCTTTCCGTTTATCATGAGCCAGATTTCGGTACTGGCTGAGGGGAAATCTGTTGCAACGCATTACGGGTTTTTCTACTTGTTTGCTGGTGTCGGCTTAATTGCAGGGAGCGCCCTGGTAGGTGTTGCATTTGACTATGCGGCACTCAATGCCAATCTCGCCTGGTATTGCCTGATAGCCATCGGTGTCTTAACTGCAGTGCTGAACACTGTGTTTATGGCAGCGCCCAGCGCTAATTCTCAAATTCAAACAACCAGTCCATCTACATCAAAGTAAGGATTAACCATGATTCAACTAACCCAAGCGCAGCAGCGCGCTTATATGTCAGATTACCTCGAAAATGGCTGGCGTGAAGAGCGTATGTCTTTTAGCTCTGTCTCTCTGGAGCCCGGTTATATTGACGGTCGCATTAATGTTGAGCATTTTCAAATGCCCGGAGATGGCCGTTTTCATTTTAGTGCTCAAAGCGCCATGATCTGGATTTCCCAGCTGGGGATTATTTACGGATGCTGGGACAACCAGTTGACCGAAAAGGTAGGGGAAGTCTACCTCAGAGACTTAGACATTAAGTTTAAACGTACTATCAATACGACTGAAGAAGTCCGCTTTGAAGGGTTCTTTCCTAAGCATTGTAAGAAGCGACTATCTGACAACCTCGTCTATTACAAGAATGGCCAGATCCACGTCGAAGGCGGCGCTTTCACAGGCACTGCGAGCTTTCTGGTTCCAACCGGTTAATGGGACAAGTAAATAAAAACTGTTCCTATTTAGTGTTTTGATGTTATGTTATAACCAAACGTGGCGTTGATTGCGTCTATTCGAACCGTTCATGCTCAACCAGGCTGACACACTAGCTGGCTTGGGCGTGCGCGGTTTTTATCGTATCAGGGAGTATTCTTAGTGTTAGAAGCCATACAGTTAAACAAGTCCTTTGCGGATAAGCAGGTGATCACCGATCTGAGCTTTAAAGTGGCACAGGGTGAGATCATGTGTCTGCTGGGTGCCAATGGTGCAGGAAAAAGTACCACACTCAATATTTTTCTTAATTTCCTTCAGCCTGACAGCGGTCAGGCGCTGATCGACGGTATCGATGTGCACCAAAGTGCCAGCAGTAAAGACAAACTGGTGTACTTACCTGAGCAGGTAAACCTGTATCAGGAGTTTAACGCCATCGATAATCTTAAGTATCTTGCCAGCTTATCCGGATTAACGGTCAGTGACGCACAGATCCACGCAGCACTGGATGAAACCGGCCTGGAGCCAAATGCCCGCAAACAATCATTAAAAAATTACTCGAAAGGCATGCGACAAAAGGTCGGTATCGCATTTGCGATTATGCGTCAGGCTAAAGTTTTGTTGCTGGATGAACCAACTTCTGGCCTGGATCCGAGTGCAACGCTGGAATTCATTGGCATTATTGAACGGCTGGCAAAAAAAGGAGCGGCTATTTTGATGGTCACGCACGACTTTTATTGTGCCCACACGCTGGCAGATAAAATCGGCATTATGGATAAGGGTCAGTTACTGACACTGCTGGATAACAATAAATTGCCTCTGAGTAGTTTAGAAACTACCTACCATGAACTCATTTCAGGGAAAGCCGTCATACGAGCTGCCAGCTAAGGCTGACTTGTTGATGTAGAAACAGGAATTGTCTGACACATGAATAGTAAAATAATGCAGATCTGTCGCCATGAACTGGCCAGTAAGCGCAAAAGCCCGAGCCTGTGGTTGCTCTTTTTTATGACTCAGCTATTGCTGGCGGTCGCCTTGTTTACAGGGTGGCAGCAGTACCAGCAAAGTGTCCATACCCAAACCAAAGCGCAGGAAATTGTCGAGCAGCAGTGGAATGCACAGCCCGACAGACACCCGCACCGGGTCGCGCATTTTGGCCACTTTGCATTTCGCCCGCCCAGTGCGCTGAGCTTTTTTGATCTGGGTGTAAACGCCTGGGTCGGCGACAGTATCTTTTTGGAAGCACACAAACAAAATAGTGCTAACTTTGCAAACGATCAGGACGGCGGAACCCTGCTGCGCTTTTCCGAGCTCAGTAGTGCCAATATATTGCTGATCATCTGGCCGTTGCTGATCATTGCACTGGGCTTTGCCAGTGTCAGTGGCGAGCAAAAAAGTGGCACATTACGGCAGCTGATGTCGATGGGCGTGTCATTCCGCGTGCTGGTGACAGGAAAAAGTCTCAGTTACTTGTTCTTATCTGTGATCTTTATCTTACCCGTGTTTGTGTTAGCACTGGGCCTGGCGGCCAGCGCTGGCGCGCAATTCTCTGCAGAAGCACCGTTAAGGTTGTTGCTGTTATTGGGGGCTTATCTGCTTTACTGCCTGTTCTGGATTGCCGTGACTTTGCTGGTGTCGAGTCTGGTAAAAGCCCCCAAACAGGCACTTGTATTGCTAACCTCGGTGTGGTTTATCCTGACTATTCTGATGCCGCGCATGCTGGCGGAATTTGCCCATCACCAATACCCCCACCAAAAGCGTAATGACTTTGAACTGGCGATCAAGCTGGATAACCGCAAAGTGGGCGACAGTCACAACCCGAACGATCCGTACTTTAGTAAATTTCGCGAAGAAACGCTGAAAAAATATGGTGTGTCTTCGGTCGAAGAGCTACCTGTTAACTACAAAGGGCTGGTGATGCAAGAAGGTGAGAAACTCAACGCCGAAATCTACAAAAAGCACTATCAACAGCAGGTTGCTCAGTTTGATGCACAGCGACAGTTTGTCAGCCAGTTTTACTGGATTAACCCTTATCTATTTGTGCGTGACTTTTCCATGGCACTGACGCGCACCGATACCCGTCACTTCCTGGACTTTGAACAACAGGCAGAGGCACACAGATACGCGCGTATTCAAAAGCTTAATCAGTTGCACACCAATGAGATCCATCATCACAACGACAGAGCACAACGCGTTGATAAGTCCTACTGGCAGGAGTTTGATGCGTTTCACTACACCATGCCCACGCTGAGGTGGTCACTGAACGCTTTTTCTCTGGCCTGGGCTTTGCCGCTGCTGGCGGTGATAGCGCTGTATATTTTCCTGAACTCAAATAGGATGCAGAGGAGGATTTATGCTGCTGTTTAAACTTGAATGCAAACGCTTGTTTGCCGGTACCATCAATAAGCTGGTCCTGGTGTTATTTATCGTATCGGGTGTATTTGCCATTTATCAGGGCGCGCTTGGTTACAAGTCGGTGCGTATCGACCAGTATAAATCTATGGTGGTATTTCAGAAGGAGCGGGAACATGTGAACAGCCGCGATACACTGCCGGCTGCGGGCTCTTTGGCATATTACGCCAGTGCACCAACAGAGTGGAAGCTGAGCCCCTGGGCTGCGCTGTTTGTAGGGGAAACACCGTCCTCTATGGTCGCGTCTAAAGTGCGTGCCACGGCACTGCAAAGTCAGTTCTTCAATCGCGAAATTGTCAACCCGGCTCAGCAACGGGCTGGCGGATTGGATCTTGGCTTTGTATTGGTTTACTTTCTGCCATTGGTGATAGGAATCCTGACGGTTACTCTGATCTCAGACGAGCAGCATGCTGGCCGTTGGCGATTGCTCAATGCGTTGCCCAATAGCGCCTTCAGGTTGCTTGGTAAACAAATCGCGCTGAGGTTTGTGGTGATCTGGTTGCTGGTGGTTACCCTGCTGGTCAGTGCCGCTATGATACTGTCTTTGCCTTTTGACGCCTTATTTTGGATTGTACTGGGGGCAACCAGCCTGTATATGGTGTTCTGGTTTGCGCTAGCCACATTGATCATGAGCTTTGGCAAAAACAGCGTGGTTAATAGCCTGACCTACCTAAGCAGCTGGGTCGTTCTGGCTCTGCTGGTGCCGGGCGCGGTGCACTTATACTTGTCTGCACAGTACCAAAGTGATGCGCCCCTTGAGATAACACTGCAACAACGTATGACGCTTAATGATGGCTGGGACAAAGACAAACAAGCCACGCTCAATGAGTTTCTGACACACGAACCCGCCTGGCAGGATACGGCTCCGCTGGGTGAGGCATTTGACTGGAAGTGGTACTACGCACAGCAGCACATGAGTGACCTTGCAGTACAGGCCATTGTTGAGGAGAACATAAGAAACAATCAGGCACGTCAGGCGCGCCTGCAATCACTCAGCGTACTGTCTCCGGCACTGTTTTTCCAGCTCACCCTGAACGAACTTGCCAATACCAGTAGTGGTTATCAACTGCAATATCGACAGCAGGTGGCTGAATATCATCAGGCTATTCGCCATTTCTTCTATGATTTCCTGTTTTTCGATAAGCCGGTGACACGTCAGGATGTGGAAGACTTTCCGTTGTTTAAAGCACAACCCATGGAGATACAAAATGGCCTGTGGAAATTGCCGGTCAGTGCTGTATTTGTATTGATCATTGCTGCACTGGCGATTGTCAGGATCCGACAAGTAAAGCCACTGTAATCCCCCTCAGTTAATACGGGCGGTACTCGCCCGTATGCTTCAGCCAACAGCATAAGTAATTGTTGAAAAAGACAGTTGTCGTATCAGGTAATGCAAAGTAGGATGGATGTTTCTAATTTTTATCCATTCGCTAAGGGACTGTCATGTTATCACTCAGACCATTTGAACCTGCCGATGAATCAAGCCTGGTTAGCTATTTAAATAATCCGGCGACGGTGCACTTTTTGTCACCAAAAGTCCCTTCTCCTTACACTGTGGAAGATGCGCAGTGGTGGATCAACACGGGCAGTCGAGAAGGGATCACCCGAGCGATTATTCTGGACGGTGCGTTGGTTGGATGCATCGGGGCGCGTCAGGGCACCTTTGAGTATTGTCGCAGCGCAGAAATTGGCTACTGGCTGGCTGAAGAATATTGGGGCAAAGGCATTACCGGCCGGGCATTGCAGTTGCTGACAGACGAGATTGAAGCCACCACAGACCTGGTTCGGTTAGAAGCGGTGGTTTTCGCACAAAACGCGCGTTCTGAGCGGGTACTGGAAAAAGCGGGGTTTGAATTTGAAGGGGTACGTCGCAAGGCAATCTACAAAAACGGTTCTTTTTCTGACGCCCGTTTGTTTGGCAAGCTGCTCGTCTGCTGAAATCGTTATCGGCAACATGCTATCGGCAATAATAAAGCAATGACGGGCCGGATTAACCACAGCCCGTCTTCGCTGTTTATCTTTTCAAGTTAAATTTAAATGCATCAGGTTTAAGCTGTTTTACCTCGGGGATAAAATACCGGGTATCATAGATGCCTTCATAATCGTGCCAATGCAGGCCCTCGTCATCGCTATCTGACTCATCATAATGCCAGGGTTCCAGTGGTTCGCGTAGAAAGCTTACATGCAGGTGGTTTTTGTGATTGGCTTTGACCTGGGTTACACCCGTGAGGTTATCGGCAAAGATGATCTGAGTGGCGCCCAGCTGGACCAGTGCATCTACCAGGCTTTGTGTCGCCTGGCGGTCATACGCCGCATCGCCGACGTTGATGGGGCCACTTTGGGTGCCGATCGGGCGAATGTCCACCGTGCCACCAAATTTATGGGTAAAGTGCGGCGGGTTTATGCCACCCCAGCGCATCGTGGCACCGGTTATGGTTAAATGATCGGGCATACCTGCTGGCTTATCGGGCTGGGCATGCCAGGCTTGCCCCAGGTTTTGCAGCGCCGTGAGTAAGTCTGGATGTAAATGACGGCCTACCAATCCTGACGTTGTCAGACCCTGCGACGGCGTGTCAGGGATAGCAACCAGCCCGGTGACTGCGCATTTCACTTTTAATTCGAGATGATGGGTGCTGGTCTGAGCGATGAACTGGTCTGTGCCTGGCGTACCGTCGTTGCCACAGCTATGAAAATTGTCAATCGAGACAACAACCTGGCCTTTGGCATCCGTTACCGGAGCGGATACGTTGTAGGGTGCCGTTAAACGAAACAGGCCTTGTTCAATCCGGGTCAGAACTTTAGCGCGTACACTGCTGCTAAATCGGGCTGCCATACCTGTCGGGTCGCGCCATTGTGGCGTGGTCAGGGCAAGAGGCGCTGAATTTATCTTAACCGGTTCACCCACTATGGGCAGGCCCTGGCCGTTGGTTAACGTGAGTGTCCATATGGCGGTATTGCCATTTTTAGGGTAGAGGGTGACCTCGGTGGCGTTTTCGAGCCATTGCTGGCCAAAGTAGCCACTGCCATCGGGCGCCATTATCAAACCATCATAATAAAACTGGCTGGACAGGGTTGAGGTATATGGTGTAATTGCAAAAACCGGGCAGCATAAACCCAGTGCGGCGCTAATGAGCGCATTCCGTGCTTTCATAATGTCTCTCCTTGAGTTGTTGATACCAATTTGCTTGATTAAGAGTCCTATTTTGAGGCGAGAAAATAGGCTCGATAACAAGGCAAAAATTTAGCTATTTAGTTGTTCTAAATGAAAAATTTTTAACACCGTTAGCGTCATATTTGCTCCGTCAAATTGAACATGTATTAAGTGAAATTGGTATTACTCAAGGCTAGCAGCTCAGAGGGGTGTGACAAATTTATTAAGGTGCAGATTTTTCATGTAGCAGGGGAAAGGTAGAAAGAGCAGAAACGAAAAAAGCGAGCCTTAGCTCGCTTTTCTTGCAAAATGCGTAGTAATTAAAGAACTACGATTTTGTCAGCCTGAGGACCTTTTTGACCCTGAGACACTGTGAATTCTACGCTCTGGCCTTCAACCAAAGTTTTGAAGCCGTCGCCTTGGATAGCGCTGAAGTGAGCGAATACGTCAGGGCCATTTTCCTGAGAAATGAAACCAAAACCTTTAGACTCGTTGAACCACTTAACTGTACCAGTAACTGTGTTAGACATAGTATTAACCTGTAATATAAATAAAAAATTAACCTTCGATAGGTGTGAATGCATCAAAAGTAGAGGTGAAACTTAAATACTGCAGGTTGTGTTACGCGGTGTAAAACAACGAATTGTAGGATGTAAATATCGACTTTCTTTCTAGCGGCCTTCACTCTACAGAGACTCTCTGTGTCTGTCTAGTATTATTTGTACAAATTTTAAATTTATCTTGTGGCGCACCTTCGGCTGACCATAACAAAACAGTACAAAGAGCGTACAGGACATTGGTCCCCACCTAGATTTCGTCTATAACCTGAAAAGCCCGATATTCATCGAAGGCGAATTGGTCTGTCATGCCACTGATATAGTCAATGACCAATCGGGCTCTTAGATAAAACTCCTGTTCTGCGAGGTCGGGTATGGCGGCATTCATGGTGTCGCTGTTAAGTGCACTTCGATAAGCCTGTTTGTGTTTCTCGGGGAGCTTTTTAAACAGTCTGGCGGAATAGATAGAGATAGCGGGGACTTGCGTATCTGTGGTGAGTGGAATGTCCATCAGCTGCGCAAACTGCGCTTTACTCAGGTGAAGCAGTGGTTCATAGATATTGAGCAAACCGCTGATAACCCGATAGCCCTGCAACTCACGACCTTCAACCTCAGGGTGAGAAAAGGCCCATTTTTTAGCAACCTGCTTAAAGGTTTTGATGAGCAGGTGACAGGCACTGCCATCTTCAATCAGCGCCTGATTGAAGTGTCCGGCTGTCACCGCATCCAGATTATTGACGAACTGTTCAGCCGCATGCTTTGGCAGTTTTTGGTTCACCTCAACCCGCAAAAAGACAAAAAACTGACTCTGATTGCCTGCGATTTTTTCACTACGGCGCGTGGCAACCCGGATCATGTCTGCCATTAGCCCCCGATCTGACTCGGGTAAGTGTGCGCTGAGTGCCGCATAGGTGTTGAGCAGAGCGGTTTGGAGCTGCGAATAACTTAATATGTTCTTCTCTACAGCGTCTTCAAGGTCGGCCATGCCGTAGGAAATATCATCGGCGGCTTCCATGATATAAGAAAAAGGTGCCCGACAACCCGGCGCAATGCTTAATGTCTCTGTGAGCCTGTCAATATAACCCTGTTCACTGAGGTAGAAGCCCACTTTTTTCTTAAGATAGCCCAGTGGCTGCTGTTGTTGTGGCGGTGCTTCGGTACCACAACGGGTGTACTTCATAATGCCTGACACCTGTGAGAAGGTGAGGTTCAGGTTAAGCAGGGTATGCACCAGACGGATCCCCTGCGCATTGCCCTCAAAGTGGGTCAGATCTCTCAGTATATCGGGGTGCATTGCACGTCCGCTAAGCTGTTTGAAGAGCTCATCAATGTGGCCGTCCAGCCAGTCACTGATAGCAGCCTCGCCAAAATGGCCAAAGGGCGGGTTACCTATGTCGTGCATTAAGCAGGCCATTTCCACAATGGACTCCAGCATACGCTGATACTCGCTGCTCAAAGACTGATGGTTACTTTGTGGCTCGAGTAATTCACAGATCAACTGACAGATATAGCGACCGGCCTGCTGCACCTCCAAAGAGTGGGTTAACCGGGAGCGAACGGCGGCGTTGCGTTCAAGCGGGAACACCTGAGTTTTTTGTTGCAGCCGACGCACGGCAGCCGAAGTGATGATGCGGTTGCGGTCGCTTTCAAATTGTTTGAATAACGGGCTGGAAAATGCGTGAGGACGATCCGCTTGGATCTTACTGCTTAAGGTCGCCATCATCTGTCCTTATGACTGTGTTTATATTGCTATGTTGTCTGTTTTATATCCATAAAGCAACACCTTAAGTCGTTATGCCAGAGGCTGTTTGAGCAAGTCCAGCAAGGCCTGAGGGACAAATTTACGGGACGTGGTAATGGCGTAAAAGTGCTCATAAATGGGCAGTTTACTTTGATACTGCTCCAGCAAGCCCAGGGCTATTTCATCTTTGACAACCACCGGGGGTAACACCGCCAGGGCGCCGCTGTCTCTGGCCAGCAGTCGCAGCATCGCCATGTCATCGACTTCGGCCTGAATGTCGGGTTTATACTCATGCGCTGCACACAGGGCGTTAAAGGCTGAGCGGATCTCAGTGGTGGGTCCCGGTAGTACCCAGCGTACCTTGTCATACCCTGTCGGAAATTCACTGCTGATACCGGCACCTTTCGGGCCAACGATGGCAACCTGCTGCCGCGATACCAGTTGCGTATGCCAGCGGGCTTCATCCTGACTGGCCAGGCGATTGGTGAGAACCAGATCCAATTCATGATTAATTAACCCTTGCAGCAAAGTATCCATATCCCGGGTAGTCAGGGTAAAGCTGATGTGAGGATCACAGAGTAAAGGACTAATAAAACTTTCTATGAAGTTTCGCGACAAGGTGGTCTGCACGCCAATGGACAGGTGTTGTCGTTCGGTCGCTACACCTTTCAATAAAAAGGACTCCAGCTCTTCGCCTTTGTAAAAAATATCGTCGGCATACACCAATACTTGTTTGCCCGCATCGGTCAGAGTTAGCCGGCGGCCCTGTTTTTCGAATAATGAGACGCCCATCGTGTGTTCCAGCCGTTTAATCTGGATTGACAGGGCGGACTGAGAAATGTGTACATCCTGAGCAACCTGCGTCAGGCTGTCAGCTTTGGCAACACGCCAGAAATAGTAGAGGTGGTGATAGTTGAGGCGGCTCATTCAATAGTTATAAAAAATATATGATTTGGTTAGAATATATATATTTTTTATATCTTTCAACGTCTGACATACTGAGCCCGTTCTGAATGGAGTGGGATAATTATGTCAATATCATTAATGATGATGCTCGTCATCACGCTCAGTTTTGCGCTCAGTGCCTGGCACTGCGGCCGTGCCGAACGCATCGGCAAACGGTTTGTAACTGTCTTCTCTGGCTGGCTGTTGGTTCTGTTGGTCACAGCCCTTGCAGGGCAGGGCGTCGACACTAAGATACTTCCCGACAGTGCCTTCACTCAATGGGTTTATGTCACTTCACTGGGGCTGTTCATGTTTGCTCTGGTGATATTTATGGCCATTATTCTGATGCGCTTTTCTCTTAACTATATGGCTGGTGAGCCGCGCCTGAATGTTTACTGGCGCTGGCTGCTTGGCACCCTGGCGGCGGTGTCTCTGGTGGTGTTGAGCAATCACTTGCTGCTGCTTTTACTGGGCTGGACGCTGATCAGCCTGGCTTTGCACCAGCTGTTACTTTTCTATCCTGAGCGTCCCCGTGCAGCCCTGGGCGCACACAAAAAATTTATTCTGGCGCGTCTGGCCGAGCTGGCGCTGTGTGTTGCCGTGTTGTGTTTATATCAGGCTCACGGCACCTTTTTGTTGACCGATATTCTGGCACATTATCAGGCTCCCAACCCTGAAGTCAGTGTTTACACCCAGATTGCCGCAGTATCGCTGGTACTCGTTGCGCTTATCAAATGTGCACAGTTGCCGGTACATGGCTGGCTGATGCAGGTGGTAGAAGCACCTACGCCGGTCAGTGCCTTGCTACATGCGGGTGTTATCAATCTGGGTGGCTTTTTAATGATAATGTTTGCGCCTCTGGTTATGCAGGTCGCCATTGCGCAGTGGATCTTGCTACTCGCTGGCGGCCTGACAACAGTTCTTGCGGCGCTGATCATGACAACCCGGGTGAGTGTTAAGGTTAGCCTGGCCTGGTCAACCAGTGCGCAGATGGGTTTGATGCTGATTGAATGTGCGCTGGGTCTTTATGAGCTGGCACTGCTGCATTTACTGGCCCACTCTGCCTACAAAGCCCATGCTTTTCTTAACTCAGGCAACGCTGTTCGCGAAAACCTTCAGGCACGTCTGGCAGTCCCTGTCACCCCGTCAGTGACACGCTGGCTGGGCGCGGCGCTGCTGAGTGTCAGTCTGGTTGCTGTGGCCTACTGGCTGGTGGGTCAGAGCACAGCCCTGAGTATGTGGGCCTTACTGGCAATGTCGCTAACCTTGCTGCTGGCACAGCGCAGCAGTGCGCACCACAGTCTGCCATGGGTTGGTGTGGTGGCGCTCAGTGTGCTGTTGCTGGCCAGTTATGCAGCCCTGAAAACCCTGCTGGCGCAGACCGTCTTTGCTAATGTGGCGCTGCATGAAGCGCCTTTGAGTGCGGCGGATAGTGTGGTGCTGGCGCTGTTTGTCAGCCTGTTTGTATTGAACTGGCTACTAACCTACCGGGCAGCACACCCTAAGGTACAAAGCCTTTCTGTGGTGCTGTTTGCCGGATTGTATCTGGATGAGTGGTGGACCCGGCTGACGTTGAAAGTGTGGCCGGTGAGGCTGCCGGCCCCAGTCAAATCGCAACGCGCCGTCAAGCGCCCGTATGGATTAATTCAGGAGTCTTAACATGGCAAGTGATATTCGCACACTTACTCAGGCACAGCGGATGTCTGTCCAGGCTGCCTGCCAGAAGTTGGCACCCAGCTGGCCGCTGGACCAGATGATAGCCGTCAGCCCCTACTGGCCGATGCGCAACGAGCGAATTGAACAGGTCAGCGCACGGCTCAGCGCGCTGGCGGGGATTTCAATGCTGATGCCGGCCAGCGATTATCTGGACTGGTATAGACGGGGCCTGATCAGCGAGCAGGCACTACACATGGCGCTGGCAGAGTCAGGGCTAGGTATGAGTGCTGCCGAACTGGTTCAGGCACTGGAACGTGCGCCAGAGCAGGCACCCTGGCAGTCATTGTCAGCGTTATTGGATGAGCACCGGGCGCGTCACAAAATGGCCTGGAGAGATGAAATCATTCATCAGATCAGCCAGTTCTGTGCTGCGCATTTTCAACAAGCTCAGCCCATGTTGCATCGTGAGCATAGCAATGCGCAGCCTGCTCTGTACACGCACTGGCTGGCGGTTAGTCAGCGCGATCGCGGGCTCAGTATCGTGTTGGATGAGCCTGATCTGCACCGCTATTTTAAACAGTTGCCAGACGACCCGGGGGTTTTGATAGCGCAAGCGCTGGATACCTTTGGGGTGCAGGACGACCAGGTTGAGTTGTATGCACATGCGCAGCTGCTGGATGTGAGCGGATGGGGCGCCTGGGTCGCTTATTTGCGCTGGCAGAACGAGCTCAAAGGCGATCCACAGGATCAAATGCAGGATCTGCTTGCCATTCGTATGGCATGGGAGCTGGTGCTGTGGCGTTATCAGCAAGCCCACTTTCCAACATTTTTTACTACTTTGGCGCATAAATGGAAGCAATCTCTCGCAATGCTGTCGGAACAACCAGCGCAACATCAAACGCAACAAAAGTCCCTGTGGATCTGGGCCAGAGCAGCAGAGCTGAGCTATCAGCAGCAACTGCATAAGGCACTGAGTTGCCCGGCAAATCAGCCGGCACAGGCCATACAGTGTCAAGCCGCATTTTGTATCGATGTGCGTTCTGAGGTTTATCGTCGCGCACTGGAAGCGCAAAGCGATGAGGTACAGACGATGGGGTTTGCGGGCTTCTTTGGTTTACCGATTTCATACCAGGTGCAACAGGCAGATGTGAACCGCCCTCAATGCCCGGGTTTGTTGTTACCAAGTCTGGTGGCCTCTCATAGCCAGACAGATAAACATGGCGCCGCTTCGCTCAATGCAGGCGCCCGCTGGCAGGCATTTTCTAAATCGGCCACGGCCTCATTCTCTATGGTGGAATCGGTGGGCTGGCTGGATACCTTTAAATTACTGAAAAAAGCCTTCTTTGCATCTGAACAGGCCCATCCGGTTGACAAGCTGACGAACAGTCAGGACTGGTCGTTGACACAAAATGGAGAGGAACTGAGCGTACAACAAAAGGCGGGCCTGGCCGCTGGCGTGCTGAATGCGATGGGGTTTGAGCAGTTCGCCCCCACTGTGCTATTGGTTGGACATGGTAGTCATTCTACCAATAACTTGCAGGAAGCGGGGCTCGGGTGCGGTGCGTGCGGTGGACAAAGTGGTGAGGTAAACGTCAAAGTGCTGGCCTGGTTACTCAATGACAAGGCGGTGCGTGCGGCATTACCTGAACTGGGGATTGAGATCCCAGAGCTGACAAAATTTGTAGCGGCACTGCACAATACCACCACAGATCATATTCGTTGTTATGATGAACAGCCGGATGCTCAGATTGCGTTGTGGCTTCAGGGTGCTACAGCGGCTGCACAAAAAGAGCGGGCGGCAAAGCTGGATACTCAGTTAGCTGATGCAAGTCGGGAAGCGCTGGATCAGGCCCTGATAGCACGCAGTCTGGATTGGTCCCAGACTCGTCCAGAGTGGGGACTGGCAAACAATGCTGCATTTATCGTTGCACCCCGTAGCTGGACCCAGGGCATTGATTTACAGGGGCGCAGCTTTTTGCATGATTATCAGTATCAGCAGGATCCAGACTATCAGGTTCTGGAAGCCATTATGACTGCCCCAATGCTGGTAACCCACTGGATCAATATGCAATACAATGCCTCGACCACAGATAATCTGCACTTCGGCAGTGGTAATAAGGTGTTGCATAACGCGGTGGGTGGCAATATCGGGGTATTTGAGGGCAATGGCGGTGACTTGCGAACCGGTCTTGCAATGCAGTCGCTACACAACGGATACGACTGGATGCATCAGGTGTTACGCCTGTCTGTTTATCTGGCAGCACCTAAATCCGCGATTAAAGAGATTGCTGAGCGTCATGAGGTGGTCAGGCAGTTGATCGATAATGAGTGGTTGTACGTATTTCAGTGGCAACAGACGGGCGAGATAAGCCGCTTTTATCAAAATCGCTGGTGGCCGGTGTCGGTTGAATCGTCCGTATCAGATGAAGAATCAAAAATAGTACAGTGTCTTTGACTTCTGGTATTTGTACTACCAGAACAAAGCTGTGGGGCACGAAGCGGCAACCTCCGGGTTGCCGCTTTTTTATTACCACGGCGCTTGGTATATCCGTGTGGATCTGCCACAGTTATAGTAACCATAGGGAGTTTACTATGAGTGACTTAACGTACAAAACAACAGGCAATAATTCGGAGTGAGCATGTCGGGAGATATCGTCAAAATTCAGGCTGAACACTGGTCAGCAACTCAGCTTAAGTTAAAAGCACTCAGTGAAAAAATGGCCGAACTGGAACCTTTAATCCTGGAAGCTGCCGAGCAGCTCGACCCGCACAGCTGCAGTTATGATGCGAGCAAACGTCAGGCACTGGCAAAACGTCTGAAAGCGGTGCTGTCTAAAGACGGTGACGCGGTATCACAAATCAAATAACCAGTGTGATATTTAACCTAAGCACTGCCCAAGCGGTGGCGTTTTTGTTTAAAGCGGATAAGGCAAAATCAGATTGCACAAGAGCATATCTTTCCCTAAATTGTCATTGCGGCTCGTGTGAACGGCTCTAGAATAATAATTATAGAAGGAAGTTGGTAGGTGATATGAATATATCGCAATGTCTTGTTATCTGCAGCATTTTGGTATCCGGGCTGACTTTGAGCAAAGCCGCGGTGGCGGATACGCTTGATGTTTCAGTCGGTTGGACCAAACCGCCTTACGTTATAGAACAGGGAGACACTGGCTTTGAACTGGATATGGTGAAAGCGATTTTTGCTGCGCTGGGCCATGATCTGCAATTCGTTTATGTCCCGTTCGGTCGTTCAGATTCGCTGCTGAAAACCGGCAAAGTTGATGCGGCACTGACCATGAACCGACGTATGGATCTGGCGGGGGCGGTCTTGTCTGAACCCTACATTACCTATCATAACACCGCAATTAGTTTAAAAAGTCGTAACTTAAAGCTGCACAGTATCAGTGCACTTGAGAATTATGCCGTAATTGGATTTCAAAATGCATCGCTGGTCCTGGGGATGGAATATCAGCTCGCAACCGCCAATAGCCCTTTGTACATAGAGCTGCCAGATCAGAAAAAACAGGTTGAGCTACTGCTGCAGGGCAAAGTCGATGTAGTCGTCATGGATATCAATATTTTTAACTATCTGAGCAAGGCAATTCTTGGTCGTGACCAGATGGTCAACGTGTCGGTGCATTATCTATTTCCCGCATCACCTTATCGCATTGCATTCAGAGATCCTGAGCTTAAAGAGGCTTTTAATCTTAAGATGGTACAGTTCAAAAATAGCCCCGCCTATCAAAAGTTACTGAGTCGATATCAATTCCTGCAATAAGCCTTTTCACCTTTCCCGCTTGGCCACAATCAGGTTGTTGTCACTGACACTCAGTTTTTGATGTCTTATTTTGTCGTTTTTGTGTCTTAAGTGACACTGCTTGTTCGGTTATGATGTACATCAAAGGAGTAAACTATGACCAGAAAACAAGTATATTTTATCGCGGATGGGTTTCAGGCCCTGGACTTATTTGGACCGCTGGATACCTTTATGGAGGCTAACGCCTGCGTGCCAAATGCTTATGCGAGTAAGCTGCTGAGCATAGTAGCGGGTCCGGTCAGAACCGCTTACGGTCAGCAGGTTCATGCCGATTTTGGGCTGGGCGATGATATCGACCTGGATGATTTGATCATCTGTGGTGGCAGTGGCATGCGGACGTTAACGCTTGGCGCCCAACAACTGGCAGCTCTGTCTGCGCTGGCAGACAAAGCAGAGCGGGTATTCAGTATCTGTACCGGCGCGTTTGTGCTGGCCCAGCTTTTTCCTGATCAGGCATTAACCCTGACGACGCACTGGCGCTATTGCGAAAATTTGGCCCGGCAACATCAACATTGCACCGTTTCTGCGGACCCTTTGTATATACAGGACCAGCATGTCTGGTCGTCGGCAGGGGTGTTGTCAGGTGTTGATCTGGCACTGGCCATTGTGAGAGAGGATCATGGCAACAGTATTGCCGCACAAGTGGCGAAAGATTTAGTGGTCTATCTGCAACGATCAGGAAACCAACATCAGTATTCAGATGCCCTCGCACTGCAATCTGGTGACAGTTTAAAGCTTTCTCCGTTAATGGATTGGTTAAGCACACAGCTTAATCAGTCGGTCACGGTATCCAGGATGGCTGAGTTTTGTAACCTCAGCGAGCGGCAACTGACACGCTTGTTTAAGCAGCATCTGAATTGTACACCCAGCCACTACTTTAAGACCCTGAAACTGAATCATGCACGTGACCTGCTCTGTGAAGAAAATATCAGTCTGCAACATGTTTCGGGCAAGCTTGGCTTTAACAGCTATGACAGTTTCAGGCGCGCATTTATCAGGCAGTTTGGGGTATCCCCGTCACACTATACAAAAGGAATTAACCGATGAAATACAAACTGATAGCGCTGGTACTTGGTTGCTTTACACTCAATGGCGCCGCTTCACCGCTCACCCGGACAGAGCAACAAGCCTGGCTGGAAGACATTGACTTTTATGCCCAACAGGTTAAAACGCAACACATTCAGCCATTTCATACCCTGGCAGAAGCGGACTTTGACCGCAGAGTTGAGCGCCTCAAAACACAACTGCAAGGGCTCACACAAGCGCAGGTAGAAACCCGGTTAATGGCGATAAGCCGGGCAATAGGCGACGGACACAGCAATTATTTTATGATGTCGGGGCCACATCTGCACTTTCCATTTCGGTTTAAATTTTTTGGCGATACCTTACGTGTTATCGACACCACGTCAGCATATCGCAACTTACTGGGGGCTCAGCTTAGCTCAATCAACGGGGTGAGTGTGGCTGAGTTGTACACTCAGTTGGTGGCTACTTTGCCTGGTGTAGACAATCAGTACAGTGAAAAAGCCAGCTTTGAGTACTACCTGTCTTTACATAAATTATTGCTGGGGCTTGAGATAGTAGAAGAGGAACAGCCTGCGTTGTTCAAATTTGTCATAGGGGAAGAGGAGAGCAGTGTACCGGTTTCGCCCATCAGTATGCGTGAATTTGGCAAACTCAGTTCTGCTTATTCGCGCACTGAGCCCGAATTGACTACACAAAACATTGGCATGCCTGGGATCACATTGAGCCTGTTCAGGCAGCACAAAGCCGCTTACTTTGACTTTAGGTCCTATCCCAAACTAGAGCAGATAATAGCGAATTGTGAGGGCTTACAGGCAACACTCAGGGCGGCTGGCTCGCGCGTTATAATTGTTGATTTCAGAGGCAACGGTGGCGGTAATTTCTACTCGGGCCTGGCGTTGTCTGCGTGTTTGCAACCTCTGGATCAGATTGACTGGATGCAGGGAGTCTATGTGTTATCAGATGGAGAAACCTTTTCTGCTGCCATGACCAATACCGTGCAGTTCAGACAAATCCTCAATGCAACAGTGGTTGGCACCCCAACCGGAGGTGACCCAAATCAGTTTTCAGAAAACAGCGTGTTCTCGCTGCCAAACTCGGGGCGTCGGTTCAGCTTGTCGAAACGTTACTATCCATTTTCAGACGTACAAAGTGATGCCGTGTATCCGGACATACACATAACACCGAGCTGGGAAGACTATCGCACAGGGAAGGATACTGTGCTGATATATCTTCTATCACAACTAAGCGCACGCACTCCGTTGTCTGTATCGATTGAGTAGAAGCTGCGATTAAGCAAGGCATGGGTTCAGTGGCCCAGTGCCTTGTGTTCTCAACACGCCCAACTGGCACTGTTGAAGCAAACGTTTATAAAGGCAAGTTACACTCTAGCGTGAAACAATCCGTTGTTATACACAGATCCAGTGCAGAGCAGTGATGGTTTGTCAGTCCGGGAAAAGCACCTCCTGCAACCTGGTGTGTTGCGTGCTGTGGCATTTGATTTGCCGTGTGCGTCAGGTTTTTAACCGCTTTCTTTTTGAAGTTAAGTTTCATAATTATTCCTTTAAGTGACGCGCTCACCCAATTGAGCACAGCAATAAATTACCCTAAATAGGTAATTGTGCAACAGAAAAATGCAATTGTGGCAGAGCTCCGCCTGTTATTGGTGTGGCGGCATCCTTAAATTGCTCAATGGCCTTGGTCGCTGGTGTTAATGGCTTTCTTCATTGTTTCTCTTTCGGTGCTTAATATCTCTCATTTGCTGATTTTTGGATCTTTAAATTAACATAACCTCTGTGTTTTATTTTAATAATCTGATTTTTAAGACTAAAGATATTTTCTTCAATAATGGTTGTTGTTAATTTTATTTTTTATTTTTGTGAAATTTATTTGTGTGGGTCGGGTCTTTTTGTATGAATTCAAAAGGAGATACAACATGACCACATTATGCAAACCCGCGACTTTTTACCCAGAGCACCTCGTCAATGCTGATGACATCATGACAGTCATTGAAGTTTGTCACCCCGACAGCCCTTATAAGCAACGGGCCTTTGAAATGATCCAAAATACAGAGGTCAAAAACCGGCACCTGATCCTGCCGCTTACTGAAGTCGTGAAGCTCGAGGACTTTGGCGCGCGTGCCGCTCGCTACAAAGAAGCAGCCATTGATATGGCCCAAGCCGTTGCATTAGAAGCGATGGAAAATGCCCGGGTGCAGCCGGAAGACGTCGATATGGTGATAGCTACGTCTTGTACTGGTTTTATGATGCCCTCATTGACTGCGCATTTGATTAATCGACTGGGTTTGCGTAATGAAACCAAGCAAATCCCGATTGCACAGCTAGGCTGTGTGGCAGGGGCCTCGGCGATTGGTCGGGCATTTGAATACTGCCAGACCCGCAGAAACAGTAATGTGCTGATCGTCTGTGTTGAAACTTCCTCATTGTGTTTTCATCGAGAAGCCAACCGCTTACAGGACTTTATTAGTGATGCACTGTTTGCCGATGGCGCTGCCGCTGTGGTCATGCGTGGTGACGGCCAGGTATCTGGCCTGAAGCTGACCAATAATCAAAGTGTTACCATCAAAGATACATTGCCTTACATCGAATATGATATTACCCATCAGGGCTTTAAGTTTTCTCTGGATAAGCAGGTCATGCACTCCATTCCCCATGTTGCACCTTATCTGCAATCATTCTGCAGGCGCAGTCTGTCGCGCGATGCCAACCAGGTTGATAGTACGATTTTTCACACAGGTGGAAAACGCATTCTCGATGAGCTGGTGCGGTGTTTGTCGCTTGAGCCAGATATGGTGGCCCGCTCCCGGGCTTGCCTGGCTGAAACGGGCAATACCTCCAGCGTAGCAGTCATTGATGTTTTAAAGCGGACTTTTGACTCTGCAAGGCACGGCGATACCAGCCTGCTTGCTGCATTTGGGCCCGGATTTACCTCAGAGATGAGCGTTGGGGTGTGGCACTGAGCTGAGAAGATGAATCGCCCGCGACTATTCTGAGCCAGGGTTGTCAGTGTGGTACGCGCACCCCTAATTTAACGGAGGTTGACGAAGTTTGGCTTGTCAATCTCCTGATTATGAGGCCCTGGTCCCGTCCGTCATTCTGTCTTTATAGATCGCAGTACTGGGTGTTGGTTGTGTTTTCTACATCAATCTTGGCGAGTAGAGTTCACTTAAGTCGTAATTCGTAGTCTGCCATCCTCCCGAAAACTTCTGATGTAATAGCCTGTAATTGAATGCTTTTCTCAGACGTACTAATTTCATGTTTCAGATTTGAATACAATCTATTTGTTTTTTTGCAATTAATAGCGTTATAAAACGCTGAGTGATCAGAAGGAGTCATTGCTCATGAGCAGAGATGTCACACTTACTATCGAAAACAATACGGGCGTAGCGCTGAACTATGTCAGTAAAAATGCAAAGCACGGTAAGTTCGTTAAAAACCCACCCGCTAAAATTGAATCAACAGGTTCCTGGAAATGCAGCAGTGTAGACGGTGGGCTGTATGGACCTGAGGGAGATGTTGTGTACCAAATGGAAAACCAGAATAGCACCATCAAATTCACATTTGACCACCCGATCTCGAGCACGAAAAGTCATTATAAGGTGAAGCCCGATCCCTCTGACGCAGTGGACTTTGAAGTGGAGCAATCTGGAGGCACCGTTCAGAAAGTTATTTATAAGCTGTACTCAAAAAGTGAGTGAGTTCGCCTCGTAGCTGATAGTTCCTATCAGAGTTTACCGATTAAACAGGAATAAAATTATGGAATCTGCCACTCAGAACCCACTGACTGGTGTCACTATTGGTTCAAAGGTGTTTTCATCTTCAACCGCGCAGTTTAAACACAGTGTGCTAAACAAAAATGTGAGCCAGATGGTAGCGCAGGAAAAATCCGACAAATTCATGTCGGGTGAAAGTAGTTATGTATATCAAGGTCACATGAATGAAGGCTCTTTTGGTATGTCTGGCGCTTATGGCGTCTCAGGCATAAGCCAGTTTAAGGCCTCTTTGGCTGCGTATGCAGGTAACGCCGTTGCGCAGTCTAATAAATCGATTACAGTAAACTATAATGCAATGTCTCAAGCAGGTATTGAATATATTGATTTTGAAAACCTCACTGTAGGTAGCTTTCTTGAAAGCTTAAATAGTGGTGCAAATGCAGCCTGTATTAAGGCACTTGATGCATACAATGAGGTAATGGCTGAGGCTGGCCGGCTTGATGTTGATATTCAGACTGCGTTGAATGACCCTGCAAAGTATCCCGAGCTCACTGCAAGCATCAATGAGTGGATCCACGCCTGCAACGAGTTTAACAGTGGATATGGCGATGGCCTGGTCGTTGGGGTGCTGTGGGGGGCTTGTGGCTGGGTGCAAATGAAGATGGAGTCTGAAACCGAAGACAGCTCATGGCAATACGGTGGTGAAGCCAGCTTTTCTTATTCTGGGGCACTCAACCCTGTTAATGTCAATGTCAAAACGACCTATGCCGGAAGTAACTCCAGCAGTGATGCCAAGGTCAAAGTAACGTGTAAATCGTTTTGTAGTGGCTCTAAGTTAGAAACGGCTATTGACACTTGGTTTAATGAACTTGCAGGCAAAAGTTACAAGGAGCTAGCGGATGTGGAGGTCATGGCCAAAGCCCCTAGCTTGTCTATCAAAGATACACCTAAGATCCCCCCATTTGAAAAACCTCTGGTAAGTGAGAGTGTGGCCAGTCGCGTGGGAAAAATAAAGGACTTAAAAGGGCTTGAGGCACTGGCTGTGGCTTCTGCCTATGATGAGGCTAAACGAAAAGACAGAAGTTTAACGCTTGAGCAGTTTATGAAAGATGCAAAAGAAAAAGCGGATGTATCTGGATTAAATAGTACCATTAAGCAGGTTAGTGATAACAGTATTGATACGTTGGGTCAGGATAATCAGCTGGATACCCATGTTGAAAAAGCGCGTCTTCAGAGTAGGGCGGGAATGGTAGCCTCAGCTGTGTCACACGCTGTTGAGCCTGTCTCTTCAGGTGCCCCTGCAACTCCGGAAGGGTGTGTCCCTCTGGGCGTGTGGATCTCAAACTGGTCAGATATTTTCCCCTGGCTGGCGCGCGGTTTTGATAACAACGTAAAAAATGTAGGCGACATCAGTTCTTTGAAAATCCGGGTAATGCTTCAGGATTTTCAAGCGCTGAACAAAATCTATACTATTGCGCATAATTCGGGGATCACTAATCTGACTGATAAAGTCAGAACGTCAGACATAGCCAACGCATTTTCCCATGGGGCAGGGGAGCTACAACTTTCTAACGCAAATGTTAGCTCGATAGTTGACGGGTTAGGGGAAGAAGCACGAAAAATCTATAAAACCTGGAATGACAATGGATTCCTGAGGGACTGTGAGCTGGGTCTGGGTCTACTCAAAGACGATAAATCTGTGAGTTTTGAAAAGGTACCAGGAGGCTCCGATAAGCGTCAAGCCTACTATTTGGACTCTTGTTCGTTTCGAGCTAAAGACAATGATTACTGGAAATTCAGCCGGTTCTATTCCTTATTGCCCCTTATCACAATGGAAGGCGATGTATGGCTATTTGGACCAGAACGGGGCGCAATGAGTTCTATCTATGACAATGAAGTGGTGTTCTCAAAACCGGGTAAGGCCAAATATCTTAGATTTAAGTTAGATACGGAGCGTAAAGTGCTGACAGGGCTGGAGGATAAGGTCATTTGCTATCCAATCCCATTTTCTGCTGCCATTGGTATTAACGGCGGTAAGGAGTCTGCCTGGCATGGCATGTCGGTTAGTACCAATGTAGCGTCCTGTTATAGTTTGCGGGAGAACCTGGAACAACTGCAGACTCGCCTGCAAAGCTTGAATGCCTGGACTTTCAGCAACAGCTGGCCATCGGACTGGACGCCAGACACACCATACACGCAGCAGTCTATCCCGAAACAATACATAGGGCTTGCAGAGGAGGTTACAAGTGTAATCTAGTCGCACCAGGTCCTAAACTTCATACACTTTTTATAGTGGTCAGAAGGACCTGACCACTATACCTGTGCAGCACTACTTAAACAGTTCCAGCTCACCTAAGCTCAGGTAATTGCCCAGATCATTTGAGACATCAAGGCGGTAGTACTGATAGTGTGCCTTTGAGTCCAGGCAGTATTCAGACATAGCCGGGAAGTCGGGCTTGTCGCCTGACCCAATGGGTGTCCAAACCTGTTGATCGTTACTACCAAACAGTTTCCAGCTGGTGGTGATCCAGGTTGTGGTGTGATTGTAGCCCTGGGCAAGTGCGATTTTAGATACCGCCTCTGCCTGAGGCAAAGTCACATAAACTGACTCCTGATTTTCTTTGGAAAACCAGACGTGGTTGTAGCTGTAGACCACGACACCATCATTCAGGTGATTAATGCTGCCATGGCTGGTGGTCGCGACTTCAAAAGCGCTGATATCAACTTTCTCATCTGCCAGCTGGCAAGCGCGGTTGGGCACGGTACCATCTCCTATGGTCAACTCGAAATCGCCGCTTTGCTCAGTGACATCGACCCAGTGTCCGTACCAGCCGTTGAAATCCAGTGACGGTGTGCCATAGTAGGTGGCTTTTATTCCGTCGTTGTTGATCACATCAAAGGTAATGTACTTAGTGCTGTCTGGTGCGTTGATCTGAGGTTGAGCACTGTGTACCTGGCTGCCCGAGATGATGCTGCCCTGACTGTCTGTGGCAATAAAATGCGTACCACGAAACTCAGGTGTAAAGGTTGTCAGTTTATCCTGAGTTAGCAGGTTGTCTCTGAGGCTATCTTGTTTGAGGATCAGTCCATCACTTTGCGCTGTTGCAGAGCAGGCAGCCAGTGCCAGCGCACTCAGTAAAAACTGGGGGTTTTTATTGGTAAACATCGTTATTCCTTAAATTATCCTTGTTTCCGGTAACCCATTTTAAGGGACAAACCAATAATTAAGAAGGCTTTAAGGGTATAAAGTTTGTTTTATATCACAGTTGGCAGCATAGCCTTTTCAAAAAACTATTCAATACGATATAAGCGAGGGCGCTATAAGGAGCCTGTTGCATGAACGATTGAATAGAGAAAACACTATGTTCCAGCCGCGACGGCCCAAACCTTATCCTCATGGCCGCGCAATCACGTTTGTTGGCATTAAATTTTTGTGCAAAGAGCCTGGCCTGTGGTTTCACACCATTATCTAATCAGGATATTTTGGTTTTCGGTAAACGTGATTGTTCCAATCTGGCAGACATCAAGGATACAATGTGGCCGCTTAAGGAGAAAGTATGCTGCAAAACACCATCCGTCAGAAAATATCAAAACGCTCTGTACCACTACTGGTCTACCCCTGTCTGCTTTTTTGCTGGCTGTTAAGCCTTGGCCCGGATCTGGCTGTGAGCAACTTCTATCAGCAGATACAGATAGCGCTGACCATGGTATTTGGTTCATTTATTGCCGGCGGCACGGCGCTTGGTGGCGGGGCAGTGGCCTTTCCCGTCATGACCAAAGTGCTGTCTGTTGAGCCGTCGACTGCGAAGGTGTTTTCGTTGGGTATTCAGTCCTTTGGCATGGTGGCCGCGACACTGACTATCTTGTTTTTTAAGATCCGTTTTTATCATAGAGTTGTATATTCGGCGCTGCTGGGGGCGATCCCAGGCGTAATTGTTAGCCTGACGCTATTGAGCGACCTGCTGCCAAGGTTGGCAATCAAATCCTTATTCAGCGTACTGCTGATTTTGTTTGCGGTGACCCTGATAAAGCAGCTCAGAGTGGGCATTCAGTCTCATTTGACAGAGAGCTCAACTGACTATCAGTATATCCCTTTGGTTGGACTTATTGGTGGGCTGGCAAGTGGCCTGGTGGGATCCGGAGCCGACATTTTTATTTTTGCCTACCTGGTTTTAATGCTGAAAAAAGACATCAAGGTTGCCACGGCAACCAGCGTGATCATTATGGCCATCACCTCTGTTGTGGGCACGATGACGAATATGCTGGTACTGGACACGCTCACACCCGAGATCCAGCTCATGGTGCATGCAGCCATCCCAGTGGTGATCCTCGGTGCACCACTGGGGGCGCTGGTGTGTGCAAAATTACCTGAGCGCGGCGTGGTTAACATGTTATTGCTGCTTATCGCACTGGAGACCGGGTTCACAGCGTATGAGTGTGTCAGACTGTATCTGTAGGTAGAAATAGCCTGTGTAGAGCTGACATGCGGGGTCTGTAACCATGGAGTGTACTGATAAAACTATCAGCTGTTGAGTGGCAGCAAGTATAAGTGTGAGAAGGAAGCGCACTGGCTTTTTTAAAAACCGTCTCCGATTATGGTTAACCAGACATCGAGAGCGGGGCAATATCAGGCAATGAAGCCTAACCCAGCGCCCATTACTTTTTATGAGGCAGGACCCAATAGCGAAAAATGCTCAACGATGGTATTTTACGGCAATATTGATAGTGGGCAGATATCAAATTCCATTAAGGATGCAGCATTGATATTAAGAAAAGACATTGATTATTCAACCTATTCGCTCAGCGAGCTAAAAGAAGCCTGGCTTAGCGTAGATGAGGACGCATATCCCGAAAGAGCAATAGAACTCTACACGCACATAAAAAGCCTGGAACCCGAAGATGATAAAGAAACGGCTGAAGGTGAGGTAGAGGAAGCAACACACTGGCTTGAGGACCTACTGTGTTTTCTTTTTAAGCCACGCAGTAACTTTGTGGATACCACCTTCAGCGATGAACTACTTGAACAAAGCAATGCAGAAATGAAAGAACAAAGAGTGTTGGCAATGATAGAAGCCAAACGCAAAGCTGAAGAATCAGATACACAGCTGTAGACGTGGTAAAGACAGCATCAGGCTTCCACGTAAGCCGCCTATCGGGTTAACCGAATACCGCCGTGAAATATCAAACAAAGCAAATGGCTTTTATTTTTTCCAAGGATTAAACATGGATCACTCCAATCCCACCCATACGTTTACTATACCCAGGCAATATTTACTGCTTGCAGTATTGGCTGTATCTATTTTGGCATGCATATTCATTATTAACTGGGCACGCACACCTGAATACAGGCCATTGGTGCAGGATATGCGGGTGGTTGATGCCGTTAAAATAGTCGACATCCTTGAAATGCATGATATTACCTACAGGGCTGAACTGTCTGAGCATATTTTATATGTTCTTAAGCGAGATGCCGATCAGGCGCGCCTGGCACTGGCCAGAGCCGGATTCGTGCTCGAATACCCTGAAAAAGCTCTATTCACCGGATTACCAGAGGCATGCACCTTACTGGAAGATCAGGCTGGGGAGAAAAAAGTGAAACCCTTGTGGGAGCAACCCTGGTTTATGCAGTCCCAGAGGTTGCTTATGGGTGCACTTGTAATGATAGTCTTTATACTGGCTGTTATACGACCAGCGTTGTCTGCTCTGATTTACCCACAGGCCAAGAAGTAATTGTGCAGACTGAAAAATGGGGCCGATCAAAACCGTTGACAAATAACATGTACTTTAGGTTTTGAAGCTCACTTGTTGCCTATTCACTGGTTGGTGTTATTTTTGGCTTGAGTAAACAGGGATTCGGGTAAAGTCTGCGTTGTTTCTTAAATCATTGAACTAATCCTGCCTTGTATGAGCAGATATCAAACGCAGACACCGAGACTGAACGTTGAAAGAAAAGCGTATCACTAACTGGCGTGAATACAACAAAGCTCTTATGGCCAGAGGCAACATCCAGCTGTGGTTTTCCGAGGATGCAATTACTCAGTAGAACAACACGCAACATCACGGCGGCAAAGGGCTAGCTAATCATTTCTCTGAGCTGGCAGTTCGTTACAGACCAAATTCTTGTGCATCCGCAGGCATTGATATCGTGGTTGATAGCACCGGTTTGAAGGTATACGGAAACGGCGAGTGGCACGCAAGAAAACATGGTGTGAACCAACGCCGGACCTGGCGAAAGTTACACCTGGCCATTGATGCAAATACGCACCAAATCGTAGGTGCTGAGTTATCCACAATCTCCGTAGCTGATTCAGAAGTTCTAGGCGACTTACTCAGGCCATTGCGCAGGAAGGTCAGCTCGGTCAAAGCGGATGGCGCTTATGACCCGAGGCTGTTATGCCGAAGTGGCAGCCAAAAAGGCCGACGCAGTGATCCCTCCAAGGTGCATCGCGCAGTTGTGGAAGAATGGACATGCCCGTAACAGCGAATTCAAGGGTCAGCGAATTCAAGGGTCAGGTCTTGCATTGTGCAGAGCGTCTGTGGCAAAAGCCCATAAAAAAAGCCCCCGCAAATGCGGAGGCTTATTTATTGGTGGAGCTGGGGGGATTTGAACCCCCGTCCAGAAAGCGTCGACCTTCGGTCCTACATGTTTAGTATCGTCTTTTGGTTAACCTTTAAGTCTCGGACGAACACGATAAGTAAAGGCGAGGCCGCTTAGTTTTAGCCCTTCAACCCCGGCCAGGGTTTCCGTAGCGATCTTGTGTAGGGTGACACTCCAGAACCAGAACCACAAGCATTTCATGGAGGAGTGCTAGCGGGCTATTATGCCGCTAGAGCGTAGTTATCGTCGTTTGCGATTACTTTAAATGCGGCTTTTTTACGAGGCCAACCGCCCCTCGACATGCACCTCAGGCTTCATGAATCCTGTCGAATCCTAATCAGCCCCTGAAATCTCTTTCAGTCAGTAATTGTGATTATACCCAATAAAATCCCTAAAGCTCAAGCTAAGTTTGCCGATAAGTATAGTGATAAGAACTACTTGGCGGTTTTATACTCAAGTCTCATTTACAATCGTTTATATTTTGTGTAGTTGAGCGACTGGTTGGGCTTAACAATTAGGGAAGGTTGTGCTCAAATAAGGCAAGGCGATGGTTGTTTTAACTTGTCGCTGTAAGTCAGTTTTACCGATTCGTACCTGTTTTAGCTGGGTTCGAATTTTGGCTGCATCTTAGATTATGGGAAATATAGCACTTTGGTTGTATTTTTTCCAAATTATTTTTGTTGTTTGCCAAGATTAGCTTGCATATATAGGTACAACTGTAAAATGATGGGACTTGATGTTGGCGCACTAAAAAGCATGCGTGCTTTTACGGCGACGGCATAACAGGCTGTTTTCTGTTTAGACTCTATACAGATTGTCAGCAAGGATGCAATACAGTATCAGAGGTTACACAGCGGCCCTTGTCCTACGTATAGACCTGGTAGTGCATAATAAATTTAATAACATCATGCATAATTTTCGGGAAGTAAGTGATGTCTTTGTTTCATTTTGATGAGGAGTCAGGGTACGTTTCAATTAACGAACACCCTGCAAATACCGGATTTCCGGCCAGTTCCGCGCAGCTTGTTGAAGCGCTGGAAAGCTCTCCTTATGCCGACTTTGATATCATACATGCCAATATCGGGCAGTTGTTTTCGCCGTCGGATGATAGAGAAAAGGATTCCTTAATTGTAGCTAAGGCGGTTGACGCCGAGCTGTCTATTCGGGTCGATGACAACAATATGATGGCCGAAGCTCGACTGACGACAGCACGGGGCGGCAAAATGGTGACCATGGAGCAGGCCCGTGAAGCGCTAAAATCGGCCGGGGTAAAACGCGGGATCAGCAAGCAAGCACTGGATACTTTCTTAGGTCAGCAGTTTGAGCAGTCTCCTGGTAGTGTCTATAGTGGCATTGTTGCCCATGGTCAGCGTGCCAAAGATGGCACTGACGCCAGATTTGTTCGTTTGTGTATGACAGCGCAAGACAGAGTTCTGAGCCCGCAACAAAAAGACGGTGGCAAGGTTGATATGCGCGACCTCGGTGCCATCATTACCGTCAGCCCCGGCAGTCCGCTGATGAAGCGTGTGCCGCCAACGCCAGGCGAAGAAGGGTATTCTGTATTTGGTGATGTGCTTGAGCCTAAACAGGGTAAAGACTTTGCCCTGGAGGTACCGGAAGGCACCAAAATCTCTCCCGATGATCCTAACCTGCTAATTGCTGACTCCAAAGGGGTGCCCGTGGCTATCCCACGCGGTATTCGCGTTGATGACGTGCTGTGTTACGACCAGGTGGATGTAACAACGGGCCACATTGAGTTTGATGGTAGTGTGATTGTCAGTGGTGATGTTAAAGACGGCATGAAAATCAAAGCGTCTGGTGATATCACAGTGATTGGCTTTGTTGAATCTGCACACCTTGAAAGCAATGGCGCGGTGACAGTTATGCTGGGCGTGATAGGTCGTAAGCGCGAAGAGGGCGAAGATTTCAGTTGTTGTATAAAAGCAAAACGCACCGTTTCTATTGGCTATGCACAGTATTGCCATATTGAATCTGAGCAGGACCTGTTAATTGAGCGTCAGGTATTACATTGCGATCTCAGAGCCAAACGCATGATCCGGGTCGGCAAAGGGGATACGCCCAGAGGTAAATTGATAGGCGGTACTGTATTCGATGCCATGCGCATTGAAGCCGGTGAAGTGGGTGCACCGTCGGGAACCCGAACGCGTATTGCGCTGGCGCAGGATTGGCATATGCTGAAGAAAAAACAACAAGAATTCAAAGATCTGGAAAAGCGCCTTGCCGATAAAACCCTTGCCCTGAAGCGGGCCCAAATCAAAGCGCAGAAAGCACCGGCTTCCACCAAACGTGATGCTTATCTCAGTAAACTGGCTGTGAATGAGCAGCAACTCAGCAAACATTATGCACGTAATCAACGCAATATGAAGCTGGTACAGCTCAAGCTGGCACGGCTACTAAAGATGAGCCGGATCAAAATCAACGAGCTAATGCATCCGGGTATCGAACTTACCATTGCCAGAGACAGCAAGTCATTCTCACGGATTTATCCGCCGCATTCGGTATTGCTTGATGAGGGTAAGATCACTCAGGAGTTTGCTACACAATAATGTTGTCGCGATACCTGTGGCAGGTATCGCGCATGATGTTATGCCCTGGCTATTGAGCCGGCTCGTCATCCTCTTCATCCGACATGTCAGGTAAAGGCCAGCCACCCAGTGCCTGCCACTTATTTACGATATGACAAAACAGCTCTGCGGTTCGTTCGGTATCATACAGTGCGGAGTGTGCCTGACTGTTGTCAAACTCAATTCCCGCGGTACGACAGGCTTTGGCCAATACCGTCTGGCCCAGTGCCAGTCCGGCCAGCGAGGTGGTATCGAAACTTACGAACGGATGAAACGGGGTACGCTTGATTTTGCAGCGCTCGATGGCGGCATTTAAAAAGCCGTGATCAAACGCAGCATTGTGGGCCACCACCACCGAGCGCTGACAGCCTGCGGCCTTTTGGGCTTTACGCACTGCTTTACAGATCTCTTTGATTGCTTCTTCTTCGTCTACGGCGCCGCGTAAGGCACTGAAGGGGTCTATACCGTTGAAGTCTATCGCTGATTGTTCAATATTGGCACCCTCAAAAGGCGCAACATGGAAATGAACCGTGTGGTCCAGGCTGAGCAGGCCCTGGTCGTCCATCTTGAGCATGCTGACGGCAATTTCCAGCAGTGCATCGGTGTCTTTATTAAAGCCTGCGGTTTCAACGTCAATGACGACGGGAAAAAAGCCGCGAAAGCGCTTTGCGAATAGGGTTTGCTCTTGTTCTGCCATAATCTGCTTGGTTTACTAATTTGAGCGGCCTATTATACTGATCAGAATTAAAGATGCGAACTTAGTGGCGCGTTTCCTGCTTCTGTGTGCATAGGTAGCAGTACAGCCGTCATATCAGGTATACCGTTTAGTTTAAGACTCTGGTGTCAGAACTCTGCCGTTCAGGAACTTGATTTTAAGGCACGATTATTGCTTTGACTTTCAGTAAGACGCCAACTAAAGGCTACCCTGTTTGCGGTCGCCGCGTCTCGTTCGGTATTTTTGTTCAAAGCGGAGTAAAAGCGTGAAGTTTAATACAAACCTGATCATTGCCACGACATTGAGTATCCTGACGCTTCAGGCACAGGGCGCAATGCGGCAATACTCTGCCACGGCAGACAGCTCGCAATGGTTTGTCGACAGAGCCACCCGGTTGTCGTGCGCTTTATCACATGAAGTCCCTTACTACGGAGAAGCCATTTTCTCTGCAACTGCAAGTAAAAACAAAGACCTGACCTTTAATCTGGATATGGTTGTAAGGCCCGACAGTTACGACTTTGCCGGGCTGGAATCGGTGCCGCCTGCCTGGCGCGCGGGTATGCCGGCCCGGGTAATGGGTCAGATGAAGTTGTTGAAGAAATTTGATGGTGAACTGACTAACGACATTTCCTGGGAAATGTTGACTGAGCTTGAAAAGGGTTATTATCCAACTTTTTATTATCAGGACTGGCAAAACCAGCACGACCAAATCTCAGTGGCGCTGTCTTCGGTGAATTTTAAAAACGCCTACTGGGAGTTTTTGCAGTGCCGCGACAATTTACTGCCATACAGCTTTGAAGACATTGCCTTTACTGTGATGAATTATAAGTTTAACAGCAGCGAGCTCACCAAGTCGTCGCGCAAACGCCTGGATATGATTGGCGAGTATCTGAATAATGATCCCGAAATTGAGTCAATTTATATTTCAGCGTACACAGACAGCTACGGCGGCCGTTCGGTCAATATGGCGATGTCGAAAAAGCGTGCGGAAGCAATTAAAACCTATATGGCGTCAAAAGGCATACCGGAAGACAAAATTGTCACTGATGGCTTTGGTGAGAAGCGTCATGTTGCGCCGAACGATACACCCATCGGGCGGGATAAAAACCGCCGCGTGGTGATCCAAATCTCTAAACCATAATAGCAAGGCTCCCGTTTTGGGAGCCTGATGGCATTACACACTATTTAGATTTTATTCCTGATCAAATCCCGAATCACAAAGCGGGCAGGGTGCAGTGCCTGATTCAGTCGCTCGCTAAGCGGGCGGGGTTCATCACACAGCGCAGCAATCAGGTGCTCAGTTACCAACGGTGCACTGCACAATCCGCGTGCGCCAAATCCGGTCACTACATGCAGACCTTCATGGGGTTGCGTTAATGGTTCAAAATCATGATGTTTGCCTCGGCGCAGATTGGCAAAAGCGTCGCACAGACTGGTTGGATCCGGCACCTGACCTATCATGGGGAAGTGATCGTTAAAGCAGCAACGTACCGCCGCTTTGGCCCCTGTGATCTCCCCCAGGCTCTGATCAAACTGCGTATCGCCATAAAAGCCCTGTAACTGAGCGCGGTTGGTGGCATTATCCTGCTCAGTGACTTCCCGGCCTTTGCTGTATTTTTCAAACGTCGCGCCCATACAATGCTCGCCCTGCAGGCTGGGTGTAAAGTACCCTTTGTGGCATAACACTGTCGTGAGCGCGGAAGAGGCTTCGCCGGCCCGGATATGAGAAACCTGGCCCCGCACACCATGCAATCCTAAGTGTTGTGTCTGAGCAAACCCATCGCTGTGCTCACCGCCACATACAAAGACGTCAGAAAACGGCCCCTGCCAC
Organism: Pseudoalteromonas sp. XMcav2-N; assembly: GCF_024124545.1. GTDB lineage: Bacteria > Pseudomonadota > Gammaproteobacteria > Enterobacterales > Alteromonadaceae > Pseudoalteromonas. The sequence continues at coordinate 47,668 of NZ_JAMXSF010000016.1, forward strand.
TGAGTATTAACGAGCAGATACCAACCATCCTCACGCTTGTCGAGTTCGCTGACATCAGCATTAAAGTGCTGCTGACCCGGGCACTTGGCCTGTGCTGCGTTGTAGACGGCTTCGGTCAACTGAGGGGGGCTAACCCAGCCGGCCTGTTCGATAAACAGGCCGTCAAACGGGGTGTCTATATTGGCCAGCTTTTGTGCTTCTGTTACCGAGACATAGCGTATTAATGATTCTGGAAACAAATCACTGCTGGCAATTTTCTGGTGCTGTGTCCGTTTGCCATCGGTCACACTTTGCAACAATACACCACACCAGTCATGGTCGTAGTTAAAGCCAGCCGCTTCGATTTGCTGATAAAAGCGCCGTGCATACAAAAAGCTTAGGGCATACAGCTCACTGGTGGTGCTGTACTCGGCCTGCAGGTTGGGGTAGACGGCACCCTGGCGATTGTGCGATGCACCACCGGCAAGGGTTTCATCCTTGCAAAACAAGGTGGTGCTGATGTTGCGTTTGGCAAGCTGATAGCTTAAACAGGCCGAACCAATCCCGCCGCCAATGATGGCAACATGCTCAAGCTTGCGAGCAGGGTGACGATAGTATTCAGGGTTGGTTGCCTCAAGGTTTGCCGCATTGAACTGACCGATCACCATTTCCCGTTTGCGGCCGTAGCCTTTGACTTTTTGACAGTCAAAACCGGCTTGCTGTAAGCCCCTTCTGACAAAGCCCGCAGCGGTAAAGGTGGCGAAGGTGGCATTGGTACGGCTCAGTGCTGCCATGGCATCAAACAGAGATTGTTGCCACATATCCGGGTTTTTGCTGGGGGCAAAGCCATCCAGGTACCAGGCATCCACCAGGCCACTGGGCGCATACGAGAGTTTAGGTAAGGAGGTATGTACATCGCCAAACCACAGATCCAGAATGACTTCACCACCATCAAACTCAAGGCGATGACAGCCTTCAACGGCATCCGGGTATTGTACGCACAATTGGTGTGCTTGATCCGACAAATCTGGCCATGCTTTTAAAGCTTGTCGTAAATCTTCAATCTTGATGGGGTATTTTTCAAATGAAATAAAATAAAGACGCTGAACGTTGCGCTGTGTTTTCAGGCGCTGAAACTGAGCCCAGGTATTAAGAAAATTCAGCCCTGTGCCAAATCCGGTTTCGGCAACCACGAAGTGGTCCCTGTCATGGTTGAGTAATCGGGTATTGAGCTTGTTTTGTGTGTAAAAAACATAATCCGACTCTGCCTGACCGTCGTCGTTCGAAAAGTAGACATCGTCAAAGCTGTCGGCAACCGGCGTGCCTGCGTCGTTAAAGTGTATCTGGGCGTTGCGTATCATAATGTGTCTAAAAGTTCGCTACTAAATTGATGCCTATTTTACGGATTTTATTTGCGTTCGTCCGTTGCATTTTAACAAATATCAGTTCAGAGTACGTGTGTACGCTGGAAAGCTGACCACTTGGTGCCTGGTTTCAGCGTAGAATACGCGTAAATTTAAAAAGTCCTAAGGGAATTACCCATGAGAAGAGCCGTTATTACGGGTATCGGTGTAGTGTCAAGCATCGGTAACAACAAGCAAGAAGTACTAGATTCTTTGAAAGCGGGTAAAAGTGGTATCGCTTTTAACCAAGAGTTCGCAGACATGAATCTGCGCAGCCAGGTATCGGGCAAGCTGGATATTGACGTAAAGTCTCTGGTTGACCGTAAAGCACATCGCTTTATGGGAGATGCAGCTGCATTTTCTTATATTTCAATGGCGCAAGCGATTGAAGACTCAGGTCTGGCCCCTGAGCAGGTTTCTAATGAGCGCACGGGTCTGATCGTCGGTTCTGGCGGTGGCTCATCTAAGTACCAGGTTGAAGCCGCAGACATTCTGCGCGAGAAAGGTGTAAAGCGCGTTGGTCCTTATATGGTACCGCGTACTATGGCCAGCACTGCGTCTGCCTGTCTTGCTACACCGTTTAAAATCAAAGGTGTAAACTACTCTATCAGCTCTGCGTGTGCGACCTCTGCGCACTGTATTGGTAATGCGGTAGAGCAAATTCAGCTGGGCAAACAAGATGTGATTTTTGCCGGTGGTGGTGAAGAGCTGCACTGGACCCTGGCTATGGAATTCGATGCGATGGGTGCATTGTCTACCAAGTATAACGAAGCGCCAGAAACGGCTTCACGTACATACGATGCAAACCGTGACGGCTTTGTTATCTCTGGTGGTGGCGGTATAGTGGTCGTTGAAGAGCTTGAGCATGCTCTGGCACGTGGCGCACACATCTATGCTGAAATCGTAGGTTACGGCGCAACGTCTGACGGCTATGATATGGTTGCACCGTCTGGCGAAGGCGCTGTGAGATGTATGAAGCAGGCAATGCAGGATCTTGAAGGTCCAATCGATTACCTGAACACTCATGGTACTTCAACGCCGGTTGGGGATGTGAAAGAGCTGGGTGCTATCCAGGAGCTGTTTGGTGACAACTCTCCGGCGATCAGTGCGACTAAGGCAATGACTGGTCACGCGCTGGGTGCTGCCGGTGTTCACGAAGCAATTTACTCATTGCTGATGCTTGAAAACAACTTCATTGCACCGTCTATCAACATTGATGAGCTGGATGAGCAGGCACAAGGCCTGGACATTGTAACTGAAATGCGCGAACGCGAGCTGAACACAGTGATGTCGAACAGCTTCGGCTTTGGCGGCACCAACGCAACCTTGGTTATGCAAAAGTACAAAGGTTAATGGCTTTTGCCATTAACCCAAAAAACCGCCAAAAGGCGGTTTTTTTATGGGTGTCTGACAGCAATTAAGCTTTATGTTTCATCAGACGTTCTTTGTCGCGCGACCAGTCTCTGTCTTTGATATCGGCGCGTTTGTCGTGCATCTTCTTACCTTTTGCCAGGTGGAATTCAAGTTTTACCCAGCACTTTTTCCAGTACATAGCGGTGGCGACCAGTGAAAAGCCATCACGCTCGGTTGCACCGATCAGGCGGTCAATCTCGCGCTTTTTAAGCAACAGCTTACGATAACGCATTGGGTCACAAATGACGTGCGTTGAGGCGCTGTTTAACGGTTGGATTTGACTGGCAAGCAGATAGGCTTCGCCGTCTTTAAGGTGAATATAGGTATCGGTGATATTGACCTTGCCGGCGCGGATGCTTTTTACTTCCCAGCCCTGGAGTTCAATACCAGCTTCGAACTTGTCGTGTAAAAAATACTCATGACGCGCCTTTTTATTCAGCGCTATGGTATTGCTATTTGATTTGTTTGGTTTTTTCTTTGCCATAATGGCGTAGTCTACCTTGTATATCGGCGCGGATCAAAAATTGTCGTTATTTTCCCCCAGTCGCCTGTCACAAACAAGATAAATCTTGAAAACCTTGGTAAAATCGCTTTGTTAGAGTTTGGAGAGCGTATGCCACAAGTAGAAAAAAGTGCGTTAGTGATGTACAGCACACAAGAGATGTTTAACTTGGTCAATGATGTTGACGCTTACCCCGCTTTTTTGCCTCATTGTTCCGGGGCACGGGTGATTGATACTTCGGATCAGGGCATGACAGCAAGCCTTGAAATCTCCAAGGCGGGCCTGACCAAATGGTTTACCACTAAGAATCAGTACGAAGGCAATCGGGTCAGAATGCAACTGGTTGACGGTCCGTTTAAATCCTTACATGGATATTGGGAGTTTATTGAGCTGGACGAGCAGGCCTGTAAGGTGTGTTTAAAGCTTGAGTTTGAATTTGCCAACAAACTAATTGAACTGGCATTTGGTCGCATCTTCAATGAAGTTGCGAAGAACATGGTATCGGCCTTTACGCAAAGAGCCAAAATAGTATACGGAGTACGTTCATGATCCAGGTTGAAGTGGTATTTGCCTTGCCCGACAAAGCCACAACGCTCAGTGTTGATGTAGCTGAAGGGACGTCGGTGGAGCAAGTGGTGCTGCAAAGTGGTATTTTAGAGCGCTGTCCGGAAATTGACCCAACCAATTTGAGTCTGGGGATCTGGAATAGAACGGTCAAGCTGAATCATGTTGTCCGAGCCGGGGACCGGGTTGAGGTGTATCGTCCACTGATAGCCGACCCTAAAGAAGCACGTCGTCGCCGTGCAGAAAAGGCCAAAGATGAAGGGCGGGCCAATAAAATCACAGGTGGCCGCCCACTGTCTAACTAAGGCTCAAATAAGAACAGGCCACCGAGTTAATGGGTAATATTCACTGGCGTGGCCTGTACGATTTATTTCTCTTCGTCCTTCTGCTCACCTTGCTCGTAAGCTGCCTTTTCATCCGCTAAGTCTTGCTTCAGTTTACGGATCTTCAACCCCAGCTCCTGGCCCCGGTGTCTAGCGTAATAGGTACAGCCAATAAACATACAGGTGGCAAAAAACAACTCGAGTAAGATCAAGGGCATTTCTTCGGGAGACACCCATAACAAGGTTAGCCCGTGTGTAAAGTAAATCAACACGATGAAGTTGGCCCAGGCATAAGTGTAAGGTTTGTCCTGAATAATGCCTTTCAGTGGTAACAGCAGAGGTAAAATATACACCGCAAATACAAAGCCTGTGCTGTAGCCTTCACGCGGTGCCAACACAAACAACCACAAGGGCATGAGAATTAACAAGCCCACATACCCAATAAGGGCTGAGGCCTGAAAGCGTTTTGTAACAGGTTTTTTGGGGATCTGGCTCATGATAATTTATTGCTAATGGTAAAGAGTCGTTTTGCAAGTGCCCTACAGATTTTCAGCTCCGTATCCGTCAGCTCGCTGCTGTTGTCCATACCGGCTACATGGGTTGCGCCATACGGCGTGCCGCCACTGGTAGTCGACAGCAACTCAGGTACATCATACGGGACACCCATCAACAACATGCCGTGGTGTAGCAGGGGCAAGGACAGGTTCAGCAGGGTCGCTTCATTACCGCCATGCATGCTACTGGAAGAAGAAAACACACACGCTGGTTTATCGATAAGCTGGCCTTTAAGCCAGATATCACTGGTTGTTTCCCAGAAGGTTTTCGCCTGCGATGCCATCATCCCAAAGCGCGTTGGTGTGCCAAAGGCCAGCGCATCGCAGTCAATGAGATCTTGCTTAGACACCACAATGTCATGGGCCTGTTTTGCAACAAAAGTGCGCAGTCTGACTTGTGCACCATGAAACTCCAGGGTTTCTGCAATTTCATGTGCCATGGCTGCAACAGAGCCATGGCTGGAATGATATAAAACTAAGATCTCTGGCATAGGATCACAGAATATCCAGAACGGATTCAGGTGGACGGCCAATGGCGGCTTTGTCACCTTTCACGACGATTGGTCTTTCGATCAACTTGGGGTTTTCCAGCATTGCCTGACGAATACGCGCTTCGTCACTGTCTTTGCTCAGGCCCAGCTCTTTATAAATTGTTTCTTTGCTGCGTACCAACTGGTGTGCAGAGGTAAAGCCTAACTTTTGTAGCAGAGCACTCAGGGTGTCTTCACTGATAGGCGTTTTAAGATATTCGACAACCTCAGGTTGAACGTCACGTGACTCCAGTAGAGCCAGTGTTTCACGAGATTTTGAACAGCGTGGGTTGTGGTAAATCGTAACTGACATATAAGATCCTTTACGGTATTAATACTTATCTGATTCAGCGCAAATTGTACCGTATCCTGCAAGCCATGCCTACGTTTTTCAGGTTGAGTCGCTGCTGTATGAAGTAAAACAGGGCGGCCTCTTGCCCAGCTTTTAGTGATGAGGTGAGTCGGTGCTCGAATGGATGTGCCCTGAGCGTATTACTTTTCCAGTTTACGCTCAGGGGGACTGATTGCTTTAGAGCTTAGCCAGTTCTTTTTGCATATCCCGATACTGAGTCAGTAACGCTTTTAAGCGCAAACGACGTACGGTTTCTTCCTTTTCAACGTGATTAAGTGCCTTCTGAATTTCGTCCGCTGCCCGCATAAAGGCGCCATAGTGGCTAAGTAAGCTCGCCTGACTCTCATGATAGTCCGCTTTGGATTCCATTTTCTTGTAGGCATCCGTGAGCAGCTGCCGCGCTAGCACATGCCCCGGTTTTTCCAGTAAAAAGACTTTCAGAAGTTGCTCGGCCAGTTCATATTGCTCGCTCTTAATCGCGACATTGGCATAATTGAGCGTGATAACCTGATTGTTGGGCCTAAGCTCATGTTTTTCGGCTAATAGCTTAGTGATAGCTGTATAGTCTTTTTTTGCCAGCAGCAGATCTGTGTATACGTCAAGGTAGAAGAGGTTGTTCGGATCAGCATTTAATAGCTTGTCCATCACACTTTGTGCCTTGTCCAATTTTTTCTGATCCAGGTAAGTGATGGCCAGCCCGTATTCAAGCGCACTTTTGTCCAGGTCGGAGGATTGTCTTAGTGCCTGTTCAAAATAGGCTTGTGCTGCTTCACCTTCCAGTTGGTATCTGGCGATAACCCGACTTTTAGCAAGCTGAAATTGTTGGCTTCTTGGCACATACCTTTGCTGATATTGCTGCGCACGCAGACGTACGTCTGACACCCGGGAGTCGGGTAACGGGTGAGACATTAAAAAGACGGGGGCTTTGTTCTTGAATCTTACCTGTGCGGCTAGTTTGCTCAAAAACTCACTGGATGCACCTGGGTCGAAACCTGCATTGTATAAGGTTTGCATGCCAAAGCGGTCAGCTTCTTGCTCGGCCTTTCGACTGTGGGTTAGCTGGTTTAGCGCAGACTGAGTTGAACTGGCAGACAGGATAGCCATGCCTGCATCGGGGGCAATCACGGTGGCCAGAATACCCGTGATCATACCCGCAATTGTCAAAGCGCTGTTGTCTTTGGCTTGCTGGATCCTCCGTGCCAGGTGACGTTGGGTTACGTGGGCTATCTCGTGACCCAGTACAGACGCAAATTGGCTTTCGTTGTCGGCCTGTGCCATCAATCCGGTGTGTACGCCAACATGCCCACCATAAAACGCAAAGGCGTTTATGTCTTTATTGTTAACCCAGAAAAATGAAAAGGGAAAGCGTACATCATTGGCATTGGCAACCAGTTTATTGCCCAGCGCTGAGAGGTATTCATCAAGCACTGGATCCTGCACAAGCTTTGAGCCTGAGCGGATCTGCATCATCATGATTTCGCCGATGGCTTGTTCTTTATCTATGGGGAGCACTTGTACCGCAGAAGTGCCCAAATCAGGTAATTTCAATGAGGACTGAGTGAAGCCTGAGGTCGAAACAGTCAGTGACAGGGCACAAACAGATGCCTGAAACAGTTTTTTTAACTGCATTCTAATCCTTATTTATATCATCGCCGAGCATGATCTTGGCAATGTCCACTTCATCGCTGCATGCCCGGGCGTCTTTTTCGCATAACATATAAAAGTCTTTTATTGAGACCCCATCAACCTTAATAACGTTCAATTCTCGTTGCAGCATGGTCAATGTTTTATGTACCACTTTGTGCGCATGCAGGATCAGCGCTTTGTCTGCGGTATCGCCCCGGTCAAAATAAAAAGCAATAAATTTATGGAGTTGATTGAAACGCAACAGGACTTTCATGGTATGTGGATCCCAGACGTTAAACTCAAGATATTTATTGTCTTTTAGGTATCTGTCTACTTTGACCCCCTTGGCAATAGGGTAGGCCCACAACTCAAACCCGCGATCTGTAAATACCTGATGAAGAGATAAAGCAGGCGCTTTATCACAGTGAATAAGGCCGTTTTGATCTTCATATCCACCAAGCAAAGATAAGTTCCAGTTCCGTTTGTCTAATAAACGTTTAACGGCATGATCAAATCCATGTTGAAAAATCCCTTCACCTTCGCTAACCGAAGAGGCGACAAGATGATAAAATGGCGGCAACTCACCCCAGTTAATTTGTTTTTTAAACCAGTTTATTTCTTTTAAGGTTGGGTTGTCAGGCAAACGCGCCTTGTTGTTCGCACCAGGCATGTGAAAATCCGAAAAAACACTATCTCTGTTATAAGGATAACGCATTGACCGAGTTCAGGCTATACGGTTTGCAGACAGAGTAAATCCGAAACGTGCTAAGGTACAGCAAAAGAGTTGTAATAGGTTGAAAGTAGAATTAAATAAGGCCCTAGCAGAGTGATAGAATATGATCTACGCCCTTTGCGGTGTCCGCAGCTTTTTGTTCAGTTTAAGTGGCAGCTTAAACAGGCGAAGCTTAAGGCAGATGCCGTGCGATTTTTTTACACAAAAGAACAAGACCTGCGAGATATAATGCGCTATTTAGACAGTCAAGATATGGTATTTCATCGTAATCAACAGTCAGAACCATTTTTTATACAAGTGGAGTGTGTAAATGATTGAACTCATTAAGTCCTGGTATCGGGCCAAGTTTTCAGATCCTAACTCAGTGACACTGTTGCTGATGTTGCTGGCAATGGCCGCGCTGCTGTATTTCTTCGGGACTTTTATCATCCCTGTATTAGTGGCGATAGTGATAGCCTACCTGTTGGACTGGCCCGTTACTCGTCTGCAGCGGCTTGTGCCGAGCCGCCAGATGGCGACCAATATTGTAATGCTGGTGTTTGTGAGCGTCATGCTGGCGCTGATGTTCGGCATTTTACCGGTGTTATGGGCACAAACCAGTAACCTGGTGCAAGAGGCGCCGACTATGATTGAAGAAGGCAAGTACTATTTGTTGCATTTGCCCGATACCTATCCGAACCTTGTTTCCGCGGAGCAAGTGCAAAACCTGGTTGGGACGGTTGAAACTAAGTTATTTGAATTTGGCCAGCAGGTGGTCTCTGCGTCTTTGACATCGATTAAAGACGTGGTGGCCTGGCTGATTTATCTGGTACTGGTGCCCCTGTTAGTGTTTTTTATGCTCAAAGATAAGAGCCAGCTAACGACAGGACTGCTGCAACTGGTGCCAAAAGAAAGACGCCTTATTAATCAGGTTTGGGAGGAAATGGATCACCAAATCATGAACTACATTCGGGGCAAAGTCTTTGAGATCATCATAGTGGGCTTATCCAGCTTTGTGGCGTTCACCATTTTGGATCTGCGTTATGCAGCTTTACTCGGTACTTTGGTTGGTTTCTCGGTTTTAATTCCCTTCATTGGGGCTGCGGTGGTCACTTTGCCCGTTGCTGCGGTTGCGCTGTTTCAGTTTGGGGTAGCACCAGAATTCTGGACTGTACTGGTGGTCTACGGTGTGATCCAGGCATTAGATGGCAATGTCCTGGTGCCTTTGCTGTTTTCAGAAGCGGTTGATCTGAACCCCGTCTATATCATAGTTGCGGTGTTATTTTTTGGCGGTCTGTGGGGGTTTTGGGGGGTGTTCTTTGCAATTCCTCTGGCTTCGCTGGTAAAAGCACTTCTTAATGCCTGGTCAACTCAGCATCAGGAATATCTGGCCTCTGAGGCTGACTAATCTCTCTCATCTGACAGGTGGCGAATTCGCGTCACCTGTTGCTTTTGTGTTCCTTCCCGAATGTTATCTTGTACCATTTTGGAATAACGATCTTCATTTATACAGCAAATGATTATTATGCTTGCTCTGCCTTTTGTGTAGAATGGAATATGATATTCTATATTGTTATAAAGGAGCGCCGTGTGATCCAGTCTGAGCAAGACCAATTAATCTACCTCGATGCTAATGCCACTACACCGGTATTACCCGAGATTGCCAAAGTTGTGGTACATACCATGCAGGTTTGTTTTGGTAATCCCTCTAGTGCCCATATTACGGGTGTTCAAGCTAAGCACCTGATGGAAGAAGCCAGAAATAAAGGTCGGGAAGTGATTGGGGCAACAAGTGGTGAATTGCTTTTTACCTCAGGCGCAACAGAAGGAATTCAGACTGCCATTGTTTCTGCGTTAAGTGATTACGTTCAGCAAAGTAACAAGCAATATGCACACCCCGTTCTTATGTACGGCGCGACAGAACACAAGGCGGTACCAAATACCCTAAAACACTGGAACCGCTTACTTGGCCTGAATGCTCAGATTCTGGAAATCCCGGTAGATTCGAAAGGTATATTAGATCTGGACTTTATCGCCGAGCATATCGAGCAAGCCGTGATGATCTGTACTATGGCTGCGAATAACGAAACAGGAGTTAAGCAGGATCTGGCTCGTCTGGAGCAGGTGATCCGTGAAGGTAACACGCAAACGGCGTGGATGGTGGACTGCGTGCAGGCGCTTGGGAAACTGCCGCTTAAGCTGTCTCAAACTACGATTGATTACGCCCCGTTTTCAGGACATAAACTCTATGCACCGAAAGGGATTGGGTTTTTATATATTCGCAGTGGCAGCCCCTATACACCCTTTATCGCAGGAGGCGGCCAGGAATCGGGCATGCGTTCTGGTACAGAGAATATCCCGGGTATCGCCGCGCTCAGTAAGCTGTTTGATATGTTGCTCGACAAAGATAATTCGCCCTTTAATCCGGTTACGCAACTTGAAAAGCACCGCAGTATGCTGGCTGAAGCTGTGGAGACAACGTTTAAACAAGTCACCTTTCACCATGATTTTGCACTTTCGGTCCCGACAACACTGAATTTTTCAGTAGATCACCTGACCAGCAAAGAGGTGATTGACCTGCTGGATGCGGCGGGTATTCGAGTCAGTGGTGGCTCTGCTTGTAGTTCGGGTTCCAGTCGAAGTTTTGTACTGGATGCGATGAATGCGCCTGACTGGCAAAGCGAGAATGCCATCCGTCTTTCATTTGGGCCTGCTGACAGTGAAGCCCAGATCCGCCGTGCATGCGATACGCTGAAAAGCCTCAAGCCAATATTAGAGAACAATTGCCTGGTGGTGTCGGATAGCACTGCACCTGAGCAAGAAGCATGTGCAGTTGGGTTAACCCAGCTGCGTCATCAGGGCGCTTGCTGCTGGCTGTATGTGACGACCGATAAACAAGCGGTAATCGTTGATCCAGTCCCGGAGTTGGTGCCTCGATTGCAGCGCTTGCTTGATAAACAAGGATTGGGCTGTAGTGCATTACTCAAGACACACCTGAGCGAACAAGCTGCTGATGCCGTGAGCCTGTTGGCCCATAATCTGACTGATAAAAGAGTGGTAGATGAGTTTGGCTGGCCCGAAGGCGAGTCCGGCGGCTTGTTGCAGGGGATGTTGAAAAAGCTCTCACTGGCAGATAATGATACTCAAGAGTGCTGCTACTTACTTATGCAGGGTGAAGATGTCTCGGCTTGCTTTGTTGGTAAGCTGTTATTACCTCAGGGATTGGGTGATAGTCAGGGTGAAACCTCACGTGCGAAGTCAATGGCGGCAACGCTGCTACGTCTCAACGAGATGCTCGATGACAATAGTCTGATATGTAGTGCATTGGACTACCAGCAGTGTTTTGCTATTAACTGGCATGCTCAGGTGCAGATCAGTCCGCTCCTGGGACGTTTGCTGAATGGGGCATGCTCTACAGATGAGTTTGTAGAGCAAAAAGCCGGTATTGATCGTGACTCCACCACATTCAGAGAGCGTTTCCTCGGTGCACTCATGGACGCGGCAGTGCCATCGGTTCAGTCGCTCAACAAATCGGCTGCTGAAGACTGGTTGCAATCTCATCAGGGCGTAATTATTGACTGTCGCGAACCTTATGAATCGGATGTGTCGCGACGTAGTATCGCTGAATTGTTCGGTGATCTGGCCTCTGGTCGGGTGTTGAATATTCCGTTGAGCAGAATGACGGACGTGCTGAGAAATGGTGCGTTGAACTCATCGCAGCATTATCTGCTTGTGTGCCGAACAGGCAACCGCTCAATGCAAGCAGGGAACACGCTTGCTTTACTCGGTTTTGACAGAGTAGCCAATTTGGCAGGTGGGTTGGCGCTGAATTGATGCAGGTCTGCCCCGGTCTGCCGGGGCAGACCTTTTACTTAGGAGCCGGGCCGGTACTTTCTCGTACCACCATACTTGGCGTAAATATGGTAATGACGTCTTTATCGTGATTACGGCTACCGCGGGTTTTAGAAAACAACAGTCGCGCAGCATGTTCAGATATCACATTATTGGCCTGATGTGCTGTCGTTAATTTTGGCCAGGTCTGACGTGAGAAAGGGGAGTCCTCAAACCCGGAAATGGAGAGCTGAACGGGAATCTCGATATTCATCAAACGCGCGGCAAATAACGCGCCAGCGGCCACCTCATCATTACCACCTAAAATTGCGGTGATCTGATTTGGGTTACCATCTTTGAGTAATGCTTTTGCACCGTTAACACCGGATTCGAAAGAATAAGTGCCCTTGTGTATAAAGTCTTCGTTGAAGGCTATCTGGTGATCTGCCAAGGCTTGTTTATACCCTGCCAACCGCTCAGTTGTTGATTTGTGTTCCTCATCACCACAGACAAAGGCAATATGTTTGTGGCCCAGGGTTATCAGATGCTCAGTTATCTCATAAGCGGCTGCAAAGTCGTCAACATAAATACAGTTTCTTGAGTTTTCTTCCTGCTCGTTGTGACCAGACAGTAAGCGAACATAGCTCACCCCCAGCTCATCCAGCATATCAATGATAGGCTGTTGCTCCGATAAAGGCGGGGTTAGTACCAGTCCGGCAAGGCGCGAACGTTTGATCATAGTGGCAATTTCCGCCTGCATATCTTCGCGCTGCGCGTTGCAAGGGTGGATCACCAGTTCATATCCTTCTTCTTTACACCGAGACAACACACCATTTTGCATATCTATGATGTAGTAGGCATTGGGGTTGTCATAAACCAGGCCAATGGCAAACGAAGAAGTACCCGCCAGATTCCGTGCGGCAGTATTTGGTTGATAATTCAGCTCTTTGACGGCTTGCATCACCTGATCATAGGTTTTTTTGCGTACCGATGGTTCCTTGTTGATCACGCGGGATACGGTTTTCATCGACACGCCAGCGTGTTTTGCTACATCGTTGATGGTTACTTTCATCTTGTTTTTCTTCTGTGAGAGAAGGTGGTACTATATTGTGTACAAGTGACTAACTGCGCACTTTATAGCGCGATCATTGCGCATTTATGATGACTCGCAGTTGGGTTTTTACTCGGTATAGTCCGTGCCTTGATTTCATAAAATGATCATTTGATGCTTCTAGTCTATCCAATTTGCTCTCAAATTAGCAGCAAAAAATCTACCAAATAAATTAATGATACCGGTGTCAAAAAGTCAAAATTCGGGTATTATGCGCAATGTAAAATTGATTATTAGCTATTTGACAGCGTTGTCATTTTAACTTATGTTTAACGCAATACACCGTTTAACACTTGTGATAATTACAATTTTTATTGTTTCGAAAACGCATCGTCACTAGGGGAATTTTTATGAGTTGCCGTACACAACTAGAGAGTTGGCAGGCTTTAACAACAGCATCAGAGCAGCTGAAGACACAACACCTTAAATCTTTGTTTGAGCAAGACCCAAACAGATTTGAACTGTTTTCTCGTCAGATCCCGGGCTTGTTGTTTGATTTTTCTAAGCAACTCATCGACAAAGACACATTTGCTCAACTTATTAAATTAGCACAGGAATGTGATCTGCCTCAGTGGCGAGACAAGTTGTTTGCGGGTGAAAAGATTAACATCACCGAAGATCGTGCTGTTTTGCATGTTGCTTTGCGTAATCGCGGTAATACACCGATTTATGTCGATGGCGAAAACGTCATGGATCAGGTGAATACTGAACTTGAGAAAATCAAAGCTTTCAGCCATAAGGTGCGTAGTGGCGATTGGCGTGGTTATACCGGCAAGTCGGTTAAAGATGTGGTAGCGATTGGAGTCGGCGGCTCTAATCTGGGCCCTCAGATGGTCACTGAAGCGCTAAGCGCTTATGCCGACGGGACGCTTAACGTACATTACGTATCTAATGTCGATGGTGTACAGTTAGCCCATGTATTAGATAAAGTGTCTCCTGAAACAACGTTATTTGTTATCTCATCAAAGACGTTTACGACGTCGGAAACCATGACGAATGCACGCTCAGCTGTTGCCTGGTTCCTGAGTGCTGCGCGAGACGAAGCTGAAGTGGCCAAACATTTTGTGGCGGTCAGTACGAATCTTGAGAAGACCCGGGCATTCGGTATCGCCGACGAAAACGTATTCACTATGTGGGACTGGGTGGGTGGTCGTTTCTCTTTATGGAGCGCTATCGGGTTACCCATTGCATTATACCTGGGCTATGACAAATTCGAGGCCATTTTAGAAGGTGCCTTTGAGGTAGACGAACACTTTAAAAATGCGCCACTTGAGCAGAATATCCCGTTGATCATGGCGTTGTTGAGCGTTTGGAATACCAGCTTTCTGGGTTATCAGTCGCAAGCCATTTTACCTTATGATCAGGCGTTACACATGCTGCCTGCTTACTTACAGCAGGGCGAGATGGAAAGTAACGGTAAACATGTCACCTTTGACGGACATACAGTACCTTACACAACCGTGCCACTGATCTGGGGCATGACGGGCATTAATGGCCAGCACGCATTTTATCAGTGTCTGCATCAGGGGAACGTGATTGTACCTGCTGATTTTATCGCCTCAGTAAAACCACAGCGCAATGTTGATAAACACCACGATATTTTACTGTCCAATTTCTTCGCTCAGACAGAAGCGCTGATGGCGGGTGTGAATGAGCAACAGGTGCGCGAAGACTTGGCGAAAAAAGGTAAGTCGGAAGCTGAAATTGAACGTCTGCTGCCGCATAAAATCCACGAAGGAAACCGACCAACAACGTCGATGATCCTGGATGAAGTCGATGCCAAAGCGGTTGGTCGCTTGATTGCTTTATATGAACATAAAATATTCTGCCAAGGCATTATACTTGAGATTTGTTCATTTGATCAGTGGGGCGTTGAGTTGGGTAAAGGGTTAGCCAGCGCCATTGAGGCCGAACTTACGCAAGACGGGGTAGAGCACGCACACGATAGCTCCACAGCCGGATTGATTGCGTACTATAAACAGAATAGATCATAAAAACTGACAACTAAACGCAGTGTCAGGTGTCCGATTGCTACCAGGACACGAGTGAAAAGAATACCTTTGAACGGGTAGCGCTGGAGTGCTTAGGGCCTGTATTTTTGTGAGAGGAATTACAGGGCCCCTAAGGCTCATTTATTCAAATTTATTCGCTTTGTCATAACTTATCATGGGCAAGCGGGTAAACTGGCTTTAACAGAGCCAACAAGCAGTGACGGAACAGACTCTTATTGGGGATGTATGACGTAGTCGTCACGACGAAGTACATACAGACGTATCAAATCGGCAATACGTTATCATCCCAACGGAACTTCGGCACAACAAACCAGGTATTATCAGCAATACCGCTATGTTGTGCAATCGAATTCAAATCCAGCATGAAAGCAGTGTTTGCTAGTCTAAGGTCAGACTGGAAAACGGTTTTAACTAACGAGCGTGTGATGCACTGATGTGCTACGCGCCTAACCTTGTGAGACATAATTATGCTTAATCCTTTTGATATCGTAATTTTTGGTGGGGGCGGCGACTTAGCGTTACGAAAGTTGTTACCTGCAATGTATCGTGCGTATCAAGAAGGTAATTTACCTGAAGGCTCACGCGTATTGCCTACCGTCCGTGCTCAAGAACAAAGAGAACAATACCTCGCCACGGCAGAGCAGGCACTACAATCTCACCTCAGTGAAGGGGAGTTTAACGGCAAAGACTGGCAAGCCTTTTCGCAATTCTTAGTACCTGTGGTTGTCAATGTGACAGCGGCAGACGATAACTGGGATGTTCTGAAAGATATCCTGGACACTGATGGTGAAGAAAAGTCTCGTGTCTTCTATTTATCTTTGCCACCTGCAGTATATGGCACCTGCTGTGAGCTGCTGTCGCAGAAAAGCCTGATCACTGAAAATTCTCGCGTCGTGGTCGAAAAGCCAATTGGATATTGTGGTAAATCGGCGGAAGAGATTAACGGTAAGATCGCGCAGTTTTTTGATGAGAACCAAATCTTCCGTATAGACCACTACTTAGGTAAAGAAACCGTACAGAACCTGATGGCATTGCGGTTTGCGAACGCCTTGTTTGAAAACCTCTGGGACGCTAAGTCAATTGACAACATTCAAATCAGTATTTCTGAGACCGTAGGCCTTGAGAGTCGTGCAGGATTTTATGATAAGGCTGGTGCATTGCGTGATATGGTTCAAAACCACTTGTTACAGCTGCTATGCCTCGTTGCCATGGAATCTCCATCAAAGCTAAATGCCAATAGTATTCGTGCCGAAAAGCTCAAGGTGCTTGAGGCACTGCGCCCTTTGGTTGGCGAAGACGTTGATGACAACGTGGTACGTGGTCAATACGTACCGGGTGATCTGAACGGTAAATTGGTACCTGGTTACCTTGAGGAGTTGGGGGAAGGTTCAAGTAAGACAGAAACGTTTGTGGCTATTAAGGCACATATCGATAACTGGCGCTGGGCTGGTGTACCATTTTATCTCAGAACAGGTAAGCGGATGAAAAAGCGTTGTGCTGAGATCGTGGTTGAATATAAGCCAGTATCTCACAATGTTTATGATCCGAGTGTGGGCCCAATTCAGCCAAACCGCCTTGAGATCCGCCTGCAACCTGAGGAAAGCATCCAGTTAACTTTGATGTCAAAGCGTCTTGATAATCTGGAAATGCAGCTGCAACCGGTTACGTTGAACATTGAGCTAAGTCAGCAGTACAGCAAGGGTTTCCACTCAGATGCGTACAAGCGTCTGATGCTGGATGCCGCGGCAAATAACCCGGCACTGTTTATTCACCGTGATGAAGTTCGTCAGGCCTGGCAATGGATCGACCCAATTGTCGCGCGTTGGCAGGAAAAGGGCACGCCTTCACTTTATCGTGCGGGCTCATGGGGTCCTGAAGCGGCTGATGAATTGCTGGAAGAAAATAACCATGCCTGGTTCAATGTAGGAGAAAAAGCATAATGGCACAGCTGAACGAATCGTTTTTTGACAGCAAAGAGGCAATGACCGAAAAGCTGGCTGAGCTTTTAAGTAGCACACTCAGTGACGCCATTGACTCAGACGGTCGTGCAACTATGCTGGTGTCCGGTGGGTCGTCTCCGGCACCGGCCTACAGACACTTATCAAACCTGCCACTGTCATGGGACAAGGTGACAGTGGCTATGGTTGATGAGCGTTGGGTCGATGCAGATCATGAAAAGTCTAACGAAGCCTTTATCAAGGCGACCTTGTTACAAAACGAAGCAAGCACCGCTGAGTTTGTGACCATGAAAAACGGCGAAGCAACAGCAATGTCTGGTCAGGCCACGTGTGAAAAAGCCTATGCCGCACTGAAGGCGCCTTTCGATATTACCATTCTTGGCATGGGTCCGGATGGCCATACTGCCTCTTTGTTCCCTCACGCAGAAGGGCTTGAACAGGCTTTACAAACGTCTGATCTTGTTTGTGCAATCAATGCTAAACAAAGTGAAGTAACAGGCAGTATCACCGAGCGTATGAGTCTGACATTGGCAGGTATTGCTCATACAAAACATGCCGTGTTACTTATCAGTGGAGAGGCCAAGCGCGCAGTGTATGAAGAGGCCAAGCAACCTGGTTCTGAACTCGACATTCCATTGCGGGCTGTGTTAAACCATCCACAGCTGAAGCTCAGCGTTTTCTGGTGTCCTTAATCCGCCACACAGAAGAATCGCATAATTGAAAAAGCACGCTC
This sequence comes from Pseudoalteromonas sp. XMcav2-N, assembly GCF_024124545.1. Taxonomy (GTDB): domain Bacteria; phylum Pseudomonadota; class Gammaproteobacteria; order Enterobacterales; family Alteromonadaceae; genus Pseudoalteromonas. The sequence goes on from NZ_JAMXSF010000016.1 coordinate 65,271, forward strand.
AAGGGCGTGCTTTTTCATGTTCGCAAAGCAATCGTCAGAAGAGGCGACCAAAAAAGAGAGGCTGTGTTGCCTCTCTGATTCACTGGTTTTGACTTATCTGCAAATTACAGAGAATTGATAAAGACCAGTGCGATTGCCAACGGACAGACAAATTTGATGTACAGTGGCCAAATCCGCCAGAACAGGGATGATGCCACTTCCGGGTGACCTTCCTGAATTTCACTTAGCAACTTCTGACGGTGCCAGATCCAGCCAACGAAAATACAGCAGAACATCCCCAGCAATGGCTGACCGAATTGCGTTGTTAGTTTAACAACCAGACCAAACAGGGCTGAGAAATTGAGGATGATGGTCACGCTCACGGTTGCAATAATGCCGCCAATGATCCAGGTCGCTTGTGTTCTGGCCAGCGCAAACTTCTCTACCGCATAAGACACCGGAGCTTCGAGCATAGAAATAGAGCTGGTGAGCGCGGCGATGCTCATCAGAGCAAAGAAGGCAAATCCAACGAATACGCCAACACTGCCCATACCTTCAAATAAGGCTGGCAGAACCTGAAATACTAACGTGTCCTCTGATAAAAGCTGGCCTGTAGCTGAGAAGATCTCCACCCCCTGAGCCTGTGCCACATACATAGCGGGGATAATAAGTAAGCCGGCAACGAAGGCAATAAAGACATCGATTAAGGTGACATAGGCTCCAAGAGAAACCAGATTTTCCTGCTTACTGATATATGAGCCATAAATGATCATAACACTGGTACCCAGTGACAGAGAGAAGAAGGCCTGACCGAGTGCACTGACAAGTAGCCCGGGGTCGAGTAAAGAAGAGAAATCAGGGACCAGATAGGCTTTTAAGCCAGTGGTAGCGCCTTCCTGCGTAAGCACATACGCAATCAAAGAAAACAGTATAAGCAACAGGGCAGGCATCAGACGTTTAGACCATTTCTCAATGCCATTTTCGACGCCTTTACTAATGATTGAGATAGTCAGTGCGACGAAAATTAGGGTAAAGCTGAGATCTCTTACCAGAGATTGCTCTGATAACCATTGAGCCGCCCCAGTGGCGCCAACTGTGTTAGCAACAGGCTCTATGGTGGCACTGAGCATCCAGCCTGCCACAATGGCGTAAAAGCTCAGGATCAGTCCGGCACAAATGATGCCGCCAAAGCCGACGAAAAACGCGAATTTTTTTTGTATGGGGTTATTGCCAAGTTTTTGCAAAGACGAGACCGCATTTGCCTGGCCGTGACGACCAATCACCAGTTCGGCCATCAATGCGGGGTAAGCCAGACAAAACGCCAGGATCAAATACATTAATACAAAAGCGGCACCGCCATTACTGGCAGTTTGAGTCGGGAAGCCCCAAATATTTCCCAGGCCAACAGCAGAGCCTGCTGCAGCCATAATGAATCCGAAGCGAGAGCTGAACTCTCCGCGCACAGTGCTCATATTGTTATACTTCTCTTTTTTAAAGACGGCGGCAACAATCTACTGTAATTAAAAGGAAATAAAAAGGCCTAAATTGCATTGATCTAACACAAGTTTTTGCTTAAATCCTGAGCGTAATCTGAAAAATCCAGTACAGTGTCCGCGTTTGGTTAGTATCTAGCTGATTTATAGCATAAATCTCGCGCTTGTCAGTCAGCCTTGACAGTATTTCTCGGTGCTTTACAGGGAAAAGTCAGTGTGAATTTAGCGCCGCCAAGCAGGTCGGATCTGCTAACACTGGCCTGGCCGTGGTGCCAGTCAACCACTTTTGCAACGATTGCCAAGCCCAGCCCATAGCTTTTACCAGCACGATTACGGTGACCCTGTTCTTGAAAAAATGGGTTAAATACTTTAGCCCAGTTTTCTTCTTCTATACCTGGTCCATCATCTTCGACCCGTATTTCAATCTGATGATCCAGTTGCTGAGCGCTGACGATAATCTGTTTGTTGGCAAAATCGCAGGCATTGCTGAGCAAATTGGAGATGGCTCTTGCCAGCCAATGAGGGTCGGCATCCAGCTGCAGATGTGCCGGGACCGAAACACTCGCATTGATGTGTTTGTTACTCAGTTTAGGTGTCATTTGCTCAACGACATTGCGAATATAGCTGTCTAATTCTGTGGGCGCGAACTTGAGTAGATGCGATTTTTGTTCGAGTGTGGCAAAAGACAGATAGCTCGCCAACATGTCTTCCATCTGGTCGAGATCTTTTTCCATTCTGTGCATCAGGGCATGGACCTGTTCAATGTCATCTTCCTCTAAAGCCGCGTCAAAGCCAAAGCGCAAACAGGCTACCGGAGTACGAATGTCATGAGATAAACTGGAGGCCATTAGCTTGTTTTCGGCAAGCAGCTTTTCTATTTGATTGGCCATGCGGTTAAAGGTGAGCTCCAGGTCTTTTATATAGGTGAAATGATTCACCTCAATTCGAGCACTTAAATCGCCGCTGGCAAATTGCTTCGCTGCGCTGACCAACACGGCAAGTCGCTTGGCTAGTGGTGCCAAGATTACCCACATGAAGGTACAAATACCGGCGTAAAACGCTAAGGTGAGAAAGACATCTGAATCGTACTGTTCAGGTGGTTTTTCTAGCCTGAGTTCAATGTAGTCAGGTGCCAGTGAAGGGGCCGATTTTAACAAGTAATAGCCCATATCATCTTCTAGCAACAACCCTTCTGGTTGCATCATCTGATTCTTTAACTCGACAGGGAGTGCCAGTGAATCACCGGAGCTGTATGTGATGGGTAAGTCAAAGTCCTTACTGACCTGCTCCATATATGCTGGTCGCAAAGTTTCGGGGATTGAAGCGCTTTGATTGGTTACGCCGTATAGCAACTTTGCTTGCCAGGCAAAGGCATCCTCGGCAGGTTCAGCTTGTTGGCTCAGGGTATCAAGTAGCCAGCCCAGTACAACAATAGAAATAAGGGCGCTAGCCAAAAGATAAAGGTAGAGCTTTTTCATCCACTACTCCAGAGATAGGTACGACTGCACCAGACGGCGCGAAGCGGGGCAAAGTCCGCACCTGAATGCGCGGACTGCGAGAGACCAAATCCTTTGACTTACCAGGCTGAAGGCACAAGCAGATAGCCTTTTCCCCAAATTGTTTTTATTTTTTCAGGGTTCTGAGGATCATCGCCAAACTTCTTACGCAGGGCAGAAATAAGGACATCTACGCTGCGGTCCAGACCATCATATTCACGCCCTTTAGTGGCCTTAAATACGGCATCGCGAGAGACCACTTCTCCGGCATTGCTGGCTAAAAAATGCAGTAACAGATATTCTGCACTTGAGACATTCACTTCCTGATCGGACACAATAACTTTGCGCGCTTGTGTATCAATACGCAGGTTTCCGACATTAAGCATGACGGCATTGGTGTCGGAGTTAGAATCACTGTCCTGAGCTACGCGCATGTTGGCCTTGATCCTTGCCAGTAGCGCGCGGGGGCGAACTGGCTTGATGACATAATCACTGGCACCAACTTCTAACCCAATCACCTCATCCATTTCTTCGTCTTTGGCTGTGAGCATAATGATGGGTTTACTGTAAAACTGGCGCAGTTCGCGACAAACACTGATACCGTCCTGCCCCGGTAACATGATATCCAGCAACACCAGATCCGGCTCGTGTTGTTTGACCATGCTGACAACCTGATCGCCGCGATAACAACATTCTGTGGTATAACCCTGATTATTCAGGTAGTCGGCAACCCACTGCGCAAGCGACTCGTCATCTTCAACCAACAAAATCGTGCCGTATTGCTCCATTTGACTTCTCCTTAATTGCGCTTGCCTTACTTACTGACAAGGCTACGTTTACTTTGCTTTAATTATGTTCTTGACTGCAATTATAAGTACGAATCGCGTAAAAAGTGTAATTAAGTGTGTGTTCTTGTTTTAGAACTTTTGTTAAAGCAATACATTAAGCTTTTCTATGAGGCCGCGACTTAAGTGGTGCATCATGTCACTGGTCAGGGCGCTGACTTCTGTTTTATTACAGGCACCGGCCGTTTTTACGAGCGGAGATATTTGCGATTCCACGCGATAGGGTGGGATCTTCACCGCCTGATTGTATCTGGCTCGGCGGGCTTCTTCCTGATTTTGTTCCACAATAAATGATACGACTGCGTGCTCGTTCGCCACTTTCTCAGTTTCTGTGAACGTATACTGTAGTGGAATGCCCTGATACCCAGCGCTATTAATAGATGATTTAGCAAACCAGATAACATCGGATGAAGACTTGTGCGTCAGCCGCATACTTAATGAAGCAATGATATTGCTACATTGCTTACTCGGAATTGTCTGAGCTAGTTCTGCAATGTAGGGGTGTGGGTCTTCTGGCTTGTTCAATACATACACTTTGTCCTTACCAAAGGACAAGTCAAGCTGTTGAACGACCAAATGATAGTCGCTGTTTTTTTGTGCAACAACTGTCAAGCCTTTGTCTTTTAAAAGCTGGATAATCTGTTTGCGTAATGTATCCGTCATGCTGACTTTGCTGGTATCGATATACACCGTGTTGCCACTTTTGACGGGGTGAGCAGGCAGTTGAACGGATTTAATGCGTGCAGACTCTAATTCAGTACTGTACGACAGCTGATACACTGATTTGGTTAACAGTGGCTTAGCCGGCACATCCAGTTTGGGTGCCATTGGCGGTGTTGCAATACACCCTGTTAGTCCGGCCAAGGCGATAATTGAAAGCAAGCAGCGCATGACTTATACCTCTAAATTTAGTTTTATAGTTCAGCACTTAGCTGCATTAAAACACGACAAATTCTTTGGCATTATCTCAGTGGCCGAGCAGAAGAAATTCTATCGCCAAAAGGGATTGTCCGCGTGAGCAGTGCCAAACTTCATGATATTATGTGCAGCGTGTTAATGAATCGGATCATTATGAAGTCACTGCATTATCTTATTATTGCTTTCGCACTGACGACCTGGGTCGTTCAGGCTAGCCCAGGCAGCGAGCAGCAGCGCTGGGAGCAATTTGTGAACGCATATTCTAAGCAACTCAAACAAAAACTAAAAGAAAAATCGATACCGGGCGCGGCATTGAGCATTGTGCACCGCGAGCATGGTGAGCATATTGCCGGAATAGGCCTGACCAAAGTCAGAAAAGGACAGAAAGTCACAGCCAGTACGCGTTTTCGCTTAGCGTCTGTTTCTAAAACATTTGCAGGTTCCCTGACCGCCAAGTTGGCCGCGCAGGGCATGCTCGACATTGAAGATACAGTAGCACAGCATCTGCCTATCTTTGGTGAGAGTGCATACGGTAACGCAAAGTTATACCACCTGCTGAGTCATTCCAGCGGTCTGGTGCCCAACGCCTATGATAACCTGATTGAATCCAGGATGAGTTATGACAAAATCTATCCGAAGTTGGTCGACGTAGAGCATATTTGCAGACCTGGTATTTGTTATGGATATCAAAATGTCATGTTCAGTCTCATCGGGGATGTGATTAAACAAAGTACTAAGCTGAGTTACGAGTCCTGGCTAGAGCATCTTTTCTTTGAGCCTTTGGGTATGAAAGATGCGGGTTTAGGACATGCGCATATGACCAAAGATGATAATTTTGCAGCGCCTCATGTTCGGGGTAAAAAGCGCTGGCATACCGCAAAATTAAAACCCCATTACTATAAAGTGGCACCCGCTGCGGGTGTGAATGCCAGTGCTGCAGACATGAGCCAATGGTTAAAGGCGCAATTGGGTATCTATCCTTCGGTACTGTCATTGGATGCACTGACCATTCAGTCTCGCCCTTACACTCATACAAAGCGAGAGCTGCGCCGACGTGTGTGGCGTAATTACGTTGAACAAGCCCATTATGGTCTGGGGTGGCGCATATATAGTTTTTCTGGTGTATTAATGTATTACCACAGTGGCTGGGTGCAGGGATACCGGACGGATGTGGCGGTGTTACCTGAGTTGGGAATAGGGTTCAGTCTGCTTTTAAATGCAGAAAGCGGTGTGATCAATGGCCTGAGTACAGAGTTTATTCGTCAGGCCATTGAATTTAGCAAAACTGCTGAGACGCAGGCTAATGAATAGTCAGCCCTGCTGGCAGCCTGCTACTGGCGAGGAAGCTGGATTTTTTTGTCTTCGCTTTGGCGATATAGCACAATGATGTGCCCGATCACCTGAACTTTGTGAGCGCCTGTCTCGCGAACAATGGCATCGAAGATAAGCTGTTTGGTTTCACGGTCATTGGTTGGTACTTTTACTTTAATGAGTTCGTGAATGTCTAAACACTGCTCAATCTCTAACAGAACCCCCTCTGTCAGCCCGTTACCGCCGAGCAAAACAACAGGTTTTAGGTCGTGTGCTAACCCTTTTAGGTACTGCTTCTGTTTATTTGATAATGTCATATTGGTACAATTTACTAATTAAGGCTTGAATTACCGCTATTCTAACGCCATCTAAAGAATATTACTAATGAGTTGCAGTTAATATGGCAAATAAAAAGCACTCAGCGAGCTCCAAACGCTGGTTAAAAGAACATGTTGAAGATCCTTATGTTCATGAGGCACAAAAGCGGGGCTATCGCTCTCGTGCTGTGTTCAAACTTGAAGAGATCCAACAAAAAGACAAATTGTTTAGACCAGGCATGCATGTTGTTGACCTGGGGGCTGCGCCAGGAAGTTGGTCACAATACCTTGCAGAGCAAGTAGGTGATAACGGCGAAGTAATCGCATGTGATATTTTGCCAATGGATTCCTTACCCGGCGTAGCATTCCTGCAAGGCGACTTTCGTGAGGAAGCGGTCTTGAACGCGTTGTTGGACCGAATTGGTGGCAAAAATATAGATGTGGTATGTTCAGACATGGCGCCTAATATGAGCGGTAACACCGTGATAGATCAAGCGGGCAGCATGTATCTGGTTGAACTGGCGTTTGACATGTGCCACCAGGTACTTAAGCCTAACGGCGCTTTTGCCGTCAAGGTGTTTCAGGGAGAAGGCTTTGATCAATTTGTACAGGACGTGCGTAATGCCTTTAAAGTGGTTAAAATCCGCAAGCCCAAAGCGTCACGCCCCCGATCTCGTGAAGTATATATAGTGGCGACGGGCTACAAACTGTAGTACAGTTGAAACGCTTTTAAGACGAATTTGAATTATTTTAGATACAAGAGGTTAACCCCTTGAGCGATATGGCGAAGAACTTAATACTCTGGTTGGTAATAGCTGTCGTGCTAATGACCGTATTTCAGAGCTTCAATGGTGGCGAACAAGCAGATCGCCAAACTAGTTACACTCAGTTTGTGAACGAAGTGCGCAGCGGTGTCGTCCGTGATGTAAACATTGACCGGACAGCTGGCACGATTACAGGGATAAAAAACAATGGTGAGCGTTTCCAAACTATTATGCCATTGTACGATGATGATCTGATCAACGACTTACTGAAGAACGATGTAAACGTTAAAGGGGTTGCACCCGAAGAGCAGTCATTCCTGGCCAATATCTTTATTTCCTGGTTCCCAATGCTCTTGTTGATTGGTGTATGGATATTCTTCATGCGTCAGATGCAAGGGGGGGGCGGAAAAGGCGCCATGTCATTTGGCAAAAGTAAAGCTCGTCTGATGGGTGAGGACCAGGTAAAAACCACATTTGCTGATGTTGCTGGTTGTGATGAGGCAAAAGAAGACGTCACTGAGCTGGTTGACTTCTTACGAGACCCGTCTAAGTTCCAGAAACTGGGCGGTAACATCCCGAAAGGTGTGTTGATGGTCGGTCCTCCTGGTACTGGTAAAACCTTGCTAGCCAAAGCGGTTGCAGGTGAGGCGAAAGTCCCATTTTTCACCATTTCGGGTTCAGACTTCGTGGAAATGTTTGTGGGTGTAGGTGCGTCACGTGTACGTGATATGTTTGAGCAGGCTAAAAAAGCAGCGCCTTGTATTATTTTCATCGACGAAATCGATGCCGTGGGCCGCAAACGTGGTGCCGGTATGGGAGGCGGTCATGATGAACGTGAACAGACATTAAACCAAATGCTGGTAGAAATGGACGGCTTTGAAGGCAATGAAGGTATCATTGTTATTGCTGCGACTAACCGTCCGGATGTACTCGATCCTGCACTACTTCGTCCCGGGCGTTTTGACCGCCAGGTTGTTGTTGGGTTGCCAGACGTGCGTGGCCGTGAGCAAATCCTGAATGTACACATGCGCAAAGTACCGTTAGATGAAAATGTCGAGGCATCAGTCATTGCCCGTGGTACGCCTGGCTTCTCAGGTGCCGATCTGGCTAACCTGGTGAACGAGGCTGCCCTGTTTGCTGCGCGTGGCAACAAGCGTAAGGTAAGCATGGCTGAGTTTGATGCAGCGAAAGACAAAATCATGATGGGCGCAGAACGCAAGTCCATGGTTATGTCTGAGAAAGAGAAAGAAATGACAGCCTACCATGAAGCTGGTCACGCCATCGTAGGTAGATTGGTGCCAGAGCATGATCCGGTCTACAAAGTGTCTATTATACCGCGTGGTCGAGCGCTGGGTGTCACTATGTATTTGCCTGAGCAAGATAGAGTCAGTCACTCCAAAGAGCATCTGGAGTCTATGTTGTCCAGCTTGTATGGTGGCCGTATTGCAGAAGCCATCATCTATGGTGATGATAAAGTGACGACGGGAGCCAGCAATGACATTGAACGGGCTACTGACATAGCTCGCAAGATGGTGACACAGTGGGGGTTAAGCCCCAAATTGGGTCCGCAAATGTATATGGAAGAGCAGGGCGAAATGTTCATGGGAGGCGGCTCGTCTCGTATGGCTGGCGTATCTGATGAAACGGCTAAGCTGATCGATGCTGAAATTAAAGATTTTGTAACCCGTAACTACGATAGAGCGGATCAAATTCTTAAGGACAACATGGATATTCTGCATGCGATGAAGGATGCATTGATGAAGTACGAAACAATCGATGCTGGTCAGATTGACGACTTGATGGAACGAAAAGAAGTGCGTCCACCCAGAGATGCTCATGATCGTAAGCCATCAGACAATGGCAACGCAGATAACCAGGCAAGCGCGAATAACAACGAAGATAAACGCGAAAGTGCATCAGCACCTGGCTCAGAGCTTGATGACAAGTCATAACCTGAGTTAGAATTAAGACAAGAAACCCCAGCTCGAGCTGGGGTTTTTTTATATTTTAAGAATAGGAATTCATACCAATTCGCTGCAGGCGAGCTGAGTGCTTGAGTACAACGTATAATCACTTGTACTCTAAGGGCGTCTTATAAGTATGCGCAAGACAAAGGATTGGTGTGAGTAAGCGGCCATTCAGATGATGTCAGTTAGGCTCTCCCCCGCGAGTGCTCACTACCTTAATGTGGCAGTTTTTTTTAAAATGTGCTTAGATACAGGCATTTCAACAGGCGAATTATGCTTCAGCTTAAACTTCCTCGTGGTCGTAGGCTTGACCTTACGACGCCCCGAATAATGGGGATAGTCAATGTAACCCCTGATTCATTCTCAGATGGTGGCAAGTATTGTCAATCTGACAGCGCTGTCAACCATGGCCTGACTTTGTTGGATCAAGGCGCTGATATCCTGGACATTGGTGGCGAGTCAACTCGACCTGGCGCACCTGACGTATCTTTAGAGCAAGAGCTAGAACGGGTTATCCCAGTCATTGAAGGCCTGCGTGCGCGGTCCGATTGTGTTATTTCGATTGACACCAGCAAAGCTGAGGTGATGGCAGCAGCGATAGAAGCCGGTGCAGACATCATTAATGACGTTCGGGCCCTACAAGCGCCTGGTACTCTCGAGGTTGCATCGCGTTATAGCAACGTTGCTATCTGCCTTATGCATATGCAGGGCCAGCCCAGAACAATGCAAATCGATCCAACCTATCAGGATCTGTTTACGGATATTTGTGAATTCTTTGAGTCACGCATTGCTAGCTGTGAAGAAGCTGGAGTTGCACGTGACCGCCTTATTATTGATCCAGGCTTTGGTTTTGGGAAAACACTGAAGCACAACTTTTCACTGTTAGGGCAGTTATCTTATTTTGCTGAACTAAAACTTCCTGTTTTGGCCGGGCTATCCCGGAAATCTATGTTTGGCAAATTACTTAATCGGGATACAGATGAGCGCCTGGCTGCAAGCCTTAGTGGAGCATTATTATGTGCTCAGCAGGGTGCGCAAATCATACGTGTTCATGATGTAAAAGAAACCAATGATGTGCTGCGGGTTTGGCGCGCAGCAACGCATGGAGTAGATGAATGACAACAAGAAAATATTTTGGTACCGATGGTGTACGAGGGATGGTGGGAGAGTTTCCAATCACGCCAGAATTTGCACTCAAATTAGGCTGGGCAGCGGGTAAAGTATTATCCAAGTCTGGCACTAAAAAAGTGATCATAGGAAAAGACACGCGTATTTCAGGGTATTTATTGGAAACGTCGCTGGAAGCTGGTCTAATTGCTGCGGGTATCAACGTCGTTCTGTTGGGCCCTATGCCGACGCCCGCCGTTGCCTATTTGACACAGACTTTCCGTGCTGAAGCAGGGATTGTGATTAGTGCATCTCATAATCCGTATCATGACAATGGCATTAAATTCTTCGGCGGTGACGGAAAGAAACTACCTGATGAAGTTGAGCTGGAAATTGAAGCCATGCTCGACGAACCTATGACCTGTGTTGCTTCAGATAAACTAGGTAAAGCAAGACGCCTCGAAAATGCTGATGGCCGTTATATAGAATTCTGTAAAGGGCAATTCCCTAACGAACTTTCTCTAGAAGGACTCAAGATTGTCTTAGACTGCGCTAATGGCGCTACTTACCACATTGCTCCTGCTGTAATGCGCGAACTGGGCGCTGAGGTTATATGCACGGCTTGTGAGCCTAATGGTGTAAATATCAACGAAAAGTGCGGTGCAACGCATGTTGATGCACTAAAACGTCACGTATTAGAGCATCAGGCTGATGTTGGTATCGCATACGATGGCGATGGTGACCGGGTTATGATGGTAGATCACAATGGTCGCGTCTTTGACGGCGATGATATCGTTTATATCATCGCAGCACAGGCACAGCACAGTGGACACTTAAAAGGCGGCGTCGTGGGCACTGTGATGTCTAATATGGGGCTTGAAAATGCGCTCAAAGAGAAGGGGATCCCTTTTGAACGAAGCAAAGTCGGCGATCGCTATGTATTAAGCAAGCTTCAGGAGCGCGGTTGGACGATTGGTGGTGAAAGCTCCGGCCATGTTCTAAATCTCGATCTGATTCCTACAGGGGATGGGATTGTATCTAGCCTTCAGGTATTGGCTGCGATGGTAGCGCAAAACCAGACACTCAAAGACTTAGGTGCCGGGTTTGTTAAATATCCGATGAAAATGATCAATGTACGGTATGCCAAGGGGACGGACCCGGTCTCAGCAGAAGCTGTTCAGCAAGCCGTAAGAGACGTTGAATCTGATTTGGGCGATAAGGGTCGGGTGTTACTGAGAAAGTCAGGCACTGAGCCGGTTGTTCGCGTCATGGTTGAGGCAGAGCAAGAAAAGCAAGTTATTGACTTTGCCACTAAAATTGCTCAAGTCGTTGAATCTGTGAGCAACTAAACAAAAAACCACAATTTTTTCTTGTAACTTAGGGTGAGTGGCGTTAGTATCTCACCCGCTTTCTGACGCGGAGTAATACATGGGACAGAGAAAGCCAATCGTCGCAGGCAACTGGAAAATGAACGGCTCGCCAGAGCTGATAAAAGAAATTGCAGCGGTGAGTGCGCAAGTCACAAGCGAACAACGCGAGGTGTTGATTTTTCCTCCGGCAGTTCTGCTTTCTGAAGCAATCTCAGCGGGTTTAGAGTGTGGCACACAAACTGTGTCAGAATTCGATGCCGGCGCTTACACTGGTGAGATTCAAGCTTCCTTAGTCAAATCTCTAGGCGCAAATTATACCTTGGTCGGTCATTCAGAAAGACGCAGTATTTATGGCGAGTCAAATGAAGACATTGCCAATAAATTTGCACAAGCGCAAAAGAACGGCCTGACACCTATTCTGTGTATTGGTGAAACCCAGGAGCAGAGAACGGAAGGTAAAACAGAAGAAGTTGTTAAACAACAGCTTGTGTCTGTAATCGAAAAATTAGGCATAGCATCACTGGTTAATTCTGTGATAGCATACGAGCCAGTCTGGGCAATAGGTACCGGTTTAACAGCCACTCCAGAACAAGCCCAGGAAACACACAAGTATATACGCGACTTGTTACGTAGTTATGATGAACAGGTTGCCGATGCACTACGTATCCTATATGGCGGTAGTGTAAATGAAAGTAACAGTGAATTATTATTCGCACAAGCAGATATTGATGGTGGCCTGATCGGCGGAGCAAGTCTCAAACCACAAAGCTTCAAGGCTATCTGCGAAAGTGCAAAGGGATAAGTAAATGTACGAGATTCTTTTGGTTATTTATTTGGTTGTCTCGCTGTCATTGATCGGCATGATCTTGATCCAGCAAGGTAAAGGCGCAGATATGGGTTCTTCATTCGGCGCTGGCGCATCGGCAACTGTGTTCGGGTCATCAGGTGCTGGTAACTTTATGACTAAGACAACAACAATACTTGCAACAATATTCTTTGTACTAAGTATTGTTTTGGGTAGCATGACAGCAAGCCAAATTAAGCAAGCTGATCAGTGGGAAAATCTGGAAGCTCCGGCGGCAACAGTCGCACCTTCTAGCGACGATGTTCCCGCGTCAGAAGAGTCTCAAAACAACTCAGACGTACCAAACTAAAGTTATTACTTAGCGAACGTGGTGGAATTGGTAGACACGCCATCTTGAGGGGGTGGTGAGCATAGCTCGTGGGGGTTCAAGTCCCCCCGTTCGCACCAAATCTCAGAGCCAGCAATGCACTGGCTCTCTCATTAAATCGAGAATAATTGAGCTTCTGGCTCAGATGCATTACACCGAATTGCGAATGTGGTGGAATTGGTAGACACGCCATCTTGAGGGGGTGGTGAGCATAGCTCGTGGGGGTTCAAGTCCCCCCATTCGCACCAATCGGTTATCCTATATCCCATTATTACTTTCCAAAAGCTTCTAAATTTAAATCACTTAGCTGCACTATTGCCTGCACATTGAGTTACACTAAAAGAAACTGGCCCGTATTTTTCTTTATGCTTTTTCCTGCTCACTTTATTTCAAGAGTATTTCATAACATCAAATCCGTTGAGGTGGGACCGCAAGGGATAAGCGTTCAACGCTCAGGCAGCACAGAGTTACTCGGCTGGGTTGAACAATCTCGGCCTCCTGTACTCGTGACAGACTGGTTGGGAGCCCGTATCGAGTGTTATCAACAGGGTATGGTCTTGAAACTTCGATTACGGGGGCATTGTGCCCCCCATTTGCAGCACCACCTCGAGATACTTTGGATAAACACCCACAAAGCACGTCTGCTTTCGTCAGTCAGAGCAATAGAACAACTCTTGCAGCGCCGTTACCTTTCGGTGCGTCACTGGGCTGCAATTCGCTCTGTGATAGCTGAATTGGCAAAGCGCTGGTGCGGCTGGACAAATCAGGCTCAGATGCACAAGACGCTAAAGCAAGCCCAAAGCACCGTCAATGAGCTACACGCTTGGCAAGAAGAAGATCTTGCTCAGTTCAGAGAAGCGTTTGTGCAAGCGCAGTTATCTCACCATGAAACCTTCTTTGATACCGTGTGTGGCCATCCGCTGACTCAGTCTCAGCGTCGTGCATGTGTTGTTCAGGACGAACGTCAGCTATTGCTAGCCGGAGCCGGTACTGGAAAAACCAGTGTTATGATTGCAAAAGCGGCTTATCTGCTGCATTCAAAGCAGGCTGAAGCCGAGCAAGTATTGATGCTGGCTTACGGCAAAGAAGCCGCAGATGAGATGCAGCAAAGGCTCAAACATAGCAAGGTAACGATAGAGTGCGCCACGTTTCATAGCCTTGGGTTAGGGATCATTGCACAAGTTGAGGGTCATAAGCCAAAGCTGTCTGCATTGTGCCTGAACGATAGTGCGAGAGAGCGGTTTATTGCTGACACTTTGGCATCTTTATGTCAGGACCCTCAGTATCAGAGAGATTTACTTGCCCTACTAAAAAAAGAGTTTTCTGATCCACAACAAAGCCAGGAGCTCGATTTGGGGGGGCGTGCGGCCAAAAAACTCATTCGACAGTTTACTGAAGCACTCAGCTTTTACAAACAGGCTCTGTTTTTGGGTAAAACACAAGCATTGAGTCAAGAATTTGCGCTCTGGACTAACTGCTTCAGGCCCGTACTGGCGGACTACCAGCTTTATCTGCAAAAAGAGCAATGTATCGACTTTGACGATATGATCACGCGCGCGGTCGACTATGTGCGCAGCGGTCAGTTTTATAGTCCCTGGCACTATGTGTTAGTTGATGAATTTCAGGATATCTCACCTCTGAGGGCTTTGCTTATCAAAGCCTTGCTTGCGCAAAATGATAAAAATGCGCTGTTCGCAGTCGGTGACGACTGGCAAGCGATTTACCGCTTCAGCGGGGGAGATGTGTCGATGACCACACACTTTGCTGAGCACTTCGGACAGGCCACTATCCAACAGCTGGATATGACCTTTCGTTATCCCCAACAGTTGCTGGATATCGCCAGTGAGTTTGTTTGTCAGAACCCTAACCAACTAGTTAAAAGGGTCAATGCCAGTAACGTGGCGACCTGTCCGGCTCTGATGGCACGCCCAGATGGAAGTGACGCACTTAGCACAGCAATAGAAGCCTTTCTAGACCAGACCGCAGAGCCGTGTAGCGTCCTTTTACTGGCTCGGAATCACAAATTTTTGCCTTCCTCCGAGGTGATAGCAAGCTTTACTCAGCGCTTCCCCAGAGCCCGGATAACGGCACTGACATTTCATGGTGCTAAGGGAAAAGAGGCGGACTTCAGTATTCTACTCGGTTTGCATCAAAGCAGTGTGCCAGCCAGAGCGCATAATGCCCCTATTACAGAAGCGCTTTTGCCTGAGCCAGAACTGTACCCGGATGCAGAAGAACGTCGCTTGTTCTATGTTGCATTGACACGTGCCAGATTACAAACTTGCCTATTAGTGCCTGAGGATCCGAGTCCCTTTATCGAGGAAGTCTTGGCACTGGTAAACGAGTCGTGATTACAGCGTTCACTGGGCTTTGGTTAGTTACGAATAATTCATCCTGACGACAAAATTATTTTGTTGTACTTCATCTGGCTCGCTCATCATAATCCGCGTTTTAACGCAATCGATAAACGAGAAACACAGATGCGTGGATGGATCATATACAAAGACTCAGCAACCCTTTTAAAACCTGAAACTTACGAGATCAAACGACTGTTAGAGGTCGCTCAGGAAGAGAACATTGATCTGCAGGTTTACTCTCCCGATCAGTTTGACTTGCTCGTCTCTCGCGAAGATGACCAAAGCGTATTGATTGATGGCGAGCCGGTTTCATTACCAGACTTTGTACTTCCGCGTATGGGGGCTGGTACCACCTACTTTGCACTGGCAATTATTCGTCACCTGGAGCGTCTTGGTGTACATTGTTTTAACAGTTCAGAGGCCACGGAAACAGTAAAAGATAAGCTGTTTGCACAACAGATACTGGCGCAGCAGAATTTACCTACACCAAAGACTATGCTGGTGAAGTTTCCGGTTAACATCGACTTGGTTGAAAAGCAGATCGGATTTCCTGTGGTGGTAAAAACCCTGTCCGGATCGCAAGGCAGTGGGGTTTTCCTGTCAAAAACACGTAGCGAGTTCGATGATTTAATGCAATTGATTGAAGCGACCAGCCCGAAAGCCAATATCATTTTGCAGAAATTCATTAAATCGAGTCATGGCCGCGATCTGCGAGTACTGACCATAGGTGGACGTGTCGTGGCGTGTATGGAAAGAAACTCGGGTGGTGCAAATTTCAAAGCCAATGTCAGCGCCGGTGCAAAGGGCTTGTCTCATCCGATCACCCCTGAAATTGAATGGCTGGCCACCCAAACGGCAAATATCCTGAACCTGGATATGGCGGGCATTGACCTGTTGTTTGATGAAGAGCATTTTAAGATCTGTGAAGCCAATTCAAGCCCAGGCTTTGAAGGGCTCGAAGCTGCTGTTGATGTGGACGTTGCGCGGGAAATTCTACACTTTATCCGTATTCGGTTAGGGATTTTCGATAAGAAAAAGCCGAAGCCTTTAGAGGCCAAAAAGTCTACTGCTGAAGCAGACTCGGCAGCTGCTACCACCGCTTAATGTTCACCGTGACTTAGGCCAATTGTGATACCGGCTGATAAATCCAGCCTGGTATCACAGCTTGTTGATTTCTTTGGCAACTTGATAGCCATCGTCGGTGATGATCTGTTCCAGTGTCGCAACCCGTGACTTAAGTTGTTTGATTTCTTCTTGCATAGCCTGCTTCTCAGACTGATTCATTCCATCGAGTTTTTTCATTTCCAGGCGTTTAGCATAGATTTCCCTGACTGTGCCAAATCCTACTGCAATTAGGACAATCAAAAACACCATTGTGGTACCGGGCATACGTATTACTCCATTTCTAAATTTGGTACTCCAATCGTAGCAAATTATACAGCAGAGATCTGTGGCGTATCTGTTTCAAGATGTGATTTAGCGTGTGGGCGACATATGCGCCCACAGGGGAGGGCTTATTCGTATGGTAAAGGATCACTGGCCTGGTTTAATTCAAAGGCTTCCAAACGCTCCTGACAAGCGCCACATTTGCCGCATGCTTTCTCACGGCCGTTATAACAGGTCCAGGTTTTACTATAGTCCAGTCCCATTTTCAGGCCGTCTGTGAGGATTTCAATCTTAGTGTTGTTCAGGTAAGGACAAACAATCTCGATTTCTTCGTAGTTTGCGATGCGACAGACATCATCCATTTTCTTAACAAACTCAGGACGACAATCCGGATAAATTGCGTGGTCGCCTGAGTGGGCACCGTAAAAGACTTTACTGGCTTTGAGAGAAACCGCATAACCCACCGCAAGAGACAGTAAAATCATGTTGCGGTTCGGCACAACCGTGCTTTTCATGCTTTCTTCTTCGTAGTGGCCTTCAGGCACTTCGATATCGTCGGTCAAAGAGGAGCCGCCGATCAACTGGTTAATAGCGGAGATATCGACAATTTTATGCGCTACCCCAAGTTCATCACAGGCCTGGCGGGCAACTTCGAGCTCTTTTACATGGCGCTGGCCATAGTTAAAAGACAGTGCATAGACCTCATAGCCTGACTTAAGTGCTTTGTTCAGGACCGTATATGAATCCATACCACCGGAATAAATAACAACGACTTTTTCGCTCATTGGTTTGCCTCGTTTATGTGCTCGAATACTCACTGACATTGGCCTCGATTTTAATAGAGGTTTGTGTCAGGGCGCGATATACTACACGGCCGCTGAAAAAATGACAATCCGACGGGTCAGATAATGCCAGTTTTTCAGCGCAGTTGCTGTAGCCAATGTGAATTGTAAACGTTAGATAATTGCCACTTACCCGGGCTGTACCCGGGAAGTAAAGTGAGTTCGGAGCTGTTTTGTACAAGATTAATGAAGTGTTTGAAACCATCCAGGGTGAAGCAAGCCACACTGGCGTGCCTTCTATTTTCGTGCGGTTACAGGGATGCCCGGTGGGGTGTGCCTGGTGTGATACCAAGCAGACCTGGGAGGTGGATCCGGTTTATCTTGTCAGTCTGGAGCAAACGGTGGAGAAAAAGGCCGATTCAGATTACTGGGCCAATGCGACGCCGGAGCAATTACTGACCTTATTTAAAGAGCGGGGTTACACTGCCAAACATGTGGTTATTACGGGTGGAGAGCCCTGTATGTATGACCTAAACCCGCTTTGTGACAAGCTTCACGCAGAGGGGTACGACACACAGGTTGAAACCAGTGGAACATTTGAGATTCTGGTACCAGATGAAACCTGGGTTACTGTTTCGCCTAAAATTAATATGCGTGGCGGGTATGAAGTACTGGCGAGTGCCATGCGCAGAGCCGATGAAATTAAGCACCCTGTGGCAATGGAAAAACACATCGAAGAGTTAGAAGCTTTGTTTGAAAAAACCGGTGTGCACCCTAAGTTGGTGTATTTGCAACCAATCAGCCAAAAGGCGAAAGCGACCAAACTGGCTATTGATACCTGTAAACAAAAAAACTGGCGCCTGTCAGTACAGGTACACAAGTATATTGGTATAAGTTAGTCAGACACCGGCTCGTAGCGGTTTCACCTTTAGCCATATTTCCAGTGCGATGCTGCGAGTTGCCGGGTCTTCAGCGTTTCCGTCTGATATCGGCCGGTTGTAGTGCTCAATGAGGGGCGCATCGTCCGGCTCGAAGCCACTGTGTGGCAACCAGGCCGAATATAGTGCCAGCTGAAAAGGCAGCAGATTAGCGGCTAAATCATCATAGTTAAAAACAGCGTACTGCCCACTGTTCAATGTGCTAAGCCTAAACGGCTCTCTGACAGCTGATTTTAATGTAGCCGGGATCACCAGCGCGCCGTCGTATCTTGCTTTATCCAGAGGGGTAAAAAGCGGGTTATCATGACCAAATCCGAGCTTAGTGACGCATTCAGAGTCGAGACCTTGTACTTTGGCCCATTGATGGAGCTGCTCCCAACATTGCCAGATCCCCTCAAGATGATAACCCTCTGATGCTCTCAGCGTACACAAGTCCCGGGTGTCGACGTTCATGATTCGGGTGGGCACGGGAGTCTCGTCCGGCATGTGTGCCGACATTCGTTGTGCCTGCAGGTGCAGGAGTAACTCAATATTTATCTTTTGTGGTGTCATGTGCTGCGCTAGCTGTTGTCTCAGTCGTTCTGTCTTTCTCACGCTAACTGGCGTAATACCATAGTGATCTTTGAAAGAGCGAGCGAAGTTAGCGCTACTTGAGTAACCGCAATCCAGCGCTATTTCTGTCACGTTTTTGTCGGGATGGAAAAACAACAAAGACGCAGCGCGTTCAAGCCTTACCCGGTTACTATATTGTATGAGAGATTCTCCCATCAGCGCAGAAAAAATACGCTGAAAATGAAACCGGGAAAAATGGCTGAGCGCTGCGGCTCTATCCAGTGTCAACGGCTGACTCGGTTGACTGTGGATATAAGCAAGCACAGGCTTCAGGCGTTGATAGTACTGCTCACGATGTTTGTCTTGCTGTTTACTGGTTTGCATTGAGACCTTTTAACCTGGATAAGTTGTGCTTGTTGTAGTGAAGCCAGCATAAAGCGCAGGTTGCTAAGGCTGCGATGATGTCAGCACTGACGATAGCCATAAAAATTCCCTGAAGGTCAAACCACACCGGCAACACCAAAAGTAAAGGAGTAAACACAAATATGACTCTGAGCGCACTATAAAAGCTTGCCCGGCGGGCGTCGCCGATAGACTGATAAAAGCCGCTGGCGATCAACACAATAGCTATCAGTGGTAACCCCCATAAAGCCGATTTTATCATTGTCTGGCCTTGATTAATCAGTAAGGACTGCTCTGTAAACCAGGCCATAATGCCGGATGCAAAAAAGACCAGCATCAATACCAAGAGTGTTGCGTAAAGCATCATAGCGCCTAAGGCCACTTTCACTATTTTTCGCACGCGAGTTGTTTTCTGTGCGGCGAGGTTATAAGCGCAGATTGTCTGAAAGGTGACTAACATGGCAATCATCGGCAAAGTTGCAAAGGTGAGTACACGGCCCAGCATACCGTAAGCAATCACCCAGTTTTCACCTGCCGTCTTCATCAGCTGAATGTTCATGATGGCGGTTTGCCAGCCAAGACATAGCTGAGTGATTAGGATAGGGGTTCCGATTGCCAGGATAGATAACCAGGCTCTGCACTCAGTCGTGAAGAGGATAGGTGTATCTCTGTCTGTGTTTTTTAGCATGTATATAGCCAGCACTATTGTGACTGCCTGTGATACCACTGTCGCCTTTGCTGCACCAGCTACACCCCAGTTAAATACCGCAATAAACAGGTAATCCAGTAAGATATTTAGCCCCGAGGCGGTCAACATCAATAACATAAGCTTATGCGGCTGCCCCTCGGCACGAAAAATGTCGCCAAGTACGGGTAACAGAATCGCCACAAAGCTAAACAAGACGATGGGACGAAGGTAGGCATAAGCATCAGCTTTAAATATGGGGGCTACACTGAGCCAGTTGATTATTTCCAAAGGATAAAGCCAGCCTAAAAGCAACAGAATAATACTCAATATTAAGGCAATCTGGAGGGGATGACCGATTATCAACCCCGCTTTTTTTCGCATGCCAGCACCCAGTTGACGTGTTACCAGGGTGGCCATACCTGAAGATAACATGGCGGCCATTGCAGCAATCACCATTTGTATTGGAAAAGCGACTGCCACGGCACCCAAAGCCAGTTCACCCACAAAATGGCTGATAAAGAGCCCATCAATAAAGTTGAACAGGCCAACAACGAGCATGCCAATACGAATAGGGAAAAAGTGCTTAAAAAACAAGGTGACAACTGGCTCGACTGCCAAGTGTCCAGTGCTGTGTAGCGAGGTTTTATTATTTACGGCCATCAAAAATGTCCTGTCGTATTTAACTTCAGGCTATTTTATTGACCCCGAATCACAGAGAATATTCAAATCTTGCGCAATTGAGAGCGGCCGCGCAGAGCAGTCAATAGCACTCAGAGCTACCCATTTCAATTATCCGCTCGGTTTCACCACTATTTTTGAATAAATACAGGCCTTTATTAATGTCATTGAGCACACCCCGCCAGTTAGGCTTGGCTTTACTGAGTGCAAAGTAGAGATTGTTATAGCGCAAGGCGGGTTCAACATTTTCAAGGCCTCTGAGCAAAGTGACCTTTTCAGACTTGGCCAGATCAGAGTAACTCACGGTAAAACGCAGCACCTTAGGGTCACCAATAATCAGGTCAACACGTTTGCCAACCAGCAATTTTACCAGTTGCAGATCATCGACGGCCTCCACAATCACAAACTCATTGTTGTCCATCATAGCGTCAAACTCAGGGGTGTTTTGATAACCGCGTACAACTCCTATGGTGGCGCCTTTCAGCGAATTGAGATTGCCTTCAAAACTATCTGACTCACCGCGACGTTTTAGTAATGCTATCTCGCCACCAGGGTAAGCGTTAGACAGTGCCAGCAGCTCACGACGTGTTTTCCCCTGATAGTTATCGGACGGTGATGCATCTTCGATAAAATACTCGGGGAAGAGGATATCTGCGCGACCGGATTCAACTGCTTTGACTGCTCTCGCCCAGGGCAGGAATTCGACATAAACCGGGTAATCCTGATCGGCCAGCAAGGAAATGGTAAACTGAAATACCCAACCTTTATTACACAGCTGATCGCCGATATAAGGCGGCCAGTCGAGCGTTACCAAATGTAGTAGGGGCTTGTCACCACTTTTGTTATACAAATAACCATTACGGTATTGCTCACCCTGTACCATGATGTACTTGCCCTGCTTAAAGTAGCCAACATTCAGACTAGCATGGGTGGTCAGTGAAGCGCTGCACAGTAACAGCAACATTACTACCCTGGTAAGTGTGTTCATAAGGTGTTTCCCGGTGCGCACAATTTAGATAAAAGCGTTTAAAAATAAAACGATGAGTTTGTTTTGAGACCACATCGATTATCCATTAAGTCTAGACAGTATCACGCTAAAAGGAAGGGAAGAAGACAATAAGGCCAGCATTTTGCTGGCCTTATTCTAAACAATTAGTCTAACAAGAGCTGGTTTACTTGGTTACTGCACCAGTTCCTGATCGGTAAACTCATCTGCAAATAGCGGGCTAGACAAGTAACGCTCTGTAGCACTTGGCAGAATAACAACGATATTCTTGTCAGCGTTTTCAGGCTTTTCTGCCAGGCGTTTCGCAGCAACAACGGCTGCACCTGAAGAAATACCTACTAAGATACCTTCGTCTTTCATTAACTGGTGGGCCATTGCAATCGCATCTTCGTTTGATACTTGCTCAGTGCCATCAAGCAACTCAAGATCCAGGTTGCCAGGAATGAAGCCTGCGCCAATGCCCTGAATTTTATGAGGGCCAGGCTTTAACTCTTCACCTGCAAGAGCTTGAGAGATAACGGCAGAGTCAACTGGCTCTACCGCGATAGATTTAACGTCCAGGCCTTTTTCTTTTTTCAGGTAGCGAGTTACACCTGAAATCGTACCGCCAGTCCCCACGCCTGCAACGAAGTAGTCAATCGCACCATCCATCGCTTCGAAAATCTCAGGGCCTGTGGTCTCTTCGTGAATTTTCGGGTTAGCCGGGTTTTCAAACTGTTGTAATAAAACATATTTGTCAGGGTCGCCAGCCAGGATTTCATTCGCTTTTTCAATGGCGCCTTTCATGCCCTTGGCACCTTCAGTCAGGACCAGATTAGCACCTAAAGCTTTAAGTAACTTACGACGCTCCAGGCTCATTGTATTTGGCATCGTTAGTGTCAATTTGTAACCACGAGATGCAGCAACAAAAGCCAATGCAATACCTGTGTTACCAGAGGTAGGCTCGATAAGTTCTTTGCCTTCGCTTAGCAAGCCGGCTTTCTCAGCTTCCCAAATCATAGAAGCACCGATGCGGCATTTTACGCTGAAACTCGGGTTACGAGATTCGATTTTGGCAAAGACGTTGCCACCGGTCACGCGGTTAAGTTTAACAATTGGGGTGTTGCCAATAGACAGGCTGTTATCTGCAAAAACGTTCGACATAATTTTCCCTTGAATGAGCTAAGGATATTTAATACTAGTCACACTTTACTGGGGTTGTAGCAAAACGAAAGGAAAGAATGGCTATAAGATATATTAAAAAGACTTATGCCTTGATGGAATAAAAAAATAAATATGTATAATAAAAGAGCAATGTAAACCCAGCCAGACTCCGCGTGTCTGACTGGGCTAATAAAGGGGGCTTACATCAGCCAGGCGTAACTAAATTTGGCAAAGAATGTCTTGTTATCTTTGCTTATCCTGGTCAGGTCATCATCCTGATAGCCATTGTCCGAGTATCCGGCGAAAAACACCGTTTGGGGGTTAAGCTTGTAAGCATAGAGCAGCTGTGTGCTGAGGCGCTTGTATCGGCTGTCCACGTCGTCGATGTAATTCGCCTGATTACGGCGAATGTCCGTTTTGATGAACGCCAGTCTCAGGTAGCTATTGATGTTAAACTGATAGGTAAAGCGCACATCACTGAGGTTAGCGGTAAATACATCCATACCATCGGCGGTGAGTTTTTGATAGGTGTGCCGCAGACGTACCTCAAAATGCTTGCCCAGATAAAAGTCCAGCATAGGGCGGATATAACGCTCATCAGCCATACGGTTATTGGCTAAATCGACGCGGTTGCCTCTGCGCAGCGTTAACCCACTGAATACGCCCGGAGCCGGTTTACTTTCCAGGTAAATCCATTGGGTATTTTCCGTGAACAGATCGGTGTTTCCATCTATGGCCAGGCTGGTTTCGTCATGACGCAGGCCGGTTCGCTTGCGATGATCGACACCAAAATCAATGGTGCTCTGCAATGGACCGCTGATGGCGATGTTGCTCTGAACTTCTTTTTCCAGTAACTCTCCATTTTCATTGTGACTGATATCCCAATCAGTATACCAGCGAGTGCGATTCCACCAGGTCTGGTCATCACCATACCAACGATATTCAAAACCGGTGATGAACTTATTGAAGTCGACTTGTGACAAGAACCCCATGTCTGCCCTTAATGCAGCATCGTAGTTGCGATAACTCGCAAAGGCTTTCCAATGTTTCTGGTTATGACGGTAGTCAAGCATATAGCCAAGGCCCTGATTATCATCCTGTAGCTGGGTGCGAAGCACACTTTCATCTATCTCACAGTCATCGAGGGTTTCGTCATCGCACAGCTCTTTCACCATAGCCGGGTCGTAGTCCGTTTTTGAGGTCAGGATCTGTGCTTTAAAAGTATCATTGGCAGTGGGCTCGTATTTGCCATCCAGGCTGAACACCTGATTTCGGTAGTCGTTACTTTGCCGGGTTGTGGTTAATGCGCCTATAGACAAAGTTTCATCGGCATCATATCGATAGCGCAACGCCGCATTTTCACTTTTTTGCTCCAATGAAACCACATTTGAGCCCAGGTTACCTGGCACCATGACATTGGTAAACTCATCGTTAGTCACAAAGGCAGCATAAGTATGGCCCTGCTTGCTGCCCGTCAACTTGGCGCCATAGTCCGGCGCAGCAATGTTACGGGTGTGCAACAGGTTGATATGGGAAGAAAAATAGTCCGCGTTATCAAGAAAGAATGCGCGTTTTTCCGGGAAGAATAAACTAAAACTGTTGTTAACACTGAGCTGGCCATTGTCGGCTTCTACCTGAGAAAAGTCCGGATTCAGCGTGGCGTTTAAGGTGGTATCCGGTGTAATGGCCCACTTAACGTCCAGTCCCGGCTCATAGTTAGTGTCGTTCTCCCAGTCCGGGATAGTACTGCCGTCAATATCTCGAGATTGCTGGCGACTGATCACCATGGAGGGGATCACCGCAAGGTTGCTGCTTTGCCTGGCATCAGAAAAGCCGGTGTAAGCGGGCATCTGGCATACCCAGCACTGATTTTCATGGGCAATTTGCATACTGGAAATTCTCAGTCGCTCACTGCGAGGGTAGAAGCGTAAAAACTCCATAGCCATGGTTTTGGTGTCCAGGCTGTCATCAAAATTGAGTACACGTAGGGGGATTTCTACTTCAACTACATACCCAGTCTCATTGATTTGCCCAGCAGAGTCCCAAATGCCATTCCAGGAATCGTCCTCGCTGCCACTTAAAACGTTCTCTATGGAATCCTGCTGTACACCGAGTGGGTTGATAAAAAACTGATAAGCACTGCGGCCAGTATTAAAGGAGTCGATCTTTATCCCAACCAGGTCGTCATTCCAGTTGCGGTCTCGGTCGCGGAAAAACGCCCTGATCTGACTGGGGTCCGGATCTTTGGCATCGAAGGCAAGAAACAGGGACTGGCCATTTTCAAACACTCGTACAGAGGTTGAAACCGGGCTTTTGGTATTTTCATATGGCCAGGTGACATTGTCGATGGCAATATGTTTTGCCTGCTGCCACACAGACTCGTCTATTTTTCCGTCGATATTTATGCTGGCATTGATATAAGGGATGCTTGGTTCGGCTGCCAGGCTGGTGGCGCTGAACCACAAGCACGGCGCTACGAATGAGAGTGAGCTTAAAACTTTATTTAACATTATTATCGGGTTTGATAGCACAACTTTGATGGCGCATTAAATACCAGAGACGGTGTGTGAACAATTGTTTAGCGTTTAACGGCAAGGTGGCCAAGTTAAGTGGTATTTTATTTATATTTTGTGAACAGTTAGTCAAGTCATATCGCAGAACTATGTACCTGCATTGTCATTCCGTGGTAAAAAGGCGCATCTGTTTTTTACTCAGGCGTGTTGTATGTCTCTTATTTTAAAACTTGTCGCTGGTATTTTCGCCGGTGTGCTGGCGGGGTTCTATCTGCCAATGTTCCTGGTCGAATTGCTCTACACCGTTAAGGTGATTATCGGACAACTGATTTCTTTTACTATTCCACTTATTATTCTGTTTTATATCGCATCCGGGATCGCAGGGTTGCCAAAGGCATCTGGCCATTTGTTAGGCAAAACAGTCGGCTTCGCATACGGGTCGACGGTCATTGCGGGAACTTTGGCTGTACTCTTAGTCAGTTTGGCTGTGCCCCTGTTTGAGGGCAGTGTTGCTTATCAGGCTGCTGAGGCCACTAAGGTAGAAAGCCTAATTAAGCTTCAAGTCCCACCGCTGATGGGCGTTATGACGGCACTGGCAACGGCCTTTGTGTTTGGTATAGGGATCAGTCAACTTCACCTGACACAGCTCAAGCAAGTGGTTGATCAAGGCCGTGATGTCATTGATGCGCTATTGGCTAAAGTGATCATTCCTGCCTTACCATTCTACATTGCTGGTGTGTTCGCAGAAATGGCTGTTGCGGGTACAGTGGCAGATACGCTGAGCACGTTTGGTGTGGTGTTACTGGCAGCTGTTGCCATGCACTGGCTGTGGCTGGCGTTTTTGTATATTACTTCCGGTGTATTGCTAAAGCGCAACCCTGTGGAACTCATTAAAAATATGCTGCCAGCCTATTTTACCGCAATCGGAACTATGTCCAGTGCGGCAACCATTCCTGTTTCTCTGCGTGCTAGTAAATCTAATAAAGTGAAAGAGGAAGTTGCAAACTTCACTGTCCCTTTGTGTGCCACCATTCACCTGTCAGGGTCAACAATCACGATTGTTACCTGTACTATGGCCGTTATGTTGTTGTCACCTGAAATGACATTGCCCTCGTTGACACAAATGCTGCCCTTTATTTTTATGCTGGGTATTGTCATGATTGCAGCACCAGGGGCACCCGGCGGCGCTGTTATGTCTGCTTTGGGTCTGCTTAGCACTATGCTGGGTTTTGATGAAAGTGCTGTGGCCTTGATGATAGCGCTATATCTGGCACAAGATAGCTTCGGAACTGCGTGTAATGTAACTGGCGACGGTGTGATTGCATTATGGGTCGACCGTTTCTCCGAGCAGGATCTGAAATTGCATGGTAAATCATAGTCTAACTCTAATACTAAAGGCTGTTTTTACCTAAAGTGGAAACTCGAATTGATTATGCTTTGCAATTTTCTGTGTTACTCTTGCAAAGCATAATGAGTGCATAATACATGCATTATCAGACGATTAAATAAATGACATTTGGCAGTAATTGCCATTACCAAGGCTAGTGTGAGGGTTACCCGTTGATTAACGTACTTTTAGTTGATGATCATGAACTTGTCAGAACCGGTATAAAACGCATTCTGGATGATGTGCGCGGGTTTAAAGTGGTCGGAGAGGCTAAAACGGGTGAAGAGGCAGTGAGCTACTGCCGTCAGAGCGAACCCGATATCGTGTTAATGGATATGAATATGCCAGGTATTGGCGGTCTGGAAGCGACGAAGAAAATTTGTCGATACTGTCCGGATGTGAAAGTCATTGTTCTGACAGTGCACTGCGAAGATCCGTTTCCGAGCAAAGTGATGCAAATTGGGGCACATGGGTACTTAACTAAAAGTGCCGGGCCTGACGAGATGATCAATGCGATCCGTGCTGTTAACGCCGGACAGCGTTATATTGCACCGGAAATAGCGCAGCAGATAGCGCTGGCCCAGTTTAGCGGCAAAGTCGATGAAAACCCTTTCCAGTCATTGTCGGATCGTGAACTGCAAATCATGTTGATGATCACCAAAGGTGAAAAAGCACAGGACATCGCAGACCGGCTAAATCTGAGTTCCAAAACGGTAAACAGTTACCGTTACCGCATGTTTGAAAAGCTGAACGTCAGTGGTGATGTGGAATTAACTCACCTGGCGATTCGCCACAAAATGATCGACATCGACAGCTCTCATTAGGATGAGCGTGTTGTTCTAAATTAGAAGCAGTTTTCGACCATGGCAGTGTTTGACAGTCAGGCGTTTCTCAAAACGCTGACCACAGAACCTGGTGTTTATCGTATGTACGACGAAGATCATCAGGTTATTTATGTCGGTAAAGCAAAAAACCTTAAAAAGCGGGTCAGTAGCTATTTTCGCAGCAATATACCAGATGCTAAAACTCGGGTCCTGGTGAGCAATATTCGTCATATTGAAGTGACGCTGACGAATACTGAGACCGAAGCTCTATTGCTGGAAAACAACCTGATCAAAAAGTACCAACCCAGGTACAATATACTGCTGCGTGACGACAAGTCTTATCCCTACATCTTATTGACCGATCACCGTCACCCTCGCTTAGCGTTTCATCGTGGCTCCAGAAAGAAAAAAGGCGAGTATTTTGGTCCTTTTCCCAGCAGTGCTGCTGTATCTGAAAGCTTACGCTTGATGCAGAAGATTTTCCCTGTCAGACAATGCGAAGACGCCTATTATCGGGCGCGAAGCCGGCCTTGTTTACAATATCAACTAAGACGCTGTTCCGCGCCTTGTGTGGCGAAAGTCAGTGATAAAGATTACGCTGAGCAGGTTGATATGGTGCGCCAGTTTCTGAGCGGTAAATCTCATCAGGTCATCGCTACTTTGGTGGACAAAATGGAGCAGGCGAGTATGGCGCTCAATTTTGAAGCTGCGGCGAAGTTCCGGGATCAAATCGCCTTGTTACGTCAAATGCAGGAGCAGCAGTCTGTTGCGGGCAATTTTGCTGAAATGGATGTAATTGGCTTTGCACAACGCAATGGCCTGAGTGCCATTCACATGTTGATGATCAGAGAGCATAAAGTTTTGGGGTCTAAAACCTTTTTCCCTAAAATACCCAAAGATTCGGGTCGAGAAGAGATCCTGACCAGCTTTGTAGGCCAGTACTATGTATCGACGGGCAGCCACGGTCGGATAGCGAAAGATATTGTATTGCCATTTGATATTGCTGAGCTGGACGATCTGGCTGCGGCCCTTACTCAGGTTGCAGAGCGTAAAGTTCAGTTGAGGGTGAATGTGCGCTCAGAGCGAGCGCAGTACCTGGAGCTCGCTAATAAAAATGCCCTGAACAGCATTATGGTCAAGCAAAATGCGCAGGACTCTATTGATAAACGATATGCCAAATTAAAGGCGGCGCTGGGCGTGTCGGATATCAACCGTATGGAATGTTTTGATATCAGTCATACCATGGGTGAAAACACCGTGGCATCATGCGTGGTGTTTGATGGTCAGGGGCCTAACAATCGGGAATATCGCCGTTATAATGTTACGGGGATTACACCTGGTGATGACTACGCGGCTATGGCATTTGCGTTGAATAAACGATATGGCAAGGTTACAGACCCTGACAAGGTGCCAGACATTATCTTTATAGATGGCGGTAAGGGCCAATTATCGCGAGCAGAATCATTCTTTGAATCCTGGACGCTAGAAAAGCTACCTATGTTGATAGGTGTGGCGAAAGGCACCAGCCGTAAGCCAGGCTTAGAAACTTTACTGATCGATGGCGGGCGTAAAACCATTAATCTGGATAGTGACTCACCTGCATTGCATTTGATCCAACACATCCGTGATGAATCTCACCGTTTCGCGATAGCGGGGCACAGAAGTAAGCGTCAAAAACAACGTACGCAATCTGTTCTGGAAGAAATAGAAGGCGTTGGTCTGAAGCGACGCCAGGCACTGCTCAAATATCTTGGAGGAATGCAGGGCGTAAAAGCCGCTAATATACAACAACTAAAACAAGTGCCGGGGATCAGCCCTCAGTTGGCTGAAAAGATATTTAACCATTTGCATGACAAAGCTTAAGCGTTCATGCGAACATAGTAAAAAAGAGTCTCTCTTAGTAGTTATGTGGAACATTCCAAACACGCTCACAACATTTAGGTTGTTACTTATTCCTGTTTTTGCAGTGATCTTTTATTTGCCTTACTCATGGGCATTTTTTGCTGCTGCTTTTATTTTCTGGCTGGCATCTGTGACCGATATTCTGGATGGCTATCTGGCACGCAAGCTGGAACAGTCAACGCCATTTGGTGCATTTCTGGATCCAGTGGCTGACAAAGTTATGGTCAGTGTGGCACTGGTGGTACTGGCGACCCATTATCAAAATATGTTTATGACTATTGCTACCATTGTCATTATCAGTCGTGAAATTGTCATTTCGGCACTCAGAGAGTGGATGGCCGAGCAGGGCAAGCGCGGTCATGTGGCGGTATCCTGGATGGGGAAGTTTAAAACTGCTGCACAAATGCTGGCCATCATTGGTTTGATCTGGCAGTTTGAACCCTGGATGGTGACGCTAAGTTATGCATTGTTAGCCATTGCGACTTTACTGACTGTGGTCTCTATGGTGCAGTATTTCTATGCTGCCCGTACTGAATTGATTAAATCTTAGTATTCGTTGGCTGAATACAAAGCGTTTTAGATAAAAAATAAGCAAACGATTAAAAAGCTTCATTTTTTATGTTGACGCCTCCCGGAACTTCTGTAGAATGCGTCCGTGTTGAGAGGCAACAGCCTAACAAAAAGAGAAGTTCAAAACGCTTCAATATCTTGAAAGTTTTGAATTTAACTAGGGTTTAAAACTGAAATTTTAAATTTCTAGTAACGCGAGTATAGCTCAGCTGGTAGAGCGCAACCTTGCCAAGGTTGAGGTCACGAGTTCGAACCTCGTTACTCGCTCCAATTTCTCTTAATCTGGCTTAGTCAGAGTAGTGTGGCGGAATGGCAGAGTGGCCATGCAGCGGATTGCAAATCCGTCTACCTCGGTTCGACTCCGGGTTCCGCCTCCATTTTCTCAACAAACTCCACATGCGAAAGCAGCCCGATGCCCGGGTGGTGGAATTGGTAGACACAAGGGATTTAAAATCCCTCGCTGGTAACAGCGTGCCGGTTCAAGTCCGGCCCCGGGCACCATTGTTTAGAGCAAGTTAACTTAATTAAAGAAACAAAAAGAGCAATAAGCATCTTAAAGTTTTAAAAAGTTACAAAGCTCCTGGAACGCGAGTATAGCTCAGCTGGTAGAGCGCAACCTTGCCAAGGTTGAGGTCACGAGTTCGAACCTCGTTACTCGCTCCAATTTAAACAACCGGTGCTTTAGCAAACCCGATGCCCGGGTGGTGGAATTGGTAGACACAAGGGATTTAAAATCCCTCGCTGGTAACAGCGTGCCGGTTCAAGTCCGGCCCCGGGCACCACTGTTACAGACAGCTTAATCGCTTGATATGACAGTAAGATTAAGTTAGAGTAGCAATACTATGGAACGCGAGTATAGCTCAGCTGGTAGAGCGCAACCTTGCCAAGGTTGAGGTCACGAGTTCGAACCTCGTTACTCGCTCCAATCTCTCTGATACATTAAGTATCAACACAATGTGGCGGAATGGCAGAGTGGCCATGCAGCGGATTGCAAATCCGTCTACCTCGGTTCGACTCCGGGTTCCGCCTCCATTTTCTTTTCCATTTATCTTTTTTTAAATTCTTTTCCCAGTTTTTTCCAGTAACCACACGTAAATCACGGGTATATCGTTTTTATATTGAATTCTCAGGTCTACTAACTCACCGCTGACACTTTCATTAATGGTAAATTCGCTGCTGGTGAGCAGGTATTGCCCCTGGTGGTGTTTTACTTCTACCTGCGCATCTACAGTGATCCCTTTGTTCTTGGCAATCTCTGTCAGGGCATCCTGAATAGCAAGCTTGATGGCGGTGCTGAGCAGGTTATCTGAGGTCATAGTACCATCTTCACCAAACGCGCCTAAAACCAGGTGTCCACTGCGCTTCATGTCAGCTATGGCGCTTACTGTCGGTGTACTTATAGCCTCCAGAACATCTGGCTTATACAGACCGATTAGCGTGGAGCCATACTGACAGCTTTGGTGCAGTGCCAGCCGAGTGGGTACACCTTGTGCCGTTACTTTACCATTGCGATTAAAGTTTATTTCATGCTGCAAAGTACCATCGCGACTGATTGCACGCTCTTGCAGGTATTCCGTCGCATTTACCCGGGCCTGCAACAAAAAGCTCGCTACTGCTTTGGCATTGTGCTCACTGACTGAGATCTGCTGATGGGGCGATGCCGTGTAATAACTCACTCCCAGCACCTGATTACGCTGTTCATTTTCACAAAGCCAGGCAGGCTGGCAAAGCGCAAAGTCACAGTGACGTACAGGGCAGTTGGCACTTTCTTTAAGTGGCATGAAGCTGACATAGCTGTATTGGGTATCCTGGGTATTGAAGGGCGCTGAGTAATAGACGGTATGACCGGAAGATAACATCTGTGTGGGTTCATCCGGTGTCACACCTTGTAGGTCGCTGCGTTGCAACTGAATAGCATGATAGGCCGCCAGCTTTTTGAGAGCACGGGTCCGACTGGCCAACTCAGAACCATTGGGAATGGCGCTGAACGGGGCCGCTGTACCAATGAAGCCAAGTTGTTCGGCTTGTTTTGGCGACTGAATCCAGCAGGGCTGGTGTGTTTCCCGGTGCTTTTCGGGTGGCTGTGGAAGCGTTTTACAGCCCGTGAAAACTAGGGTGCCAGATAGCAGAGCCCAAAGCAAAGGTGAATGCACAGTCGATCCTTGTGAATGTAGGTTACTGTCCATTCTCTCCCAAAGGTAAGTCGAATTCTACCATCAGGCCACCCTTTTCGCGGTTGCGGAGCCTCAACTGGCCCTGATGTGCTGTGATGATGTCATGACACAGGCTCAATCCGAGCCCAGTACCCTGAGATTTAGTCGAGTAAAATGGCTGCAGTGCCTGATGTAAATTACCCGGCTGGATCCCACATCCGCGGTCAACGATGGCAAAGCGAAGCCTGCTTTGATCCCGAACCACCTGCACCGAAATTTCGCTTTTATCACTGCCTGATTCGTGGGCATTTTTGAGCAAATTAAGCAACACTTGCTCTACCTGAGCAAGGTCGAAGTCTCCGCTGTAATCGGGGACTGTGCCCAGTAGTGTAAAAGGGTAAAAGGTCTGCAATCTATCCAGAAGCGGTGCGATAGCGTGCGTTGCGCTGCTAGGGGCCGGTAAACGTGCATACTCTGCATAGCGCTGGATAAACTCGCTCAGATTATGCGCTCGCTGTGAAATGGTGTCCAGCATGTCTGGCAGCAGCTCAAGGTGTTTTTGCTGGTTCAGCATAGTCTGTGCCGAGCTGGTCAGTGACTGAATGGGTGCCAAAGAATTGTTTAGCTCGTGGCTTATCAGACGAATGGCATTTTTCCATAGCATGATCTCTTCACGATTTTGCTCTGCCGAGACGTTTTTACAGATCACCAGCGTATGGGGCTGATAATTTAAAGTAACCTGTTCGATGCCAAGATAAAAAGTGTGCTTTTGCTCTTGTTGCTCAAAGCTTAACATACCTGCGTAACCCAGGCTGAGTGCCTGAGCCAGTGGTGCGGGTAAAGCATCACTGGCCGTTTCGAGTGTACTGCCTGTGAGTGCGCCAGCTTGTTTGTTTAGCAACTGGCGCGCGGCAGCATTGTGGTAAACAATGTGGCGGTGTTTATCGAGCAACAGTGTCGCCATCGGTGAGGCCTGAACTATGCTATCCAGCACCAACTCTTTTTGATTGAGCTTTTGTTTCTGCTGCTTCAGGTTGGTTGTCAGCTGGTTGTACAGCTCAATCAGGCTGGTTAACTCAGGATCGGATGTTGGCGAAATCCGCAGTGACAGGTCACCATCTTTGATACTCTTAATGCCATCTTCTAAAGTCGCCAGTACCCGCTGACGGCGGGCTGTTAAACGGCTCAGTAGTGCGAGTAAAGTCAGTAAGGAGATGAGCAGAATCGAACAACTGGCAATGATCACGGGGATTTGGTGGTGTAAAGCTATCGCCAGCGCTATCAGTGCGCAAGCAAGCACTAAAGTAGTACTTAACAGGATCTGGCCCGCGAAAGACCAGTGCAGGCGCACGTTCATCGCTTAATTCCAAACTTGTCCATACGACGGTACATAGCCTGGCGACTTAAGCCAAGGCTCTTGGCCGCATGCGTTACATTACCCTGGTGTTTATCGAGGGCCTGGGTAATATCCTCAATAGTAAATTCATGGCTTGCCAGCGCAGACGCCGATGCATTCAGGCCCAGGTCCGTCGCTTCAATGCGCTCTCCGGCAGCGAGCAGCTCGGCCCGTCCTATGACATTTTGCAGCTCTCGCACATTGCCCGGCCAGGCATATCGCTTCAATAAGCGTTGCGCGCCTTCACTCAGCGATTTGTGGCTGCTGAGGAAATGCATAGCGAGCGGAACAATATCATCGGGTCGTTCAGCGAGGGGAGGAAGCCGCAGTTCAATCATATTCAGGCGGTAGTAGAGATCTTGTCTGAATTCTCCACGGGCGATGGCCTCATTCAGATTCGCATTGGTCGCACTGATCACCCTGACTTTCACTTTTTGCGTGGTGCTACTGCCAACGGCTTCAAACTCGCCAGTTTGCAGTACTCTGAGTAATTTTTGTTGTCCGGAAAGTGGCAGGTTACCAATCTCGTCAAGGAATAAAGTTCCGCCATCCGCAGCACTAAAGCGGCCTTCACGGCTTTTTGTTGCGCCAGTGTATGCACCGCTGACCACGCCAAACAACTCAGCTTCGATCAGATCTGCGGGCAGGGCACCGGCATTGACCCGAATAAATGGTCTATCCCGATAGGCGCTGTTGGCCACCAAGAGCTCAGCGATTTTTTCCTTGCCAGCCCCATTAGGACCTGTGATCAAAACCTGAGCATCGGAATGTGCCACTTGTGTTGCAGTTTCAAGCAAAGACAACATGGCCTGATCGGCGAAGATCAATCCACAGAGGTCGTAATCCTGGCGAAGCTGCTCCTGTCTGACCTTAAACTGTTTTTTACTGCGGGTTTGAGCTTGCTGTAGCAGATACATTTCCAGCAAGTTGTTCACTGAGCTGAGGAGCTTGTCATCCTGCCAGGGTTTAGCAATATAATCAGCAGCCCCATGTTTAATGAGTTCTACGGCCATTTCCAGCTGGGCCCAGGCGGTTAGCAGGATAATTGGCAGATCCGGATTGAGTGCCCGGATCTGATGATAAAGGGTTTTACCTTCTTCACCTGAAGTCGTGTCATGGGTGAAGTTCATATCCTGAATCACCAGATCGTAATCCTGTGACTGCAGCATGGCTAATCCCTGCTCTGGCGAACTCGCACCTTCGCAGTCGATATCGTTAATTAAAAAAAGAATTTTAAGCGCTTTGATAACATCAGTATTGTCATCAATCACCAGAATTTTGTGTTGCATGGCGTTATTTATCGTTATTATTTTATCAGTATCAAGGGCTTTTCAGCCCTTGGTTCAGGTTTTTGTGACTCTTGCAGGCGCTATCTTAGCGGCTTTACGAACAGGAATATAGACTGCCACCGCACTGAGCAACCAGACAGAGATGGCAACCAAGACAGCCAGCCAGGGTTCTACCAGGCCTTGTGCTCGTAAATGAGTCACAAAATAATTGTTCAGCCATAAGGCCGCAAAACTGCCAAGCAGGATACCCGCCATGGCCAGCAATGCGTTTTCGATCAACAGCGTTTTAAGCACGGTGCTCTGGCTAGCACCCAGAGCGCGCAAAATACCAATGTCTTTTTTGCGGATAGAGACGGAAAATGAGACCAGGCCAATGATCCCAAATGTGGTGACCGCCACAGCGATCACACTGATCCCAATCATGATAAAGGCGAAAGTACTGCGGCCATCCCATAACCGCTTTTTTGCACGGGCAGCAAATTCTACTCGTTCTACTATGCGCCCACCTTGTTGGTACAGTGTGTCTTCAACGTCTTTTAAAATGGCTTCTGCGGTGCCTTTTTTGACTCTCAATAAATAGTTGATGTCTGTGTTGCCAAAATGCGCCTGAGGGACAATCGTCGAGTGATACCAGTGTTGCTCATAGACCGCACTTTCGCCGAGCATTTTATTCGCATAGACCCCGACGACTCGATAAGGCAGACGCGCGCGTTGTAAATACACGGTTTGTCCCAGCGCACTTTGTTCACCAAAAAGTGACTTCGCAAGGGCTTCGCTGATCATGGCGACACTGGCAAAACGGCTCTGATCTGAACCCGCAAAGACAAACTCATTAGGATAGAAGTCCCGTCCTTGTGTGATAGTCAGGCCCAGAGTGGCAACACCTTCAGAGGTAATGTCAAACTGCGCATTTTCAATACCAGCTTCCTCCTGGTCGGTGGTTTTGTAAACCTGATTACTGCCCGAGACTGTGGCCAGCACCAGTTCATTGCTGGCATAAGTTACCTGAGTCACCTCTGGCAATGCACTGAGGTTGCTTAAATCCCGCTGGATCAGGGCTGATTTATCAACCTGGTTGTCAAACACTTTAGTGTAGACGTTGAGTATCTCATACTCGTCCAGGTGAGAGGGTATCAGCCAGTTTTTGAGCGTCCCATAACTGATGAAGCTCGCATTGCCTACTATTGTCACCGCAATGGCTATCTGGATCAGGATCATCAGTGAGATATTTCGGTGCTTAACAATAATTTTAAGTATATGTTTCAATGACATCGGCTTATCCTCTTAGCTGAGCTGCGGGTGCTGTGCGACTGGCTTTGATGATGGGGTAGAGCCCAGCGGTAAATATCGCGATAAAAATACCCATGGCGGCTTGCAACGCAAACGGAATATCCATGCTGTACATGCGGCGCACTTGCTCAGCATCGGCCAGGTAGTCCGCCTGATACAGCGCCAGATGAAACATGGCAACCAGTCCAAATTGTGCCAGCAGTATTCCCAGCACAATAGCAGCACCGCTGAGCATGCTGAGCTCCAGAAGCTGGATCTTCAGAATATATAGTTTGTTAGCTCCAAGTGCCCGATACAAAGAGACCAGCCTGGCGCGACTTTGGTTTTTTGCCAGCAGGATCCCTATGGTGTTGATAAGACAAATCGCAAACAGCAAATAGGCAAACTTAAGGTAGATCTGCTCCCAGTAAAGGTTGTCACTCATCCTGTCGTTCAGAGTCGCAAGTTGGCCCAGATAGAAGGGCTCGGCGTGACCAAAGCGGCCCTGAGTAACCTGTTGTTCTGCATAGTTACGTAGCCAAAGGGTGAGCTCTGCGTGGCTTTGTTCCTGGTTATGAGGGGCAAATTCTGCCCAGGCATGCAGATATCCACACTCGGCAGTCTTTAACCCCTGAACATCGTCACGACGATAGCTGTTTCGCAGTGGCTCGTCTTTGGTACGACATGGCATATAGCCGGTGCGGGCAATATTATTTGCATGTGCATACCCTAACGGTATAACAGCCATATCATTGACCCGGCCGCGAAAACGCATGTTCTGAAAACGACGCAAATAGGCTGACATATCCATGACACCCACTACCTCAAGCTGGCGATTGTTGATAACAACTTGCTGACCGACCGAGTTCTCACCACCGAACAATAGGTCGTTGGCTTTTCTATCCAATACAATGACGGCTGTGTTTTCCATATCTGCGCGCCAGGGTTCACCATAGATAAACGGAACCTGAAGTAAGTCAAAATATCCAGCATCTGCCGCTGAAGCTTCTACCGTGACGGGTCTGACGCTGCGATCCGGCAAGTCGATGACGAACGACGTCGTATAATTCAATGACAATCTTACGCTGTTGTGATTTGCCCAGTCGGCATAAAGTGACTGCGCATCCGTGTAGGTAAGTGGTGGCACACTAAAAGGCGAGCGATTCTCATAATCGGGGTCCATAAAGTTTAAGCTTACGTGGTAAATGCGATCGGCACGTTCGTCTATGGGGGAATGCCCACTGCGAGTTACTATGGTGCCCATAGTTAACAGAAGCGTAATGCCAATGGCCAGATTAAGAACCATCAGCAAGGTCAGTTTGCGTTTTTGTTTCAGACCACGCCAGGCCAGTTGCACTAAATCCTTCATTGCAGTCACCTAAGAGATCAGCTCAACCAGTTCATTTTTATTGATGTCGCGCAGTTGACCATCGAGGATCTGAATATTTCGATGGGCACGCTGTGCCAGCTCATTATCATGGGTCACCATGAGTAAGGTGGTGCCCTGACGATTAATCTCCTCCAGCAGGTCCATAACCTGTCTTGCCATCATAGTGTCCAGGTTACCGGTGGGTTCATCGGCGAGCAAAAAACGCGGCTGGCCCGCCAGTGCCCGGGCAATGGCGACCCGTTGTTGCTGACCACCACTTAACTGTGCGGGAAAGTGGCTGGCGCGGCCGCCAAGGCCGACTAGTTCAAGGCTGTCTTCAATACGTTTTTTACGCGCCTGAGCGGATAAGCCCCGGAAAATCAGCGGCACTTCGATGTTGTCGTAAAGATTCAGGTCGCTGATCAGATTAAATCCCTGGAAAATAAAGCCAATCTTTTCATTGCGCAAACGAGACAGCTGTTTATCACCTAATGTACTGACATCTTCTCCGTCCAGTTCATAGCTGCCTTGTTCGAAGCTTTCAAGCAGCCCGGTAATATTCAAAAAGGTCGTTTTACCTGAGCCAGACGGGCCTGTCACGGCAATAAATTCGCCTTCTTCTACGGTGAAATTAACGTCTGACAGTGCGTGTGTCTCGACCAGCTCAGTGCGATATATTTTACTGATGTTCTTCATGCGTAACATGGGTATGTTCCTTTATTATTATTCGCTGAGGATCACTTGTTGTGATTGTCCGAAAGCAGCCAGACTTGAGATAATGATTGTATCACCAGGTTGTAGCCCCTGGGTAATCTCTACTTCTCTGACACTTTTGACACCCAGTGAAATAGGGGTTCTGAATGCGGAGTTTTGTTCAATTTTGTAGGCGGTGCGTGATGCGCCGGTTTCGACAAAGGCACCGCGTTCAACCTTAAGTACATTCTGTTTTTGCGCGATAATGATCTGAGCATTGACGCGTTGATTCTGCCGTAAATTTCCGGGCTGCTCGGTAAAGCGGATCCGACCACGAACCTGGCCCTGCTCAACTTCGGGAGAAATAGCCACTAAAGTTGCACTGTAGTGTTCATTGTTAATTTGTACATTTGCTCGCAAACCTATGCCCAGCTCATCTGCGAGGTTTTCAGGGATATAGGCTTCGACCTCCAGCTCGTTGAGGTTAACCAGTGACATCAATTGCGTGTCTCGCTGCACATGTTGCTTTTGCTGAACATTCAGTGTGCCGACAATACCGGACAAAGGTGAATGCAAAGTCAGCGCTTCGACCTGGCGGCGTAATTCTTGTGTCAGGTGGCGCTGACGAATGAGATTGAGTTCGCTACTTTTTAGCTCAAAGCTGAGTCGCTCTTGCGCCAGTTGCAGGCTGGCAATGGCATGGCGCTCATTCAGCTCTGCACGTTTCAGAGCAACCTGAGTTTGTTCCATTTCCTCTTTGGAGATGATCTGTTTTTCGATACTGGTGCGGGCTCTGGCCATTTCACTTTGTGCGGCCTCGAGCTCTACTTTGGCCAGTTCCATTTGTTGCGTGTTGTCCAGCTGCTGTTGTTTGATGGCGATTTTCTGGCGACTCACTTCCATCTCCAGGCGTGCCAGGGTGGCTTCTTCCTGAAGTAGCTGGTTACGTAGTTCCGGACTGTCGATGGTCAACAATGCTTGCCCGGCCTTAATTTCATCGCCAGCTTTGACAAACAAAGTGACAGTGCCTGCCGCAATGGCGTACATCGAGGGACTATCTGCCGCCATGGTACGCCCTTCCACACGCAGGTCCTGGACCATGTCGCCTCTCACTACAGTGGCTGTTCGTAAGGTTTGTAACGACACCACCTGATCAGCGCTGAGCAGTTGGTCGAAACTGTTGTAGGAAGCTGTTGCTGCCCCTATTAGTCCGATGGCCGTCGCCATCGCTAGCCACCAGCGGGGCAGTCTGCGTGTTTGCTGGATCACTTTGTCTTGTTGTCTGGTATCTCGGATCATGCCGGGTACGGCTCCTTGTTTTCTGGATTACACTTCCTATAACAAAATCAATGCCAAATTTTAAGTTTATGAAATTAAAGGTTTATTTTGTTTTCCTCTGTTGTGTTGTTATAGCAGCGGACGGACAGCGGACAGTACGCGGACAGTGGATGGGTGTCCGGACAGGTGTAAAGTGGGGAGCTGACAGAATACACTAGCATTGCTGGGTTGTTCCTGTACCATAGAGACATAAGCTAAGCTGTTGTTAATTAAGTGGTAATGGAGATACGATGATCCAACTTGATGAAGTCA
This sequence comes from Pseudoalteromonas sp. XMcav2-N, assembly GCF_024124545.1. Lineage (GTDB taxonomy): Bacteria > Pseudomonadota > Gammaproteobacteria > Enterobacterales > Alteromonadaceae > Pseudoalteromonas. The sequence continues at coordinate 104,897 of NZ_JAMXSF010000016.1, forward strand.
CCTTTAAGCGCCCGGATGGTATCGGGTACAGACATGTGTTGGATGGCTTGAGCTGGTCGGTGGCAGCCGGTGAGCAAGTCGCGTTAACGGGTGAGAGTGGTTCTGGTAAAACAACACTCCTCAATATTCTGGCAGGCTTGTTGACACCAGATGCCGGTTCTGTGTTGATTAATGAACAGAAAATCAGTCATTACAACACCACTGAGTTGGCATTATACCGTCGTACAATTGGCATTATCTTTCAGCACTATCAGTTACTCAGCCCGCTCACGGTTGCTGATAATATGGCTTTTCAGGCACGTCTGAATGGTCGCTCAGTCAGCCATGGCGACATTATGGCTATGGCAGAAAGACTGGGGATGGCGGCTAAGCTCGATGCATATCCAGCGCAATTAAGTGGCGGGGAGCAACAGCGCGTAGGGATCGCCAGAGCACTGCTCAATCAACCTCGCATGCTACTGGCCGACGAACCCACCGGCAACCTGGATAGTGTGCGAAGTCAGGAAGTACTGGAGTTGCTGATGGCGCTGTGTAAGGAGCAGTATGTCAACCTGATCATGGTGACGCACAGTCGCGCACTTGCAGCGCAATTACCACGGCTGGTGGAGTTACGTGACGGGCGAATACATGAATGAGCTACGCCTGATCTTAGTCACCTATGGCCAGTTCTATCGGCGCCATAAAGGTCTGCTGGTATTGTTTCTGGTGGGTCTGAGTTTGGGCAGTGCCTTGCTCAGTGCAACACTGGGCTTAAATCAGGAAGCATCGCAGCGTTATACCACCAGCACAGCGCTGTTGTCACAACCGGTAAGTCACTTTATCCGCCCACCATTAGGGGAGAATGGTCTGGCTTTTTCGTTATGGCAACGACTTAATGCAGCCGGGTTTAAGCAGGTCCAGCCGGTGCTCGAAGGGCGGCTAAGAACTGATGAAGGCCAGATACTGGCTGTTCGGGGTGTTAATCTGCTGCAATGGCAAACCGCAGGTGCTTCAAAGCCAACCACAGATGAGTCGGCTGCGCAAGCAGCACGAACTAAGCTGTTTGATACTGTGTTTTTATCACCTCAGTTAAGTGCCCGGATGAATCTGGATGGATCTGTGCTGCACATTGATGGAACGAGCTACCCGACCAGCCTGTTAGATGGAACGGGCCATTATGCCCTGATGGACATCAGTTTGGCGGATAGACTGTTGCAGGCGGGTGGACAGAGTAGCTACTTTGAAGTATCCGGTCTGAGTGAGTCTCAGTCACAACACCTGATTACCCTACTTGGCGCTGAAGCCAGACTGGAGTCTGCCCAGGCACAAACCTTCGATGCACTATCGGGGGCCTTTTTCTTTAATCTTCAGGCACTGGCCTTACTGGGTTATGTGGTGGGGGCCTTTTTAAGCCTCAATGCCATCAAACTTGCCTATCAGAGTCGCTTATCACTACAACAACAGATGGCCACGCTGGGCTGCCGTCAGGGTCAATTACTCAAGGCACTGTGTCTGGAGGTTTCTGTACTGAGCATTGTGGCGGCAACGCTGGGTAACCTGATTGGTGTCGTGATGGCCAATGCGATGATGGGTGACATCAGCACTGTGTTAGGGAGCTTTTATCAACTTGACCGCGTACTGACGGTGCAGTTCAATGCCTGGCTGGTGCTCGTGGGGAGTTTACTCAACCTGGCTATTTTGGCCGGATTTGTTATGTTACAAAGCCCGCTGGCACACCAGCTTTCCAGGTGGCTGGCACTTGGCCTGTTTTTCATGGCGTGTTTTGGTGGTCTGCTATTGATGCATTTTGCACAGACTAAATGGCAAGCGCTACTTTTGTGTGTTTGTGTACTGCTGTTATTTTTTGCGCTCACTCCTGTGCTGGTAGGCCAGGTGTTTCGTGTTCGCTGGCCAACCCGCTCCCCTTTACTCGGCTGGCTCAGAGCTGACAGCCTGACCCAGTTACCCGCTTTATTGAGCTCTGTACTCGCGATTTTGATGGCGATGGGCGCAGCCATAGGTATGCAGGTGATGGTAGGGAGTTTTAGCAGTGCACTGGATGCACATCTGCAAACTCGCCTCAATGCTGACCTGTATGTCCGGCCCGACGAACCGACTTCCCAAATGCGTCAGGCACTGGCTGAAATGAGCGAAGTTGAGCAGGTAGGTGTGTATTGGTCAGCACAAAGCGAAATTACACTGGGAAATGGCGTAATCCCCGCAACTATCATGAGCTTTGGTGAAGATCATACTTATCACCAACATCTGACCCTGTTAAACAAACGACCACTCGCAGCGGCACATCTGGCCAATACAAACCAGCATATATCCTGTCTTATCAATGAACCAGGCATGAGACGGCATGCTTTGAAAGTGGGCAGTATATTGAAGGTAAAGCAGGGCCCACGCGAATTTCATTGCAAGGTTAAAGGTGTGTTTTATGATTATGGTGAGCCCGGTATCAATCTGGTTGTAAGCTCGTCGGTCATAGTACAACAGGCTTTTTTGTATGAAGCGGTTGGCTTTATGTTGACGCTGCAAGATGGAGTTAACTCAGAGCGGATTGCTGATGTCATTAGTCAGCGTTGGTCACTGGCCGGACACCAGTTAATTCACAACCAGGTGTTTAAGCGCTTCGCAAAACAATTATTTAGCCAAACTTTTCTGGTTACCCATGCACTGAACTTGTGCATTATGCTCATTGCTTTATTCGGTGTTTGGGTGAGCTTTCTCACTCTTGGGCGGCAGCAATTACAACCTATGGCCGTGCTACAAACGTTGGGCGTGACCCAATGGCAATTATTTGCTCTTAAGTTATGTCAGGCTGCGCTTATTCTCGGTATGACGTTGTTTCTGGCCGTGCCTCTGGGCATTCTGTTGGGCTGGGTATTGTTAGAATATGTGATGCCCATCGCCTTTGGCTGGAGTATGGCCATGGTGCTCAGTTGGGGCGACATTTTGGGGTTCTGTGCTGTGATACTGTTACTGGCGCTGGTGGTGAGTGCCATCCCGTTGTTGAGGCTGATCAGGCGCAATGTAGCCGACAATGTGGCGCAGTTATAAGGAGTAACGAATGCAGTTTACCGGGTTAATTTTACTCATTATATTAGTTTTAACGGGATGCCAACCCGGCGCACCTGAAGCTAAAAAGAATAATGCAGCGATGGCTGTCCTTGGCCAGGAACTCGGTGTGCCGGTAAGCGCTGCGCACTCTCTGGTGTTTCCCCGCGATCATGGTGCGCACCCTGAACAGGGGGTGGAATGGTGGTACGTGACGGGCAATTTGAGCGCACAGGATGGCACACAGTTTGGTATGCAGTGGACCTTGTTCCGGGTGCTTGACCCGGGGTTTTCTGCTTTTCAGGGGTCGCCCTGGTGGGACGGTCAACTGTACTTTGCGCATTTTGCCCTGCAGGACGGCCGTACCCATCATGCCTTTGAGCGTTATGGCAGAGCAGGACAGGTCGAGATCCAGGCCAGTCCTTTTATAGCCCGGCTGGATAACTGGCAACTGGCAAGTCGGGAGAGTTCATTCTTACCTTTGCGATTACAAACCCGGGAATCAGGTTATGGCCTGGATATTACACTGGCAAACAGCCCGCAGGTGTTGCATGGCGAGCAGGGATACAGCCAGAAAACACAACAGGGTCATGCCTCCTTTTACTACAGTTACCCCTTTTTACAGGTGACGGGTACACTGACCTATGCGGACACACATTATGAGATCACAGGTCAGGCCTGGCTGGACAGAGAATGGTCTTCGGGCCTGATTGACAGTCAGCACGGAGGCTGGGACTGGTTTAGTTTACAAAGCACGGAGCCTGGTCAAGGTGCGCTGATGGCATTCTGCACTCGAGATGAAGAACACGCTTATGCTTATTGCAGTGCCTCAGAGATATCATCGTCTGGAGAGGTTACTGCTTATCCCGACGAGCAAGTCACTCTGACAGTGCTGGACAGAGCGAAAACGCACGACGTGACACACCCTGTTAGCTGGCAATTGCAGTTACCGGGCAAAGAAGCGGTGATCATTGATGCGCTGCAATCAGACTCTTTGAATACTTTGAGCGTGCCTTACTGGGAAGGCCGAATACACAGCCGGGGTGGGTTTTCCGGGCAAGGGTATGGTGAGCTGTTCGGTTATTGAACATTCCCCGTGCAAAGTAGGCGGAATCGCTTAGGTTATATCATAAGTTATTGTTATGTAATGTTATTTTTTGGTATAATACCCTTTTATTAGATAGATAAGAACATTTTGCCTGTTATGAATAAAGTTGTGTGTAACATGGCTGACGTAACTTTGTTTGCTCTGTGTATTGGCGGCAGTTCATTACTCCCTGACGAGCTCATCCCCGGGATGGCGGGGTTTATACTGACCAAGGTGATTTTACCTGTCCTGCTGTGTGTGGTGCTGCGTTACCTGTTTTTTAAAAGTGTGTCGGTTTCATGCGACAAGCCGACATGTAATGGTAAAGGGGTATTGGAATCAGAGACTGAGTTGGTGGATAACCCAGTTATCAGGGCTGTAATGATCAAGGGACACAGGTGTACCAAGTGCCAGCATTTAATTCAAACAACCCTGGTGGGGCCTGCCACAAAAAATAATCAGTAATGGGAAATGCGGGCAGGCATACACTGTCGATGCTTAGGTGTTACTCTCGATTATACAGGGGCATGGCGACTCCTGAGACGTCAGGGAACTCCAGAACAGCGACTGGCTTGAAATTACTTTCGGCCAGGAAGAAAGTTGTCAGGCTGGCTCTTGAGTGAATCGTAAACTCCCCCACAAATGGCATCATCCAGCCACTGTCACTTGATAGTACACCACTCAATTGCGGTACTTTACTGTAATCGGGTAACAGGTAGTCAGGAAGCACGTTATCACCAACAGAATGCAGTGGCAGGTTGACGCCAATCTGACGGGTGTAGGACACATCCAGCATGGGCTGTCCTGTATATTGGTTGTTAAGGGTTAACGTATGCTGGCGTGGCGTGATGGTAATCGACACATCGGCTGCTTGTTTGGGGTAGCCCCAGATCTCGCGGCCAGCTCTGATTGCTACTGGGTTATCAAGCATCAGGTGCTGGTTATAAAGTGCATAATTATGTGGTTTTCCAGCAGCTTGCTGTTCAGCATTCGCCGCTGCCAGTGCCGCCAGTACTTTACCGGTAAAATCCAGTTGAGCACTTGGGTCGGTTATATCACCCGGGCAGGGTAAAATGGGGTCGACACTGCCGCGACGTTTAACATAAAAGCTAGAAATGGTTTCGTTATAGGCACCCGTCGGGCTAGCGGTAATTTTTTGTGTATACAGCGCGCCAATGCCTTGTGATGCAGTGCCTTCGCAATGCAGCCGGACCGGCTCCCATTGCCAGTTCCATAAAAAGAACTGTGCAACATTCACATCAATCAATCCAACGACAGCACTGGTGGCTTCACCTTGCACATGAAAGGGCATATTGACGGGCGTGCCATCTGAGAGGTAAGTGGTATCGGTTATTGGATAAGATTCACTCAGATCCACGGCATAGCTTGTAGTGCTCAGCGATATTATAGTGCCGAGCAAGAGGGATTTGATCTTCATCATAGATCCTTTTTAGTTATGGTTTTCCTTTAGGGTATTTTGCCGGATACACACTGATTTAGGTACGCAGTGTATAAAAGCGGGACTAGGTTAGCATGGCGCAATGAAAAGTAAATGAAATGAGCTGTTCAGAAAAGAACAGGACGGCTGACTCAAATGTATACGAGTGTAAACCAGCTATTCTTTCCATATCTGCAATGCTGTAAACTGCAGCCCCATTTTTGTGGGCAGGCTGATTATTAAATCGCAATGTGCGTAATTAAGAGGGGTGTATGCCTGAATTAAACATCTTTCAAGCGCAATTCGGCTCCTGTCCGGGCCAAGAGATAAGAAGGTATTTGTAACTTATGATCCCATTTGTGGTGTTGATCACGGTATTGGTATGTTTTATCAACTACGGCCTTTGGCCTTTAGCAATCTCTGTGCTGGGTTATCTGGTATCAGAGCAGCCATCGGAGGCGATGGTCCTGATGTTGTTTTGGTTAGCCATGGTATTTATCCAGTTTGTAGCAATGTGGCACATTGCGAAAAGAAAGCCCAGAGGGCGTAATTTCTTTTTTTATACCGTGTGGATCTGTGTTTTTGTGCAGAGTGCCGACTTATTATTGGGTACAGAGGGCGCCTTACCTGTCTGGGATTTAGTTGATTTGTTTATCTATCCGGCTGCAGCAATGTGGATACTGTATGCCAGCGACGTCAAAGAGTATTTTGACAAGTAATAACGTAACACAAAGAGTAATAATATGAGTAAATGTGGTAAATGTGACAGCGATATCTCTTTTATGTCGGTATTAAATACGCCGAATCCATTCAAGCTAAAATGCAGCAGCTGTAAAGCTCCGATTTCTCTGAGTCTGGTGAGTGCTGGTATTGTTGCGAGCATCATACTGGCGGTGATAAGTGCCATCCTGATATATTTTTATGGTTCTGAAGGGTACTGGATTAAGGTGGTGTTACCTACTGTTTTAGCAGCAGAAGGTCTTTATTTCGCCGCTATCCGAATGGAGCTGGTAAAAGTCAAGCCAGAAAAAGCAGCATAAAAAATGGGAGCCGGCAGCTCCCATTTTTTATGTGGAATTAGTTCAATTCGATCTTGTAAGTTGGCACGGCACTGACTCGCTGGCTCAGGCGACCAAGTAGGATCCACCAGGCAAATAAGGCGCCAAGCATCAGTGCAATCCACATGGCTGCCGATGCCGGTGCTGTGCTGAGTTGACCGACCTGATAAACAAGCGTGGCCAGTATATAGGCAATTGAGGTTGTCCAGCCAATGACTACCCACATCCACTGACTGCCAGACTCGCGTTTAATGGCGCCCAGTACCGCAACACAAGGGGTATAAAGCAGGATCAATACCAGGTAGGCAAACGCACCGAGCTGGCCATTGAACTGAGCAGCCATGACAGTCAATAGCTCATTGCCAGCGTCACCGCCTTCTTCAACGGCCCCCAGACCTAATGGGTCACCAAGGTTGTGAAGCAAATCTACCGAGTTGTCCCATAGAGTCATAGCCGCTTGGTATGCAGAGTTGCTAAGAGACCATGTTTGTGGTTCTTCCGGTGCACCGACATACAAGGCGTCCATCGTGCCGACAATGGCCTCTTTGGCGAACAGACCTGTCACGATCCCAACGGTTGCAGGCCAGTTGTCTTCTTCTATACCCAAAGGTGCAAACACAGGTGTCACCACTTGTGCGGCCTTAGACAGCATAGATGCTTCGCTGTTTTCGTGGCCAAAGCTGCCGTCCGTACCGATAGAATTGATCATACTCAGCAGCGCAACGACAAATACTATGGTTTTGCCGGCACGGGTAATAAAGCTCCGTAAACGCTGCCAGGTGGTCATCATCAGGTTACGCCACACCGGCAGGTGGTAGGCGGGCATCTCAATAAAAGAGGGCACTTTTTCCTGTTTGAACACCCGTTTTCTGAACAGGTAGCCAGAACCCACAGCAACGACAATGCCAAACAAGTACAGTGCAAAGACAATATTGGCACCATTGACCGGGAAAAATGCTGCGGCAAACAAGGCATATACCGTCAAGCGAGCGCCGCAGGACATAAAAGGGGCCATAATTACCGTCAGGAGGCGATCCGACTCTCGGCTCATTGTGCGTGCGCTCATCACGGCAGGGACGTTACAACCAAAGCCCACAATCAGCGGCACAAACGCATTGCCCGGCAAACCAATGGATGACATCAGACGGTCAATAACAAAAGCAGCACGCGACAGATAACCACTGTCTTCAAGAATGGACAAACAGAAATAGAGTACTGCAATGACAGGAATAAAGGTCGCGACCAGTTGTAAACCGGCGCCAAAGCCGTCACCCAGGATCACTCCAAGCCACTCAGGCGCCCCCAGGCTGGTCAGTAGCAGTTTCGTCCCGTCGATAAAGATGGCACCAACCAGAATATCGAAAAAATCGATAAAGACGGCCCCGAAGTTGACGGCAATAGTGAACATCAGATACATCATAAACAAGAAAATAGGAACGCCTAGCCAACGATTTAGTACCAGTTTGTCGAGCCGGGTGGTGAAATCAGAGCGCGTCTGCGACATGATACTGACGCCGTTACTGAGCTTTTTGACGCTTTGATACCGTTTTACAGTGTCTTCGCGGTTGCTGTCTGAGTTGGCGACTGGCTGCCTGCTTGTTGTCGGTTTATCTGATGCAAGGTGGTGAGTTAAGGCATCGGTCAGTGCCTGCATTCCCTCGCCTGTTGAGCCGACCATAGCGATAACGGGTACGCCCAGGCGCTGTGACAACAACGCAAAGTCAAGCTCTTTACCTTGTTGGCGAGCGACATCAGTCATGTTAGCAACCACAATCACAGGTGTTCCCGTTTCCTGCATTTGGGTAGTCAGAATCAGGTTGCGTTCGAGGTTGGCACAGTCGACAACATTGACTATCAGGTCGGCGTCCTGGGAGCGGATATAGTCAATGGCAATCTGTTCATCCTGGCCCGGATCAATTTGAGCCATACTGTACAGGCCCGGTAAGTCAATTAGCTCAACCTGCTGACTTTGTAATGTCAGCTCGCCACTTTTGCGTTCAACTGTGACGCCTGGCCAGTTTCCCACTTTTTGCCTGGCGCCGGTAAGGCGGTTAAATAGGGTGGTTTTACCACAGTTGGGGTTACCAACGAGGGCGATTCTCACGTGACCTTACTCCTTTAAATTAGCGATTCAGTTGGATAAAGCGTGCATCCGTTTTGCGGATACTGATATAGGTGTTACCTACTTTGGTCTGAATAGGACAACCCAGTGGAGCGACATTGAGCACTGTGATCTCTTCACCCGGGATCAGGCCCAGCGCCATTACTCGGCTGATCAGGGCTGCATCCGGATGATCAATATCCGCAATGGTTGCTTTGTCATTTGGTTTTAAATCTGCAAGTGTCATAGAGATAATGCAAACCTTGATAAGAATTATTTATTATTAAATTGCTATGGTACCGCAACTTAATTGTCATAAACAAGCAAACGAGGCGAAAGTTCGACACTATTAAGTAATTAATAAAGCTAAATTTTTTAAATAGTTACGTGTTTTAAAATGATGTCATCTGGGGGTGTTGAGTGCTACACACTATTTGCACATTGTTTGCCATCTCTTTGCACATTGTTTCGCTAGTGTGTAAATCAAACCGAACAGCAACGGAGACAGGCAATGAAGTTAACGAACGAATTCAGCTACCCAGGCACACTTAAAATATTGGCACTTATGATGAGCGCCACCGTGCTCAGTGCCTGTGGCTCAGGAGAAAGCCAGAATACGCAGTCAGCGGCTACTGATCAGAGCACAACGAACCAGAGTAATGAGAGTGCTGAGTCAAATGGCGATGATAGCGGGTCTGATCCGAGTGATACCAGTGATGAGGGTGACCAAGTATCAAACAACCCAGATGAAACAAACACGCTACCTGGCTGGATCCTGAGCTCAGAGGCAGAATCAGCCGCAGTTATGTTGGATGATTCGGGACAGCCTGCGCAGGTTAACGTGCAGGCTGTCAGCGCCATTGAGCAGTCGGGCCAAGGTTATACCGTGGTTATGGCGTCTGGTATGCCAGATTACCAGGTTGTCATCGACGAGGCGGTATTGACAAGCTTGTCTTCACGGCCCAGAGCTAATTCCGATTTTGCCACAGGTTCGCCCGATGTGGCGATTGGCGATGTGGTAGAGTTTGGTCAGGATATAGGATACAACAGCAACACCAGTTGTGCATTAGACGCGGGACAGGGTTACTGGCCGCCGGGTCCGGTATGCCCTGAAGTGATGGACAAAACGGGTACCTTTCCAAACCAGCCAGCACAGACTAGCGAAACCTGCGAGACGGGCTTAGGGTCGGTAGGTTTTTGGGTTAACGGGACCTCTGTGTATAACTGGGGGGATGGACAGAGCTATAACAACGAAGGAGTGTGGCAGACACTGGCACCGGTTGCAGAGCAATATGATGTTGATGTGTGCGGCGGCCATGCTGCACAGGGTGACTATCATCACCACTATTACTCGTCATGCCTGGCCGATATGGTAGGGGACACTGGTATGGGTCACTCTCCTATTTATGGTTATGCCGCGGATGGGTATGCGATTTATGGCCCCTGGGAGGCGCAAGGGCAACTGGCAATCAGTAGTTGGGAAGTCCGGGACTATAGCGCCAGTGAAGCGACGGGATGCAGCGACGGTGCCCGAAGCTGTGTTCTGAATGACCAATACGATGTCAGCCAGGGCACCCGTACTGTTTCCAGCGGACCCGGTTTTTCTGCTGTGGTGCGCACGCTGTCCAACAATGAGCTGGTTGCTGAAAACGGCTACTATAAAGAAGATTTCTATTGGAATACAGCGTTGACTGCTCAGGGCGGTAATTATCTGGACCAATACAATGGCCACAGTGATTCTGAGCGTGGCTATCACTATCACGTCACAGCCCGCGAAGAGAATGGCAAACTGATACCGGCATTTCCCTATACGGTAGGCGATAGATTTGCCGGAGAGCTGCAAAGTAATGCGCTAACCAGTTGCGGTGGCAGACTACCTGGTGGTCCGGGTCGGGGATAGGGGCAAATCAATGAAAATATTCGCAATGATCATTGCTGCATGCCTGTGTGTTAGCAGCACGGTGGCGTTAGCTGATACCGCCATTCACCAACATAAAAGCCTGGAAATTAAGCTGCAAAGCCAGTTACCCAGGGTATCTTTGACGGTCGTGCGTGACCAAACAGATGGCCTGAATCTGACAATTGGCATTGCTAATTACGTACTAAATTCGCCTGCCGAGGCGGAGCGTAAACAGCAAACTCTGACCGGTCATGCTCATCTTTTTATCAATGGGGAGAAAAAAATGCGTGTCTATAGTCAAGATGTACACTTGCCGGCCAGCTGGTTTCAGGAAGGGGTCAATCAGATTGCGGTATCGCTAAACAGCCATCAGCACGAGAACTGGACCTGGAAAGGCAATACCGTCATGGGGTCGGTGTTTGTTAATTTGGCTGCGCCTGATCTGGTATTGCACCAGTTTTCTTCTCAGCCATTGCTCAGCCATCACCACCATTAATACGCAGCGCTGGCCACCGTGTTGTGGCCAGCCTTTAAAAGGTCTCTTTGAGTAAGTTAAGCATATCCTCGACCGACAGCTTGCCAGCCTGCTCGTTACCTGCCAGCAATTGATCCGCCAGGTCTCGTTTGTGCTGGTGCAGTGCGACTATTTTCTCTTCTATGGTGTTCTTGGCGATGAGGCGATAGATAGTCACCGGACGTTGCTGACCCATGCGATGAGCTCTGTCAGAGGCCTGTGCTTCGACAGCCGGGTTCCACCAGGGATCCATATGGATCACATAGTCGGCAGCGGTGAGGTTCAAGCCTGAGCCTCCGGCTTTTAGGCTGATCAAAAACACTTCGCCATTGCCACGCTGAAACGCATTAACGCGTTCCTGACGTTGTGTGGCAGGTGTACTACCATCCAGATACTGATAAGCTATTGAACGTTCTTCAAGGAGTGTTTTAATGATCTGAAGGTGGCCCACAAACTGGCTGAAAATGAGCGCCTTATGGTTATTTTGCCGTAATTCATCGAGCAGCTCACCCAGCGCATCCAGCTTACTGCTGGGCAGCGTGCTTTCTGCCATGACCAGTTTAGGGTGACAGCAGGCCTGGCGGAGTTTAGTCAGCTCTGCCAGCATTTTTATTCGCTGTTCCGCTGCTGAGCTGGTGCTGGCAGATTCGGTGATCTGATCGATGGCATGCTGTCGCAGCGCTTCATAAAAATTCATCTCATCATCGCTGAGCGAGACAGTCAGATTGATTTCGGTTTTTTCTGGCAGCTCAGTGAGGACCTGGCTTTTCAGGCGACGCAGAATAAAGGGCTTTACCAACTGCTTTAGGCTTTGACGCGCTTTATGTGCCGCGAGCTTGTCTTGTTCGGCATTTTCCATAGGCTGTGAAAAGCGGGCATTAAAGCGTTTCAGATTACCGAGCAGTCCGGGGTTTATGAAACGAAACAGTGACCATAATTCGGTCAGGTTGTTCTCTATTGGGGTGCCAGTGGTGATCATCTTAAATTCGCCCTTGAGAGCACAAGCTGCCACAGTGCGTTTGGCCAGCGGGTTTTTCAGCGCCTGCGCCTCATCGGCGATGATGGTATGCCATTGCTTGGCTTTTAACAGTTCAGCCTGACGCTGTAACAGGCCATAACTGATCACTACGCAATCAAATGGGCCTGCCTGGGTCAACAGCTGCTCGCGCTCTTGCGCACTGTTATGATCGCTAAACAGCATCATGTTTAAAGCTGGTGCAAACTTACTCGCTTCCTGTTGCCAGTTAAAACACACAGAAGTTGGCGCGATGATCAGGGTTGGCCCTTCACTGGCGCGTGCCAGGATCACGGCCAGAGCCTGTAAGGTTTTGCCCAGTCCCATGTCATCGGCCAGGCAGGCTCCGGCCCCCCAGTGAGCCAGGCGCATCGCCCAATCGAATCCCGCCAGCTGGTAATCGCGCAGTTGCGCCTGCAAGGTGGGAGGAACGGTGAGTGTCAGTGCATTGGCCTGGTACATTTTTTTGCTTTGTTCTTCCCAGGCTGGCAGAGTTTTCATGCGCATGCCTGCGGTGGCTTCGGCCACCTGACCACTGGCAAGCGGGTGGAATTGCCCCTCATCGGTCACCGTATCAAGCTGGGCGAGTTGATTACGTAAGTCTTGAGACAGTGCCAAAATTTGTTCACCGTCCAGGCTGACAAAGCGGCCATGGCTGGTGGCCATCAAACTTAACAGCTTTTTCAGCTCAATGACCTGTGCATCATCGACCTGAAGCTCTCCGGTTACGTCAAACCACTGATTTTGTTTGCTCATGGCCAGGGCAAGATGTTGGGACTCAAGTGGTTTGCTGAGACGGAACTTCTTCCCTCTTGGCCAGCGCAGTCTTAATGTCAATTCATTCACAGGCTTTGCAATACATTGCTCGAGCTGCTCCAAGGCTTCCAGCGCCATTTCCAGGTCGTCCAGTTGCAGTCTATTGTCTGACATAGCCAGGAATGCCGGGCAGTGTTCATCCAGCAACTCCAGCCAGCATTGCTCCCGGGCTAAGTTGCGCTGAGTGGCTACCCGTTTGTTATCAATTTCTGTTGTCAAATTGGGACTGCCAATGCCTGGATGCAACATCGGACCCTGGTCGCCAAATGGCATACTGACACAATGAAACTCCAAACCGCCCTGATAGGGGGTGATGTTGACCACCAGCTCTTCGGCTGGTTCCACTGTGCTTAGTCCGGTTTCTACCCCTTCGAGATCGGATTGAATATTCAGTAAAGGGGCAATGGCTGTGATACTTTCGAGCAGCTTGGGTTTGGCGGCTTTGGGTACCACCAACCCGCTCTCACCGATGATCTCTGCCACTTGCAGGTGCTGACGTGTGAACAGGGTAAACCCATAGCGATGCCCCTGAAGTGAATAGAAGGCGTATTCGTCCTGTCTGGCATGTTCATCCAGCTGCATTCGGTAGTCTATTCCTTGAGGCAGGTTAGGGATCGACATCATCAGCTCATCGCCGTTATCGCGGATCTGAAGCTCAGCCGGATATTCAGTCAGTTCAATTTCTGTATTTAAATCCTCGCCCAGATACAGGTTTTGAGCGCCCGCCGCTGCGCTTAGCGCACTTGCGCCTTCGAGCTCAAATGTGCGTCCACCATAGTAGCTGTGGTTTTCATATACCCGAATGGCCGCGATGATCTCTTTATCCTTGCCGCTCAGGTATTCAAAGCTCTCTGGCTCGTCGATTAACCTTTTCAGCGCGACATTGCGGCCCTTGCTCCAGCCTTGTTTCCCCAGTTTTTGTTCCCGAGGCTTCAGAGTGAGGTCAAATCGTGATTGCTCAAGCTGCCAGATGAGTCGATGGCTCTGTGGTGATTTATCCTCAGTGGCTGCGTGATGTGGTGCCAGGTTTTGCAGCTTTTCCAGAGCCAGTTCCCAGCCGCTTTTTTGTTCTATCAGATTGGCAAAGTTGAGCACCAATCGCTGAGGTAGGCTGGGGACCGGAGCCTGATGGAGCAGCAAAAGATCCGCCCCCATACAGGCAAACAAAGGTTGCTGCATTGTGCTGAAAGTCGTACAGGCCTCGCTGAGGCGATTTAGCCTGGCTGCTTGTGCGCGGGCACCCGTCCAGTGCGTAGCAAGGGCAATCAGTAACTGCAGCAGGGCAAAATCAAAGGGCTGCGTATTCCTGAGTACTTCATAATCTTGATATTGTTCACTGAATGTCTGAGCCTCATTGAGGCATTCGGTAAGATACTCTAGTAAGTTCAGAATGGCGTAGTTAAATGTGGGGGCTTTTTTATCCGCAGCTTCAGCCCGAACCAACTGGCGCACTGTTTTAAATAGCTGGGGCTGACCCTGGCAGGCCTCGACCAAAATGGTCAGTTTATGAAACAGGCCAGGCAGGCCACCCAGATATTGCTGTTTGCGTCGGGCCAGTTTGTTTTTGGCCACGATGGCTTGTTCAAATAATGTGTGTGCGGTTTGCTGCTCGCCAGAGCACATGGCCACAATTGCACGTAACTGCAATGCATAGCAGCTGGTGTCGTTGCCAAGACTGGCGATACATTGATCCAACTGTGCGCGATACAGGTATTGCTCGGCCAGTAAGCAGTGCAGCAGCTGATTGTCAGGCTGACGCTGACAAAGCTGCTCTATCAGCTTGAGCGCGGCAAAATTATTCTGACAGTCACTTCGTAAGGAATGAACTAATGTGGCACACGCCTGATATAGTAACAGCGGCGGTAGCTCAGCCAGACGGTCGGCGTCTGCCGGAAAAAACAGCGTATCGACTAACACCTGGTTGGTGTAATGATCCAAGTATTGCGGATTCTTGTGAAACGACAGCAGGTCCGCGGCTTTGTCATATTGGCCAAGCATGAGCAGGTCGCGGATAAAACGCTGTTCGTCCGAAAAATCACGTTCCCATTCATACAGGTTGATTATAGGCACGATTTGTTCGGCGTAATTCAAAGTGCTCATAAAGCGATCTTCACGCAACGCGTTGTGACACAAAGAGGCTTCAATGAGCGGCTGCACCCTGAGGCCCTTTTGATTGCTGAGCAACAACCCGGCTTCTGCCAGAGTGGTTCTTTGTTCTGGCAGCATACCCTGACTGAGCGCGGCTAAGTCGTGAACCTGTGCTTCAACCAATAACTTTAGCAAACGTTTTAGTTTACTTATTGCGACTGGTTTGCCGATCAATGCCAGGACTTCCAGCATGATCTGTTGTTCTTCAGGCAGCTGTGCGTAGCGTGTCAGGAGTTCTGTTATTTGTGTCTGACTGAAAGGGGTATAGTGCATGCTCATGGACCTAACCAGGCCGTGCTCCGCAAGTTATTGTTAATTGCGAAGCAAAGTAGCAGATGCGAGGTACGCGCTCAAGTCAAACCAGCCACAGAGAAAGTATAATACAGCTGCGAGCCGCTGTTTTGCGACTGAGCCTGGCAAAGTACAAAGCCCGCTTTTTCCAGCACTTTTATTGAAGCGGGGTTATCGGCTGCAACGCCGGCATTGAGTATGGCATCAGGCTGAATTTCTCGCAGATGGGTCACCAGCCCCTGCAGTAGCTCACTGGCATAACCCTGACCCCAGTGTGCTTCGCCTATTAAATAGCCAAGTTGTATGGTATTGGTTGAAAAGTACAACATTGTCAGGCCGAGGCACTGTGCTTGTTTATCTCGCACCAGTAACAGGTCACAGCGTGCGAGTTTGTCTTTTATCCAATCAATAAGCTGAGCCGGAGATTGTGGGCAGTGTTGCCAGTCTTCGGGTAAAAAGTGCACTGTATTCGGTGTCAGCAAGTGTATTAACTGGTTTGACTGTGCCGGTCTGAGCTCGTTGATTAGCAAGGATGCGGGGATGACCTCTAACCTGGCCGTACTGAATTCAAGCTTTGTCATGAACTTGCTCCTTTGTGTTGACTTGCGCTTCTGACATGCCTGCTTTAAATGCCTGAGTGAGCTCGTGCCCTTTTATTGCCGGTAATGCGAGTGCTTTCAGAGCCAGGCTGCCAATCATGATCAGTAACGCCGTGACCAGCGCATCCAGACCCATACCGATCATTGTACCAGCCAGACCAAATGACTCGGTTAAAGTGGTCAGCTCAGGCAAAGTATAGACTCCAGTGAGCAGCTGTAGGGTTAAGGCAGCCCAGAAACCAAAGCAGTACGGGCAGTGCCAGGCTGAATACAAATAGGCCAGTGGAGCCGGTAAACGCGCCACCAGAGCGTTGAACCAGGTACCCCAGTCGGGTAACTTTTCCCACACAAGTACATGAATGGACAGCCCCATCAAAACGAGTGACAAAGTCATGTGTGTCTCCTTAAAATCGGTGTATTGTTTTATCTGTGTCTATTATTCTCAATAAAGCTAGCTGGTGTTATTGTTGGGTTTTTGATTTAATCGGCTTATTTTAAGATTGCGGGTGAAATAAGATGACCAATCATGTTGCAGCCTGTGGTCAGATGAAAGTGGCCAGACTGGCACAAGAGCCGCATGGCACACACAGCGAGAGTGTTTTAAGTTTTATTCGTTCAGGCTCACTGGATATGTTACATGGGGAGACTTTTACCGCCACGCAGGGCATGTTTGTGCTGGTGCCCGGCGGGATGCCACATACTTTATTGTCGGGGTCCGACTTACATGTTCACTGGATGAGCTTTTGCCCTGACTGTCTGGGGCTTGAACCCGATGCCGCTTTATTGCAACCTTTTCAGCAGGTGCGCCTGGGTGCTTTACCTGCATTGACCTTGTCAGGTGAGCGCGTCGAATTTGTTCAGACTTTATATCAGGAGTTTGAACTGGCGTTGCAGCAGGCATTGCCACTGGAGGTCATGAAGAGCTTTGTATTTTTGCTGCTGCACGAAGTGTCACTGGCGCAACAACCCGTTAGCTGGCGTGCGGGCATGCATCCTAAAGTGGTCGCGGCACTGTCCTACATAGAGAGTCAGGGGTTGCAGCCGGTTTCTTTGCAGGGGGTGGCCGACGCGGTGTTCGTGAGTGCCCCTTATCTGGCCACTCTATTTAAACGAGAAACGGGTTACTCAGTCGGTCAATGGCTCACAAAAAAGCGCCTTGGTGAAGCCTGTAATCGCCTCATGCATACGCATACACCGATTGCGACCTTGGTTGAAGAGCTTGGTTGGTCAGACACCACTCATTTTATTCGCCAGTTTAAGGCAGCCTATGGGGTGACGCCTGCGCTGTGGCGCAGGCAGCACAGCCTGAAACAAGCGCGTTAATGATATGTACCGCTCGTGTGTAAAAAACACACAGTCATGAGAGGGTTAAATTACTGATCTTAAGCTTTTAATCCATTTCATAAAGCACAGACGCATGATAAGTTAGTCATAACATGTTAACGGGTATTTATTTGTGCGCCTGCTATAATTGCAATCGGGACCGAAAAAAACCGGTCTGGGTTGAGCCGAAGAATCACAGTAATAGGTAAATGCACTTTGTTTAAGGAAATTGAAGACCTGAGCGAGAGTCTGGTGTTGATTGTTGAAGACTCAATGCTGACGCAAAAAGTCATCTCGTGCTTTTTAGAGGGGGTTTGTTCGGTACATATGGTGACATCTGGCGAAAAGGCAATTGAGTTTTGCCGTGCTACACCGCCAGACCTGATCCTGATGGACTGGGTATTGGAAGGTATGTCTGGAGTAGAGGCCTGCAAACAGCTACAGGAAATGGAGGGGCTGTCTGATATTCCCATTATTTTTGTGACCTCCAATATCAGTGAGCAACAACAGGACTTGTGCTGGGATGCCGGCGCAGTCGACTTCATTCCTAAACCTATCGTAGCCAAGACTCTGATTAACAGGGTTAAAACTCATTTAAAATACAAACAGCAGGCCGATACGCTCAAGCGCTATTCGTATTACGATGGCCTGACAAAAGTATTCAACCGGCGCTTTTTTGATATGGAAGGAGCGCGTCAGTTCAAACAGAGCGTTCGTCAGCAACATACCTGCTCAGTGGTTATGCTGGATATCGATCACTTTAAAAAATTCAATGACCGCTATGGTCACTTGAATGGCGACGATGCCCTTAAGGCCGTTGCCAGTGCGATTGATGGCCAGATACGCAGACCAATGGACGGGGTGTATCGCTACGGTGGCGAGGAATTTGCCATCTTACTACCAGACACAGAGCCAGACGGGGCGAAACAGCTTGCCGATCAATTTGTTGATGCCGTCAAAGCGTTGGCCATTGTCCATGAAGATTCGGAGTTTGGGGTGGTTACTATCAGTGCGGGTGTTGCGAGTAATAATCGGGGTGAACACTATCAGGGTTTGGCGCAGCTGATTGCTGCGGCGGATGAAGCGCTCTATAACGCAAAACACCAGGGTCGAAATCAGGCCTGTGTGGCAGAAAAAAAGGGCGCTTAGGCCCTTTTCAATTGACTGCTAGTACTACGGCTTAACCCGCCATGTTATACAGCAGTGCAGAGACAGCTAAGAGGCCGACTATCAGGATAAAATAGGTGCCAAGATGGTGGCGGTATTTTTGTAGTGTCGGTACCTTAAAAATGGCAATGGTTGGCATGATAAAGAGGATCATGGCAATAATGGGTCCTGAGATGGCACCCATCATATCCAGAATACTGGGGTTCATTACCGCACATACCCAAATGGCGATAAACATCAGGCCCACACCCAGTTTATCTATTAAACCCACAGATAAAGATGACTGCTTGCTCAGCAGACCGTTAAAGCTCTCGCGTGCCCCCAGAAAGTGACCAAGGAAGGATGAGGTAATGGCAATAAAGGCGACCAGTGGACCCAGCATGGCAATAAACGGATTGTCATACACATTGGCAAGATAAGATAAAACAGACACGTTGGCTTCTTTGGCTTCGCGCATTTGCTCGGGGCTCAGTGACAATACACACGAAAAGACAAAGAGCAGCACGAAGACAATCAGCATGAGGGAAGTATTACGCAGAATGGCTTCAGCTTTGTGTGTGGCACTGTGTGCATAATGACGGCGCTGGGCATTGGCAAAGCTTGAAATGGCCGCAGCATGGCTGAATGAAAAGACAATAATTGGCACAGACAACCACAGCGTTTCACTCAGAGTGGCGATGTCCGGCGTTGCCACAACGGGTGCTTGCCAGTGTGGGATCAGATACAGTGACAGCATAAGCAGGATGGCAACCAGTGGGTAGACCAGTAACGCAAATGCTCGTAGTAACAGCTTTTCCCCGCCCAGCATAATGGCAATCATGCCCGCAACCAGCAAGCCGGAAAGTAACACTCTGGGAGGCGATGCCATCTCCAGCTGATTCACCATGAAGCTGTCTACGGTGTTGGTCAGACCAACACCGTAAATCAACAGAATTGGGAAGATTGAAAAGAAGTACAGCAGTGAGATTAAGCGGCCAGATGCTGCGCCAAAATGCTCTTCAACGACGTCGGTAAAATCACTATCTTTATGCCCGGAAGACAGAACGAACCGTGCCAGCCCTCGGTGAGCCAGGTAGGTCATGGGAAAGGCCAGTATTGCCATGATCATTAGTGGCCAGAACCCACCGATACCTATATTGATAGGCAGAAATAAAATACCGGCGCCGACAGCGGTACCAAACAGGCTCAGAACCCAGTTGGTGTCATGCTGTGTCCAGCGACCCCGACTGCTTTGGCTCTCCCCGTCAGCGAGTGCTGCTGCAGAGAGCCCTTCTGGGGTATTACTCATACTTGTTGTCCTATGATTAGAATTATATGCGCGCGGATGATATAAAAAATACGGCAGATATGCATGTTTTCATCGGTACTCAGTCTATATGTGAGCAAATACTCAGCAGGGATGGTTAAATACTGGCCATATGGCCCGAGGCAACGACAGATACCACCACGGCATTTGACTTTGTAACTTTAAAAGGTACGATTAGGGTCGGAAAATAAGCTAGTATCATAATACAGAACATAGTATTTTAGTCTCTATATCATGCCCAGTTATCAAATACCGTCATGCGTCGTGCAGTTAATCTGATTGGGCTAGCAAGGTAAATCACGCTATGGAAATAATTAATCTTGATCCGCATCACCCGGAAGTGTCGCAGTTACTGAGAGACATAGATGCGTTGATGAATACATTGTACCCACCAAGCAGTAACCAGCTGATCCCTGCGGATGAGCTAGCTGCTCCGGATGTCTATTTTGTTGGGGCCAGAACAGAACAAGCGCTGATGGGTTGTGGGGCATTGGTGCCAAAAACTGATGAGGCTGGTGAACTGGCGTGTTATGGGGAGCTCAAACGGGTGTATGTGCAGCCGCCATATCGAGGTTTAGGTGTGTCCAAACAGATTATGCAGTCACTCATTGGGTATGCCAGACAGTGTGGATTCAAAATACTCAGGCTTGAAACTGGGATCAGGCAAACTGAAGCCATAGGACTCTATACGTCATTGGGCTTCATTCAATGTGAGGCGTTTGGCAGTTACGAGCCCGATCCGTTGAGCGTATATATGGAATTGCATCTTTCATAAGTGCGCATTTCTTTGCGGGTGTTGAGTCACATTTTTGCTATACTGCCGCGACGAATTTTTTGAGCTTTACACAATTATGTCCTTTGAATCTCTCGCCATTGCGCCGACCCTTTTAGACGGGCTTGCGGCGCTCGACTTTATCGAGCCGACGTCTGTTCAGGCAAAAAGTATTCCCTTAGTTTTGGCAGGTCACGACTTGCTGGCATGTGCACAAACGGGTACTGGTAAAACCGCGGCGTTTATGTTGCCTATAATGACACAGCTGATAAGCAAACCGGCTAAAGGTGTCCGCGCTTTGGTACTGGCCCCTACTCGTGAGCTCGCTCAGCAAGTGGCACAGCATGCCAGTGCTTATGCGGCTCATAGTGACTTGGTAACTGTATGTCTGCATGGTGGAGCCAACATCGGGCCTCAGGAGAAAGCCCTGAGAGAGGGGGCTGATATTGTGGTTGCCACACCCGGACGGCTGTTGGATCATTTGATCAAAGGCACATTAACGTTATCAGCGATAGAATATCTGGTATTCGACGAAGCGGATCGAATGCTTGATATGGGGTTTATGGGTGAAATACGCCGTATTATGCGCAAGATGCCATCTGAGCGGCAAACTTTACTGTTTTCAGCGACGGTTGATGAGGCCATTTTTAATCAGGTCAAAGACTGGTTAAAAGAACCCAAACGAATAGGCATAGAAGCTCAGAACCAAACCGCAGCTAAGGTCGAGCAAATCTTCTATGCGGTGGATGAAGAGCGCAAACGTGAGCTGATCGCCCACCTTATTGGAAAGAAAAACTGGCATCAGGTGCTCATTTTTACACGCACCAAAAAGCAAGCTGATGACTACGCAAAAGAGTTAAATAAGGATGGTCTGAAGACGCAGTCTATCCACGGCGATAAGTCTCAGGGGGCCCGGAATAAAGCGCTTGCACAATTTAAAGACGGCGAAATTAGAGTACTGGTTGCAACCGATGTGGCGGCGCGTGGTATTGATATTCAGCAACTGAACTACGTTATCAATGCGGAGCTACCTTACGTGGCTGAAGACTATGTGCACCGCATAGGTCGTACTGGCAGGGCAGGAGAAGCGGGCACAGCGATTTCATTGGTCAGCATTGATGAGCAATGGTTACTGGAAGAGATCGAAGTGCTGCTGGATGAGCGCCTCACGCCTCAGTGGTTAAGCGGTTATGAACCTGATCTGACCCGTGAGCCTAAAAATGAGCGACAAAACTCAGCCAAATCTCGTCGTCAACGTGATAAAAAGCGCGTACTGGGTCAGCGTGGTAAGCGTCGGCGTTAATTGCTCGGATAATTATAGTAACGGCACACTAATTTTTTGGTTGAGCTAAGGGTAATCTTAGCTCAACCTGGCATCCACTTACCTCTTCAGATAGCTGGTAATTGGACAGCAATAACTGCCCGCCATGGTTTTGTACAATCTGTCTTGCAAGGGCCAGTCCCACGCCTGTTCCATGTTCTTTTGTGGTGTAAAGAGGAATAAACAGGTTGTCTGGGTTTTGGATACCAGGACCCAAATCACGTATCTGTATGGTCACGCTATTGTGAGTGTGCAAAAGTTGGCAGTCGATGGGCTTATCAGGGGCGGCCTCGACGGCATTTTTAAACAAATTGATCAAACACTGTTCTAACTGGGTCTGATCTAACATCAGCGTCGGCAATGGCTGTGCCTTGAATTGCACGGGGTGGCCGATTAAAGCGATCACTCCATTTAACATCTCGTTTAGCACACAGGGCACACGTTGTGGTGCAGGAAGCTGACTCAATGCCTTGTATCCACTTATAAAGCTGTGTAACCGTCTTGCGCGTTCGGCGATAATAGCGAGTCCTTCGCGGAGATCCAGCTTGTCCTCTTGGGGGGCTGAGAGTTGGCTGACCAGCTTAGTTAAAGTGGCAGACAAACTATTGATGGGTGCCAAAGAATTATTAACCTCATGGCTGAGTACTCGAACCAAATCCTGCCATGCTTTGTGTTCCTGTCGACTGATCACCAGCTCAAGATCAGACAGAATATACAAAGTATGTTGTCTGGCCTGTTCCCTGAAGGAGTCTTTGAATAAATGCCAGCGAGTTGGCTGCTGGTGCAAGGTCAGGGTGACCAGATCGTGGTTGCAGGCGCTGTCAAGTGGTGCGAGCTGCAAAGCCGTCAGTGTTTGCCCGCACAGCCGTGATTGCGACTGGGCTAGCAAACGTTCAGCTGCTGGGTTTGCCATGGTGATTCTGCTGTCAGAGTCGGTCGCAATGATCACCGCATCAACTTGTTTGAGGAGCTTTGCCATCAGTAGTTGATGTTCTTTGTAGTCGAAGCGGGCGGAAGCCAGGCTGTCGCAAAGCTGGTTAATTTGACTTATCAGTAGCGCTTGCGGGCCTGTTGCGTTGGCTGATTTGGCTCGCAGTGTAAAATCGCCATGGTTGAGAGCTTCGATCAGATTACCAAATGAGATAAATTGCTCGCTGAGTTTGTCATGGATTTTGTATAATGAGGCCAGAATCCCACAGCTTAGCAGCAGAATAATCAGTGCTTTGAGGTACAGGCTGATATCACTCAAAGAAACAAAAATCAGCGCTGTGAGCCAGCTGGGCAGTAGTGCTAAGAAAACATAAATGAGTTGTTTGTATTCAAAACTCAGGCGCGTTGTCATAATTGATATTTCTCTAACCGGCGATAAAATGCACTGCGGCTTAGTCCTAGGGACTTAGCTGCGGCCAGCGCATTGCCTTTGTGGTCCATCAGTCTGCGTTCAATCACCTTTTTTTCTATTTCGTCCAGTGTTCCCTCTGGCGGCTCAGAGTCATGCACCGCCGGGGCAACATGTGGTTGTGATGGGGTTAGCATCAGGTGTTCTGTGGTGATTTTATTTGCTGCCAGCAGCGTTGCTCTTTCCATCGTGTGTGCCAGCTCTCTGATGTTGCCAGGCCATGGGTAAGTCATCAGTGTAAAAATGGCCTCCTGACTGAGTACTGGCGCGTGCTTTTGTAAGCGCCTGGCAGCCTGTTCGATAAATGCATTTGCCATAGGTTGAATATCTTCCTGTCTCTGGCATAAAGGTGGCAGGTCAATAACAAAGGTATTGAGGCGATAGAACAGATCCTGGCGAAAACGCTGTGACTGCACCATGTGTGCGAGATCTGCGTTGGTGGCGCTAATCAATCTGAAATCAGCCTCCAGGGTTTTACTGCTGCCCAGTCTTTCAAATTGGCGCTCTTCCAGTAAGCGTAATAGCTTGGCTTGCTGTGATAGAGGAATATTGCCAATTTCATCTAGAAACAAGGTGCCTTCACGCGCCAGCTCAACCCGTCCTATTCGTTGTGATTTTGCATCGGTAAATGCGCCTTTTACGTGACCAAATAACTCGGATTCAAACAGGGACTCGCTGACGGCACCCATGTTCAGAGAGACAAAGCGATGTTCACTGCGAGTGCTCATTGCATGAATGTGTCTGGCAAGCAGGCTCTTTCCGGTACCATTGGGGCCGGTGACTAGTATGTTTATATCTGTTCTGGCAACTTGCTCAATCTGAGCCATCAACTTTTGCATGGCGGCAGAATGAGTTATCAGAGGGGGCTGGCTGTCAGCCAGAGACGCCTTCAGGCTGGCATTTTCAGCACTTAGGAGCTGATTCTGGTGGCGCTCAGCACGCAGTTTAAGCTGGTTTACAATAATGCTGTGTAGCCGTTCATTTTCCCAGGGCTTTTGAACAAAATCCCCGGCACCGGCTTTCATCACTTCAACGGCGATTTCAATACTGGCCCAGCCGGTCATGCAAACGATGGCCAGGGTATCGTCGAGCTCATGCAGGCGCTGTGTCAGGACAATACCTTCCTGCCCTGAAGTGGTATCGGCACCATAGTTAAGATCGATCAGTGCAAGATCAATGCGCTGTGACTTAATAAAATATTCGGCTTCTGACGGTGAGCTGGCGGTGCTGACCTCAAAGCCTTCACTTCGTAAAAACAGACGCAAGGCGCTAATGATGCTGCGATCATCATCGCAGATCAGTATATGTGACATAGATTCTTCTTTAATTCTTATTTATCCAAGTTAGTGTAGAGTGTTTGAATTCGGCCCACAAGCACAGTGGGCCGCTGTAACGCTATTCGTCACGCAGAGCCGCGGCCGGCTCAAGCCTTAATGCAGCGCTGACGGGAACCATAATGGCAGCGAGGATGACAGTAGCAATTAAGAGTGGCACCCCCAGGGTGATGAGGGGGTGACTCTGGGCCAGGCCGGCCTGAGTCATCAGATTGACCAGAGCAAACCCCGCTGGTAAGCCAAACATCAGCCCAACTCCCAACTGTTTACTTCCTTGCCAGATAAAGTGGACCAGAATTTCGCTATCACTGGCCCCTAACGCACGACGAACACCGACCTCTTGTTGCTTTTGTGCAATTGCATTGGCCATGACCGCATAAATCCCGCTAAAGGCAATAACCATAGAGGCGAGCGCAAACAAAGTGAATACTTTACTGACAAAGTTCATCCCGGCGACACGTTCAGCCACTGCAGGCTCTATGGACATGACACGATAAGGGGGGACGCTTGGGTCCGCTTTGAGTGCTGCGCGTTCAAGTGCTTGGCGAATACTGGCCTGCTTGCCTTTGCCTTGTATGGCTAGATGCATATAACTGCGTGGCATCTGCTCGAAAGGTACGAAGGTTGTGGTGCGAATTAAATTATTACCAGTCGGTTGACCCAGTATCACGTCATTGACGACACCTACGATGGTAAACCAGTCATCACCTTGTTCAACATACCGGATCCGTTTGCCCAGTGCAGAGCCCGCAGGGAAAAACTGACTGGCAAATGATTGGGTCACGATAACAACCTTGGGGGCATCCTTGTTGTCCTGGTTATTGAATCGACGTCCCGCTAGTAAAGTCACATCCAGCATCTCGAAAAAATTATTCGTGATCACATTTAAGTTTGCTGCCGGGTATTGCGCCATACGGCCGTAGTCTTGTCCCTCAATAGCAAAGTTATTGTACGCCCCCCAGGTGTGTGCCATTGAACTGGCCATCGTCACCTGATCAATTTCGCTCTGTTGTAGTATCAGGGTACTGAGCGTTGAGAAATACTGTCGCCGACTGTCTTCGCTTTCGTAACCCAGATCCGGTAACTGAATTCTTGCGGTTATGTAGTTTGTTGTGCGCATACCGTAGTCGGCCCGGTTAATGGTATCAATGCCATTAACCATTGCCGCCGAGACCATAATTAAGGCACAGGAGAGTGCAACTTCCAGAGCGACAATCAATTTACTAAGACGGGCATTTTTCTGGCCTTGCGCACCTCGTGTGCCATCTCGTAATACAGTATTGATATCCGTGCTGGTGGCACGCCAAGCTGGCAGCAATCCGGTGAGCAGGGCAGTTGCAATGACAATAGCAAACGCCACTAACAGACTATTTTGGGTAAAATTTGCATGCCACCAGTAAGGCATTTCAATGGGCATGGCTGTGGCAAAGTAGTCAACTGACACCTCCACTCCCCATCCCGCCAGCAGTATGGCGAATGTGCCAGAGAGCACAGAGATCAATGTACTTTCTATCAACATTTGCTTAATCAGCGTGGCCCGTGGAGCGCCCAGCGCACTGCGGATTGCGGTTTCTTTAGTGTTTTCCAGTGCCCGGGAAAGTAGCAGATTACCCACATTCACACATGCGAGTAACAGGATCATAAAGACTGAGATATACATAGTCGCGACAATTTGTGTCCCGCCACTGCCGACCAGTTCATCCTGAAAAGTCCAGACATGACCCAGTACGTTGGAATTGAGCTGTGGATGTGCCTGTCTGAGTTGATTGAAGTATTGTGCCACTTCCTGAGCCAGTTCGGCACGCTGAGTGCCCGGCTTCAGTCTGGCATACATGGCGACATAGGGGGAGTCTTTGCGGGCGATCCCCCGAGTTGAGAGTGAAAATGGTAAGTATAGAGTTGCGTCCGACGGAAAGCGGTAGCCCTGCTCAGATACGCCTATGATCGTATGTGCAGTACCATTGACTGTCAGTGTTTTGCCAACAACGTTTGCGTCACCTGCAAATAGTTCTTGCCACAGGGCATACCCTAATACAACGACGTTGTCTTGGCCTGGTAACATGTCTGCGTCACTGAGTAAGCGACCAAGAGCAGCGCGCCCTCCAGAGAGGCTAAACAGCTCAGGGGTAACCAGGTGAGCACGGTAGCGCAGTGCCCGGTCACCTGTACTCAGGTTAGCACCGCGAATGGCAAAAGCGTCGACGGCATCTACCGTGGTAAGGCGTTGCTTGAGCTCCAGATACTCATGCAGTCTAACAGAGGGCCCGTCATAAATGGTGCCATTGCTGTTGATGGTGATCCGCACCATACGTTCGCCGCCGCTAAAGGGCAGTGGTGCCTGAATTGTAGATTGGATAAAACTGAACATGTAAATGCACAATGCCAGGCCTGTGGTCATAACAAACAGGGTCAGAGCTGTAAATCGGGGGGCCTTGAGCAAGCGTCTGAGTGTATAATGGATATCTTCAATCATTATCTTTATCCTTAAGCGACGACACTGTTTTGAGCGGCGCGGGTATCAGAAATGATCCGTCCGTCAAACACTTCTATAATACGCTCAGCACGCTGTGCGCCTCTGGGGTCATGCGTAACCATACAAATCGTCGCGCCTTCGTGGTGCAGTTTATCCAGTAGCGTCATAACCAGCTCGGCATTTTTTGAGTCCAGATTCCCGGTTGGTTCATCCGCAAGGATGATTGCCGGATCTCCGGCGATGGCTCGTGCGACCGCAACCCTTTGTTGCTGCCCGCCGGATAGCTGGCCTGGATAGTGGCTAGTCCTGTGTCCCATATCCACTTTTTTCAGGGCATTCATCGCCATGGTTTCGCGTTCTTGTCTGCTGAGTGTTTTGCGATAGCGAAGCGGTAGCGCCACGTTTTCCAGTACGGTCAGGTCACTGATAAGATTAAATGACTGGAAAACAAAGCCGATATCCTGATTGCGGATGGCAGCTCGTTGTTTATTGCTCAGGCCCGTAACCTGCTTACCATTTAGTTCATAGCTACCTGAGCTGGTGCTGTCGAGTAAGCCCAGTATTGACAGTAAGGTTGATTTTCCACATCCAGATGGGCCAGATATGGATACGTACTCGCCTTGTTCTATAGTTAGATTGATATCGCTTAGGGCATGTGTTTCAACGTCTTCTGTAGTGAACACTTTTTTCAAATTTTTCAGTGTAATAAGCGCTGTCATGAGGTGATTCCTGATTGTTTTTAAGGGTTGTAAACTAATGCAGCGCTATGCTGCTATGATGTGCAAATTGTTCCTGATCAGACACTATGATGGTGTCTCCTGCCTGTAACCCGGCTAAGATTTCTATTTCCAGACTGGAAGCCTTGCCAAACTGTACTTGGGTTTTATTGGCAAACTGTTGCGCCGCATCCAGTTTAAGTATGTTCATGGTCTGATCAGGTTGTGAGAATGCCGGGCGTTTCACGTACAGGGCATCATTTAAGTGACGAATGATAATCGCCCCATCAATGGATAAGTCGGGTCGGGCTTCATTTGGCAAATCACCGAGCAGCTCAACATCTACCTGTACGGTGCCGTTAACCACAGCGGGGTCAATGCGTGTGACTTTGCCCGTAATAGTATTAAAGCGCGTGTCTATCTCAACGGACTGACCCAGTGCTATGTTTGCAGCTTGGATCTGTGGCACTTTTAACTCTGCTATGAGCTCATCAGCGTGAGCAAACTTGGCAATGTTTTGACCTAGTGCCACTCGTTGGCCAAGCTCCAGAGGCATTGCCTGAACGATACCATCGAGCGGGGCTGTGATCTGTAAGGATGTTAGCTGAAACTGCGCTTGCTCAATGGCTTTATGCAGTTTTGCCAGACGTGCTCTGCGCGCTTTATAACTGGCCTGAAGGTTCTTTGCTAATTGTAGCTGGCGACTTTTATCTATCCTGAGTGTTTGTGCAAGCTGAGTAACAGTTAATTTGGAGTCTTCATAGTCCAACCTGGATACCGTTGCATTGCCTTGTTTGATCAAATCTTCTTCTGCATCAAGACGCAGTTTGGCTTTGTCATATTGCATTTGAGTTTTAAGCAATAGTGCCTGCATTTCCAGCTTTTCCGATTGATGGCTGACAGCGAGCGCCTCAAGCTCTGCCTCCAGTGCCGTGTATTCCCAGTTTAACTCATCCAATTGTTGTTTTAGCTCTGGGTTACTCAATTCGACTATCAGGTCCCCGGCGTTGACTTCTGCACCTGGCTTTACAAGTATTCGCTCAACTTTACCGGTTACATTACTTGCAACCCAGCGAATATCTTCCGGCACCAGCGTACCGGGGGCAGCAACTTTTATACTGAATTCTCCGCGTTGCACTATGGCTGTGAGCAGGGTGCCCCGTTCGACACTGAACGCGCTAAACTGTTGTTGGCTTATAACGAACAGCAGGGTGAGAAAACCAAATAGTGCAGCGACAATGAATGTGCTCTTATGCTTGTACCAGGCTTTGCGTTGCTTTTTAACTATATCCATGGGTAAACTCCGGTCTGAACTTAGCCACATATAATCAAGCTTTGTGCCAAGAGATAAAGTGTATAATTATCATGTTCTTATTTGAGACATTGTAAATGTGCGACATCACTTCACTGAAGTTAAGTCCCATTTTTGGGATGTCAGAATGAGATGGCAGTCCCAAAACTGGGATGAGGCAGGCAAGACAGACAGGAGTTAACTTATGAGAGAAATTCAGTGGCATATTCATCAGGGTAGCATTGAAGACATGCTGGTGGTTGAGCAGCAGATCCCTGAGTTTTCAAACCCCAAGACTCGGGAGGATATCCTTCAGAGGCTGGCTGGGCGCAAATATCTGGCGTTAATCGCCTGCTGTGATGGTCAGCCGGTTGCCTATAAACTCGGTTATGAGCAGGCTGCGCAACAGTTTTATAGCTGGCTTGGGGCTGTGATACCAGCTTGTCGTGGCAAGGGAGTGGCACGCGCACTATTGCTTGAGCAGGAGCGCTGGTGCCGTGAACAGGGCTTCAGTTACATTGAAGTTAAGACGATGAACCGCTTTAAAACCATGATGCAGATGCTGGTAAGCCATGACTATCATATAGCGGAGCTGACTCATCCAGCAACGTCGACAGACACATTGCTGGATGTTCAGATCCGGTTTCGTAAGGCGCTTTAACGCACGCGCGCATCAAAGTAATGATTGAGCCCTAAGGCCGCAAAAATAATCGCACTGCCCAGTCCCAAAGAGACCAGATCCGCAGTGCGATTCCAGATCAGGATATTTACCAGAATCCCCGCTGGGATCAATACATTGTTCATTACCGCCAACGCCCCGACTGATACCAAAGTGACACCTTTGTTCCAGATAAAATAGCCCAGTGCAGATGCAATAACGCCCAGGTAAATCAGGACCCCCCATTGCTGTGAGGTTGCAGGCAGCCGGTTCAGATCGCCAAACAAAGCAAAACTCAGCAAAGATACGAGTAACGCGCCAATAAAGAAAAAACCAAAACTTTGATGGTGCACCAGCGTGTGTTGCTCAGCAAGGCGCTTGTAAAGGACCTGACCCAGTGCAAAACACAGGTTGGCGCCCTGAACGATGATAAAGCCCAGCCAGAAGTCAGGGTTAGGCGTTGTGAGGCGGATCACGACAGCGCCAAGTGTGGCCAGCAGTGCAACCATTAGATAGCGGGCATTGAAACGTCTTGCAAACAAATCATTGAGCAAAGTGATGTACACCGGCGTCATAACGGTAAACAAAAGTACTTCGGGCACGGACAGGAATAAAAAAGCATGGTAGTAAAAACCATACATAGCACCTATCTGGATAGCGCCTATTACCATTAATCTGAACATGACGGGGCGGGCAGTTTGCTGCCAACGAATAAACGGCAAGAAAACCAGAGTCGCCAGTGCAATACGACTGAGTGCCGCAAACCACAAGTCAACGGAGCCTGCCAGATAGACGCCGATCAGGCTGAATGAAAATGCCCACACCAGGGTGATAAAAATCAAGTGATACATATTCAGGTAAGTTATTCAGTGTAGCAAGATGTACGGGATCATACCGCAGCAGGAGTTGACTAATCTAATGAAAACAGAGCATAACATAAACTACGTGACTGTTGGCCGGCCGCTTAACGCAACTTTGATTAAGTTCGGTGCAACTTGTTTGAGCAAGTAAAGATTGAATCATCGAAAATAGCGAATTAAAGGCGCGTTATAATATGATTTTATTTTATAAGCACCGGGTTACAATGATCTTGTTTTCACATTTATCCCTTCATGATTACCCATGATGTGTATTAAGGCCGCTTTATGCGGCCTTTTTTTTGTCAGCATTTTCTGCTTTCTGCTTTCTGCTTTCTGCTTTCTGCACCTGTAACCCTAAAAATAGTTTTTATGCTGCAGATGTCCCATTGTTTTCTTCCAGCAGGAAAAGGTGCACCCACAGTTCCATTAAAGGCAATACGGCTTCGTTGCTTAAGGCGTTGTCATTACAGTAACCTTGTTTAGTGAGCAAGGATCAACAAGACAATTAAATCAATCGGAAATTACGAACTAACAGAACGTAATAATATGATTTTATTTTATAACGGGCGAGCTACAATGATCTTGTTTTCACATTTATCCCTTCATGATTACCCATGATGTGTGTTAAGGCCGCTTTATGCGGCCTTTTTTTTGCTTGTCAGTTCTGTTCAGCTGCGCCTAACCTGCCTACCCTTAAGATGACACTTTTCAACAGGCAGTGCTTTATTGTCTGTACCAACTGTAAAAGGAAAAAGGTATGCGTACAATTCCATTGTTGATGTCGGTTGTTTTATCTGTGTTGCTGAGTGCCTGTGCGTCCATGGGACCGGGCGACGCCGCACAAAAGCGCGCCGAAATCCATAAAATGAAACGAGAAACCCTGACAAAACTGTATAGTAAAAAACCAGATATCCGTGCGCAGTTGAGTAATGCACCGGGTTATGCGGTGTTTTCCAATGCGAATCTGAACATCATTTTTGTCGCTGCCGGTACAGGCTATGGCGTGGTGGAGGATAATATCGCGGGCAAGTCAACCTACATGAATATGGCCGAAGGGGGAGTCGGGCTTGGCCTGGGTGCCAAGGACTATCGCATCGTGATGGTGTTTCACACTAAAGCGGCCATGAAACAGTTCGTCGAGTCGGGCTGGACATTTGGGGGCAACGCAGATGCGGCGGCAAGAGCTGCTGATAAAGGGGCATCCATTGAAGGTGAAGTTTATTATGGGGATGTCACCGTCTATACGTTTACCGAAAGTGGTTTGGCGTTGCAGGCGACCATCAAAGGCACCAAGTTCTGGAAAGATAAAGAACTAAACTGATTGGCTTACGCTCAGCTGGCTTCTCAGGCCAGCTGACAAATTTGCTTACCAATTGTCACAATTGTACTGGTTTTAACTCGCCGCTCTGACGTTACACTGACAGCAGACTAAAAACCAGGGAAGCAATATGATCTTAGTACTTGGCGCAAGTGGCGCGACGGGTAAGCTGGTTGTTGAGCAGTTGCAGTCGACGCAGGAGCCAGTCAGAGTGCTGGTACGAAAGTGCAGTACTCAACTGGCATGGTTGAAAACTAACCCTCAATTGGATGTCAGAGTCGGTGATATCGCTGAGCTCAGTACAAATGAGCTTAATGCCTTGGTATCGGGCGTACAGACGGTAATTTGTTGCCTGGGACATAGGGCAACGTTTCAGGGCATTTATGGCCCGCCGCGCCGCTTGGTGTGTGATGCTGTGCGTAATGTGTGTGAGGCAATCGATAAGAATCATGCCCACACTCAGGTAAAATTCATCTTGATGAACAGTACCGGATGTCGCAATGAGCTGCTGAATGAACGCCCATCTTTGGCACATCGAGCGGTAGTCGCATTACTCAGATTATGTCTGCCACCTCATCCGGACAACGAAGCGGCCGCACGGACCCTGCGGGCGTACTCGGCCGTCGAAACAGGGGTTGACTGGGTGGTCGTTCGTCCAGATTCATTGATTGATGAGCCTGAGGTGAGTGCCTACGACGTCCACCCATCTCCAATAAGAGATGCCATTTTTAACGCCGGGCAAACCAGTCGTATTAATGTTGCCCACTTTATGTGTCAGTTGGCACTGGACTCAGGCTTATGGCTGCAATGGCAGGGTCAGTCTCCCGTACTCTACAACCAAAGCCAGCCTTAGTACTCAATCGTGGTTTTGTAATCGTACCGGAAACCGATTGAAATGGAGTCGAAATCATCACCGTTGACAAACGACTTGTTAAGGTACTCAAGGTGTACCCTGAGTACCTTGATCGGGCTCCATTCCAGGGTGACGTTAAACCCATCAAAGCTGCCAGCCGCGGGATCTGAATCCCGAAAACCGTCATCAAAATCAAAATACCCAGCTTTCAACTTGTAGGCTTTGGCCAGTTGATAGGCGAATGACAGATCAAAGGTGTGGCCGCTGCGATCGGCGCCCGGAGCGCGTCGGTCATAATTTTTGTCCTGATAGGCAACCGCTGCGTAGAAGCGGGGTGTAAACTGATAAGCCAGTGAGGTCGCCCAAAGATTATTGTCTCCAAGCTGGATATCATCCGCATAAACATCATTTTGCTGATAGGTGATAGCTGCATGCAAATCGTTGGCATCATAGCTCAGACCCACATTGATTAAATCGTCAGAATTGCTGCCTGATTCTCCATTAAACTGTGCAACTGCGACAAAAGTAAAGGGTCCGGGGGTGAGTCGGTAACTTATTAGGTTATCAACAAAGAACAAGCTCTCAGGATCATAGGCGAACGGACTGTTAGCATGGTTGAAGATATCAACGTATTCGGCGATGAATAAATACTGCGCGGGTCTTT
This sequence comes from Pseudoalteromonas sp. XMcav2-N, assembly GCF_024124545.1. Lineage (GTDB taxonomy): Bacteria > Pseudomonadota > Gammaproteobacteria > Enterobacterales > Alteromonadaceae > Pseudoalteromonas. The sequence continues at coordinate 138,358 of NZ_JAMXSF010000016.1, forward strand.
GCTTGCCAATACCAAAGCGGCCTACGGGTGTATTTAAGGCAGTGTAGGCCCGCCGAGAGCGACCAAAATTACCTTCATTTGCAACGTCAATACTCCATTCACCATGCAACTCAGCACTCCAGTCTTCGTCGAACTCGTGCGTTACTTTGAGTCCGGCGTGAGACAGTGCATCGCGTACGTCCCAATTGTCCTCGCCATTAGTTTCAAGGCGGCCGTAAGTCGGGCGCATTGTGGCATAGACGTCTAATGTACGCTTTTCTTCCTGGGCTGTTTCCTTGGATGTATGAGCAGGCTTTTGTTTGTCCGCTGTCGGTTGTGAGGTTTTGGCAGCAGGCTCAGATACGTGCGTTGCTGTTGTCGGTGGGTGTTGTTTCTCGAAGCGTGCTTTTAATGCCCGCAGTTGCGCTTCCAGAGCTTCGATATCTGCCATTGTGACAGGGCGCTCTGAGCTCGCATGGCTGCTGGACATTGGGATACACAGCGCTACCAGGATAGCTTTAGCTACAGAAGAGATCGCGATTTTCATAGCAAATTACCAAATTCGTTGCGTTAGTTGCGATAAACCGAATTATAGACAACACTTTGGCAAAGGGTGATTTTAATTGGCCTAAATTATATGAAAATCCGCAGCAAATTCTCTTTGGCATCGGCGCTTCTCATCTTTGTGATCATCTTAGTGATCAGCACGACCACGTATTGGTTGGTGAATACTTCTATGAATAAGAAAACCACCGCCTATGTGAGTGATTCCGCACAGTTACTGGCGCTGGGAATTGATAACTGGCTGGCCGAGAAAGCCGCTTTGATTAGATTATTGCGAAGTCAGATTGAAGCTGATTTTAGTCCGGATCAATTTCAAAAGGGGCTTGAATCACCCTATTTTAAAGAGGCATTTTTGCTGGCATTTGGTACTTTAAGCAACGAGCCCGTTTTAAGGTCGAACAATCCTAACCGGCAAAATCCGCCGGATGTCGACTTTCGGGAGCGGGGCTGGTACAAACTGGCCAGAGACAAAGGCAAGACGGTGTTTACCAGCCCGTATACGGATGCCGCGACGGGAGAGTTATTGCTCTCAGTGGTGGCACCTATCAATTCGGGTGGCCAGTTTCGTGGTGCCATTGGCGGCGATCTCAGTCTGGATACCATTGCCAAAAGCGTCAATGCAGTGAACTTTGATGGCACAGGTTATGCCTTTTTAGTAGACAGCAAAGGGACCATCGTCTCTCACCAAAATGCCAAGCTCAATGGCAAGCCGCTTAGTGCTTTATCGCCTCAATTGCATAAATCAGCAGAGCAGACCCTATTGGAAGTGACTGTAAAAGGGGAGGCGAAGCTACTCTACTTTTATCCATTGTCTCAGCAATACGGCACGGATTGGTATCTGGCAGTCTTGCTTGATAAAGCACTGGTGTTTCGTGATCTGAGAGAGTTGTCTATGAGTACTCTGATGCTGGCTGTTGTGGCGATCCTGCTAGGGGCATTTCTGAGTCGTGCGTTAGCAATTCAGCTACTTAGACCACTAAAAGACCTCAACGATGCGATCACCAACATTGCGTCGGGTAGCGGCGATCTGACGCAGCGTGTACGTATAAAACACCAGGATGAATGCGGTAAGGTGGCGCAGGAGTTTAACCAGTTTCTGGGGTCATTACATAGCTTGGTAACTGACGTGAAACAGCGGGCTGATATGGTGGTTGCCAGTTGTGACGAGGCACGAACTTTGGCTAATCAGTCCAGCTCTCAGCTCACTGAGCAAGTACAGTTAATCGAGGGGCTGGCAACGGCAATGCACGAAATGAGCACCACCTCCAGTGAGATAGCTGGCAGCGCGCAGAATGCGGCAACATCCATTACTTCCGTTAATGAAAAAGCGGCGCAGGGTCAGCAGGTATTCCAGAAAACCCGTGGAGAAATTAGCGCGTTAGCAGACGAAATTAACACATCGCACGAAATGAGTACGCAACTGGCCGAATATAGCCAAAGTATTGAAAACATCTTGTCTGTCATCAACGGTATTGCAGAACAAACAAACCTGTTGGCCTTGAATGCCGCCATTGAAGCAGCCAGGGCTGGTGAGCAAGGGCGGGGCTTTGCAGTGGTCGCTGATGAAGTACGCTCACTGGCGACCAAAACGCAAGAATCGACTACCGAAATCAAGTCCATGATAGAGCAGATCCAAGCCTCGTCGATACAAGTCCAAAGTGCGATGGGCAGCAGTCGCGATAAAACTTTGCTCTGTGTGGAGCAAACAGAGCAGGCCACGGGTATGCTTAATGAGATATCCGAAGCCGTCAAAGATATCATGGATCGCAATATTCAGATTGCAACTGCCATAGAAGAACAAAGCGTGGTGATTGAGGAAATTAATAAAAATACCTCTAATATCAATGATATTAGCGTAGAGGTAGGGAGTTTTGCGATTCGTCAGTACGAGTCCAGCAAGGTGCTGGCACAACATGCTCATGAACAAGAGGGGCTGCTGTCGAAATTCACGCTTTAGCTTGGCTGCGGCAAGTTGTACACTTGTCGCATAACCAATAGAGTAAATGAGCCAACTTTGGACAACAAGAAAAACATATGGGTGGATGCAGATGCGTGTCCTGTGGTGATACGCGAGATTTTATTCCGTGCCGCAGCCAGAACCCAGATGCCCGTCACATTCGTCGCCAATCAGTATATAAAAACACCGCCGTCACCCTACATTCACAAGCTACAGGTAAGCAGTGGTTTTGACGTTGCCGACAACGAAATTGTACGTCGTATGAACGCGGGAGATTTAGTGATCACCAGTGATATTCCACTGGCGGCAGAAGCCATAGAGAAAGGCGGGCTAGCACTGAGCACGCGCGGTGAAGAATTTACCCGGGAAAACATTCGCTCCCGGCTGAATATTCGTGATTTTATGGATACCATGCGCAGCAGTGGTATGGTCAGTGGCGGTCCACCTCCGCTGGGGCAGGCAGAAAAACAACAGTTTGCCAACAGCCTGGACCGCTGGTTGCAACAAAACAAAGGCTAGCCTGAAACACCGACTCATCCCGGGTCGGTGCCTTGTTCGTCTGACCGTTATGCCATATCGGCGTGCATCACTTTTGCCCAAACCTCAACAAAATCTTGTACAAATTTGGCACGGTTATCGTCCTGTGCATAAAATTCGGCATAACTGCGTAATACTGAGTTAGAGCCGAAAACCAGATCGACGCGGGTTGCCGTCCACGCCACTTCGCCGCTCTGACGGTCAATCAACAGATAAGTGTGTTTATCCTTCGGCTGCCACTGGTATTGCATGTCGGTCAGCGTAATAAAAAAGTCGTTGCTTAATACTTCAGGCTGATCTGTAAATACACCATGTTGCGTGGCACCATGATTGGTGTTGAGTACACGCATGCCACCCAGCAGTGCCGTCATCTGCGAGGCTGTGAGCCCCAGCAACTGGGCCTTGTCCAGCATGAGCTCTTCCGGGCTCACCTGATAGGGTGCTTTTAACCAGTTACGAAACGCATCATGCAACGGCTCCAGGACGGCAAACGCCTCGACATCCGTCATCTCATCGGTGGCGTCGCCCCGTCCGGGTGTAAACGGCACCTGAATGTCGAAACCTGCCGCTTGCGCGGCCTGCTCAACAGCAAGATTGCCAGCCAGCACCAGCGTATCGGCCAGGCTGGCATTGTGTTGCTTTGCGATGGGAGTGAGGGTAGCCAGTACTTTACTCAGTCGTGCAGGTTCGTTGCCTAGCCAATCCTTTTGTGGTGCCAGACGAATACGCGCACCGTTAGCACCGCCACGCCGATCTGAACCGCGAAACGTTCTTGCACTGTCCCAGGCCGTCGCAACACGTTCTGCAATACTCAGGCCGCAGGTCGCGATGGCTTGTCTGAGCGCCTGAAGGTCGTAGCTGGTATTACCGGCCGGAACCGGATCTTGCCAGAGACTGGTTTCCTTTGGTACATCCGGTCCTATATAACGCGATACCGGGCCCAAATCGCGGTGCGTAAGTTTAAACCAGGCCTGTGCAAACACCTTTGAAAAATAGTCCGGATCATCGTAAAAACGCTGAGAAATTTTACGATAGACGGGGTCAATTTTCATCGCCATATCGGCGTCCGTCATAATTGGGCTATGGCGCTTTTGAGGGTCGGCGACATCCGGATATTTGTCTTCTTCTTTCACATTAATGGGCTGCCACTGCCAGGCGCCTGCCGGGCTCTTTTTTAGTTCCCATTCATAGTTAAGCAACAAATGAAAGTAGCCGTTGTCCCAGCGAGTCGGCTCGCTTGTCCAGGCACCTTCCAGTCCGCTGGTTACCGCGTGTTTACCAGTGGCGCCGTCATTGAGCCAGCCAAATCCCTGGGCTTCCAGGTTGGCTGCTTCGGGCTCGGGGCCAAGTGCCTGTGCATCGCCATTACCATGGCATTTGCCTACCGTATGTCCACCGGCGGTCAGTGCAACCGTCTCTTCGTCGTTCATGGCCATACGGGCAAATGTCGTGCGCACATCTTCGGCCGTTTTTTGTGGATCCGGCTTTCCGTCTACCCCCTCTGGGTTGACATAAATAAGACCCATCATCACGGCGGCAAGAGGGTTATGCAGCTCCCGCTCACTGTGATAGCGACTGTTGTCGCTGTCGCTGGTGGCGAGCCATTCAGATTCAGGGCCCCAGTAAATGTCTTTCTCAGGATGCCAAATGTCTTCGCGGCCAAATGCAAACCCGTAGGTTGCTAAGCCCATAGATTCATATGCTATGGTCCCGGCATAGGCGATTAGGTCAGCCCAGCTCAGTCGGTTTCCATATTTTTGTTTAATCGGCCAAAGCAGGCGGCGGGCCTTATCCAGATTAGTATTATCGGGCCAGGAGTTAAGCGGCGCAAATCTGAGGTTCCCAGTGCTGGCACCACCACGGCCATCTGCAATTCGATACGTCCCTGCGGCATGCCAGGTCATACGAATCATCAGTCCACCGTAATGCCCCCAGTCTGCCGGCCACCAGGGTTGACTGTTGGTCATCAGCGTATGCAGTTCTTGTTTAAGGGCGTCAAAATCGAGTTGTTTGACGGCTTCGCGATAGCAAAACTCCTCACCCATTGGGTTAGTTTTACTGTCGTGTTGGTGCAGTATGTCGAGACTCAATGTTTTGGGCCACCATTTTGGCTGCGCCAATTGCTCTGTTGTGGGGCTGTTATGTAATATCGGACAGGTGCCAGGGCGGCCATTTGCTTGCATTGCTGTGTCTCCTTTCAAGTCACGGCGTGTTGGACTGCGCTGATTAAATACGGCTGTTATCAGGCGACGGGCTATAAATTATAGTCAAAACATGATTAGGTTGAGTGAATTTCATACGCTATAAAAGCTGATTGAGATCACCAGTGCGGTTTTACGCAGGCAAGTGTTCGAATAAGACTAAACGTGAAGCAGGAGAGAAAATGATAAGAATAATGACACAAAGCGACTTTCAACGTTTCTGGCCAACCTTTAAAGCGGTGATTGAACAACAAGAGACCTATGCTTTTGACCCCGACATGTCACAGCAGGCGGCCTATGCACTGTGGTGCGAAAAAGTAGACTGTGCCTATGTCATGGTCGAAGAAGACGAGATCCTCGGAAGCTATTATTTGAAAGCCAATGCGATGGGGCCGAGCGATCATATTTGCAATTGTGGCTATATGGTCACAACTCATGCTAGGGGTAAAGGAGTTGCGCGCGCCTTGTGTGAGCATTCCCAAAATGAGGCAAAAGCAAGAGGCTACCTAGCTATGCAGTTTAACTCAGTGGTTGCCAGTAATCAGGTGGCGGTGCAGCTGTGGCAAAGATTGGGGTATCAAATAATCGGAACAATTCCAAAGGCTTATCGTCATCCTCGTTTGGGCTTTACTGATAGCTATATCATGTATAAATGGCTCGACTAAAAAAATAATGTTATTTTATATCAATACCATAGGCTATAAAGAGGCATTGACATCGCCTCCCGGCCCGCCTATATTGCTGGCAACTTAATCAATCGTGAGAAGGTAAGTTGCGTTTACTACAGGGTCTGCTCAGCATAATTATGCTGTTACTGATTGGCGTTCAATCGGTGACTGCTGCTGTCGATCCCGGCAACTTTCATCAACCTGATCAAGCACACCTGCAAACTAAGCACGTTCATGATGACAACTATTCTGCCTCGGACAGGCTTATTTTTGATGAGCAGGGACATGTGATCTCCGACTGTCACCATTGTGGTCATTGTAGTGGTAGTCATACTATCTGGATGTCAGCCAGGCTCTCACTGGTATCCGGATTAATAAAACCTGAAACCTCATTTTTACCAGGCGACACTCAGGTTCGCCGACGCATTGAATCTCAGTTTAAACCTCCCATCGCCTAATTCTGCGCCTACTGATCTTGTTTAGGTCAGCGTTTGTTTTTTCCGTTTGACGGATCGCCGCCGTGTGCCTGTTGTCATATGACAATGGGCGGCGCGATTGGTCGTCCCATTTTTGCCTGAAACAGACAGGCTGAAGCTTGTGAGCATACCTGATGCACGACAAGCTACGAATTAGAGATTTACACAACCATGAACAAAGGTATTTTTAGTTACGCTACAGGGTTAGTGCTGATATCACTGAAGGTCAGTGCCGGTTTGAGCACCGATCCAGACCATAGCCATAAAGAACAACATGCGCCAGTTGAGGCTTCTCACGTTACCCAGCCTCATGCACAAAGTGTGATGCTTAGCGAAGCTCAACAGGCAAAGATCAACCTAAAGTTGGTGGCAGTCCAGCCAGTATATGAACGCATTCCACTTTATGCACCAGGTGAACTCAAAGCCAATAGTTTTACCAGCTATGTCGTTACGCCACGCATTGACTCCGTGATTGAGCGCCGTCATGCCGTTTTGGGTGAGATAGTGAAACAGGGCGATAAGCTTGTTACCTTATTTAGTCAGGATATGGCACAGGCGCAGGCAGACTACCTTATTGCTGCCAGTGAATGGCTGCGAGTCGCGCGCCTAACCGATTCGAGCGTGAGTGTAAACCAGCAGGTTGTCGCGAAGGCCCAGTTCAAGGCGGCGCAGGGTAAACTGCTGGCGATGGGGATGAGTCTGTCTGATATCGGCCGGTTACAAGAGACTAAGGCTCAATCGTTGGGTATCTATACCTTGTCCGCACAGCGCAGCGGGATTGTCCTGGCGGATAACTTTGAGCAGGGCCAACGCTTTGAGCCGGGCGAGGCCATCATGCAGCTCGCCGATGAATCAACTTTATGGGTAGAAGTCAGGTTAGCAGCCACACAGCAGGACCCGATCAATACCCATACGCGTGTTGAGATTGAACACAATCTTCGTCGCTACCCGGCAGAGGTGATCCAGCAGGGGCACAGACTGGACCCTCTCACACGTACCCGAGTGGTTCGCCTGCAAGTAGACAATCCAGACGATACGTTACATGCCGGGATGTTTGTCAGTGCGTATTTTATGTTTAACACAACAAGCCCTGTTATTGCAGTGCCTGAATCAGCTCTGGTGCGCGATACTGCGGGCAAGTGGCAGGTGTTTGTAGAACATGACACGGGTGAGTTTGTCGCTATACCTGTTATACGCGGCAAGCTGATCGGGGATAGGGTGATAATTGAATCTGCGTCGCCCTCGCAAGTGATTGAGGCGGGCACCCGAGTGGTTATTCAAGGCGCATTCTTTGTTGCCTCCGAATTAGCAAAAAGTGGCTTTGATCCACATAACCACTGAGGGCGCATAAGATGTTAGACAAGATAATAAAAGGGACAATTACACACCGTGCCCTGGTGCTATTTGTGGCACTCATTATTCTGACTGGGGCGCTTTGGCAAATACCTCGCCTGAATCTGGATGCATTTCCGGATGTGACCAATGTTCAGGTAACCGTAAACACTGAAGCGCCTGGGTTAGCGGCACAGGAAGTTGAACAGTTGATCACTTACCCGATTGAAGCCGTAATGTATGCGCTGCCGGATGTTGAGCAGGTACGTTCAGTGTCGAAGACAGGGTTGTCCGGGGTGACTGTTGTCTTTAAAGAAGGGACGGATATTTACTTTGCCAGGCAGTTGGTATTTGAGCGGCTGCAGGCCGCCCGCTCACTGATCCCTGATTCCGTGGGAACCCCGGATATGGGGCCGAATACCTCTGGGCTGGGTCAGGTTTATCAATACCTGCTGGTGGCTGAGCCCGGTTCAGGCTTTGATGAAATGGCGCTGCGTGGCATCAACGATTGGGTGGTTAAACTCTTGCTGATGCCGGTAGAAGGGGTGACTGACGTGCTGTCATTCGGGGGGCAGGTTAAACAATACCAGGTGGATCTGGATCCTGCGCGCTTGTTGGCTTATAAGCTAACCCAGGCTCAGGTGCAGCAAGCCTTGACAGACAATAATCGTAATGTAGGTGGTTGGTATCTTGACCGGGGCCAGGAACAGCTTGTGATCCGTGGAGTTGGTTGGTTCGCAAGTGGTGAGCCAGGCTTAGCACAAATTCGTCAGGTCCCCGTCAAGACAGAGAATGGGACTGTGGTTCGAGTGAGTGACATTGCACAGGTCAAATTGGGTGGAGAGATCCGTCAGGGAGCGGTGACCATGACCCAGCGTGATCATACAGGCAAGCATCAGCCCCTGGGTGAGGTAGTGAGTGGTATTGTTCTTAAACGTATGGGGGCTAATACCAAAGCGACAATTGACGGGATAAACGAAAAAGTGGCGCAGATCAACCGAGCGCTGCCGCCGGGTGTGAAATTTGTACCTTTCTATGATCAGAGTATGTTGATAGACAAGGCTGTGAGCACAGTAACCCAGGCGCTTTTGCTGGCATTTGTGTTTATTGCCGTGGTGTTAATCTTTTTTCTATTTAATCTGCGCGCGGCGATCCTGGTTATACTCTCGGTGCCTGCGGCAATTATTCTGGCTCTGGGGCTGATGTCTGTGGTGGGAATGTCGGCAAATTTGATGTCGCTGGGTGGGCTGGCGGTAGCTATCGGTATGCTGGTGGATGGCTCGGTTGTTATGGTCGAGCGCATATTGCAACGACAGTCCTGTCAGTTGGTGCCTTCCGGCGAGAAGAGCTGGCGCTTTCATGAACTGGTTACCTCAGCCGCAATGGATGTCGCCAGACCTATCTTTTTTGCTTCCACGATTATCCTGTTGGTTTTTTTGCCTTTGTTTTCCTTCGAAGGCGTTGAAGCCAAGCTCTTCGTACCCATGGCTATCAGCATTATGCTGGTCATGGTGTGTGCTGTTGTGATTGCTTTACTGGTGGTGCCGCCTTTAGCCTGCTATTTGCTGAAAAGCCGCAAACCGGGGCAGCGCAATGCGATGTTAGCAAAAGTGGAAGAGTACTATCGACAGTTACTGACACAAGCGCAGCGATATGGCAAAGCATTGTTTATGGTAATCTCGGCTTTGTTTGTAATTGCGATATACACACTGGGACAAATTGGCACTGAGTTTGTCCCTGAGCTGGAAGAAGGGACCTTGAATTTACGTGTAACACTGGCACCGTCTGCCAGTCTGGAAACGGCTTTGTCTGTTGCGCCTAAACTGGAGCAAACGTTATTGGAATTTGAAGAAGTCACTTATGCACTGAGCCGCATTGGCCGCCCAGAGGTCGGTGGCGATCCCGAGCCGGTCAACAACATTGAAATCTATATAGGACTCAGGCCTGTTGACCAGTGGAAAAATGCGGACACAAGGGAAGCGCTGCAAGAGAAAATGGCGGTGGCACTTGCCGTTCACCCTGGTTTGCTTTTTAACTTCTCTCAGCCAATAGCGACTCGCGTTGATGAGTTGCTATCGGGCGTTAAAGCTCAGCTAGCGATTAAACTGCTCGGTCCGGATTTAACCGTATTGATGAAAAAAGGAGAGGAGCTTGAGCACTTAGTCCAAAGCGTCAACGGCACAGTGGATGTCGCATTGGAGCAGCTGAGTGGGGAGGCGCAATTGGTGATCACACCAGACAGGGAAGCTTTATCGCGTTTTGGACTCTCTGTCAGCGATGTAATGGAGTTGGTCAGCAGTGGTTTAGGGGGCAATACGGCGGGCCAGGTTGTAAAGGGGAATGAAAGGTATGATATTTACGTCAGACTGACTGAACCTGCCAGGCGAAACCCCGCTGTAATAGAATCTCTGAGACTTCTGTCCCCCTCAGGTGCCTGGGTCAGTTTAAAAGAAGTGGCAAATGTAGAATTTGCGTCAGGCCCTGTACAAATCCGCCGCGATGACGTGCAGCGCAGAATAGTTGTGCAGGCCAATGTGTCTGGCAGGGATATGGGCAGCGTTGTAGAAGATATCAGAGCAAAGATTGACGGCGCGTTATCACTTCCTCCTGGTTACAGTGTTGAGCTTGGTGGTCAGTTTGAAAGCCAGCAACGTGCCTACAAGAGATTGGCGCTCGTTATTCCCTGTGCTCTGCTGCTAATGACTCTGTTGCTGTTCGTGACCTTTAATTCCGCAGGTCAGGCTGCTCTTGTCATGATGAGCATTCCGCTGGGCGTTATTGGCGGTGTCTTTTCTTTATATTGGTCTGGGCAATACTTATCTGTTCCGGCTTCTGTAGGGTTTATTACGTTGTTTGGTGTAGCAGTATTGAACGCGGTGGTCCTCGTGGAGAGCATTAATCGTCGCATTGCCTCAGGAGAAGAGCTATCGACTGCAATACAAGAAGGTGCCGCGTCCCGATTACGCCCGGTATTGATGACTGCGCTCACCTCCGCATTGGGATTAATGCCAATTTTGTTGTCCTCGGGGGTAGGCTCAGAAGTTCAGAAACCTTTAGCCAGTGTGGTTATCGGTGGCTTGATTACTTCAACCTTGCTCACGTTGTTTGTATTGCCCATCTTATTTGAACGATTCAGTACCAAATCTGTAACGAGGGAGGCTGGCTAAGGTTGATCGTGGTCAGAAAGCCGATACAGTGAATCGGCTTTCTTTATTGCGTTCTAGTTTGACGCTTTCTTATTGAGCAAATAAACAGCACACAAAGCACACGCACCGCCCACTGCAACGCCTACGCTGGGCCGTTCACCAAAGTACCAGGCAGACAGTCCCATTGCCGTGACGGGTACCACGAAGACGAAAGAGCTCGAACGGTTGGGACCAAGCTTTTGTGTTGCCAGGAAGAATACACTGGTGGCGATGCTTACTACGACAATCGATAAAAACAGCAAGTGATGCCAGTAATACGCCGGAAACTTTGCTGCACCGATGAAAGGGTCATGTTGATAAGCAAATGCATAGCTTAATAACGAAGCCCAAAAATACATGAGCGTACTAAATGTAATGAAGTCAGCATAATGGGTCCCGCGCTGGCTGATGAGGGTCAAAAAGGCCCAGGTGAGTGATGCGAGGATAAAGTACAGATTACCTGCAGAAAGTATCTGATCAAGGTCGAAATGCCACACTTCAATCATCATTAGTCCACCGCCCAGACCCATAGCCAGCCCAATTCCCTGGCGCCGGTTGATGGCTTGCCCCAATAATATTGCACTCAAAATAAAGGTAAACACGGGATTGGAGGTGGTGACCAGCATGCCACCCTTACCTGGCAACCCATCGGCCAGGCCAAGAAAAAACAACTGATTGTAAAAAGCGAGAAAAAAGCCTGCTGGCAGTGACCATGCTAAAGCGCGTTTATTGAACCTGAGGTTCAGCAAGTTGAATTTTTGCATTACCCACATAATAGGAAGCATGCTGATTGCAGCCAGAAAAAGTCGGTAGAATACGGTGACCTGAGCGGGTGCAACCTCTGCGATAATTTTTCCTGAAATCCAACTCATTCCCCAAAATAGCATGGCTGAAACTAAGGCAAATACAATCGGTGATTCGTTGGGTTGGTCGTGGCACGTTGTGGTCGACATGAGAGTCCTTTCTGGCTTAATTGCTTTTTGAAGTCGCTAGAGTAGCAAATCTAGCCAATAGTGAGGAGAGTGTCGTTTTAATATTGAACTACCTTTTTGAAATTATGAGTTTTATTTATTCAAACGGCGGGATCAGAAAACCTTAAGTTTGTATGGCTGAGCGATACCTTTAACCTTGTTGACACGGAAGTCGTGTCTGGCTGCCGGAATGACAACAGTTTTACGAAGGAGCCAACGATGGCGATATATATTCAACTTATTTTAACTTGCTGTGTTTTGGTATCGGGGTATAGCTATGCAACAACAGACGCTGATAAGCAAGCGATAGAGTTCGCAGCTAAGGGCTATTTGATTGCGCAGATAGAAGTTCGCCCTGAGTTGATGGCAAAAGTAACAGATGATGAATTGATAAAGCGGACTTATTGGCGCGATCAGCAAGGCGAGGAATTCGTCATGGCTATGGGTAAACAAGGAATGATTGAACTTGCAGCAGAATACAACCGTGTGGGTACTCGTTTTGCAGCCCAACCTAAAATGGAACTGAGAATTTTAGATATTGATAAACGTGTGGCTACTGTAAAACTGATCACTGACGAGTGGATAGACTATATGCATTTATATAAAACCGCCTCTGGCGAATGGCAGATCCTAAATGTGCTGTGGCAGTTTCATCAGATACATAAGCATAAGAGCGTCAGGTAATGTGTAAGGAACAAAACTGTAATGGCCCGTAATTGCTTTTATCTGTCAGAAATCTATAGTTTGCACATAGATTATTCAGTCAGAGAATGCCACTGTGATTACAAATATTGCTGTTACTTATGAGAACAAAACATCAAAGCCAATTTTTGCATTTCTATGTCAAAAAGGAGATATCAAAGCGCTTACCCTCACGCAGATCTTCCCTGGCTCTTGTTATAGGCTGTCGGCCGAGTTTGAGGATTTACAAGATCTGGAGGTTGGTTTTGGTGACTCTTGGTCTAACCCTAAGTTGGTGATGCCTTTGAGTGCGTCTACAGGGCACAGTGAATTCCACGTATGCCTGGATGACAACAATATGATGGAAGTTGAGCAGTCGGGTACATCGGTAAAAAAGCACAAGCGATACTTTTATGATGCGGTTTGCGTCTAGATAAATAGGTATTCTTTTTATAGCAATCTGGGTAATCATTTATAGTGTCTACACTTGGCGTTCTCTAGATGACACCGGTTATTACTTCCAGGCTAAAATATATGATAAGCGTAATAAAAAGGTTTCTAAGCACAGCTGGAAACCTTTTTTATTTGAATGAATTTCAGGCTTAAATTGAAGATAAACGGTTTTTTTGTGTGTTATTTGTTCGAATGAGTCGGCTTGGGTATTTTTCTTCAAAAAAGGGGTTGCGCTGAGGTTCGATTTCCCTATAATGCGCATCCACCAACACGGGGCACAACGCTGAAAAGCAACGAGCCAACGAGTTGGGAGTCAGGTAAAACTTAATGTTGAAAGTTTTCAAAGTTAAGTGTTGACATTAAAAGGGGAGTGATTAGAATGCACAACCCTCAGCGCTAACAGCGCAGCGACATTGAGTCGCACTGTTCTTTAAAAATATGAAGCAATCATCTGTGTGGGCACTCGTACAGATTGAGTTCTAACAGCGAATTTCAG